>NZ_JIAN01000005.1 GCF_000688475.1 Cellulomonas sp. URHE0023 | reverse complement strand
TGGAGCCGTCGAGCAGCTTGGTGCCGTTGAAGTTCGTCGAGCCACCGATGCGGGTGAGCTCGTCACCGAGGGAGTCGATCTCGGTCTTGATGTTGGAGCGCGCTGCGGCGTTGTTGGAGTCGTTACCGGCCTGGACGGACAGGTCACGAACACGCTGCAGGATGGAGTGGACCTCGGTCAGGGCGCCCTCAGCGGTCTGCACGACCGAGATGCCGTCCTGAGCGTTGCGGGCGGCGACCTTCAGGCCACCGACCTGCGAGCGCAGGCCCTCGGAGATCGCCAGACCGGCCGCGTCGTCCGCCGCACGGTTGATGCGGAAGCCGGACGAGAGCTTCTCCAGCGACTTGCTCAGGTCGTTCTGCGTGTTGGACAGGTTGCGGTAGGAGTTGACGGCCGCAATGTTCTGGTTGATCGAGAGACCCATGATGATCTTCTTCCTTGAGTGGGGTCGGACAGCCCATCCGTGGGCATGTCCCTCTGATCGGCAGGGCCGACCAGTTGCAAAGGATTTCGGAGAGGAAGTTTTTTCCGGCTCCGCGATCCAGGTTCCGGCGTATCCGCGCGCAGGTCAGCGCGCGGATACGGGCCGGTCAAGCACTGTAGGCGTGCGCTCCTGCGGCCCGCTGGCCGGCTGCGAGGCCCTCGCGCAGGACCTCTTCCCGGTTGGCGGTGTGCGGGGAGGGGATGATGCCGCGGGGCGCCATGGGCGCCATCGCCGCGCGTGCGGCGACGGCCGCGAAGTACTTCTGGCGACGACGCTCGGCCACCCCGTCGGGGCGCTCGGCCTCGGGGAGCATGTCGGGGTCCAGGCCGGCGTTGAGCCCGTCCTTCAGAAGTGAGAGTGCCTCGGTGCGCAGCTGGCTGATACGGGACTGGGTGACTCCCAGCTCGTCGGCCAGCTCGGCGACGGAACGGTCCTCGAGGAAGATGCCTTCGACGACCACGCGGAGCTTCTCGGGGAGGGTGTGCACGGCGGCGCGGAGCCAGCGAAGACGCTCGCTCGAGAGCAATGCCTCCTCCGGGTTCGGGGCGCCGTCGCGGACGAGCTCGGCGACGGGCACGTCGCTGGAGTCCATCGACAGGACCCGGCGTGCGGCGTCCTGGCTCGCCTTGTCGACCGCGGCCACGTCGGTGCCCAGGGCACCGGCGAGCTCTTCGCGGCTCGGCGCACGACGCAGGGTGGCGGTGAGCCGCTCCGACGTCTGGGCGAGCTCGCGGACCTTCTGGCGCGCACCGCGCGTCGCCCAGTCCATGGAGCGCAGCTCGTCGACGAGCGCGCCGCGGATCCGCAGCGATGCGTACCGCGCGAACGGCACCCCTGTGGTGGGGTCGTAGGCGCGAGCCGCGAGCACGAGAGCGAGGCTCCCGGCGGAGATCAGCTCGTCGCGGGAGACAGACGGCGGCACCCGGTGAAGGAGCTCACTCACTGCGTACCCGACGAGGGGCATGTTGGCGAGGACAAGGTCATCGGTGGAGGGAGTCTGCGTGGTCACACATAGTCGCTCGGTAGGTCTGGCGCCGGGCTTGAGGTTTAGTTCGAAACTCGCATCAATACCCGATCGCGGCTCGGGAAGGCGCAATCCCGGGTTTGGCCGATGATCACGCGGAACTTCGGGGGTAGGTGCTAGCACCTCGCCCGAGAGGGTGTGATGCAGATCACTAGACACCAACCGGAGAAGTCGGACTTCCGCGCGATTGCCAGCATGCAGCCTGCGGGCAAGCGCTTGCTGAGACGCGTTACAGCCCGTGTCACCTCAAATCGGATGTTCATGACGCAAGTCGTCGGCCCAGATTCGTCAGAATCCGAGAGACTCGCCCGATAGGTGGCTGGAGACGCACCTCGAGACCGACCGGACCCGAGGCGGAAAGGAACCGGACCATGTCACTGACGCAGCTGTCCGACGTGCTGTGGCGCGAGCGGAATCTGCTGGAGCTCCTGCTGTTCAAGCTGGAGGAGGAGCAGATGATCCTCACCAGCGGACGCACACGATGGCTCGGCCATGCCACCCGCGAGGTGGAAGCCGTGCTCGAGGAGATCCGTGACGCCGACCTGGGGCGCGCCGTGGAGGCCGACGAGGTCGCCCGCACGCTCAACCTCTCGCCGGGCGCAAGCCTCGCCGAGCTCGCCGACGCCGCCCCCGAGCCGTGGAACGAGCTTCTCCGCGCGCACCGCGACGCGTTCGCCACCTTGACCATGGAGATCTCCCAGCTGGCCGACGGCAACCGCGAGCTCCTCGCGATGTCGCACCGCGCCACCCAGGAGACCCTGATGTCCCTCCAGGACGTCCACACCTACGACGGATCCGGCCACGCCGCCCCGTCCCGAGCGTCGGCCCAGCTGGTCGACCGCTCGTTCTGAGGTAAGGAAAACAACTGTGAGCACCTTCTCCGGACTCGGCACCGCCCTCAGCTCGCTGATCGCGCAGCGCCAGGGCCTCGACGTCGCCGGCCAGAACGTGGCCAACGCCAACACGGTCGGCTACACCCGCCAGCGCGCCACCATGGCCTCCCAGCCTGCGTCCACCGTCCCGTCGATGTTCTCGACGAACAACGGCCCGGGCCAGGGCGTCCGCGTCACCGGCATCGACCGGCTGGGCGACGCCTTCCTCGACGCCCGCGTGCGGACGCAGACGTCGGGCGCCTCCTACCTCAAGGCCCGCTCGGACGCCTACGTGACGCTCGAGGGCAGCATCGGCGAGCCCGGCGCGGACGGCCTGGCCAACCAGCTCTCCACCATGTGGGGAGCGTTCGCGGACGTCGCGAACTCGCCCGACAAGAACTCGGCACGCGCGGTCCTGCTCAACCAGGCGGGCGCGGTCACCGACCGCATCGCGACCCTGTACTCAGCGGCCAGCACGCAGTGGGACCAGGCGCGGAACACCACCGTCTCGCTCGTGGACCAGGTCAACACGACCGCCGCGAGCGTCGCCGACCTCAACGGCCGCATCCTGGAGATCACGAACAGCGGCGGCACGGCCGCCGAGCTCATGGACCAGCGGGACCTGCTGGTCACGCAGCTGTCCGCCACCGTCGGTGCGTCGGTCGTCGTGCAGCCCAACGGCCAGATGGACGTGCTCGTCGGCGGGAACGCCCTCGTCTCCGGCACCCGCACGCACGGCCTCGCCGTCGCGGGCGCCAAGGTGTTCAGCGAGGCGACCGGTGACGCAACGACGCCGGGCACCGGCGTCAAGGTCGTCTGGGCAGAGCACCCCGAGCGCTCTGCCGCGCTGGACGGCGGCCGCGTCGCCGGCCTGCTCTCGGTGCTCGCTGCTCCTGACTCGACCGGCACCGGCGGCATCCTCACGGAGGCGGCTGCCCGGTACGACGAGCTCGCCACCACGTTGGCCTCCCAGGTCAACGCGCTGCACAGCTCGGCCCAGACCCTTCCCACTCCGCCCGCCACGGTCGGCAGCCCCGGGGGCGACTTCTTCACGTTCACCGCCGGTCGGCCCGCCGCTCTCGGCATCAAGGTCGCGATCACCGACCCCGCCGACATCGCGGTGGCAGCAGCGGGCGGCGGTGCGCTGGACGGCTCGATCGGTTCGCGGCTCGCCGACCTGGCCAACGCCACGTCCGGCCCCAACGCCCAGTGGAACAAGTCCGTCGTCGAGATCGGATCTCGCACCGCCTCTGCCGCATCCCGCGCCGCAGTGGCAGAGTCGTCCCGGTCGACCGCCGAGGCTGGCCAGCTCTCCCAGGCCAGCGTCGACGTCGACGAAGAGACCGTCAACATGTTGGCCTACCAGCGCGCGTACGAAGGTGCCGCACGCGTGCTCACGGCCATCGACGCGATGCTCGACACCCTCATCAACCGCACCGGAATGGTCGGGAGGTAGAGATCATGATTCCTCGCGTGACTCAGCAGACGGTCCAGCGCCAGACGTTGTCCAACCTTCAGGGCAACCTGTCGGCGATGGCAGCCCTTCAGGGGCAGATGTCCAGCGGCAAGAAGATCAACGCACCGTCAGACGACCCGGCGGCTGCCTCGGACCTGCTCCGCCTGCGCGGCGAGCAGCGCACGATCGCGCAGCAGGGCCGCAACGCGGCCGACGGCGCCTCGTGGCTCTCGACGATCGACACGGCGATGCAGGGCTCCCTCGAGCAGCTGCGGCGCGTCCGGGACCTCACCGTCCAGGGCGGGAACGGCGCCCTCAACCAGGTGGCACGCGACGCCCTCGCCACCGAGATCGACGGCCTTCGCGACGCGATGCTCCAGCAGGCGAACACCACCTACGTCGGTCGCTCGGTCTTCGCCGGGACGTCCAACGCGGGCGTCGCCTTCGCCAGCGACAAGACCACCAGCCCGCCGTCCTACACGTTCACCGGCAGCCCCACGGCCATGCCGGTCGAGCGGCGGATCGGCGAGACGGCCACCGTGCGCGTCGACTCGGACGGAGCCGCCGTCTTCGGTGACGGCCCCGGTTCGGTGTTCGCCCTGCTCGACCAGGTGTCCGCCACGCTGCGTGCAGGGGGCAACCCCACGACCCACCTGAAGGCGATCGACACCCGCATGGACGCGATCCTCACCGAGGTCTCCTCGGTCGGAGCGCGCCACAACCAGGTGCTCGGGGCGACGTCGACGCTCGCGAGCAAGGACCTGGACGTGAAGTCACTCATCTCGGGCGTCGAGGACATCGACATCGCGAAGACCATCATGGAGCTGCAGATGCAGCAGGTCGCCTACCAGGGCGCTCTCGGTGCGGCAGCCAAGGTGATCCAGCCTTCCCTGTCAGACTTCCTTCGATGAGCACCATTTCTGGATCTGGCACCACCGTTCGCGTCGTCGCCGGCCCCGGACCCGGCGACGACGTCGACGTGCCCGCGCTGCTGGAGCTCGTCGCGCCCCTGCCCGGCCTGCCGGGTCACCTGCGCTACGCACTCGAGCCCCTGGACGCCAGCGGCGCGCTCTTCGCGCTGCGCAGCATCCCGACCGACGAGAAGGACACGCCGATCCGGCTGTTCGTCGTCAGCCCGGCGGTTCACTTTCCTGACTACTCGCCGACCATCGACGCCGACGAGCTCGCGTGGGACGCCGTCACGGAGTCGACCGTGGCGCTCGTGGTGGTCCACCCGGGTCGTACCGAGCAGGACAGCCCGACGGCCAACCTGCTCGCACCGATCGTCGTCGACATCCGGACCGGCGCCGCGGCTCAGGTCGTGCTCGACGGCGACTGGCCCGTGCGCGCACCCGTCGGCTGACGGGCGATCTCACACACGTCACTTGTCGCCAACCCTCACGTTCGGGCCTGCGTGGCCGATGTACTGAGAAGACGCAAGGGCAACGGGAGACACAGTGCTTGGTAACGAGTTCCAGACAGATCACAGGCTGCAGCGCGCCACGATGCACCGGCAGCCGATCGTCAACCCCGACCGGTCCGTCTTCGGCTACGCCGTGCGCGGTGAGGTTCCCGGCGCGGACGGTCTCCCCGACTTCCAGCTGCTCGAGGGTGCCCTCGACGCCGGTTACGCGACGCTCGACCCGAAGACGGTCGCCGGCGAGTTCCCGCTCATGGTGCGCGCGACCAGCGGGCTGCTGCTCGGGTCGATACCTCTGCCGGCCGTGCCGGGTGGCGTCATCATCGAGCTGCCCCTGTGGCTGACGTCGTACGGCGACCTCGCCGGCCGGCTCGAGGCACTGCGGGCGCAGAACGTCGGCCTGGCCATCGGTGACTACACCGGCACCCCCAGCCAGGACGTCCTCCTGCCGTTGATCGACCTCGTCAAGATCGACCTCTCCCGCAGCCTGGACGTCGCGGAGCTCGTGCACCGCGCGCACGCGGCCGGCGCCAGCGTCATCGGGGAGCGCGCCGACACGTCCGAGACCGTCGCCCGCGCACTCGAGCTCGGTGTCGACCTGCTGCAGGGCCCGATGTTCGAGCGCCGCCAGACCGCTCCGCCGCGTGACTTCACCGTCGGCGAGGCGCAGTGCCTCAACCTCGTCACCATCCTCTCCGCGGATCAGCCGGACCCCGACGCCGTCGTGCGCACCATCGCGTCCGACCCCGAGCTCACCATGCGCGTCCTGCACCTGGTGAACTCGTCGGCGATGGGCGTCCGCCGCCAGATCGACTCGGTCCAGCAGGCGATCGTGCTCCTGGGCCCGCGCCAGCTGATCACCCTCGCCATGGCGTCGCTCATCAACGCCCGGCCCGCGACGGTCGGCACCCTGTGGTCGATCCTCGCGCGCGCCATCGCCTGCATGAACCTGTCCGGCTCTGCCTCCGCGTACACCGTCGGTCTGCTCTCCGCCGTCGCCCAGCAGCAGAACGTCTCGGCGGAGACGCTCGTCAGCCGGTCCGGGGTCTCCGAGGACATCGGCAGCGCCCTGCGCGACCAGACCGGGCCGTACGGTGCCGTGCTCGCGGCCGTGATGGCGCACGAGGAGAACGACATCGAGGGCGTCGCCGCCACGGGCCTCGAGCCCTGGGACGTCGCCCACGCCTACCTCGCCGCCGTGCCCGAGGCCCTTGCCGCTGCGACGTCGATGTCGGTCGCGACGCGCTGAGCAGCCCCACACCCGACGTCCGGGCCGGGCGAGGCTCCGTGTCCTGACGCCGATCCGCGCCGGGCTACCCTCGTGCCGTGCCGTCGTCCCGCTCGTCGATGCTGAACCCTCGACGTACCCCACCGCCTCCCGTCCCCGTCAACTTCGGCCGGGTCATGCGCGTCGGCACGCTCGGGTGGGCGGTCGCGCTCGTCGTGGTCGTCGTGCTGGCGGCCGTCGGGTCGATCGACTGGTACGCGTCGTGGGTCTGCGGGGTCGGGATCGTGCTCGGTCTGCTCGGCACCCGCTGGGCACGCAGGCACCCGCCCGTCGACGCCGAGACCCCCGGGCCTTCCGCGCCCTGACGCGGTCAGTCCTCGAGCGCGCGGTCCAGCGTCAGCTCGGGCGCACGCTCCGGCGCCAGCAGCACAGACTCGACCGCGCTGCGCGCCCACCATCGACCGGCAGCCTGGGCGAGCCCGGCGGCGAGCCCTGCGACGTGCACCGTCCGGACCACGGCGTCAGGACCGGACCCCGTCACCCACCAGTCCACGGGCGTGCCGTCGACGGTGAGCTCGTCGTGCTCGACCCAGGTGGTCGGCGCTCCGGGAAGGATTCCTGCCACCTCGGCGGGCACGGGGGTGACCACACCCTCCTGCGGCCGGTCGACGTCCCCGGTGGCGAGCTCCGTGACGGCCCGCACGTCCAGGAGCCGCGCCACGGCGTCCGCACGTGCCGGTGTCGCCGGCACGAGCGCCGCCAGGTCGGTGCGCTGCCACCACATCGGCTCCTCCGCGACGGCCGCGTCGTCGGCGTGCACCATGGCCACCCGCCCGGGCGCGACGATCGCCGGGAGCCGCTCGGGGCCGTCCTCGAGCGGCCCACCCGCCCCGCCGAGCCGGTCGGCGGCCGCGGAGATGCCGCGCCAGAGCGCGACCGCGGTCGCAGGCTCGACAGGGGTCCCTGCCGCTCCGAGCGCATCCAGCAGCTGTGCCCACGCGGCGGGCCCGAGGTCGTCGAGAGCCGCGACTCCCCCCAGAGCGATCTGCACGGCCTCGTCAAGCCCGCGCAGCACCTCGGGGACCGGTGGGAGCACGGCGCGCAGGCCGGCTGCCGCGGCTGGGTCGGACGGGTGCACGGCGCCGGCACCTGACCCGAACGGATCCTCCTCGGGACCGGCGTCTGGGGCGTCGACCGCGAAGATCCCGCCCAGCTCCTCGGGTCCACGGTCGCGCAGCCACCACGCGGTGTACGACGGTGCGCTCGCCCCCCGCTCCCCGCGCACGGGTTCGAGCAGGGCCCGCCGCAGACCGGGCTCGGCGGCGAGCCTCGCCAGGAGCCCTTCCCAACGGTCCGGGTCGACGGCGTCGAGGTCCGCCACCGCGACCGCGTCGCCCACGTACTCGCCTGCGCCGAGCGTGCTGGACAGGTGCTCGAGGTAGTCGGGCCAGCCGTCCAGCGACTGGGCGGCGAGGCTCGCATCGTCCCTCCCGTCCGGGTCCACGGACGCCGGCTCGGCGACGACCTCGGTGAGACGCATGACCGCAAGGTCGTCGCGCACGCCCGCGGCCACCAAGGTCGTCGTGCCCCAGCGCTCCACCGCCTCCAGCGTCACCGGCGCGAGGACCCTGGGGTCGAGCAGCTCGGACGCGGGCCCGCCCGGCAGGACGAGCCCGTGCGCAGGGGTGGGCTCGCCGTCCGCTGCCGGGAGCGTGAGGAGCCCGAGCCACGCTGCCGCGTCGGCGACCGCGCCGGCCGCGTCCCGGGGATGGGCATCACCGACGACCGCCCGCACCACGGCCAGGACGGCCTCGGTGACCTCGTCTGCCAGCTGGAGGTCGTCGTCGTCCGCCTGCTCGAGGACGGCCGCCCGCAGTGCGGGGTGCTGCAGCAGCCCGCGGGCGTCGGGCGCGTCGGCACCCAGACGCGCCAGGAGCGGGTGCGCGGCCGCCGGGTCGACGACGCGCAGGCCCCAGCGTCCGAGGTCCCGGAGCGCGTCCGTGCCGACCGCGTCGGCCAGGTCGGCGTCCAGCACCACCAGGCCTCGTGCACCCCGCATCACGCGACCGTCCGCGAGCGGGACCGGCAGCGCGCCGAGGGCCTCCCGGTCCCGTGCGTCGTCCGCGAGTGGCGCCACGGCGTCGTACAGGGCCACCCAGTCACCACCGCTCACCGCGGGGAGCTCCTCGACCACGTCTGCCAGACCACGCGCCTCGACACCCAGGGCGCGCGCCTGCGCCTCCTTGCCGGAGGGCACGACGACGAGCCCCCCGATCCGACGACCGAGCGCCGCGACGACCGCCACGTCGTGACCGGCTCGACCTTCGAGCATCACGGCGCGCCGCGGCTCGAGCAGCACGGGAACGGGGGCGGCCCTGTCCGTGTCACGTGCGCCGCCGGCCGCTGCTGCCGCGGGCACGACCAGCGGGGTGTGCGACAGCCGCGCGACGATCCGCGCACGCAGCGCTCCGTCGAGGGCGCCGGACGCCAGACCCATCGGCACCAGGGCGAGGGCGTCGCCGGGTTCGCCCGCGGCAGCGCGCTCGTGCGCGAGGCGGGCATACGCGTCGGCGGCGTGGTCGAGCACGGCATCGGTGAGCGGGCCGACGGCCACGTGCCGCCGGGTCGGGTCGAGCGGCAGCGTCGCGACGAGCAGCGCGGGGACCGTGCACGGTTCGTCGGTCGGGGTCGGGGCATGGACCACACGCGCCCAGTCCGAGGACGTCTGGTCGCGGGGCACCGCCCACGTCACGCGCCAGGTCCGGGCGCCGCGCTCCTCGACCGGTCGGTCCGCCAGCAGGTCCAGCCCGAGCTCACCCTGTGCGGACAGCACCACCCAGCGGTGGGCCACGTCCGTGATCCGGCGGTTCGGTGCGTCCGAGGTGTTGTCCTCGACCAGGATCTCGACCAGCCCCGGCAGCGCCAGCAGGAGCGCGTCACCGACGTCGCGCAGCAGCCCCCGGACCTCGTCAGCGGCGACCTCGTCGCGCAGCTCCAGCACGACCGCGGTGTCGTAGCCGGCAGGTGGGCGTCCGGCCGTGGGGAACGGCAGGCGCAGCGCAGGCAGCGACCCGTCGCGACGCCTCACCTCGTCGTCCAGTCCGGCGTAGCCCTGCGACGCCTCCGCGAGCAGACCGGCCGTGTCACGCGCCGAGAACCGCACCCCTCCGGTGGTCGACAGCAACGAGAGCTCGTCCGAGACGGCCCGGACCGCGGCGAACCCGACCCCGAACCGGCCGACCACGCGCTCGTCCCCGCGCTTGGACGACGTGCGCATCGAGGACAGCGACGCCACGCCGTCGGCGTCGAGCGGGTGCCCGGTGTTGGCCGCGACGAGGACGAGGGTGCCGTCGTCGGAGCGGTCGAGCCGCAGCAGGAGCCTGCCGGACGTACCGGCGCGTACCGCGGCGTCGGCGGCGTTCTGCGCGAGCTCGACCACGACCCGGTCGCGGTAGTAGCCGCGGGCGTGGTCCTCCTCGGTGTTGGCGTCCTCGCGCAGCCGTGCGGGAGAGGCCCGCCAGGCCCCCAGCACGGCAGCTCGGAGGGCTGCCGTGCCGAAGGCGTCGACGGTCACGACTCGGGTGAGGTCGCGGCGTCCGTCTCGTCGGAGCCGACAACAGGCTCGTGCACCGGCTCGTCGGCGGTCTCGGCGACGCCGTCAGCCGGCTCGGCGACGACCTCATCGGCCGTCTCGGCCGTTTCGGCACCACCCTCAGCCGGCTCGGCGACGACCTCATCGGCCGTCTCGGTCGTTTCGGCACCACCCTCAGCCGGCTCGGCGACGACCTCATCGGTCGTCTCGGCCGTTTCGGCAACAGCCTCAGCCGGCTCTGCGACGACCTCGTCGGCCGTCTGGGCGACGCCCTCAGCCGTCTCGGTTACAGCCTCAGCCGTCTCGCCGACGACCTCGTCCACCGACTCGGCGACGACCTCCTCGACCGGTGCGGGCGCCGGCTCGGCGCGGACCGTCGCGGGGACGAGCTCGAGCTTCAGCTCGTCGATCAACGGGTCGGGCGCCGGCCAGTCCGTCGCCGCGGGCTCGACATCGGTCTCGGAGTGGGCACCGCAGCCGTGGTCCAGGCTGACCACCACACCGTCGTCGGGGGACCACTCGTTGGCGCAGACGCCGAAGACCGTCCCGAGCGAACCCTGCAGCGGAACGAGGAACGCGCAGCTGTAGCAGGCAGCGGCCGAGGCGACGGCCCCCGCGCTCGTCGGGCCGTGCGGCCCGCGGTACCAGCGCTCGGCAGCCTCGTCGCGACCGACGGGCGAGAGCACCCGCACACGAGCCAGCGCGAGCTCGTCGATCGCCACGGAGTCGAGCTCGGGGTCGCCGGACGGCGTCCAGCCGGGCTCGAGCCGCGGGTCGTCGGCACGGAAGGGCAGGACGTCACCAGGGCCGATGTCGCCGGGACGGATCCGCTCCGACCACGGCAGCCAGGTCTGCCCGAGGACCGCGTCGGGGCCGGGCAGGAGCTCGGCCTCGCACACGGTCGCGGTGCGCCCACGGGGCACGCGCGCGACGGTGACGGTCCACTCCCACCCGCGGTAGCCGCGGGCGGCAGAGGCGAAGCGGTGGGTGACCAGACGCTCGCCCTCGACGACCATGCCCAGGTACTCACCGACGTCGGCCGGGTCCTCGGCGAGCTCGATCGCTACCTCACGGGCCAGGTCGACCGCCGAGCCCAGGACTGCGTCCTTCGTCGCCGCGGCCATGCTCAGGCCTCGATGTCGTCGGCGACGGCGCGCAGCAAGGTCGCGTACTGGGTGCCGCGGGCCTTCTCCGGGTAGCGGCCCCGACGCAGGTCGTTACCGATCTTGTCGAGCACCTTGATGAGATCCTCGATGATGACGGCCATGTCGTCGGCGGGCTTGCGCGCCGCCTTGGCAACCGACGGAACCGGGTCGAGGAGCTTCACCGAGAGGGCCTGCGGACCGCGGCGGCCGTCTGCCACGCCGAAGTCGACCTTGGCGCCGGGCTTCGGTGCCGTGACACCCTCGGGCAGCGCGGAGGCGTGCAGGAACACCTCGCCGCCGTCGTCGCTGGCGATGAACCCGAAGCCGCGCTCGGTGTCGAACCACTTGACCTTGCCGGTAGGCACGGTGAACCCCTGTCCTCAGTAAGAGACGTACCGACCAAGGCTACCGGGCTGGACACCTCCCGCACTCCCCTTCGCGGACCGGACGGGCGGGCGCCGCTCCTCTGCTCGATGCTGGGACCTGGCCCGACGACGACGGGAGGGGCGATGCCTCGCGACGACCCACCCTCAGACCTGACACACGCGCGGGCTCGCCTCACGGCGTTGCGCGCCTCGACGGTCGAGACGCTGGCTGCGCTCGAGAGCACGCACCGTTCCGTCGTCGACGCCTCCCGGGACAGCAACGCCGACGACGAGCACGACCCCGAGGGCGCGACCATCGCCTTCGAACGCGCGCAGGTCGAGGCGCTCGCCCGCGAGACCGCGTCACGGATCGCCTCGATCGACGCCGCGTTGCGACGGGTCGATGCGGGGACCTACGGGACCTGCCTGGTGTGCGAGCGGCCGATCCCTGAGGGGCGGCTCGAGGCCCGGCCGACTGCGACGACGTGCGTGGACTGCGTCGCACCCTGACCTTGGTCGGCGCGCGCCCCCTGTCGTTCAGCGGGGCCGGCTCGCGGTACGCGACTGGGCTGGGACCCGGGCACGGAGTGTGGCCACCCACGCCAGGGGCGCCTCCTCGGGGGCGCTGGCCAGCACCCGGCCCTGCGTGGGCGCCAGGAGTGCCCACATAACGCGTGGCTCGCCGTGCACCTCGAGCACTCTGCGCTCGACGCGGGCCGTCTCGCCGACCTCCTCCCGCAACCGGAGCAACCGGTTCCACTGCACCGCGAGCGCGCGTCGGTCGCGTATCGCCGCGACGGCCCCGGACCACCGTCGATCCCGTCGCACGTGACGCTCGGCGAGCACCCCGACGAGCACACCGCCGACCAGCTGGGTCACGGCCGACCAGGGCGCCACCTCACCCTGGCTCACGCCCACGAACGCGATCGCAGGGAAGAGCACGACGATCGCCCAGAGCACCCCCGCAGCGGTCCTGCGTCGAGACGTCACGTCGAGCGCCAGCATCTTGCGGCCGCGGACCGCCACGTAGAGCACCACGGCGTACAGCGTGACCACGTGACTCCACGTCGACGGCTCTCCGGTGGGCGAGGACGTCGCACCGGTCGCCGCTGCCACGCCCACGACTCCGGCGATCCCGAGGTACACCAGCCTGCCGGCCCGTGGTGGTGACATCGCCGGTCGCGGGAAGGGCGCCAGCTCCTCGTCGAGAGACGGCAGCACACGCGGCGGTGAGCTGAACGGATCGAGCACGTCGCGATCGGTTTCGCGGTCCAGCCCTGGTCCAGGCGCAGGCTCGGCCCGTGGGGCCTGCGGTGCCGGCCTGGGCGCCGAGGGCATCGACGCACCGAGTGCGACGTCCTCGCCCCAGTCGGCCCCGGCGGAGCCAGGGCGAAGCCCTTCGTCGTACAGGACGCGAGCGTCAGGGTCGGACAGGACGGCCCAGGCGGTCGAGACCTGCGCGAACAGCGCGCTGGTCCCGCCGGTATCGGGGTGGGTCTCACGGGCACGGCGCAGATAGGCGGAGCGGATCGTCGCGACGTCCGCGTCCGGCTCCACCCCGAGGAGCTCGTAGTGGGTCACTGCCACGGCAGACGTACGCGAGGGCCCGGGGGTGGCAGGACGTTCGCGGCACCCAGGTCGAAGGAGAGCTGCTCCACCATCCAGTCGGTCCGCGCGAGCGCATCGTTCTGGTCGTCAACGGAGAACCCGGGGGTCGGTGCCCTTTCCCGCGTGGCTCGGATGACGAGCGCACGGCGCTCGTCACGCCGGAGGACGACGATGCTGTGACCGGTGCCGACCCCGTCCGTGGACACCTGGGTCAGGTGCCCGAGCCAGTCCACGGGGACAGGGACGGCACGTTCGGCACCCTCCCGGACCGGCGCGGGCAGACGCGTCCAGGCGTGCGCAGCACCCTCATGCTCGGGGCGGTGCGCCGGTGTGCTGGGACCACCTCCGGGGACGGCGCCCGGTCGGTCGTCGTCGGCGAGCCCGGGTGGCACCCTGCCCACCCGCCGTCGGGGCTCCCCGTCCACGTCGTAGCGATGAACCGCGTGGTGCTCCCAGGGGCCGGCGGCGCGTGGACCGCCCGCGCCGACGAGCACCGGACGACGAGCCACCACGACGCACAGACGGTCCCTGTGTGCGCGCCAGCCTCGCATCAGCTGGAGGAGCACGTGGCCCCGTTGCTCGAAGCCCGGATCCGCTCCGACCTGTTCCGCGAGCACCGGACCCCGATGGCGTGCTGCGAGACGCGACTCCTCAGGAAGGTCCGCCCACGTGAGGACACGACCCGAGAACCCGAGCGTGGCCGTGCTCCTGGACCTGCCCTCGACCAGCGCGAGGTCGTGATGCCGGGTGACGATCTCCTTGCCTACCAAAGGCTCCCCCTCGGACACGGCTCGTACGTCCGGACCCTAGACGGCCATCGGCCGCCGCCGCCAGGTCCCGGGCGCTCCCCAACCTGCCGTGCTGCGTGCGCTCAACCGACGTGTCGGATGGCGCACCCACGTATCGTTGACCGGATGTCCTCCTTCATCGGCTATCTGCGTGATCGCAGCGACGACGAGCTCGTCGCGCTGCTGCGCAGCCGGCCGGACCTGGCGTCGCCCTCCCCGGCCACGCTCTCGTCGCTGGCGGTGCGCGCGACGAGTCGGTCGAGCCTCGAAAGGGCACTCGCAGGGTCCGACGCGAGCGTCCTGCAGGTCCTTGAGGCGGTGACCGCGCTGAGCGACGGGGGGACCGTTCGCGCGAGCGACCTTCCTGCGGCGGTCGGAGCGAAGGACGAGGCCGAGGTGGCCGCCGTCGAACGCGCGCTCCGGCTCGCGATCGTCGCCGCACTGGTCTACCCGGACGACGAGGCCCCCGACGGCGAGCACGCGACAACGGGCGGCGCGGCTTCGGACCGCCCGGACGGAGCGACCGCCGCGCTGCTCGCGTCTCCAGGGCTCGCCGAGGTCCTCGGGCCGTACCCCGCTGGTCTTGCGGGCCCGGACGCCGGGAACCGCAGGGCCGCGGTGGCTCCGATGGACCAACCGACGCCCGAGGAGATCCCCGGGCTGCTGGAGGCGGCTCCGACCGGCGCGAAGCCCGTGCTCGACGCGCTCCTGTGGGGTCCGCCGGTCGGGCTTGCGCCCTCCAACAACACCGCCGCCGCGGCCGCGGTCGACTGGCTCATCCGTCGCCGCCTGCTGGCACCCGGCGACGCAAGGCACGTCGTCCTGCCGAGGACCGTCGCCCTGACGCTGCGCGGGGGTCGCACGCACGCCGCGCCCGCGACGTCGCCGCCCATCCCGGCAGATGCACCGCACCGTGCCCCGGGGCTGGTGGCTGCGGAGTCGGCAGCGGCGGGTGAACGTGCGACCCTGCTGGTCGCGCGCCTCATCCGCCTGTGGGAGCAGACCCCGCCCGCGGTGCTGCGCGGAGGTGGCCTCGGTGTGCGCGAGCTGCGTCGCGCCGCCCAGCTTCTCGAGGTGGACGAGGCGGAGGCCGCGTTCGTCATCGAGCTGGCCGGTGCTGCCGGGTTCATCGCCGACGACGGTGAGGAGCCCGCGTCGTTCGCTCCCACGGTCGCGGTGGACGAGTGGTCGTCGCGCGACGTCCCGGACCGCTGGGCCGCCCTGGCGCGGACGTGGACGACGATGCTGCGCACCCCGTGGCTGGTCGGCGGGCGCGACGACCGCGGCGGGGTCCGCGCGGCCCTCGACCCCGAGCTGCAACGGGCCTGGGCTCCACGGCTGCGCAGGTCGGTCCTCGACGCGCTGGCCCAGACGAAGCCCGGAACCGCGCTCGACGCGCCGGGCGTGCTCGCGGTCCTGCGCTGGCGTACCCCGCGCTCTGTGCCACCGGTCGCTGCCGTCGCGGCGGTCCTGGCGGAGGCGGGACGACTGGGCATCCTCGGCGCCGGCGCGCTGTCCGACGCAGGCCGGGCGCTGCTGGCCGAGTCGGCGCCACCCGTGAGCAGGAAGTCCGACACCGCCGACCCCGCGGACGCCCTCGCGGCCGCCCTCCCCCGCGCGGTCGACGAGATCCTCCTGCAGGGCGATCTGACGGGCGTCGTCCCGGGGCGTCCGAGCGCGGCGCTCGAGGACCTCCTGGACCGGGTCACGCACGTCGAGTCACGCGGTGGAGCGCTCACGGTGCGGTTCACGCCGGAGTCGGTGCGCCGGGCGCTCGATGCCGGGGCGACCGCCGACGGGCTCCTCGCCGAGCTCGCCGGGCACTCGCGTGGACCCGTGCCGCAGCCGCTGGAGTACCTGGTGCGCGACGCCGCCCGGAGGCACGGCCGCCTGCGCGCGGGATCCGCCTCCAGCTACCTGCGCGCCGACGACCCGTCGCTGCTGGCCGGTCTCACCGAGGACAGCCGGTTGGCGTCACTGGGCCTGGTGCGCCTCGCGCCGACCGTCCTGGCCTCGCAGGCGCCTGCGAGCGAGCTCGTCGACATGTTGCGGGCCCACGGTCTCGCGCCCGTGGTCGAGGGTCCGGACGGTCAGGTGCTGCACATCGCGGCGTCCGCGCGACGGGTGGGCCGTCGCGCCGCCGTCGCTGCGCGCCGGCGTGAAACGGCTTCTCCGCGCGAGCAGCTGAGCGACGAGCGGTTGCTCGCCCTCGTCCCTGCGCTGCGCCGCGCCGAGGAGGAGCGACGTCTCGACGAGTCCGAGCGACTCCCGGGCAGCCTCCTGACCGCGTCCAGGCAGTCCACGCACGGGTCGCCGACCGCACCGGCCCTGGGGGACGCCGGCGCCGCCGCGGAGGACACGCCATCCGACCTGGGCTCGACCCACGAGGGCGTGCGAGCGGACGGTGCGTCGCAGCCTCCGGCCGCGGACGCCGAACCGCTCGCGCCCGGGTCCACGGGAACAGCAGATCCCGTCGACGCGTTGGTGCTCCTGCGTGAGGCGGCAGCCGAGAAGGTTGCGGTGTGGGTCGAGCTCGTCGGATCCAGCGGCGTCCCCGACCGGCGACTCCTGCGGCCGGTGCTCGTCGAAGGAGGCCGACTTCGTGCGATCGACCCGGCACGCGAGTCCGAGCTGACCGTCGCGGTGCACCGCATCGCCTCGGTGACCCGAGACGTCCCAGCCGCCGCCCTGCCCACAACGACCCACCACGAGGAGTCCACGTGACCGACGGTCCCCTGATCGTGCAGAGCGACAAGACCCTCCTGCTGGAGGTCGACCACGACCAGGCCGAGGCGTGCCGTCGCGCGATCGCCCCGTTCGCCGAGCTCGAGCGCGCGCCCGAGCACGTGCACACCTACCGCCTGACCCCGCTGGGCCTGTGGAACGCGCGCGCTGCTGGGCACGATGCCGAGCAGGTGGTCGACGTGCTGCTCCAGTACTCGCGCTACCCGGTCCCGCACGCACTCCTCGTCGACGTCGCCGACACGATGTCCCGGTACGGCCGCCTCCAGCTGGTCCAGGACCCGGTGCACGGCCTGATCCTGCACGCGCTGGACCCGGCCGTGCTGGTCGAGGTGGTCCGTTCCAAGCGCACCGCCGGGCTGCTCGGTGCGCGCATCGACGCGACCGACGTCATCGTCCACCCGTCCGAGCGCGGTCACCTCAAGCAGGTGCTGCTCAAGCTGGGCTGGCCCGCCGAGGACCTCGCGGGGTACGTCGACGGCGAGGCGCACCAGATCGACCTCCTCGAGGACGGCTGGCACCTGCGCCCGTACCAGAAGCAGGCGGTCGACGGCTTCTTCCACGGCGGCTCGGGCGTCGTCGTCCTGCCGTGCGGCGCCGGCAAGACCCTCGTCGGCGCCGGTGCCATGGCCCGTTCGTCGACGACGACCCTGATCCTGGTGACCAACACCGTCAGCGCGCGCCAGTGGCGCGACGAGCTGATCAAGCGGACATCGCTGACCGAGGACGAGATCGGCGAGTACTCCGGAGCCCGCAAGGAGATCCGCCCGGTCACCATCGCCACCTACCAGGTCCTCACGACGAAGCGGAAGGGCGTCTACACGCACCTCGAGCTCCTCGACGCCCGCGACTGGGGCCTCGTGGTCTACGACGAGGTCCACCTGCTCCCGGCGCCGATCTTCCGCATGACGGCGGACCTGCAGGCGCGCCGGCGCCTCGGCCTGACCGCAACGCTCGTGCGTGAGGACGGCCGCGAGGACGAGGTGTTCAGCCTCATCGGCCCCAAGCGGTTCGACGCGCCCTGGAAGGACATCGAGGCCCAGGGCTACATCGCCCCGGCCGACTGCGTGGAGGTGCGTCTGACGCTTCCCGACGCCGACCGCATGGCCTACGCGACCGCGGAGCCCGAGGAGAAGTACCGCCTCGCCGCGACCGCGAAGGGCAAGAACCGCGTCGTCGAGCAGCTCGTCGCCAAGCACGAGGGCGAGCCGACCCTGGTCATCGGCCAGTACCTGGATCAGCTGCACACCCTCGCGGAGCACATCGGCGCGGACCTGATCACGGGCGAGACCCGCGTGAGCGAGCGGCAGCGGCTGTTCGACGCGTTCCGGTCGGGCGAGATCACCAAGCTCGTCGTGAGCAAGGTCGCCAACTTCTCGATCGACCTGCCGGAGGCGGCCGTCGCCATCCAGGTGTCCGGCTCCTTCGGCTCCCGCCAGGAGGAAGCGCAGCGGCTCGGTCGGATCATGCGGCCCAAGGCCGACGGCCGGACGGCACACTTCTACACGGTGGTCGCGCGCGACACGGTCGACCAGGACTTCGCGGCACACCGCCAGCGCTTCCTGGCGGAGCAGGGCTACGCGTACTCGATCGTCGACGCGGAGGACCTCGTCATCGAGCAGTGACACAGGTCACGTAGCGACCTTGCGGACATTGCCGACTCCCGAGGCGGAACCCGTCGAGTCGTCCTTGAAGTCCCTGGGAGAACCCTGGATCGTGCGCCCGAGCAATCGGATCCATGACACATAGGAGTTCTCATGACACGCCTCGCCTCGACGGGTCGCGCGGCCGCCGCCCTTGCCCTTCTGCTGGGCACAGGGATGTTCCTCGCCACCAGCGCAGCCGCCGAGGCGCCGGCGGCGGTCGGCTCGCAGGTCCGCACGCCGGTTCTGGTCGCGGTCGGCCTGGAGGTGCAGTTCCCGGAGTTCTCGTTCGCCGGCGAGCCGCTCAAGATCACCGTCCACGTCTCCGGGCAGGCCGGACCGGTGACCGGAACCGTGCGGCTGGTGAACGCCGACACGAACGAGACATGGCTCGAGGACGTCGCGTTGGACGCCGACGGGAACGCCTCGGTCACCAAGACGCTCGAGGCGGGTACCTACACGATGTTCGCGTCGTACTCGGGCGACTCGACCTATCCGAGCATCAGCACGCGAACGCCGCTCCCCCAGTACGTCGTGGAGCCCCGGGGCGGAGAGACCGGTCTCCCCCCGATCGTGTCGCCCGGACTGACGGGGACTCCGCAGATCGTGGTCCCGACCGAGCTGACCGCGGCCGCCGGCGCACAGGCCTCGTTCCAGGTCTCGTTCCCCGGCCCGCTCTGGCCGGTCGCGCCGCTGACGGTCCGTGAGGGCTCGACGGTCCTCGCCACCGCGGAGTCCATCGGCGACTACGAGTTCGTCACCGTGACGCTTCCCGTTCTCGCACCCGGGACCCACGTCCTGACTGTGTCGACGCCGGCTTCCGACGGCGTCGAGGCGACCGAGAACACCATCACGCTCGTCGTTGCGGGCGAAGCACCTTCCACCTCCGCGCCGACCGCCAGCGTTACCAGCAGCGGGAAGGCACTGAGCCCGGGTGCGACCACGACGCTGGTCTCCAGCGGCAACCTGCCCGGTGAGACCGTGTCGTTCTACCTGCACTCGGACCCGATCCTGCTCGGCACCGCAGTCGCCGACGTCCAGGGTGTCGCCCGCCTGACGGTGACGCTCCCCGCGGACGTACCTGCCGGTGAGCACCACGTGGTCACGATCGGAGCAACGAGCGGGACGCAGTCGCAGATCGCGGTCACGCTCGCGGCCGCGACGCCCACCGCCAGCAGCACGCTGCCCGTCACCGGATCGAACGGTCGATCGCTCGCCGCCGTCGCCACGACGCTCGTGCTGGCGGGCGCGTCACTCGTGCTCGTCCGCCGTCGGGTCCTGGGGAACGCTCGCCCGAACGCCTGATGACGTCATGTCCCGCTGCACCCTGGGGTGCAGCGGGACACGCAGCAACGGCCGCCTCCTTTTCTGGAGGCGGCCGTTCGCGTTGTGTCGCCGGCTCGTAAGCGAGCCGGTCCCGGTCAGGCGGTGACGCGCTCCGGCTCCTGCGCGACGGCCGTGACATGTGCGGCGAACGACTCGGCGAGCGCACGACCGACGACCGTCACCTCGTCGACGCGTGCGTCGTACGCAGCGACCACGGCCTCGGTGTCGACGTCGTCGTGGGTGTCCGCCCAGGTGCGCAGCGTCTCGGAGGACGCCTCGGGGTGGAACTGCACACCCCACGCGGACCCGACCCGGAACGCCTGGTACGGGTACATCTGCGAGGACGCCAGCCACACGGCGCCACGCGGCAGGTCGACCACGGCGTCCGCGTGCATGCTGGGCTGCGGTGTGCGGTGCCGATCGTCTGCGAGGGCGGCGACGGCTCCGACGACCACGTCACCGACCGCCTCGGGCCGCCAGCGCACGTCGGCGAGCCCAGCCTCGCGTCCGGGAGGGGCGGCGACCTGGACGCGTCCTCCGCGGGCGACGGCCAGGAGCTGGGCGCCCAGGCAGATCCCGAGCGTGGGGACGCCGCGGGTGCTCGCGTCGGAGAGCAGCGCGCGCACCTCGGGCAGCCAGGGCGCGATCGTGTCGTCGTGCGCCGACATGCGGCCGCCGAGGACGATGAGCCCGTCACCGGCCTCCTCGGCCAGCGGAACGGGCTCGCCGGAGAATGCCGCGACCACGCGCACCTCGACGTCGCCGAGCCAGTCGGCGAAACGGTCGAGCTGAACGTCGGGAGAGCTCTGGATGACGGTGATGACCGGGCGGGGGGCGCCGAGGGAGGGGGATGTCACGCGAAGACGGTACCCCCCGCGCCACGCCCCTCTGCAAGGCGATCACGGGCCTCGCGCCCGCTCCGTGGACATTCGTCCATGTCCGTCCCGCGGATCTGTGCCGCTCGATCACCGCACGAACACTCTGTCTACATCCAGACAACTCCCAGGGTCCAGGGCCAGACTCGGCACATGCGTGCTGACTCCCCGAACTCCGCGGCTCACGCCGCCGGCCAGGTTCCCCCCGAGGCACGTCTCCTCGTCGTCGACGACGAACCGAACATCCGGGAGCTCCTGGCAACCTCGCTCCGGTTCGCCGGGTTCGAGGTCCACGCCGCCGCGGACGGAGCCGCAGCGCTGCGGCTCGCGCGCGAGGTCGAGCCGGACCTGGTCGTGCTCGACGTGATGCTCCCGGACATGGACGGGTTCACCGTGACCCGGCGTCTGCGTGAGAAGGGTCAGCACGTGCCCGTGCTGTTCCTCACGGCGCGCGACGACACCGCGGACAAGGTCCAGGGCCTGACGGTCGGCGGGGACGACTACGTGACCAAGCCGTTCAGCCTCGAAGAGGTGGTCGCGCGCATCCGCGCCGTCCTTCGTCGGACCAGGCCCGAGCTCGACGACGACAGCAGCGTGCTGCGGTACGCCGACCTGGAGCTCGACGAGGACTCGCACGAGGTGCTGCGCAGCGGGACCCTGATCGACCTGTCGCCCACCGAGTTCAAGCTGCTGCGCTACCTCATGCTCAACCCTGGCCGCGTGCTGTCGAAGTCGCAGATCCTCGACCACGTCTGGCAGTACGACTGGGGTGGCGACGCGAACATCGTCGAGTCCTACATCTCGTACCTGCGTCGCAAGATCGACCAGGTCGACGGGCCCGACGGCACCCGTCTGCGTCCGCTCATCCACACCAAGCGCGGCGTCGGGTACCTGCTGCGCGAGTCGCCGTGACGGCTGACGTCGTGGTCGAGCAGCCCACCGACGGTCCGCCCGAGGCCACGCCCGCACCTCGCGTCCGCCGCTTCGGCGCGCTGCGGGAACGGTGGGCGGCCACGACCCTCGTCTCGCGGCTCGTCGGCATCGTCACCGTGCTGCTCGCGGTCGGCCTCGTCCTCGCGGGCGCCACGAGTGCGGCGCTGCTGGAGGGCACGCTCGTCGGTCAGGTGGACAGCAAGCTCCGCAGCGGTGGCGAGGCTCTGGCCCAGAGCACCGTCGCGGCCCTGAGCCGTGGGTTCGGGAGCGACATGGCGCCCACCGACTACTACGTCCGGGTCCAGCTCGACGATGTCCAGAATCTCAACGGCGAGAACATCTCGCGCTCCGCGGCCACCGAGTACGGCATCCCGCAGGTCCCCGACCTGACCGGTGCGCAGGCGGAGGTGAGGTCCGGCGAGCCGTACACCGTGAGCTCGACGCAGCACGACTCACCCTGGCGCGTCGTCGCCTACCCCGTGTACACCGGCGACGGCTCGGTGGCCGGGTCGGTGGTCGTCGCGCTCCCGCTCGGCGACATCGAGAGCACCGTCCGGCACATGAGCCTGGTCCTCCTGCTCTCGGGACTCGGCATCGTGCTGCTCGGCGCGGTCGCCGGCACCTGGGCGGTCCGCCGGTCGCTGCGGCCCTTGCGCGAGATCGAGACCACCGCGGCGGCCATCGCCGCGGGCGACCTGTCGCAGCGCGTGCCGGCCGCCTCCGAGCACACCGAGGTCGGCCGCCTGAGCGCTGCTCTCAACGGGATGCTCACCCAGATCGAGCGCGCGTTCGGCGTCCAGACCGCGTCCGAGGCACGCATGCGGCGGTTCGTCGCCGACGCGTCGCACGAGCTGCGCACCCCGCTGGCCACGGTCCGCGGGTACGGCGAGCTCTACCGGATGGGCGCCCTGACGACGACCGAGCAGGTCGACGACACCATGCGCAGGATCGAGTCGTCGGCCACCCGGATGGGTGCGCTCGTCGAGGATCTGCTGGCCCTTGCCCGGATGGACGACGGTCGCCCGATGCGCCTGATGCCGGTCGACCTGACCGTCCTCGCGGCCGATGCCGTGAGCGACCTGCACGCCCTCGACCCGTCGCGGCCCGTGCGGCTCGAGCCCCTCCGAGCCGGGGAGCCCGGCGGCGTCTGCGAGGTGCTCGGGGAGGAGTCGCGGCTGCGCCAGGTGCTCGCCAACCTCGTCGGCAACGCGGTGACCCACACCCCACCAGGAACGGCCGTCGAGATCGCCGTCGGGCACGTGGCCGACGCGGGCGTGATCGAGGTGCGCGACCACGGGCCGGGAATCGACCCCGAGCACGCCGCGCGCGTGTTCGAGCGGTTCTACCGGGTAGATGCCTCGCGCGGTCGGGACTCCGGCGGCGCGGGTCTGGGCATGGCGATCGTCGCCGCCATCGTCAACGCCCACCATGGCACGGTCACCCTGGAGCAGACCCCGGGCGGCGGGACCACCGTGAGGGTCACCCTCCCCAAGCCGCCGCCCTCGTCAGCGCCCGAGACACCTCCGTCGCCGTCGGTCGAGCCACGGGTCGGCCAGGCGAGTCAGTCATCTGTCCAGGAGGAGCCCGGTTCGGGCCGCGAGGCACAGGTCTGAGGGCTACCATGGCGGGTTCCTACCGTCGGCGTGAGGCTGGACTACATGGGCGTCCATGACGCACCGCAGTGGCTGTTGTCCGCGTATGTACGCAGCGTCGTCTCGGTCGGCGCGACCGCGTCCACCGAGCAGATCCGTGACGCGGGACAAGCGCTCGTCGACCGCTGGGGGTCCCCCGGCCGGTCGTTCCACAACCTGAAGCACCTCGTCGACGTGCTGATCCGCGTCGACCAGCTCGTCGAGGAGACCCACGAGCCCGACGTCGTCCGGCTCGCGGCCTGGTACCACGGCGCGATCTTCGACGCCGCTGACCGCAAGGCGTACGCCAACCGCGGCGGCGAGGACGAGATCGCCTCTGCCGGCCTGGCCCGCGCCGAGCTGCTGGCGCTCGGCGTCCCGGCGGCCCGCGCCGAGAGGGTGCACGACCTCGTGGTCGCCCTGGTCCGGCACGCTCCCAACCCCGCCGACTTCGACTGCGCCGTGCTGTGCGACGCGGACCTCGCGATGCTCGCCGCGGAGCCGCAGAAGTACAAGTCGTACCTGCAGGACGTGCGCGCCGAGTACGCGCACCTCCCGATCGAGGACTACCTGCGAGCGCGGGTCCGCATCCTGCACAAGCTCCTCGCCCGGCCGTCGCTGTTCGTCAGCCCGCTCGGTGCCGCCTGGGAGGAGCCTGCGCGGCAGAACCTGTCGGGTGAGCTGCAGCGGCTGGAGAAGGAGCTGAAGAGCATCGAGGCGTCGGCGGACGCCTGAGCCGACCGCTCCGCCCCTTCGCCCTGCGGCGGCTCTTCCGTCCACGTCGTCCTCTCCACGTTCGACGAGATGAGGGGCGCTGCCGACCGGACCGGCCCGCGGTCTCGATGCGACCTCAGCCCCTGTCCCGGGCGCACGCTCACCGACCTCGGCCGCACCGCCCCACAGGCGCGCCGGAGTTCGTAGCGTCGTCGTCGACGGGCCCACCGTCCTCGCCGATCCCCGGCGCAGGAGGAGGCCCCACGACGACGGAGGTCCCGTGACCAGGTTCGAGGTCGACAGCGCGCAGGTGTCCCAGGCGGCTGCGAGTGTCCAGTCGCGCGCAGCGACGATCAGGTCGGAGGTCGCGGCCATGCACCGCCAGCTGGCCGAGCTCCAGGGGTCATGGCGTGGTGCCGCAGCCACGGCGTTCTCCGGGGTGCTCGCCGACTGGTCCACCACCGAGGCGCGGCTCGAGACGTCTCTGGACCAGATCGTCGCGGCGATGCACACGGCGGCACGCGCCTACGCCGACGCGGAGACCCAGGCGAGCCGCTTGTTCACCGCGTGACGATCGCGCGTCCCGGACGCGTCTGGCGCTCCCGACGGGGAACATGGCTCACGTGATACTCGTCGACCCGCCGATGTGGCCGAACCACGGCATGCTCTGGGGGCACCTCGTGAGCGACTCGTCGCTGGAGGAGCTGCACGCGTTCGCGTCCCGGGCGGGCATCCCCGCACGAGGGTTCGACCACGACCACTACGACGTCCCGGACCGGCGCATCGACGAGCTCGTCGACCTGGGCGCCGAGCTGGTCAGTGCCAAGGAGCTGATCCGCCGGCTGCGCGCCTCAGGGCTTCGCGTCCCCGCACGCGACCGCGGGCACCACCTCGACGGCTGACCCCCTGCCCGCAGGTACAGCCCGAGGCCCACTGGCCGGCGGCGAAGGAGCATCCCAGCCGCCGGCCGCGGGCGTGTCCGTCGCACCCGAACGGGTGGACCAGTCGTTGTCCTCGGGACGAGACCGTGGGGAACGGGGCGCGCACGCGTGCCCCGTTCTGGGCGCTCGAAGGTCGCGCACTACGCTCGATCTGTGCCCCCTCTGCGCAAGCTCGACCAGTCGTCCAAGCTCCGCAACGTCCTGTACGAGATCCGCGGCTCCGCCCTCGACGAGGCCGCCCGGCTCGAGGCGGAGGGCCACACCGTGCTCAAGCTGCACACGGGCAACCCGGCAGCGTTCGGGTTCGAGGCTCCGCACCAGATCGTGAGGGACGTCATCGCCGCCATCCCGCACGCACATGGGTACACCGACTCCCGCGGCATCCTCAGCGCACGCCGCGCCGTGGTGACCCGGTACGAGACCGAGCCAGGCTTCCCCCTGATCGACGTCGACGACGTCTACCTGGGCAACGGCGTCTCCGAGCTCATCACGATGGTCATGCAGGCGCTTCTCGACGAGGGCGACGAGGTGCTCATCCCGTCGCCGGACTACCCGCTGTGGACGGCCATGACCTCGCTGTCGGACGGCCATCCGGTGCACTACCGGTGCGACGAGGAGTCCGGGTGGGAACCCGACCTCGAGCACATCGAGTCACTCGTCTCACCGCGCACCAAGGCGATCGTCGTCATCAACCCGAACAACCCCACGGGCGCCGTGTACTCGCGCGAGGTGCTCGAGGGCATCGCGGCGATCGCTCGCAAGCACAGCCTGCTCGTGCTGTCCGACGAGATCTACGACCGCATCCTGTTCGACGACGCGTTGCACATCCCGATGGCCTCCGTGGCCCCCGACCTGCTCTGCCTGACGTTCAACGGCCTGTCCAAGACGTACCGGGTCGCGGGCTACCGCTCGGGCTGGATGGTGGTCACCGGGCCACGCGACCACGCCAAGGGCTTCCTGGAGGGCATCACCCTGCTCGCGTCCACGCGCCTGTGCCCGAACGTCCCGGCACAGCACGCGGTGCAGGCGGCTCTCGGCGGGGTGCAGAGCATCGACGCCCTGATCGCCCCCGGCGGACGTCTGCACGAGCAGCGCGACGTCGCGTACAAGGGACTGACCTCGATCCCCGGCGTCTCGTGCGTCCGTCCTGCCGGAGCGCTGTACCTGTTCCCGCGGCTCGACCCCGAGGTGCACGACATCCACGACGACTCGTTGCTCGTGTACGACCTGCTGGTGAGCGAGCACATCCTGCTCGTGCAGGGCACGGGCTTCAACTGGCCCACGCCCGACCACCTGCGCATCGTCACGCTCCCCGAGGCCCGTGTGCTGGCGGAGGCCGTCGAGCGCATGGGCAACTTCCTGGCCAGCTACCGGCAGTAGACCGCGTCGGGCGTCGGACGTCGGACGTCGGACGTCGGACCAGAGGAACACAAGACGGGCCGGTCACCCGAAGGCGACCGACCCGTCCTGGTGTCGTTCAGAGGTGCTTCAGCGGATCAGAACCCGCCGCCGAAGTCGTCCCCGCCACCGCCGGGGCCGGCCGGGGCGGCCTTCTCCGGCTTGTCGGCCACGACGGCCTCGGTGGTGAGGAACAGCGCGGCGATGGACGCCGCGTTCTGCAGGGCGGAGCGCGTGACCTTCACCGGGTCGTTGACGCCCGCGGCGAGCAGGTCCTCGTACGTGTTGGTCGCGGCGTTCAGGCCGTGACCGACGGGGAGGTTACGCACCTTCTCGGCGACGACGCCACCCTCGAGACCGGCGTTGATCGCGATCTGCTTGAGCGGAGCCTCGATGGCGAGCTTGACGATCGCAGCACCGGTCGCCTCGTCGCCCTCGAGCTTGAGGCCCTCGAACGCGGTCTTGCCGGCCTGGATCAGCGCGACGCCACCACCGGCGACGATGCCCTCCTCGACGGCTGCCTTCGCGTTGCGAACGGCGTCCTCGATGCGGTGCTTGCGCTCCTTGAGCTCGACCTCGGTGGCCGCGCCTGCCTTGATGACAGCAACGCCACCGGCCAGCTTGGCCAGGCGCTCCTGCAGCTTCTCGCGGTCGTAGTCCGAGTCGGAGTTCTCGATCTCGGCACGGATCTGCGTGACGCGGCCCGTGATCTGAGCAGCGTCGCCGCCACCCTCGACGACCGTGGTCTCGTCCTTGGTGACGACGATCTTGCGCGCCGTACCGAGGACCTCGAGGCCCACCGTGTCGAGCTTGAGACCGACGGTCTCCGAGACGACCTGACCACCCGTGAGGATGGCGATGTCCTGGAGGATCGCCTTGCGGCGGTCGCCGAAGCCGGGGGCCTTGACGGCGACCGACTTGAACGTGCCACGGATCTTGTTGACGACGAGCGTGGCCAGGGCCTCGCCCTCGACGTCCTCGGCGACGATGAACAGCGGCTTGCCGGACTGGATGACCTTCTCCAGCAGCGGCAGCAGGTCCTTGACGTTCGAGATCTTGCCCTCGACGAGCAGGACGTAGCCATCCTCGAGGACGGCCTCCTGACGCTCGGGGTCGGTCACGAAGTACGCCGACAAGAAGCCCTTGTCGAAGCGCATGCCCTCGGTGAGCTCGAGCTCGAGGCCCAGCGCGCTGGACTCCTCGACGGTGATGACGCCTTCCTTGCCGACCTTGTCGAGCGCCTCGGCGATCAGGTCGCCGATCGCCTGGTCGCCGGCGGAGATGGCGGCCGTGGCAGCGATCTCCTCCTTCGTCTCGACGTCCTTGGCCTGCGCGAGCAGAGCAGCGGTGACGGCCTCGACGGCCTTCTCGATGCCCTTCTTCAGGGCGATCGGGTTGGCGCCGGCCGCGACGTTGCGCAGGCCCTCACGCACGAGCGCCTGGGCGAGCACGGTGGCGGTGGTGGTGCCGTCGCCAGCGACGTCGTCCGTCTTCTTGGCGACCTCCTTGACGAGCTCGGCACCGATCTTCTCGAAGGGGTCCTCGAGGTCGATCTCCTTGGCGATGGAGACGCCGTCGTTGGTGATCGTGGGGGCGCCCCACTTCTTGTCCAGGACGACGTTGCGGCCCTTCGGGCCGAGGGTGACCTTGACGGTGTCGGCGAGGATGTTGAGTCCCCGCTCGATGCCGCGGCGGGCCTCCTCGTTGAAGGCAATGATCTTGGCCATGGGGCTGTGATCCTTCACTGGTTGCTGGTCGGCCGAAGGTGCCCGCGACGGACGAGCACGCCGCCTGCGGTCTTGTCCCGCGTGCGACGGCCCTCACCGGACGGCCGTGGTGGTTCTGTCACTCTCCACCGGAGAGTGCTAAGTCCAATGGTTAGCACTCGACCCCCGAGAGTGCAAGCAGCGTTCACCCACAGCGGCACCGAATGGCGCGTGTCACCCGTTCCCCAGCGGTCAGTCCCAGGGGGCGAGCGACGGGTCCGAGGGCAGGCCGAAGCCGTCTCGCAGCGCCCGGCGAGCGGCGTACCAGCCGGGCAGTCCGTGCACCCCCGGGCCCGGAGGTGTCGACGACGAGCACAGCCATGCACCGGCAGCGCCTGTGGCACGCGACCCACCGCGCGGCGGGACGAGGACGTACGGGTCCCACGCGAGCCGGGGTCGCGCGAGCATCCGGTACATCGACGCCCCACCACCCGAGATGTCCCCGCCGACGAGGTTGGCGTCGTGCTCGGCCAGGCGTGCCGCCGGGATGCAGCGCGACGCCACGACGAGGTCACGGAACCCGGGCGCGAACCGCTCGACCTGGGCGAGCACGGCTTCCGTCACATCGAGGGTCGAACCCGCCGGGACGTGCGCGTACGCCCAGAACGGCCGCAACCCGGCCGGCGTGACGCGCGACGGGTCGACGACGCCGGGATCGCTGACGAGGACGGTCGGACGCTCGGCATGCCCGCCCGACGCGACGGCGGCCTCGGCGGCGGCAGTCTGCACCCGGCTCCCCCCCAGGTGCACGGTTCCCGCGAGGGCGACCTCGGGATGCGCCCACGGCACCGGGCCGGACAGGACCAGGTCCACCTTCGCGGCAGCGCCACGGCCACGCGGGAAAGCCACCAGCCCGCGTGCGACCCGGCCGGCCAGACGCTGCCCCAGCACGCGGACCGCCGTGCGCGGTGACGTGTCGAACAGGTACGCGCGGGCGGGCGGCAGGTCCTCGGCCCTGTCCACCCGCGTCCCGGTGACGACCGTGCCGCCGTGCATCTGCACGTCGGCCAGCAGCGCCCCGACGATCGCGCCGCTGCCCCCACGCGGGACCGGCCAGCCACCGGCGTGCGCCAACGACGCCAGCAGCAACGCCGTGCCCGCGGCGCTCAGGGAGGGCAGGCGCGTGATCGCATGGGCTCCGACACCGGTGAGCAACGCCGCCGCCTCCTGGTCGCGGAACCGCGCAGCCCAGGCGAAGGTGCCCTGCTCCGCGAGCCGCACACCGAAGGCGGCCGCCGTGCCGAGCTGCCGCGGGACCCGCCGATGGTCCCCGAGCGCCACAGCGACGACGCCGTCGGGGTCGTCGACCAGCGGTCTGAGGAGCTGACGCCAGGCGGACCCGTCCACGCCGAGGGCCGAGGCCGTGCGGTCGAGCGACCGGTAGGCCAGAGCGGCGCGCCCGCCGTCCAGAGGGTTGGCGTAGGCCACCTCGGGCTGCAGGAGCTCGACGCCACGGGCAGGGAGGTCGAACTCGCGCAGGAACGGGGACGCGACGGCCATCGGGTGGACCGCCGAGCAGATGTCGTGCACCACCCCGTCAGCGAGCCCCAGCTCGAGCGTCCGTGCGCCGCCGCCCGCGACGGCCTGCGCCTCGAGCACCTGCACCGAAAGACCCGCACGCGCGAGCGTCACGGCGGCCGCGAGCCCGTTCGGGCCCGAGCCGACGACGACCGCGTCGACCTCGGTCACGACCGGTGTCCCCCGACGCGACGACGGGCCGCCCACCCGGAGGTGGACGGCCCGTCGTCGGACGAAGGCAGGCTCAGAGCGCTCGGACCTGCTCGGCCTGCGGGCCCTTGGTGCCCTGACCGACCTCGAACTCGACGTCCTGGCCCTCGTCGAGGGACCTGTAGCCGTCGATGAGAATCGCGCTGAAATGCACGAACAGGTCCGGCCCTCCGCTCGCGGGCGTGATGAAGCCGTAGCCCTTCTCCGCGTTGAACCACTTCACAGTGCCTTGAGCCATCCGGTGCTCCTCGACGCAGCTCGGCTGTTCCGGGCGCTCCGCCGGCGCCCGGTGCCCAGAGCCTAGTAGCGGCGGTCGCACCCCGACCAGGGCTGTCGAACGACGGGTGACACACGCATGACCAGCGGTGACTCGGGCCGTCAGGCGGACGGATCGCTCGCCAGGACCACCGAGATTCCCGTGCCCGCGTCCGCCGAGAGCGTCACGGTCGGGATGCCGAGCGTCGATGCCACCAGCTGCGCGGTGGGCGCGAGGTCCTCCGTCGCGTAGAGCACCACGGAGTCCGCGGGCGCCGTGCCGGTGAAGTTCCCGGGCGCCACGGCGGTGAAGCCTGCTTGGGTGAGCTTCTGCGCCTGGGCGCCCGCGAGGCCGGAGATCTTGGCGGCGTTGAGCACCACGACAGGTGCGGCCATGTTGACCGGGGGCGCGGCCGGCTCGTCGGGCGGGGCCGCGGCACCGTCGGCCGGGGCGCCGTCCGCGGGCTCGGTGGCGGCGTCGCTGGCTGCGGGATCCGCACCCTGCGAGCTGTCGCCGGTCGGCAGGTCGCCCTGGTTGGCGGCCAGCGTCACCAGCCCGTAGGCGACGATCGGAGCGATGACGAGCACGGCCACGAACGGCCACCAGCGGCTCCACAACGACCGCGGGGCCCGGTGCACGCCACGGGCCGCATCGGGATTGGGGACGTCGAACTCGTCCTCGGGGTAGTGGGTGTCCGCCTTGGTCACGCCGGACAGGCTAACGGCTCGAACGGTGCGCAGGGTGCCAAGCGCGCCTCATCGTCGCGCACGTCACGTGGCGTGAGCGGCAGGATCGACGGCGCGACCACTCCCGGCGGCCTGGAGGCGTCGACGGAGGTCAGGCGTCGCCGACGCGGCGGGCGCTCGTGCGAGCACGTTGGCGCGAAGAGCGCATGCGGCGCAGCCGCTTGATCAGCATCGGGTCGTGCGCGAGCGCGGCCGGGTCGTCGATCAGCGCGTTGAGCACCTGGTAGTACCGCGTGGCCGACATGTCGAACAGCTCGCGGACGGCCTGCTCCTTGGCGCCCGCGTACTTCCACCACTGCCGCTCGAACGCGAGGACCTGCTCGTCGCGCTCCGACAGCTGACCGTGGCTCCGGTCCGCCTGTTCCGCCGGGACGGACGACAACGACGGCTGCGAGTCGAGAGAGATCGTCGCGGCGTCCATGCGTCCTCCTCAGGTGCGGGTCGTGCTCGGGATTCGGTTCGCGGTCGAGGCGTGCCGACCGACCTCGTCATCGTAGGACGTAATGACATGCGTGTCATTCCTGCCCGCGCGTCCCGCGACGACACGGCAGGACCTCACCCGGCGATCCGCACGAACCTCGTCGTCCGCGGGCCGGCCACCTATTCTCGCGGCGTGGACGCAGCACCCCTCGACCAGCTCATGGCACCCGACTGGGCGGCCGCCCTGGCTCCGGTGGAGCCCGAGATCCGAGCCGTGGGGCGGTTCCTGCGCGACGAGCTGGCCGCCGGGCGGGGCTACCTCCCGGCCGGTGCAGACGTCCTGCGGGCGTTCCAGCGGCCGTTGGCCGAGGTACGGGTCCTCGTCGTCGGCCAGGACCCCTACCCGACACCCGGCCACCCCATGGGACTGTCGTTCTCGGTGCAGCCGGACGTGCGCCCGCTGCCGCGGTCGCTGAACAACATCTTCCGTGAGCTGATCGCCGACGTCGGCGTCGCCCCGCCCGTCAACGGCGACCTGAGCCCGTGGGCCGACCAGGGAGTCATGCTGCTGAACCGGGTGCTGACGGTGAGCCCGGGAAGCTCCGCCTCGCACCGGGGCAAGGGCTGGGAACGGGTCACCGACTGCGCGATCGCCGCGCTCGTCGACCGCGGCGGCCCGCTCGTCGCGCTCCTGTGGGGCCGGGACGCCCAGTCGCTCAAGCCGGCGCTCGGCTCGGTCCCGACCGTCGAGAGCGTCCACCCGAGCCCGTTGTCCGCCAGCCGGGGGTTCTTCGGCTCACGACCGTTCTCCCGGGTGAACGCGCTGCTGACGGCGCAGGGTGGCGAGCCGGTCGACTGGTCGCTCACCTGACGGGTTGCCCGAGCACGGTGGTCGACGGGCAGACTGGCGTCGTGACTGAGCACTCCCCCGTACCCCGCTGGTCCCGCTACGTCGCCATCGGCGACTCCTTCACGGAGGGCCTCTGGGACGCCCCGGACGGCGTCGAGGCCCCCCAGCGGGGATGGGCCGACCTGCTGGCGTCGCACCTCTCCGAACGTCGCAAGGCCGCCGGTGAGCCGACGCTCCAGTACGCGAACCTCGCGATCCGCGGGAAGCTGCTCCGGTCGATCCTCGTGGACCAGGTGCCCGTCGCGCTGTCGATGAAGCCGGACCTGGTGAGCCTGATCGGGGGCGGGAACGACATCCTGCGACCGACGTCGGACATCGACCGCATGGCACGCAACCTCGAGGCCCGGGTCGTGCGCCTGCGGGCGGCCGGGATCGACGTGCTGCTGGGAACCGGCTACGACGCGTACGGCAGCGCGCTGTTCAGCGCTACACGCAACCGTGTCGGCATCTACAACTCCCTCATCTGGTCGATGGCCAGGCGGCACGGTGCGTACGTGCTGGACGTCTGGGGCATGCGCTCGCTCACCGACGGACGGATGTGGTCCGAGGACCGCATCCACCTCACCAGCGAGGGCCACGCCCGGGTCGCCCAGGCGGCACTCGTCGGACTCGGTCTCGAGCCCGACGACGCCGCGTGGGACGACCCTCTGACCGCACTGCCCCCGACGCCCCGCCTGATGCGCGCCCGGCAGGACGCCGCCTGGGTTCGGGTGCACGTCTACCCGTGGGCCACGCGACGTCTGCGCGGACGCTCGAGCGGAGACCTGCTGACTCCCAAGCGACCTCAGCTGAGCCCTCTGGACTGAGGTCGCTCTCGTCGACCCAGGCCCTCGGGGCCTACGGCGCGTCGGCCCACGTCCAGTCGGTGAACTGCCAGTACTGGTTCTGGTTCCGGTTCCCGCACGTCTCGACGACCAGCTGCGTCGTGTCCGTCGTGGTCCCGTTCGGCACGGTGAGGCAGCCGCCCTGGGTCTGGTTCGGCGTCCACGTCAGAGCCGAGACGAGCTGCACGTACGGGTTCACCGTGCGCGTCGCGTCGACCGTCCACCGCTGGTTCGCCGCCGTGGTGCACGTCGCGATCACGAGGCCCACGCCGTTCGTGGCGCTCGGCACCTGGAGGCAGAAGTCGTTCGCGCGCAGCGTGCCGTTGGCCATGAGCGACCACTTCTGCGCCGGCGTCTTGTTGCAGGTGTAGATCTGCACGACGTTGCCGGCGGCCCAGGTCCGGTTCCGCACGTCGAGGCACTTGCCGTTGCGGTCGGTGAGCTGCGTGAGCCGCGTGACCACCGACGTGAACGTCGCGGTGACCGGCCACCCGTCGATCGTCACGTAGGCCTTGAGCGTCGCGTTGGGGGTAACGCTCGAGGTCGAGGTGAACGTCTGCGCCGCCGTGGCGAGGTTCGCCGTGCTCGACGCCTTCTGGGCGGCCGCCCACGTGGTCACGGCCGGGTCGTACACGGCGACGGTGACGGTCTTGCCGGCGCACCTGGTCGCGTCGAGGTTCGTGACGAGCAGCTGGTTCGTCGCGTTCGACGTCACGGGTGTCGTGACGGCGACGGCCTGCCCGGTGCAGCGGCTCACGCTCGTGCTGGACGGTCTGAGCGCCGAGCTGAGCGTCAGCTTCGAGGCACTTGCCGCCGACCCGCCGACGAGCGCCACCATGAGCATGGCGATGACCAGGCACAGCCCCGCGACCCGCGCGCTCGTCCCGGGGGTTCTCACGGGCGGGCCTCCGGGTCCTCGGTGAGCTCGACGCTCCGGCCGGTCGGCTCGGCATCGTCATCCTCGGACGACTCCTCGTCCTCGTCGCGCGGCCAGAGGAACATCGCGAGCGCGATCAGGAGCAGCGAGGCCCAGACGATGGGCGACTCGAGCACCGTGGTGGCCAGCCCGACCCGGGGGACGTGGAACTGCGCGATGCCGACGACGTCGGCGTCCGTCGGCGTGAACGGGTCGACCCAGGAGTTGTTGTCGCCCTTGACCTGCCACCCGTCGGCCCCGTCGCCCCCGACCAGGCGGTGGATGATGTGCCCGCGCAGGCCCTCGGGCCGGTACACGGCGACGTCACCGACCTCTGGCGTGCCGCACCGCGCGACGACGAGGTCGCCGGTGGAGTAGGTGGGCTCCATGGAGTCGCCCGTGACGACGATCATCTGCGTGCAGCCGCCGAGTCTCGCGGGCCACAAGAGCACCGCCGCCCCGACGACCAGGGACCAGAACACGACCGTGACGGCGGCACGCCGCACCCGTCGCCCCGCTGGGGCGTCAGGTGCGGCGTGTTGGGCCGTCTCGGTCACCGCTGGTCCTAGAGCTCGGTCACTTGTAGATGGTGACGGCGACCTTGGCGATGTTCGCAGCCGTGGCGGTCGTCAGGTTGACGGTCGCGGCGGCGTTGTTGGGAACGGTCGTCGCGATCGTCTCCTGCACCTTCGCGCCGTTCGAGTCCAGGAAGGCGACCTGGTACTGAGCGCCGGCGGTGAAGCACGGGCCATCGAACTTGGTCAGCGTGACGCTGGTCGAGGTGTACGCGCCACTGACGATCTGGGGGGCCGTGAAGGCGACGGCGATGTCCGTCGTCTGGCAGCCCGCGACATCCTTGACGCCCGCCTGAAGCTGCGGGGTACCTGCGAGGTTCAGCGCGGACGCCGAGGCGAGCGACAGCCCGGCGAGACCGAGGATGGCCAGGCCGATGGCGAGGCCCTTGCGAGACTTCTTGGACGTGGAGGAAGCCATGGTGGTGAACTCCTGACGAGGGACGCGGCCGGGAGTCGACGACGCCGACACCCGCTCAGAGACGACCGATGAACGGCTGTTTCGTGAACGTAGGTGTCTTCGGCAACTTCACTCGTTCGGCCCTGGGTGGCAGCACCTCGGGGGCCAGAGATGCCCGATTCTTTCACCCTGTGCATTTCGGGTGAATGCGACGAAAGGCATTCAGGAATTCTTAGAGTGGCCCATTTCCGAGCGGCAACCACGCGTCGAGGTGGGCGCCTTTATCACTTCCGGGGCTCAGCTCCAGGCGCCCGCCGACGAGCGACAGCCGGGTGCCGAGCCGGGCGGTTCCCGACGGATCACCCGCGGACGCAGGGTCGTACAGCTCGCCGTCGTTCTCGACACCCACGTGCAGCAACCGGTCGGACACATCCAGCACCACCCGCACGGACCCGGGCGGCCCGTGCTTGAGGGCGTTGGTGATGCCCTCCTCGACCACGCGTACGGCGAGCAGCCGCTCGCTCACCGTGAGAGACCCGCTCGCGGGGTCGTCGAGCGCCCGCACGGCGTCGCTGACCACGAGCTGGGTCGCGACGCTCGCCGGGATCCTGCCCAGCAGGCCACGCAACGCCGGCACGAGCCCGAGCTCGAGGCGGTCCGGGTACAGCAACCGGCTCATCTCGCGCACGTCGATCTCCCGGGCCGCGTCGAGCTCTGCGCGGATCCACTCCACGCTGGTACGACTCTCCTCGTCCAGGGCCTCCTCGCCACGACGCGAGAGCAAGGAGGCGAGACGCGCGTCGACGAGCACGAGCTTCGACTGCAGCGTGCCGTGCAGGCCCTCGGCCACCGCCCGACGCACCCTGATCTCCTCCTGCTCGAGCGCCTTGACCGCGACCTCGATGTGCACGGCGTCGCGGGTCGCCGCACGGATCCGCTCGCGCATCGCGCGCCGCGAGACCATGGCCCACATGCCGATCAACCCGGAGATCGTGCCCATGAGCAGGCCGCTGAGCAGCTCCGCGTCACGCACCGAGCCCTGCGGCTGGTCGTAGATGCCCAGGACCACCTGCGCCCCGTACCGCGTCGACGCTCCCACGGTCGCGGCGAGGAGGACGGCACCGAGCATCCAGGCGAGCGTCCGTGCGCGGTGCGCCTGGATCAGGGCGAGACAACCGACGAGAGCGGCGACCGCCGCAACGTTCGCCGCGATCCGGCTCCAGAAGGGTGCCACCGCCCACTCGGTGACGTAGACGGAGTAGACGTAGGTCGCCTGCAGCGCTGCGCCGATGCCGTAGCCGAGCGCGACCCCGGCGGTGGCACGAAGCAGAGTGGTCCGGTCCCGCCCGCTGTCGCGGTGGCGCGCTGCGACGGCGGCCGCCGAGTCGGTCGGCGTCATCGTCATCGCGCGCTCCTGTCCCCGCCGGTGGGGCGGCTGCGGCGACAACCGACACGTCCGGGTGAGTGGGGCGCGTGGAACTCCACGGAACCCGATTCCCGACGATACTGGTGCCGATGATCACACCCAGCCACCAACCGATCCGCGTCGCCGTCGTCGAGGACCAACCGCTGTTCCGGTCGATGCTCGAGCACACGCTCGCTTCTAGCCTGGGGCTGGATGTCGTGGTCGCGACCGGCACGGCGACCGACGCAGCGCGGATGATCCGCCCGGGGCTCGTCGACGTGGTGATCCTGGACATCGACCTGCCCGACGGGAACGGCATCGCTCTGGGCGTGACGCTGCGTCGGCGGATGCCGGAGCTCGGGGTGCTGCTGCTGTCCGCGCACGACGCCATGGACCTGCTGCTCGACCTTCCACCCGACGTCGCGGCAGGGTGGTGCTACCTGTCGAAGAACTCCTCCACCAGCGAGGAGGTGCTCATCGGTGCCGTGAGGGCGGCAGCCGTCGGCAAGACGGTGCTGGACCCTGCGCTGCTGGCGCGGATGACGCCTCGGGCGGGGTCTGCGGTGGCCCGACTGACGGACCGCCAGTACGAGGTGCTGCGTCTGCTCGCCGCGGGCCTGAGCAACGCAGGCATCGGCGACCGATTGGGCATCACCGAGAAGTCTGTACAGAACCACGTGAACGGCATGTACGCGACGCTGGGCATCGACAGCGACCCCCAGCGGAACCCTCGGGTGAGTGCCGCGCTGCGCCTGCTGGAGCAGACCGGCCCCACCGGCTGAACCGGGCCGCTCGCGACCAGGCCGGGTGGGCCATGATCGTGGCATGGCCGAACGCCGGGGCGGCGAACCCGCACCTCTGACCACCAGCACCGTCCGCGGCGAGGACTGGTACGCACGTGACCTCACGGGCCAGACGTTCTCGCGGGTCGAGTTCGTCGACCTCGATCTCACGGAGGCCTTCGGGTCCGGCGCGGTCTTCGAGGAGTGCACCTTCCGGCACGCGAAGTTCAACGCCTCCGTGCACACCGACGCCGCCTTCGTCAGCTGCACGTTCTCGCGGTCGACGTTCTTCGACGCGAGGTTCGAGCGGTGCAAGCTGATCGGCTCGATGTTCGACGGCTGCACGTTCGACATCACGAAGGTCGAGGGCGGCAACTGGTCCTTCGTCGGCCTGCCCGGGGCAGACCTGCACTCCGCGACGTTCACCGGCGTCACGTTGCGCGAGGCCGACCTCACCGGTGTGCGTGCACCGGGCGGCACGCTGCGGGACTGCGACCTCACGTCAGCCTGGCTGCACCGGTCCGACCTGTCCGGGTGCGACCTGCGTGGGAGCCAGCTCGGGGGGATCGACCCCGCGACAGTGAACCTCGACCGCGCCATCATCACTCTCGAGCAGGCTGTCGTGATCATCGAGGCGATGGGCCTGGACCTGCGCACCGAGTAGCCGCGATGGCGGGTGAAATGGGCATTCCGGACATTCCGCACGCGGGCTGGGGCCTATAGCGTCGTCCGGCAGGACCGCACGGACGGTCCGCCAGGGGGCCGGACCATGGGACTGCGCAGACGCCGCCAGACCACGACACCGCCGGAGCCTGAGCCCGAGCCGGAGCCCGAGCCAGCTGCGCCGATCGCACCGCACGTGCTCGAGCTGCGCATCCACGGGATCAACAACACCGCTCCCGCCGTGATGCTCGGCCTCACCGCCGGCCAGGTCGAGCAGGTGGACGGCGACGAGCTCGGCAGCTTCTGGGTGCCGACGGCGGCGGCCGCTGCCGCGACCGAGACGTACCCGAAGGACGACCACCGAAGGGTTCACCCGTGCGTTCGGCGGGAGGCGTACTCCTGGGGTGCGATGTCGCGGCTCTCGGTCGTCCCCGGGTTCGGCGCAGTCAGCGGCACGATCGCCGGCGTCATCCGCGCCCTCTGGGTGGTCATCATCCCGTTCGGTCTCGCCAACGTGGCGTACTGGACCGCCGACCTCAAGGAACCGCTGGGGACCCGCCGAGGATCAGGCGCCGGCGCCCTGGTCCGCCTGTTCGGGCTGACCCTCACGTTGCTCTGGGTGGCCACCGCCGCGACGGTCACGCTGTGGTTCGTCGCCGCACAGTGCTACATCCCCGTACCTGCCGCTGTCGACGGCACGCCCGTCCGGTACGTCCAGGTGTGCTCAGCGCTGCCGTCCGCGATCGACTCCTGGGCGCGCTGGACCCCCGGGTCGCGGGCCGCCGTTCTCTCCCTGGTCGTCGCGCTCGGTGTCGCGACCCTCGGGGCGGTCGGGTCGACGGGCAACGTGAAGTACGAACGTCGTCGCTCCGTGACCGCCGCCAACGGCAGCTCGAACGGCGACACCGAGAAGCCCTACGGGCTGAGCTGGCCGGTCCTGGCACGCCACGGCTTCTGGTCGCACTCGAAGCGGTCCAGCGTCCTGTGGCTGAGCCACCTGGCTGCCGCCTTTGCGCTGCTCAGCCTGGTGCTCGCCTGGCACTACCTCTTCTACGGGACGTCGGCGTGCTGGAAGGGTCCCGGCTTCGGCGCGAACGGTTGTCTGAGCCCGAGCGCCTGGAGGTCGATCGGAGGCGACTCGACCCCGATCTCGGGCGACCCGAAGACCTGGGCCGCTCTCGTCGTCGCCGCGGCAGTCCTGCTCGTCGTCGTGGGTATACGGGTCGCCGTGGTGCGGATCGACCCCGCCGGCGTCCGCGATCATCCGGAGGACACAGACAGCAACGTCCGTCGCTGGCGCGACGCCCTCCTGCTGATCGCCTCCGTCGTGGTGTTCGCCCTCTGCGAGCTGGCGGTGGTGGGCACCCACACCGTCCCGGTCCGGCCGACCCTCGACGACCCGTCGATCGCCATCGTCGGTCTCGATGCCGTCCCGACGGTGCTCGTGGGCATCCTCTTCCTGCTGAGCCTGTGTGCGATCGGGCTGCGTGGACACCTGCCCGCGCTCTACTGGGGCCCGCTCACCGCGGTCGCCGGACTTGCCACGGTGCTCGCGATCTGGTGGCAGGGCACGACGTTCGCGCCGGCCATGTGGGTGGTGGGTTCTATAGCGCTCGCCGCACTGGTCGGCCGGTCCTTGTACAAGAACCGCAAGCAGGCAAACCGCAGAGCGGAAGGCTGGATGGGACGCGCGCCCTTCGTGTTCCTGAGCCTGGCGGCGGGCATCGCGATGGTTCTCAGCGCCGCGACCGTCGCGCTGGTCAGCGCCTGGCTCAACAAGCCGGGTGCGCCCGAGAACGTGGCGATCGACAGCACCCAGCAGGCCACGCTCGACGCCGCGGACGCTCTGCGCAGGCCTGTCCAGGTCCACCTGACGGACCCGGTCACGCTCGACCCCTCACCTGCGCTGAAGGACTTCCAGGTCATCTCCGTGCTCGGCCTGACCGCCTTCATCGTCTTCGTCGTCGTGCTGCTGGTGCACGCGGCTTTCCTGGCTCACAAGACGATCCCCGACGTTCCCTTCGCCGAGAATTCGGTCGACCTCAAGATCCAGCCTGCCCGGCACACCGCGGCCCTCGCCCACCGCGCCGAGCGGATCGTCGGCGTCCTGGCCGTCGTCTTCGTCCTCGAGCTCGCCGCGACACTGGCGCTACGAGCCCTGCGCAGCGAAATCCGGCTCGAAGGCGTCACCCGGAGCGTGTGGGGCACTGTCGAGCAGTGGTCCGGTCCTGCGATCGGGCTCGCGGCAGCCCTGATCGTCGCCAGCGTCGTGCTCGCGGGTTCGAAGCGGTCGTTGACGCGCCCGTGGGGCCTGCTCTGGGACCTCATGTGCTTCCTGCCCCGAGCCGCTCACCCGTTCGCTCCGCCGTGCTACGCCGAGCGCGCAGTCCCCGAGCTGCGCTCCCGCATGGACAGCTGGCTCAACGCTCTCGACGTCGAGGACGAGACCGTCCGCCCCACGGTCACGCCGCACCGGCGGGTCGTCCTGTCGGCCCACAGCCTCGGCGGCGTGCTTGCTGTCGGCGCCCTGCTGGCGCGGTGGGACGCCGTCGGCGGCAAAGGGCCCACCGACCCACGCATCGCCCTGATCACCTACGGCACCCAGCTTCGGGCCTACTTCGGGCGGTTCTTCCCGGAGCTGTTCGGCCCTGACGTCCTGGGCACCCAAGGGGCCAGGGCCAGCCGACCGTGGTTCATCGACCCCTGGGCGTACAAGGCGGGCAAGACGCCCCAGCTGGCGCCCGCTCACCGAGGCCCCCTGACGATCGCCGGTGCGCTGACCGCCACCGGTGAGGAGAACCCGCGCTGGCGCAGCCTGTGGCGGCGGACGGACTTCATCGGCTTCCCGGTCGACAACTACTCCGAGTCGCCCATCGACCGCGTCGCGGCTGAGGAGAACCCGATCTCCTACCTCTTCTCGGTCGAGACCCACTACGACTACCCGCGGGTGCCGCAGTATCGGGAGCAGCTCCAGGAGCTCGTCGACCTGCTCGACCCCGAGCACCGCAAGGCCTGACCGGGAGGGGACGGGCGGTCACCGCCTCGGCCTGCACCACGTCACGGCGTCGAGGCCGTCGGCCACGGCGGTCGACCGGCGAACGGTGGCCTGCTCGTGGCGTCCGCCTCGTGGCGTCCGCCTCGTGGCGTCCGCGAAGCGCGTGCGCAGGCCGTCGCCCCAGGGAGGACGCCGCACTGACGACGAAAGGGCCCCGAAGGGCCCTTCGCCGTACGGAGCCCCCTACCGGATTCGAACCGGTGACCCCCTGTTTACAAGACAGGTGCTCTGGCCAGCTGAGCTAAGGAGGCGGGCGGCCCAAGGATACCCAGCCCGGGCCCCTGGACGAACGTGGGCGCCTCTCCCGCGGGAGGCGCGCCCACGTTCCCGTCAGGTCAGGACTTCGCGGCGTTGACCGCGTCCAGCAGCGCGCCAGGCGTCTGCCAGTTCGTGAACTTCTTCCCGTCGATCAGGACGGTCGGCGTCCCGATCTCACCGATGTCGGTCTGCATCTGGGCGGTCGCGGCCGTGACCCACGGTGCGAAGGTCCGCCACGTGCCCTCGTTCGAGGTCGGGTCGTCGGCCGAGCCGGTCTCGAAGGTGCCGCTCACGGTGTCCGTGAACGAGTCGGCCACGTCCTGCGGCACGCCGACGTCCGTCGCGATCTTGGCGATCTCCGCGTCCGTCCGGCCGGCCGAACCCTCGGCGGGCTGGTCCACGTACATCGCGCTCACGAACTCGGCGAAGTGCTCGGGGTCCTTGTCGGCCACGATCGCCGTGGCGTTCGCGGCCCGGGTCGAGTAGCTCGTGCCGGACGACTTGGAGTCGAGGAACGAGATCGGGTGGTACTCGATCGTCGTGCCGCCGTCCGCCAGCAGGGTGTCGAGGTCCTCGCCGTTGATCTGCTCGAACGTGCCGCAGACCGGGCACATGAAGTCGAAGTAGATCGTGAGGACGACGTCGCCGTCGCCGACGTCACCGACCGCGTCGGCACCGTTCCCGCTCACCGGGATGCCGCCGTTGTCGGCTGCGGGTGCGGGCGCGCTGACGTCGGCGAGCGCGGGAGGGATCACGTCCGCGGCGGTGCCGCCGTAGACGACCTCGGAGTTGGCGCTCTCGTTCGCGTTCTGCTCCGTGACGATCTTCCAGACGATGAAGCCGAGCGCGAGAACGGCGAGGACGAGGACCGCGATGCCGATCAAGCGGGTGCGCTTGGCCTTGCGCTCCTGCTCCTTGCGCATCTGCGCTGCCTTGGCACGGGCTTCGTCGCGCCGGACCGCCTTGGTGGGACGTGGTTCGTTCGTGGGCATGGTGCACTCCAGTGCTGTGGATGGGGTTCGGGGAGGTCAGGCGGCGGCAGGCGGAGGCCCCCGCCGCGCGATGCACCCGACCATCACCCGAGTTCGCGGCACGGGCGGCCGTCCGGCGGGGACGGTCGCCCGGAGGCCGCCGGGCACCGGCGACGCGTCCGTCATGAGCTGCGGCAGGACGGCAACCAGAATCGCCCGCGCCTGCAGCACCGCTCTCACGAGCAGTGCCGACACACCCACGCCGCCCGCGGTGAGGAGCGCGTACCCGACGAGCACCGGCAGCGCGACGCTGAGCAGCAGGACCGCGCCCCGTGACACCCCGCCGAGCCCGTACGAGCCCTCGGGGCAGTCTGTGACGTCCTGCAGCACCGCGAGCCGCAGGCCGAGCGCACCGAACGTGCCACCGGGGCTCACGCAGTCGTGCAGGACCACCCGCCCCTGGGCTGCGACGGTGGCGGTGAACAGCGAGAGCACGCCCAGGGCGGCCAGCGGAAGAACCGACCGGCGTGCACGCGGGAACGCGTCGAGCGCGCGTCCCTGAGCCGTCATGCCGCACAGCGTAGGGCCAGCGCCTGAGGAACCGTCAGGCGCGCGAGCGGCGGACCACCTCGACGTCGAAGCCGAACGACTGCTTCCACTCCCGGGCGAGCCGGTGCCCGGCGTACCGGACGACGCCGCGGAGCCACCACTCCTCCACGTCGATGCCGCGGTGCGCGTCCTCGACGAGCAGCCTCCTGAACCGCGCGTCGATCGCCGCGACCTGCCCGCGCAGCACCGCCGTCTCGGGGAAGCGCGCCAGGGACGGGGCCCGCATCGCCGCCTCCAGCGTGGTGCGGGACATCACCTCGTTGGCGTAGGCGAACTCGTCCTCCCGGTACCCGTGCTCGCACTCCTCGACGAAGCTGGACCACCGCTCGAGCAGTGCCCCGGCGGTGTCGTCGCGCCACAGGCCCCGGCTGCGCACGTACGCGGTGAACTCCGTGTCGAACGCTCCCGGCGGTGCGATCACTTGGCAACCTCGCGCACGAAGAACTCGTACCCCTCGTCGGGCCGGAACCACGCGATGATCACGTCACCGCGATGCACTCCGAGCGTCCCGGTGCGGTGGTCGAACCGGACCACGTCGCCGTTGCTGCGGCGACCCTCGACGACCTGCTCACCACCATGCTCCTGCTGCGTCACCCATGTTCCCGTCCGCCAGCCACCCGGTCAGGCACTCACCCAAAGGGGTGAGCCGCCCGGACGCCAGGGCGGTCCCGCATCGCGAGACTTCGACGGGTCGGACGTCAGCGAGGCCGCCGGGGCCCGGGATCGGCGTGAATCCGGGCTCAGGGCAGGGTCGGCGCCGGGAGCGGCGCCCAGACGATGTCGGAGCCTGTGAGGATCAGTGTGACGAAGATCGCCGAGACGCCGAGCAGGACCGCGATCGCGATGAGAGCACCCTTGCGCCCCGGCGCGACGACGGCGAGCACCCGGCGGGCACCGAGTCGGGTCATGCGCGAGAGCGGCCCCCACCAGATCAGGCACACCCCCACCATCAGGATCGCGGCGACCAGCAGCGTCGCGGTGGTGCCCTGCGGCTCCTCGCCCGACGCGGACCCCGAGATCGTCCAGTGCCCCTCGCCGATGAGCCATCCCGAGACGCCCAGCAGGATCACCACGACGCTGCTGGCGACCAGGAGTGAGGGCAGGAGGCCCAGCAGCGAGCGCACGAGGTGCCACGGTCCGGTGGCGACCGCTCGCGCGTGGTCGGAGCGACGGACGCCGACACGCTCGCGATGGGCGTGCATCGACTCGACGCTCGACCCGATGGTCCGGATGGCGACGACGATCACCAGGAACGCGATCAGGGTGATGCCTGGGTAGATCGCGCCGGCAGAACCGATCAGCACCGCGAACGCGAGGAGCGTCCCCCAGCGACGCCGTGCCGGCGGGCGGACGTACCCCGACCCCTCAGGCCCGACCCCCTCGGACGCGTCGAGGTCCTCCTCGATCCAGTCGACGCCTTCCTCGTCCAGCTCCTCGCCGTCGTCCAGCTCCTCGCCGTCGTCCAGCTCCTCGCCGTCGTAGAGGTCCTGCTCGTCCGGCGCGACACCCGCACCAGGGTCGAACGGGCGCGTCAGCCCGTCGCTCGCCGCGGCGCCGGCCGAGACTCCGGACGCCGCAGCACCAGGACCCACAGCACCGGCGGCAAGGACGACGGTGGCCGGCTCGACGCCCAGCAGAGCCGTTGCTGCAGCGTCCTGCGGGGCGACTGCGGTCGTCGCGTCGTCGTCGAGCACCGGCTCGCCCTCTGCCACCACCAGGGTCAGAGCCGCGACGACGTCGTCCGGGCTGGTCCGCTGCCCGGCGTCCGGGGCCAGTGCCCTCCTCAGCGCGGCGGCCGTCAGCGGCCCGACACCGTCGACGTCCACCTCGCCGGAGCGTGCCCGTGCGAGCACAGCCTCGAGCGGGCGGGTGCCGAACGGCGGACGACCTGTGGCCGCGAACGCGAGCACGGCGGCCCAGCCCCAGAAGTCGGATGCGGCGCTCGGCTCCTCACCGTCGAGCAGCTCGGGGGCCAGGTACCCGGGAGTCCCGATGACCAGACCCGTCGCCGTCATCGGCGAGTCACCGGTGGCCTGCGCGATGCCGAAGTCGATCAGCACCGGGCCGTCGTCGGTGACGAGCACGTTGGACGGTTTGAGGTCCCGGTGGACGACGCCCGCACCGTGCACGGCGACGAGCGTGTCGCGCAGCCCTTCGGCGAGATCGAGCAGGTCCTCGGCGTCCAGCGGCCCCCGCTCGCGGACGTGCTCCTCGAGGTTGTCGCCGTGGATGAGCTGGGTCACCAGGAACGCCTCGGTGGAGTCGGCCTCGGCATCGAGGATCGCCGCGACGCCGGGGTGACGGAGCTTCTGCAGTGCCACGACCTCACGACGCAGACGCGCCCTCGCAGCGGCATCCGTACCGATGTTCGTGTGCAGCAGCTTCAGGGCGACTGCGTCACCGGCTCCGTCGACGGCCCGGTACACGGTCCCCATGCCACCTTGCCCGAGCGGCGCCACGACGGTGTATCCACCGATCTCCGAACCCGGTGCCAGTCCGATCCGCTCCATCCGTGCACGGTACGGCGAGCGCACGCCGCGGGCACCGCGACGCGCTGCCGACCGGGGGCCACGCGTCCGACGGTCTGCTGCGTGAGGTCACCGCCTCCCGGCCGATGGCATCCTTGACTGGGTCGGCCTGTGCGCGGAGCGCATCACCCAGCGGAGTGCGTGGTCACCAAGCGGAGTGCAAGGTCACCAAGCGAGTAGAGGGCGAAGGAGCGGACCATGGCTGCACGAGCGCTGGGCCCGCGGGGGGCGGCCGTGATCGCCGGCGCGCTCGTCCTGGGGCTCGTCGCCATCTGGGTCGTGGCGAGCAGTCTCAGCGATGCGGAGGACTCCGCTGGCCCTCCAGGTGACCGAACCGGCGCCGTCCGTCGCGAGCTCCGGGACGGTCCTGCGAAGAACGCGATCCTCCTGATCGGCGACGGCATGGGCGACTCGGAGATCACCATCGCGCGCAACTACGCGCTCGGGGCGGCTGGACGGTTCGAGGGCATCGACGCACTGCCGCTGACGGGGCAGTACACGACCTACTCGCTCGACAAGACAGACGGCAAACCGGACTACGCGACCGACTCAGCCGCCTCAGGCACCGGTTGGGCCACCGGGACCAAGACGTACAACGGAGCTGTCTCGGTCGACATCGAGGGAACCCCTCAGCGCACGCTCCTGGAGATCGCCCGGGCGAACGGCCTGCGCACCGGCGATGTGAGCACCGCCGAGCTCCAGGACGCGACGCCTGCGGTTCTGGTCGCGCACGTGACCTACCGCGGCTGCTACGCCCCGGCGATCACCACGACGGCGTGCCCGACGAATGCTCTCGAGAACGGCGGCCTCGGCTCCATCACGGAGCAGCTGATCAGCAACCGCCCCGACGTCGCGCTCGGGGGCGGTGCGACCTCGTTCGACGAGCCCGCCGTCGCCGGGCCGTGGGCCGGCAAGTCCTTGCTCCAGCAAGCGAAGGACCGCGGGTTCCAGGTCGTCACAGATGCCGCCGGCCTTGCCCGTGTCACCCACGCCGACCCGTCTGCCCCGCTTCTCGGCCTCTTTGCGCCAGGCACCATGGCGACCCACTGGGTCGGCCCGCTCGCGACGCACACGGGCGGCACGGAACCACCGGTCACGTGCTCGATCAACCCGGACTACGTCGCCTCGTCGCCAAGCCTGGCTGCGATGACGACCAAGGCGATCGATCTCCTCAAGGAGGGCGACACGGGGTTCTTCCTCCAGGTCGAAGGCGCGAGCATCGACAAGCAGGACCATGCCGCGAACCCGTGCGGACAGATCGGCGAGACCGTCGACCTGGACGAGGCGGTGCAGGTCGCCCTCGCCTTCGCGAAGCAGGACGGCAACACGCTCGTCGTCCTGGCCGCGGACCACGGTCAGTCGAGCCAGATCGTCTACCCGAACACCACGACCCCGGGTCTGACCAGAACGCTGCTCACCGCGGACGGGAAGCCGATGACGGTCGCCTACGGCACGGCCGACACCGGCGAAGCGCAGGACCACACCGGCACCCAGGTGCGTATCGCCGCTTACGGCCCTTACGCAGGCAACGTCGTCGGGCTCACGGATCAGACGGAGCTGTTCGGAACCATCCGGGACGCATTGCGCCTCGACGCGACCGCGCCCTAGCCCACGCCGAGCGGCGCGTGGTCGACGTGCACCGATAAGGTCGACCGGAATCCGAGGAGTTGATGAGGTGCCATCCGACGTGCCCGGCTACGACTTTGTGGTCATCGCGAACCGACTGCCGGTTGACGTCTCGCTCGACGACGCAGGCGAACCCACCTGGACCCGATCCCCCGGCGGACTGGTCACGGCGCTCGCACCGGTCATGGCGAGCACGTCGGGCGCCTGGGTGGGCTGGGGCGGCGCCGCGGACCTCGAGCTGGACCCGTTCGACGTGGACGGCACCGAGCTCATACCAGTGGTGCTCAGCGAGGACGACCTCGAGCAGTTCTACGAGGGCTTCTCGAACGACACGCTCTGGCCGCTGTACCACGACGTCATCGCGTCACCGGCGTTCCACCGCCCGTGGTGGGACGCGTACCAGCGGGTCAACCGGCGGTTCGCCCAGGCTGCCGCGGACCAGGCCGCGCAGGGTGCGACCGTCTGGGTGCACGACTACCAGCTGCAGCTCGTCCCGAGGATGTTGCGCGAGCTCCGGCCGGACCTGCGGATCGGCTACTTCCACCACATCCCGTTCCCTCCGCTCGAGATCTTCGCGCAGCTGCCCTGGCGCAAGCAGGTGGTCGAGGGTCTGCTCGGTGCAGACCTCGTCGGCTTCCAGCGCGCCGGCGACGCAGCGAACTTCGTGCGCGTGGTGCGTCGTTTCACGGATCTCACCACGCGCGGCCAGGTCATCACGCTCACGGACGCGAACGGTGCCGTGGACCGGCACGTGCGTGCCGCCGCCTTCCCCATCTCGATCGACTCGCACGGTTTCGACGACCTCGCCCGCACCGACGAGGTCAAGGAGCGCGCCCGGCAGATCCGTCACGAGCTGGGTGACCCCGAGTTCCTGCTGCTCGGTGTGGACCGCCTCGACTACACCAAGGGCATCCGGCACCGGATCAAGGCGTACGGCGAGCTGCTCAGCGAGGAGCGACTCTCACCGCAGAGCACCACGTTGGTGCAGGTCGCAAGCCCGAGCCGGGAGAACGTGGGTGCGTACCAGCAGCTGCGCGACGACGTGGAGCTGCTGGTGGGTCGCATCAACGGGGACTACGGGCAGGTGGGTCACGCGCCCGTCCAGTACCTGCACCAGTCGTTCCCGATGGAGGAGATGGCGGCCCTCTACCTCGCCGCCGACGTCATGCTGGTGACGGCGCTGCGGGACGGGATGAACCTCGTCGCCAAGGAGTACGTCGCCGCGCGTTCCGACGACCGCGGTGCGCTCGTGCTGTCGGAGTTCACGGGCGCCGCCGACGAGCTGACCGGGGCCGTGCTGGTCAACCCGCACGACATCGACGGGATGAAGGACGCGATCACGTACGCCGTGCACATGGACGCGCGCGACTCGCGCAAGCGGATGCGGAGCCTACGGCGGCGTGTGCTCGGGCACGATGTCGTGGCGTGGTCGCAGGACTTCCTCTCCGCCCTGAACGCCGTGCCGATCGGAGGTCCCGGTGTCTCTGGATGACGCTCTGAGAACCCTCGCCGCAGACGGTGACCGGCGTCCCGTGCTCGTCGCGCTCGACTTCGACGGCACGCTCGCTCCCCTGCAGGACGACCCGGCAGCCTCGCGGATCCTGCCCGAGGGCGTCGAGGCACTGGCCAGGCTCGCCGCCTCCGACGGGGTCTCGCTCGCCCTGGTCTCAGGGCGGGCGATGAACGACCTGCACACCCTCGCCGAGGTACCCGCCGGAACCTTCCTGATCGGAAGCCACGGCGCCGAGCGGGCACGCGTCACGACGTTCGGGCTGGACCGCGACGTGGTCCAGCTCTCGGACGAGCAGGCCGACCGGCTCGCGAGCCTGGGAGCCCAGGCGCTGCGTATCGCTCGTGGCCGCGACGGCGTCTGGGTGGAGACCAAGCCCACGGCGGTGGTCGTGCACACCCGCCTGGCGCAGGACGACGTGGCTGGCCCGGCCGAGGAGGAGGCGGTCGCCCTCGGGGAGCAGCTCGGGTCAGGGGTGCTGCACGGCAAGGACGTCGTGGAGATCTCCGTGCTGCCGGCCAGCAAGGGTGACGCGCTGGTCGCGCTCCGCGACGAGCTGGGCTCGTCCGTGGTGCTCTACGCGGGTGACGACGTGACGGACGAGCACGCGTTCGAGGCACTGCGCCCGGGCGACGTCGCCGTCAAGGTGGGCGAGGGCGCGACGGTCGCCGGCTTCCGGGTCGACACCCCACAGGACCTGATCGCGGCCCTCGGGACGTTCGCGGACGCGATCTAGACCGCTGGCTCGCGCCCCGGGCGAGGCGTACCGTCCGCCTCATGACCGATCGGATGCGTGAGGTCGAGCTCGTCGAAGGCGTCGATGAGCCCGTCTCCCTGCATCCGCGGCGTCACGCGACCGACGGCGCGACCCTGGCGGACGCCGACGGCGGCGAGGACGTCCTCGTCGCGCGGTCCTGGGCACGGCGCAACGCACGCTGGCTCCTGCCCACGGCTGCGGTCGCGGTGCTCGTCCTCGTCGGGACCCAGCTCGTCGCCGACGCACGCGAGCGCTCGCGGGTCGCTGCGCTCGGCGAGATCCCGGGCGTCGTCCCACCCACGGGACCGGACATCGGTGTGATCTGGCGCGCCGACCCCACGCTCGCCACCGTGCTGCAGGGCGGGACGTCCGTCGGCGGCCTGCTGGTGGGCGGCGTACCGTCCGGCACGAGCGACGTCGACCTGGTGGCGCTGGACCCCGACACGGGTTCCGTCCGCTGGACCACACCCGTCGAGCTGCCCCCGGTGCACCTGACGTCCGGGGGGAGCCAGGCCAGGTCGTCGGTGAGCTGCGTGCCGGTCGAGCACGACGACCGCGAGCTGGCGGGCTGCCGGTCCGAGCGGTACGGCGAGGACATCGTGGGTCTGCCCGACTCGGCCGCCTGGGTCGTGGACCCCGCCGACGGCTCGATCATCTCGCAGGTCGTGGTGCCCGGGGGCACGGGTGCGGCTTTCACGAGCCACGCCCTGGTGGTGACTGACCGGGTGGCCGCGGACGGGTCCGGGCCGGCCCCGGCTGACGCCGCGTCGGTCCGCTGGCGGGCCACCGCTACCGACGTCGGCTCGGGCGAGACGCTCTGGACCTACACGACCCCCGTGGTCGATGCGTCGAACCCGCAGGAGGACCTGGCGGCGCCCGACGCCACGGACGGCGCGTCTGTGGAGTCGTTCGGCGACTCGCTCGTCCTCGGCGCAGCGGACCGGGCATGGATCCTGGCTGACGACGGACGCCTGCTCCGGGACGTGGAGCTGCCCCCCGGCACGTGGATCCAGGGCTCGCGCAGCGGCACCTTCATCGCGGCCTCCTACGCCTCGCCGGACACGTACGACGGGACGCTCCTGCTGCCCGACGGCGCCGCCGTCCCGATCAGTGAGGCCGCGGGCTGGCTGTCGGTCGACGACGGCTCAGCACCGGAGATCGTCCTCACCTTCGGCCAGGGACCTACCGGCGCGACAGGGTTCACCGGGCGCTCCACGACGAACGGCGACGTCGTGTGGCACCGCGACGAGCCGGTGACGGCCGGGCTCCTGCTCGACGGCGTGCTGTACGTGCTGACAGGCCAGGAGCTGCTGGCCCTCGACGCCGGCACGGGTCGCACCCGGTGGTCCACCGCGCTCGCTGTGCAGCCGCAGCAGCTGTCCACCGACGGCCGGTACCTGCTGGTTCCCGGTCTCGGCGTCACGCTGAGCGCGTTCGCGATGGGTGACGGTGCGCTCGAGTGGACCACGGACCTGCGCGACGAGGTGGCCGGCGACCGCGACCCGGTCTACATCCAGGGCTTCCAGACGATGTGGCACGATCCCCGGCTGTACGTCTGGATGGACGACGGCGCCGTTGCCGTCCTGGGATGACCCCGGCGACATGAGCGGCGGGCCGAGGACGACCGACCACCTGCGACTCCTCGCAGTCGAGGAGGCGGAGGCGCCGACCGATGCGCCGGACGTGGTCGCGGCTCCCCGGGCGTGGATCCGGCGGCGCACACCGTGGCTCGTCGCCGCCACCGTGCTCGCCGTGCTTGCGCTGGTCGGTGCGCAGGCCGCGCTCGACCTGCGTGACCGGCACCGGCTCGCCGACCTGGCCGCGGTTCCCGGCGTGCTGCAGCCGCTGCCCGAGCGCGTCCACGCCGTGTGGCGGTGGACACCGGTCACGTCGGCCTCGCTCGTCGCGGGGGACACCGCGAGCCGGTGGGCGATCGGGGCCCGGTACCAGCAGGGCGTCGTCGAGCTGCGCGGAACCGACCCGGACACGGGGGCGGTCCTGTGGACAACGCCGTTCCCGATCGACGACGCGTTGCCCGTGGAGGACCGGGGCGGGTTCCCGTCGGTGTGGGTGCGGTGCGCGACCGTGTCCCCGGCGCCCCGAGCCCAGACGGTGTGTGGCGCTGACCTCGCCGGCCCCGGTGAGGTGGTCGGGGTGCCCCTCCTCGTCCTCGACCCGACCGACGGTGCCGTACTGGCACGCCAGGTGCTCACCGCCGGATCCCTGTGGACCGTCGACGGTGGCCACCTCCTGGTCGCCCGACCGGTCGCCGACGACGTCACCCGCACCCACTGGGAGGTGCGTGCAACCGATCCCGCCACCGGGGCGGGCGTCTGGGACAGCAGCACCCGACCTGTGAGGCTCACCGGGCCGGTGCGCGTCGGGGGCGTCACGATCGACCCTGAGGCAGCTCTGACGAACGACGGCGACCGCATCCTGCTCGCCGCCGGCGGGCACGCCTGGTTGTGGTCCCCCGACGGGACCGGGCACCGGGACGTGCAGATCAGCCCGGAGGGTGTGACGCGGCTCGGTCGGGGGGGCACGCTCGTGTGGACACCGTTCCAGAGCCTCGGCCTCTCCGTCGGCGTGCTCGTCACGGACGGCGGTCGGCAGGTGCCGATCGACGGCGTCCAGGCAGAGCTCACGATCGACGACGGCAGCGCACCCGGGGTCGTGCTGCTCCGCACGCGCGCGGAGGGTGCCGCCCTCGTTGCGCGCGACGCCGGTACCGGCAGAGAGCTCTGGCGCGCGGGAGGCAGCGTCGGCCCGGTGATCGTGCTCGACGGCAGCGTCGTGGCCGCAGGCCCGTCCGCGGTGGTGGCGCGCGACGCCAGGACCGGGGAGGTGCGCTGGCGCACCCGGCTCGACGCCGAACCTGTCTACCTCGGTGCCGATCCGCGCCACGTCGTCGTGCTCACCGGCGACGAGAAGCTGCGGGTGCTGGACCTGGGCGACGGGCACGTCGCGGGCACCGCAGACGTCGGCGCCCTGTTCGGCGCCGACCCGGGGGACCTCGACCACGCAGAGGAGGTCGGTGGGCGCCTGCTGGTCATGTTCCGGAGCGGCTCCGCCATGGCCATCGGCTGACCGCGCAGCACTGGGCCTTACGTGTGACCGACGTCACCTCTCGGGGTGGACGACGTACCTCGTGTGGCAAGATGACGGCGGGTCGCGACGTACATCCTGCGTCCGGTCCGTGTCATCGAGGACACCTTTGACACCTTTCACAACGGATCGTCCGGCACGTACCTGCCGGTGAAGGGATTGATCAGCCATGGCAACGGTCACTTTCGACAAGGCCACCCGGGTCTATCCGGGCACCGAACGCCCCGCGGTCGACGCGCTCGACCTGCACATCGAGGACGGCGAGTTCCTCGTCCTCGTCGGCCCCTCCGGCTGCGGAAAGTCCACCTCGCTCCGCATGCTCGCGGGCCTCGAGGACGTCAACGCGGGCCGGATCCTCATCGGGGACCGCGACGTCACGGACGTCCAGCCCAAGGACCGGGACATCGCGATGGTGTTCCAGAACTACGCGCTGTACCCGCACATGACGGTGGCCGACAACATGGGCTTCGCGCTCAAGATCGCCGGCACCCCGAAGGCGGAGATCCGCCAGCGCGTCGAGGAGGCTGCCAAGATCCTCGACCTGTCGCAGTACCTCGACCGCAAGCCGAAGGCCCTCTCGGGTGGCCAGCGTCAGCGTGTCGCCATGGGCCGCGCGATCGTGCGTTCGCCGCAGGTGTTCCTCATGGACGAGCCGCTGTCGAACCTCGACGCCAAGCTCCGCGTCCAGACCCGTACGCAGATCGCGTCGCTGCAGCGCCGTCTCGGTGTCACCACCGTCTACGTCACGCACGACCAGACCGAGGCCCTGACCATGGGTGACCGCATCGCGGTCCTCAAGGACGGTCTCCTGCAGCAGGTCGGCACGCCGCGCGACATGTACGACACCCCGGCCAACGTGTTCGTCGCCGGCTTCATCGGCTCGCCTGCCATGAACATCGGCACGTTCCCGGTGCTCGACGGCCAGGCGAACCTCGGCCGCGCCCGCGTCGCGATCCCCCGCGACGCCGTCGGTCAGCTCACCGGCGACGACAAGAACCACATCACGGTCGGTTTCCGCCCCGAGTCGGTCGACGTCCTGCCTGCCGGCACACCGGACGGCATCCCCGTCATCGTGAACATCGTCGAGGAGCTCGGCTCGGACGCGTTCGTCTACGGCTCGCTGACCAACGAGTTCGGCCACGCGGCGGACGTCCACTCCGGTGCCGGTGACGCGCAGGTCATCGTGCGCGTCGACCCGCGCCAGGTGCCCGCCAAGGGCGAGACCATCTACATCCGGATCCGCACCGGCGAGACGCACCTTTTCCACGCAGGCTCGGGCGAGCGCATCCCGTTCTGATCCTCACCGCACAGGGCGGTCCCGGTTCACACCGGGACCGCCCTGTGCTGTTGGTGAGTGCTGGGAGGATGTCTCCATGAACGCCCTGCAGATCACCGCGGCCTCGCCGGACCCGGCGCTGCTCGACCTCCCCTGGCACCTCCCTCTGGAGGACTGGCCCGACGAGACGCTGGCTGCGCTGCCCCGAGGCATCTCCCGGCACATCGTGCGGTTCGTGAAGCTCTCCGGCCGGGTCATCGCGGTCAAGGAGATCGGCGAGACCGTCGCGTACCGCGAGTACGAGCTGCTGCGCCAGCTGCGCCGCCTCGACGTCCCCGGGGTGGAGCCCGTCGGGGTGATCACCGGACGGTCGGACGCGCAGGGCGAGCGGCTCGAGGCGGTGCTCATCACGCAGCACCTGTCCTTCTCCTTGCCGTACCGCGCGCTGTTCAGCCAGGTGCTGCGGCCGGACACGGCGACCCGCCTGATCGACGCCCTCGCCGTGCTGCTGGTCCGCCTCCACCTGGTCGGCTTCTACTGGGGCGACGTGTCGCTGTCCAACACGCTGTTCCGGCGTGACGCCGAGACCTTCGCCGCGTACCTGGTCGACGCCGAGACGGGCGACCTGCACGACCGCCTCACCAACGGCCAGCGCGGGTACGACCTCGAGATCGCACGCGTGAACATCATCGGCGAGCTCATGGACCTGCAGGCTGGGGAGTTCCTCGAGGAGGACGTCGACGCCGTGGCCATCGGCGAGGCGCTGGTCGAGCGGTACGAGGACCTGTGGCGAGCCCTGACCGAGCCCGAGACGTTCGGCTACGGCGACCGCTGGCGCGTGCAGGCCCGGATCGACCGGCTCAACGACCTGGGCTTCGACGTGGGTGAGCTCGACATCACGACCGACGTCGACGGCACCCGCGTGGTGATCCAGCCGAAGGTCGTGGACGCCGGGCACCACTCGCGGCGCCTCATGCGCCTCACGGGCCTGGACGTTCAGGAGAACCAGGCCCGTCGCCTGCTCAACGACCTCGACGAGTTCCGTGCCGCCACAGACCGGCAGCGCGACGACGAGTCCTTCGTCGCGCACGACTGGCTGACCGAGGTGTTCGAACCGGCCGTCCGCGCCGTCCCACGGGACCTGCGCGGCAAGCTCGAGCCCGCGCAGATCTATCACGAGCTGCTCGACCACCGGTGGTACATGTCCGAGCAGGCCGGCCACGACGTGTCGATGAAGAAGGCCGTGAAGTCCTACCTCAGGGACATCCTGCCCAGCCGGCCTGACGAGCACTCGATCCTCGGCGTGCAGGCGGGCGAGATCCCTGAGACGGGTATGACGCCGCGCGTCGACGACCCGGACGACCTCCTGCTCGGCTGAGTCGTCACACGGCGCGCTGGCGGGCGACCTCGTACAGGGCGATGCCGGCGGCGACGCCGGCGTTGAGGGACTCGACCGCTGACGCGATCGGGATCGACGCGATCGCGTCGCACTGCTCGCGCACGAGCCGCGAGAGGCCCTTGCCCTCCGAGCCGACCACGAGCACCAGCGGGTCGGTGGCGTAGGGCAGCTCGGTGATCGTGGTGTCGCCGCCTCCGTCGAGACCGACCACGAACACACCCGCCTGCTTGAGGCCCTGCAGGGTGCGCACCAGGTTGGTCACGCGTGCGACCGGGACGCGTGCCGCAGCTCCCGCGGACACCTTCCACGCCGATGCGGTGACTCCCGCGGCACGTCGCTCGGGCACGAGCACGCCGTGGGCACCGAACGCGCCTGCCGACCGCAGGACCGCACCGAGGTTGCGCGGGTCGGTCACGCCGTCCAGCGCCACGATCAGCGCGGCACGGTCCGACTCGGCGGCCGCGTCGAGGAGGTCCTCGTCGTCGACGTACTCGTACGGCGGGACCTGGATGGCGACGCCCTGGTGGACGGAGCCGTCGGTGAGCCGGTCGAGCTCGCTGCGGCTGACCTCGAGCAGCGGGTAGTTCGAGTTGCCCGCCGCCGCGATGATCTCGCGCGTGCGGTCGTCGGCCTCGAGGCGCGACGCGATGTACACGGTCGACACGGGGATGCCGGCTCGCAGGGCCTCGACCACGCTGTTGCGACCCGAGACGATCTCGTGGGTCGAGCTCTTGCGGCCCCCCTTGGAGCCGGCTGCGCTGCGCGACGCGCCGGCCGACTGCCGGCCGGACGTGCCGCGCGTACCGGCGACGGCGCGACGTTCGGCCGCGACCTTCGCCTTGTGGGCCGGGTGGTACTCACGGTCCTCGGCCTTGGGCGTCGGGCCGCGACCCTCGAGGCTGCGGCGGTTCTTGCCGCCGGTGCCCGCGGACGCGACCTTCTTGGACCCGGCCTTGCGGGTTGCCCCGCGGCGGGAGGAGTTGCCAGCCATGCTGTGTTCCTTTGTTCTGATGCTCGTATGGGGCTGATCCGGCGCGCTTGCGGCTCAGTCCCCGGTCTCTGCGCGGGCGGCGAGTGTCCATCGCGCCCCGTCCGACGAGTCCTCGACGACGATGCCGGCCGCTGCGAGGCGGTCCCGGATCGCGTCGGACGTGGCGAAGTCGCGGGCGGCACGGGCTTGTGCCCGGGCCTCCAGCTCGGCGGCGACCACCGACTCGAGGGCGCGGACGTAGCGTTCGTCTCCCGCGGTCGCACGCCAGTGCGCTCCCGCAGGGTCCAGGCCGAGCACGTCGAGCATCGCCCGCAGCACGACCATTGACTCGCGGGCCTCGGCACCGTCACCGCGCGCCAGCGCGGAGTTGCCCGTGCGCAGGTGCTCGTGCACCACCGCGAGAGCGGCCGGGACGTTGAGGTCGTCGTCCATCGCGGCCACGAAGTCGTCGGGCAGCTCGACAGCGGCCACCTCGGCATCGTCGGCGACCCCGACCTTCTCGGTGGCCCGCTCCACGAAGCCCGCGAGCCGGTCCCACGTCGCCTCGGCCTCGCGCAGGGTGTCGTCGGTCCACTCGAGCATCGAGCTGTACTGCACGGCGGTCATCGCGTACCGCAGCACGGACGCGCGCTCCTTGGCGAGCACCGCTGTGACGAGCAGCCCGTTGCCGAGCGACTTGCTCATCTTGGCGCCGCCCTGCGTCACCCACCCGTTGTGCAGCCAGTACTGCGCGAAGCCGTACCCCGCCGCACGCGACTGCGCCTGCTCGTTCTCGTGGTGCGGGAACCGCAGGTCCAAGCCTCCGCCGTGGATGTCGAACGTGTCGCCCAGGTAGCGCTGCGCCATCGCCGAGCACTCCAGGTGCCAGCCGGGCCGGCCGCGACCGAACGGGGTGTCCCAGCTCGCGGTCTCAGGCTCCCCCGGCTTGGCGGCCTTCCAGAGAGCGAAGTCGCGCGGGTCGCGCTTGGCGTCGTCGTCGACCGTGCCGTCCGGCGCCGGGATCATGTCCTCGACCCGCTGGTTGGTGAGCGCGCCGTACTCGCCGTAGCTGCGCACGTCGAACCACACGTCGCCGGCGCCCGTCGTGTAGGCATGGCCCTTCTCGACGAGCCGCGACATCAGCTCGACCATCGCGGGCACATGACCTGTCGCCCGTGGCTCGTAGCTGGGCGGCAGGACGCCGAGCGCGTCGTAGGCGGCCGTGAACGCCCGCTCGTTGAGCATCGCCCAGGCCCACCAGGGCTCGCCCGCATCGAGGGCCTTGGCCAGGATCTTGTCGTCGATGTCGGTGACGTTGCGCACCAGCGTGACCTTGCTGCCGGACCGGCGCAGCCAGCGGACCAGCACGTCGAACGCGACGGCTGACCGCAGGTGCCCGATGTGCGGCGCCGACTGGACCGTGGCACCACACAGGTACACGCCGACCTCGCCGGGGACGAGCGGCACGAAGTCGCGCACCGTCCGGGTCGCGGTGTCGAAGAGGCGCAGGGTCACGCGGCAAGGCTACCGGGGCGGCGCCACGCGCCGCGCCCGCCGGGCTGCCGCCCTCAGCCGAAGGTGTGCGACTCGCCCCGGTAGGTGGGGACCGTGGCCTCGATCGTCGTGCCGCGGACCAGGTGCACGGACTCGAAGCGCTCCATGACCTCGCCGGACTTGGCGTGCCGGAACCAGACGCGGTCACCGATGCGCAGGTCGGAGCCACCGGACAGACGTAGGGGCGTCTGCACCTCGCCCGCACCCTCACGGCTGGTCAGCGCCAGGCCGCCGGGCCAGACCGGTCGCGGCTGGCGGGACTTCGTCGCCGGGCCGGACGCGATGTAGCCGCCGCCGAACGCGGTCGCGAAGCCCGGGCCAGGGATGCGCACCACGTCGAGACCGAAGTACGCGGCCGGCCGAGGCGTGAACGAGCGGTAGCCGTCGAAGAGGGTCGGCACGAAGAGGCCTGAGCCGGCCGTGACCTCCGTGACGACCGGGTCTGCCGCGCTGGACGCGATGGAGCCGGAGCCGCCCGAGTTCACGAGCGACAGCGGGTGCCCGACGGCGTCCTCGACAGCCTTGACGACCGCCGCGCGGCGGGACGCAAGGTCCGCGATCGAGAACCGCTTGACCGCGCGCACTGCAGCGCTGGAGTCGGGCAGCCCCGCCACCTGGGCCTCGTAGAACATGACTCCGACGACGTCGACGCCCGGGCGGGACCTGATCGCGGCGGCGAGGGCACCGGCGTCGGCGGCCCTGTGCACGGGAGAGCGCCGGACGCCCAGGTGCGCGGCGAGCGGACCGATCCTCACGCGCAGGGACGCGTCGACGTCCAGGCAGAGGCGCACCGTGACGCCGTGTGCGGCGGCCGAGCGGGCTGCGAGGTCGACCTGCGCGACGTCGTCGACCATGAGCGTCACGGCAGCGACCGCGGCCGGGTCGGCGGCGAGCTTGTCGAGCGCGTCGGTGTCGACGGTCGGGTAGCCCAGCAGGACGTCGTCGACACCCTGCGAGACCAGCCAGAGCGCCTCGCGCAGCGAGTACGCCATGACACCGGCGAACCCGTCGCGCGCGAGCACCCGCTGCAGCACCGCCCGGACGCGCACGGACTTGCTGGCCACCCTGATGGGTGTGCCGGCCGCTCGCCGGACGAGGTCCGTCGCGTTGAGGTCGACCGCGTCGAGGTCGACGACGGCCAGCGGGGCAGGGAGTCCTTGCGTCGCCTGGTCGAGGCGTGCGCCGATCGTGAGGGTCATGCACCGGCTCCTGCCGACAGAGGGACCCGGTCACGCCGCACCACACCGAACCGACCGGCGAGCACGGCGACCGCGAGGACGAGGACGACCGGCACCAGGAAGCCCCAGCGCAGGCTGGATGCGGTGCCGATGAATCCCACAAACACTCCGCCGAGCACGGCGCCGACGTAGTTGAAACCGTTGAGCCGCGCGATGACGGCGTCGGCGTGACCGGGGGCGAGCAGGCCGGCAGACGAGAAGCACAGCGGGGCGATCAGGCCCAGGCCGGCGCCGGCGACGGCGAAGCCGAGGACCGCCTGCGCCGGGGTGTGCGAGGTCAGCACGAGCAGCAGGCCGCCGGCACCGACCAGAGACGCGACGCGGACGACCCGGATCCGGCCCCAGCGCCGGACGCAGGGGTCGCCGGCGAGGCGGGACACCAGCGTCATCGCCAGGTAGGCGGCGTAGCCCAGCTTGGTCAGCGTGCCCGTCGAGTCCAGGACCTCGTGCATGAAGATCGGGCTCCACGTCGAGATCGCCTGGTCGTTGACGTAGTACGCCACGACCCCCAGTCCCAGGACCAGGAGCGGTCCCCACGGTATGACCGGCTTGCCTGCGCTCTCCTCGTCCGACGCCCCGACGGGCCCGTCGACCTGGGCAGGGGCGGCGGCGTCGCTCCAGGCGGAGCGTCGCACGGCGAGGCATGCGCTCAGCGCGACGACCACGCCGGCGAGAAGCGTCCAGCCGACCGGCTCCGCAGGGACCCGCCCGGTGGCCACGGCGACCATGACGGTGCCGAGAATCCCCCCGACGGACCACGCAGCGTAGAAGCCGGTGAGCAGCGAGCGGCCGTAGAGCCGCTGGATCGTGACGGCCTGCATGTTGGTGCCGGAGTCGACCATGCCGAGGCCGACCCCGTACACCGCGAACCCTGCGGCGAGCACGGGGAACGAGGGTGACACGGCCACGATCACCACGGCAGTCGCGACGACGACGAGGCCCTGCCCGAGGACCGCGCGTGAGCCGCCGGCCGATCGGGCGACCCGGTCGGAGATCACTGTCCCCACGCCGGCCATGATGCAGACGCCCAGGATGACGAGCGTGATGGTCGCGTCGCCGATCCCGTACCGGTCCTTGAACACGTCAAGGCTGGTCAAGATCATCGCGAAGACGAAGCCCTGCGCTGCGAAGCCGAGGGACACGGCGACGCGCGCACGCCGAGCCGGATCGGCTGGCGCCGCCGGGACGACCTCGCTCACGCGGGCAGAGCCTCGTCGCCGGTGTCGAGCAGGTCGCCGAGGCTCCCGGATGCGCTGGTGACCGTCGTGAGGAACTGGCCGAAGCCGTGCATGCCCTCGCGCGCCCGCTCCTCGTCTCCGTCGACGAGCCACGCGAGGGAGTAGCCGTCGATCACGGCGACGACGGTGCGCGCGAGCAGGTCCAGCGGCACCGTGAACGTCACGCCGGCAGCCGCCTCGATACCCCGCAGGACCTGCTCGGCGGCGGCCCACTGGCCGCGGTACTGCTCGATGGCGACCTGGTTCAGCTCGGGGTGGCGCAGCGAGGACGTGGTCAGCTCGTAGCTCAGCAGCTGCGCCCCCCTCGACTCCCTGATGCCGTCCCACAGTGCGTCGACGGAGCCGGCCACGACGTCCTCGACGCTGGTCCCGGGCGGGAACGCGTCACCCGTGCTGCGCTCGAGGTTCTGCGCGGTGATGGCGTGGGCCATCGCACGCAGCAGCTCGTCCTTGTCCTGGAAGCAGTAGTGCACGACGCCCAGTGAGACCCCGGCCTCGGCCGCGACCGCGCGCACGGTGGCGGCGTCGATGCCGTCCCGGCTCGCGACAGCGAGCGCTGCCTCGATGAGCTGTTCGCGTCTTTCGGCGACAGGCAGTCGGTTCACGAAGGTCCCCTCCCTCGAACGGCGGCCCCACCAGCCGTTGCGGGACCGGTGGTCGAGGCCGACGCCTCCCCAGTACACAGTTCAATGTCCCTCGTGACGATAGTCAAGGCTCTGGCGCACTTGACTTGGACAGTTGCCCAATAGGACCCTCTGTTTTATGGGACGACTGTCCGCCGCCGGGCCATGGCGCAACTGGGCCCGCACCGCCTCCGCGACGCCTCAGCGTGTCGCGCACCCCGCTGACCAGGACGAACTGGTCGAAACGGTGCGTAGCGGGATGGAGGCCGGGCTGCAGGTACGGGCGGTCGGAGCGGGTCACTCTTTCACCCCCGTGGCAGCCTCAGAGGGCGTTCACCTGCACCTCGATCGGCTGAACGCGTTCGAGCGTGTCGTTCCCCAGCCGGACGGCACCACGCACGTCACGGTCGGCGCGGGCATCCGGCTCGGGGCCTTGAACGCACAGCTCGCGGCGCACGGGCTGGGCATGCGCAACCTCGGTGACATCGACAAGCAGTCGATCGCCGGTGCGATCTCGACCGGCACGCACGGCACCGGAGCGCGGCTCGGCGGCCTGGCGACCCAGGTCGTCGGTGCCCGCATCGTGACCGCGAAGGGTGAAGTTCTCGAGACGTGCCCCGAGACCAACCCTGAGCACTTCGAGCTCGCACGCCTCGGCCTCGGCACCGTCGGCGTCCTGTCGGCGGTCACCCTCGAGGTCGTGCCTGCGTTCAAGCTGGAGGCCGTCGAGGAGCCGTGGCACCTCGACCGCGTCCTCGAGCGGCTCGACGGCCCCGACGGGCTCGTCGAAGGGAACGACCACTTCGAGTTCTACTGGTTCCCGCACACGCGGCGCGCCCTCACCAAGCGGAACAACAGGGTTCCGGATGACGTCGAGCGGCCGTTGCACCGGGTGCGCGGCTGGGTCGACGACGAGCTGCTGTCCAACGGCGTCTTCGCCGTCACGAACACGCTGGCCACGCTCGCCCCCCACACCACCGCCCGCATCAACGGGCTCGCGTCCCGCGCGCTGAGCTCGCGGCGCTTCGTCGCACCCGCACCCGAGGTGTTCGTCAGTCCTCGCCGCGTCCGGTTCCGCGAGATGGAGTACGCGGTCCCTCGCGACCAGCTCGTCCCGGTCCTGTCGGAGATCGACCGCTGGCTCGAGGCGTCCGGCGAGCACGTGCCGTTCCCGGTCGAGGTCCGCTTCGCCGCCGCCGACGACGTGTGGCTGTCCACCGCGCACGGGCGCGAGACGGCCTACATCGCGGTGCACCAGTACATCCGTCGGCCGTTCGAGGCGTACTTCCGCGCGGTCGAGAAGATCGTCGCCGCGGTCGACGGCCGGCCGCACTGGGGCAAGATCCACTGGCTCCAGGCCGAACGGCTCGGCGAGCTCTACCCGCGCTTCGCGGACGCCCAGCGGGTCCGTCAGCAGGCGGACCCGGACGGCGTCTTCAGCTCCCCGTACCTCGCCAGGCTGTTCGGGGCGTAGCCACCTCACAGGCCTCGACCCTGGTCAACGGCCGCCCACAGGTGCACTCTGGGCGCGTGGCAGTCAGCAGCAGAGCCGTCGTCGCGTCCGCGTTCGGCGGGCCAGAGGTCCTTCGCATCGTCGACGTCGACCTGGCGGACCCCGGACTGGGAAACATCTTGATCGACGTCCGCGCGGCCGGCGTCAACGCCATCGACTGGAAACGGTACTCGGGCGGCCGCAACGCCGACCCGGCCCAGCTCCCGATGCGTCTCGGGTACGAGGTCTCGGGCGTCGTCTCCGCGACGGGGCCGTCCGTGCGATGGCTCTCCCCCGGTGACGAGGTCATCGCGTGGCGGGTCGACGGCGGGTACGCCGACCGGATCGTGGCGTCCGAGCAGGTGACGGTCCGCCGGCCACCGAACCTCGACTGGTCCCCCGCCGCGGGACTGCTGCTCGCGGGAGCGACCGCCGTCCACACCCTGTCCGCGACGGGCACCCGCGACGGCGACGTCGTCCTCGTGCACGGCGGGTCGGGGGGCGTCGGGCGCATGGTCGTGCAGCTGGCCATCCTGCGCGGCGCTCGCGTGATCGCCACCGCGTCCCCGCGCCAGCACGACGACCTGCGGGCCCTCGGCGCCGTCCCTGTGGCCTACGGCGACGGACTGCTCGACGACCTGCGCGACGCCGTCCGGACGACCGGACCTGTCACGGTCGCCATCGACACGGTCGGCACGGACGAGGCCCTCGACACGTCGGTCGCCGTCGTCGCCGACCGGCAGCGTGTGGCCACGATCGCCGGTTTCGCACGCGCGGGCGAGCTGGGCATCCGCGCGCTGGGCGGCGGCCCGGGCGCCGACCCGGGGACGCTCGTGCGGGAGGCCGCGCGCGCGCAGCTGGCCGAGCTCGCATCCGACGGGAGTCTCGACGTGCGCGTCGCGCAGACCTACGCCCTCGAGGACGCCGCCAAGGCGCACGCCGACGGGCTCACGGGCCACTCCCACGGCAAGCTCATCTTGCTGCCCTGAGGTGCGCGGTCGACTCCGAGCGCAGCGCGTCGATGTCGGCCCGAGGCGGGCCGGGAGCTCAGAAGCTGATGCTCAAGACCGGGACCGGAGGTGCCGTGCCGGTGAGCTGGCGCGGTGCGTGGTCGTCGAGGTCCACGAGACCCGAGCGCGTCGCCTCGAGCACCTCGATCGGCACGGATCCGCGGTGGTCGTCGGCACGCCGCCGGCCCGTGCTGCCCGCGGATCGCAAGGCGGGAAGCTGCAGCGTGGGGGCGTCCGACGAGTGGGTCACGGCAGGACCGTACCGGCTGGCGAAATGGGATGCCAGCCCCCAACTCGGACAGCGTCGAACGCACGTCGGTCCGGGACACGAGAACAGGCCGGACGCGGCTGAACGACGCCGGTCAGGTCGGTGGGGCGATCTCGAGGGCCAGGGACTCCAGCTCGTGCAGGACCCTGCGGACGACCAGGCGTTCCGCACGGTCGCGGCGAAGCAGCGCGTCGATCCGGCGACCTGCGCGGACGCCTTCGAGCGGCACGAGCCGGATCCGGGCGCTCCCGCCGAACGTGTACCGCGGCAGCAGGGAGATGCCGTGGCCGGCACCGACCAGCGCCTCGATCACGTGGAAGTCGTTGACCCGGTGCACGATGCGCGGTGCGGCGCCGGACCTGGCGGCGACCTCGGCGACGAGCGAGGCGATCGGGAAGCCCTCCCGGACGGAGATCCAGGACGCGTCGGTGAGGTCGGACGGGTGGACGGCGGCCCGTGACGCGAGGGGATGGTCGAGCGGCACGGCGACGTCGAGCGGCTCGCGCAGGAGCGGGAACACCCTCACCCCTGACCAGTCGGGCGCGTCTTCGGGCCGGTGGGCGACGACGATATCGATCCGGTCGGTCAGAGCGGCGAAGTCCTCCTGCGCGACGTCCTCATCCGTGCACTCGAGCGTGATCCCGTCCAGGCGCCCGACGCGCGTCATCAGGCCGGGCAGGAGCAGCTCCGCACCGCTCTGGAACGCGGAGACCCGCACGATGCCCACCGGGCGCTCGAGAAAGGCGTCACACGCGGCCTGAGCACGCTCCAGCGCCACAGCGACGTCGACAGCAGCCGCGGCCAGCGCCTCCCCGGCGGGCGTGAGCCGCAGGCCGCGGCCCACGCGCTCGGTCAGGGGGACTCCCGCAGCACGCTGCAGCACGGCAACCTGCTGCGAGACGGCGGACGGCGTCAGGTGCAGGACGGCTGCGGCGGCGGTCACCCCGCCCTGCGACCCGATGGTGCGGAGCGTCTCGAGCGCGCGAGCGTCCATGTAGGAACGCTACATCGTCGGATAAGAATCATGCGCTGGTGCTGTAGAAGGCCGCGGAAACACACTCGTGCCCATGACCTCCCGCGACCGACTGCTCGCCGTGCTCGTCGCCGTCATCTGGGGGCTCAACTTCACCGCCATCCACCTGTCGCTCGAGCAGTTCCCCCCGTTCTTCCTCGTCGCCCTGCGGTTCGCGCTGCTCGCGGTCCCGACCCTGCTGCTGGTCCCCAAGCCCTCCGCGCCCTGGCGCTGGATCGTGCTCTACGGCCTGGGGTTCGGCGTCCTGCAGTTCGTGTTCCTCTACCTGGCGATGGCGAACGGGATGCCGACCGGGCTCGCCTCCCTGGTCCTGCAGTCGTCGGCACCCTTCACGGTCGTCCTCGCGGCGGCCTTCCTGCGCGAACGGCTCACCGTCCGGCAAGGTCTCGGCATCCTCCTCGCGGTCGCGGGGCTCGGGGGGATCGCGGCGCACCGTGCGGGTCTGGCCGGCGGCGCGACGCTGGTCCCCGTGCTGCTGACCCTGGCCGGCGGCCTCGGCTGGGCGATCGGCAACCTGGGCAGCCGCAAGGCGATGCAGGCCAGTCCGCACGAGCCGATCCGGCTGCTGCTGTGGATGTCGGTCATCCCGCCTCTGCCGATGCTCGCGCTCTCGCTGGCGGTCGAGGGTCCGGCGCAGATCGCCGACTCGTTCACCGGCCTGACGACGACGCAGGGCCTGCTCGCCCTCGCCGGCCTGGCTTACACCGTCCTCATCGCGACGCTCTGCGGCGGCATGCTCTGGACCGGCCTGATGGGCCGGCACCCGTCGAGCACGGTCGCGCCGTTCTCGATGCTCGTCCCCGTCGTCGGTATCGCCGCGTCCTGGCTCCTGCTCCGGGAGCACACCAGCGTGACCGAGCTCGCCTGGGGTTCACTCGTGCTCGCGGGCGTCCTGCTCGGAAGCACCCGCGCCCGCCGCCCGGCAGGCAGGTCCACAGCCACCGGTCGGGTGGTCGTCGCGACGACGGCCTCGGCTCAGCCCGACACCGCGACGACGAGCGCGGTAGCGATCGCCGCAACACCCTCGCCGCGACCGGTCAGCCCGAGACCGTCGGTCGTCGTCGCGGACACGCTCACGGGCGCCCCCGCGGCCGACGAGAGCGCCGACTCGGCCTCTGCCCTGCGCTGACCGAGTCGGGGACGGTTCCCGATCACCTGGACGGCGACGTTCCCGACGACGAACCCGGCATCCCGAACCCGCCGCGCCGCCTCGGCGAGCAGGACCGCACCAGCCGCGCCGGCCCACTGCGGCTCGGCCGTCCCGAAGTTCGACCCGAGGTCCCCCAGCCCCGCGGCGGACAGGAGGGCGTCCGCGCAGGCATGGGCCGCGACGTCGGCGTCGGAGTGACCGTCGAGCGGCCGCTCCCCGGGCCACTCGAGACCCGCGAGGTGCAGCACCGCGTCGGGCGCCGGATCCACCGCGTAGGCGTGCACGTCGATCCCGATGCCGGTGCGAGGCAGACCGCCCGACGACGCAGGTCCGGTGCTCATCCGTCAGCCTCCAGCAGCAGCGTGGCCACCGCGAGATCGCGCGGCGTGGTGATCTTGGCGGCGCGTTCGTCGCCTGCGACGACCCAGACGCGCTCGCCGAGTCGCTCGACGAGGCCGGCATCGTCGGACGCCGCGCTCGACTCGTGGTCCGCGTCCGCGGCGAAGGTCGCGTGCGCCCGGCTCAGCAGCTCCCACGAGAATCCCTGGGGCGTCTGCACGGCCCGCAGGTCTGCGCGCGGCACCGTCGCCACCACGAGCTCCACCGGGCCGCCCGGCTCGACCTGCTTGACCGTGTCGGTCACCGGCAGTCCGGGCACGACGGCGTGGTGGCCGGAGAGCACCGCGTCGACGACCCGGGCGATCAGCGACGGCGGCGCGAGCGGCCGCGCTGCGTCGTGCACGAGGACCACGGAGATGTCCTCGGAACCCGGCGCGGAGCGCAGCGCTGCGAGTCCGGCCGCGACCGAGGCCTGACGCGTCGGGCCACCCGGCACGACGAGCACGTCAAGGTGCGCGAGCGCGTCCGACACCGCAGCCACGTGCTCCGCGGGTGCGGTGACCACCAGCGTCTGGACATGCCGATCGCCCGCCGTGCGCGCCGCCAGAAGGTTCCGGGCGGCGTGCGCGACGAGCGACTGTCCCCCCAGCGACACCAGTGCCTTCGGGAGGGAATGACCCAACCTGCTACCGCTCCCGGCGGCAGTCAGGACAGCAGCGACTGTCACCTGGCGTCAGGACGCCAGGACCTCGTCGAGGATCGCTTCGGCCTTCTCCTCCTCGGTGTGCTCGGCAAGTGCGAGCTCCGAGACGAGGATCTGACGGGCCTTGGCGAGCATGCGCTTCTCGCCCGCGGACAGGCCACGGTCGGCGTCCCGGCGGGACAGGTCGCGGACGACCTCGGCCACCTTGATGACGTCGCCCGACGCGAGCTTCTCGAGGTTTGCCTTGTAGCGGCGGGACCAGTTGGTCGGCTCCTCGGTGTACGGGGCGCGGAGCACCTCGAACACGCGGTCCAGACCTTCCTGCCCGACAACATCACGTACGCCCACCAGATCGACGTTCTCAGCGGGCACCTCGATGGTGAGATCTCCCTGAGCGACCTTGAGCTTGAGGTAGAGCTTGTCCTCTCCGCGGATGGTCCTGGTCTTGATCTCTTCGATCAATGCCGCACCGTGGTGCGGGTAGACAACGGTCTCCCCAACAGTGAAAGTCATCTGCAGGTGTCCCCTTTCGCAGAGGGTCATCTTATCACGGTAAAAATGCCCATCTACCGGGCAGTAGCCCGCCGCCGCGGCCCGTCACCGCAGGTCACGCGCCCGCCGTCGGCCGCGTTCGCAGGGCGGCCCCAGCGCCGGCGGCCGTCGGCGCGGGCTACGCTTGGCGCACCACCCGCCTGAGCCCATGGGCGCTGCACCGCAGCCCGACGCCCCCAGGAGTCACCGTGACCTCGCCCCGTCCCCGCACCCGCCGGCTCCGTCCAGCGACCGGCCTCGCCGTCGCCGGTCTCGCAGCCGCCCTGACGCTCGCGGGCTGCTCGGCCACCAACCAGATGACCACGGAGCAGGACTACAACTCCTCCGACGGCGTCAGCGCCCAGGTGGGCGACATCAAAGCGCACAACTTCCTGGTCGCCTCCGAGGCCAAGGACGAGCCCGGTGCGCTGCTCGGTGCGCTCCAGAACACGGGCGACGACAGGCAGGTCGTCACGGTCACCCTGGGGAGCGACGACCAGACCGTGAACGTCCCGCCCGGGCAGACCGTCCTGCTCGGCGCACCCGGGGGCAACTCCGACACGAACGAGAAGATCGTCTTCGAGTCGGTCCCCGAGCCCCCGGGCGCCGTCGTCGAGGTGACCGTCGCGACCAAGGACGCGGGCAGCGTCAGCCTCGACGTCCCCGTGGTCGACGGGACGCTGCCGGAGTACGCCGACGCGGTGCCGTCCGCCACGAGCTGACGAACCAACGAAGGGGCCGGTCCACGTGGACCGGCCCCTTCGTCGTGTCAGGACTGCTCAGCCGAAGCGGCCCGAGATGTAGTCCTCCGTGGCCTGCTCGCGAGGCGAGGAGAAGATCGTGGACGTCTCGTCGATCTCGACCAGGCGGCCCGGCTGCCCGGTCGCCTTGAGGTTGAAGAACGCGGTCCGGTCGGACACGCGCGCAGCCTGCTGCATGTTGTGCGTGACGATGACAATCGTGTAGTCGTTCTTCAGCTCCGAGATGAGGTCCTCGATGGCGAGCGTCGAGATCGGGTCCAGTGCCGAGCACGGCTCGTCCATGAGGAGCACCTGCGGCTTCACCGCGATGGCGCGCGCGATGCACAGACGCTGCTGCTGACCGCCGGAGAGCCCGGAGCCGGGCCGGTTCAGGCGGTCCTTGACCTCGTTCCAGAGGTTCGCGCTGCGCAGCGAGCGTTCGACCACGTCAGCGGCGTCACCCTTCGAGATGCGCTTGTTGTTGAGCTTGATGCCGGCCAGCACGTTGTCCGCGATCGACATCGTCGGGAACGGGTTGGGGCGCTGGAACACCATCCCCACCTGGCGACGCACCGCGACCGGGTCGACGTCGTCGCCGTACAGGTCGATGCCGTCCATCGCGACCGAACCCTGCACGTGGGCACCCGGGATGACCTCGTGCATGCGGTTGAGCGTGCGCAGGAAGGTCGACTTCCCGCAGCCCGACGGGCCGATGAACGCGGTCACCGATCGGGGCTCCACCGACATCTCCACGCCGGCCACGGCGAGGAAGTCGCTGTAGTAGATGTTCAGGTCCTTGACGTCGATGCGCTGTGCCATGGTCGATCTCCTTGTGGGGCTCATGCCCGGGTCTTGGGCGCGAACCAGCGGCTCACGCCGCGCGCCAGAAGGTTGAGCAGCATGACGAACAGGATCAGCACGAGTGCTGCGCTCCATGCCCGGTCGTAGTTGATCGTCGGGATGCAGTCCTCGGCCCCGGGTGCGCAGGGCACGAGGCCCGCCGCGTACTGCCGGTAGACGTACACCGGGAGCGTCATCATGTTGCCGTGGAACGGGTCGCGGTTGATCGAGTCCGTCGCACCGACGGTGATCAGCAGAGGTGCGGTCTCGCCGATGACACGGGCGATCGCGATCATCACGCCGGTCGTGATGCCCGCGACGGCCGTGCGGAGAACCACGCGGATGATCGTCAGCCACTTCGGGACACCGAGCGCGAACGAGGCCTCGCGCAGCTCGTTGGGGACGAGCCGCAGCATCTCCTCGGTGGACCGGATGACCACCGGGATCATGAGCACCGACAGCGCGACGGCGCCGGTCAGCCCGCTCATCGACTGCGGACCCACGACCAGGTAGAAGAGCGAGAACGCGAACAGGCCAGCGACGATCGACGGGATGCCCGTCATGACGTCCACGAAGAACGTCACGGCCCTGGCGAGCGCGCCCTTGCCGTACTCGACGAGGTAGATCGAGGTGATGATGCCGATCGGCACCGAGATGATCACCGTCATCACCGTGATCAGGACCGTGCCGAGCAGTGCGTGGTACACGCCACCGGCGTCCATGCCGCCGTACACGTTGCGCATCGAGTGCGTGAGGAAGTACAGGTCGAGCCGGGCGAGGCCGTTGGCGAGGACGCTCCAGACGAGCGAGACCAGCGGGATGATCGCGAGCCCGAAGGCGCCGTAGATCAGCCACTGCATGAACCGGTCCTTGCGACGGCGCGCGCCGTCGACGCGCGTCAGGTCGTCTCGTAGCGAGGACGCCTCAGGCGTCAGCTGCACAGTGGCCATGTCAGTTCGCCCCCGAGAAGTCCTTGTTGCGCGCGATGATCGCGCGGGCCGCCAGGTTGACGAGCACGGTGATGACGAACAGGGCGAGGCCCGTCGCGATGAGGGTCGAGCGGCCGATGTCGTTCGCGTCGTTGAACCTCGCCGCGATGTTGCCGGCGATCGTCTGCTGCTGGCTCGCGACCAGGAGCTTGAACGAGTAGAGCAGTCCCGGCGACAGGATCATCAGGACGGCCATCGTCTCGCCCAGCGCGCGGCCGAGGCCGAGCATCGCGGCAGACGTCACGCCCGAGCGACCGAACGGCAGGACGGCCATCTGGACGAGCTCCCAGCGGGTCGCACCGAGCGCGAGCGCGGCCTCCTCGTGCAGTCGCGGCGTCTGCAGGAACACCTCGCGGCTGACCGCGGTGATGATCGGCAGGATCATCACGGCGAGCACCAGGGAGGTGGTCATGAGGACGCGCGGCGGGTTGGACGCGTTCCCGTGCTCGTCCCCCGCGAACAGCGGGATCCAGCCGAAGTAGTCCACGACGAACTGCCACACGGGCTGCACCTTGGGCGCCAGCACCAGGACGCCCCACAGGCCGTACACGACCGACGGGATCGCGGCGAGCAGGTCGACCACGTAGCCCAGTGCGGACGCCATGCGGCGGGGTGCGTAGTGCGAGATGAACAGCGCGACCCCGACCGCAACCGGCACCGCGAGGGCCAGCGAGACGATCGCAGCGAGCACCGTGCCGAAGATCAAGGGTCCGACCACGGACCACAGGTTGCCGTCCGCCGGGATCCAGGGGACCTCGGAGGCCAGGTCCGGGTTCTTCAGCGCGGGCAGCGCCTCGATCACCAGGAAGATCGCGACCGAGGCGAGGACGGCGAGGATGAGGATCCCTGACCACACCGCCAGGTAGCGGAACCCGCGGTCGAGCCCACGGTCGATGGTGCGTCTGCGTCGAGGCGTGCGGACCGGCGCGACCGGGGGGGTCATCGCTGTCGTGGGCGAGGCCAACGGATCTCTCCTGTCCTAGAGCGCCGCCGTCCGGCGACCGCTGAGCGGCCGCCGGACGATGACGAGTGCGATCTGGGCGACTACTTGACGGCGATCGCGTCGATCGAGGCGAGGACGTCCGTACGCAGCGTCTCCGAGATCGGGGCGGAGCCGGCCGCGCCAGCAGCCTTCTCCTGGCCCTCGGCGCTCGCCACGTAGCTCGCGTAGCCCTTGATCAGGTCGACCTTGTCCTGCGTGTCGTAGGTGTTGCAGACGACCAGGTACGACACCAGGATCGCCGGGTAGGCGCCCGCGGCCGTGGTGGTGCGGTCCACCTTGATCACGACGTCGCCCTCAGCGCGGGCGTCGTCGCGGGGCGAGGCGTCCACGGTCGCTGCGGCACCCTCGGCGGTCGGCGCGTTGAACTCGGTGCCGACACCGAGCGAGACCTTGCCGAGCGAGCCGACGGCCGACGCGTCCGCGTAGCCGATGGTTCCGGGTGCGGCCTGGATGGTCTGGACGACACCCGAGGTGCCGTTGGCGCCCTGGCCGACCTGCACGGGCCACGTGTTCGAGACCTCGTACGTCCAGACGTCAGGAGCGGTCTTGGACAGGTAGTCCTGGAAGTTCTTGGACGTGCCCGAGTCGTCCGAGCGGTGCACGACGACGATCGGGCCGGACAGCTTGGCGTCCGGGTTGAGGGCGGTGATCGCCGCGTCGTCCCACGTGGTGATCGCGCCGGAGAAGATCTTGGCGACGACGTCGGCCGACAGGTCGAGCTCGGTCACGCCGTCGATGTTGAACGCGACGGCGATCGGGCTGACGTAGACCGGCACGTCGATGCCGGCGCCGCCGTAGCAACGCTCCGTCGACGACGCGAGCTCCTCGTCGTTCAGCGCGCTGTCCGAGCCGGCGAAGTCGAGCGAGGCGTCGAGGAAGCCCTTGCGGCCGGCGCCCGAGTCGGACGTCGTGTAGTTCACGGTGACGCTGGGGTTCGCGGTCTGGAACCCGGCGACCCAGGCCTGCTGCGCCTTCTCCTGCGCGCTGGAGCCACCGCCGTTCAGGGAGCCGCTCAGCGTCGAGGCGGGGGCCTCGGAGGAGCCGGTTCCAGCAGAGGAGTCGGAGTCAACGGCGTTGTCCGATCCGCAGGCCGACAGCGTGAGGGCGAGCGTGCCGACGAGGGCAACCGCCCCGATGCGGCCGAGGAGGGGAAGCTTCACTGTGGTCCGTCCTGTCGATCCTGTGCGCACCGGTGTGTGCGCGGCGAGGTTGACGGTAGGAAGCGCACGTGACCGGTCGGACTGGATCGGGTGAACCCCGGGTGAACGGTGGCCGACGAGTACTCGCCGCCGGGGCTCAGTCGTCGACGTCGTCGGCGAGCTTGTAGCCGAGGCCGCGCACCGTGAGCACGAGCAGCGGGTTGCCGGGGTCGAGCTCGATGCGGGCGCGGATCCGCTTCACATGGACGTCGAGGGTCTTGGTGTCACCCACGTAGTCCGAGCCCCAGATGCGGTCGATGAGCTGGCCGCGCGTCAGCACACGACCGGCGTTCCGCAGGAGCATCTCGAGCAGCTCGAACTCCTTGAGCGGGAAGGCCACCAGGTCCCCTCGGACCCGGACCGTGTGCCGCTCGACATCCATCCGGATCGGGCCGGCGACGAGCAGGTCGTCGTCCTCGACCTCCGGCGGCGACGCCACGGCCGGCGCACCGACGGCGACCGCTGCGGTCTCGCGGCGGCGCAGGACCGCGCGCACGCGGGCGAGCAGCTCGCGGGAGGAATACGGCTTGGTCACGTAGTCGTCGGCACCCAGCTCGAGACCGACCACCTTGTCGATCTCGTCGTCCTTGGCCGTGAGCATGATGACCGGGACGTCGCTGACCAGGCGCAGCCGGCGGCACACCTCGGTACCCGGCAGGCCGGGGAGCATGAGGTCGAGCAGCACGAGGTCCGCGCCGAGCTCGTCGAACCGGAGCAGGGCGTCCGTGCCGGTAGCGGCGGTGACGACGTCGAAACCCTCACGCTCGAGCTGGTACGCCAGAGGGTCGCGGTAGGACTCCTCGTCCTCGACGAGCAGGATCCGGGTCATGACGCACTCCGACGCACAGGTGCTCCTTCAGGGCTGACAGGTTGGGCGGGGATGGCCGGCGCGCCCGCGTTCTCTGCTCGCGGGAGGCGCAACGTGAAGGTGGACCCCCGGCCCGGCTGGGACCAGACCGAGACGTCTCCCCCGTGGTCGGCCGCGACGTGCTTGACGATGGACAGGCCCAGGCCGGTGCCGCCGGTGTCCCGCGACCGCGCCGGGTCGACGCGGTAGAACCGCTCGAACACGCGCTCCTGCTCCGCGGCGCTGATCCCGATGCCCTCGTCGACGACGGCGATCTCCACGAGCCCGTCGACCAGGCGCACCCCCACGCCGACGTGCGACGCCTCGCCCGAGTACGCGACCGCGTTGTCGAGCAGGTTGCGCACCGCAGTGACCAGCAGCTCGTGCTGTCCCATCACGGACGTGCCGCGGACGCCGCCGATGTCGAGCCGGACGTGCTTGGCCTCCGCGGTGGTCCGCGCCCGGTCGACGGCCTCGGACAGCACCGAGTCGACGTCCACGAGCGCTGCCTGGCCCAACGCACCGGCCACCTGCAGGCGGGACAGCTCGATGATCTCGTGCACGAGCGCCGAGAGCCGCGTCGCCTCCGACTGCATCCGCCCGGCGAAGCGGCGCACGGCCTCGGGGTCGTCGGCGGCGTCCTGCACCGTCTCGGCGAGCAGCGACAGCGCACCGACCGGCGTCTTGAGCTCGTGCGAGATGTTCACGACGAAGTCCCGTCGGATCGCCTCGAGCCGACGTGCCTGCGTCAGGTCCTCAGCGAGGACCACGAGGTGCTTCGCGCTGACCTGGGCGACGCGCACCTGGACCAGGAGCACACCCGGACCGACAGGGCCGCGCGGGACCTCGAGCTCCTCGTCGCGGATCACGCCGTCCCGACGCACCCCGACGATCAGGTCACGGATCGCTGCCGGGGCGATGCGACCGTCCCGCACGATGCCGAGCGCGTGCGCCGGCGCGCTCGCACGCACCACGTTGTCGTCCTCGTCGAGGACCACAGCGGCAGAGCGCAGCACGGCGAGCGTCCGGATCAGCCCCTCGTCGAGGTCAGGTCCGGCGCCGAGCGGGGTCGGTCCCTTCTGGGCGCGCTCGCTCCAGCGGAACGCCAACGTCGCCACGGCGCCCACCACGATGCCGAGCGCGCCGGCGAGCAGCACGGTGAGCCCATCGAGTCCATCCACAGCGCCAACCCTAGGGTGGGTTCCGGGATGCACAGGGCCGCAGGCCCGCCCTGCGCTCCTCCTGCCGTCGAGCGTTCACCGTGCGTTCACGCGCGTCAGCCGAACGTCTCCATCAGCACGGACCGCTCCGCCTCGGTCAGGTTCGTCTCCACCAGGGTCGAGTGCAGTCCGTGCATCCGCTCACCGAGCCGGTCCAGGTTGCCCTCCTCCGTCACGGCGCAGAGCAGCGACGTGCCCGGGGTGATCTGCTCACGGATCCGGGCCAGCTGCGCCTCGTCGATGCCGACCGCGGCGACCGCCTTGCTGATCGCGCCCGCCGCGGCACCCACGGCGGCACCGAGCAGCGGGACGAAGAAGAGCCCGCCGAAGAGGATCCCCCAGAACGCGCCCCAGCCGGTGCCACGCCACTTGTCGTCGTGCGAGTGGTGCATGTCGGGCTTCGCTGCGCCGTCCGGCCACGTGATCACGGCATGGTCGACGATCTTGACCAGGTGGTCGTTGGCGGCGCTCTGCAGCGCCAGTGCGGCTTTCTGCGCCCCGTCGGCGGTCTCGAACTTCCAGGCGGTGAACGTGGTCATCGGTGTTCCCTTCCCTTGTTCCGAACTGCGGTTCCGTCCCCGCTGAGTCAGCAGGTTGCTCTCTCGACCTCGTGCCGACCACCCACGACGGACGACCCCGCCGACGCTAACGCCTCTCTCGCTCGTTCGGGACGAATCGCGCACGGCACTCACCCCCACGCAACGGCCGTCGCCCGTTCACCTGGGTGGGACCCTTCGTTCATCTACCGATGCGAACCTGACCCCCGCGGGGCACCTGCCGACGCGGCACGAGAGGGATCACATGCGGGACATCTTCGATGCTGAGCTGCACCAGCTCGGCGAGGACCTTGCAGCCATGAGCGGCAAGGTCGAGCACGCCATCACGAACGCAGGACTCGCGCTCCTCACCGCCGACCTCGCGCTGGCTGAGTCGGTCATCGTCGACGACCTCGAGATCGACGCCATGGAGCGCGACCTCGACGAGCGCTGCGTGCTGCTCCTGGCACAGCAGCAGCCGGTCGCGACCGATCTGCGGATCGTCGTCTCGGCCCTGCGCATGAGCGCCACGCTGGAGCGCATGGGTGACCTGGCTCGCCACGTCGCGCAGATCGCCCGGGGCCGCTACCCACGGCACGCCGTGCCGCACGCGCTGTCCGGCACGTTCGCCGAGATGCACGACGCCGCCGTCCGGGTGGCCCGCCGCACCACGACGCTGCTAAACAGCCGGGAGATCCTCCTGGCGGAGAGCATCGAGCAGGACGACGACCTTCTCGACGAGCTGCACGAGGACACGTTCGCCGCGCTGCTGGGCGGCTCGTGGGGCGGGACCACGCAGGAGACCATCGACGTCACCCTGCTGGGTCGGTACTACGAGCGCTTCGGCGACCACGGCGTGTCCGTCGCACGCCGGGTGACCTACCTGGTGACCGGCGTCGGGCGCCAGGAGCAGCTCGACAGCAACGTCGGCTGAGACTTCCGGTCGGTCTGCGCCATGGCTGCGCTGGCCGATCGGTTGCCCGCCACCCCGTCACGGGTGGGCTGAGCGCGGCTCTGAGGGGAGCGGCGATCGGCAGCGAGGGCGGCAGTCCCTCATGCGCGCGGCTGGTGAGGCGCCCCGCCGCAGGACTGCCGCCCTCGTCGCGCGCCCGCCGACGGCGGCCGAGCTCCCCGACCCGGCGAGGCGCGCGTTGCGAACCGGGGAGTCGCGCAGACAGCGACGTCCGAGCGGATGCAGGTCGGGCCCGCATCCGCTCGGACGTCGTGAGCGGACCTAGCGGCCCTGGTTGGCCACGGCCTTGATCGCCTCGGCGGCGGCTTCCGGGTCGAGGTACGTGCCGCCCGGGTTGGTGGGCTTGAGCGTCGTCTCGTCCAGGGTGTACAGCAGCGGGATGCCGGTGGGGATGTTGATCCCCGCGATCGTGCCGCTGTCGACGTCGTCCAGGTGCTTCACGAGTGCGCGGATCGAGTTGCCGTGGGCCGCGACGAGCACCGTCTTGCCGGTCTTGAGGTCCGGGACAATGTCGGACTCCCAGTACGGGAGCGCGCGGCTGAGCACCTGGTCGAGCGCCTCGGCGCGCGGGATCGGCTCCCCCGCGTAGCGCGGGTCGGTGTCCTGCGAGAACTCCGAGCCCAGCTCGATGTCCGGCGGCGGGAAGTCGTACGAGCGGCGCCAGAGCATGAACTGCTCCTCGCCGTACTCGTCGAGCGTCTGCTTCTTGTCCTTGCCCTGCAGAGCGCCGTAGTGCCGCTCGTTCAGGCGCCAGGACCGCTTGACCGGGATCCAGTGACGGTCTGCGGCGTCGAGCGCCAGGTTGGCTGTCGTGATGGCGCGGCGCAGGAGCGACGTGTGCACGACGTCCGGCAGCACGCCGGCGTCCGTGAGCAGCGTCCCGCCCCGCTTCGCCTCCTCGATGCCCTTCTCGGAGAGGGCCACATCGACCCAGCCGGTGAACAGGTTCTTGGCGTTCCACTCGCTCTCGCCGTGGCGGAGCAGCACGAGGGTGTAGGTCATGGTGGCAATCCTGCCGCACAGTGCTCCGTCGTGAGCAGGGCCGTCAGTCCCTGGACGCCCTGATCTCGCCGGCCACCGAGTAGACCTTGAGCATCTGGTCCGCGGTCGTCGACCAGCCGAACCGCTCCGCGACGCGGCGGGCACCCACCGCGTAGGTGGACCGCAGGGCCTCGGAGGCCAGCACCTCGGACAGCACATCGGCCCAGACGGCGGGGTCGTGACCGCGCACCAGGCGGCCGGAGACGTCGTGGTCGACGATCGTGCGCAGGCCGCCGACGCACGCCGCCACGACCGGGATGCCGCTGGCCTGCGCCTCGGCGGCGACCAGCCCGAAGGACTCGCTGCGGGACGGCATCGCCACGACGTCGGCCGCGTGGTACCAGCGGGCGAGGGTGTCGCGGTCGGCGGGCGGGTGCACGATCACGTCGTCGGCGACCCCGGTCATCGACGCGAGCGCGAGCAGCTCACGCACGGCCGTCGTCCGGCCCGACGGACCGCCGAGGATCACGAGCAGCGGGACGGGCCGCCCGGTCGCCTTGAGAACGCCCAGCGCGCTCACCAGGACGTCCGGGGCCTTGAGCGCCTGCACCCGTCCGGCGAAGAGCACGACCTGTCGGTCGACCGGCAGGCCGAGCATCCGCCGGGCCTCGTCGCGGTCACCGGGGACGAACCTGTCGAGGTCCACGCCAGGCTCCACGACATGCACCCGCGACGGGTCCGCGCCGTAGAGCTCGACCAGCTCCTCGGCCTCGACGGGCGTGCTGGCCACGAGCGCGTGCGCGTCCTGGACCACCTGCTCCTCGCCGATCACGCGCACGTTCGGCTCGGGTTCGTCGCCCGGCGCGAGCGACGCGTTCTTCACGCGGGCCAAGGTGTGCGCCGTGTGCACCAGCGGGGCCTCCCAGCGGTCCGCCGCGATGGCGCCCACCTGTCCCGAGAGCCAGTAGTGCGAGTGCACGACGTCGTACCAACCCGGCCGGCGCGCGGCCTCTGAGCGCAGGACGCCCGCTGCCATCCCGCAGAGCACCCCCGGGAGGTCGTTCTTGTCGAGACGCTCGAACGGTCCCGCCGGCACGTGGTGCACCAGGATCGGGGGGACCACGCCCGCGTCGACCTCGCTGGACAGCAGGACGTCGCGCGTCTCCTGCGGCGTGAGCGGTCGGCCGGTGGCATCGAACCCGGGCAACGACACGGTCTCCGCCTGGTCCGACGACGTGGCGCGCGTGAAGATCTCGACGCGCGCACCCCGTGCGGCGAGCGCCCGGGAGAGCTCGAGGACGTAGACGTTCATGCCACCGGCGTCGCCCGTGCCGGGCTGCTCGAGCGGCGAGGTGTGCACCGAGAGCATGGCGACTCGGGGGGCGAGGGTCACGAGGGCTCCTGTCGGCGGACGATTCCGGAGCCCATTCTCCCCGAAGCGCCGCGGTCTCACCTCACGGTGAGCAGATGGGGTGACGCGAGCCAGGGCAGGAACGTCCGGTCGCCGCTGTAGGTCACGGCGACCAGCGCGGTCCTGGTGGACGTGGCCAGGTGCACGACGGCCTCGCCCGCCGCGTCGAGGGTTGCGGTGCCCTTGCGCATCCCGTTGACCCACACGACGACCGTTCCCGTCGGCTCGACGCCCGCGACCCTCGTGAGCTGCGCATGGACGACCTTCGGGTCGGAGCGACCGACGGACCAGTCCGTGCCGTCGGTCAGCACCCTGGGGAGCGTCCTGGTGACGGTGAGCGCGCGCGTCGGTGCCTCGGCAGACAGGACGAGCGCCCTCGGGTCCGTCGTCCGCGCGTACACCGCGGTGACCGCGTGCCGACCGACCGCGACCGTCGCAGGAAGCGGCACCCGGACCGTGCCGTCCGCCGCCGGCCTGCCGCTCGCCACGGACGTCCCGTCGACGAGCACGTGCACCCGACCGGTCGGCGTCACGCCCGAGGAGGGCACCGCGACCTGCGCCGAGACCGGGAGCCCGAAGACCGTGATGCCCGACGAGAGCGAAATCGTCGTGCCGGACGCCTGCGGCTCCGCCCTCGCGACCGTCGGCGCGAGGCCGGCCAGCGCGAGCGGAACGGCCAGCACGATGGCGGACACGCTCACGAGGAGTCGGGACAGGTGCGCTGCTCGTCGCACGGTCGCTCCCTCGCACGCGGCCGGGCATCCGTGCGCAGCCACTGCCCGCGGGGGGTTCCGGGCGGGCTCCGTCACCCACCGCTCGAGCCACCCAGGCGGCTGCTGTCAGCGAATCACAGAACGATCACGGCCGCACCCGAAGGACGCACGCGGGCGCCGGCAACGGCCAGGAGCCACGGACGGAGCCGTCACGGGCCAGCACCGCGAGGTCGCCCGAGACCTGGTCCGCGACGACCGTCCAGCCGTCCACGACCTCGAAGTGACGCGGCCAGCGCCCCGGGAGGGCGTGGTCCGCGACGTGAGTGAGCCGCCCGTCGTCACCCGTCTCGAACTCGGCGACCACGTCGGCGATGCGCGTTCCGACGAGGAGCCGACGCCCGTCGAGCAGGATGTGCGACGGGAGCGCGCCGCTGGTGCCGTCGAGCGTCGCGGGAACCACCTGTACCGGTTCCGCAGTCCCCGAGCCGGCGTCCCAGGCCAGCACGCGGACGGTCACGTCGAGCTCCCCGACCACATAGGCGAACCGGCCGTCCGCGCTGAACGTGAGGTGCCGCGGGCCGGTTCCGGGCGGGAGCGTCACGGCAATGCCGTCATCGCGCAGGCTGTCTGCCGTCCGGCGGTAGCGCCGGATCTCGTCGGTGCCGAGGTCGACCACGAGCACCCAGCCGCCGGGTGCGTGGGCCACGAAGTGCGCGTGCGGACCCTCCTGCCGTTGCGGGTGGGGACCCGCACCGACGTGGCCGAGGACGTGGACCTCGTCGACGAACCCGCCCGTCGCGTCCAGGGGGAGGACCGCGAGCGCGCCGCTGCTGTAGTTGGCGACCAGGAGCGCTCGGCCGTCGGTGTCGAGGAGCAGGTGGCACGGGTCGGCCCCGCCGCTCGGGACGGTCGCCCTGTGCACGAGCGAGTCGCCGACGACGTCGAACGCGGTCACGGTGCCGTCCGCCTGCTCATTCGCTGCGTACAGCACGGTGCCGCTCGGGTGCAGCGCGAGGAACGACGGCGACGGCGTCTCGACCACCTGGCGCGCGTCGTGCACGGCCCCGTCGACCAGCTCGACCCGCCAGATCCCCTCCCCCAGGCCGACCGGGGTGCCGGCGCCGGCGACGGGATAGGTACCGATCCAGAGGCTGCTCACGGGGGACGAGCCTACGTGCGCGAGCCCCTCAGCCACCGCGCCGGGTCGGCGAGCACCGTCCTCAGCGCTGCGAGCGCCGCGCCACCCATGGCGGGGTAGGCGCCCGCCCGGGCCCGGGAGACGGTCAGCGGTGCCCACGGAGCGAAGATCACCGACGAGTCCAGCTGCTCCTGGACGGGGACGCGGACGTGGTCGAACAGCCGGCCGAACGAGCCACCGAGCACCACCTCGTCGACGTCGACGACGTTGACCGCGGCGGAGAGCGCGACGCCGAGCGCACGGCCCGCCTGGGCTACCGACTGCAGGGCGTCCGAGTCGCCCGCGCCGAGCGCCTCCAGGAGGACCTCGAGCCGGCTGGTCGGGTCGAGGCCCGCGGTGCGCAGCATGGCGTCCTGACCGGCGAGCTCCTCGAGCGCGATCCCGTCCACGCGGATGTGCCCGATCTCGCCGCTCCACCCGCGGCTGCCGCGGAACAGCTCTCCGTCGAGCACGATCGCCCCACCGATGCCGACCTCGCCGGAGACGTACACGAACGAGCCGCCTCGTCGGGCGTGCGCCTCGGCACGTGCCGCGAGGTTGGCCTCGTTGGCTAGCCGGGGAGCGACGGCACCGAGCAGGCCGACGACGTCGACGTCACGCCAGCCCAGGCGAGGGGCGAACCGCAGCGGCCCTGTCACGCGGTCGACGAGTCCGGGCAGCGCGAGCACGGAACCGGTCACCGTCACCTGGTCGAGCGTCGCCACGGTGTCGTCGGCGATCTGCAGGAGCCGCGGGAGCACGACCTGCGGGTCCGATCCGCGCAGGTCGTCGAACTCCACGTGCTGGGCGAGGACCTCGCCCGACAGGTCGAGGACGAGGACTCCGAGGTAGTCGACGTTGACCTCCATGCCGAGCCCGGCGACGGCCCCGCGCTGCGCGACGAGCGGGACGGCGGGTCGACCGGCGCGCTGCGTCAGGGTCGGCTCGAGCTCGCGGACGAGGCCCGCGTCGACGAGCTGGTCGACGAGCCCGGTGACCGTTCCTCGGGCGAGCCCGGCCTGCGCGGCGACCTGCGCCCGGGACACGGGCGCGATGGCGTCGACGATGGTCCGCAGCGCTATGGCGAGGTTCTGGTCTCGCATCTGCTCCTGACGGGCCATGGGTTGACCTTAGCGGCCGGACAAGATAATTTCACCGCGTAAATCAATCTCGACGAGGAGAAAAAACCATGGCAGCGCAGCCCACCCCCGAGGACAAGTTCTCCTTCGGCCTCTGGACCGTCGGCTGGAACGCGCAGGACCAGTTCGGAAGCGCGTCCCGGCCGGCGCTCGACCCGGTCGAGTCCGTGCATCGGCTCGCCGAGCTCGGCGCCGCGCACGTGACCTTCCACGACGACGACGTGGTCCCCTTCGGTTCGTCCGATGCCGAGCGCGACAAGATCCTCGACCGCTTCCGTGGCGCGCTCGCCGAGACGGGCATCACGGTCGAGATGGTCACCACGAACACGTTCAGCCACCCGATCTTCAAGGACGGGGCGTTCACGTCGAACGACCGACGCGTCCGCCGCTACGGCCTGCGCAAGGTCGTCCGCAACGTCGACCTCGCCGCCTCGCTCGGCGCCGACACGTTCGTCATGTGGGGCGGCCGCGAGGGCGCCGAGTACGACTCGGCCAAGGACCTCAACGCCGCGCACGACCGCTACGCCGAGGGCATCGACACCGTCGCCGCGTACATCAAGGAGAAGGGCTACGGCCTGCGCATCGCGATCGAGCCCAAGCCCAACGAGCCCCGCGGCGACATCCTCCTGCCGACGATCGGGCACGCCCTGGCACTCATCGCCAAGCTCGAGCACGGCGACATCGTGGGCCTCAACCCCGAGGTCGGTCACGAGCAGATGGCCGGTCTGAACTACACGCAGGGCATCGCGCAGGCGCTCTGGGCCGGCAAGCTCTTCCACATCGACCTCAACGGCCAGAAGTCGATCAAGTACGACCAGGACCTGGTGTTCGGGCACGGAGACCTGTTCTCCGCGTTCGCCACGGTGGACCTCATCGAGAACGGCTTCCCCTCGGGCGGGCCCCGCTACGACGGCCCGCGGCACTTCGACTACAAGCCGTCGCGCACCGAGGACATGCAGGGCGTCTGGGACTCGGCCGCCGCGAACATGTCCACCTACCTCCTGCTCAAGGAGCGGGCGCAGGCGTTCCGCGCCGACCCCGAGGTCCAGGCGGCGCTCGAGGAGTCCGGCGTCCTCGAGCTCGCACAGCCGACGCTCGCCGAGGGCGAGACGCTCAGCGACCTCCTTGCCGACCGGTCGGTGTTCGAGGACCTGGACGTGGACGCCGTCGCCGCCCGTGGCTTCGGCTTCGTCCGCCTCAACCAGCTCGCGCTCGAGCACGCGATCGGCGCTCGCTGACCGTCGGCCCTCGGGCTCTCGAGAGGGCTCTGCCCTGCTGAACCCCGCGACGTCCGCACTCCGTGGCCCCTGACCCCACGTGAGTGCGGACGTCGCGGCCCTCCCCCGTTGCTGGGGGCTCATCTGTTCGGACGTCGCGTAAGGGGATCGTCATGACGCTCGTGGCCGGGGTGGACTCCTCGACGCAGGCCTGCAAGGTCGTGGTTCGGGACGCGCAGACCGGTGCGCTCGTGCGCAGCGGCCGGGCGCCGCACCCCGAGGGGACGTCGGTGCACCCGAGGCACTGGTGGGACGCCCTGCAGTCTGCGCTCGCCCAGGCCGGGGGCCTCGACGACGTCGCCGCGATCTCGGTCGGCGGTCAGCAGCACGGGCTCGTCGCGCTCGACGCGTCAGGCGAGGTGCTCCGTGACGCGCTGCTGTGGAACGACACGCGGTCCGCGCCCGCCGCCGCGGCCCTGACCGACGAGCTGGGCGCCGAGGCGTGGGCTTCGGCCGTCGGCTCCGTCCCCGTCGCCTCGCTGACCGTCTCCAAGGTGCGCTGGCTGCGGGACGCCGAGCCGTCGATCGCCGAGCGGGTCGCGGCCGTCGCGCTGCCCCACGACTGGGTCACCTGGCAGCTCTCGGGCGCCGCAGGGCTGGACACCCTCGTCACCGACCGGTCCGACGCCTCCGGCACGGGCTACTGGTCGCCGTCGAGCGGCGTCTACCGGCACGACCTGCTCGAGCTGGCCCTCGGCCACGACGCACTGCTCCCCCGGGTGCTGGGCCCGTCGGAGGCGGGCTACCGCAGTCACGGCGGCCAGGTGCTCGGCCCGGGAGCCGGCGACAACGCAGCAGCAGCGCTCGCGCTCAGCCTCGGCCCCGGGGACGTCGCGGTGTCGATCGGTACGTCCGGCGTCGTCTCGGCCGTCTCGAGCATCCCGACGGCCGACGCCTCGGGGCTGGTCACCGGATTCGCGGATGCCACCGGCGCGTTCCTGCCGCTCGCGTGCACGCTCAACGCCTCGCGAGTGCTCGACGCCACAGCCCGCATGCTCGGAGTCGACCACCGCGGCCTGTCCGACCTCGCCCTGGCCGCCCCCGCCGGCGCCGACGGGCTGGTCCTGGTGCCGTACCTCGAGGGCGAGCGCACGCCCAACAAGCCCGACGCCACGGGCGCCCTGCACGGGATGCGCCTGGCCAACACCACGCCTGCGCACCTGGCCCGCGCCGCCGTCGAGGGCATGCTGTGCGCGCTGGCCGACGGCATCGACGCGCTCCGGGCGCAGGGCGTCCCCGTGCAGCGGCTGTTCCTGATCGGCGGCGGTGCTCAGTCCGCGGCGGTGCGCGAGATCGCACCGACCGTCCTGGGGCTCGACGTCCACGTCCCGACGCCCGGCGAGTACGTCGCCGACGGCGCCGCTCGGCAGGCCGCCTGGGTGCTGACCGGGGAGGCGCCCGCATGGAGCTCCGCCGCGGAGGCCGCCGTGCACCGCGCCGAGCCGCGACCCGAGGTCCGGTCGCAGTACGCCGCCGTTCGCGAGCTCACGGGCACCCGCCCGCTCTGACCACCCGCTGAACGCACGAGAGCCCGGCGCGGGGGCGCCGGGCTCTGCGTCGGCCGGCGGCGCCGGCCGATGTCGTTCTCGCGTCAGTGCGACGCGTCGTACGCGGCCTTGACCTCGGCCGAGATGCGCCCACGCTCGGACACCTGGTGCCCGTGCTCCTTGGCCCACTCACGGATGGCCTGCGCGTCGCTGGACGACGAACGACGAGCGCGAGGGGCGCCCTTGCTCGCCGTGCGGCCACCGACCTTGCGCGCGTGCCCGACCCACTGCGCCAGAGCGTCACGCAGCTCGCTCGCGTGGCCTGCCGTCAGGTCGATCTCATAGGTGACGCCGTCGAGGCCGAACGTCACGGTCTCGTCGGCGGTACCACCGTCGATGTCATCGACCAGGAGAACCTGGACCTTCTGCGCCATTGTTCGCTCCGTCTGGCTGATGTTGCAATGCTGACGCGGTCACTATGACACTGCAACATTTCAACGTCAAACGCCCGTGGGCGGAGTTTCCGTATTTGCGTTTCGCGCCTTGGCCGCGTCGGCGACGCGTTCCTCGGCATCCATTTTTGCCAAAGCCTGCCGCTCCGTGCGGTCAGCATTGACGAGTGCGCGGATGGCAAGCCAGAACAGCACACCGACGCCGATCGACGGAAGCAGAGCCGCCAGGGCGGTGAACAGGGGATTCATGTCACGCCTGCGGTTTCACGAGAGGAAAGAGGATCGTCTCGCGGATGCCCAGGCCGGTCAGCGTCATCAGAAGTCGGTCGATGCCGAGGCCGATGCCTCCGCTGGGCGGCAACGCGTACTCGACCGCCGTGAGGAAGTCCTCGTCGACCCGCATGGCCTCGTCGTCCCCGGCGGCCGCGAGCAGAGCCTGCGCCTCGAAGCGCTGACGCTGGATCACAGGGTCCACGAGCTCGGAGTACCCGGTCGCCAGCTCGACCCCGCGTACGTACAGGTCCCACTTCTCGACCACGCCGGGACGCGAGCGGTGCTGACGGACCAGCGGGCTCGTCTCGACCGGGAAGTCGCGCACGAAGGTCGGAGCGTGCAGCGCGTCCCCGACCCGGTCCTCCCACAGCAGCTCGACGAGCTTGCCGTGGCTGACCTTCTTGGGGTCGGCGTCGATCTCGAACTTCTGCGCAAGAACCAGAAGGTCCTCCAACGCCGTCCCGGGCGTGATCTCAATACCCAGGGACGCCGACAACGAGTCATACATCGACAGCTGTTCCCACTGCCCGCCCAGCTCGTACTCAGTTCCGTCGGGCAGTGTCACCGTGGTCGTGCCCAGAACGTCGCGCGCCGCGGTCTTCACCAGGTCCCGGGTCAATTCCGCCATCGTGTCGTAGTCGCCATAGGCCTCGTACGCCTCGAGCATCGCGAATTCGGGTGAGTGCGTCGAGTCGGCGCCCTCGTTGCGGAAGTTGCGGTTGATCTCGAAGACGCGCTCGATCCCGCCCACGACCGCCCGCTTGAGAAACAGCTCGGGCGCGATCCGCATGTACAGGTCGATGTCGAACGCATTCATGTGCGTGATGAATGGGCGCGCGGCCGCACCGCCGGGCTGCGTCTGCAGCATCGGCGTCTCGATCTCGATGAAGTCCCGCGCGTGGAAGTTGTCACGCAGCGAGCGGATCATCGCCGGACGCAGGCGGGCCGTCTGGCGCGCGCTCGGGCGCACGATCAGGTCGACGTAGCGCTGCCGGACGCGTGCCTCCTCCGACAGCTCGACGCCCTCGTAGAGGTTGGGCAGCGGCCGCAAGGACTTGGCGGCGATCTGCCAGGAGTCGGCCAGGACCGACAGCTCGCCCCGCCGTGAGGAGATCACGCGGCCGTGCACGAACAGGTGGTCGCCCAGGTCGACGTCCGTCTTGAACGCCGCGAGACGCTCCTCGCCGACCGCGTCGAGGCTGAACATGGCCTGCAGCCGGTTGCCCTCGCCGTCCTGCAGCGTGGCGAAGCACAGCTTGCCGCCGATGCGGACGAAGACCACCCGACCGGCGATGCCGACCTCGTCGTCGGTCTCGGTGCCGGCGTCGAGGTCGGGGTACGCCGCCCGGACCTGCGCGATGGTGTGCGTGCGCGGGACGCCGACCGGGTAGGCCTCCTGGCCGGTGGCCAGCAGGCGTTCGCGCTTCTCCCGCCGGACGCGGATCTGCTCGGGGGCGTCGTCGGTCGGTGCGTCAGTCACCGGGCAAGGATACCGGCGCCTCCTGAGCGGCTCTTCAGGCCTCCTGCCGACCGCTCGTCCTCAGACGCGCCCGGCCGCCGGCTCCAGGTCCAGTGCGAGGTCGAGGATCGGCGACGAGTGCGTGAGGCCACCGACCGACAGGTAGTCGACACCGGTCGACGCGACCTCCCGCGCACGGTCCAGCGTGAGGTTGCCCGTGGCCTCGAGCTCCACGCTCTCCCCCGTGGCTCGGACCGCCTCGACCACCTGACGCAGCAGCGCCGTCGCCATGTTGTCCAGGAGCAGGAACCGCGCCCCGGCGGCGACCGCCTCCAGCGCCTGGGCCAGGGTGTCGGCCTCCACCTGGATGAGCACCTCGGGGTACCTGCCCCGGATCGCGTCGATCGCCGCGGTCACCGAACCCGCTGCCACCACGTGGTTGTCCTTGACCATCGCGACGTCGTACAGGCCCATCCGCTTGTTCGTCCCCCCGCCGCAGCGCACGGCGTACTTGTCGAGCGCACGCAGCCCGGGCGTGGTCTTGCGGGTGTCGAGCACCTGGGCGCCGGTGCCCTCGAGCGCATCCGCCCACCTCCGCGTGTGCGTCGCGACGCCCGAGGCGCGACTCGCCAGGTTGAGGAGCGTCCGCTCCGCCACGAGCAGCACCTGCACGCGTCCTTCGAGGACGACGAGCACGTCGCCGGGCTCCACGCGGGTCCCGTCGGGGACGCGCTGGTCGACCGTCGGCGTCGGCAGCCCGAGTCGCCGCGCCACCTGCTCGACCACCGCCTGTGCGAGCACGAGACCAGCCACGACACCGGACTCACGTGCGACGAGATCGGCGGTGCCCGTCGCGTCCGGCGAGATGGTCGCCTGCGTCGTCACGTCTCGGCCAGGTTCCGGACCGAGGTCCTCGTCGAGGGCTGTCGCGACGGTCCTGGCGATCCAGTCGGGGTCGAGTGCGCTCACGGCGCCACGGTAGACCGGTTCGTCGGCGACTCCTGCCGGCGTTCACATACCGCCCCAGGACTCGTGCCGCCTAGAGAGCGAGCTTGAATCCCTCGTGCGACTGCTCGTAGTCGAGGTTCCGGTAGAACCGGTGCGCGTCGGACCGCCTCTTGTCGGAGGTGAGCTGCGCGACGACGGCACCGCGCGCGCGACCCCGCTCGTGCGCCCACAGCATCATCTGCCGACCCACGCCGCCGCCGCGCAGCCGCACGTCCACCCGCACAGCCTCGACCAGGAGCCGCGTCGCGCCGTTCCGGGAGATCCCCGGGACGTAGGTGAGCTGCATCGTGCCGACGACCTCGCCGTCCAGCTCGGCGACCACCAGCTCGTTGTTCGGGTCCGCCTCGATGGCCTCGAACCCTGCGACGTGCGCGGCGCCGAGGCTGCCCGTGCGCGCGGCCGCTATCGAGTCGTCGGCGATGAGCTCCACGATCCGCGCGAGGTCCTCACGGCGGGCGAGCCGCAGCAGGACCGTCACGTCAGCGGAGCGCGGCGCGTCACCAGAGCTCCCTCGGCGTCCAGCCGGACCTCGAGCCTGAGGCGCCACGCGTCGACCTGCGACGGGAAGTCGCTGCGGGAGTGACCACCGCGACTCTCCTCACGCTCGAGCGCCGTCGCCGTCAGCACGGTCGCCACCTGGTGCACGTTGGTGGTCTCCCACTCGGCCACCTGCGGCGCGGCCAGGCGACGGCCCTCGTCGCTGCGCAGGTGCGCATCGGTCGGGACGGCGGACAGCGCCGCCGCCGCGCGGCCCAGGCCCTCGGCCGACCGCAGGACGCCCGGCCCGTCCGAGGCGATGCGCTGCACCCGGGAACGGGACGCCGCGGCGACCAGCGCCGCAGCACCGGGACGCTCCACAGGGTCGACGAGCGGCAGGCGTTCCTGTGCCGCGATGTGCCGGGCTGCGCGCGTCGCGAAGACCAGCCCCTCGAGCAGCGAGTTCGACGCGAGCCGGTTGGCCCCGTGCACGCCCGTGCACGCGACCTCGCCGACCGCGTACAGACCCCGGACGCTGGTCCGTCCGACCAGGTCGGTCACCACGCCACCCGAGTGGTAGTGCTGCGCGGGCGCAACCGGGACCAGGTCGGTGGTCATGTCGATGCCGTGCTCGAGCAGCCTGTCATTGATCGTCGGGAAACGGCGGCGCAGGAACTCGGGCCCCAGGTGCCGCGCGTCGAGCCACACGTGGTCCGCGCCCGTGGCAGCCATCCGGCGCACGATCGCGTGCGCGACGATGTCCCGTGGCGCGAGCTCGGCCATCGGGTGGACGTCCGGCATGAACCGCACACCGTCGGTGTCGAGCAGCAGCGCACCCTCGCCGCGGACGGCCTCCGAGATGAGCGTCAGCTGGCCCTTCACGCCCGCGCCCAGCCACAGGACCGTCGGGTGGAACTGCACGAACTCGACGTCCCCGAGCACCGCGCCCGCGCGCAGTGCCGCGGCGATGCCGTCGCCGGTGGCCTGCGAGGGGTTCGTCGACGAACGGAACACCTGACCGATGCCGCCCGTGGCGAGCACCACCGCACTGCCGAGCGCGGCGCCGACACCGTCGCGCTGGCCCTCGCCGATCACGTGCAGGGTCACGCCGCACGCCCGGCCCGGGCGGCCGTCCGCGGTGGGCGGGCCGGTGAGCACGTCCAGTACGAGCGCGTGCTCGATGACCTCGATGCCGGGGTCGTTGCGCACCGCCTCGATCTGGGCGACGAGCGCGCGCGAGATCTCCGCGCCGGTCGCGTCGCCCCCGGCATGCGCGATCCGGTCGGCGTGGTGGCCGCCCTCGCGCGTCAGGGAGATGGAGCCGTCCGGTGCGCGGTCGAACACCGCACCGCGTGCGACGAGCTCCCGGACGCGTGCCGGGCCCTCGGTCACCAGCACCTCGACCGCGCGAGGGTCGCACAGTCCCGCGCCGGCCACGAGCGTGTCCTGCAGGTGCGCGCTCGGGGAGTCCGACGGGTCGAGCGCTGCAGCGATGCCGCCCTGCGCCCAGACCGTCGAGCCGGAGGCCAGCGCGTCCTTGGTGACGAGCAGGACCCGGGGCACCCGCGTGCGCAGCTCGAGGGCGGCGGTCAGGCCGGCGATCCCCGAGCCGACGACCACCGCGTCCGCCTGGACGGTCCACCCCGGAGCCGGAGCCGCCAGCCGGGTGGCCAGCGTGGCCCCCGTACTGCTGACCTGGACGAGATCACCGAGGAGGGCGGTCACCTTGTCGGCCCGACGAGCGCGCGACCCTCGGCCAACGGCAGGCCGCTCGGTTCGAGATCCGGCCAGCCTGGCGGCACCTGACCGGGGTCGTCGCCGAGCGCGGCGATCCGGTTCTCCGCGTCGACGAGCACCACGCGAGGCTCGTAGGTCCGAGCCTCGTGGTCGGCGAGCTGGCCGTACGCGATGAGGATGACGATGTCGCCGGGGTGGATCAGGTGCGCCGCCGCACCGTTGACGCACACCTGGCCGCTGCCCGGCTCGCCCGCGATGGCGTACGTGGTGAGGCGCGCACCGTTGGTCACGTCCACCACGTCGACCTGCTGCCCGGGCAGCAGGTCCGCAGCCGCGAGCAGGTCCGCGTCGACCGTGATGGAGCCGACGTAGTGCAGGTCGGCCTGCGTGACGGTCGCGCGGTGGATCTTGCCGGTCATCATCGTGCGCACGAGAGTCGTCACGCAGGTCCTCCCACGGTGACGGTGTCGTTGTCGATCAGGCGTGTCGCGCCGACCTGGGCGGCGACGAGCAGCAGCGCGTCGCCCACGTACGAGGACGGGACCTCCGCGAACGTCTCCGGGTCGACGAGCGCGACGTAGTCCACCGCGTCGACCCCCGCGGCGCGCAGGGTGTCCAGGGCCGTCGACCTGATGCCGTCAGCCTCCCGCTCCTGGGCCGCCAGCCGCAGCGCCTGCGACAGGCCGAGTGCGCGCCTGTGCTCGTCTGCGGACAGGTACGCGTTCCGGCTGGACAGCGCCAGACCGTCGTCGTCGCGGACCAGCGGCGCGCCGTGCACCACGACCGGGACGTCGAGGTCACGGACCATGCGCCGGACCGCTGCCAGCTGCTGGGCGTCCTTGCGGCCGAACAGCGCCACGTCGGGGCGCGTCAGGTGCAGCAGCTTCAGGACGACGGTCAGGACGCCGTCCAGGTGGCCGGGACGGGACACGCCCTCGAGGACCTCGCCGATCGCGCCCGCGCTCACCCGGACGACCGGGTCCCCGTCGGGGTACACGACGTCAGGCCCCGGCGCGAAGACGATGTCGTCCGGACCCAGCAGACCCGGACCGGACAGCAGCGCGAGGTCGCCGTGCAGGTCCCGCGGGTAGCGGGACAGGTCCTCGCCGGCACCGAACTGCAGAGGGTTCACGAAGATCGTCACCACGACGGCGTCCGCGAGCTCACGGGCCTTCGCGACGAGGGACAGGTGACCCGCGTGCAGCGCGCCCATGGTCATGACGACCGCGCGGCGGTGCGGCCGCGCGGTGTGGGCCGCTCGCCCCTCCGCGCGCGGGACGGCCTGCACGTCCTGCACCGCAAGGGCCGCGGCGAGCTCCTGGCGCGTGTGCACCAGTGTCGGCGTCGTGGTCTGCGTGGTCATTCCGGATCCTCCTGCGGGTCCGTCTGGAGGCTCACGTTCCCTAACGTCGGGGAGCCCTCGTTGATGCCGTCGAGCACGTCCTGCGCCGTCGACGCGGAGATCAGACCCGCGGCGAGCGCACGTCCGGCTGCCGAACGGGCCAGAGAACGGTACCCCTCGACCACGTCGACGGCGCCAGTGCGGGCTGCGAAGCCGGCCAGCGCGGCCCCGTGCTGACGAACTGTGCCCGCGTCGCCGCGGCGGACGGGTCCGGTCAGGGCGGTGATCGCACCGGGACCTCGGCTGCCCGTCACGGGATCCGTGGGCGACTCCGCGCGCAGGGCGCCGTCGAGCGCAGCCTCCAGCAGCGGCGCGAGCATCCGGCCGGGGTCGGCGACGCCCGCGTCCGCGAGGGCCTGCGCGGCCTGCGCCACCAGGACGACGAGGTGGTTCGCGCCGTGCGCGAGGGCCGCGTGGTACAGCCCGCGAGCGGACTCGTCGAGGACCACGGGCTCGCCGCCGATCTCCACGACGAGCGCCTGCCCGATCGGGAGCACCGGGCCGGGCGCTGTGACCGCGAACGAGCAGCCGACCAGACGCGCGAGGTCCAAGGACGTGCCGGTGAACGTCATCGCGGGGTGCAACGCCAGCGGGATCACGCCCGCCGAGCGCGCCGGTGCGAGGACGTCGACGCCGAACCTTCCCGACGTGTGCACGACGATCTGCCCGGCCTGCCACGCTCCGACGTCCGCCATGCCCTTCACCAGGTCACCGAGCGCGTCGTCCGGGACCGCGAGCAGGACCAGCTCCGCGCGACGGACCACCTCCGGTACGTCCAGCACGGGTACCCCGGGCAGCAACGCGGCGGCACGCTCCTTGGACGCCTCCGAGATGGCCGAGACGGCGACCACCGGGTGACCGGCCGCGCGCAGCGCACTTCCGAGGACCGCGCCGACGCGTCCGGCACCGACGACACCGACCCCGAGCCGCCCCGGGCGGCTGCCCGGGTCGCTCACGCGGACGGTCCCGGCGGGCCGGGCTCGACGGGACCGGCCGGGGGCGCGGACCCGCTCCGGTCCGCGGGCGTCGGGACGCCCACGGCGCGCATCCACTGCTCCGGCGTTGCCGTCGCGCGCGCCGTCCGGGCACGGGCGGACTGCTCGTCGAGGAGCTCCGCGGCGACCTCCGCGGCGAGGTGCCGCACGCGCGGCGCCACGGGTCCGGGCGTCGAGTGCAGGACGAACGACGCCAGCCCGAGCCTGCGCTGGAGGGCGCCCTGCTCGATCGCGAGCGACTGGGTGCGCTCGTGCGGCACCACGTCGATCTGCCGCCAGAACCTGCCGGAGCGGGTCACCAGCGCGCGGTCGGTCACGCGGAAGCCGTGCCGGCGCCAACCGACGGGGTCCACCCAGCGGGCGCTCCGTGGTGCACCGGTGAACCCCGCGTCGTTGCCCGAGCTGTCGAGGGCGGCGTCGACCAGCGCCACCGGGTCCTCGACGCCGAGGTCGGGCAGGACGAGCCACAGGGCCGTCATCGCCTCGCCTCTCGTGGCCACGGGGTGCAGGACGGTGTCGCGCTGCGCTTCGTTGCCCTGGCCGTACCCGGCGACGTTGATCTCGACACGCCACCAGTCCTTGCCACGCCACAGCGGGGTCTGCGAGAGCCGGATGGCCTGCACCCGGCCCGGCGGCACGGTCTGGGCACGGTTCTCCGTGAGACCGTGCCTGAGCCGGATGCCGTCGGGCGAGATGGCCGCCCGGAAGTTTGCGCCCTGGTTGACCCGGTTCCACACGAAGGCCGCGCCACCGAACACGGCGGGGAGCATCACGAAGATCACGCCGATGTCGCCCGACAGGGCCGCCGCGGTGACGAGGCCGGCGGCGACCAGCACCAGCACGGGTACCGCTCCGGAGCGCAGCGTCGCGACGACGAGCCGGGGCATCGGGAGCTCGTACACCTCGCGCTCCGGTGCGGCGTCGAACGGTGCATGTGCGGGCAGGGCGTCCGGCAGCGTCGACGAACCGGGGTCGACATCGGCTACCGCGCCCTGTCCGGACAGAGGTGCCGCGGGCGCGCCCGTCGGGCGGCGTAGCCCGGCAGCCAGCGCGAGGAGCTCGGAGCGCAGCACCTCGGCGTCGGCCTCACGCAGGAATGCCAACGAGACGCCGGAACCGTCCCCGCCGGCAGTCTCGATCTTCAGCTCGGACAGGCCGACCAGGCGTGCGAGCAAGGGCTGCACCACGTCGACCGCCTGGAGCCGGTCGAGGCGCGCCTGCCGCTGCTGCCGGAACAGCAGCCCCGTGCGCAGGTGCACGGCCTCGTCGGTCACGGCGAACCGCGTGACCCGCCACGCCAGCGACGAGTACGCGAACCCGACGATGGCGACCACCACGATCGCACCTATCAGCGCGAGCCAGGTCTTGCCGTGCCTCAGGTCGATCGCGTCGCGCAGGTTCTCCGACTGGATCACGACGACACCGACGACCACGGCGAGGATGCGCCAGCCCTTGAGCGCAGGGGTGACCGGGTGCATCCGCCGCCAGCCGGTGATCGCGTCCGGACCTCCGACCGGCTCGTGCTCGACGGGCGGCACGTGGGTACCGGGGAGCTGCTCGGTCACAGTCCCGCCAGCCGGGCCTCGCCCCGAGAGGCCATCCGGTCGCGCAGGCGCGCGGCCTCGTGCGGGGGCAGACCGTCGATCGCCGCGCTCGTCGCGGGCGCGGCCGTGTGCAGCTGCACCGTCGCGATGCCGAACTTGCGTGCCAGGGGCCCTGCGTTGACGTCGACGTACTGCATGCGCCCGTACGGAACCACGACCAGCGAGCGGACCATGATGCCGTGGCGCACCAGAAGGTCGTCCGCGCGCTCCGCGTAGGCCATGGCGCCGACCTGCCGCGGGACCAGCCACACGATCCACAGCCCGAGCAGGACCACGAGCGCAGGCAGAGACCAGAGCCACGCGTCACCCCCGGCGATCGCGCCGGCGACCGCGAGGAGCAGGAGCGGGACGACGAAGAACGCCGCCACCGTGAGCCGAGCGCCGACCAGCTTGCGGGACACGGGGGTCCACGTCACGTCGCTCGGATCGAAGGGCTCCCGGATGGCAGGCAGCGCGTCAGAGGTCATGTGTCCATCCTGTCACCGCACGCACGCTCACCGCCGCGTCAGGGTCAGGGCGTGGTCGGGTCCGGCGCCGGACGCTCGCGGGTCGCCTCCGCACCCGCCTCGGGCGGCGGGATGCGGCAGAAGCGTTCCACGACGAGCCCGACCACCGAGAGCACGACACCACCGCCCGCGGCGATCGCCGCCGACACGATCCGCCCGCCGTTGCCCGGCTCGTCGGTGCCCGTCAGCAGCGCGAGGACGTGGCCGCCGTACCATCCGGCGAGCAGCGCGCCCGTGTAGCACGACGCCTTGGCGAGAACGACCGTGCGCGCGGCCCGCAGGGCATCCAGGTTGGGCCTCTTGCCCTGCAGGTACTCGCGCACGTGCCACCCGAGCACGAAGACGACGACAGCGATCCCGAGCTCGACGACGACCACGAGCCAGGGCACGTTCGGCGGCAGCGCACCACGCGAGGCCATCGTCCGCAGCACGATCCAGGTGCCGACCGCGACCCCGGCCGCCACGAGCAGCAGGGTCTGCCAGCGGGTGCTGTGCATCACGAGCCCGGTGCCTCCGTGCCGTCGTGGAACGGGGTGCCTTCCGTCGCGTCACCCTCCGGCGCGCCACCGTCCGAGACCGGTGCCGGAGGGGCCGACAGCCAGTCGAGCGCGAGCCAGCGGATGCCCTCACGATCGGGCGCCGTCGCCGCCAGCGCAGCGACCGGCCCACCTCCCAAGCCGGGAAGCACCGCCTGCGGGTCCACCTGCGCCCACGGCTCCAGGACGAACGCGCGCTCGTGCGCCCGCGGGTGCGGCAGCTCCAGGTCGTCGGTCACCGCCGTCACCGAGCCGTACACCACGATGTCGATGTCCAGCGTGCGCGGACCCCAGTGCTCCTCGCGGACCCGGCCGTGGCGCTGCTCGATCCCCTGCACGACGCGCAGCAGCTCGCGCGGCGAGAGCATGGTGCGCGCCAGCACCACGGCGTTGAGGTAGTCGGGCTGCTCCGGTCCACCGACCGAGGCGGTCCGGGCGAGCGGCGAGACCTGGACGACCTCGAGACCCGTCGTGTGGGCCAGGAGGTCGACCGCGGAGCGCAGCGTGTCCTGTGCGGCGCCGAGGTTGGCGCCCAGCGCGAGCACCACGTCCACGACCGCAGGCGGGGTGACGTCCAGCGCGTCCGACACGACCTCCCCGACGACGACGCCGGTGCTCGTCTCGACCAGCTCGGCACGCACCGAGGGAACCTCGCCCGTCGGCGCCTCGGGCGCGCCGCTGACCCCGGGAGCGCCCGCGTGCGCGAGCCCGGTGGGCTCGAACGCCAGCGGTGCGGCGAACGCGGGGGCACCGTCCGGACCCTGGCTCGACAGCTCACCCGGAGCCGGCGGGGGTCCTGCCGTGATCGGCTGGACGATGTCCGACCACGGGACGGTCGGCGGGATGACCGGTGCGGCCGCTGCGACGGCAGCTGGCGCGACCGGTGCGGCGGCAGGCGGTGCAGGGGGTTCCGCGGCGGCGAGCTCCGCCGCCGCGGTGCCGACGACCACCGGAGCACCCGGCGCCGGCGTCACGGGGAACGACGCCGTCGGCGTGGGACCCTGACGCACCGCGGCCGCGGCCTCGGCCTGCGCCCGCGGCACGTACGGCTCCGCGGCAGGCAGCTTCGCGCGGTCGCGTCGGATGCGCACGACGACGTCGCCGAACGGCACCTCGATGGGCGCCTGGGGCTTGTGCACGCTGACGTCGACCGCCTGCACGATCGCGTGGGACAGCACCGTGGCCGCGATGCGCTCCGCGACGGTCTCGATCAGGTCCACGGGTTCGCCGGAGAGCACCGCCGACACCTGCTCGGCGAGCTCGCCGTAGTGCAGCGTGTGCGCGAGGTCGTCGCGAGCCGCCGCCCGCCGCGTGTCGAGGTGCACGATGACGTCTGCGACGAACGTCTGCCCCTCACGACGCTCGAACTCGAAGACGCCGTGGTAGCCCGTGGCCGTGATGCCCGTGAGCCGGATCTGGTCCAGGAGCCGGCCGCCTCCGTCGAGGACGCCACCCTCCCACTGCTCGTCGGTGGTCACCGCGTGCTCCCTCCGGTTCGTGCGTCCTCGTCGACGGCGAGCTCGTCCTCGGCCAGGTCCAGGACGGAACGCCCGGCGCTGCCGGCCTGCCCTGCGTGCCAGGCCGCTGCCACGCGGACCGCATCGGCAGAGCCTGCCACCTCGTGCACCCGCACGCACCAAGCTCCTGCGGCCGCGGCCAGCGCCGACACGGCTGCCGTGGCACGGTCACGCGCCAGCGGGGGCGCGGGCTCCCCGTCGGCGCCGGCGAGGAGGTGCCCGAGGAAGCGCTTGCGGCTCGCCCCGACGAGCACGGGGAACCCGTCGGCGACCAGCTCGGGCAGGCGCGCCAGCAGCGGCCAGTTGCTCGCGCCCGCCTTGGCGAACCCCAGGCCCGGGTCGAGCACGACCTGCTCGTCACGCACCCCGGCAGCCCGCAGCGCCGCGACCCGGGCGGCGAGCTCGCGCCTCACGTCCGTGACCACGTCGTCGTAGTCGTCCAGCTCGTCCATCACGTCCGCGTGACCGCGCCAGTGCATGGCGACGTAGGCGGTCCCGGTCTCGGCGACGACCTCGTACATGTCGTCGTCGGCGAGCCCGCCAGAGACGTCGTTCACCAGCACGGCGCCACGCGCGACGGCCTCGCGGGCGACGACCGCACGGGTCGTGTCGACGCTGACAGCCGCGCCGCGCGCGACGAGCCCGTCGATCACGGGGAGCACGCGGTCCAGCTCGTCCTGCACGGGGACCCGGCGGGCGCCGGGACGGGTGGACTCTCCGCCGACGTCGAGGAGGTCGGCACCCTGGGCGAGGAGCTCCAGGCCGTGCGCGACGGCCGCCGACGGCGTGAACCAGCGGCCGCCGTCCGAGAAGGAGTCCGGCGTGACGTTGACGACCCCCATGACGAGGGTCCGGCCGGCGTCAGGAATCCCCGTCACGCTGCCGAGCCTAGGGGTGCCGGCCATGGGCGGTCGGCAGGTGTCAGCGACCGAGCACGAGACTCATGGCCTCAGCCCGCGTCGCGACGTCGCGCATCTGCCCACGCACCGCGGACGTCACCGTCCGGGAGCCCGGCTTCCGCACGCCGCGCATCGACATGCACAGGTGCTCGCACTCCACGACGACGAGGACGCCGCGCGGTTCGAGCTCGGCCACCATCGCGTCGGCGATCTGAGCCGTCAGGCGCTCCTGCACCTGCGGTCGGCGCGCGAACACGTCGACCAGCCGCGCCACCTTGCTCAGGCCGGTGATCCGGCCGTCGGCACCGGGGATGTACCCGACGTGCGCGACGCCGTGGAACGGGACGAGGTGGTGCTCGCAGGTGGAGTACACCTCGATGTCCTTGACCAGCACCATCTCGTCGTGGCCGAGGTCGAAGGTGGTGGTCAGGACGTCGGCCGGCTCCTGGAACAGCCCGGCGAAGATCTCCTTGTACGAGCGGGCCACCCGGGCGGGTGTCTCGCGCAGACCTTCGCGGTCGGGGTCCTCACCGACGGCGAGGAGCAGCTCACGGATCGCCGCCTCGACACGAGCCTGGTCGTATGCGGCGACCGCTGCACCCCTGTGCGCGGTGGCCGGCCCGATGTCGCCCACGTCAGCTCTTGTCCGGCGTCTGGCCCGGCGGGACCTGCACGATGTGCTCGCCAGGGAACCCGAAGGCCTCGGCAGCCTCGTCCTCGGGGATGATCGGCTTGCCGTTGCGCTCGGCGAGCTCGGCGGCCGTCATGACCGGCGGGCGGTCCGAGACGGCGCGCTGGTCGCTCGAGAGCCAGATCTGCCGCGGCGGGCGCTTGGTGATCGGCTCGAAGATCTTGGCCAGCTGCTCCTGGTTGAGCGTCTCCTTGTCGAGCAGCTCGAGGACCAGCGCGTCGAGCACGTCGCGGTACTCGACGAGGATCTCCCAGGCCTCGTCGTGCGCCCGCTCGATCAGGGAGCGCACCTCGAGGTCGATCGACGCGGCGACGTCTTCGGAGTAGTCGCGCTGGTGGCCCATGTCGCGGCCCATGAAGACCTCGCCGGACGCCTGGCCCAGCTGGATCGCTCCGAGCCGCGCGCTCATGCCGAACTGCGTGACCATCTTGCGGGCCGTGGCCGACGCCTTCTCGATGTCGTTGCTGGCGCCCGTCGTCGGGTCGTGGAAGACGAGCTCCTCCGCGACGCGACCGCCCATGGCGTAGGCCAGCGTGTCCAGCAGCTCGTTGCGGGTGGTCGAGTACTTGTCCTCGGTCGGCATGACCATCGTGTACCCGAGGGCCCGGCCGCGCGGCAGGATCGTCACCTTCGTGACGGGGTCCGTGTACCGCAGCGCGGTCGCCACCAGGGCGTGCCCGCCCTCGTGGTACGCGGTGATCTTGATCTCCTTGGAGTTCATCACCCGAGTGCGCTTCTGCGGACCGGCGATGACGCGGTCGATCGCCTCGTCGAGCGTGTGGTCCGTGATGATCTGCTGTCCCGTGCGCGCGGTCAGCAGCGCCGCCTCGTTGAGCACGTTGGCCAGGTCAGCACCCGTGAAACCGGGCGTGCGGCGGGCGACCACGTTGAGGTCGACGTGCGGCGCCATCGGCTTGCCCTGCGAGTGCACCTTGAGGATCTGCTCGCGACCCTTCAGGTCGGGTGCGTCGACGGCGACCTGACGGTCGAAGCGCCCCGGGCGCAGAAGCGCCGGGTCCAGGATGTCGGGACGGTTGGTCGCCGCGATGAGGATGACGTTCGCGTTCGCGTCGAACCCGTCCATCTCGACGAGCATCTGGTTGAGCGTCTGCTCACGCTCGTCGTGGCCGCCGCCCATGCCGGCGCCACGGTGCCGGCCGACGGCGTCGATCTCGTCGATGAAGATGATCGCCGGGGCGTTCTGCTTGGCCTGGTCGAACAGGTCACGCACACGGCTCGCGCCGACGCCGACGAACATCTCGACGAAGTCCGAGCCGGAGATCGAGTAGAACGGCACCCCGGCCTCACCGGCGACGGCGCGCGCGAGCAGGGTCTTGCCGGTACCCGGCTGCCCGTAGAGCAGCACACCCTTGGGGATCTTGGCGCCGACCGCCTGGAACTTCGCGGGATCGGCGAGGAAGTCCTTGATCTCCTCGAGCTCTTCCACGGCCTCGTCGACACCGGCGACGTCCGCGAAGGTGACCTGCGGGGACTCCTTGTTGACCAGCTTGGCGCGCGACTTGCCGAAGCTCATCACCCGCGACCCGCCGCCCTGCATCTGCGAGCTGAGGAAGAAGAACAGGCCGATGATGACGATCAGCGGGATGAGGAACGTCAGGACGCTGATCCACCACGGGGTCTGCGGGACGTCCGAGGTGTAGCCGTCCTTCGGGTTCGCCTCGGCGATCGCGTCCACCACGGACTCGCCCTGCGGCACCACGTAGTTGAACTGGACGAGCTTGCCGAAGTTCTTCTCACCCTTGGTGAAGTCGTCGGCCAACGTGAGGTTGACCCGCTGGACACCCTCGGTGATCTTCGCCTGGTCGACCTTGCCCGCTGCGATGAGGGCCATGCCGTCCGACGTGTCGATGCTGCTGACCTTGGGCTGGTTGATGGAGCTGAAGCCGAAGATCGCGAGGACGATCGCGAGCGCGATCCACGGGAGGAAGCTACGAGAAAGACGCTTGACGTTCATGGGTGATCGGGGCCGAGCCCCTCATCCTCCGCTCGCGGGTGTGGTTGCTCGAAGTTACCCGATGAACCTGCAGGCACCGACCGTGTTCACCGAGGGCGCACACGAGCCGGCGGCCGTCGCGTCGCTGCTCAGGCCCCGTAGACCCTCGGCGCGAGCGTGCCGACGAAGGGCAGGTTGCGGTACCTCTCGGCATAGTCGAGGCCGTAGCCCACGACGAACTCGTTCGGGATCTCGAACCCGACATACCGCACGTCGACGTCCACCTTCGCCGCATCGGGCTTGCGGAGCATCGTCGCGACCTCGACGGTGGCCGGACCGCGCGAGCGCAGGTTGGACAGCAGCCAGGAGAGCGTCAGGCCCGAGTCGATGATGTCCTCGACGATCAGGACGTGCCGGCCCGTGAGGTCCGCGTCGAGGTCCTTGAGGATGCGGACCACGCCCGAGGACTTGGTGCCGGACCCGTAGGAAGACACGGCCATCCAGTCCATCTGGACGGTCGAGTGCAGCCGCCGCGCGAGGTCGGCCATGACCATCACGGCGCCCTTCAGCACGCCCACCAGGAGGAGGTCCTTGCCGGCGTAGTCGGCGTCGATCTGCGCCGCGATCTCGTCGAGACGGCCGTGCAGCTGCTCTTCCGTGAGGAGCACCCGCTCGAGGTCGTCACCCATGTCCTGGGGGTCCACCGAAGTCGCTCCTCGTCGTTGTGCTGCGGCTAGGCGCTCGTGTCCGCCGGGCCGAGTGCAAGCCTGCCATACGCGCGGCGTGCGGCGACCCGGCCCGGGAGCGCCACCGGGCCCTGTCCGTGCCAGTCCGTCACGAGCGCGTCGACGGCCAGCACGTGGGCCCTGGTCAAGGCGCCCGCCGGGCTGCCCGCGGCGACCAGCGCCATGCGCAGCGCGCGCCGGCGGACCGCGTCGGGGGCGTTCGCCAGCACGTCGACGTCCAGCCCGGCGGCGTCGTGCGTCAGGTCGTGCGTCAGCTCGGTGACGAGCTGGTCCGCGAGCGCGTCCAGCACGTCCGCGTCCTCGCGAAGCTGGGCCGCCGTGCGCGCCAGCGACTGCGCAACCCCCGGGCCCAGCACGCGTTCCAGGGTGGGCAGCACCTCGGAGCGGACGCGGCTCCTCAGCCGGGCGTCCGCGTGCGCGCCGTCGTTCGTCGGGTCCTGCCACGGCGTCAGGCCCTGGGCAGCGCACGCCGCCTCCGTGTCCGCGCGCCGGAGCCCGAGCAGTGGGCGCCTGAACCGGCCCCGGACCGCCGGCATCCCGGCGAGCGCGCGGGCGCCGGAACCGCGCGCGAGGCCCAGCAGGACGGTCTCGGCCTGGTCGTCCAGGGTGTGGCCGAGCAGGATCGCGGTCGCGTCGGACGCCTCGAGCGCCGTGTACCGCGCGGCGCGCGCGGCGGCCTCAGGTCCGCCGGTTCCGCCCACGTCGACGCGAACCACCTCGACCGGGTCGAGCCCGAGCTCCACGCACGTGGCCGCGGCGCTCGCGGCGATCTCGGCGGACCCGTCCTGCAGGCCGTGGTCGACGACGACCGCCCCGACTCGCCAGCCCGCGGTCCTCCCGACGAACGCCGCACCCGCCGCGAGGGCGAGCGAGTCCGGGCCGCCCGAGCACGCGACGAGGACCAGCTCGCCCGGACCGACGTCGGCCAGCGCCGCGGCGACCGCCGACCGGATCGCCGCGACCGCGGGGGCCGGACCGGTCACCCGGGCCCCCGGCTCACGCGTGCACCCGGCGCACCCACGCGCGCGGGTCCGCGATCTCCTGCGGCAACGGCAGGTTCTCGGGCGACTCGAAGACCGCGTTGAACCCGACGGTCCCCACCGACCGGCGCACCTCGCGGACGAACTTCGCGCCGTCGCGGTACTGGGCGAGCTTGACGTCGAGGCCGAGCACCCGGCGCAGGACCTGGTCCAGACCCTTGCCCTTGGACGCCTCGTCCCGGCGCGCGTCGAAGGCCTTGCGGATCGTGCGGACCGTCGGGACGACCGAACGGCCCACCTCGTCCATCGTCACGTCCGCGTGGCCCTCGAGGACGGCCATCACCGCTCCCACCTCATCGAAGACCGTGCGCTGGTGCGGCGAGAGTGCATCGAGGATCCCGCCACCGCCGTCACCGAACGCACGCGCGACCGACCCGAAGAGATCCGAGCGTGCGGCGTCTCCGGTGAGGTCCGCGAGGAGCTCGGCCGCGCGCGAGCGCAGGTGCTCGGCGAGCCAGGGCGCGGCGGCGAACTGCATGGCGTGCGTCTGCTCGTGGAGCGCCACCCACAGCCGGAAGTCCGTCGAGTCGACCTTGAGCTTGCGCTCGTGGTGCAGCACGTTGGGGGCGACCAGCAGCAGACGGCCGTGGAACCCGGGCTGGGGCGTGAACGGGTCGAACTGGCCGAGCACCTTGCTGGACAGCAGCGCGAGCACACCGCCCACCTGGACCGCGCCGCCCATGCGCGCGCCCTGGCCCGAAGGCGCCTCCACACCGCCCGTCATCACGGCGAACATCTCCGCGTTCGCGCGCGCCCAGTGCGGCCGGTCCACCACGAGGACCCTCGACACGTCCTTCGGGTCCGCACCGTCGGCGGCCGTGAGCTTGGTGATCGCGGCGACGTGGCCGGCCGCGCGTCCCGCCGCGTCGCGCAGCTCCTCCACCAGGCCGTCGAGCTGTCCGCGCTCCGCGGTGGGCCCAGGCTTGGCCAGCCGCCCCGCGATCGACGCGGCGCGCGGCCAGTCGACGAGGCCGGCGCTCGGGTCGTTGGACGAGGGCTCCACAGCGCCACGGTATCCGCCGGTCTCGCGCGCTCAGCGCGCGTTCAGCCGTCGGCGCAACCCGGCCGCCACGACGACCCCTGACCGCCCCGAGCAGACGTCAGTGGCAACCGCACGCCGCGAGCGTGCTGACGAACTCGTCGATCGCCGCGCGCGGAGCCCACTGCCCGCCGTCCGGCGTCGCGTCGGCGAGCACCGCGAAGACGAGCTGGCGCGAGTCGGCGTCGAGGACCGTCCCGGACAGTGCGGTCACGTGCGGCAGGCTCCCGGTCTTGGCCCGGACCAGGCCGCGGGCCTGCGACTGCGAGTAGCGGTCGGAGAGCGTGCCCGTCAGGCCCCCGATCGGCATACCCGTCGCGACGTCCCTGAGGTTCGGGTGGGCCGGGTCCGTGGAGAGCCGCACCAGCCCGGTGAGCAGGCTGGGCGGCAGGACGGAGCCGGCCCCGAGGCCCGACGCGTCGACCAGGTGCGCACCCGACGTGTCGACGCCCGCCACGTCGACGGCGTGCAGCACCGCCGCCGCCGCTCCGTCGAACGTCGCGGGCAGGCCCTCGTGGATCGCCACCAGCCGCGAGACGACCTCGGTGATCGTGTTGTCGGACGTGTCGAGGAAGTGGTGCACGACCTTGTCGAGCGTCGCCGACTCCACCCTGCCGATCTCGCGGCCCTCGGACGGCTTGTCCGCCCGGAACGGGAGCCCGGCGACCGTGATCCCGTTCTCGCCGAGCCGTGCCGCGAACGTCTTGGCAGCCGCAATCGAGGGGTCCGCGTAGCGCGGCGGGTACTCGCCGGACCTGATCTTCGCGGTGTCCACCGCGAGCGCCGTCACCGGCGCGACGAACCCTGCGGCGATGTCGGGGACGGCCCAGGCCGGGTTCAGGGTCGGGGCCGCGAACAAGGTGTCGTCGACGCCGAGCTCGACGGTCGTGGCCCCCTCGAGCTGCAGGGCCTTGGCGGTCTGCGCGGCCAGGTCCGCCAAGCCGGCGTGGCCCTCTGTCGCCGCAGGGTCACCCTCGCCGGCCGCGAGCATCATGTCGCCACCGCCGACCAGGACGATCCGGTTGCCGTCGCCCCGCACGACCGTCGTCGGCAGGGTCGTGTCGGGGCTGAGGGTGCTCAGGCTCGCGATGGCGGTGACCAGCTTCGCCGTGGACGCGGGCGTGCGGCCGTCGTCGGGAAGATGGCCTGCGAGCGTCTCCCCTGTCAGCTGGTCCTGCACGAGGACGCCGACGCTGGCACCCATGCGGGCATCGGCGACGAGCCCGTTGACGACGAGCTGGAGCTGAGCTGCGCCCGGCACCGGCGCCTGCGGGTCCAGGGCGGTCAGTGCTGGCTGGAGCGCCGCCGGCTCGACGGCACCCGGTGCGGTCGGGAACGGGCTCGGCGGCGCCGGCTCGGGTGCCAGGGTGACCAGACCCGGAACCACGTCGTAGGCGTCCGCCGTCGCGTAGGCGCCTGCGGCGAGGACCACGACGAGCAGGGCCGAGCCGACGACTCTGCCCGCTGTGGCCATGATCACCCCGTCCCGCTCGTTCCCAGCCGTTCGGTGCGACAGACTACTGTCCGAGACGATGGCGCCCCTGACACCCGGCGCGCCGCACTGACGAGTGTCGCTGCGACCGCCGGTCCCGGAACCCCGGGCGCGGACGCGGGGCGGAGGAGAGCTGTGGAGTTCGACGTCACGATCGAGATCCCCAAGGGTCAGCGCAACAAGTACGAGGTGGACCACGCGACGGGGCGTATCCGGCTCGACAGGATGCTGTTCACCTCGACGCGCTACCCCGACGACTACGGCTTCATCGAGGGCACCCTCGGTGAGGACGGCGACCCGTTGGACGCACTGGTGCTGCTGGAGGAGCCCACGTTCCCCGGCTGCCTGATCCGCTGCCGCGCCCTGGGCATGTTCCGCATGCGCGACGAGGCCGGCGGCGACGACAAGGTCCTGTGCGTGCCCACCGGTGACCAGCGTGCCGCGTGGCGCCAGGACATCGACGACGTCTCGGACTTCCACCGGCTCGAGATCCAGCACTTCTTCGAGGTGTACAAGGACCTGGAGCCCGGCAAGTCGGTCGAGGGCGCCCACTGGACGGACCGCATCGAGGCCGAGGCCGAGATCGAGCGCAGCCGCCAGCGCGCCATCGACACCAACTACTACGGCCACTGAGCCCGTCGTACCGCAGCGTCCGTAGGTGCGGGCGTTGCGGTACGTGCCTGCTGCTACGGACGGCCGGCGAACGGCATGGTCGAGCCCCAGCGCATCTTGGTCACCCGCAGCGGGGTCCCCGGCTGCGGGGCCTCCATGATCGAGCCGCCGCCCGCCCACATCGCCACGTGGTAGATCTCGTTGGGGTCGCCTGCGTCGGTGGACCAGAAGACGAGGTCTCCGGGACGCAGGTCGTTGTAGCTGATCTTCAGCACCTGCTTGTACTGGTCGCGCGACGTGCGTGCGAGGTTGACGCCACCCGCCGCCTTCCAAGCGGTCATGGTCAGGCCGGAGCAGTCGAAGGCGTCCGGGCCGGCGGCCGCCCAGACGTACGGGAGGCCGATCTTCGTCTGGGCCCACGCGAGCGCGTCCGCGCCGCCCCCCGCTGAGCCGCGCGACGTCCCCGTTCCGAGGCCGTAGGCCGTGCTCGGCGGTGCCACCACCGGAGGGGCCGTGGTCGGCGGTGCCGTGACTGGAGGAGCGCTGACCGGTGGCGTCGTCACCGCGGGAGGGGTCGTGGCCGGCGGGCTCGTTGCCGCCGCACCGCCACCACTCACGGGCGGCGCGACGGGCGCCACGGGAGCAACGACGGGCGCCGCGGCCACCGGTGCCGCCCGGAGCGCGGCCGCCTGGGCTGCTGCGTCCTCACGCTCTCGACGCTGCTGGTCGAGGTAGTCCTGGCGGGCGCGCTCGACGTCCGCGCTCGTCTCGCGGGCCGCGGCGAGCTGGTCGATCAGGGTGTCCCGCTCCGCGGCGGCGTCGTCCTGCGCCTGCTCCGCGTCGGCCTGGGCCTGCTGGGCACCCTTCAGCGCGTCCTCGGCGGCAGTCTTCGCGGCCGCTGCGACGTCGGCGGCCGTGGTGGCGCGCTCGGCGAGCGTGGTCGAGACGAGCTGCGAGGCGCGGTACTGCTGCACGGCCTCGTCGGTCTTGCCGCTGATCCGGTCCAGGGCCGAGCTGCGGCTGGCGACGTCCTGGAAGCCGTCCGCCGACAGCAGCGCCTGGAGCATGTCGGTGGAGCCACCGGAGCGCGCGATCTCCCGCACGATCGCGACGAGCTGTCGACGTGCGACCTCCGCGGCGGCGTCGGCGTCCTCGGACGCCTGCGCGGCCGCGGCCGACGCCTGCGCTGCCGCGTCGGCGTCCGTGACGGCCTGCGTGTAGGCCTCACCGGCCTGCTGGACCTTGAGGTTCGCCGCGTCGGTGGTCGCGCTCAGCTGCGCGAGGCGGACCTCCATCCCGGCGACGGACCGCGACGCCGCGGCGACCGCACCCTTGGCGTCCTGCACGTCCTGCGCCGACGGCGGGGAGGGCTGCGGGGGTGCGGCGGCGACGTCCGAGGCAGCGCCGATGAGGAGAGCCCCGACGAGCGCGGCCGTCACGACGACCGACGAACGTCGGTATCGGGATGCGGCGTGCGGGCTCACGTTCCTCCAGCCGGACGGCCGGCAGTCCGGCCACGATTCCTCGAGCGCGACCAGGTGGCCGCCCTCGGGGACGTTACCGGGCACAACCTCAGAAGTGAACACCTGTCACACGAGTCCCAGGCGTCACAGGCCCGCACATGCGGACGAACCGGACATCCACGGGCGGGATCACCCGATTGCCCGGGCGGCGAGCTGTCGGGGGCCGCTCGGGCACGTCCTCGTCGGAGGACCGCTACCGCGCGCGACGGCTCTCCTGTGCCGCGTCAGCCGAAGTGGCCGTTCACGTACGCCTCCGTGCGCTCGTCCTGCGGCGACTCGAAGATCGCGCGCGTGTCCCCATGCTCGACGATGACGCCCGGCGTCCCCTGCGAGGCGAGGAAGAACGCGCACTGCTGCGAGACCCGCGCCGCCTGCTGCATGTTGTGCGTGACGATGACGATCGTCACCTCCTTCTGCAGCGACATCATCGTCTCCTCGATCACGCGCGTGGACGTGGGGTCGAGTGCGGAGCACGGCTCGTCCATGAGAAGCACGCGCGGCTGCACGGCCAGCGAGCGTGCGATGCACAGCCGCTGCTGCTGACCGCCCGAGAGCCCGCCCCCCGGGGACTGGAGCCGGCTGCGGACCTCCGACCAGAGCCCCGCCTTGGTCAGGCTGCTCTCGACCAGGTGGTCCTTCTCGCTCCGCGACACCTTCACGCCGGTCAGCTTCAGACCGGCGACGACGTTGTCGTAGATCGACATCGCCGGGAACGGGTTCGGCTTCTGGAAGACCATCCCGATCTGCCGTCGGGCATCCACCAGCCTGCGCGCAGGGTCGTAGATGTCCTGGCCGTCCAGCAGCACCTTGCCGGCCATGGCCGCACTCGGCACCAGCTCGTGCATCCGGTTGAGGATGCGCAGGAACGTCGACTTGCCACAGCCGGAGGGTCCGATCAACGCGGTGACCGCTCCGGCAGGCATCGTCAGGGACACCGAGTCGAGGACGAGATGGTCACCGAACCACGCCGAGATCTCCTGACCACGCAGGTCTGCCAGCCCTCGCGGCTCGATGGCCTGGGGCGCAGCGGCCCTCCGCGAGACGCGGCGGTTCGGCTCCCGGTCGTAGTCCTGAGAAGGTTCCGCGCTCGGGATCGGGGTCGGCGCAGTCCACGCCTCCGCGTCGACCGGTGCCAGGACGACCGTCTGGGTCGCCTGGTGCGTCGGCTCGGACTCCGGCCCCTGGTCCGGCGTCTGGCCGGTCAGCCGGTTCATGCGACACCCCCGGCGACCGCGCCTGCGTTGACGGTGGCTGCGGCGCTGGCGGTCCGGACGCGCGCCGAGCGAGCCCTGAGCGCGAGCCCACCGGCGACTGCGGCTCCGACGCCGGCCATGATGACCAGCAGCCACTGCACAGGGCTCCAGCCGCGCGCCGGGTTCCAGACGGTGTCGGGAGCCGAGGCCTGCGCCGTCGGCGCGCTCGTCGGTCCGCCGGCGCTCTCAGCGACGCCGGCGCCACCGGCGTCCTCGAGCTGGTCCACCGGCTGCGTCGAGCCGGCGGAGGTGCCGCCACGGTGGTGCGCGCCCGACGCCCCGGACAAGGACCCGGTGGTCGACCCCTTCGGACCGGGCGCCTGCGGTACCTGCAACGTCACGGAGCCGTCGTGGTTGTCCTCGGCGTGCAAGCCGGATCCCAGCCCCACGAGAGGACCGGCGAGCACGAGGGCGGCGATCAGCGAGACAGCGAGAGTCGACGGCTGCGGAGGCGTGCCGACCGGAGCTCCCCGACGCCCCGACTCGGCCACCATCTGGGCCCAGAGCCGCTCCGCCTCCTCGCGGCGCTTCCTGCGCCGCCACACGACGAGCGCCACAGCGCCCAGGACAAGGAGCACGACCAGCAGGCCGGTCCACGGAACGGAGGGGAAGACGCCGCGCGCGGTGCTGCTGGTCAGTGGGATCTCCGTCTCAGGCCCCGGTGCTGCGACCATGTCGACGTCCACCGTCGCGGTCATGACGACGAGCGGGGCGACCCCGGGCACCTCGGTCTTGACGGCGAACGACTGCCCGGGAAGGACCTCGGCGCTGTTCGCCGACTCCACCTCGGTCGTCCCGACACCGAACGGCCCGGTGACCCGCACACGCGGCGTGCCGACGATCTTGACGTTCCCCGTGTTGACGAGGTCGTACGTCACGGTGCTGGCGCTCGCGCCGAAAGGCACCAGGCTGCCGGCGGACGACGCCGACACGTTGCGGACCTCGAGGGCGGGAGTCAGCTCACCCGAGATGCGCACGGCGAGCCGCACGGCGACCCGCGAGTCGATCACGACCCCGTCGTTCCCCGTGGCCACGCTGGCCAGCGACACGACGATCCCTCCGGCGTGGTCGCCCGGTGTCGCACCTGCCGGCGCGGTCACGTCGAACCCGACGACGGCAGTGCCCAGTGCGGGGACGGTCACGGTCGGCGCGGCCACCGTGACCCAGGTCCCGACGTCCGTGGACGGCGTCGCAGCAGCCAGCAGGTCGTACCCGCCGTCCGCCGTGTTGAAGGCGTCGGCCGCGTACACGGTGAACGTCTGCTCGGCGGTCGAGGCGTTGGCGACGAGCACCTGGTCATGCGTGGTCCCGCCTGGGTCGAGCTGGATGTCGATCCGCGTCCGGGTGTCGGCGGCGCCGTCGGCGGTCGTCGGGGTCACTGACCAGGCGGCCGTGCCCTCCTCGGCCGTGGCCGTTCCCGCGAGCGGCCCCAGCACGAGCGCGGCCAGCGCGACGAGCAGCGGGACCACGACACGTGTGCCGGGTCGGGAGGCAACGAACATGAACTGCTCCTCGAAGCGCGGTGGGGTGTGACGACGGCGAGGTGGTGGGGCGCGGTCGCCCGCGCCCCACCACCTCTCTTGCTCAGTTGCTGACGAGCGTCACGGTGATCGTCGAGGTGTACGAACCCTCGGCGGTCGCGGCGGGGATCGCCAGGTTCAGCGCCGCCGCCAGTGCGGTGGTCCCACGACCGGTGCCGGTCGTCGCTGCGAGCGTCTTGCTCGCCCCGAGGCCGGTGCTCTTCGCGTCGTCGAGCGCCGAGGTCACGCCGGACCCCGCCTGGACGGCCAGCGTGCCTGCGGTCTCCTTGGTGATGGTCGGCAACGCCGGGGTCCACCCGAGGTACTTGGCGTTCAGCGTGCCCTTGGCACCGGTGAAGTCGGACGCCTGGACGTTGACCTTCCAGCCGGCGAGCAGTCCGTCACGGCGGGTGTCGTTGACCGTGATTCCACCCAGCTGGGCGGTGGCGGTGATGCGCGTGTTGCCCGTGTCCCGCTGACCCGACAGGGCGACGGCTGCGGTCGGGACCGAGAAGGTCAGCGCGCCGTCCACGACCGGAGCCGCCGGAACGGTGAGCGTGACGGTCAGCTGACCGTTCGGTCCGACGACGACGGTGTAGGTCTGGGAACCCGACGACGGGCCGAAGGCTGCGGTGTCGCTCGGTTCGAAGGACGCCGTGTAGGCGTGGTCACCCGCACTGGGCGCGGTGACCGTCTGGGTGGCGACGCCGCTCGAGACCGAGCCGGAGCCCAGGACGGTCGCACCCTCCTTGAAGGTCACCGTCCCGGCCGCCGCAGACGGGGCGACGTTGGCGGTGAGCACGAGGTCGGCGCCGGAGGCGGCGGCCATGAGGTCCGTCGTCGTCGCCGTCACGACCGGACCGGTGGAGTCCCAGCCGCCGTCGCGCGTCGGCAGCGAGGCCTTCGGGATCGAGTAGGTGATCGCCGTGGTGGGCGACGGCGCCGTGACGTGCACGGTCAGCGGGGTGGTGAAGTGGCCGAGCGGCGCGCCGGCCGTGCCCTGGCACACGACGACGTACGGGAGGGTGGCGGTGCCGCCCTGTGCCGTGGCGTACGCGCGGATCTGCGGCTTGTTCATCCGGTCGGCCAGCTGGTCAGGGTCCGAGTCGTAGAAGCGGCCCTGCGCGTCCTTGGTGTCGACCGAGGCGGCCATGGACACCGCGTCCCAGTCGATCTCAGGACCGGGCGCCGGGATGTGCACGTACGGCTGGATCGTCAGGGTGCCGGCCGGGCAGCTGGCGCTGAGGGCCAGCGTCTTCCACGGGCGGGCGACAGCGTCCGGCTGCAGCGAGCCGTCCACCTGGTTCGCCGAGGTCAGCGTCGAGTCGAGCAGACCCGTCGACTGGGCGTCAAACCACAGGATGTCACCGGTGACCGCCGGACCGAAGTCGGCGGCGGACGCCGACGTCGCCATCGCGACACCAGCGATCCCGGCCAGGAGTGCACCGGCGACGCCTGTCGCCAGCACCTTCGTGAGCTTCATCGAGGATCCTTCGTCTCAGGGCCGGCGCGGTCGCGCACGGTCTGGGGCCGAGCCTGCTGGGCGCAGGTGAACGCTCGGCCCCTGGCAGGCGACCGAGGGACGACCGGCGCGCCCGCGCGAGTCCGGGGCTCAGCCGACCGACGCCGGGTCCCGCGGTGCGACGGGCGCCGCGGGGGCCGGCGCGCCGCGTCGGCCGCGACGCGAGTCGGGCCCCGGTGACGTCGAACGACGGCGACGGCGACGGCTGCGCACGGCCCGCCATGCAGCCAGGAGGATCAGCAGGGCGGCCAGTCCCACCAGAAGCCACGGCCAGGCCCACGTGGACGTGCTGGAGCCCACAGGGTCGATGCCCGGGTCCGTACCGCCTGTCGGAGCCTCCGCCACGGCCGTCACGGTCGTCGTGAGCCGGACGAGCGGCCAGACGTCCGAGACGGTCACGGTCTGGTCCACCTCGCCGCCGGGCAGCAGCTCGCCTATCCGTTCGCCGTCGGCGCTCCGTGGGAGCAGCCCGAACGGCCCGACGACCCGGACGGTCGGCGAGACCTTCATCCGGACGTTGCCCGTGTTCTCGAGCGTGTACGCGACCTTGACCGACCCGGCCGAGACGAGGCCACCGGGCTCGAAGGACGCTCCGAGGTTCTTGATCACGAGGCCAGGTGCGAGGGCGCCGTCGACGGTGATGTACAGCCGTGCGGCCACCCGCTGCTCGAGATCGAGCGCCGGGGTCCCTGCACCGGCCTCCCCCTTGGCGGTCAGTGCGGCGACGACCGCCGCGACGTGGTCACCCGGCTCCGCGTTCGTCGGGATCGTCACCGTGAACGGCACGACCACGAAGCCGAAGCCGTCCTGCGCCGTCTGAGCAGGAGCCTGGACGTGCGCGACGTCGGAGCTCACCCAGGACCCCGCGCCGACCGGCACCACGGCCCGGGCGGGCACCTCGAGGCCGCCTTCGGAGCCCGGCTCGACGTCGCTCGGGTAGACGTCGAGCTCGAGCGCGTGGTCCGCCTGGTTGATCACCGCGATGTTGTCCCGGATCACCGACCCCGGCGCGACGGTGTACGCCAGGTAGGGCCGCTGGTCCGGCCTCTGCGGACCAGCCGGTGCGACGCCGAACGTCACTCGCTCTTTCGGGGTCGTCGTCGCATCGGCGTCCGATGCGCCCTGGGTGGGGGCAGGCTCGTCTGCAGCCGCTGCGGGCAGCGCCAGCGTGGTCAGCAGGGCGGCCACGGCGAGCGCGCCAGAGAGCAGGCGGCGGGCGGATTGCAGCATGAGTGGGGTTCCCGGGGTCGTCCGAAGGGCGCGAGGCGCGCTGGAGTCTGCACGCCCGCCGGAACCCTCGCGCACGGCCGCGGATGGCGACAACGCACGACGGACGAACGTGCGGTGAACGCCTGACCCGACTCGGTCGCCGCGAGACGACGCGAGGGGCGGGGCGCCTGAGCGCCCCGCCCCTCTCCGTCGTCGGCCTGGGCCGGGACGGTGTCGATCAGGTGATCAGATGGCCGTGAAGGTCACCGTCGCCGTGTACGTGCCCTGCTGCACCGACGAGGGGACCTCGTCGACACCGAACGTCCCGTTGAGCGTGACCGAGCCGTTCTTCGGGCCGCCGACGCCGCCCGCGTAGGTGGCGAAGGTCTTCGCCACGCCGAGGCCGTCCGTCGCCAGGACGGTCGCGACGCTGGGCGCCGGGTTCTGCGAGACGGCCACGTCGGCCGCCTGCAGCGCGTTGCCGAGCACCTGGTGTGCGGCGACGTTCCACAGACCGGCGTACTGGCCACCGAACGTGTTGACACCGTTGGTGAACGGACCCGAGACGACCTTGGCGGTGAAGCCGGTGGTCGCGGCACGCGTGTCCGTGATGACGATGTCCTCGAACGGCGCCGAGGCCGAGAACGTCGAGTCGGTCGTGTCCAGCAGCGCCTGGCCCAGGTGCAGCGTCGTCGCCGGGATCGCCGGCGTGGTGGGCGTGGCCGGGATCTCCGCGTGGTACGGCGTGGTGATGGTGATCGCGCCGACCGGGATCTGGACGTCGACCGACTGCAGGTCGACGGCACCCTGCAGCTCGTAGGTCGCGGACACAGCGGCGGACGTCGAGTTGTTGTACGGGGCCGTGCCCACGAACTGGGCGGTCAGCGACGCAGCGCCGGCACCGAGAGCGTTCGTCGTGAAGCTCGGGACGACGCCGCCGACGCAGGGCACGGAGCCGAGGAGGGCCGCACCGTTGTAGAACGACACGGTGCCGTTCGGCAGGCCGGTGGCGGCCGTGACCGTCGTGGCGAAGCTCACGGCGGAGTAGGCCGGGCCCGAGGTGGGCGAGACGGCCAGCGTGGTGGTGGTGTCCCGAGCGGCCACGGCCGTCACCGCGACGTTCACCGGGGCCGACGTGGACGGGTCGTACGCGGCGTTGCCCGCGTAGACGGCGGTGATCGCGTTGGCGGCGCCGACCGGGATGGCCGAGGTCGACAGGGTGGCGACCCCGCCGGCGATGGTGCCCAGACCGAGCGAGGTGGCACCGGCGAAGAACTCGACCGAGCCGGTCGCGGCGGCGGGCGAGACCGTCGCGGACAGGGCGACCGGCGAACCGGACTCGACCGTGGTGGGCGTTGCGGCCAGGGTCGTGGTGCTGGCGATCTTGGGCAGCGCCGCCGTCGGGATGGAGTACGTCATCGCGGTGGTGGGCGTCGCCGCCGTGACGGTCACGGTCAGCGGTGTGGTGAAGTTACCGAGCGGCGCGCCGGCCGTGCCCTGGCACACGACGATGTACGGGAGGGTGGCGGTGCCGCCCTGCGCCGTGGCGTACGCGCGGATCTGCGGCTTGTTCATCCGGTCGGCCAGCTGGGTCGGGTCCGAGTCGTAGAAGCGACCCGACGCGTCCTGGGTGCTGACCGCAGCGGCCATCGACACAGCGTCCCAGTCGATCGCGGGACCGGGCGCCGGGATGTGCACGTAGGGCTGGATCGACAGGGTCCCCGCGGGGCAGTTCGCGCCGAGTGCCAGCGTCTGCCACGGGCGGGCGACCGAGTCCGGCTGCAGCGAGCCGTTGACCTGGGTGCCGACGAGCGCCGGGTCGGACAGACCCGTCGACGGTGCGCTGAACCAGTAGATGGGACCGGGAAGGGTCGGGCCGAAGTCGGCGGCCGAGGCGGAGGTGGCCAGGGCGACAGCGCCGGCCCCACCTACGAGGGTGGCGGCGATGACGCCGGCCACGATCTTCTTGACGCGCATGGGAAGAGTGTCCTTTCGGGACAGGAACGAGCTGGGATGGATGTCCGTGCTGGTCCGTGCTGGTCCGTGCGGTACTCGTGATGCCGGCGCACGTCGCCGTGCGCCGGCATCACGCGGGCATCAGGAGAGCGTGAAGTTGGTCACCGCTGCGGTACCGGCCACGCCGCAGGCGCCGCCGTCGATCTCGCCGGCGAGCTGCTGGAAGCCGGCCTTGCCGATGAGGGCCTTACCGCCACCGGAGCAGATGAAACCGTCCGGGCCGAAGATGTTGGTGAACCAGGGCGTACCCAGGTCGGCGGCGCGGACGACGTTGTACAGCGCCCGCTGGAAGCTGTAGGAACCCGTGCCGGAGACGAGGGCGACGGTGGGCTCGGAGGCCGCGCGGCCGGTCGAGAAGGGCGCGACAGCGTTGGCGTTGGCCGCGATGGGGGCAGCGTCGTGCTCCTGCACCGTGACGACGGTCGGCGCCAGGACGACGGGGGTCCCGCCGTTGAGGCTCGTGAGCTGGGCGATGAAGGTGGTGTACGTGCCCGAGCCCGACTGCGGGATCTGCGGGACGATCACGCCGCTCTTGCCCTGGGCGGCGCCGGCCGGGACCTGGCTCCAGTTCGCGTAGGTGCCGTTGTAGATGTTGACCAGGTCAGCGCCGGTGATGATGGTCGGGGCGTTGGTGCCCGCAGCGCGCACGGCCAGCTTGAGCCCGTCGACCGCGAACGGCACCTGACGGAGGTTGCCGGCGATCTCCGCGGCGTTGAGCGTGCTCGAGGCGCGCGCGAAGTTGATGTTGGGGTTGTTGTTGCCGCCGAACAGCAGCGCCTTGCCGGCACCGGAGCCGTTCGGGCGGTTGATGAGGGCCGTACCGGTCTTGACCTGGATCTGGGTGACGACGCCGGCAGCCACACCGTCGAGCTGTGCGTCGTAGGAGACGATGCGCGAGTTGGACGCGGCGTTGAAGCCTGCACGCGCGGACGCACCCACGAGGGCACCGTCGGCCAGGTAGTTGAGTGCGTACTGCGTCGTGTCGGACCCGACACCGACGATGTCGCGCCCCTGGGCGCTCGGGTCGGCGGAGGCGGACGTGGCCGAGGCCACACCCAGCGCTCCGAGGAGAACGGTGGCCACCATGGCCGAGATCGTCGAACGCTTCACTGGAGAAGCACCCTTCGTGAGATCGACTGTCCGGACCGGCGACGCCGGCCCGTGACTCAACCTCCCGATACCGGGCGAACGGGCTGTGCGTCTTCTGTGAACGCAGGACTGCCGGCTCGTCACCGAGGGACGACGCTCGCGACGTGCCTAGAGGAGATTGGGCAGCAGCCGGGCCGAGGTGTCCCCCACGACCCACGCCGCCGCGACCACGACCGGGACGGCCAGCACCCACACCGCCCGACCAGGCAGCTTCCGGACGAGGAACGCGGTCACCAGGACCACGAGGAGCAGCAGCTGCAGCGCGAGCACGACGATCGGCCACACGGAGGGGTCCACCTGCATCGCCTTCTCGGACTCGGGTACCCCGCCGGCACGACCCGGTGGCGCGACGGCCGCCTTACCGACGAGCGTCGCGTCGACGTACGCCACCCGCACGGGCAGGAGCGTGCCGGCCGAGCCGCCCGGGCCCTCACCCGTGACCAGGGTCAGCCTCGACCCGTCGGCGGCCGGCGGCGCCGGGAACGGGTCGCCGGCGTACCGGACCCCGTCGACGCGGTACGTGAACTCACCCTGACCGTTCGTCACGATGATCCCGTCGCCCTTCTTCAGGGTGGGGACCGCCTTGAACGGGCCGCCGTACGCGCCGGACCGGCCGTACACGAGGGAGACGCCCCGTTGTCCGGGCAGAGGCGTGTCGCGACGGTGCCCAGGGCCGGACATCAGGTCCTGCGCGGCCGTTCCTTCGACCACCACCTGGCGCAGGCCCAGGGTCGGGATCTCGAGCAGCAGCACGGGGGTGCCGGGATCGATCACGCCACCGATCGGAGCCGTCTGCGCCGCGAGCTCCTGACGCAGCTGCGAGCCGAGCTCCCGCTGCGCGCGCGCCTCCTGCAGCGGCGTCAGCACCGCGAGGTACGCGAACACGCCGACGACGAGCGCCACCGCGGTGACCAGCGCGATCTGCAGCGCCCGGGCACCGTCGGTGAACGGCAGGCGTGCACTACGCGGCTCCCGCGGACGCAGCCCCTTCGGCGGCTTCCAGCCCCGCGGCGGTCCCGCCTGGACACGCTCGTCGCTGGGCGGCGCGTACGGGTTCTCCAGCGTCGCGGTCACGGTCCTGGCCTCCGCGCTCCGAGGCCGAAGGCGAACGGGAGGGCGAGCGCTCCGCACAGTCCGACCCCGGCGGCCACCGGGATGGCGATCCGGGCGGCCGACACCGGCGTCGCCGGCGTCGCGACACCGGACGCCGTCGTGCGGGCGCTCGCCGGCGCGCTCGGCGCGGGCTCTCCGTCGACCGTCACCATGTCCGCACCACCCAGCTCGCTCGGGTCCCCGGTCCCCGTCACCGACCCGACAGCGGCGGCGTCCCCCGTCGACGCTCCCGGCGACAGGGTGGAGGAGGTGGTCGTGGTACCCGTGCTCGTCGCTGTGGTCGGGGTGCTCGCCGGGATCCCCTTCTGCGCGGCGATGACGGCCGCGGAGGCCTGCGCGGCCGCGAAGAGCTTCGCGGTCGCTCCGAACTCCGTGATCGGCAGGAACCCCTCCGGCAGCTGGCCGTTCCCGGGTCCGGGGACCTGGCCCTCCGTGGTGGCCGTCGTGACGAACTGTGCGACGTGGCCGGCGTCAGCGCTCGACAGCCCGGTCGTCGGGACCGCTGCCTGAACGATCATCGTGCCGGGGTAGGCGTCGTCCGGGAGCGTCGCCGCGTCGAGCGTGAACGCCTGCGCCGGACCGGCGCTCGTCGCACCGGCGACGGCCGCGGCCATGCTCGCGTTGTCGGGCGCGACGAACGTCGCACCGGTCCCGGTGCCGGCCGTCTGCAGGGACGCGAGATGCAGGCCGTACCGCTCGGCGTCACCGAGCGAGACCACGCCGAGCATGAACCGCGAACCGTAGTTCTGGGGGTCACCGCGGCTGACCTTGACGGGCAGGTCCGGGAGGTCCGTGCACTTCGTCTGCGCGTTGGGCCACGCGTCGATCATCGCGGTGGCGATCTTTCGCAGGCTGTTCACGGGTGCAGCGATCAGGGAGTAGTAGGGCGTCGTGATCTTCTTCATGCAGCTCTGCGACGGGAGGACCCAGGTGTCGAGCAGCGGCCACTCGTCGAGCGGCAGCTGGAGGCCGTGCACCAGGCCGTTGGCATCGACCGAGGACTGGAAGTCCGGGTTGACCACCATGCCCCACGGGTCGGGCGTCCCGTGCAGGAACGCCATCGCGTCGGCGTCGGCCGCGATGTAGGAGGTCAGCGCCCGCATGGTGTCCGCACTCTCGGACAACGACAGCAGGGTGGCGCGTGCCTCCGTCGCCGTCTCGCTCAGGCCGGGGTTGAGCTCCTTGAACTCGGGGTCACGGTTGAGCGACTGCGGGTTGTCCTGCATGCCGGGATGTCCCGGTGAACCGAGGATCACGCGGTAGGACTGGCTGAGCAGCTTGGCCAGCAGCCGTGCGGTCAGCTTGAGCTCAGTCCGCTCGCCCGTGTTGTCCGGCTGGTCGACGACGAACGAGATGCCGAACCCCGTCACCGCGACCGGCGCGTACGCGAGCTGCTTCTTGGCGGCGGCTGCCGGGTAGGACACGAACGCCGCCACGCCCTGCCCGGAGTCCACGAGCCGCACGGAGGAGGACTCCGACTTCGCGTTGCCCCGGAACTTGAACCGGTCCGCGCGCAGGCAGTACGCAGGCGCCCACTGCAGCGACGCCTGGGCGATCAGCTCCGAGCCCCAGAAGTCCACCGGAGGCCGCGAGTCGAGCACGTCGCACGCGTCGGCGGTCAGGCCGAACGTCAGCGGCACGGAGAACCGGCCGCGCCAGTTGGACTCCGACCACCACAGGTTGGCCCCGACGGTCGGGTCGGTCTGCTTGTCCCAGGTCGATCCCGGCATCGACGTGCCCGAGGCCCGGCACCCGGCGTTCGTGCCCTCGCAGCTGATTCCCATGATCGGGATGACCACGAGCGAGCACCGCACCGACGACGAGCAGCCCAACGACTCCGTCTCCTGGGTCGAGCGCACCTCGAACTGCCAGTTCCCCGTGCCGTCCGGTGCCGTGTACACCGCGACCTCCGCGGGCGGCAGCGCACCCCCTTCACCTGACGCGTCCGCCGGCATCGTCGCCGTGTCGCACGCCGGCCACACCTTGCCCTTGGCGTCGATGAACGGCACGAGGTGGTCGACACCACCGGCGGCCTGGGCGTTGCATTCCGCCGGCCACCCGGGCAGGAGCTGCTGGGCGGCGCGGTCGCTCTCGGCCGCGTACCGGTCGTGGACCCACGCTCTGTCGTTCGGGTCGGCCCGGACGGGGGGCGGAGCGGACTGGGTGCGCTGGAAGGCGTTCGACGTCCAGCAGGTCTCAGGGCTCAGCTGCTGCGCAGCCGGCAGGCTCGGGTCGTCGAGGCCACGGCACTCCAGGATCACCACGGGGTACTCCTGGGAGTTGAACCCGAGGACGCCGTAGGGGGAGCTCGACCGAGCGGCTGACGGATGCGCGCCCGACCAGCTCACCCCGATCTTCTGCCGACCGCGCAGGTGGTTCGTGTGGTCGACGCTCACCGTCACGGTGCGCTGGTCGACGAGGCTCTCGCTCCCGTCAGGCTCGAGGTGCGCACGGGTCAGCGTCTTGGTCTGCGCGTACTCCGCCGCGGTCACCGGGTCCGTGTCGGCGGCCTGCGCCGACGTGGCGGTCGGTCCGGCGAGAAGTGCCGCGAGAGCGATCGACGGGACCGCAGCGAGCGCGACGGCCCGGACCAGCAGGGGCCGGGTCAGCGCCGCGGGCCGCCGGCCGATCATGACGCACCCCCGTCGAGCCACGGGTCCTCGGTGGTCGGTGTGATGGCTCGGGTCCGGTTTCGGCGCCACAGGACGATCAGGAGCGCAGGCAGGAGCACCAGTGCGAGCAGCTCGATGGCTGCGAGCACGCCGAACAGCAGGCTGCCGCCCACCGGTCTGGGCGGCAGCACCGTGGACACCGACGCGCTCGCGACGCTCATGGTGCCGTCGCCCGACGAGACCGGCAGCCCTGTCTCGGGGTCCACCTGTCCCGCGGTGTCGGCAGCGCCACCCGCGGTGGGTAGCGCTCCGCCGGAAGCAGCGGAGGCGGTCCCTCCCTTCGTACCGTTCGCCGCACCTCCGGCCGTCGTCACTGCGCCCCCAGCACCAGCTCCGGCGGCCACCGGCGCGCCGCCCGCGGTCTGGGACTGGTCGGAGCCCAGGCACGGTCCGGCACCGGACTTGTCGCAGGCCGCGGGCTGGGGTGCAACCTCAGCCAGGTGGTTCTTGCTCAGGTCACCGGGGACGAAGGTCGGGTTGTTGCACCTGGTCGGCTCTCGCCCCGCGATGTCGACGTCGCCGTCAGCCGCCCCCAGCTTGCCGATCTGCTCGAACCCGGCCTGCACCAGGTTGAGCGGCAGCGGGGAGTAGCCGTATGCGCCGGCCTTCCCTTGTCCTTCGCAGAGCGAGTAGAAGAGGAAGTCGACCAAGGTCTGCCGCTTGTTGGTCTGCCCCTTCATCCGGGAGTCGTCCGAGGCGGTGGGGATGAGCATGTACGAGTAGGACGACAGCGGGTAGGCCCGGGGGTCACCGTTCGTGTACACCTCGGAAAGGTCCTGCGTGAGGTAGTTCTCCGCCGTCGGGTCCGCGGTGTTGATCTTCGCCGTGGTCAGCGCGACGGCGACGTTGTACTGGGTGGGCTCGACGTAGAAGCCGCCGGCGTTGAGCACCTTGACCACGGGGTAGCCCTTGTTCACGGGGTAGGAGTACTCGACGTAGCCGATCGTCCCGTTGCCCGACGGGGCCGAGATCGAGTTCATGACCTGGTCCGAGCTGGACGCGCCGACCGCCGACGGGATCTGCGGGTAGTACGACGTGAGCCCACCCTTGGCGTAGACGCTCCGCCACAGGCTCGGGTACTGCTTGTCCAGCCAGGTCGTGAACTGCGCCGTCGTGCCCGAGCCGTCCGAGCGGACGACGGGGATGATCGCGGTGTCCGGGAACGTGCGCCCGTTGTTGTCGGACGAGATCTGCGGGTCGTTCCACTTCGTGATCGCGCCCGTGAAGATCTTTGCGATCGTCTCCCCGGACAGCCGGATGTCCCGGACGAGCTTCCCGCCCGCCTCCAGGTGGTAGGTGAACGACGTCCCGCCGGCGACGATCGGCAGGTACGCGAACTCTCGGCCCCCTGACGTGTCCTGCTCGGCTGCGCCCTGGTAGGGGATCTCCGAGATGGCGAAATCGGTCGAGCCCTGCGCGAAGTCCTTGCGCCCCTTGGACGAGCCGCCGCCGGTGTACACCACCTGCATGCCGTTGGCGGAGACGTCGGCGATCCACTGGTCGACGATCACCTGGCTCCAGGTGGACCCGGTCCCCTCGATCTGGCCGTAGGCAGCCGACGCGGGGGACGCGGCGAGCAGACCGAGGATCGCGACGACGACCGCGGCGAGCGCTGCGGACGCGGCGCGCTTCCATCGGGCCCGCCGGTGTCGGCGGGTCGCGACGAGGGAGTGTGGCATCGGGACTCCGAGGCGATCAGCGCCCGCGCCGCGGGCGCGCGAGCAGGCGGGTGACGACGAACAGGATGAGGACGAGCAGCAGCAAGATCGAGGCGCCGGCGAAACCGCGCTGCACGTACAGCTCCTCGCCGGTGCGCACGGTGCTGAAGACGAACAGCGGCAGGGAGTTCATGACTCCGACGAACGGGTTGAAGACGAAGAAGCTCGCTGCACCGGACGTGAGCAGGACGGGCGACGTCTCGCCGACGGCGCGGGAGACGCCGAGGATCAGGGCCGTCGCCAGGCCGGGCCGGGCCGTCGGAAGGACCACGTGCCACACGGTGCGCCAGCGCGAGGCGCCGAGAGCCAGGCTCGCTTCGCGCAGTCCCGAGGAGACCACCCGCAGCACCACGTCGGCGGCGCGGGCGATGATCGGGAGCATCATCACGGAGAGCGCGAGCGCCGCCGCGAAGCCCGAGCGCGGGACACCGAGCAGCAGGATGAAGACGGTGTAGATGAACAGGCCGGCGATGATCGACGGGAGTGCGGTCATCGCTTCGACGACGGTGCGGACGATCCTGGCGAACCGGCCACCGACCTCGACCATGTAGACGGCGGTGCCCAGCGCGAGCGGGACCGTGACGAGGATCGCGATCGAGATCTCGATGACCGAGCCCACGATCGCGTGCGCGACCCCGCCCTTGGTCAAGGGGTCGCGCGGGCCGACGCCTGCCATGTCGTCGACCCACATGTTGGGGTGGATGAGCGCCGGGAACCCGCGCACGAACGTGAACACGACGGTGCTGACCAGTGCGATCCCGACGACGATCGCTCCCCCGGTGATGATGGACGTCGCAAGGCGGTCGGCGACGGCCGGTCCGGGCGCGACGATGTGCGTCACGGTCGTCACGATCACCAGGTAGCAGACGAACGACGTCAGGACGAAGGCCAGCGGCGTCCCCCAGGGCAGCAGCCGGAAGCACGTGAGCCAGGCCAGCGCCAGCGCCGAGACGATGCACGCGGCGGAGGCAAGCCGGTCGGCCGGGGTGGTGCTCGCCACGCGGCGCCGAACCGTCCGGTCCGGGCCTGGCGTCGGGTCGCGCCGCGCGACGACGAACGTGCGCAGCTCGGGTGTCGACGACGTCTGCCGGGTGGGGACCGCCGTGGTCCCGGTGAGCTCGAGGTCGGTCGCCATCAGATGTCCGTCCCCGCACCGGAGCGCGACCGCGACACCACGATCGCCGCGAGAGTGTTGATGAGCAGCGTCAGGCAGAAGAGCACGAAGCCCGCCGTGAGCAGTGCCGAGAGCTGTGCGACCGAGGCCTCGCCGAACCGGCCGGCGATGAGCGCGGAGACCGTGTTGGTGCCGATCTCCAGCGGCTTGAACTTCAGGTCGAACCTGGGCGAGACGATGATCAGGACCGCGATCGTCTCTCCCAGCGCACGGCCCAGACCGAGCATCGTGCCGCCGATGATCCCGCCCCGGCCGAACGGCAGGACGACCGACCGGATCACTCCCCAGCGCGTGGACCCGAGGGCGAGCGCACCCTCGCGCTCGCCGAGCGGTGCCGAGGAGAAGACCTCACGCATGACGGACGACGCCATCGGCATGACCATCATCGCGACGGCGAGTCCCGCGATGAATGCGGATGCGGTGTACCTGGTCTGCTCCCACTGGGCCGCGTCCGCATCTGCGTCCACGTCGAAGATCGGGATCCAGCCGAGGTTGGCGTGCAGGAACCGGGCGACCGCACTGGCGTGCGGCTGCAGGAGGAAGAACCCCCACAGCCCGTAGATGATGCTCGGCACCGCAGCCATGAGGTCGACCATCGAGACCAGCGTGCTGCGTACCCGCGGGGGCGCGAACTCGCTGATGTAGAGGGCGGTGGCCAACGAGAGCGGGAACGCGATGCTCATCGCCACGAGCGCGACCGTGAACGTCCCCACGAGCACGGCGGCGATGCCGATCGTGTCCGTCTCGGGCGCCCACTGGGTCTCGGTGAAGAAGCTCCACCCGTAGTGGCGAAGCGTCGGGATCGACTGGCTCGCCAGGAACACCCCTATGCCGCCCGTGATGACCAGCACGGTGGCCGCGACCGTCCGCGTGCCCTTGACGAACACGGCATCTGAGCCGGTCGCCTTGGACGAGATGGGGCGCGGACGCGCGGGCTCTGCCCGGGGCGTGACCTCGCGCACCTCGGTGCTCACGTGGTTGTACTCCCTTCGCGCTGCGGCCGGACGTACCGGGTCGGCGGTCGCCGGTCGCGACGCGACGCCAGTAGAGCCTCCGTCGGCGTCGAATGGACTGACGGCGGGTGAACGCGGGACGGCGTGCCGTGGTTCACGGCGCCGGGGCCCCGCCCGGCGTCGGCGACGCGGACGGATCCGCCGTGGCTGCGGCACTCGGGACAGGGCTCCGGGTGGGCGTCGGGGTCGGGTCCGGCTCGACCTGCGCCGCGACCACCAGCCTGACCGGCGAACCGACCGGGACCCGTGCGCCCGCGGGCGGCACCGAGCGCAGGACCGTGCCGGCGGTTGCTGCGGGCTGGACGTCCGTCAGCACGCTCGGGTCCCTCACGAGGCCTGCAGCATCGAGCGCTGCGGAGACCGTGTCCGCCGGCTCACCCTGGACGGAGGGAACCGTGGTGAGCCCAGAGGCGACCGTCACGTGAACCATCGATCCTGGGGGGACGGTCGACCCTGGGGAGGGCTCGGCCCCGAGCACCGTTCCACGGGGCGCGGACGCATCCACCTCTGCGGCGACGGCGAGCAGCAGTCCCAGAGCCTCGACCGCGCCCTGCGCGCCGTCTACGTCGAGACCGACGAGCGCGGGCACCTCCAGCCCCCTCGGCTGCTCACGCGCGGGGCCCGTCGGCACCTCGGTCGCGGTCTGGGTGGGCACGACCACCGGTGCCGTCGTCGACGCGCTCGTGGCAACGACCTGCGCACCCTGCGCGTCGTCGGCCACGGGCCGCAACAGGGCGAGACCAGCGACGACCGCACTCCCCAGCAGCACCGCGAGCACGAGGGAGCCCACGCTGCGCCGCGGGGCAACCGTCGGCGGTGGGACGGACCGGGCGGCCACGACCGGGAGGCGCTTGGTGGAGGACGGCGCAGGGACCCTCCGCCCATCGGACGCAGGACGTGGTGACGGTATGGGCAGCACCGACCGGGCGTCACCGACTGCTGCGCGCATCGCCCGTGCGGACGCGAAGCGAGTCGCGGGGTCCTTCGCGAGGGCGCGGGCCACGATCCGGTCGACCGCCGCCGGTACGGCCGGCGCTCGGTCCGACGGTCGAGGAGCGGTCTCCCCCACCTGCGCACGCAGCACATCCGCCGGGTCCGACCGTTCGAAGGGTGGGTGCCCGGTCAGCAGCAGGTACAGGAGCGCGCCCGCCGAGTAGACGTCCGACCGCTCGTCGGCGGCCGTGGCCGTGGCGATCTCGGGCGCCGCGTACTCCGGGCTGACGATCACGAAGGCGTCGCCCGGGGCCGGCGCGCGGCTCCCGGCCAGGTCGAGCACGAACGTCTGCGCGGGCTGCGGCTCGCCGTCCACCACCGCGACCATCACGTTCGACGGCGACAGGTCCAGGTGAAGGACCCCGTGCGCGTGCGCGTGGGCGAGCGCGTCCAGGACGGCGCCGACGACGGTGAGCGCGTCGTCGGTGGTCATGGCCCCGGCGCGCCCGAGGATCGCGTCGATGGTCATCCCGTCCACGAGCTCGAGCACCACGAACGCTCGGCCCTCCGCTGTGCGGCCCGCATCGAGGATGGCCGCGATGTTCGGGTGCCTCAGACGCGCAGCGGCGCGTACGCCCGGATCGGCGACCTCCCCACCGACCACGCGCATGACCTTGACCGCTACGGGCCGGTCGAGCAGCTCGTCGACCGCCGCGTGCACGTCGGCCGAGCCGCCGCTCCCGAGCAGCCGCCCCAACCGGTAGCGACCGCCGACGACGGTCACGTCCGTGCGGCGTAGCCGTCGGCCGTCGCGAGCACCTGGGCGACGTACGCGTCGTCGTGGTTGTAGGAACGGACCGCGGCCCACCAGCCGGCGCCCGTGGACAGGTCCCCGCCTGCGGCACACAGGTACCGGCCCGCAGCGACGGCGGCATCGTCGAGGTCGTTGGGGTCCTGCACGCCGTCGCCGTCGCCGTCTGACGCCCAGCGCCGCCAGGTCGACGGCAGGAACTGCATGGGTCCGACCGCGTGCGCCCAGTCAGGGTCCTGCGTCCACGCGGTGTCGTCGGGCCTCGCGTGGATCGCCGCCGTCCCGTTCGTCCCATCCAGCGCGGGGCCGAGCACCGGCAGGCTCGGGTGGCCGTCGTCGAGCAGCACGGCGCCCGCGTGCGTGCCGTGGCCCGACTCGATCGCGCCGATACCGGCCAGGGTGGGCCAGCCGAGCCGGCAGCCCGGAACGTCCCGGGCGAGCGTCAGTGTCGCCGTGCCGTAGGCCCGGACCGCAACCGACCCGATCCCCGTCTCGGCGGAGACCTTGGCCACCCACTCGGGCGATGCGCGCAGCGGCGGCGGACGCGAGTCGGCGAGCTCGGCCGGGCCGATAGGGCCGTCTGGGGCCGTCTGGCCGGTGGAGGCGGGCGGAGTCGTCGGCAGGGGCACGACCGGCGCCGCCGGGTCCTGCGCCACCACGTCCTCGACCACCACCCGGTCGGCCTGGCCAGGGCCGCTCTCGTTCACCGCGAGCGCTGCGAGCACGACGACGTTCGCGGCGATCACCCCTCCGGCGAGCACCCACGCGCCCTTCACGTCGCGGTGCGCCGGGCGCTGACAGGCGGCGCGGACGACCGGCGGAACGTCGCCACGGCGGCGTCGAGCGGCGTGACGGGCGCCAGCTCGACGAAGCTGCGGCAGGCGTGGGCGCACCGGATACGGCGGTCCTGGTCCCCGATGCCCTGCACGACCGGCACCTCGTCGTGCGTGAGCAACCACTGCCATCGGTACGCGCCGGTGAGCCGGAGAACGGGCATGAGCGACCCGACGGCCGCCCGCACGTCCTCGACCGAGGCGCGCGCTGCCTCGACGCTGGGGAGCGCGAGCGCGCTCCGGGCGAGCCCGCGCCCGTTGGGGCTCACGAGCCGCCACCAGACGACGTCGTCGTCGGAGAACCGGTAGAGCTGGAACACGGGCGCCACCGTCCGCATCCCGTCCTTTCGTCGCGGCACCGGGTTCGACTCCCCGGTGCGTCCGATGAAGTTGAGCGCATGTCAGGCATCTGTGAGCGGCCTGTGCGGAACCGCAGGACGAACAGCCGGGGGCCAGTGGTTGACGTTCTGACGACGTCTCGTCCGGTCGGGTGAAACGGTCTTGACATGTGAGACGTTGGTTCCGGCAGGCGGACATGGCGTCCTACAGTCGCGTCATGTCCCGCCGAATGTGTCGCTGACCAGCGCACGCTCGGCTGTGCCCGCGGGCAGGTTGTCGTCGGTTGATCGACGGTCCTGAGACCCGCCCGAGCCATGGCTCGAACCGTGCGCCCCAACCCACCCTTCGCGGGACGGATGTCGGCTGCCGGTGCCTCCTGCGGATCCCTCAGACCATCACGATCAGGAGCATCGACCATGAGCAACGAGAGCTGGAACTTCGAGACCCGCCAGATCCACGCCGGCCAGACGCCCGACCCGGCCACGGGCGCCCGCGCACTGCCGATCTACCAGACGACGTCCTTCGTCTTCCCGGACGCCCAGGTCGCGGCGGCGCGGTTCGCGCTGCAGGACCTCGGTCCGATCTACACGCGCATCGGCAACCCCACCCAGGAGGTCGTCGAGAACCGCATCGCGTCCCTCGAGGGTGGCGTCGGCGCGCTCCTCGTGTCCTCGGGCCAGGCCGCCGAGACCCTCGCGATCCTCAACATCGCCGAGGCCGGTGACCACATCGTCGCCAGCCCGTCGCTGTACGGCGGCACGTACAACCTGCTGCACTACACGCTGCCCAAGCTCGGCATCGAGACCACGTTCGTCACCGACCCGCACGACGCGCAGGCCTGGAAGGACGCGATCCGTCCCAACACCAAGCTGTTCTTCGCGGAGACGATCCCCAACCCCAAGTCCGACATCCTCGACATCGAGCTCGTGGCGGGTGTCGCGCACGAGTACGGCGTGCCCCTGGTCGTCGACAACACCGTGGCGACGCCCTACCTGATCAACCCCCTGAAGTGGGGCGCCGACGTCGTCGTGCACTCCGCGACCAAGTACCTCGGTGGCCACGGCTCGGCGATCGGCGGCGTGATCGTCGACGGCGGCTCGTTCGACTACCTGCAGCACCCGGAGCGGTTCCCCAACTACAACACCCCCGACCCGTCCTACAACGGCCTCGTGTTCGCGCGGGACCTGGGCGTCGGCGGCCTCTTCGGCATCAACCTGTCGTTCATCCTCAAGGCCCGTGTGCAGCTGCTCCGGGACCTCGGCTCGTCGTTGTCGCCGTTCAACGCGTTCCTCATCGCGCAAGGCATCGAGACCCTGTCGCTGCGGGTAGAGCGGCACGTCGAGAACGCCGTCAAGGTCGCCGCATGGCTCGAGGCACGCGAGGACGTCCTCGGGGTGCACTACGCGGGCCTGGAGTCGAGCCCGTGGCACGCGGCACAGCTCAAGTACGCCCCCCGCGGCGCCGGCGCGATCATCGCGTTCGAGATCGACGGTGGGACCGAAGCGGGTCAGGCGTTCGTGTCCGCGCTCGAGCTGCACTCGAACGTCGCCAACATCGGTGACGTGCGTTCGCTCGTCATCCACCCGGCGTCCACGACCCACAGCCAGCTCACGCCGCAGGAGCAGGCCCTGTCGGGCGTCACCCCGGGTCTCGTGCGCCTCTCTGTGGGGATCGAGCACATCGATGACATCCTTGCTGACCTGGACGCGGGTTTCCGCGCCGCCAAGGGAGCCTGATCACCGCATGAGTTCTGGTACGCAGCCGACGCCGCCTGTGCCTTCTGGGTCGTCCACCACTGAAGGCACGGGCGGCTCGGCCGCGCGCCCGCTCTTCCAGGGCCCGCGCGCCCGTCCCTCGACGCTCGCGTCGCGTCCCCAGCCATCCGGCGAGCCGCCCGTCCGGGCGAGCAGCGCGTGGCGCGACGGCGACCCGGTGGGCCGTCGGCAGTTCGCCGACCTCGGTCCCTTCGCCCTGGAGTCCGGCGGGCGGCTGCCGGCCGTGCGGCTGGCCTACGAGACGTGGGGCACCCTGAACGAGGACGGCAGCAACGCGGTCCTCGTCCTGCACGCACTGACAGGTGACTCCCACGTGACCGGTCCGGCCGGCGACGGTCACCCGACCCCCGGCTGGTGGCAGTCCATGATCGGGCCGGGTGCGCCGATCGACACCGACCGCTGGTTCGTGGTCGCGCCCAACGTGCTCGGTGGTTGTCAGGGCTCCACGGGTCCAGCCTCGGTCTCCCCCGACGGCCGCCCCTGGGGTGGCCGCTTCCCGTTGCTGACCGTCCGTGACCAGGTGGCCGCCGAGATCCGCCTCGCGGACCTGCTCGGCATCGACTCCTGGGCGCTGGTCATCGGCGCCTCGCTCGGCGGGCTGCGCGTCCTGGAATGGGCCGCCACCGCACCCGACCGGGTCGACGCCATCGCGGCGATCGCCACGGCCGCGCAGACCTCGGGCGACCAGATCGCCGGCTTCCACACCCAGATCGCCGCGATCCGCGCCGACCCGCACTACCGCGAGGGCGACTACTACGACGCGCCCGACGGCGAGGGCCCGCACATCGGTCTCGGGCTGGCCCGGCAGATCGCACACCAGACCTACCGCAGCGCGGTCGAGCTGGACCAGAGGTTCGGGCGCATCCCGCAGGGCGCCGAGGAGCCGCTCGAGGGCGGTCGGTTCGCCGTGCAGTCCTACCTCGACCACCACGGCGACAAGCTCGCGCGTCGGTTCGACGCCAACACCTACGTGATCCTCACGCGCACGATGATCACGCACGACCTGGGCCGTGACCGCGGGGGCGTGCGCGAGGCCCTCGCCGCCGTGACGGCCCGCACCCTCGTGATCGCGGTCGACAGCGACCGGCTCTTCCCCCCCGCGCAGTCCCAGCGGATCGCCGACGGCATCCCCGGGGCGGTGCTGCGCACGGTCCACTCGGACTACGGCCACGACGGGTTCCTGATCGAGGAGCAGCTCGTCGGCTCGCTGGTCAACGAGTTCCTGGAGACCGGCGCCCGCCACCGTCCGTGAGCTCGCTCATCGCGTATGGGCACCCGCGGCGCGTCGCGCGCGACGACCTCGACGCATCGCGCACCGACCGCCAGGATGGGCGGCATGTCTACGCCCTCCGGTGAGCTCGCCGACGCAACCGCCGCCCTGCACGACCAGTGGATCCGGCTGCGTCGCTGGGTGGGTGAGGTCGTCGACGACCAGGTGGCCGACGAGCCGTCGGTGCTGGACGGCTGGACCGTCTCGGAGCTCGTCGCGCACCTCGGCCGTGCGATGGAGGCGCTCGCCGTGTGCGTACCGCTGCCCGACGGCACGGTGCCCCTCACGCTCGGCGAGTACGTGGGCACCTACGCCGAGCGTGCGGCGAACATCGCACAGGTCACGCGAGACCTCGCGATCGAGATCGCCGACGACCCGCTCGGTGCGGTCGACCAGCGCGCGCAGGCGGCGTTCGACCGGCTCGACGAGCTGGGTGCAGAGGACCGCGTGGTGCAGGCCCGGCGCGGACCGGTGCTGCTGAGCACGATGACCGTGTCGCGGGTCCTGGAGCTCGTCGTGCACGCCGACGACCTCGCGCGGTCGGTGCCACGCGGGGTGGACCCCGTGGACGCCGGTGCCCTGCGGCTCGTCGCCGACGCGCTGCTGCGGATCGTCGTCGCGCGCGGCGGCTGGGACCTCGAGGTCAGCGACGCACGCCGCTGGGTCCGCCTCGCCGCGGGCCGCCAGCCCTACGACGTCGACGAGCTGGCCGCGGCGCTGCACGCGCGCTACACCAGCGAGGCCGTCCCGGACCTGGGTCGGATGCTGCCCCTTCTCTAGAGCACGACCACCGTCAGGAGCTGACGGCTCACCAGCCCGACGGTCCGCGCCAACGTGTCGCGCGCCGCCCGCTCCAGGAACGGGATGTCGCGCAGGTGCCACAGCGTCAGCGCGGAGACCCAGGCGGCGTCGCGTGCCTTGTCGATCGAGAAGTTGCTCACCAGGTCCGCCAGCGGTGCGACGGCCGCGCCGTGCGTGACGATCGCCTGGTCGAGGAACGAGTCGCGGATCGGGCGCACGATCTCGGCGAGCACCGCGTTGACCTCCTCGAAGTCCCTGTGGATGGACCCGTCGTCGGGCTCGCACGATCGCGCCGTGCAGGTGGCGACGACCGCGAGCGCGAGGTCGTGGTTGATGTGGGCGTTCATCCCGGCCAGCGCGAACTGGATGGGCAGGATCCGGCGCACGGCCCGGCGCTCGACCAACGGCTCCCATGCCTTCGACACCGGGCGCCGGGCGACGAGGTCCGCCGGCACGTCGAGGAACAGGTCCGCGAAACGCACGTCCAGGTCCTCGGTGAACGCCGGGTCCTGGAACGTGCCGTCGGTGACCCTGAGCGCGACGAGCGCGGTCACGCGACGGTAGACGTCGAGGAAGACTCCGATCCCGTCCGTGCGAGGAAGCCCTGCGCGGACCCTGTCCATGTCGGCGACGACGCGCCCGATCTTCTCCGATCCGCTGGTCATCCGCCCAGGATCACAGGTCCGGGCGGTGCGGGGGAACCTCCGGCTACGTTGGGGCCGTGATCGCCGCCTACGCCGCCAGCTTCGACCCGACCACGCCGTTGAACGGGCTGGTGGTGGGGGAACGCCCCGCCCCGACGCCCCGGGAGGGCTGGACGGTCGTCGACGTCCGAGCGGCCGCGCTCAACCACCACGACCTCTGGTCCCTGCGCGGTGTCGGTCTGCGCGCCGAGCAGCTGCCGATGATCCTGGGCACCGATGCCTCAGGTGTCACCGCGGACGGTCGTGAAGTCGTCGTGCACGGGGTGGTCCAGCTCGGCGACGAGCCACGCTCCCTGCTGTCCGAGCGCTACGACGGGACCCTCGCCGAGCAGGTCCTCGTCCCGACCTCGAACCTCGTCGACAAGCCGTCACAGCTGTCCTTCGTCGAGGCGGCCTGCCTGCCCACCGCGTGGCTCACGGCCTACCGGATGCTGTTCGTGACGGGCCGCGCCACCCCCGGCCAGCGGGTGCTCGTGCAGGGCTCCGGGGGCGGGCTCGCCACGGCGGCGATCCTGCTCGGGAACGCGGCCGGGCTCGAGGTGGTCGTGACGGGTCGCGACCCGGAGCGCCGCGACAGGGCGTTGGCCCTCGGGGCCGCCGCCGCGGTGGAACCCGGGGCACGCGTCCCCCGGGTCGACGTGGTCCTGGAGTCGGTCGGCAAGGCGACCTGGTCGCACTCGGTACGGTCCGTGAAGCCGGGCGGGATCATCGTGGTCGCCGGGGCGACGAGCGGCGACGCGGCACCCGCCGAGCTGACCCGGATCTTCTTCCAGGAGATCACCGTGGCGGGCACGACCATGGGATCGCGGAACGACCTCGAGCACCTGCTCGCGTTCCTGGCGCGCACGGGTGTGCGGCCGCTGGTGGACTCGACGTTCCCCCTCCTGGAGGCGGGCACGGCGCTGAGCCGGCTGTGGGAGGGCACCCAGACCGGCAAGGTCGTCCTCGAGGTCGGCGTGTGACCTGGGAGCCCGACGTCCTCGGGCCGGACTACGAGGCCCGGACGCTCGAGCTGCGCCCGGACGACGAGGGGGCGGTCGTCGCCACGCTCGTCAGGTACTCCCCGCCCACGCCGGTGCCGCTGCGACCGTCACGCGCGATCCTCTACGTCCACGGCTGGTCGGACTACTTCTTCCAGACGGGACTCGCGGAGCACTGGAACGCCCGCGGCGCCGCGTTCTACGCGCTGGACCTGCGCAAGTTCGGTCGCAGCCTGCGCCCGCACCAGACCCCGGGCTACGTCGACGACCTGGACACGTACGACGAGGAGCTCGAAGCATCTCTCGACGTCATCCGCACCGAGCTGGGGGTGCGCGCGCGGGTCATGGTCATGGGCCACTCGACCGGCGGCCTGGTCGCGTCCCTGTGGGCACACCGGCATCCGGGCGCCCTGAGCGGGCTCGTGCTGAACAGCCCGTGGCTCGAGCTGCAGGGGTCGTCGGTGCTGCGCCACCTGTCCGGACCGACCGTCGCGCGCCTCGCCCGCTTCCAGCCCAAGACGGCACTGCCGAACATCGACCCGGGCTACTACGCCCGCACGCTCGACGCGGGCTCGGGAGGCGAGTGGACGTACAACACGACCTGGCGGCCGACACCGTCCTTCCCGGTGCGCGCCGGCTGGTTGCGGGCCGTGACGATCGGCCACGCACGCGTCGCCCGGGGCTTGTCCATCGACGTGCCCATCCTCATGCTGTGCTCGAGCCGCACGATCATCAGCCCACGGTGGAACGAGGACATGCGTGCCGCCGACATCGTCCTGGACGTCGAGCTGCTGGCCCGCCGTGCGGTGCAGCTCGGGTCGCACGTGACGGTCGTCCGCGTACGGGACGGCCTGCACGACCTGGCGCTGTCGCCGCCTCCGGTGCGGATGCGGTTCTACGCCGAGATCGACCGGTGGGTGTCCGCGTACGGCTGGGGCTGACGCTCAGCGGGCCTGCGCGAGGAGCGCCTCGAGGAGGGCGATGTCGTGGTCGAGCGCACGCAGGGTCGCCTCGCTCAAGGGGTGCCCGTCGGGACGGGTCCCCGTCGCACGCAGCGCACTGAGCTCGACGAGCACGCTCTCGTGCCGCGTCGTGACAGCCATCGGTCGGGCCTTTCGTTCGGAGGGGACGGTGCCCCTCTCATCGGCCGGTGCGACGGATCGCAAAGTTCCCCGGTCCGACCACTTCCGCAGCACTGCTCGACACGGCTGCCGGCTCAGCCGAGCGTCACGCCCGCCTCCACGGCGACGACGGCCGCCTGCATCCGTGACGAGCGCCCGAGCTTGGCGAGCACGCGGCTGACGTGCGTCTTCGCGGTCGCCTCGGTGATGCCGAGCGCAACGGCGACGTCGGCGTTCGACATCCCGGCGCCGAGGCACGCGAGGACGTCCCGCTCGCGTGCGGTGAGGGACGCCACAGCACCCTCGTGCGCGGTGCTCCGCGGGTCGGCGCGACCAGGTCGACGAGGATCCGTCGCCCCCGCTCGCGCTGACCGCCATCACTCCCCGGTGGTTCGCCGGGTCAAGGCGTCAGGGGTGGATGACGCCCGTCGCCTCTGCGAGCGTCGGACCGCCCTCGCCCAGGCGCCACGCACGCCAGCCGTCGACCGCGTTCTCGGACGCGACGGCCACGGACGCGGCCGTGTCGGGGTCGGAGTAGACCTCACCCGTCGGCAGCTCGATCAGGCCGTCCGAGCGGAGCATCGCCTCGATCCGCTGCCCCCGACGCGCACGGACCCAGACCAGCGTGGTGACCGCACGGCGGCTCTTCGCGAGCGTCGCGAGCTCGGGCAGCGCCAGCGGGAGGCCTGCCGCGGAGAACCGTTCCGGACCGCCGTAGTGCTCGACGGGCAGCGTGGACGGGCGGGTGACCGGGCGCGTGGGGCGCAGCGGCTGCGTCCCGGGCGCCGAGCGGTCGAGCTCGGGAAGTCCCTGCTCGACCTCCTGCTCGAGGTCGGACGCCTCGGCGACGTCGGACGTCTCGGTGGGCTGTGCGGAGCGGGTGACCTGGTCGTTGGCGGGCGCGTCGGCGTGGTTGCTGCTGTGCTCCGTCAGGAACGGGCGCGGGCCCGGGACGTCGTTGGACAGGTCCCACGATGCGCTCTCGGCGGGCACGTGGTCCGCGGTCGCCCGGTCACGAGGGGGTCGCTGCTGCTGAGCCGCGCGCAGGCCGACGACCGGCGTCAAGGTGGTCGGCGCCTCGTGCGTCGACCGGGCGGTCTCCTGGGTGCGGGGAGCCTGGGGCGCGATGCGCTCGGGCTCGTACTTCCAGACCGGCTGGGGCGACGGGACCGGGTCCTTCGCGCGGGGCGCTTCGTCGCGTCCCGTCCGCTGCGTGAGCGTCGGGTCGTCTGCCGGTGCCTCCACCGGCACCGCGCGGCGGACGATCGGCGTCGGCTCGGTCAGGTTCGACGGCGCGGGAGGAGGCGGAGCCACCGAGCGGAGCTCGCCGGATGACGGCTTGCGTGGCGCGGAGGCTGCCGGTCCGGCAAAGCCCTCGCTCGCGCGCACGAGCCTCAACGCGGTCGGTTCTACGGACCGCCGGCCGCCCTCGTGCGTGGCCAGCGGCGACACGTCCAGCAGGCGGCGCTCGTCCTCACCGCGGACGACGCCGACCTGGAGCACGTCGACGTGCCGACCCGGACCGCGCAGGAACGACAAGGTGTCGCCCGCCTCGGCCGCAACCTCGGAGCACAGCACGATCAGTCGGACGCCCTCGCGGCGCGTCGACTGCGCACCGTAGGCGGCCTGCTCACGGAACGCCGCGAAGTCGACGGCGAAGCGCGACGGGTCCGGGTGGTAGGCGCGGGCCAGGTCCGTCGTCGTCATCCGCGCCGCCGCACCCGCGTGCCGCAGGGACGAGACGATCGCGTCGTCGTCGACGACCTGGACCACGTCCAGCACGACCGCACGGCCCGTCGCATCGAGCGCGAGGAGCGCCGGGAGGTCCGCGTGGTCGGGTGACGAGGTCCGGGAGCGGACGGCGAACAGGGGCTCACCGGCGATCGCAGCGAGGTGGTCCGTGAGGAGTGCGGCAGTCTCCTGAGCGAACGACCCGGCCAGGGGCTGCATCGGCTGGACAAGGCGCGGTCTGCCCTCGTCGAGCTCGAAGATGGGCATCGGTCCCGGCCTTCCTGGGCGCGCCGCCGCCCACCCACGATCAGTTCTGGTCGCCCGCGGAGCCCGTCCTGCTCACGCGTGCGAGCACACTGTCCCACAGCGGACCGGACGCGTCAGCCGGTCGGGGCGGCCTGTCGGCACCAGGTGCGCACGATCACCCGGATGCGACAATTCCCACACCCCGATCGTGGTCGATCGCACACCCGGGTGGCGGTCCGCTCAGTGCTGCTCGAGCGCCTTCTCCACCCGCGCGACCTTCCCGGTGAGCTCGCCCGTGCGGCCCGGGCGGATGTCGGCCTTGAGGACCAGGCTGACCCGGTGGCCGTGCCGGCCGACGGCTTCCGTGGCCCGCTTCACCACGTCCATCACCTCGTCCCACTCCCCTTCGAGGGTGGTGAACATGGCGTCGGTCCGGTTGGGCAGACCCGACTCGCGGACGATGCGCACGGCATCTGCGACCGCGGCGGTCACGGACTCGCCCGCACCGAGCGGGGCGACGGAGAAGGCAACGAGCATGCGCCCACCCTGGTCCCTCGGGCGGTGGGTGTCCACCAGTGCCCACAAGCTGCCATCCCGGCGCGCGAGGAGTGATCGAGGCTAGGGTGACCACCAGCGCTGGCCCTGTCCACCAGGTCCGGCGCGATCCGTTGGATTCTGGCAGTGTCTCCGCTTTCGTCGACGGGGGAACAGTTGTGCCATGGCCTCGCATCGCGCATGACCTGCGTGCTCGCTGGATGACTCCCGTGCTCGTGCAGCTGGAAGGGCTTCGAGAACAGTCGCTTGCCCTGCAGGGTCAGGTGGCGGCCTTGGCGGAGACCCGCACGCAGGTCGACCACGGCTCCGGTGCGACGATGCCGCAGACCAGGCTCCAACGGGCGCTCACGGCGCGAGAGTGGGTGAGCCCACCAGACTTCTTCGGTGGATGGGCGCCCGAGGACGTCGACCTGCTGGCCCGGTTCCGGCTCGACCAGCGCAACGAGCCGGGACTGGGCGAGATCGTGGACTGGCTGGGCATCGGCACCAAGGCCTCGCGGTTCCCGGGCCTGAGTGGGCCGGGCCTGCCCGGCGTCGAGTTCGTGGACCTGCCGATCCCCGACGACGGCTTCCACGCGGAGGCCATCGAGTACGTCGCGCTGCTCACTGCGGTCGAACGAGCGGTCCAGGCGAGCAGGGGCACGTTCTCCTGCGTCGAGCTCGGCGCGTCCTACGGGCCCTGGGTGACGGCAGCAGGGGTGACCGCCCTGCGCTCAGGGTTCGACCGCGTATCGCTCCTCGCCGTCGAGGCCGCCGCTGCCGCCGAGGTGGAGATCCTCGAGCACGCCGAACGCAACGGGCTCACGCAGGATGCGTCCGTGGACGTGCGCGTCGTGCATGCTGCCGTCCACGTGCGCGATGAGACCGTGTGGTTCCCACGGGTCGACCCGAGGAGCGACAACGGGGCCCAGATGAGCAGCACCCAGGCGGACGTGGACTACCGAGGGCACGCCCTCGAGCACGACCCGGTCGACGGGCTGAGCCTGCGCTCGCTGGTCGAGCACCTGGACCGGATCGACTTCCTGCACATGGACCTGCAGGGCACCGAGCAGTCGCTCCTGGAGGATCCCGACTTCCTGAGCGTCCTGCACGAGAAGGTGGAGGTGCTCTTCCTGGCCACCCAGTCGAGGTTGATCGAAGGGATCGCGCTCCGCGAGCTCTCCCGGCTGGGGTGGGCTCTGGTCCGCGAACGCCCCACCGACTTCCGGCAGAACGCGGTCACCTCGGACCCGAACGGCTGGACCATCCGAGATGGTGGCCAGCTGTGGCTCAACCCTGGCCCGGTCAGCGAGCCGGCGACAGCCTGACGCCGGCCCGCCGCGTGCCTCAGGTGGTCGGCTGCCGCGCGCACAGGTGCGCCGCAAGGAGCTCCGCGAGGTGGATGCCCTGGACACCGGCGAGCTGCTCGGCCTGGGTGCGGCACGAGAAGCCGTCGGCCAGGTAGACGTCACCCGGGGCCGCGTCACGCAGCGCCGGGAGCAACGAGGTCTCGGCGACCGCGACCGAGACGTCGTAGTGCCCCTTCTCCATGCCGAAGTTCCCCGCAAGGCCGCAGCAGCCGGCCATCGCGGAGAACTGCGCACCGGCGTCGGTGAGCAGCTGACGGTCCGGGTTCCACGTCATCACCGAGTGGTGGTGGCAGTGCGGCTGGACCACGGCGGTGACGCCCGACAGGTCCGGGACCTGCCACCGGTCCCCGGGCCCGACCGGCTCGGGCGCGGTGAGCAGCTCGGCGAGCGTGCGGGTCTCGCGCGCCACGGCCGCCGCGCGCGGGTCGTCCGGGAAGAGGTCGAGCAGGTCCGAGCGCAGGACGGCGGTGCATGACGGCTCGAGGCCGACGATAGGGATGCCGTTGACGGCGAACGGCCCGAGGACGCCGAGCAGGTTGGCCAGCTGACGGCGCGCGCCGTCCAGCTGACCCGTGCTGATCCAGGTGAGCCCGCAGCACGCGTCGTCCTCCGGCACGAGGACCTCGTACCCGGCGTCCCGCAGCACGGCGACCGCGGCGTGCGCGACCGTGGGCGAGAGGGTGTCGGAGAACGAGTCCGTCCAGAGCACCACCCGGGGCCGGCGCCCGGCGTGGTCGTCGCCCCGGCGTGCCAGCGTCACCTCGTCGCGGCCCTTGCCCCGCGCCCAGGCACGGAAGGGCTCGCGAGCAAAGGTGACCATCTTGCGACGCGTGTCCATCCCACCGCCCGCCAGCACCGCCTTGGCAACCGGCCTGATGCCGAGGACCGCGTTGGTGAGCGCCGCCAGACCGGGGACGCGGGTCACCAGCCGGGCCCACCTGGGCAGCCAGCCGAGCGCGTAGTGCGACGGCGGGCGGAGCCGGCCGCGATATGTACGGTGCAGCACCTCCGACTTGTACTGAGCCATGTCGACGCCCGCGGGGCAGTCCGACGAGCAGGCCTTGCAGCTCAGGCACAGGTCCAGGGCCTCGTGCACCTCCGGTGACGACCACCCACCGGAGACGAGCGTGCCGTTCGCCATCTCCTGCAGCACGCGCGCCCGGCCGCGGGTCGAGTCCTTCTCGTCCTTCGTCGCCAGGTACGACGGGCACATGAACCCACCGGCCGCGGTGCTGTCGGCACGGCACTTGCCCACGCCGACGCAGCGGTGCACGGCCGTCGTCAGGTCGCCGTCGTCGTGCCGGAACGAGAACCCGTGCCCGTCTGCCAGCAAGGGGCGGGCCCACGGGCGGCGCAGGTCGGCGTCCAGCGGGCGCGGTCGCACGAGCACGCCCGGGTTGAGCAGGTCGCGCGGGTCGAACAGGTCCTTGAACGCCCCGAAGAGGTCGATCGCCTTCGGGGTGTACATGACCGAGAGCAGCTCCGAGCGGGCGCGGCCGTCACCGTGCTCCCCGGACAACGACCCACCGTGCGAGGCCACCAACGCTGCCGCGTCTTCCATGAAGGCGCGCAACGGGTTGCCCGACCTCCCGAGCGGGATGTCGAGTCGCAGGTGCACGCAGCCGTCGCCGAAGTGCCCGTAGGCCAGGCCGTCCACCTGGTGCGACGCCATGAGCGCCTCGAGCTCGCGCAGGTAGGCCCCGAGCTGTGCGGGGGGCACCGCGGAGTCCTCGAACCCCGGCCAGGCCTGCGCCCCGGACGGCGTCCGTCCACCCAGGCCCGCACCGTCCTCGCGGATGCGCCACATGCGGGCGGCGTCCGGACCGGGTGGGAAGAGCCCGACCGCGCTGGTACCCGCGTCCGCAGCGAGAGCGCGGGCGTTGCGCAAGGCGTCGTCGAGGTCCGCGCCACCGACCTCGACCATCAGCCAGCCGCCGCCGGGCGGCAGCGTCGGGACGGCGGCCGCGCCGCGGACGCGACGGACCACGTCGACGAGCCGGGAGTCCATGCCCTCGATCGCGAGCGGTGCGTGCGCGAGCAGAGCCGGCACCGCGTCGGCTGCCGTCGGCATGTCCGGGTACCCCAGGACGACGAGCACGGGGGCGGCCGCGACCGGGACGAGCCTGACCGTCGCACCCAGCAGCGTGCCGACCGTTCCCTCCGTGCCGACGAGCGCCTTGGCCAGGTCGGTCCCCTTCTCCGGCAGCAGGTGCTCGAGCGAGTAGCCGGAGACCTGCCGGCCGAATCGGCCCAGCTCGGTCCGGATGACATCCAGGTGCGAGCGGACGAGGCCGCCGAGACCTGGGATCACGTCGAGCGCACCGGCACCGGACGACGCCGAGAACCGCCGGCCGGTCCCGTCGACCATGTCGAGGGCGAGCACGTTGTCGGCGGTCCGCCCGTAGGCCACGGCACGCGGCCCGCACGCGTTGTTGCCGATCATCCCGCCGAGCGTCGCTCTCGCCTGCGTCGACGGGTCCGGACCGAACCGCAGGCCGTGCGGTGCGGCTGCCTTCTGCAGCGCGGCCATGACGACGCCCGGCTCGATGCGCGCCGTCCGAGCGGCGGGGTCGATCTCCAGGATCCGGTTCACGTGCCGCGAGAAGTCGAGCACGATCCCGGTGCCGACCGCGTTGCCGGCCACGCTCGTGCCACCACCGCGCGCCGTCAGCGGGACGCCCAGGGCACGGGACACCTCAAGGACAGCCTCGACGTCGTCCGTGTCGCGCGGGAACGCCACCACCTGCGGCACCACGCGGTAGTTGGACGCGTCCGTGGAGTACTCGGCGCGCCGGCGGCTCGAGTCGTCGACCGCCCCGCCCATCGCGGACCGCAGCGCCGCCACGACCTGCGCGCTGTCCACGTCTCCTGCCACGTTCTCGGTCACTGCCGCCACCCGCGCAGTGTCGCACCGGACGCCGACCGCCTGTCGTGGGTATCCACGCGTCGCGCACCGTCCGCCGTCGCCGAGCCACTGGCCCGGCGAGTGCGGACGGCCCGTCAGGCGAGGGAGGCGTCGAGCGTGATCGTGGTCGCGGCGAGCGCCTTGCTCACCGGGCACCCGACCTTGGCGGCCTGGGCAGCCGCCTCGAAACCGGCAGCGTCCAGGCCTTCCACCTCACCGCGCACGGTCAGATGGATGAGGCTGATGTGCAGCCCGCCGACCGGGTCGGGCGCGAGGGTGACGTCGGCAGTCACCTCGAGCGCGATCGGTGTTCCCCCGGCACCGGCGATCTCGCCGGACAGGGCCATCGAGTAGCACGACGAGTGCGCGGCGGCGATGAGCTCCTCCGGGCTGGTGCCCTCAGCCTTGTCGGCGGTACGCCTCGGGAAGGACACGTCGAAGGTGCCGGATCCGGAGCTCGTCAGCTCGACCTGCCCGGCCCCTTCCTGCAACGTGCCGTTCCAGGCTGTGCGAGCGGTACGGGTAGCCATGGTTCTCCTTCGTCGGGTGGCGGACAGGGCCCACGCTAGGAGGACTCGACGATCAGCGCGCGCGGTCGAGGTGGTTCGCCACGATCTGCGCGGGCGCGCCTGCTTCCTGCAACGCCTTCGCGGCCCGTGCGTGCAGGGCGCGCCGGTCGTCGGGATCCAGTCCGTCGTACAGGGCCGAGCGCACCAGGTCGTGCCCGAAGACGAGCCGGTCGCCTCGGGCGCGGACGACACCCGCCGCCAGGCCGTGCCGAAGCGTGCGCCAGCAGTCGGCCACGGGTTCCTCGGCGAGCAGGGCGAGATCGGTCATGACGAACGACGTCCCCAGCACGGAGGCGCGCCCGAGCAGCTCCAGCACCTCGCTGCCGAGGTAGTAGATCCGTCGCCGGACCACGTCGTCCAGCGCGACCTGCCAGGCCGAGCCCGACACGTCGTGCACCCCGCCCTCCGTGACCAGCGCGCCCGTCGAGCGAGCTGTTCGCACCACGTCCGTGACGAACCTCGGGTTGCCGCCGGCCATCGCGAGCGTGCCCCGCAACGACGGCCCCACGTCCCCGCCGACCAGGTGCTCCGCCAGCTCGACACTGGCGCGACTGCTCAGCGGGCGCAGCTCGACGTGCCGCGCCCCGGCACGCGTCCAGGCGGCGACGACCGCGGCGAGATCGGCCCGGTACGGCACGGGTCGCATGGTGAGGATGACGAGCGCGTGGTGCAGCGCACCCTCGTGGGCGAGCTCGTGCAGCACGTCGAGGGACGCCGCGTCGGACTCGTGCACGTCCTCGAGCACGAGCGCCCACGGGCGAGACGCGCCGCGGCTGCGCAGCAGGTCGGCGAACATGGCACCCACCCGCGCGATCTCGTCGTCCGGCACCGTGGGCGCCGCGTAGAGGGTGGCCAGGATGCCCGCGAGCTCGAGCTCGAGCGGGCTCCGGGACGCGCCCTGCAGGAGCGCGTCGGACAGCAGCGCGAACGGCCACGGCCGCATGCTCGACGCACGCGCGGTGCTCAGCCGGACGTCGAGGAGCCGCGCCGAGCCGCGCAGGGCCTCGACCAGGCTGGACTTGCCCACACCGGCAGCGCCCTCGAGGAGCACCGTGACGCCCTGGCCACCCGCCGCTGTGGCGAGGAGCTCGTCCAGGTCGTCCAGCTCGGCCGCCCGGCCGACCAGCGGCCAGGTCCGTCCGTGCCCGGAGGAGCTCATGGGCCGATCGTAGGACCCGTCAGCCGGAGTACTCCCAGTGCCACGCCTCCGGCTTGGATCCGCGTGCAGCGGCCCAGCTCGGGTGCACCCACTGAAGGTCGGGGGCGTTGGCGACCATCCAGGCATGCTGCTTGGTGCCGAACGTCTCGACGCCGCCACCGAAGTCGATCGCGATGCCGTTGCCGTGGTTGGAGGTGCCCGGCGTGGCGCACAGGTAGCCCTTGGTGCGGACGCACGAGACCTGACCGGAGTACGAGCGGTACGAGTCCGAGATGGTGAGGTCCGTGCCGAAGTGCTCGCGGTACGCGGTGTTCAGGATGTCGAGCTGCTCGGCGGCGTCGCAGCGGAGCCGCACGGACCCGTCGAAGCTGACGCCGCAGAGAGCCGAGTCCGGGATCTTCCCGTTCGAGTAGCCCTGCAAGGACTGCTTCCACGCGGCACGCTGGGCAGCGGCGGCCTCGGCGGCGGCCTGCGCGGCAGCGTCCGCCTGGGCCTGAGCGGCAGCGGCAGCGGCGGCCTGCGCGGCGGCGTCCGCCTCGGCCTGCGCGGCAGCGGCGGCCGCCACGCGGTTGGCCTCGGCCTTGTCGCGCACGTCGGCGGTCAGCACGGCGACGGCGGCGACCGCGTCGCGGAGCTTCGCGGTCGCTTCGTCCTCGCGGCCGTCGGTGGGCGGGATGACGGGGATGGTCGTGGCTGAAGGCGTGGGTGCCGGCGTCGCGACCGGGGCAGCTGTCGCGACCGGCGCCGGCTCGTCGACCGGGAGTCGCGCCTCGGTCGGTGCCGCGGGGACGACGGGCGCGGCGGCAGGGGTCACGTCCGCGGGCACGACGGGGGCCGTGACCGCGGGGGCGGCAGCCACGGACGCGGCGACGGCGGCCGCGACGGTCGGGTCGACGGACGCGACGAGGTCGTTCAGCTTTGAGGTGGCAGCCTCGAGGGCCGCGAGCTGAGCGGCGTCGACGGCCGCCTCGCTCCCTTCGGCCTGGACGGCATGGGCGACGGCGATCGCGTCGGCCGCGACACCGACGGCTCCGTCACGAGCCGCGGCGACCTCTGCCGCTGCACGGGCGGTGTGGGAGACACCGAGCGTCAGGCCTTCGCCACCGTGTGCGTTCGCGGTCGCCGCCATGGTTCCGCAGAGGCTCATCGCGAGGACGGTGACGACGCCGAACTGGGCGAGGCGCGCAGGGCGCACCACGAGTCCCGCCGCGACCGGCGCGGGGCTCGCCGCAGCGTGCCGACCACCCTGTGGCCGACCTCGTCGCAGATATTTGTTACTCACGCGTGACACGTTAAATGCTTCGGACGATCGCCCAGGTCAACTTGAGCCCGGCTGCGGGGGAGATCTCGTGAGCATCCCGTCACGGTGTCGTCACACAATTCATAGGATCGGACCGCTAGGCTGCCGCCGTGCCTCCTCACGACGTCTCCGACGCCAACCCCGTGCCGCCGACCACCACCGGCCTGGACGACCTGTACGACATCGCGCGCCTGGCCGACCGGCTCGGGGTGGAGCACGCGACGATCCGCGTGTGGCTGTCGCGCAAGGTGCCGTGGCTCCCCCAGCCGGACGGGCGGCTCAACGGCGGCGCCGTCTGGCGCGCGACCACCCTGGAGGGCATCGAGACCCGACGCGAGCGTGGTCGCCCGGGCCGCAAGCCGAAGTTCGTGCCCGCACCGGCCGCCGCCGAGGTGCCGCGCACCGGCATGATCGCGTCGATCACGCCACCCGCCGACGACGAGCGCGAGCAGCGCGTCGGCTGACGGGCGCACCGGCGACGGATCCCGAAGCGGATCCTGCTCGTAGGCTCGGACGATGCGCACGGGCGCCGACCCGCAACGCGCCGCCGACGTCGCCGACGCGATGCGCGCGCTCGCTCGCTCGGGTTTCCTCCCAGAGGAGCAACGCGCCTACGCCTCGCAGGACCGCCCCCTGCCGCTGTGGCACGGCCAGACGAGCTCACAGCCGAGCACAGTGGCCACGATGCTCCGGCTGCTCGAGGTTCCGGTGGGCGCGCGCGTGCTCGACGTCGGCGCTGGGTCGGGCTGGACCACGGCTCTGCTCGCGCGGCTCGTCGGGCCGGACGGGCGCGTGCTCGGCCTGGAGCTCGACCTCGAGCTCGCGCGCTGGGGCTCGGCCAACCTCGCAGCGCACCGGATGCCGTGGGCCGTGCTGGAGCCCGCCGAGCCAGGCGTCCTCGGGCGCCGGGTCGACGGCGGATGGCCGAGGATCCTCGTCTCCGCCGCACCGGTGTCCATGCCTGAGGAGCTGGTCGGACAGCTCGACGAGGACGGCGGGCGCATGGTGATCCCGGTGCGCTCGACCCTCCAGGTCGTCGTCCGGTCCGGGGGTCGCACGACCGTGACGTCGCACGGCTCCTACCGCTTCGTACCTCTGCGGTGAGACGGTCGGCCGCCGCGCGACCGGTCGCCGGCAACCGGAGGAAACGCCCGCCCTATGGCAAATGGGGAAACGGGTCAGTAACGTGCACGAGTCAGGCACTCGGTGTGACTTGCGTCATGCCGAGTGTTTGTCCGTCGGCCCGCCGCGAACCAGGGATGCGCACATGTCACGTAGATCCGTCGTCGCCACACTCGCCGCCTTGACGCTCACGGCCGCCACCGTGACGCTCGGGGCCGGAACGGCTGTTGCCGCACCGCCGCCGACCACCGGTCCGATCGTGGGGAGCACCTCGGGCGGCACCCCCAAGACGCCACTGGAGCCGGGCCGCTACATCGTCACGCTCGCCGACAGCTCCGTCGCGACGTACCAGGGCGGAGTCTCGGGATACGCGGCAACCCAGCCGGACGCCGGCGACCAGCTCGACGCCCGCAAGGCCCCGGCGAAGAGCTACAGCGACTACCTGGTGGACAAGCAGGAGGCCGTGGCAGACGCGGCCGGCGTCGACATCGACACGTCCTACACGCTGGCCCTCAACGCGTTCTCCGCGGACCTCACGTCGCAGCAGGCCGCCGAGCTCCTCGCCAACCGCGACGTTGTCGCCGTGACGCCGGACGAGCTCAAGCACATCACCGCCGTCCCGTCGACCACCTTCCTCGGACTCGACGGACCGGGTGGCGTGTGGGAGTCGATCGGCGGTGCCGAGCAGGCCGGAGACGGCGTCGTGGTCGGTGTGCTCGACACCGGCATCGCGCCCGAGAACCCCGCCTTCGCGGGGAGCCCGCTCGCCGGTTCCGCAGCGCCCGAGCCGCACCTCGACGGCAGCACGATCGTCTACGACAAGGCAGACGGCGGCGTCTTCCACGGCACCTGCACGACGGGTGAGCAGTTCACCACGGACGACTGCTCCACCAAGATCATCAGCGCCCGGTACTACGTCACGGGCTTCGGCACGGCCAACCTCGGCAACGCCTCGACGGGAACCGGCGAGTTCGTGTCCCCGCGCGACGGGGACGGGCACGGCTCGCACACCGCCAGCACCGCAGCCGGCAACGTCGCGACCCCCACCTCGATCGGCGGCAACGACTTCGGCCCCATCTCCGGCGTGGCGCCCGGGGCGCGGATCGCGGTCTACAAGGTCTGCTGGTCCGGACCCGACCCCGCATCGCAGGACGACGACGGCTGCACCACCAGCGACATCCTGTCCGCCGTCAACCAGGCGATCGCCGACGGTGTCGACGTCCTCAACTACTCGATCGGCGGCAGCGCCGCCCAGACCACGTACTCGGCGACCGATGACGCCTTCCTCGGCGCCGCCGCGGCCGGCATCTTCGTGTCCGCGTCCGCGGGCAACGCCGGACCCGGGGCCTCCACTTTGGACAACGCCTCCCCCTGGATCACGACGGTCGCTGCCTCCACGATCCCCAGCTACGAGGCGACAGTCACCCTCGGCGACGGACAGGCCTTCGCGGGTGCGTCGATCACGGTCGACATGGACCCGGCGGCTCCGCCGCTCACCGGGGCGCTCGTGAACGCTCCCGCGGTCGCGCTGGCCGGAGGCACTGACGCCAGGCTCTGCGCACCCGGCTCCCTCGACCCTGCCCTGGTCCAGCCGGGCACCATCATCGTGTGCGAGCGCGGCGTCTACGCCCGCACCGAGAAGTCCGACGAGGTGGCACGCGTCGGCGGCATCGGCATGGTGCTGGTGAACGTCGGACCGGGATCGATCGACACCGACTACCACGCGGTCCCGACCGTCCACCTGGACGCCGTCTACCACGACGCGGTCGTCGCCTACGCGGCCACGCCGGGCGCGACGGCGACCTTCACCACGGGCAACCAGCTGGGTACTACCCCGACGGTTCCCCAGGTCGCGGGCTTCTCGTCGCGCGGTCCGGTCCTGGCCGACGGCAGCGACCTGCTCAAGCCCGACATCTCCGCACCTGGCGTGTCGATCCTGGCCGCCGGGCCCAACCAGGAGACCACCGAGCCCACGTTCGAGTTCCTGAGCGGGACGTCGATGGCTGCCCCGCACATCACCGGGCTGGCGGCCCTGTACCTGGGTGAGCGCCCGAACGCGACCCCCGCCGAGATCAAGTCGGTCATGATGACGACCGCCTACGACACGGTGGACGCTGCGGGCGCCGCGGTCACCGACCCGTTCGCACAGGGCGCGGGCCACGTCGACCCGACCCGGTTCTTCGAGCCGGGACTGGTCTACCTCAACGACACGCCCGACTGGCTCGCCTACCTGCAGGGCATCGGCGTCGACGTAGGGGTCGAGCCGATCGACGCGAGCAACCTCAACCTCGCGTCGATCGCCATCGGAACCCTCACGGCGCCCGAGACGGTGACGCGCACCGTCACCTCGACACAGGCGGGCACCTTCGACGCCTCGGTGTCGGGCCTCGCGGGGATCGACGTGACGGTCGAGCCGTCCCAGCTCGTCTTCGGGGCTGCCGGCGAGTCGCAGTCGTACACCGTGACGTTCTCGCGCACGGACGCGGCGCTCGACGAGTTCGCGACCGGCGCAGTGACCTGGACCTCGGGGACCACGACGGTGCGCAGCCCCGTGGCCGTGCAGCCCGTCACGATCGTCGCGCCCGCCTCGGTGGAAGGCGTGGGGACCAGCGGTTCCGTGGACGTCGAGGTGACTCCCGGCGGCACCGGCGACATCCCGCTCACGACGTCGGGTCTCACCCTGGGTCAGCACCTCGCTGACCCGACCGGGACCGAGACCGAGCACAGCGGGTCCGGAGCCACGGGCGACCGGGTCCAGTACCTGGTCGACGTCCCGGCGGACGCCGAGCTGGCGAGGTTCGACCTCGACGCGGTCGACGACACGACCGACCTCGACCTTCTCGTGTACGAGCTCGACGCCAAGGGCGCTCCGATCGCGCTGTGGACCTCCGCGACGGGCTCGGCCGACGAGCACGTGGACATCGTCGCTCCCGATGCGGCTACGTACCGGGTCGTCGTCGACGTGTTCAGTGCCAACGACGGCGTCACCTGGGATGTGACGGCCACGTCCGTCGTCGCCGGCGGGGCCCCTCTCGTCCTGGACCCGGCCGTGCTCCCCGGGGTGCAGGGCGTGCCGGTGACGTACACGGCGTCGTGGACCGGGCTGACGCCGCAGAGCACCTACGTCGGTCTGGTGAACTACGCCGACACCGGAGTGTTCACCGTCGTGCAGGTCGAGTCGGGTATCCCGGCGACGCCGACGACCACGACGCTCAAGGTCTCGGGCCCGAAGACGGCCGGCAAGGAGCTCACGCTCAAGGCCACCGTCGAGCCGAAGGAGGCCGCGGGCACCGTCACGTTCCTGGACGGCGCCACGCCGGTCGGGACCGCTGAGGTGGTCAAGGGCAAGGCGAGCGTCACGGTGAAGCTCGGTGCCGGTGAGCACTCGCTCACGGCGTCGTTCGCCCCGAGCGACAGCACCTACGCCGCGTCCACCTCGGAAGCCGTGACCGTCACGATCAAGAAGTCGACGTCCACGACGACGCTCAAGCTGTCCGACAACAGCGCGCCGTACGGGTCCGCGACGACCGCGACCGTCAAGGTCACGGGCGCCTCGGCAGCCCCCGCCGGCGAGGTGACGATCAAGGACCACGGCCACGTGATCGGCACGGGAACGCTCGCCGTCACGGGACTCGTCGGCACTGCGACGATCGCCCTGCCGACCGATCTGGCCGCCGGGACGCACCAGCTGACCGCGGTCTTCGCGGGCAGTGCGGACGTCTCCGGGTCGCACACGCAGAGGTCCTACCGGGTGACGTCGGTGCGGTCGTCCGTCGCGCTGTCGGCGACGAGCTGGTCGGTTCCGAAGGGCAGCACCCCGACGATCACCGTCAAGGTCACCGGGCTCAGCGGGGCACCGACCCCGACCGGCACGGTCGTGGTCATGCTCGACCACAAGCGCGTCGGCACCGCCCACCTGACCGACGGCGTCGGCACGATCACCCTGCCCGCGGTCCAGAAGTCGGCGCTCGTCGTCGCGACCTACGGCGGCGACCGTGGCTACAGGGCCTCCGTGGCCAGCCACACCCTGAAGGTGACGCCCCGCAGCTGAGGGTTCGCGGAGGAGGGCCGCGCGGTCAGCACGACGCGCGGCCCTCCTCTGTGCTGAGGGACCGCGCACCTGCTCGACCGGGCCGGCTCGCGGTCCCGATACCGTCCGCGCCCGATGCGTCGAGCCGCCTGCTCAGACCAGGACGCCTGCTCAGAACAGGACGTCAGGCTCCTCGTAGCGGCTCTCGATGACCGCGACCGAGACCGCGACCGGGCTGAGGTCCACGACGGGACGGCCTGCGAACGACGGCGCGACCGGCTCGACCCCGTCACGCACGGCCCTGGCGGCGATCCCCGCGAGCTCGTCGGCCCGCTCGTTGAACTGGTCACCGCGGTGCCCACGCACCCACTCGAACCGCACACCGCCGGGCCGCGACGCGATGGCCGCGTCGATCGCCTTGATGAGCTCGAGGTTCTGCACCGGACCGCCCGACGCCGTCCGCCAGCCCTTGCGTCGCCAGCCGTGGATCCACTCGGACGAGCACTTGATCGCGTACTGCGAGTCGGCCTGGATGGTCAGGGGCTCGTCACCGGGGTGCGCCCTGACCGCCTCGAGCACGGCCATGAGCTCGGCGATCTGGTTGGTGCCCGAGGCGTGGCCGCCGCTGTCATGGGTGCCGTCGTGGTTGGCCCACGCCCAGCCGATGGCTCCGCCCGGGTTGCGCAGGCAGGAGCCGTCCGTGCTGACCGTGATCACAGGAGCATTCTGCCGTCCCGCCGGGGCCGACCCCGTGAGCGCATCGCCCGAACGGGGGACGAATCGGGAAGTCGGTGCGCCCGCCCCCTCAAGGTCCAGGGTCCGACGGACCGATGACGGTGAGTATGACGACGACGTTCGACGACGCAGACCTGTTCAGCGACGCGTTCACCGGCTTTCGCGGGGTGACGCCCTCGCGCCGCCGCTCCAGGACCGTCTCCGGGCTGGCGTTGGCCACCGCCCTCATGCTCGTCGTCGGCGCGCTCGCCTGGGTCCGCCTGGGTCAGCAGACCTTTGCGTCAGCCGCCGCCGACCCGGTGACCCTGGTTCCCGTCCTCGCGCAGCAGCAGCGCGCTGCAGACGTCATCGCCGTGAGCGAGCGTGCGGACGCGCACGTCTACTCGGAGAGCACGCGCCTCCTGCTGGCCGGCGAGACCGTGTCCTACTACGTCGCCACGACGACCGGTGACCAGATCTGCCTGGTGGCCATCCCCGTCGGCGACCTTGCGCGGACTGCGTGCGGCTCCACCGCGGGCGCCCGGAGCGCCCTGCGGATCGACGACGTCGCACTGGTCCCGACGGGCGCCACCGCCCCGACCGGATGGCACGAGGCGGCGGCGAACGTCTTCGTCAAGAGCTGACGCGACGGTCACGAACGGTCGGTCAGGCGCAGCCGCGCACCCAGTGCTGCGGCTCCGATGACGGCGGCGGCGCAGGCGAGGACGACGTCCTTGAGCACGTACTGAGCCGTCAAGGTGGGCCCGCCCGCGGGGAAGAGCTCGTCGAAGAAGAGCACGAGCGGCGACATGATCCCGACCAGCGCGCCCGCGAGCACGACCAGACCGGTCCGCAGGAACCAGCCCGTGAGCAGCGTGAGACCGACGAAGGTCTCCAGGATCGCGGTGATCAACAGCGCGGCCGTCGGTCCGACGAGCCCGAAGGTCAGCTCGCCGATCGTGCGCTCGGCCAGCTCGGCGGCCGGGCTCATCCCGGGGAAGAACTTCAGCACGCCGAACCCGAGGAACACCAGCCCGAGGCTGATCCGCAACGCGGTGACCGAGTAGCGGGTGAGCACCTGGGCCAGGCCCTCGACGAGCCGCGTGACGAGGCCGTCACGCGCCACGGTTCCGCGTCCGGCGACGGGGCCGGCGTTGGCGGGGCTGACGAGGGTGTTGTCCGGGACGTTCGCCGGGGTCGTGGACTTCACGGCCGACGTGGGGACAGCAGACATGGAACGCGCCTTTCCGGTCGAGACCCCGTCGTTCGGGGTCGGATCGCCGGAGGCCTCCGGCGTGGATGCGTCCACCTCTTGGTGAACACGTCCCGACAGGAGGACATGCCGCTATGTCTGATACGTCCGGTTCGCGCGCGCTGGTGGATGTACGCCGCGGATTCACCCTCGGACGGGTGCCCGACCGTCCAGGTCCAACGCCGGCCCAGCCCTGCGGCTCAGCGTCGGCCTCAGCCTCGAGCGAGGGCCTCGACCACGCGCTTGACGCTCGACGACAGCCCCCACCGCTCCGCGAGCGCGACCAACGCCCCGGCGTCCGCCACGACCGAAGGCAGCCGGTCGTCGACGTCGCCGAGCGGGGCGTCCGGGGCCACCCGCACCACGGCCGGAGCCACCGCGAGATAGGCCGCCGACTCGGTGAGCCGCCGCCGCTGCGTCGGGCTCAGACCGCCGTCCCCGTCGTCACGCGCCACGAGGACCTCCACCAGCGACCCGTAGCGCTTCACGAGCGCCGCCGCCGTCTTCTCCCCGATCCCCGGCACACCCGGGAGCCCGTCGCTCGGGTCGCCCCGCAGCACCGCCATGTCGGCGTACCCCGAGCCGGTGGCGACGCCGTACTTCTCCTGGAGGCGGGCCTGGTTCACGACCTCGAGATCGCGGATGCCGCGCGCCGTGTAGAGCACCCGCACCGGGACCTCGTCGTCGACGAGCTGGAAGAGGTCCCGGTCGCCCGTGACGATCTCGACGACCGCGCGGTCCGTCGGCCGCGCCACCTCTCGGGCGACGAGCGTCCCGATGACGTCGTCGGCCTCGTATCCCGGCACCCCGACCCGGGCGATCCCGAGCGCCGCGAGCACGTCCACGATGACCGGGACCTGCGGCGAGAGGGTGTCCGGGACCACCTCGATGCCCGTGGTCCCCGGTACCTCGACGGCGACGCGGTGCGCCTTGTACGACGGGATCGCGTCGACGCGGAACGCCGGCCGCCAGTCGTCGTCCCAGCAGCAGACCAGCCGCGTCGGGCGCAGGTCCGTGACCAGCCGCGCGATCATGTCCAGCAGCCCCCGCACCGCGTTCACGGGCGTGCCGTCGGGCGCGGTCGTCGACTCCGGGACGCCGAAGTAGGCGCGGAAGTACAGAGAGGCGGTGTCGAGCAGCAGCAGCTTCTCCGGGCGTTCAGACATGCGGCCAGTCTGTCAGTCCGGCCGTCCCGGCAGCCTCAGGCCCCGCAGGCCTCAGGCCGAGAAGTCGAGGTCGTGGTCGGCGACCGCGATGACGGTCCAGATGCTGCCGTCAGCGTCGGTGAGCTCGTAGGTCGGGGCCAGGACGGACGCACCGCCGGGCAGAGTGGTCAACGCGAGGCCGAGGCGCGAGGACACGAGTGTCACGTGCTGGACGGGCCACGCGAGCGGGCTGCCCGCGCTCGGGGTCGCCGGGACGGTCGGGGCGTCCGAGGGCGCCGGAGCGACGTCCGCGGTCATTCCCTCCACGTCGGCCCGGGCCGTGCCGTCGGCCATCGACATCGGCATCACGCCGCCGTACGACGGGCCGAACCGGGGGTCGCTGAGGCGGGCCGCGGCCTCGGACGGGCTGACCACGTCGTAGTCCCCGAGCGGGACGGTCGGCGCGAGCGCGCCGTAGACCGACTGGACTCCCGTCGCCACGACCGAGAAGCTCCACGACAGCCCGGAGCGCTGGCCGTCCACCACCTGGTAGGCCGACACCGTGGTGAGCTGGGGGCCTGACGGTTCGGTCGACGCCTCGAGCTCGAACCCGGCAGGGTCGACCCCCAGGGCGGACATCGTGTCCTTCGCGAGGGCGACTGCCGCGTCCCCCGTCGGCGCGGGGTCGGTGCTCGTCTGGCACGTGTCCGGTGCGGGGTCGGGTGCGAACGGCTCGGTCTGCGCGGACCCCTCCGTGCTCTGTGCCGGGTCTGCGCCCGTGGGCGGCTCGACCGGCTGGATCTCGTACTTGAGGCAGGTCCAGGGATCCCGGGCCGGGTCGTAGTAGGAGATGCTCGTCAACCCGTCCGGCGAGATCGAGACGGTCGCGCCCGAGCCGTCGTTCGGGCCGACCGTCCACTGGCCGTACTGCTGCTGCGGCGTACCGGTCACACCGAGCGCTGCCGCGACCCGCTCGATCGTCGCCTGCGAGAAGGTGGCGGCAGCGTCGAAGCCGTACGCCGGTGCGCTGCCCCCGTCGGTCGAGAGCCCCTCGGACGCGAACACGGTCCGACCGAAGCCCCAACCGGCGAGCTTCGAGTCGGCGCCCGACGCCATGTCCCGAGCGGCCTCAGGGGCAAGGGCCGGACCGGCCTGGCTGGAGCCGCTGCCGTTGCCGTTGCCGTTGCTCAGGTTGATCGCGGGCTCGGCCAGCTGAGCCGGTTCCGCGTTCGCACCGCCGAGCGCGTAGCTTCCGCCGCCGATGACCGCGATCCCCGCGACGACGGCTGCGGCCTGCAGCCACCGCGGCGCGCGACGTGCCCGGCGGGCGGACAGCTCGTCGACCGGGATGGTCTCCTCGGTCACCGCGACGCCCGTCGCCGCCGACACGGCCTGGTAGACGGACGTGAGGTCCGCAGTCGTGCCGCGTGCCGGGTCGGCAGCCTGCAGCCGCGCGAACGCGGTGTCCTGCGCCATACCCTCGGCGTCGTCGTCGTGCGGCTGGGTCGGGTCGTCGCTCATCGTGCGCCTCCTGTGCGGGTGGTCGTCTGCCCCGTATGTGTCGCGGCGAGCCCTGACCTTGCAGCGGGCCCGCAGCGGTCAGTCGTCGGCCGCGGCCCAGGCCTCGCGCAGACGGGAGCGGGCGCGGCTCAGGGCAGCGTCGGCGCCTCCCCGGGAGACGCCCAGAACCGCGGCGAGCCCGTCGCCGACCAGCCCTTCCCAGGCGTTGAGCAGCAGGATCTGCCGGTCGCGCGCGGCCAGCGCGCCGAGCACCGTGCGCACCTGCTCGTCCTGGATGAAGAGTGCCGCCGGGTCGCCCGAGCCCAGTGGGCCGACCTCGTCCGGGACCTCCTCGACCGGCACCGGACGGCCCTTGCGCCGGTGGTTCGCGAGGACGAAGCCGGCCGTCCGGTACAGCCACGGCAGCTCGCCACCGTCCGGGATGTCGTCACGCCGGCGCCACGCCGTCGTCAGCACGTCGGCCGCGAGGTCGTCGGCCTCGTCCCGGCCCGTGCGGCGGGCGAGGAACCGGTGCACGGCGGCCGCGTGCTCCCCCACGAGCGCCTCGAACCAGGGCGCGTCGTGCGGCACGGCGTCAGCGGCACGAGTCCGGGCGACGAGCCTGGGCCCGTCGTCCGGTTCGTCACCGGGCACGGCGTCGCCACGCGCGTTCGTGTTCGCGTCCTCGGACGTGGACGTGCTGTGCGGTGGCACTGTGCTCCCAGGGTCGACGATGGCCTACATCTCCCCTCTGTCCCGAGCACGCGTGATCTTGCACGCGCTCGCCGACGAGCTGGAACGGCCTGAGGCCGACGAGCTGGAACGGCCTCCGTCAGAGCCCGTCGGCGACGACCGAGGTCACGTGCAACCAGGCGTCACGGGTCCGCTGCTCCAGCGCCTCGTAGTCGATCGGTCCTCCGGCTACCAGAGCCCGGTCGTGCGGGACGTCGACGACGGTCCGCGTCAGCGCACCGAAGTGGGCACGGAGCCGCTTGTGGAGGTCCTTGTCGACCCTGGGCTCGGGCGCGGACAGCACCGTGACGGCGCGGCGGACGGCCTCCTCGTGCCCGCTCGAGCGGAGCGCGTCCAGGGCCCATGCGGCGGACTGGGCGGTGTCCTCACGGATGGTGGACACGACGACGATCTGGTCGGCGGCGTCGACCGCGGCCTGCCAGTTCGAGGCGCGCATGTTGTTGCCCGTGTCGATCAGGATGACCCGGTAGAACCTCGACAGGACCTGGTGCAGGTCCGTGAACGACTTGGCATCCACCGAGGAGGCCGACGCCGAGTTCTCGTCGGACGCGAGCACGTCGAACTGCTCGTTGTGCTGGCTGCGGACGAACCCGTCCAGGTCCCCGATCCGCACGGTGCCCTGCGCCGAGAGTCGCGGCAGCGCCTCCAGCAGGTCGACCGCGGTGCGCGTGTGGTCGGCGTGCGACGACCGCCAGCCGAGCGTCCCGCGCGTCTCGTTGTTGTCCCACGCGAGCGTGTACCCGCCGCGCTGCAGGCCGAACGTCGCGGCCAGGAGCATCGTCGCGGTGGTCTTGTGCGCGCCGCCCTTGGGGTTCACGACGACGATCGTCCTGGGCCCCTCGAACGTCCGCCGGACCGACGCGGACGCCGCCCGACGACGCCTCTCGACCTTGCCGGGACCAGGCTTGACCGCCCCGAACGTCACGCGTCGCACACCGCGCCGCCAGCCGTGCTCCGCGGGGCCGCCCGTCTCGATGGGGTGCCGGGCGGCGAGCAGGTCGTCGAGCGTCGGGAGCGGTCCGCTGGGAGCCGTGGGCGCCGGTGCCGGTGCTGGTGCCGGGGTGGTCGGCACGTCGGCACGTTTGGCCGCCGGCCCGCGTGCTGCGGACGCGGCAGGGGCCTCGACGGGCGGCGGGGGCACGGGCAGGCCGGCGACCGCGGCGACGGAGTCCTTCTCGCTCACGGCGGTCGGCACGGCGGGCGTGCCGCCCGTCGCGCTTGCCGCGTCCGACGGAGCCGCGGGTGCCTCGTCGACGACGCCGTCGGGGTGGATCATCAGCGACCAGAGCCCTTCGGGGTCGCGCACCTGCACCGGCACGGGCTGCCCCACCGACACGGCCAGCTCGGCGATCCGGGCGGTGATCGCGGCGCCAGCCTCGGCCAGGTTGGCCTTGGTGACACGCTCGACGACCCCGTCGATCGAGATCTCGCCCGTACCGTCCTCGCGGACCTCGGCGTTGATCTCGGGCAGACGGGTCGCCGTCGACCCCTTCTGGCCCTCGTCGCTCATAGTGATGATGCCCCTCGTCGGCGGTGATCCGTCCCCGAAACTACGCCGCGTCGGCGTTGCGTGCACCGTCGAACCGCAGGCCAGGGCGCATCCGATTCGTCGGGTTCACGATCGTGCCGCACCGAAGGGGCCTCAGTCGTCCGCTACGACCTCGAACCAGACGGTCTTGCCGTCCGCTCTGCTCACGGTGCCCCAGTCCGACGAGAGCGCCTCCACGAGCGCGAGACCACGACCGCTGGGGGCCGTCGGCTCGGGGTGCTCGACCACCGGGACACCGCCGCCGGCGTCGCTGACCAGGACGCGGACCGCCAAGCCGTCGATCCGTACGCGCACCGTCACGGCACGGTCCGGAGGGCCGTGCACGACCGCGTTGGCGACGAGCTCACCCGTGAGCAGCTCGACGACCTGGTTGGTCGAGCCGCCGATGCCTGCGTCGGCCACGGCGCGCATGACCCAGTGCCGCGCGGCACGTGGTGCGGATCGCTCCGCCTCGACGACGAGCTCTGCGTCCACCACGTGCGCGTCTCGTCGCCGCGCGCTCGCTGCGCTGCGGAGGTCCCTGACGTCGCCCACCCGTCTAGGGTGCCTGAGTCCGGGGTCTCGCGCCCGGGGTGCCGTGACGCGTCCGGGTGAAGCGCACCCGCTCAACCGCTTCACGAGCGCTGCCTGGGGCTCGGTCCCGGCTCACGACCGGTGGCTCACCAGCCCCAGCAGGTTGCCCTCCGAGTCGCGCACGAACGCCTGCAGCTCGTCGGTCCCCGCGGGCCCGAGCGTGTCGTCGTCGTGGCGGAAGATCGCGTGCGGCTCGGACTCGACGACGACCCCCGCCGCGCGCAGTCGCCCGACCGTGGCGTCGATGTCGGCCACCCGTAGGTAGAGCAACGCGCTCGGCGCGTTGACGTCGAGCAGCAGTCGGACGCCGTCGAGGTCGAAGAACAGGAGCCCCGGCGGGTCGAACCGTGCCGTCGGTGGCGCCCCGAGGAGGTCGGCGTAGAACGCGGCCGCCCGGTCCAGGTCGGTCGCACGCTGGGCGACCTGCACAAGATCCATGACCCCATGGTGGCCCTGTCTGAGGTACCTCAGGGCACCTCAGACGCACCTCAGACCAGATCCAGGCGACGTCGTGCCCCAGGACCCGTCGACCGACCGATCCGGCACCCCACCCCTCACGACGAAAGTCGTGGTTGTCATCACGACGTCGGGAACTTCCCGGCGGGTACCGAGGAGGAAGACCATGGCTGAATTCTGGGGAACCGCCCTCGACGGCGAGCTTGCGTACCGCCGTGACCGGATGTCGACCGCGCTCCGACGCCCTGCGCGACCGGACGAGGTCTCCCGGGTCGACGGGTCGCTTCGTCCTGCGCGATCTGCGCACCCTCGGATCAGTGCGGCGCGTGGGTGGCTGCTGCGAGGATCAGGAGCATGGCACGTGGCTCGATGAGCACCCCGTTCGTGGCACGCGCGCCGCAGGTCGCCCAGCTCACGCAGGCCCTGCGGCGCGCCGATGCCGGTCAGCCGACCGCGGTCCTCATCGCGGCGGACGCGGGCGTCGGGAAGACCCGCCTGCTGCGGCACGTGGCAGAGCTCGCGGAGGCTTCGGGCGCACGGGTCGTGGTTGCGCACTGCGTGGACCTGGGCGAGATCGGGCTGCCGTACCTGCCGTTCGCGGAGGCGCTCGCCCAGCTGCGGGCCCTCGATCCTGAGGCGGTGGACGCGGTCGTCGCCGACCGCCCCGCCCTGGCCCGCCTGCTCCCCGGTCCGACGAGCGCCGCCGGACCCCCTGACGACCAGTCGAGCCGGTTGCAGCTGTTCGACGGCCTGGTCGAGGCGCTCGGCGCTGTCGGCGTGCCGGAGCATCCCCTGCTGCTCGTCCTGGAGGACCTGCACTGGGCCGACGCATCCAGCCGCGACGTCCTGCGCTTCCTCATCTCGCGGCTGCGCGACCAGCACCTGGTGGTCGTCGCCAGCTACCGCACGGACGACCTCCACCGCAGGCACCCCTGGCGTCCGGTAGCGGCGGAGCTGGCCCGGCACCCGCGGGTCGAGCGGCTCGACCTGGCGCCGTTCACGGACGACGAGGTGCGTGAGTTCACGACCGTGCTCGCCGGTGCTCCGCTGGAGGAGCGCACGCTGCGGCGCGTCATCGACCGTTCCGAGGGCAACGCCTACTTCGCGGAGGAGCTGCTCGAGGCGGGGGCCGAGGCGGACGAGCTGCCGTGGTCGCTCGCGGACGTCCTGCGGTCGCGGCTGGAACAGCTCGACCCGTCCGTTCAGCGCCTCGCCCGGATCGCGTCCGCGGCGGGCCGACGCGTCTCCGAGCCGCTGCTGCGAGCCGTCGTGGCCGCAGACGCCGACCCGCTGCTCTCGGCGCCCGGCGCCTTCGACGCCGCCCTGCGCGAAGCGGTCGCCCACCACGTCCTGGGCGGCGAGGACGAGCGGATCGCCTTCCGGCACGCGCTGCTCGCGGAGGCCGTCTACGCCGACCTGCTGCCCGGCGAGCAGTCGGCGCTGCACCGCACCTACCTGCAGGTGCTGCGCGACGACCGCACGCTCGGACCGTGGTCGCAGCTCGCCTCGCACGCGCTGCGGGCCCCGGACCTGCCCACCGCCCTGCTCGCGTCGCTGGAGGCCGCGCACCAGGCGCGCGAGGTGCTCGCGCCGGCTGAGGAGGTGCGCCACCTCGAGGTCGTGCTGCGCCTGTGGGCCGCGGTTCCCGAGGTCACGGCGGGCCTGGACCACGACCATCCAGACGCCCTGAGCGCGGCCGCGGCGGCTGCGAGCCGGGCCGGGCAGGTGGACCGCGCGGCCCAGCTGACGCGCGCGGCGGTAGAGGAGACCGCCTCGGACATCGAGCGTCAGGCCATGCTCCGCACCGTGCTCTCGCGCCACCTGCTCGAGACGGATGACATCCCCGCCTCGCTGCGCGAGGCGTCGCTGGCACTGGAGGCGCTCCCGACCGGCAACACCTCAGCACGCGCCTGGGCGCTTGCCGCCTACGCCCGAGCCTCCATGAACGCCGACCTCGACGAGCAGGCTCTGGCCGCGGCCCAGGAGGCCGTCGAGGTGGCTCGTGCGGCAGGTGCGGCCGACGCCGAGAGCGACGCACTCACCTCGCTCGCGGTGCTCGTGGTCGACGACGCGGACCGCGCGGCCGAGCTGCTCGACACCGCGCTGACCCGGGCGCGGGAGGCGTGCGACTACGCCACCGAGCTGCGGACGCTCTACAACCTCACGTCCAACCGGTACTACGCGGGTGACCTGCCCGGGGCCGCCGCCCAGGCGGCCGAGGGTGTGCAGCGCGCCGGTGCCCTCGGCATGACGTGGAGCGCCTACGGCCTCGAGCTGCACATGTTCGTCAACCTGATCCGGTACGTGTCCGGGGACCTGAGCCCTGCAGGGCTGGGCGGGATCCCCGACGAGCTCGCGGACATCCTCAAGTCCCAGGCGCTGTACGCAGCGGTCGCGCGAGGCGACTCGGACGCCGTCGAGCGGGGCCTCGCACTGGAGCAGGTGTGGAACCGCGACGGGTTCATCGCGCTGGTCGCGGGCGGGTGCACGGTGGACGCGCTGACCTGGCGGGGCGACCTCCAGGGCGCCCTCGATCTCGCGGTGCGCCTGCTGGAGTACCTGTGGCGTGCGTGGTCGGACTACTTCCTCGGCGGCATCTGGCTCGTCGCGCTGGCGCTGGCCGCGCTGGCCGACCAGGCCCAGCAGGACCGGTTGCTGGGCAAGGACGTGTCCGGGGCGCTGGCCACCGGGAGCCGTCTGCTGTCCCGGGCGGTCGAGACCGCCGAGCGTGGCCGGCCCCGCGGTGGCCGCATGGGCCCGGAGGGCCGTGCGTGGCTCGCCCGGGTGCACGCCGAGCACTCGCGGCTCGTCGGCACCAACGACCCGGCGCTCTGGCGCGAGGCGATCGTCGAGTTCGACTACGGCTACCGGTACGAGCTGGCCCGCAGCCGGTTCCGGCTCGCCGAGGCGCTGCTCGAGACGGGTGACCGCGACGGAGCCCTCGTCGAGGCGGGGAACGCGCTCCGCGAGGCGGACGCGATGGGGGCCGTCCCGCTGGCCACGGCGGTGCGCGGGCTCGCGCGACGCGGTCGGCTGGACCTGCCGGGCGTCCGCACCACGGGGGCCGACGTGCTGACCGCGCGGGAGGCCGAAGTGCTCGCACTCGTGGCGCAAGGGCTGTCCAACCGGCAGATCGGCGAGAAGCTGTACATCTCGGGAAAGACCGTCTCCGTGCACATCTCGAACCTGCTGGCCAAGCTCGGGGTCTCGGGTCGGGCCGAGGCCGTCTCGGTGGCGCACCAGCGGGGCCTGATCGGTGTCGGCTGACCGGCTGGGCCGCTCGGCCCACCCCGCTGAGCGCGTCGAATACGTGGGCGGCTGTCGGACCCACGCCCTAGGTTGAGCAGCATGCCCCCGTCGAAGGTTCCTGCGGTCGAGCTCGAGGTGAACGGCCGTACGGTGCGCGTCAGCAGCCCGGACAAGGTCTACTTCCCCGAGCGCGGGCTGACCAAGCTCGACGTGGTGCAGTACTTCGTCTCGGTAGGGGACGGCATCCTCGGGGCGCTGCTCGATCGGCCGACCACCCTGGAGCGCTGGCCCAAGGGCGTGTTCGAGGGCGCCAAGCTGGCCACCCGGATGGACTCGACGGGCGACGCGTTCTACCAGAAGCGCGTCCCACAGGGCGCACCGGAGTACGTGAAGACCGCTCGGATCGCGTTCCCCAGCGGGCGCACGGCCGACGAGGTCGCGCCGAGCGAGCTGGCCGTGGTCGCGTGGGCCGCCAACCTCGGCACCCTGACGTTCCACCCGTGGCCGGTGCTCGGCGACGACGTCGACTCCCCCGACCAGATCCGTATCGACCTCGACCCGCAGCCAGGCACCGACTTCACCGACGCGGCCAGGGTGGCACCGCGTGTCCGTGAGCTCCTGCAGGAGTACGGCATGGAAGGGACGCCCAAGACGTCGGGCGGTCGCGGGATCCACGTCTTCGTGCCCATCGAGCCGCGCTGGTCGTTCGTCGAGGCCCGCCGAGCCACCATCGCCTTCGGCCGTGAGCTCGAGCGGCGCATGCCGTCCGACGTCACGATGAAGTGGTGGAAGGAGGAGCGCGGGCAGAAGATCTTCATCGACTACAACCAGATGGCCCGTGACCGCACGATCGCGTCCGCGTACTCGATCCGCACCAACCCGCGCGCCACCGTCTCGGCGCCCTTGCGCTGGGACGAGGTCGGCGACGTCGCGCCCGACGACTTCACCGTCACCACGATGCCGGCGCGGTTCGCCGAGGTGGGAGACCTCTTCGCGCCGCTCGTCGCCCGCGCGGCCCCGAGGTACTCGATCGAGACGCTGCTCGAGCTCGCAGACCGGCAGGAGGCCGAGGACGGCCTGGGCGACCTGCCTTACCCGCCGGAGTACCCGAAGATGCCGGGCGAGCCGAAGCGAGTGCAACCGAGCAAGGACCGTGACCGGCCCCGCGACGTCTGACGCGCGCGCCGCCGACGGCATCCTCTACGCGTCTGCCCGGGGCCGATGGGTCCTGCTCGCCACGGTGCTCGGTTCGGCCATCGCGTTCATCGACGCCACCGTCGTCACGATCGCCCTGCCGAACATCGCCGACGAGCTCGGCGCCACCACGGCGGACCTGCAGTGGACCGTCAACGCCTACGGCCTGACGCTCGCGGCGTTCCTGCTGCTGGGTGGGTCGCTGGGCGACCGGTTCGGTCGTCGGCGCATCTTCCTGTTCGGGGTCGTGTGGTTCGCGGTCGCATCGCTCCTCTGCGCCGTCGCGCCCACGGTCGGTCTGCTGGTCGCCGCGCGGGCGCTGCAGGGTGTCGGCGGCGCACTGCTCACACCCGGCTCCTTGGCGATCATCCAGTCCACCTTCACGGGCTCGGACCGTGGCCGCGCCATCGGGGCGTGGTCGGGGCTCGGGGGCATCGCGGGTGCGATCGCGCCGTTCCTGGGCGGTTGGATCGTCGAGGTCACGTCGTGGCGGTGGGTGTTCGGGATCAACCTGCCGCTCGCGGTGGTCGTGGTGGCGGTCACCATGCGGCACGTCCCCGAGAGCGCAGACGCCAACGCCTCCAAGAAGCTCGACGTCGTCGGTACCGTGCTCGGCGCCCTCGGCCTGGCCGGGCTGACGTACGGGTTCACCGCCTGGACCGAGTCCGGCACGCCTGACGCAGTCGTCGTCGGGACGTTGGCGTTCGGGGTCCTGGCGCTGGTCGCGTTCGCCTGGGTCGAGTCCCGTGCGGCGGCCCCGATCCTGCCGCCGGGCCTGTTCCGGTGGCGGCCGTTTGCCGGCACCAATGCCGCCACGCTGCTGATCTACGCCGCGATCTCGGGCATCTTCTTCTTCCTCGTCGTGACCCTGCAGGTCGTCGCCGGCTACTCCCCGCTCGCAGCCGGGCTCGCACCCCTGCCCGTCACCGTGCTCATGCTCGTGCTCTCGCCGCGCGCGGGCGCACTGAGCACGATCATGGGGCCGAAGATCCCGATGACCGTGGGACCGGCGGTCTGCGCCGCCGGCGTCGTGCTGCTGCTGGGCGTCAGGCCCGACACCCCGTACCTCACCCACGTGCTGCCCGGCATCGTGGTATTCGGCCTCGGGCTGTCCGCGACGGTCGCGCCACTGACGACGACCGCCCTCGCAGCCGCCCCCGACCACCTGGCCGGCGCGGCCAGCGGCGTCAACAACGCGGTCGCGCGCGTCGCCGGGCTGCTCGCGATCGCGGTGCTCCCCCTGGCCGCGGGGGTCGGCTCCTCACTCACCGACCCGACGACCCTCGAACCTGCCTACCGGGTCGCGATGCTGGCGTGCGCCGGGCTGCTCGCGGGCGGAGCGGTGATCTCGCTCCTCACTGTGCCGAGCACCGCCGACGCGGTCCGGCCCCCCGCCGAGACCTCGCCGACAGCAGGATCAAGTGCCTGACCGGCATCGGGCCCCCTCCGCATCGCCATCCTGCGAAGGGAGTGACGACCGCGCCGGCAGCGCACGGCGCTCAACCCGCGTAGTGCAGCTCCACGCGTCGGTTCGCCGCGCGGGCCAGGCCAGGGTTCTCGCCGGACTCGGACTCCTTCAGCTGCGTCTCACCGAAGCCCTGAGCGTTCAGCACCAGGTCAGGGCGGGCCGCCGCGATGACTGCGGCCACGGACTGGGCTCGGCGCGTCGAGAGGTCCAGGTTGTGCTCGGGGGTGTCGACGGAATCGGTGTGCCCGCCGATGTCGACCTGCGTACCGGCCGCGATTCCTACGACGAGCTCGGCGATCCTCGCCTGGGCGGGTGCGGCGATCTCGGCGCTGTCCGGCGTGAACAGGATGTCGGAGGTCAGCGTGACGACCGTCCCGGCGTCGACCTTCTCGGTCGTCTCGAGCGACTTGACCGCGCCCTCGGTCGAGTACGGAAGCACCGCCAGCCACGAGTCGAGAGTCGAGGCGTACTCCCTGACCGAGCGCTCGAGCTGGTCCGCGGTCGGCGCCGGCCGCCCGAGATCCTCGAGGGTCTGCCAGTCGTCGGTCGTCACGCTGGGTGCCGCCGGGCTTGCCGCCGCAGCCGGGTACGCACCGCACACCGCGAGCGTGCCGACGACGACGCCGAGCAGCGGCCCGGCCACACGTGCGACCCGCGCTCGGACCACGTCAGCCCTCATAGGTGATCGGCACGTTCTCGAACGACGCCCAGCCGTCCTGGAACTGCAGGTCCATCGTCGCGACCTCGTCCTGCGGCGCCGCGAACCACGCCTGGTAGCGGATCGACCCACCCGGCGTGGTGGAGGCGTACACCCGGTCCGTCGCCCAGTCCTGGCCCGTGTTGCTGAGGACGAAGTACTCCTTGAGGTGCTCGCGGTCGGTGAGCGTCGGCGTCCACCAGTCCGGGGTCGCGTCGGAGAGGTTCCACGTCTTCTCGGCCGCCTTCGAGGGCAGGTCCGGCGTGAAGACGGCCCGCAGCTCCATCGTCTCCCCGTGCACCGTGAGGGACTCGATCCCGACCCGGACGGTGTCCCCCGGCCGACCGGGGACGTCGTAGGTCGTCTCCGCGATCACATCGTCGGGATCGGCCTTGTCGACGGTGACGCCGGCGTCCTTGTCGACCTTCGCCGACGAGTCGCCCGAGTCCGCGGAGCTTGTCGCGGCCGGTGTCTCGTCACCGCCACCGTCGTCGCCCGTGCACCCACCCAGCAGCACGAGTGCCGCGAGCGCGGTCCCTGTCAGTACAAGCGCGCGCCTGTTGCCGCTCACATCAGCCCCCTCGGTCGGCCGCCCACCCTAGGCGATCGATGTCCGATCCGTCCCGGACTGAGCGTCAGCCGACGAACTCGAAGTGCCAGTACTCGGGATTCGACCCGTTGGAGTGAGCCCAGGAGGGTGACGTCCATCCGTATGCCGGTCCGTGCGTGATCAGCCAGTCGCGTTGAGGGGTGTCCCAGCCGTACTCGCAGGGCAGCTCCGGCACGTCGAGCGCGAGGCCGGTCCCGTGGGTCGAGGTTCCTGGGGTGGCCGCGACCGTCCCGAGCGCCGCCCGCATCGCAACCTGGGTGTCGTAGTCGCGGTAGGTCAGGTCGAGAGCGAGGTGGTGGCCGAACGCCGCTCGGAACGCCCGGTCGAGCCGCTCGAGGGCTGCCGCGGCGGCGCTGCGCAGGTAGTAGGGGGTGCCGTGCGGGTCGGTGGCCCAGGAGATCGCGGTCAGCGCGCTCGGCGGGAGCTTGCCGTTCGAGCCGTCGCCCCCTTCGGTGGGTGGTGACGTGTAGAACGGCGGGCCGGTGTACGTGGTCTCGCACGAGGGTGCCTCGGTCGCAGGCGTGGGGGTCGCCGGCTTGGTGGCCCGGGGCTTGGGGCTCGCGGCCTTCGCGGCAGCGAGGGCTGCTTGCTGCTGCGCCCAGGCGCCGTGCGAGGCGACGACGGCTGCGCTCCCCGCGGCGAGTGCGACGGCCATCTCGCGCAGGGCCGCCGCACTGACGGCTACGGGCGTGGAAGCACCAGGCGTGGGGGCCGACGAGGGAGCCGTCGCGGAGGACGGTGCCGGGCTCACCGACGAGACCGCCGCTGGAACCGCTGCCAGCAACGCATCTGCCGCGGCGACCTGTGCGGCGAGCGCCTCCCGGACGGTCCCGTCGGTGACCTGCCCGTCGGTCGCCCCGAGGGTGCTGCGGGCGGCGTCGGCGCTGCCCTGCAGATCGTCGCGAGCCCCGGCGAGCACCGAGGCTGCCTGCGCACGCTCGACCTCGACGTCGTGTCCTACGGCGGCATGACCGTCGGACACCTGCGCGTCGACGACCGCGGCGGTGCGGTTCACGGCTCGCGCGTGTGCGGCCGCGGCATCGTCCTGGTGCGAGTCCCACGCCCAGGCACCACCGGCGGCACCGGCAACCAGGACGGTGGTCACGACGGCGACGATGCTGCGCGAGGGTCGGCGCATGTCAGTGCTCCGGGGACGGCCGGAGGGGACGAGACAGGCACGTCCCCGCGTCAGGACAGGCTAACCGCGAAGGCCGCGAGCGCCACCCCTCGGGATGTCCCGTGGCGGGTGCTCGGCGAGGTGCGCGACGGGACATAGGGTGCACGTCGGACATGCCCTTCCACCAGGGGTGTGACGCACCGGGTGGAATCGCGACCACCACTCAAGGAGCAGGTCAGCGTGGTCGATCCCGCCCGCATGACGGATGCACGCCCGACGCTGCCCACCTCCGCGTCCGGCTCCGTCGACATCGCACCCGGTATCCGCACGCTGCTGCCGGCCGAGCTCGGTTACCTCGCGCGAGCGCGGGCCCACCTCGCTGGTGCCGGAATCGACGTGAAGGACCCCGCTGCACTCGGCGCGCTCCTGCACCGCGCTCGGACCGCGTGGGCCTCGGCCCCACCCGCGGCACCTCCGACGGCTCTGGTCCTCGCTCTCGGCGTAGGCGTCGGCGACCTGCTGATCGCGCGCGTCCCAGGCGCCCGGTGGGCGCTGCACACCGGCTCGGCCGACCCCACGCCGACCGTCGTGTCGGCCTCCGGGCTGGACGCCGCACTTCCCCTGACGGACGTCCGTGCGCGCTGGATGACCGGCTGCACACCCGAGTGGGTCGGCGAGTACGTCGCGAGCGCGGCGGCGCACCTGGTCGTCGGGGGTGTGCCGGGCACATCGGTGCCTCCCACACCTGCCGCGGCGGACCTGGACGCGGTCCCGCATCCGCGCCGTGGCGCCGACGACCTGCCTCGCAGTCCCGCCGAGCTGCCGCACCCCCCGTCGTCCGCGGCCCAGGACATCGCGCTGGGTGCCCTCGAGCGCGCACTCGACCTCGTCCTGACCACGCCGGCCGACATGCACCCGTTCGGGCTGGTCGACGGCGGCTCAGGTCCGCAGGTCCGCGGCTTCGGCGGCGACCCGGCGCAAGCCCAGCAGGCCGCGCGCGACTGGGTCCGCTCCTCGGGAGCCGCGCGGGGCGCCGTCGCCTGGTACGGGTCGCTGCGCACCGCGGAGACCGGCGACGCGCCCGCGGTCCTGGTGGAGGCCTCCGACGCGCACAGGCCGAGCCTCGTCGTCGCACATCGCTTCGCGCCCGCCACACCAGCAGGGCAAGGCCGTGCGCGCCCTGCCCGACCCCTCGGCGAGCCGATCATCCTCGGTCAGGGCGACGCGCTCCTCTGAGGTCAGCGACGAGTCCCCGGGAACGGTGCACCAGCACCACCCGTTGAACGAGACCTACGTCACTCGACCCCGGAGGCACCGTGGGCGTCCCCGTCACCACAGTCGACCCGTCGCTGCCGACGGTCACCGCTCCCCCGTCGCCGGCATCGACGGCCTTCTCGCAGGACTCCTCGTTCACGGAGGAGCTTGACCGGCAGATCGCCTCGTACGTCGAGCTCGGCATCCCGGGGCTGCTCGGGATCGAGGAGCCGACGTTCCGCGAACGCCTGCAGGCGCTGCGTGCGGCGCCTCCGCAGCAGGCCGAGCCGTCGACCGTCGAAGGCGATGCGGTGCCGTTCGTGCTGGTGGTGCCGGGTCTCGACGTCAACGACGTGGCTCCCGCGATGCGCCGGGGCGGCCGGCTCGGCGTCAGCGTGATCGACCGGGACGAGGCGCCCACCTACAGGCCGCTGGTCGAGGTGCCCGACGGGCCGTACCTGCTGTGGGGAATCGACACGGGGTCCGAGTTCTGCAACGTGACGCCGGAGTCCGCGCTGGCGGCGATCACCCATCGCGGCCGGACGCCGCTGACCATCGACGAAGGCGTCGCGCTCACGGTGGTGCGCCCGGACATGCTCCGACCGAACAAGTGCTTCTCGCTCATGGGCTCGCGCACGGGGACCAACCAACGGGTCCCCGCGGTCTGGATCAGCGAGCGCCGCGCCAAGCTCGGCTGGTGCTGGGACCGCAACCCGCACACCTGGCTCGGCGCAGCCTCGGCGTCCGGGCGGATCGGCCTCTAGTCTCAGCGCATGCGCTTCCGGACGGTTCTCGAGCTGAGCGGCAAGACGGCAACCGGCATGCCAGTGCCCGCGGAGGTCGTCGAGGCGATGGGCCGCGGCGCCCGCTTCCCGGTCGTCGTGACGATCAACGGGTACTCCTACCGCAGCACGGTCACCCCGTACGGCGGTCGGACGCTCCTACCGGTCAGCGCAGAGAACCGCGCGGGCGCCGGGATCGCGGCGGGCGAGGAGGTCGACGTCGACATCGAGTTCGACGACGAGCCGCGCACCATCGCCGTCCCGGACGATCTCGCCGCCGGCCTCTCGGACACCGGCAAGGCTGCGCTCGAGGCACTGTCGTTCAGCCGCAAGCGCGCGATCATCGAACCGATCGAGGCCGCCAAGACGCCCGAGACCCGGGCCCGCCGGATCGCGAAGGCCGTCGAGGAGCTCGGCTAGGCCGACGGCGCAGGGACTGTCGCGCGAGACCGACCCGGGAGCCATCAACCGGGTCAGAACGCGTCCGAGGCTCGACGTGGTCCGGAGCAGCAGAGCAGCGTGCACGGCTCGGAAGCGCCGGCAGGTGACCAGCACGTGCGCACGACGGCCAACCGACGACGAGGGTCGTCAGGACTCCGGAGCCGACGCGCGATCATGACGGCGACGAGACCAAGCACCGCACCCACGAGCGCGGCGGGGACACCGATGATGACGGTGAACGCCAGCAGCATCACCACGACCCGGGGGAGCGCCTCCGGGTCGGTGAGCACGGAGGACGGCGCCAGCAGCACCGCCGAGAGCGTGGCGGGCAGGAGCAGCCCGGCGAGCGACCACCACCCGACCGTCCTCGCGTCCCGTGCCCACTCGGACCTGCCGGTCTTGACCAGCGCGCCACCCGACTCTTCCACGAGGGCGACCCTACGTGCTGCGCCACTGGCTACGTCTGCGCCCGGACGGGGTACCAGCGGGACCCGAACCGTCTCGTCACGGACCGCCCGCTGATCTCCGCGAGCTCGTCGAGGCGTGCCAGCACCGCCCAGCCGATCCGCCGCGCGTACTGGTCGTCCGCGGCCTCGAACCGGACCGTCACACGCGCCTGACCACGTACGACGCTGACGTCGAACGCCTCGACCGTGGTGAACGACTCGGCCACGAGCACCGCCTGCGGGAGCACGTCCGGGGCGTCCACACCAGGCTGCAGAAGCCCGACGACGGCGCTCACACGGTAGGACGGCACGGGAGCACGGTACGCAACGAGCAAGCACGCTCGGGCCGGGTGCCACCGGACCGCGCGCCTGGCTCGGATGAGGCCCCGATCCATCACGCTGCGCCCCTCTGGCCCCGAGAGGCGCTATAACTCGAGGCCAACGACCCTCCACGGTGCCCGAAATGTCATCCTTGACCCGGTTTCCCCAAGCGCCGACGCTGGATACGGCACCGCGCCATCGTTTCGACGCTCAGACGAGGACGTCAACGTGAGCCGCATGCAGCGCACAGCCGCGCCTCTCATCCTGGCGCTGCTCCTGGTCGGCTGCGCCGGCCCTGCTGAAGGGAACGCGGCTCTCGCGCCCGGGCACGCGGTCCGAGCCGAAGCCGTCGCGGACACGACCGCGGCCGTCGCGGCGTGGGAACCGACCCCGCCATCGCCACCATGGCCACCCCCAGGACCGCCGGTGTACGCGGCGACACCTGGCCTGTCATGCACAGCGCCGTGGGTGCCCGTCTACCTGCTGTTCGGCACGTACGACGGCGCCCGGGCGGCAGATGGGATGACGGTCTGCTGGGACCAGGCCAGCGCCAGCGTCTACATCCGCAACGACACGGACCGCCTGTGGCTGCTGACCACGCCGAACGCCCGGTTCGCGCGCACACCCGACGTCGAGGAGCTGGCCTACCAGACGGTGTCCGCCGCCCAGAGGCTTCCCGGCATCCCGATCCGGGTCGGCGCCGCGCTGTACCTGAACATTGCCCCCGCCGCGCTGCAGGTGCGGCTCGATCCGGCCGCGAGCGCGGCGCTCACCCAGTACGACGGCTGGGTGGCCAACGCCCGCGCCAAAGGGATCTCGCTGAGCGCCCTCATCCTGGTCAAGACCAACTCAGACATCCTGAAGCTCATCGGTGGCTGCTTGGGCACCACGTACGGCATCGTCACCCAAGCCCTCAAGAATCGGCCGAACGCCACCCCGCAACCGGCCGACGACGTGCTCAAGGCCGCGTTCAGCCTCTCGAAGAGCACCACCAAGTGCGCCAAGGCGTACGAGACCTTCAAGGAATCCAAATCGAAGGCGGTGGCGCCATACCTGGCACTCGAGGACGTCGAGCTCAAGGTGCGCACGGCGGCGCCCGAAGCTGCGCTGGTCACGGAGATCAAGGAGTACCCGTGGGCGAGGCTCGTGCGAATGGCGGCTCGCTTTCACGGGTAGTGCGAACGGGTAGGTGCCTCGAGGCGCCGATCAGTGCGCCAGGAGGGCGGAGAGCAGCTCGCGCATCGGCCCGGCCAGCTCTGGCGCACCGGCCGAGGTCAGGGGCTCCATCGCTGTCCAGGTCCGCACGATCGAGATCCCGAAGGCCGCCGCGACGACGAGCTGTGCGCCGAGCAGCGACCGCTCGTGACCGGCGTCCTCCGGGCGGCCCCCCGCGATCGCCGCGAGACGCTCGGCGAACGACTGGAGCGTTCGTGACCGGATCAGCTCGGCGCGTTCGTCGCCCGACGTGCGCATGAGCAGCAGCAGCTGGTTCGGCCGGTCCGCAGGATCTGGCCCGGTCATCTGCTGGACCATCCGTGCAGCCACCTGGTCGAGCGTGACCTCCTCTGCGAGCGAGCGCTCGAGCTCGTCGGCGGCACCCATGAGGCAGGCCTCGAACAGACCCTCCTTCGAGGTGAAGTAGCGGTTGATGAGGGCGACGTTGACGCCGGCGTCGTCGGCGATGTGACGGACCGTCGTCGCGGCGTACCCCTCGGTAGCGAACCGCCGCCGGCCCGCAGCGAGCAGCAGCTGGCGGGTGCCGTCGGCGTCGCGGCGCCTCGGCGACGTGTGCGCGTCGTCGTCACTCATCTCGTTCCTCCCGGTCGCTGCGACACCATAGTCGGCGGCCAGTGTGATGTAAACACGTGTTGACTTTGCCGGTTGCCCTGGGGTACTAATAGGTCAACAACCGTTTACATCGAGCTGCAGGGATGTCATGCCGCACACCACCACGGAGGCCGCGCTCGCAGCCTCGACCACCGGCACGGGGCGCCCCGGCACCCGGTTCCTGGTCCTCTACCTGTCCCTGGGCGGCCTCGCGTTCGCGGTGCTGCAGTCCCTCGTCGCGCCAGCCCTTCCGGTCCTCGCCAGCGATCTCGGTGTCTCGACCGCCGACGCGAGCTGGATCCTCACGGCCTACCTGCTGGCCGCCTCGGTCCTCACCCCGATCCTCGGTCGCCTCGGCGACATGGTCGGCAAGCGCCGGGTCCTCATCGGCGTGCTCGCCGCGCTCGCCGTCGGCACCCTGGTCGCCGCACTGGCGCCGAACCTCGGCGTCCTGATCGTCGCCCGCGTGCTGCAGGGGTCCGCCGGAGCCATCCTCCCGCTGTCGATCGGCATGGTCCGCGACGAGCTCCCGCGCGAGAAGGTCAGCGTCACCGTCGGCCTGTTGTCCGCCATCTTCGGGGTCGGCGCCGGCGTCGGCATCGTGGCGGCGGGTCCCATCGTCGAGAACCTGTCCTGGCACTGGCTCTTCTGGCTGCCGCTGGTCCTCGTCGTCATCGCGCTGCTCGGTGCGATCTTCGGCATGAAGGAGTCGCCCGTGCGCACGCCGGGCCGGCTCGACACCGTCGGCGCGTCCATCCTGACCGTCGGCCTCGTGTCCCTTCTGCTCGCCATCAGCAAGGGGCAGGCCTGGGGCTGGTTCGAGACGAAGACCACCACGCTCTTCCTGCTCGGCGTCGTCGCGCTCGTCGCATTCGTCCTGGTCGAGCTGCGCGTCAGCCAGCCGCTGATCGACGTCCGGCTCCTGAAGAACCGCGGCGTGTGGGCCACCGACCTCGTCGCGCTCGCCCTCGGTTTCGCGATGTTCGGCACGTTCCTGCTCGTCCCCACCCTGCTCGAGCTGCCGACCGCCCTGGGCTTCGGCTTTGGCAAGACCGTGTCGCAGGCGGGCCTGTTCCTGCTGCCGACCGTCCTGATGATGGTCGTGTTCGGTCCGCTGTCCGGGATGCTCGACCGCAAGTTCGGCCCCAAGGTGCCGCTGTTCCTCGGCACGTCGTTCGTCGTGCTCGGCTTCGCGCTCCCCGCCGTCGCCCACGACCAGCTCTGGCACATCGTCGCGTCCGGCCTGATTACCGGTGCCGGCATCGGACTCGCCTTCGCCGCCATGGCGAACGCGATCATCGAGAGCGTCCCTGCCGCGCAGACCGGCGAGGCAACCGGCGTCAACGCCATCGCACGAACGATCGGTAGCAGCATCGGCACGGCGGTCGTCGCGGCCGTCATCACGTCGCAGAGCACGCCCGAGGGTTTGCCCACGAACCAGGCGTTCACCGCCGGCTTCTGGGTCTGCGCGGGTGTCGCGGTCCTCGCGGTCGTCGCGTCGCTCGCGCTCCCGTCGGCACGCCACCGTCGACAGGCGGCCCTGACGGCCGGGGTCGACGACCTGCCGCCCGAGCCGGTCGAGCTGCACCTGCCGCACGCGCACCACTGACCGACCCGCTCGACGAAGGCCCGGAACCGCCACGGTTCCGGGCCTTCGTGTTTCCCTCCGAGGGGTGGGAGATCCCTAGCCACTCGTCGGCCGGGCCGGCCGGCCCCGCGTCGCCGATAGCCCTGGTCACCGTGCAGTCACGCGCGTGATCTCGGGCTATGGCGTCGACGGCGCCACGCCGGGGACGGCACGATGCGCGGATGGGGACGACGAGCAGGTCGCGGGTTCGCTGGCTGCGCTACGGCGCCCTCGTCGCGTTCGGGATCGGGTTCGGGTACGTCGAGGCGGCGGTGGTCCACTACCTACGTCTGGCACTGGGCTCGCAGTTGGACTACGAGGTGCCGGTGCGGCGCGTCTACCTCGATCTGGGCCTGATCCGGTTCGTCGACCCGGTGCACACGATGCTCGTCGACCCGGACCTGGCGCGCGCCGAGACCGCGCGGGAGGCCGCCACCATCCTCATGCTCGCCGGGGTCGCGGTTCTGGCGGGGCGCCGCCTGTGGCACGGCGTCGCGGCGTTCTTCATCGCGTTCACCGTCTGGGACCTCACGTACTACCTCTTCTTGTGGGTGCTCACCGGGTGGCCGACGAGCCTGCTGGACACCGACGTCTTCTTCCTCATCCCCGTGCCGTGGCTGGGTCCCGTCGCCACGGCCGTGACCGCGTCGACGGCAGTGCTCGCGGCGGCATCGTGGTGGTACCTGCGTCCGGCCGCGTGGGCGGACCGGTCCGGCGAGCAGACGGCACCGACTGGGGCCTCGACGCCCGGCTCGTGACGGTCGCGCAGGACCACCGACCCGACGGTTCCAGCCCGGTCGCGCCTGTCGTACGGTGGGCGGGAACGTCTTTCCGATGACGGAGGGCACGCCGTGGAGAAACCGATGGCGCAGCTCGGACGGATCTCGATGGCGGGTCTGCCGTCAGCTGCCGTCAGGGTGCTGGGGCTCCCCTGTCCCCCGGACGCATGACCGCCGTCGAGCACGAGACCGCGACCGGTGGTGGGAACGCCGTCGCGAAGATGACCCTTCCCACGCTGACCGCGATGGTCGTCGGCGGGATGGTCGGTGCGGGTGTGTTCTCGCTGCCTGCGCGCTTCGCGGTCGCCACCGGCGTGCTGGGTTCGCTGATCGCGTGGGCGGTCGCCGGCGCCGGCATGCTGATGCTGGCCTTCGTGTTCCAGAACCTCGCGATCCGCAAGCCGAACCTGGACTCCGGTGTGTTCATCTACGCCAAGGCCGGCTTCGGCGACTACGCCGGTTTCAACTCGGCGATCGGCTTCTGGGCCTCGACGATCGCCGGGAACACCTTCTACTGGGTGTTCATCACCGCGACGCTGGGCACCTTCGTGCACGCGTTCGGCGATGGCGACACGGTGCTGGCTGTCGCCGTGTCCACCGTCGGCGTATGGGTCTTCCACTACTTCGTCGCCCGCGGCGTGCGCGACGCCGCGATCATCAACCGGATCGTGACGGTCTTCAAGATCCTTCCGATCGCCACGTTCATCGTCGTCCTGCTCCTCAGCTGGGACGCCGGGGTGTTCAGCGACAACTTCTACGCCTACGACCTCGGATCGATGGGCGAGCAGGTCAAGAACACGATGGTCATCACGACGTTCGTGTTCCTGGGCATCGAGGGCGCGAGCGTCTACTCCCGCTACGCCAGGAAGCGAGAGGACGTCGGCCGGGCGACCGTCCTCGGCTTCCTGTCGGTGCTGTCGCTGTTCGCCCTCGTCACGCTCTCGTCGTACGCGGTCATGCCTCGCGCCGAGATCGCCGAGACGCGTCAGCCGTCCATGATCGGTGTCTTCGAGTCGGTCGTCGGGCCGTGGGGGCAGACGTTCATCAGCGTCGGCGTCATCGTCTCGGTGCTCGGCGCGTACCTCGCGTGGACCCTCATGGCGGCGGAGGTCCTGTACCAACCGGCACGCAACGAGGACCTCCCCGAGTTCCTCGGCCGGGAGAACGCGGTCAAGACGCCGATCACGGCCCTGGTGGTGACGTCGATCGCGGTCCAGTCCCTGCTCATCCTGACGCTGTTCGTGTCCGACGCGCTGAACTTCATGCTCGACCTGTGCACGAGCCTGGCGCTCATCCCGTACTTCCTCGCGGCGGCGTACGCCCTCAAGCTCGCACTATCGGGGGAGAGCTACGAGGCCGCCTCACCACGGGCGCAACGCAAGGAAGCGATCATCGCCGGCATCGCGACGGGCTACACGGTGTTCCTGTTCGTCGCGGCCGGACTCAAGTTCCTGCTGCTCTCGACCGTCATCCTCGCCCCGCTGACGCTGCTGTACGTCAAGGCCCGCAGCGAGCGTGGCCGACGCCTCTTCACCCCCACCGAGATCGTGCTCTGCGCCGTGATCGTCCTGGCCGCGAGCATCGGCGTGATCGGGCTGTGGACCGGTCGCATCGCCATCTGAGCCTCTGCACGCGGTCAACGGAAAGGACACACCATGAGCCAGACCGTCCCTGCGACGCTCGGCGTGCACTCCGAGGTGGGGCGACTGCGCAAGGTCCTGGTCTGCGCACCGGGTCTCGCTCACCGGCGGCTGACCCCCACCAACGCCGACGACCTGCTCTTCGACGACGTGATGTGGGTTGAGAACGCGCAGCGCGACCACGCCGACTTCGTCAACAAGCTCGTCCAGCGTGGTGTCGAGGTCCTCGAGCTGCACGCCGTCCTCGCGCAGACGCTGGCGGTCCCCGGCGCGCGCGACTGGCTCCTGGACCGCAAGGTCGTCGCCAACCGCGTCGGTCTGGGCCTGATGGACGGCACACGGTCCTACCTCGAGAGCGTCGACGACCGCTTCCTGGCGGAGCTGCTCATCGGCGGGTTGTCCACGCACGACGTCCCGGACGACTTCCTGGGCGGGTACCTGGCGTTGGCGCGTGAAGCGACCGGCGCGCGCGAGTACCTGATGCCGCCGCTGCCGAACACCCTCTACACCCGGGACACCACGTGCTGGCTGTACGACGGCCTGACCATGAACCCGCTGTACTGGCCCGCCCGCCAGGACGAGACCCTGCTGTACAAGGCGATCTACGAGTTCCACCCGGACTTCGCCGGCTCCACCGTCTGGTGGGGGGACGCCGAGCAGGACTGGGCGCAGGCGACGTTCGAGGGCGGCGACATCATGCCGGTCGGCAACGGGGTCGTGCTGATGGGCATGAGCGAGCGGACCTCGCGGCAGGCCATCACCCAGGTCGCCGCTGCCCTCTTCGCGCAGGGTGCCGCGACGAAGGTCATCGTCGCCGGGATGCCGAAGCTCCGCTCGGCCATGCACCTGGACACCGTCTTCACGTTCGTCGACCTCGACGTCGTGACGCTGTACCCGCTGATCATGTCGGCCGTGCACACGTTCACGCTGCTGCCCTCGGACACGGCTCCGGGTGTCCAGATCGTCGACGAGGGCTCGACACCGTTCGTCGACGTCGTCGCACGGGCTCTGGGACTGCCGTCGCTGCGCGTCATCGAGACCGGCGGTGACGTCTACCAGTCGGAGCGCCAGCAGTGGGACAGCGGCAACAACGCCGTCGCACTGGAACCCGGTGTGGTGTTCACCTACGACCGCAACACGTTGACCAACACGCTGCTGCGCAAGGCCGGGATCGAGGTGGTCACGATCGTGGGCGCAGAGCTGGGCCGCGGCCGCGGCGGGGGCCACTGCATGACCTGCCCGATCGTGCGCGACCCGGTCGAGCTCTAGGGTCGCCCGACGACGCACGCCGTCGGGTCTGCGACCCGGACTCGAGCGACACGGAGACACCTCATGCAAACGCCCTCAGCGGACCGGCTCGGTGCACACGACCCCTCGCCGGGCAAGGCGGCCGCTCTCCTGGCCCTGCACACGGGTAGCGGCTTCGTGCTGCCCAACGCCTGGGACCCCGGGTCCGCGCGCATCCTCGAGCAGGTCGGGTTCCCCGCGCTGGCGACGACGAGCGCAGGTATCGCGTGGTCCTGCGGGGTCCCGGACGGCGGTGCGGTGGACCGCGCCACGATGCTCGAGCACGTGGGTCGGATCGTGGCAGCGGTGGGCGTCCCGGTGACCGCGGACCTCGAGGCCGGGTACGGCGACACCGCCGCCGAGGTCGGACGGACCGTGGGCCTGGCCGTGGAGGCCGGGGTGGTGGGCGCAAACATCGAGGACGCGCGACAGGGCGGGCTGTTCGGCATCGAGGAGGCGACCGAGCGCGTCGCGGCCGCCCGGGCGGCGGCGCCGAAGGGAACCTTCGTGCTGAACGCCCGAACCGACGCCTACTTCGTCGGCACGGCCGGCGACGCGTTCGCCGAGACGGTCGAGCGGGCGGTCCGCTACGTCGAGGCGGGGGCCGACTGCGTCTTCGTGCCGGGCGTCGTCGAGGAGGACGCCATCCGTCGGCTCGCGGCAGCCATCCCCGGACCGCTGAACGTGGTGGCCGGGCTGGCGAACAGGATCGACGCGCCGACCCTCTTCTCGCTCGGGGTGACGCGGGTGAGCCTGGGCGGCAGCCTCGCCCGCGCGGCGTACAGCGGTCTGGAGCGGGCCGGCCAGGAGCTGCTCGGCTCCGGCACGCTCGGCTTCCTCGACGACGTGGTCAGCCACGCCGACCTGCAGCGTCGCTTCCGAGCGTGACGGCACCCTAGGCAGCCCACACCCTCGCAGCGGCCATGTGGTCCCGGTCCGGGTGGTCGGGCGCTCGGGTGCAGCGGGTCAGACGAAGTCGAACAGCGGCGGGAACACGAGCACGACGACCGCCGCCCAGGCGCCGTAGACCGGCAGGTAGCGCGTCTGCCACCGCTCAAGCTGCGCGAACGTCCCACGACCGCGCAGGAACCGGGCGCTGCGCCATGCCGACGCCCCGAGGTGCACGAGAAGCAGCAGGTTCAGACCGAGGGCGGCGATCTTGTTGGGGCTGGTGCCGAACTGCGCGATCCGCGTGAGCATCGCGGTCAGCATGACGGCGTCGACCGCCAGTGCGGCCCCCACCATGACGAGCTGGAGCCAGTCGGCCAGCCCGGGCGGTGCGAACGGGTCACGGGCCGAGATCGAGTAGACGAGCAGCGCCAGGACCAGCACGAGGATCGCGTCCATCACGATGAGCAGGTCACGGTCGACCTCGACGATGCCCCCGGACGCGATCAGCACGACGAGGACCGCGAGGAGCATGGCGATGGTCAGCGGCGTGAAGATCCGGGTCAGCACGGGCGCGATGTTCTCGACGACGTCCTGCTTGGCCTCGACGAGCCAGGCGGCGACGACGAGGGCGCCCGGAACGGCGAACGGCATGACCCAGCCCGCTATCCCCGGACCGGGGTCCAGACCGACGATCTGCAGCATCCCGGCGGTCAGACCGAGCAGCACCCCGCCCCCCAGCGCGAGCAGCGTGTAGTAGATCGCGAGCTCGCCGGTGAACCGCACGAAGTCCATGCGTCGTCCGTCGGAGCGCCACGAGCCTGCGACGTACGCGAGCCCCACCACCAGCCACATGACGACGGGCGCGTGCAGGATCGCGAGGAGCTCGGTGGACCCCTCGGGGTGGAACGGGTAGACGTTGAGCACGACGGCGAGCACCACGAACGGCACGACGACCGCCGCCACGGTCCGCGGACCGGCCTTGCGCTTCCACCCGAGGTACGCGGCGAGGAACGGCAGCACGAGCAGTCCGACGTTGCGCACGAGCCCGACCTCGTCGTCGCCGAACCAGGAGATCCCGGCTCGCACCGCGACGCCCGCACCGAACGCGAGTCCCAGCACCACCGCGAGCTCGCGCCAGCGGGGCACCTTCGAGTCGGCAGCGTCGTCAGGGACGAGCGCCAGCTGCTTCCACAGCCGGTCGGAGTGCTCTCGGGCGTACTCGCGGGAGACGGCGTCCAGGTTGCCGAGGCGCTTGATCGCCACGAGGAACGCCTCGTCGTCGTCGAGCCCGGTAGCGCGCAGGTCGGCGACCTGGCCCCGAAGGTGGTCCTCGAGCTCGTCGACGTCGGCCGTGGAGATGACCTGGCGGCTGTGGACGTAGCCGCGCCACCTGTCGACCTGAGCCTCGAGCTCGTCGTCGTGCGCCATCACGCCCACCCTTCGACGACCGTCGCGGGCCGTGGCGCCGCCTCCCACACCTGCCGGAGCGCGTCCGCGACGACGCTCCACTGCGCCTGCCGCTCGGCGAGTGCCGCCCGGCCAGTCGGGCTGATCGCGTAGTGCTTGCGGCGGCGGCCGGTCTCGGACGTGCCCCAGGACGACGAGACGTGACCGAGCCGTTCGAGCCGGTGCAGCAGCGGGTAGAGCATCCCGTCAGTCCACTGCATGCGCCCGCCGGACAGCTCGCCGACCCGTTTGAGGATCGCGTACCCGTAGAGATCGCCGTCGGCCAGGATCCCGAGCACGAGCGGTGTTGCGGACGCGGCAACCAGGTCCTTGTCGAAGTGCACGACGCCTCCTCTACCTTGTGGTGCTAGGTATCAAACCCTAGGACCTCTAGGTATCTCAAGTCGGCCTATCGACCCTGGGCCGGTGGCGACCACCCACAGCGGGCGACCCGAGGTGCTCGGTGCCAGGATCCTGTGATGGAGCGGGTCGACGAGGGACGGGTCGTCGCGACGGCGTCACCGTCGCGAACGCTCAGACTCACCCAGACGGCCTTGTGGTCGACGATGACGGTCTTCTACCTGCTCGTAGGCCTGGTGATGCACCGAGGCATGTACGTGGCGTTCGGCATCGTCGCCGGGACGTTCAGCATCCTCTGGATCACCATCGGGATCGTCGAGCCGACCGTGCGCCTGCGGCTCACCACCGATGAGCTGATCGTTCAACGCTGGCTGCGGCCGTACAGGATCCATCGAGCTGACGTGGTGCGGCTGCACGGAAACATCGACGGCCGGCCAGAGTGGAGCGCGAATGTCATCGTCGAGACGACGTCGGGGCGGCGCAAGCTTCCCTCGTTCACCGAACGACCCGCCCAGCTCCTCCCGATCCTGGAGGCATGGGTCACCGCGCACGACCCCGCGCAGCAGGCGCCGTAGTGCACCCCGCTGACCAGGAGCGTGACGAGCAACTTGAGCGCGCCGCCCCTGGACACCGCCGTGCGCGCTGCCATGATCAGCCGTGGCTCACATCGCGGATCTCGCACCGTACGACTACGACCGTGAGGCGCCCGACGCACTAGCCGTGGGTTGGCTCGATGAGAGTGCCCCCTTCGCGACTGGAGCCTGCCCCGAGGACGTCACGGTGCGGTTGGTCGAGCTCGCCGCTCATCCCGTGCGGTTGATGCGTGGCTACCACTACTGCCAGTTCTGCTGGCGTGCCGCTCCACCGCCGCAGTTCCTGCGAGCGGCGCCCGATGTCGCCCACGGCAACGGTGAGATCTGGATCACCGCGACTGACGGCACCATCTATGCCGCGCCCGTGCTCATCGCCCACTACATCGACGCCCACTCGTACCTGCCGCCGATCGGCTTCGTCGAGGCGGTTCGGACTGGAGCGCCCACCGAAGGTCTCTCCTGACGCCTGTTCGTCGAGAGCTCGGTCGTGGCAAGCGCCGAGGCACAGCCAGTTGGCCGTCAGGTCGCACTCGCACAGCCACCAGGGCTGGCCGCTGCGGACCTCGTGCAGCGCAGTCACGCTCCGCTCCCTAGGCGAGCGGCCGGGAACGACGATGCGGCCCCACCCCGAGAGGTGAAGCCGCAGGTCAGGTGTGGAGCCGCCTAAGAGAATCGAACTCTTGACCTTCTCATTACGAGTGAGACGCTCTGCCGACTGAGCTAAGGCGGCGTCGTCGCGGTCCAGAGACCTCGGCGAGCGCGCCAACTGTACCCGTAGGACCCCGCTCGCTCCAAAGCGAGCAGGGTCAGGCGTGCGGACGCCCGGGCAGGCAGGCAAGCGCAGCGGCTCCGAGCGCGACCGCGTCCTCGATGAGCGCGGCCTGAACGTCCGGCATCCGGCCCACGGCCCACGCCCGCCACGACGCGCCTGCGTGCGCGCTGACGAACCCGGCGAGCGCACCGGCCACCGCGGGGAGCACCGGGCTCGCCGACGCACGACGCGCGAGGGTGGACGCCCCCATCGCGCCCGCGGCCGCGCGAAACGCTGCGCCCCCGTGGCCCAGCCGGCTCGGGGCGTTCGGCAGCTTGTCGCCGATCATCTCGCCGACGATCCCGACGGCGGCACCGACACGGACGGCGGGCCGCCCGTGACCCGCAAGGGTCGCCGCGCCGGGTCCGAGCGACGATCGCGCGCCGGCGGCCCAGCCGATCAGGAGGGAGCGGACGACCAGCGCTGGGCTGAGTCCTCTGGTGAGACGAGTCATCCCGACACGTTCGCTCGTGACAGCCCGGTCAGCAACCCGGGAGCCGGTCGACCGTCAGCAGCGGGTCCCGGCCGCGGGAGCCTCACCGCCGAGCAGGTAGGTGTCGACCGCGTCCGCGATGCAGTCGTTGGACGACCCGTACGCCGTGTGCCCCTCGCCCTCGTAGGTCAGGAGCACGCCCGTCGACAGCAGCTCAGCGAGGTCCTCGGCCCACCGGTAGGGGGTCGCAGGGTCGTTCGTCGTACCGACCACGACGATCGGCGGCGCACCCGGTGCGGTGTAGTCCGCGAGCTCGGCGGCGGCAGGGACCGGCCACTTGGCGCAGATGGTCTCGCCGTACGCGAAGAACCGCCCGACCGTCGGCGCCACCTCCTCGATCTGGGCCGCCTGGGCACGCATCGCGTCGAAGTCCGGCTCGGCGACCCGCGGCTGGTCCACGCAGCTGATCGAGTTGAACGCGACCATCATGTTCGTCGAGTAGGTGCCGTCGCTCTCGCGGTCCGTGTAGGCGTCAGCGAGCTGGAGCAGGACCGAGCCGTCGTTCTTGTGGATCGCCCCCTCCAGCCCCATCGTCAGGTACTTCCACAGGTCCTGGGAGTACAGCGGCATCGCGATGCCCAGGAACGCCAGGTTGCCGGTGAGCTCACGGTCCGTTTCGGTGGGCAACGGGTTGGCGCGCGCCCCGTCGAGCAGCTTGACCACCTGCCCGAGCCCGTCGTCGACCGAGCCGCTCAGGGGACAGTCCTTGCCGGCCTGGCAGTCCGCCACGTAGGCCCGGAGCGCGTTCTCGAACCCGACGGCCTGACCCTCCGAGACCTCGTCGGTCGTCAGCGTCGGGGGCAGTGCACCGTCGAGGACCATACGCCCGACCGTCTTCGGGAAGATCGCCGCGTACGTGGCACCGAGCTCGGTGCCGTAGCTGTACCCGAGGTAGTGCAGCTCGTCGTCGCCGAGGGCCGAGCGCAGGATGTCGAGGTCCCGTGCGGCGCTCACCGTGTCGATGTGGCCGAGCACCGGACCGGTGTTCTTCAGGCAGGCGGCGCCGAACTCGCCGTACACGTCGATGACGTGCTGGATCCCGGCGTCCGTCGTGTAGTCGGCGTCGAACGCGAACAGGTCGTCCAGCTCCTGGTCGCTCACGCACTCCACCGGCGTCGAGCGCTGCACGCCCCGCGGGTCGAACCCGACGAGGTCGTACTTCTTCTGCACGTCCTTGCTGACCATCCCTTGCGCCTGCGCGAGGAAGTCGACGCCCGACGCCCCCGGACCGCCCGGGTTGATCAGCAGCGAGCCGATCGGGTCCCCGCTCGTCGCCCGGGAACGCGCGAGGGCGAGCTCGATGGAGTCGCCCGACGGGTCGGCGTAGTCGAGCGGGACCCGCGCTGTCGCGCACTCGCCCGCGTCGCACGACGACCACTCGAGGATCTGGTCGTAGTACGTCGACAGAGGACCTGCCGGGGTCGACGAGTGCGCGCGGGGTGTCGCGACGGTCGTCTGGTTCTTCGGAGCCACGCAGCCCGCGAGGATCAGGACGAGGCCGACGAGTGACGCGACGGCGGCGGCGGAGCGGTGTCGCCGACGGCCGCTGGCGTCGCGTCCGGGCGCGGCGGGGTGATCGGTCGACGGCAGCATGCCCACACCGTAACCGTCGAGGCTGGACGGTCCGTGGGAGTCTCGGGGAGATTGCCGGGAGGTCCTTGGGCGAGCGGTGACATTCGCCCGGTCGGACCAGCGAAGGCCGGCCAGGTCAGCCCTGCGGTCGCAGAGCCACGGCCATGGCCTCGACAGCGAGCAACGGTGCGACGTTGCCGGCCAGCCGGGTGCGCGCCTGCCCCACCGCGTCCATCCGGCGCAGCGTCTGCTCAGCGGTGCTCGACTCGGCGAGGGCCCGCACCGACACCTCGTGCTCGACGTTCACCAGGTCGACGTCGGCACCGAGCTGGACGACGAGAACGTCGCGGTACAGCGACAGCAGGTCCACCATCGCCCGGTCGAGGACGTCGCGCTGCGCACGCGTCGCGCGGCGCTTCTGGTCCTCCTCGAGCTGCTTGACCTGCGTCCGCAGCGACGGGGGCAGGGTCGCGGCACCTTCGGCGCCCATCGCGCGCAGCAGCTCGGTGCGTTCCTGCGCGTCGCGTTCCTCGGTCGCCGCCTTGGCGTCGGCCTGCGCGGTCTCCACCAGCTCCCCCGCCGCGAGGACGGCGTCGCCCACGCCCCGGATCTTGGCGGCGATGCCCAGCACCGCGGACCGGCGGGACCGGGCCTGCGGGTCACGCGCGAGCCGCCGCGCGATGCCGACGTGGCTCTGTGCTGCGCGCGCCGCGATCTGAGCCACCTCGGGGTCGACGCCGTCCCGTGAGATGAGCAGCGCCGCCACGGCGTCCACCGGTGGGACGCGCAGCGCGACGGAGCGGCACCGCGACCGGATGGTGACCAGGACGTCCTCCTGGCTGGGCGCGCACAGCAGCCACACGGTGCGGCCCGCCGGCTCCTCGATCGCCTTGAGGAGTGCGTTGCCGCTGGTGTCGTTGAGGCGGTCGGCGTCCTCGATGATGATCACGCGGAAGCGGCCCTGCGCCGGGCTGCGCTGCGCGAGCTCCACGAGCGGACGGGCCGTCTCGGCACGGATGAAGACGCCCTCGGTCGCGACGACCGTGACGTCCGGGTGCAGCCCGCGCAGGGTGGTCGTGCAGTCGTGGCACACGCCGCAGCCGCCCCTCTCGCACTGCAGCGCGGCCGCGAACGCACGGGCGGCGTTGGACCGACCGGACCCCGGGGGACCGGTCAGCAGCCAGGCGTGCGTCATGGCGGACGGGTCCGTGATCGCGGTGCGCAGCACCTCGACCGCGGGCTCCTGCCCGACCACGTCGTCCCAGACGCTGCTCATGCCACGCCCTCGGAGAGGGCCGTCGCGGCGACGAGCGGCCCGACCCGCTCCCGCACCGCCAGCGCGAGGTCCTCGACGGGGCGGGTCGCGTCGAGAACGAGCCAGCGGCCCGGATCGGCCGCGGCGCGTCCCAGGAACGCCTCCCGGGTCCGGCGGTGGAACTCGTCGCCGGCTCGTTCGAGCCGGTCCGGCTCGCCCGTGAGCCGCGCCCGCCCGGCGACCGGGTCGAGGTCGAGCAGGACGGTCAGCGCAGGGAGCAGACCGTCGACGGCCCACAGGGAGAGACGTTCGACCTCGTCGGCCCCCAGGTCGCGTCCGCTGCCCTGGTACGCGACCGACGAGTCGAGGTAACGGTCCGTGACGACGACGGCTCCCCGCTCGAGCGCGGGCCGGACGAGCGAGGCGACGTGGTGCGCCCGGTCGGTCGCGTAGATCAGCGCCTCGGTCCGGGCGTCGACGTGGTCACCGTGCAGGACCGCGTTGCGCAGCTCGACACCAAGCTCCGTGCCGCCAGGCTCGCGCGTCAGGACCACCTCGCGCCCGAGCCCTCGCAGCCAGTCCCCGAGCAGGCGGGCCTGCGTCGACTTCCCGGCCCCGTCACCGCCCTCGAACGACACGAACAGCCCGTGCGGACTGGAGGTCGAGGCAGCGTCGGTCACGGCGTCAGGGTATCCGCCACCAGGGACACCGGGCCCGCAGCGGACGGCACGCCGTCACCGTCACTCACCGGGGTAGACGACCCCGACCTGCGCCCGGATGGCGTCCATGGTCCGCATGACCTCGAGAGTGTTCTCCCACGTCATGCGGGGGCTCTCGACGTCGCCGTTCGCGACGCGCCGAGCAACCTCTGCGGCCTCGAACTGAAGCCCCTTCTGGCCGGGCTTGTCGAAGGTCCACACCCGGCCGTCGAGGCGCTGGACCCGGAACGACGTGGTGCCGTAGAAGTCGCCGGCAACGCTGATGCGCCCCTCGGTGCCGGTGATCTCGGCGGTCGTCGGCGACTTGGCCCACAGCGTCGTCATCAAGGTCGCCTGGGTGCGCTCGCCGTACGTCATCGCGATCGAGATCTGCCCGTCGACACCCGTCTCGGTGAGCTGCCCGACCGCCTGGATCGAGTCCGGCACACCGAGGAAGTCGTGCGCGAACGACACCGGGTACACGCCGAGGTCGAGCAGGGCGCCACCGGCCAGGTTCGGGTCGAACAGGCGGCTCTTCGGGTCGAACGCGAAGTACTGCCCGTGGTCGGCGGAGACGTTGATGATCTCGCCGATCTCGCCCGCGTCGACCACCTGGTGGAGGGCGTCGACGTGCGGCAGGAACCGCGTCCACATCGCCTCCATGACGAACACGCCGGCCGCCCGAGCCGCGGCGAAGATCTCCTCCGCCTCCGCGGCGTTCCGCGTGAAGGCCTTCTCGACGAGCACGTGCTTGCCGGCGGCGATCGCGAGCAGCGCGTGCTCGCGGTGCTCCGAGTGGGGCGTGGCCACGTAGACCGCGTCGACCCGCTCGTCCTCGACCAGACCTCGGTAGCCGGTGTGGACCGTCGGGACACCGTGGGCCGTGGCGAACCGCTCGGCCCGGTCCCGGTTCCGGGACCCGACCGCGACGAGCTGTGCGCGGGTGTGAGCGTTCACCGCAGAGGCGAACACGGCGGCGATCCCACCGGCGCCGAGGATGCCCCAGCGGATCGGAGGGGCGGTACGGGGGTCCTCGGTGCGTGCCATGGCGACAACCTAGCGCTCAGGGCGCACCAGCGCGTCGGAGCGTCAGACGACGGCGGCCGCGAACCTCTCGGCGACGTCCGCGGCGGTCGGGCCCGCGGCGCCCGGCACGTCACCCACCACCTGGACGTGGACCACGACCGTGTCGCGCGACAGCCAGATGTCGGCGACCGAGAACGGGTCGGTTGCGGGTGAGCCGTCGTCCTGGAACGAGGCCTCGTCCCGGGCCAGCGCGACTCCGGACCACCCGCCCTGGTCGACCGGGGTCACGGACGCGCCGGAGATCACCCCGCGGGGGATGTACTGGGTCCCCTCGAGCTGCTGGCGCGGCACCTCACCGTCCACGGCCCACTTCTCGGGGTCCGTGGCCTTCTGGTCCACGACCGCCCGGGCAGCCGCGGCATCGGCGAGCTCGTAGACCTGCACCACCTGCACGGCCCCACCCGCGGTGGGCATCTGGGCGTCGGCGAGGTCAGGCGTCGAGGACCCGGTCAGGGCCGTCGCACGGAGGTCGCCGAACGACTCTCCGCACTGGGGCAGCGCCGGGGCGGTCGGTGCCACCCCGGCGGCGGCGGCTTCCTCCGCGGACGCGGCGGCCTGCTCCTCGAGCAATGCGGCGGCCTCCGGCGTCCCCGGCTCGAGCTCGTCGCAGCGCTCGACCGTGCGCCCCGGCAGGAGGCCGTCGCTCAGGGCCGTGCTCGCCTGGGCGAAGGTCACCGGGACCACCGTCGGCGTCGGTGACGGCGTGACCGCCGCCTGCGTCGGCTGCTCGGCCTCGGGCTGCGAGGAGCACCCGGCCACCAGGACGAGCCCCAGCCCCAGCAGCGCACCCAGCGCCGCTGACGGACGGTGCCGACGCGTCAGGGGAACCCCCCGCATCACGTCGACTTTGCCTTGGCGCGCGTCGTCGTGGCCCGCTTGGCAGGAGCCTTCTTCTTGGCCGGGGCCGACGCGCGCTTCTCGACGAGCAGCTCGATCGCCTGCTCGCGCGTGATCGTCTCGGGTGTGAGGTCGCGCGGCAGCGTCCGGTTGGTGACACCGTCCGTGACGTAGGCGCCGAAGCGGCCCTCCTTCACGACGATCGGCTTCTCGGACGTCGGGTCATCGCCCAGCTCGCGCAGCGGCGGCGCCGACGTCGCGCCCCGCCCACGCTTCGGCTGCGCGTAGATGGCCAACGCCTCCTCGAGGGTCGTCGTGAACAGCGCCTCCTCCGAGGCGATCGTCCGCGAGTCCGTGCCCTTCTTCAGGTACGGCCCGTAGCGCCCGTTCTGCGCGGTGATCTCCGCACCCGACTCGGGGTCCACCCCGACGACGCGGGGCAGGGACAGCAGCATGAGCGCGTCGTCGAGCGTCACCGACGCCAAGGACATCGACTTGAACAGGGACGCGGTCCGCGGCTTGGGCGCCGCAGCGAGCGCACGCTTCTGCGCTGCCTGCGAGAGCGACGTGTCGATCTCCGGGTCCGGGAGGATCTCCGTGACGTACGGCCCGTAGCGTCCGCTGCGCGCCACGATCGGCGTGCCGGTGACCGGGTCCGTCCCGAGCACCTGGTCGCCGTCGGGCTGCGTCTCCAAGAGCTCGCGGGCCTTCTCGACTGTCAGCTCGTCGGGCGCAAGCTCCTCGGGGACCGACGTCCGACGCGTGGTCCCGTCCTCGGCCGGCTCGGCCGCAGAGTCCTCGAGGTAGGGCCCGTACCGGCCGACGCGCAGGACGATCCCGTCGCCGATCGGGATCGAGTTCACCTCGCGCGCGTCGATGTCTCCCAGGTTCGCGACGAGGTCGCGCAGACCCTCGCCCTCCTCGTTGCCCGACCCGTCGCCGAAGTAGAACCGCGACAGCCAGTCCACGCGGTCCTTGTCGCCGGCCGCGATCGCGTCGAGGTCCTCTTCCATCTCGGCCGTGAACTCGTAGTCCACCAGCCAGTCGAAGTTCTCCTCGAGCAACCTGGTGACGGCGAACGCGAGCCACGACGGCACGAGCGCCTGCCCGCGTCCGGTCACGTAGCCACGGTCCTGGATCACGGAGATCGTCGCGGCGTACGTCGACGGTCGCCCGATCCCCCGCTCCTCCATGGCCTTGACCAGCGAGGCCTCCGTGTACCGCGGCGGCGGCGAGGTGCGGTGCCCGTCGGCGGTCAGGTCCGATGCCGTGAGCGGGTCGCCCTCGGCCATCTTGGGAAGCCGGGCGTCACCCTTCTCGGTGTCCGCGGTCGAGGAGTCCGTGTCGTACCGCGAGACGTCGCGGCCCTCCTCGTACGCCGCGAGGAACCCGCGGAACGTGATGACGGTGCCCGAGGCGGAGAACAGGACGTTCGTGCCGTCGGACGCCGTCGCGCCGAGGCGGACGGACGCGGTCTGGCCCCTGGCGTCGGCCATCTGGGAGGCGACCGTGCGCTTCCAGATCAGCTCGTACAGCCGGAACTGGTCGCCGGACAGCTCCTTGGCCACCTGGGCCGGCGTCCGGAAGTGGTCACCGGCGGGCCGGATGGCCTCGTGCGCCTCCTGCGCGCCCTTGGCCTTGCTCGTGTACACGCGGGGAGCGTCGGGCACGTACTCGGGGCCGTACAGCTCCGAGGCCTGCCGGCGGGCGGCGTCGATGGCCTGCGCGCTCAGCGACGAGGAGTCCGTACGCATGTAGGTGATGTAGCCGTTCTCGTACAGACCCTGTGCCGTGCGCATCGTCTGCCGTGAGGCCATCCGCAGCTTGCGCGAGGCCTCCTGCTGCAACGTGGAGGTGGTGAACGGCGCGGCGGGCTTGCGCGTGTAGGGCTTGGTCTCGAGCGAGGCCACGCTGAACGACGACGATGCGAGGTTGGCGACGAGGCTCGTCGCGACCGCCTCGTCGATGTGCACGACCTCGGAGGACTTCAGGGTGCCGTTGTCCGCGAAGTCGCGACCGGAGGCCACGCGGCGTCCGTTGACGGAGGAGAGACGGGCCGAGAAGGCGGGCTCGGACGCGTCCGCGACCGCGAAGGTGCCGGTGATGTCCCAGTAGTCGGCGGCGACGAACGCCATGCGCTCGCGCTCACGCTCGACGACCAGGCGGGTGGCCACCGACTGGACCCGACCGGCGGACAGACCCTGGCGGACCTTGCGCCACAGGACCGGGCTGACCTCGTACCCGTACAGCCGGTCGAGGATGCGGCGGGTCTCCTGCGCGTCGACCAGGCGGTTGTCGAGCTCACGCGTGTTGGCGAGCGCCCGCTGGATCGCCTCGGGGGTGATCTCGTGGAACACCATGCGCTTGACCGGGACCTTGGGCTTGAGCTCCTGCAGCAGGTGCCAGGCGATGGCCTCGCCCTCGCGGTCCTCATCGGTGGCCAGGAAGAGCTCGTCGGAGTCCTTGAGCAGCTTCTTGAGCTCGCTGACCTTCTTCTTCTTGTCCGAGTCGACCACGTAGTACGGCGCGAAGCCGTTGTCGACGTCGACCGCGAACTTGCCGAAGGGACCCTTCTTCATGTCCGCGGGCAGCTCCGACGGCTGCGGGAGGTCGCGGATGTGCCCGACGCTCGCCTCGACGTCGTACCCGTCGCCCAGGTACCCCGCGATCGTGCGCGCCTTCGCTGGCGACTCCACGATGACGAGCTTGCGCCCTGCAGACATGTCCGGCCTTCCTCAGACTGCGCCGGCTCGGACGAGCCCGCACGTGGTACACCGCTGGGGACTCTACGGCGTTCCGTCAAGCCTCCGGCAATCGGGTCGACAGGCGGGAGCCCCTACCTGTGGGTAACTCCGCAGATCACGCAGACGTTCCGGGAACCGACGAACGGGCCGCCGCAGCCTGCCTCAGGGCGAGCATGATCGCGAACGCCAGGCACGACGCCATGAGCGCCCCGGCCGCTCCTCCGAGGTACGCCGTGACCTCCTCCGCGCGGGTCGACAGGTCGCCACGGTGGTTCCATGTGTGCGTCAGCGCGACCATGGCGCAGCCCCCCGCCGCCACCCCGAGGATGACCAGCCCGGACACCACGAGGCGCATGGTCGCGGGCGTCGGGTCGAGGTCCGCGTCCGACGGCAACCGCATGGCACCGGTGGTCGTCGGGAACTGTGGGGGCGTCAGGGCGACCAGGGCGCAGGCGATCGCGGTCCACGCGAGCACCACGAGCACGGCTGCGACGACGTCCGAGGGCCGGTGCCACTGGCCGATGAGCGTCGAGATGCCGGTCGCGCTGGTGTACCCGGCACCCAGCACCGCCGCCCACGGTCGCACCCGCGGGGGCACGACGATGAGCAGGGCCGCCGACACCGATGCCGCGGCGGTCGTGTGCCCGCTCGGGAGCGTGTTGCCGTAGCTGCCGTCGACCCCCAGGTCCGGCCGGTAGAAGACCGCGTGCTTGAGCACCTGGGTGGTCAGGTTGGCGCCGACCATGAGCACGGCCACCTGCACCGCCAGCGACCAGCGACGACGCAGGGCGGCGATGAGCATCGCGCCGATGAGGACCGCGGCGATGAACCCGACGGACACCACGTCGAGCACCCGCTCCGCCACGCGCCACAGCTGCGTCTGCCCGTAGGCCGCACCCTGGAACGCCGCGTTCTCCACCTGCTGACCGGCGAGCGTGAGCACGAACCCGCGCCACAGCATCCAGACGCCCACGAACGAGGCCACGGCGATCAGGAGCGCCACCACCACCACGCCGAGCCGCCGGTCTCGGGCGACCGGCGCCGGGATGACCGGTGCGGGCAGGGCTGGGGCGTCGCTCACCGCACCACGGTAGGTCACCGCCGGCGACCTCCCGAACCGGTCAGGGCGCCGGCGCGAGACCACCTCGTGCGACGACGACCGCGTGCGTGCAGGTGCCCAGCTGCGCCCGGACCTCGTCGTCGGCGTTGATGCACAGGAGGCACCCACCACGGCGCTCGAGCTCGACCGCGGCCTCGTCGATCGCGTCCGCGGCGTGGTGGCTGCGCAGGGTGACCGCCGCCAGGTCGAGCACGACCATCGAGGCCGTGCCCGAGAGCGCGTCGAGCAGCGCCCGCAGCCGACCCACCTCCGCGCGGCCGAAGGAACCGGCGGGTCGCACGTTCGCGGTCAGCCAGGGGACCTGGTCGAGCCCTGGTGCGGTCATGGTGCTCATCGCGTGCCTCCCGGCTGCGTCGGCGAGCGCGTGGTCGTCCACGGGCTCGCTGACCACTTCACTCGCCCGGCCTGTGGAACACCTGGACGTGGGCGTCTCTTGACCTGTGAGAGGCCTCGTCACACAGCGCCCCTGACCGGACCGCCCTCGGTGGCGACACGGTCGCCGACGAGCGACGACCGAGGCGGATGCCACCGAGGACGGGCCGGGGATCAGCGGGAGCTCAGCGGACCGACAGCTCCACGGGAACGGGGACCGGTGTGAACCCTGCCGCGGCGACCGCCCCCGGGTCATGCAGCAGGCAGGCCACCTGACGACGCGGGTCGTCACCAGGCACCGCCGGGGTCACGAGCTCCGGGTGGACCGTCGGGCACGCGTCGAACGCGTGGGCGCAGCGGTCCCGGAACGGGCAGCCGCTGGGGCGCTTGGCCAGGTCCGGCGGCGACCCGGGGATGCCGCCCAGCTCACGACGTGGCCCGCGCAGCGGCGGGAACGAGTGCAGCAGGGCGTCCGAGTACGGGTGCCGCGGACGCCGGTAGACATCCTGTGCCGCGGCCTCCTCGACGATCTCGCCGGCGTACATGATCGCGATGCGGTCGGCGATCTCGATGAGCAACGAGACGTCGTGCGTGATGAAGATGACCGAGAACCCGAGCCGGTCGCGCAGCTCCGCGATCTGCTCGACGATCTGGCGCTGCATGACGACGTCGAGCGCGGTCGTCGGCTCGTCCATGATCAGCACCTGCGGGTCCAGCGCGAGCGCCATCGCGATCATGACGCGCTGGCGCATGCCGCCGGAGAGCTGGTGCGGGAACGAGCGCAGACGGTCCGGCGAGATACCGACCATGTCGAGCAGGTCCGCAGCGCGCTCCAACGACTCCTTCTTGGTCATGTTCGGCAGGTGCGCCAGGAGCGCGTCCGAGATCTGCCGTCCGATGCGGTGCACCGGGTTGAGCGAGTTCATCGCCCCCTGGAACACGATCGCCATGTCCTGCCAGCGCGACGCCCGCAGGTCACGGTCGCTCATGGCCAGGACGTCGACCTGGTCTCCGGAGCGGTCGGTGAAGATGACCTCGCCGCCCGTGATCATTCCCGGCGGTGGCAGCAGACGCGTCGCCGCGTAGGCCAGCGTCGACTTGCCGCAGCCGGACTCCCCTGCCAGCCCGAGCACCTCACCGCGGTTCAGCGTCAGCGAGACGTCGCGCAGGACGTGCGTCGGGTTGGCGTCGAAGCCGTAGTCGACCGACAGGTTCTTGATCTCGAGCACGGGCTCGGCGACGCGGCCGACCTCGCCCGGGGTCCAGACGGACCGCGTGGGGACGGCGCTCATGACCGGTTCTCCTTGGTCTGGTGTGGGGCACGCTCGGTCACGTCGATCAGCTCGGACTGCGTGACCAGCTCGGACTTCCGTGCCGACGCCCCCGGCGCCTCGTACACGACCGGGGTGAAGCCGATGCGGGGACGGATGCCGCGCTTGCGCAGGCTCCGGGCGTTCATCCCGACGCTGCGCAGACGCGGGTTGACGAACTCGTCGATCCCGAAGTTGATGAGCGTCAGCGCCATCCCGACGAGCGCGATGCACAGACCGGCCGGCACGAACCACCACCAGGCACCACGCTGCAGCGCCTGGTTGTTCTGGGCGCCGAAGAGGATGGTCCCCCAGTTCCAGTCGTTCGGGTCACCGATGCCGATGAACGCCAGCGTGGTCTGCGTGAGCACCGCGAACACGACGGTGGCGACGAACCCCGACGCGATGATGGCCGTCAGGTTCGGCATGATCTCCGCGGTGATGATGCGCCAGGTGCTCTCACCGCTGGCGCGTGCGGCCTCCACGAAGTCCCGCCGACGCAGGGACAGGGTCTGAGCCCGCAGCACACGAGCACCCCAGGCCCAGCCGGTCACGGCGATCACCGCGGCGACCGTGACACCGCCCACCGACGGCAGCTGGCCGGCGATGATGATGATGAGCGGGAGCTGCGGGATGACCAGGAAGATGTTGGCGAGCATCGACAGACCCTCGTCGCCGATCCCGCCGATGTAGCCCGAGGTCACGCCGACCAGAACGCCGATCGCGGTGGCACCGACGCCGGCGATCAGGCCGACGATCATGACGCTTCGGGCGCCGATGATGATCTGCGACAGAATGTCCTGGCCCAGCTGGTTGGTGCCCAGCCAGTGGGCCGAGGACGGGCCCTGCAACAGGTCGGCGCTCAACGCGCCCGGGTCGTACGGCGCCAGCCACTGGCCGAAGATCGCGAGGATCCCGAAGAACGCGATGATCACGAACCCGGTGAGCGACTTCGAGTTGCGCAGGAACACGAACCGCTGCTTGCCGGACGTGGTGGTGTCGTCGGTCGCGACGTCCGGGGTGTCTGCCAGGAGCGTCAGGTCGATGGCCATGTCAGCCCTCCTGCCGGGTCCGCGGGTCGAGCGCGGCGTAGACGAAGTCGGCAACGATGTTGGCGACGAGGACGGCGAGGGTGATCACCAGGAAGCAGCCCTGCATGAGCGGGTAGTCGTGCGTCGTCACCGCGGTGAACAGGACGTAGCCGATGCCCTGGTAGGAGAAGACCATCTCCATGATCAGGGTGCCGCCGACCACGAACCCGAGCGACAGGGCGAAGCTGGACACCTGCGGCAGGATCGCGTTGCGCGAGGCGTAGCCGCCCATGACCGTCCGCTCCTTGAGGCCCTTGGCCTGCGCGACCGTCACGTAGTCCTCGGAGGACACCGTGACCATCATGTTGCGCATCCCGAGGATCCACCCCGACACCGACGCGACGACGATCGTCATCGCCGGCAGGAAGCCGTAGTAGATGACGGAGCCGATGAACTCGAACGACCAGTTCGGCACCATCGCACGGTCGTAGCTGCCGCTCGAGGGGAACCAGCCGAGCCGGACCGAGAAGACCGAGATCGCGATGAGGGCGAGCCAGAAGTAGGGCACCGCGGAGAAGAACGCCGAGATCGGCAGAGCCGAGTCGGCCCACGTGCCACGCCGCCAGCCGATCGACCGTCCGACGAGCGTGCCGAGCGTGAACGCGATGATCGTCGCGACGCCCACCAGGCCCACGGTCCACGGCAGTGCCTGCATCACGATCTCGCCGACCGGCTGCGGGAAGAACGTGAACGACCGGCCGAGGTCGCCGTGCAGGATCAGCCGCCAGTACTCGACGTACTGCTGCCAGAGCGACTTGTCCTCGTCGAGCCCGAGAAGGATCCGCAGCGCCTGCTCGGCGTGCGAGTCGATCTGACCCTGCAGGCGGCCCATCAACGCGGTGACCGGGTCGCCCGGCATCATCCGCGGGATGAAGAAGTTCAGCGTCACGGCCGCCCAGGCGGTGACGACGTAGAAGATGATCCGGCGGACCATGAATCTCATCGGGGGTCCTCCTGACCAGCGGCAGCGGCGATGTCGGCATCCGCGCGGACCACGACCTCGACGTCGATCGTCGGGCGCTGGCCGTACGCGTCGAGCACCGAGCCGAGCTGCGGACGGTCGGGACGGTCCGAGTAGCCCCAGCAGGCGGCCTTGCGGCCCACGCCGACGTCGAGGAGCGGCGGGAGCTCGCTGCGGCACGCGTCGACGGCGAACGGGCAGCGCGGGTTGAACCGGCAGCCGTCGGGGGGCGTGACGAGGCTCGGGGCCTCACCGCGCGCGCCACGGGCACGGGCGTCGAGGTCGTCGGGGTCCGGCGCCGACCGCACGAGCAGCTGCGTGTACGGGTGCTTGGGGTCCTGCGTGACGGACTCGCTGTCACCGCTCTCCACCACGCGGCCCGCGTACATCACCATCGTGCGGTCGGCGAAGTAGCGCGCGGACGCGATGTCGTGGGTGATGTAGAGGATGGCGATCTGAAGGCGGTCGCGCAGGTCACGCAGCAGGTTGAGGATGCCGAGGCGGATCGAGACGTCGAGCATCGAGATCGGCTCGTCGGCGAGCAGGACCTGGGGGTTGGCCGCGAGGGCGCGCGCGATCGCGACGCGCTGCCGCTGGCCACCGGACAGCTCGTGCGGGAACTTGTCGATGTACCGGCTGGCGGGCCGCAGGTTCACGCGGTCCAGGAGCTCGGCGAGCGCCTTCTCGAGCTCGTCGCCACCCAGGCGGCCACGGTGGATCTTGAGGCTGCGCGTCAGCGTGTACCGGACGGTGTGCACCGGGTTCAGCGACGCGAACGGGTCCTGGAAGATCATCTGGACCTTCGAGACGTACCGCCGGAAGCCCGCGCGGCCCGTGGTCTTCGCGTCCTCACCGTTGAGCAGGATCGTGCCGTCGGTCAGGGGCATGAGCTGGGCGAGCAGCCGCGCGATCGTCGACTTGCCGGAACCCGACTCCCCGACGAGGGCGACGACGCGACCGCGGTAGAGCTCGAGGTCCACACCGTCGACGGCGTGGACGACCTTCTTGGAGCGGAACCCGCGGACGGGGAAGTGCTTGCGGATCGATACGGCCTGCAGGACGGGGGTCTGCGCCGGAGCGTCCTGCGCGGCGCCTTCACCGTGCTCGGTCCGGCCTTGCGTTGGGGCAGTCATCAGCTCACCTAGGGAAACGGTTCTTCATGCCGGGCGGTTCCTGCGGGTGCGGTGGGGCACAGCCCCACCGCACCCGCAGGTCAGGTGTCCTCAGGCCGTCGTGCAGAGCACCTGACGACAACCCGCTCGATCATCGGCTCAGCTGGCGGGCTTGAGCTTCATGACGATCTCGGCGGCACCCGGACGCGTCGGCTGCGGGCCGGCGTACGGGTCGTCCTCGGACGGCCACCCGACGTAGTTCTTCGTGGAGTACTGCGCCGTCTGCGGACGCGACCAGAGGGCGATGCCGGGGACGTCGTCCACGAAGATCTTCTGGATCGTGTTCATCGCCGCCGTGCGCTCGTCCTCGCTGGCGCTGCTGGCGTACGTCTCGAACGCGGCCGCGGCCTCGGCGTTCTGGTAGCGCCCGAAGTTCCAGTTGGCCTTCTGGCCGATCGGCACGTACCGGGCACCGTCGAAGATGTCCGAGTACATGTCGTACGGCGTCGCGCCGCCGTCGGTCCAGTGGAACGCCGCCTGGAAGTTGCCCTGCTCGATGTCGGCGAACCAGTTGTCGGCCGGCGGCTTCTCGGCCGTGGCCGCCGCGCCGAGCTCCTGCGCGGTGGCGACGACGAGGTCCTGGGCCGTGTTGTAGTCGTTCCAGCCGGTCGGGTCCGTGATCGCGAACGAGACGGCCTCACCGTCGGGGTCGATCAGCTTGTCGCCGTCCCAGGTGTAGCCGGCGTCCTTGAGGATCGCCTTGGCGTCGTCGACGCTGGACGCGTAGTCCTTGCCGTCGAGGTCCGGGTTCAGGAACGGCTGGCCGGCCGGGAGCGGCATGCCCGAGACGTTCGTGAGGACCGGGTTGACGCCGGACGTCGCGATCTTCGTGATGTTGGTGCGGTCCAGCGCGGTGTTCAGCGCCTGGCGGAACGCCTTGTTGCTGAACGGCTTCTTCTCGACGTTGAGGTACAGGTTGTCGATGCCGAGGCCGGCGGCGCCCCACTGGTGGTAGTTGGCCGGGTCCTTCGCGATGTAGACGTTCTCGTAGTCCGCGATGAACGTCCAGCCCCACTGCACCTCACCGGTGGTCAGGGCCGTGGTCAGCGCGGTGTTGTCCGTGTAGGACGAGTACCGGAGCTGGTGGACCTGCGACTTGCCGCCCCAGTAGTTCGGGTTCGGGTCGAGGGTCGCGGCCTGCGGCGTCCAGGACGTCAGCGTGAACGGGCCGGTGCCCACCGGGTCCTTGTTGACGTCGGTCGTCGGGTCGGCGATGTCCTTCCAGATGTGCTCCGGAACCTGGACCAGCTGGTACAGCTTGGTCTGGTTGACGAACTGGCCGGTCGTGAATGCGACCTTGACCGTGCCGTCGTCCTGGACCGCGACGTCGCCGTACGGAAGCGCAGCGGCGTTGATCGCCTCGTTGTTCTTGCGCAGGTTGATCGAGAACGCGACGTCCTCGGCCGTGAAGTCCTCGCCGTCGGACCACTTCACGCCCGCGCGGGGCGTGATGGTCGCTTCGGTGTAGTCCGCGTTCCAGGTGATCGACTCGGCGAGCCACGGCTCGGGGTCGGCCGCCGGGTCCGCCTCGTTCACCATCATGAGGGGCTCGTAGATCACGGTGGCGTAGCCGAGAGACGAGATGGACGAGTTCGTGGCGAACGGGTTCTGGTTGTTCGTCTGCACGCCGTTGGGCATGCCGATGGTCAGGACGGCGTCGGCCGAGCCGCCACCGCCGGTGCTGGACGGGTCGTCGCTGCCGCTGCCTGAGGAGCAGGCTGTGGCGAGCAGCGCCACCGTGGCCATACCGGCCATCATCGTTGCGAGCTTGCGCGTTCTCACGGAGTGCCTCCTTGCACTGCTGGGGTACTTACGGGGTTCGTACGCTGAATGGACTGACGTGGGAGCCTTGCCGAACGACCGCGGATCGTCCTTGGTGCGGGACTACAGGTGCGGATCGGGCCCGGTGAACGGTGACCCCGGAAGGTCCACGTCCACCGCAAGACGTAGGTCGCCTGACGAACGGCCCACGCGGATCGGGTAGGTACCGGCTGGGGTGACCCAGCCGGGCCGTGCTGCGTCCCAGGTGCGGAACGCACGTGCGTCCACCCGTACCTGGACCCGTTCGTGCGCGCCGGGCTCGGCGTGCACGACAGTGAAACCGCCGAGCCAGCGCACCGGGCGCTCGCCCTCAGGCGAACCCTCGGGAGCCTCGACGTAGACCTGGACGACCTCACGCCCGGCGCGGGTCCCCGTGTTGTGGACGACGACGTCCAGCACGACCGCCCCGTCGTCGGCCAGGACTGACTCCGCGGACTCGTACTCCCACGTGGTCCAGCCCAGGCCGTGCCCGAACGGGGCGGCAGGGGTGCGGCCGAGGGCGAGCCAGGAGCGGTAGCCGACGTGCACGCCGTCGACGTAGTCGACGACGCCGTCGACGGGGATCGCGTCCGGGACCGGGACGTCCGACTCGTGCGCCGGAAGCGTCCACGGCAGGCGACCCGACGGCTCGGTGACACCGGTCAGCACGTCCGCGAGCGCCTCGGGCCACTCCTGGCCACCCAGCCACGCCCACACGACGCAGGGAACCTCGTCGAGCCAGGGCAGGAGCACCGGGGCACCGGCGTTGATGACGACGATCGTGCTGGGGTTCGCTGCCACCACGGCCTTGACCAGCTGGTCCTGGGTGCCGGGCAGTCCCAGGCTGGTGCGGTCGTAGCCCTCGGACTCGATCTCCTCGTTGGTCCCGACGACCACGATCGCGAGGTCGGCCGCGGCTGCGGCCTCGACGGCGACGGCCAGCAGCTCGTCGGGCGAGGTGCCCGGCGTGCGGTGCACCAGCTCGGCGCGGGCGAAGCTCGGGTACCCGACGGGGTGCACCGCCTGGACGAGGGCCTCGACCTCGACGGTCGTCGGCTCGGTCACCTCGATCACGAGCGTGGCCGGGACGGGCTGGTTCACGCTCGAGTCCAGGATGACCTCGGCGCCGACGACGAGGTCGCTGGTCGAGAGGACCTGGCCCCCGATCGAGATGACGTGCTTGCCCACGGTGCCGACACCGACCTCGTGGCGGCCGGGCTCGTCGAGCCGGACGGTCGTGCGGATGCGGAGCGCAGCGGCCGGCCCGGGCACCTCGCGCAGCCAGCCGTTCCACTCGGTCACGTCGGCCGTGGCCAGCACGGCACCATTCACGTCGAGCAGCTCGCCCTGGGCGCCGACGTGACCCTCGGGAGTGGTGCAACGACCCGCGAGATCCAGAGCGGGAGGCAGCAGACGGGAGACCGCGCCGGGGTGCAGGTCGATCTCGGCATCGCCGAAGGCCGCGCTCAGAGCGTCCGCCGGGGTCGATGCACGGTCGGGTCGCACGTACCCGGAGCCACCGCCCTGCTGGAAGGGGTGGACCGCGTTGGGGCCCAGGAGCGCGATGCGCGTGACCTCCTGGGGCGCCACGGGCAGCGCGTGCTCGTCGTCGCGGAGCACGACCATCGAGCGGGAGACCAGACGCCGCAGCACCTCGCGGACGTCGACGTCACCGACCTCGTCCCGCAGCACGCCGGACGGCGCGAGGCTCTCGAGCGCACCGACCCGCTGCGCCATGCGCAGGAGACGCAGGACCTTGTCGTCGAGGAGCGACTCGGCGACCTCGCCGGAGCGCACCGCGTCGAGCAGGCCGTCGCCCCAGACGCCGTCCGGTCCGGGCATCTGCAGGTCGAGGCCGCCCTCGGCCGCTCCGACGACCGACTTCGTGGCTACCCAGTCGCTGATCACGACGCCGTCGAAGCCCCACTCGTCCTTCAGGACTCCGGTGAGCAGCGGGCGGTGCTCCAGCACGGGCGCAGCCGTGTCCCCGTCGTCGACACCCGAGTAGGCGCCCATGACCGACCAGGCCTGAGCCTCGAGGACGAGCTGCTCGAACGGTGCGAGGTAGACCTCGCGAAGGGTGCGCTCGTCGACCCGCGCGAGGTAGCTGGTGCGCTGGGTCTCGGAGTCGTTGGCGACGAAGTGCTTGATGCACATGCCGACGCCGCGGTCCTGCGCGGACCTCACGACGTGCACCGCGATCGCGCCGGTGAGCAGCGGGTCCTCGGAGTAGCACTCGAAGTGCCGGCCGGCGACGGGCGTGCGCTGGAGGTTGACCTGCGGGGCGAGCACCACGTCGACACCGTGCCGTCGCGCCTCGGCGGCGAACACCGCGCCCACCTCGTCGGCCAGGTCCACGTCCCAGGTGGCGGCGAGTGCGCTCGGCGCGGGGAACGACGCCGACGTCTCGTCGGCGCTGTCGGAGATGCCGCGCACGCCCGCCGGGCCGTCCGAGACGTGCATGGCGCGCAGGCCGATGTGCGGCACGGCGGTCGTGGACCACAGGCCGGCACCGACGACGAGGCGGACCTTCTCCTCGAGCGAGAGGCGCGGCAGCAGATCGCTCAGCGCGGCTTCTGCGTTGGTGGGCCGTTCAGCCGTGGGCGGCTGGGTGGCCGTGTCGAGTGACACAGCGGCAATCTCCGATCAGGACGTCGTTGTCTTCTGTCGAGAATCAAAGCACAACTTACTGACCTGTCAGTAAGTTGGAAGATCACAGTATGGTTTCGGTCATGGACGACGAGGTTCCCCAGAAGGCAGGCCCGCGCAAGGCCCGACAGCCGCGCCAGGCCACGGCGGAGCGCAGGGCCGAGATCCTGCGTGCAGCGGCGAACACGTTCGGCTCCAAGGGCTACCTGAGCGGCTCCCTGACGGAGGTCGCCGAGCAGGTCGGCATCACGCACGCAGGAGTCCTGCACCACTTCGGCTCCAAGGAGCAGCTCCTCGTCGAGGTCCTCGAGTACCGCGACAAGGAGGACGTGCGCGACCTCGAGGGCCAGCACATCCCCGGTGGCCTCGAGCTCTTCCACCACCTCGTACGCACCGCCCGGGCGAACGTCGACCGGCGCGGCATCGTGCAGGGCTACACCGTCCTGACCGGCGAGTCCGTCACCGAGAACCACCCCGCACGGACCTGGGTCACCGACCGGTTCAGGGTCCTGCGCGGAGAGATCCGCACCGCCCTGCTCGCCGTCGGGAACGGCCAGGTGTCCGAGGAGCTCGCCGACTGCGCCGCGAGCTCGATCATCGGCGTCATGGACGGTCTGCAGGTCCAGTGGCTCCTCGACGAGGACGTCGACCTGCCCGTGGCCACCCAGTTCGCCATCGAGGCGATCCTGACCGCGACGCTCGCGGGCGCGCAGCGACCGCACCCTTTGAGCTGACGCCGCCTCTCAGACTGTTCACAGGCTCGGCCCAGCCTCACCTCAGGTGACCGTCGGATGGTCGGACCATGACGACCACGACCAGCCGCCGTCCGGACGTGTTGACCCGACCTGACGGGACCCCCGTTCGCGCACTGGTGGTCGACGACGAGCCGACCCTCGCCGAGCTGCTGTCCACCGCCCTGCGCTACGAGGGCTGGAAGGTGGACCACGCCCTGACGGGCCATGCCGCGATCAAGGCGGCGAAGGCGCTCGACCCCGACGTCATCGTGCTCGACGTGATGCTCCCCGACCTGTCGGGCATCGACGTGCTGCGCCGCGTCCGCGCCACCCACCCCGACGTCCCCGTGCTGTTCCTCACGGCGAAGGACGCCGTCGAGGACCGCATCGCCGGTCTGACCGCCGGTGGCGACGACTACGTGACCAAGCCCTTCAGCCTCGAGGAGGTCGTCGCCCGGCTGCGTGCACTGCTGCGGCGGACCGGGTCCGTGTCCTCCCGGGAGGAGGCCGTGCTCGTCGTCGGCGACCTGCAGATGGACGAGGACAGCCACGAGGTCACCCGCGGCGGCGAGGACATCCGCCTGACCGCCACCGAGTTCGAGCTGCTGCGGTACTTCATGCGCAACCCCCGGCGCGTGCTGTCCAAGGCGCAGATCCTCGACCGCGTGTGGCAGTACGACTTCGGCGGCCAGGCGAACATCGTCGAGCTCTACGTGTCCTACCTCCGGCGCAAGATCGACAAGGGTCGCGCCCCGATGCTGCACACCCTGCGAGGCGTGGGGTACGTGCTGAAGCCGACCGTCTGATGGTTCCCTCGCGTGCTCGGTGGACGTTGCGCCGACGTCTGGTCGCCACCGTCGTCGCGCTCGTCGCCGTCGTCGCGGCCGTCATGGGCACCGTCACCACGCTCGCACTGCGCAGCTCGCTGGTCGACCAGCTGGACGAGAAGCTGACGATGGCGCACGGGCGCGCCACGGACGTCCACGCACAGGCGGCGGCCGGTGCGACCTTCGGCGGCTTCCCGGCCGTCCCGTCGCCCGACGTGTTCGGCACCGGCGGCCTGGCCGTCGCCGACGACACCGCGCGGCCCTACCAGGACTTCGGGACCGTGAACGTGCTCCTGCCCGCGGGCACGGACCCCGAGAGCCTCGAGGCGCGGGACGCCGGCTACCGTGACGACTCGGGAACCGGGTTCACCAAGCTCACTGCCGAGCAGCTCGACCAGATGCTCGCCGTCCCCGACGACGGCACGGTCACCACCATGACCTTGTCCGACCTCGGCCAGTACCGGGCGGTCTCGAGCACCACCTCCGACGGCTCGGTCGCGGCCACGGCCATGCCTCTCGCGGCGGTGAACAGCACCATCACGAGCTACGTCGCGATCGAGGCCGTCGTGGCAGCACTCGCCCTCCTGGTCGCCGCAGCGGTCGGAGCGGTGCTCGTGCGGCGCGAGCTACGCCCGCTCGACCGCGTGGTCACGACGGCCAACCGCGTCGCCCGGCTGCCCCTCGACCGGGGCGAGGTCGTCCTCGCCGACCGTGTTCCCGCCGCCGACACCGACCCCGCGACCGAGGTCGGCCAGGTCGGTGCGGCGCTCAACCAGCTGCTCGGGCACGTCGAGCAGGCCCTCGCTGCCCGGCACGAGTCCGAGTCGCAGGTGCGCCAGTTCGTCGCGGACGCCTCGCACGAGCTGCGCACACCGCTGGCCTCGATCCGCGGCTACGCCGAGCTGGTCCGCCGCTCTCCCGAGGAGCTGCCCGCCGGCGCCCTGCAGGCCATGTCCCGCGTCGAGTCCGAGTCGCTGCGGATGACCGGGCTGCTCGAGGACATGCTCCTGCTCGCCCGGCTCGACGCGGGCCGCCCCCTGGCGGCCGACCCCGTCGACCTCGCCCTGCTCTCGATCGACGCGCTCACCGACGCCCACGTGGCCGCTCCCGACCACACCTGGACGCTCGACCTCGCGAAGGACACCTCGCCGGACGACGTCCTGGTCGTCGGCGACGACCACCGTCTGCGCCAGGTGCTCGCCAACCTGCTGTCCAACGCGCGGCTGCACACCCCGCCCGGGACCTCCGTGACCGTGAGGCTGCACCGCGACCGATCGCACGTGGTCCTCGAGGTCACCGACGACGGTCCCGGCATCCCGCCGAACCTGCGCGACAGCCTCTTCCAGCGGTTCTCCCGCGGCGACGCCAGCCGCAACCGCAACACCGGCTCGACCGGCCTCGGGCTCGCGATCGTCGACGCGGTCGTGACGGCGCACGGCGGCACGATCGCCGTCGGTCCCGGCTCGCCGGGCTCCTCGACCGGCACCACGTTCACCGTCACGCTGCCGGCTGCGCCGGCTCCCCCGCCACCCACGACCGAGCAGCGTCCGGCCACCAGCAAGGCGCCGGCCCGCGTCTGAGTCCGCCCGCGGTGGCAGCGCGTCGGTGTGCGCGGGAGAGTGAGGACCTACCCGACGGAGGCTTCCATGGCGGATCTGAGCAACGCGTTCAGCGGCTTCTCGACCGACGACGTCGCGGCCGCGCAGGCGTTCTACGGCGGGACGCTCGGGCTCGACGTGTCCGTGGACCACGAGCTGCTCTTCCTGCACTTCAGCGGCAGGGACGTGCTGATCTACCCGAAGGGTCCGGCCCACACGCCCGCGACGTACACGGTGCTCAACTTCCCGGTCGACGACGTGCCCGGAACCGTAGCGGAGCTCCGCGGTCGCGGCGTCGAGTTCGAGAAGTACGCAGGGACGCCCGTGCAGACCGATGACGACTTCGTGTTCCGTGGCGGTGGCCCGCCGATCGCGTGGTTCAGGGACCCGGCCGGCAACATCCTGTCGATCATCGCCCGTGCCGGCTGAGCCCCTGGACCGCCTCCGTCAGAGCGGGTACGCCGAGTAGAAGTTCACGATGTCGGCTACGGGTGCGGTCACCTGGAACACGGTGGTCGCGTTGGTCCACACGGCCGTACCGGTCCCGTCGCCGTTGTCCGCGATCGTGTAGCTGCCGACGGCAGCACCGGCCGCGGTCACCTCACCGGACTGGGGCAGCGTGGAGGCAGCGGCGGTCGCGGTAGCGGTGGGGTCCGGCGCCGGTGCCGACGGCAGGGCGGCGACGAGGGTCGCGGCGAACGCCGTCGCCTCGGCCGGCGTCTCCCACTGGCCGGCGCTCACGGTGACCGTGCCCGTGTCGCCGTCGGTGTACGTCTCCGTGTAGGCCTCGATCGCCCCCGCCGTGACCCACGCGGGGTTCTCTGCCGACGACCCGAGCGCGTACTGCAGGACGGTCAGGGGCAGGGCGGTCGCGAACGCCGTGGTGGCCGGGCGCTGGACCGCGTCGAGCGTGGGCGTCGGCGACGGCAGCAGCACCGTCGACGCGACCGCAGGTGTCGCAGCCTCGTCGTCGGAGCCCCGGGACGCGACGATCCCGACGATGATCGCGACGAGCACGACGACCACCACGCCGATGATCACGGGGATGAGCCACCGGGGGCGGCCGCTCGGCTCGTCGGCGGGCGGCTCGTCGCCGGCGGTCGCAGGGACCGCCGCAGGAACGGCAGCCGTCGGCGCGCCCGGGAACGGAGCCGCCGCGGGCGGCGTCGCCTGCCAGCTGGTGGCCGGCGGCGGTGTGGTGGGCGGGGTCGAGCCGGGCTGACCCCACGCAGGACGGCCTCCGGGCTGGGTCGGATCGCCGCCGTACGGGCCGGTGTCGCTCATCGGGGTCCCCCTTGGTCCGTGGTGCCCGAACCCTTGCCGGACGCCCGCAGCCTACCGAGGCATCGGCCCAGGACCACATCACGGCGTCGGAGTGCCGCGATCCTCAGCCGATCACGTCGCGCCGGCGGAACGCCGCCAGACCGGCCACGACCAGGGACGACGCGACGAGTGTGAGGACGATCACGGGAGCCCAGTCCATGGGCTCAGCCGGGAGCTGGGGTGTGTACGCGAAGGGCGAGAGCGCGTCGGCGCCGTCGGGCAGGAGCGCCCCGAACAGTCCGACGACGAAGACGTAGGTCACGTACGCCCAGATGAGGCCGAACGCGCCAGGTGCGAGGCCGACGAGCAGGACCGCAAGGCCGAGCATGCAGCCGACCGCGGGGAGCGTGACGGCGGCGGCGCCGACCAGCTCGGCGACGTCCACGCCACCGTCCAGCGAGCTCGCCGCGGTCACGCCCATCACCAGGCCGGTCACCAGCATGATCAGGACGGACGCGACCCCGGCGACGGCGGCCTGCGACCCGAGCCAGCGCCACCGGGAGACCGGCAGGGCGAGCACCGCTGCTCCACGCGTGGCCACCTCCTCGGCGCGCGCGGCGCCGAGCGCGGTCGCGGCGTACGCACCGGTCGTCACCGCGAGGAACACGGTGTAGAGCGCCAGGGCACCGGCCGCGGCACCGTTCGGGCCGGTCGGGAACATGTCGGCGAGCGAGGGCTCATCTGCGATGAAGTCGACGAGCGCACCCGCGAGCAGCCCGACGAACCCGCCCATCAGGACGATCCCGGTACCCCAGGACAGGATCGCGCCGAGCTGCCGGCGGGAGGTGAGCGCGACCATGCCGGTGAGCCGCGGGCTCGCCGACGGCCGCCCGAGCCGCTCGGGGAGCAGACCCGTGCCGGCGTCGCGACGCCCGACGAGCACGAAGGCCACGCCGACCAGGACAGCCGTCACGACGAGACCGATCGCCAACGGCCAGAACCGCGTGTCCACGTACGCCGCCGTCGCCTGCGCCCAGCCGAACGGCGACAACCAGGTCAGCACGCTGGTGCTCTGCGGACCCCGCACGTCACCGACGGCCCGCAGGAGGAAGGTGACCCCGAGCACCGCCATGCTCAGGGAGCTGGCTGCACGGGCCTGGGCCGTGAGCTGTGACGCGACGGCCGACACCCCCGCGAACACGAACCCGACCATGACGACACCGCCCGCGAGTGCGGCGGAGCCGGTCACCTCCAGTCCACCCGCGACGAGCCCGGCGAACGTCACGAGCCCGACGGCGAGCGTCGCGACGAACGCCGCGACGAGGCCCGCGACGACCGGGGCGTCGCGGCCGACGGGTGCGGAGCGCACAAGCTCGAGCCGCCCGTCCTCCTCGGCGGCCCGCAGGTGCCGGGTGACGGCGAGCAGGGCCATGATCGCCACGGGGATCATGATCCACAGGCCGATCTCGTTCGCCGTCATGGCGCCGATCGTGTAGTCGTCCAGCCCGTAGCCGGGTCCGGCGAGCGCGGTCGCAGCGGGCGACGAGATGAGCGTGGCGCGGGCCTGCTGCGACTCGGGCGTGGCGTACCGGGTGTTCAGCGCGTTCATCGACATGAGCACGAGCAGTCCGACCGAAGCGGCCCAGATGATGGTGCGGAACCGGTCGAGCCGCAGCGCCACGCGGACCAGCGCCCGCGTCCCGGAGAGCGCGCCGGACCTCGGCTCGACGCGGCTCGGGGCATCGGCGAGCGCAGTCACCGCGACCCCTCCACCACGCCCAGGGTTGCCAGCTCGTCGCTGTACTCGCGCAGGAACAGGTCCTCGAGCGTCGGCGGGTGGGCGGTCAGGGAGTGCACACCGAACGTGGTCAGCCGCGCGAGCACGTCGCCCAGCGACGGGGTGTCGATGTCGAGCGTCAGGTGCCCGTCGTGCCGCTGCAGGTTGTGCACGCCGGCGGCGCCCTCCAGCGCGCCGATCGCACCGTCGGTGTCCCGCAGGGCAGCGGTCACGGTGGTCCGACGCAGGCTGCGCAGCTCCTCGAGCGACCCGCTCTGCACCGCCTTGCCCGCCCGGATGATCGTCACGCGACGGCACAGCACCTCGACCTGAGCCAGGATGTGGCTCGACAGCAGCACCGTCCGCCCTTCGTCGGCGATCTCGCGGACGACCTGCTGGAACACCGCCTCCATCAGCGGGTCCAGACCGCTGGTCGGCTCGTCCATGAGGTACAGCTCGGTGTCGGCGGCGAGCGCCGCGACGAGCGCGACCTTCTGGCGGTTGCCCTTGGAGTAGGCGCGGCCCTTGACCCGTGGGTCGAGCTCGAAGCGCTCGATCAGCTCGTTCCTCCTCGACGGGTCGAGGCCCCCGCGCAGACGCCCGAGCACGTCGATCGCCTCGCCGCCCGACAGGTTCGGCCACAGGTTCACGTCGCCGGGCACGTAGGCGAGCCGTCGGTGCAGGGAGACGGAGTCCTTCCAGGGGTCCCCGCCGAGGAGGCTCACGTCGCCGGAGTCGGCCCGCAGAAGCCCGAGCAGGACGCGGATGGTCGTCGACTTGCCTGCGCCGTTCGGGCCGAGGAACCCGTGCACCTCGCCCGAGGCGACGCTGAGATCGAACTCGTCGAGCGCACGCTTGGGCCCGAACGACTTGACCAGGCCGCGGATGTGGATGGCGTCGGTCATGACTTCTCCTTGAGCTCCCGATAGGCGTTGAGATAGCCGCCGTCCGTGAACAGTCCGTGCGTGTAGAGCTCCAGGGTCGCGAGCACCGTGCCGGCGTAGAGCTCCTTCATCGCCGTAGCGGGGTCCTCGGTCGGCGCCGTACCGCGGCCCGCCGCAGCGTCCAGCTGGGCCATGACGATGAGCCCCACCTGGGTCGCGACGAGGGTCCGGGACCGTCCGGCCGGGTCGTCGGACGGGCGGACGGTTCCTGCCTCCTCGCCGGTCGCCAGGTACGCGTCGGCGTCGGCGACCAGCCCGTCGACGAACGTGCCCGCGAGGGCTCCACCCTCCATCAGGCTCTGCACGACGTAGGCGAACAGGGGCGCGTACGCGTCGATCGTGGCCAGCCGGCCGATGACCTCGCCGGGCGACTGGTCCGCCATCGCGTCGGACTTCTCGTGCCTGATCGTCTCCAGCACGAACTCGTCGCACGCGGCGCGAAGCCCGTCCTTGGAGCCGAAGTGGTGGATCACGAGTCCTGCGCTCACTCCGGCGTCGGCCGCGATCAGGCGCACTCCCACGCCGAAGCCGTCGCGCCCGAACCGCGCAACGGCCGCGTCCCTGATGCGGGCACGGGCGGTCAGGTCGTCGGTTGAACGCATGTTCACCATGCTAAACCTGCGTTCAGTTCTGCACAAGGATCTGCCGGTCACCGTTGGCGCGCCGGACGCCCGTGTCAGTACCTCCGTCTAGCGTCGTGCCCGTGACCTCGACCAGCGTCAAGCGCCCCGATCGATCCACCAGGCCCGGGTTCCGCTGCTCCGAGTGCGGCTGGTCCGCGACCAAGTGGGTCGGTCGCTGCGGCGAGTGCCAGACGTGGGGCTCTGTGCTGGAGGACACGGGACCGGGCGGCGGCGCACCCAAGACGGTCGCCACGGCCCCGACGAGGTCCACGGCCCTGCCCATCGACCAGATCGACGTCGAGACCGCACGAGCGCAGTCCACGGGCGTCGACGAGCTCGACCGCGTTCTCGGTGGCGGCATCGTTCCCGGTGCGGTGGTGCTGCTCGCGGGCGAGCCGGGCGTCGGCAAGTCGACCCTGCTGCTCGACGTCGCCGCCCGCGCGGCCCGCTCCGGGCGTCGCGTCCTCTACGTCACCGGTGAGGAGTCTGCTGCGCAGGTACGCCTGCGGGCCGGTCGCATCCAGGCGCTCGCCCCCACGCTGATGCTTGTCTCGGAGACCGACCTGGCCACCGTCCTCGGGCACATCGAGCAGCAGGATCCCGACCTCCTGGTCGTGGACAGCGTCCAGACCATCGCGTCCGCGCAGGTGGACGGCACCGCGGGCGGGGTGTCGCAGGTGCGCGAGGTGAGCGCCGCGGTCATCCAGGCGGCCAAGGCGCGCGACATGCCGGTCGTCCTCATCGGCCACGTCACCAAGGACGGCTCGGTCGCCGGCCCGCGCACGCTCGAGCACCTGGTGGACGTCGTCTGCCAGTTCGAGGGCGACCGGCACTCGCGCCTGCGCATGCTGCGGGCCACCAAGAACCGCTACGGCCCCACCGACGAGGTCGGCTGCTTCGACCTGTCCGAGACGGGCATCGTCGGCCTGACCGACCCCTCCGGTCTGTTCATCTCGCAAGCGGCGCACCCTGTGCCGGGCACGTGCCTGACGGTGACGCTGGAGGGTCGGCGGCCGCTGGTCGCCGAGGTGCAGTCGTTGGTGGCGCTGAGCTCCGTGCCCAACCCCCGGCGCACCACGAGCGGCGTGGACAGCAGCCGCCTGGCCATGGTGCTGGCGGTGCTGCAGCGAAGGCTCGGTGTACGGCTGGCCGACCAGGACGTCTACGTCTCGACGATCGGCGGCGCCCGGGTGATCGAGCCCGCCGCCGATCTGGCCCTCGCCCTGGCCGCGGTCAGCTCACGAGAGAACGTGCCCCTGCCGCGAGGCCTGGTGGCGGTCGGCGAGGTCGGTCTGGCCGGCGAGATCCGGACCGTCTCCGGCGTCGGGCGGCGCCTCGCCGAGGCCGCACGGCTCGGGTTCACGCGGGCCATCGTGCCGGCCGGTGCACTCGACGGCGCAGCCCCGCCGCCGGGGCTGACGATCATCACGGCCGCCGACCTCGGGGAGGCTGTCCTCAACGCGGGCCTGGCAACCGACGACACGAGCTCACACCGACGCGCCTGATCCGGTCCACCTGGCCGCCGCCGATTCCACCGTCGAACGGGCGCGCTCGATCGCCTCGGGCGGTGAGCCGTGCGCCTCGAGCACGAGGAACGCGGCGCCGAGGACCGGTCGCTCGCTCACGAACGTGACTCGAGCCCTCGGTGCGCCCAGCGCGATCTGGGTACGGATCGCCTCAGTCAGCCCCGGGTCGCGCGCTGCGAGCACGCCACCGCCGAGCACGACCGGCACGGCGCTGGTGGAGAGGTCGAGCCGGCGCAGCGCGGCCAGGGCGAGTGCCGCAACCTCCTCGGCCTGCCGTTCGACGATCTCCGCCGCGACCCTGTCACCGCGCGCCGCCGCCGCCAGCACCGTGGGCGCGAGCGCCGCGACGTCGTCGTGGTCGATCACCCCGAAGTGCAGGTCCTCGATGACCGCAGCCATTGACGCGCCGCCGAGGGCCTCGGGCACGAGCTGCGTGAGCGCGGTGGCACGCCCGCGACCGTCGAGGGATCGCGCCGCGTGCCAGATCGCCTGCTCGCCGAGCTCGAAGCCACCACCCCAGTCGCCCGAGATGCGGCCCAGAGCGGGGAAGCGCGCCGTGGCACCGTCGGACCGGCGGCCCACGCAGTTGATCCCGGTACCGCACACCACGACGACCGCCTCGTGGGAGGCGGTCCCGGCCCGCAAGAGTGCGAACGTGTCGTTGTCGACCACCGCCGACCCGGGCGTGAACCACGGAACGGAGCGCAGGGCGTCCGTGAACGTGGCGATCTCGACCGGCAGGTCGAGCCCCGACAGGTAGATGCCGACGCGTGCGACGTCCCGGCGGTCGCCCAGCGCAGACCGGACCAGCCCGTCGATGACGTCGAGCGCCGGCTGCACCCCGATGACCTGCGGGCACGAGCCCGGACCGCGCCTGTGCGCGCGCACCGTCCCGTCGGTCTCCAGGACCAGCACGTCGGTCTTGCTGCCGCCGCCGTCGACGGCGATGAGGAGGCTCACCGAGCCCACGCGAGGTGTTGGCGGTTCTCCGCGAGCAAGAGGTCGGTCAGCCGCGACGCGCGGTCGTGCTGACCCACCAGCGGGTGCGCGAGCAGAGCGCGCTCCACCCGCTGCCGGCCGCCGTGCACGGCTGCATCGAGGGCCAGCCGCTCGTACCCGGCGACGTGCGAGACGAGCCCCGCGAGGTCATCGGGAAGCGGCGCCGCCGCCAACGGTGCGATGCCCGACGCCGAGATGGTCGCCGGGACCTCGACCACGTGGTCGTCCGGCAGGAAGGGCAGCGTCCCGTCGTTGCGGACGTTGACCACCTGCACGTCGCCGCGGTCGGCAGTGAGCGACGCGAGCAGGTCGACGGCGGCCTCGGAGTAGAAGGCACCGCCACGCCGTTCCAACGCCGCGGGCTTCGTGTCCACCGACGGGTCCGCGTACAGCGCGAGGAGCTCGTCCTCGACCGCGGTCACGGCCTGCGCGCGGCTCACGGCCCCGCGCGCGGTCTGCTCGGCCAGGACGACGTCGTGCGCGTAGTAGTACCGCAGGTAGTAGGACGGCACGACGCCCAGCAGCGCGACCAGGGACGCGGGCAGCTCGACCTCGTCGGCGATCTCGTTCAGGCGCGCGGACAGCAGGCCAGGCAGCCGGTCGACACCGTCCACGGACGCTCCCCGCACCCAGGTCAGGTGGTTGAGCCCGACGTGATCCAGGGCGACGGCCGACGGGTCGACGTCGAGCATCGTCGCGAACCGCCGTTGGAAGCCGATCGCGACGTTGCACAGCCCGACGGCTCGGTGCCCCTCTGCGAGCAGCGCCCGGGTCACGATCCCGACCGGGTTGGTGAAGTCGACGATCCACGCGTCCGGCCGTGCGTACCGGCGCACGAGCGAAGCCAACGACAGCACCACGGGAACCGTCCGCAGCGCCTTGGCCAGCCCGCCCGGACCGGTGGTCTCCTGGCCGATGCACCCGCATGCATGCGGGAACGTCTCGTCCGTGTGCCGGGCGGCCTGCCCGCCCACCCGCAGCTGGAACAGCACGGCGGAGGCGTCGGAGACGCCGGAGACGACGTCCGACGTGGCCGTGACCTTGACCTCGTACCCGTACCTCGCGAACATCCGCCGCGAGACCCCGGCGACCAGCGCGAGCCGATCGGCCGCCGGGTCCACGAGGCACAGCTCGGTGAGCGGGAGCAGCGACCGCAGCCGCGCGAACCCGTCCACGAGCTCGGGCGTGTAGGTGGATCCTCCACCGAGGACGGTGAGCTTCATCCCTTGACCCCGGTCAGCGTGACGCCCTGCACGAAGATGCGCTGCGCGAGGAAGAAGATGATCAGCACGGGGATCATCGCGATCACGGTGGCCGCCATCGTGAGGTTCCAGTCGACCGAGTGGGCGCCGCGGAACTGCGCGAGCGCGTAGGAGACGGGCCAGGCCGACTCGTTCTCGGACGTGTAGAGCAGCGGCCCGTAGTAGTCGTTCCAGGACGCGAAGAACATGAAGATGGCCGTCGCCGCGATGCCGGGCTTGGCCATCGGCACGATCACGCGCAACAGGGTGCGCAGCTCGCCGCACCCGTCCAGGCGGGCCGCCTCGGAGTACTCCCTGGGGATCGTGAGGAAGAACTGCCGCAGCAGGAAGATCGAGAACGCGTCGCCCAGCAGGTTCGGCAGGATCAAGGGCCACAGCGACCCGGTCAGTCCCACCTTGGACCACATGACGTACAGCGGGACGCTCGTGACCTGCGGCGGGAGCAGCATCATGCCGATCACGGCCACGAGCAGCAGGCCCGAGCCGCGGAACTGGATCCGGGCCATGGCGTAGGCCGCGGGGATCGACGAGAGCAGCATGAACGCCGTCGCCAGGATCGCGTACAGGAGCGAGTTGCCCGTGTACTTGAGCATCGGGAGCCGCTCGAACACCTCGGCGTAGTTGTCCCAGTGGAACGACGTGGGCCAGCTGAACGACGTCCCGGCCTGCTCCGGCGACATGACCGAGGTGAGCAGGATGAACGCGAACGGCGCCAGGAACATGAGTGCCAGCGCGACGAAGACCGCGTGGTCCGCCACCCAGACCAGCGTGGTCGAACGGCGGCGGTTCAACTGGCCACGTCCGGCGTGAACGACCGGAAGCGGCGCAGCAGGACCGCCATGACGAGCGCCGCGACGACGAACAGGACGACCGCCATGGCGGACGCGTACCCCATGAGGTTGGCGCCGAACGCCTTGGAGTACAGCAGCTGCCCGTAGGTGAGCGTCGACTGGTCGGGCCAGCCGAGCGTGCTCGAGGCGCCTTGCCCGACCATCGACTTGCCCATCGCGGTCGACGAGGCCACAGCCGGCTCGGTGAAGTACTGCAGCGCACCGATGATGCCGGTGATCAGCGCGAACAGCAGGACGGGCGCCATGTTGGGCACGGTGACGAACCGGAACTGCTGACGCGTGCTCGCACCGTCCAGCTCGGCGGCCTCGTACTGCTCGGTCGGCACGTCCAGCAGGCTGGCCAGGAAGATCACCATGATGTCGCCCAGCACCCACAGCCCCAGGAGTACCAGCGACGGCTTGGCCCAGGCCGGGTCGGTGAACCAGCCGGGCCCGTCGATGCCGAACCAGCCGAGCATCTGGTTCACGGGCCCGGTGGCGGGGTTGAACACGAAGACGAACGCGATCGTCGCCGCCACCGGCGGGATCAGAGCCGGCAGGTAGTAGAGGGTGCGCAGGGCACCCGACGAGCGCCGGGCCCGCGTGAGCACCCAGCCGACGAACAGGGCCCCGACGATCCGGGCCGGCACGAGGATCGCGACGAACCACAGCGTGTTGCGGGTCGCCGTGCCGATCAGCGGGTCACCGCTGACCAGGAACTTCCAGTTGGCGAAGTCGTTCCACCGTGGCGGGTTCGACAGGTCGAACGCCGTGAACGAGTAGAAGACCGTCATGACCAGCGGGAAGACGAAGAACACCATCATGCCGAGCAGTGCCGGGGTCAGGAGCAGCAACGCCGCCCTGTTCCGTCGGCGTTGGATCGTCGAGGCCATGTGCGTAAGCCCGCCTGGAGCTGGACGGCGGCGTCGATCTCGTCGTCGACGGTCGTCAGCATGCCCGGCAGGTCCGTGACGTCGCCCTGCTGCCACTTGGCCGTGTGGGTGCCGAAGATCGTCTGGTACTCCGCGCCGATCCCGCTGGGCGGGGTGGTCGACGACGCCGGGTTCTCGAAGATGTCGAGGAACGTCCGGAACTGCTCGGAGACCTCGAGGTCGGGCGAGGCGATCGCGTCGTGCATCGTCGGTGCGTTCTTCAGGCCGTTGGAGAGCTTGACCTGCGCGTCGGTGTCGGTCGTCAGGTACTTGATGAGCGCCCACCCGGCTTCGGGGTTCTTGGCGCCCTTGCCGATGCCGACGATGTTGCCCGTGATGTAGCCCCCGCCGTAGCTGTCCTCGTAGCCCTCCGCCGACGGCATCGGTGCCGTGCCGTAGCTCAGGTCGGGTGCCTGGTCGGCGATGAACGCGGTGCGGTACTCGCCGTCCACGTTCATGGCGACCTTGCCGGTCTGGAAGTCGTTCTCCGCCGAGAACTCCTGCCCGAGGGCGGCTTGGAAGTCGGCGAGCTTCTGGTAGCCGCCCAGCTTGTCGATCAGGTCCTTCTGCCACTCCAGGATCGCGTTCCAGCCCGGCGACGAGCCGATGGCCGACGTCCCGTCGTCGTTGAGCCACTGCGCGTCCGCGGCCGGGGCCCAGTGCGCCTCGGCGTTCTCGTAGTAGCCGAGCAGCGGCATGAAGCCGAGCGTCTTGATCGAGCCGTCGTCGTTGAACGTGGTGAGCTTGACGGCCATGTCCGTCAGCTCCGTCAGCGTCTTCGGCGGTTCGCTGTACCCGGCCGCAGCGAGCAGGTCCGTGTTGTAGTAGAGGCCGTAGACGTCCGCGAGCGCGGGCATCGTGCAGCGCACGCCGTCGTACGACGTGTAGCCGAGCACGGTGTCGGGGATCTGCGTCAGGTCGACCTTGTCGCGCTCGATGAAGCTCGACAGGTCAGCAAAGTCGCCCGACGAGCACAGTGGCCCGACCTGGTCGGTGGAGTAGGACAGGCCGACGTCGATGGCCTCGCCGGCCGAGATCGCCTGGCGCATCTTCTGGTCGTCCTGGCCGGACTTCACATCGACGGTGACTCCGGGGTTGGCCTTCTCGAAGTCGTCGACGACCGACTGGATGACGTCGGCCTCACGGTCGGTGAAGAAGTGCCAGAACTCGACCGTGCCGGACAGCTCGGAGGGTGCAGAGGCTGCGGCCGTCGGCCCGTCGTCACCGGACCCGCCGCTGCAGGCGGTCAACGCGGCCACCGCCAGCGCGGCAGGCACGACGAACCAGGTCTTTCGTGTTCTCACCAGAGGCTCCTTGTGCAGGGCACGACCGACCGCCCCCCCGGACCGGTGCGTCCGAGCGGGTCGTCGTGCGGGTGGGTTCTTCTAGGGGACGAGGTCCAGGAGTCGTGCGCGCAGGTCCGCGCCGACGACGGATCGAGCACCGCGCAGCACCGGGTGATCAGCCACGGTGGTCACGCAGATGTGCGGGGACCACCGGGTGGTCCTGCGGATGTGCCCTCGCACGAGGTCGGCGAGGGTCTGACCACCGGCGGCGCCGGTCGGTCCGCCGAGCACGACCACGGGCGGGTCGAGCACGGCGAGCACGGGGATGACGCCGACGGCCACACGGACGGCGAGCTCTGCGAGCACGGCCTCGTGCTCGGGGTGCCCGGCCAGCTCGGCCAGGACGGCGTCCAGGGTGCGGCCGCGGACGCCGTGAGCGCGGGCAAGCTTGCCCATGGCGATCCCGCCGATCAGCTCCTGCAGGTCCTTGACGGCGGGCAGCCGGCCGGACGCGTCGTGCGGCACGGGCAGGTAGCCGATCTCACCGGCACCCCCGGCGGCCCCCCGGTGCAGGGTTCCGGCGAGGTCCACGGCCAGGCCCAGGCCGTCGCCGATCCAGAGCAGTGCGAAGCCCTCAACCTCGTGACCTGCGCCTTCGACGCGTTCGGCGACTGCGGCCAGGTTGACGTCGTTGTCGATGCGGACGCTGATCCCGAGGCCGTCCTCGAGCTGTGCGCGGACGGACCTGCGTGGCCACCCGGGCATGAGGCCGACGAAGGCAAGGTCGTCGGTGCGCGGATCCACGGCGCCCTGGACCCCGACGGCCGCGGCGACGACGGTGTCGGGCGTCGTTCCGGCGGCGTGGCACGCGGCCTGGATCGCGGTGCCGATGTCACCGACAGCGGAGCGTTCGGACGCTGTGCGGGACAGCGCCACCTCGGCGACCGGGTGCTCGTGGCCGGTCGCATCCACGAGCGTCGACAGGACCCGAAAGGGCTGCACGTCGACTGCGACGGCGTGCGCACGGTGGGTGCGCACGCCGTAGGTGACGGCGTTCGGCCCGCGCGCGGCGGGAACCGAGCCGACGACGTCGATCAGCTCGAGCTGCTCGAGCCGTGCGACCACCTGCGACGCGGTCGGCTTCGACAGGCCCGTGAGCTCACCGATCTGTGCCCGCGTGAGCGGCCCGTGCTCGAGGAGCAGGGCCAGCGCGGCTCGGTCGTTCATGGCGCGCAGCAGGCCGGGTGTACCCGGCTGGCTCGGCGTGCCGCTCATGTGGTGCGCTCCGATCGTCGTTGACCGCGCCCGTCGTCGGGTGCCTCGCAGGGCGCCGTTCCAGGCAACAGAAAACTAACAGGTAGGTTTCCTAATAGACAACAGCATCCGGACGTCACACACATATCGGTCCGGTAACGAGGGTGTTACCCGAGGTGGGGCGGGTGAACAAGGTCAGCGGGGCGTTTCGACGGGGCCGGGACCAACCACCGTCGTTACGATGCACCCGTGCCCCACTCGCACGCCCCAGACGACCTGCTCAGGTCCACGCTCGCCGCGGTCGCCCCCGGCGGTGAGCTTCGCGATGGCTTGGAGCGGATCCTGCGCGGCCGCACCGGCGCGCTGATCGTGCTCGGTTTCGACGCGACGGTCGAGAGCATCTGCTCGGGCGGCTTCGTCCTGGACGTCGAGTTCTCGGCGACCCGCCTGCGTGAGCTGGCCAAGATGGACGGCGCGGTCGTGGTGGACGCCAACATCTCGCGGATCGTGCGCGCAGCCGTCCAGCTGCTGCCCGACGTGACGATCGAGACCTCCGAGTCCGGCACCCGGCACCGCACGGCGGAGCGCGTGGCCAAGCAGACCGGCCTGCCCGTCATCTCCGTGTCCGCCTCGATGCGGATCATCGCCCTGTACGTCGGCGGCAACCGGCACGTCATCGAGGACTCGACGACGATCCTGTCCCGCGCCAACCAGGCGCTGGCCACGCTCGAGCGGTACAAGTCGCGTCTCGACGAGGTGAGCGGCACGCTGTCCGCCCTGGAGATCGAGGACCTGGTGACGGTCCGCGACGTGTCCGCAGTGGTCCAGCGGCTCGAGATGGTGCGGCGCATCTCCGAGGAGATCGAGGGCTACGTCGTCGAGCTGGGGACGGACGGACGCCTGCTGACGCTGCAGCTCGACGAGCTCGTCGGCGGCATCAGCGCCGACCGCGCGCTCGTGATCCGTGACTACGTCGACACGGGCCGTCGCGACGTCGAGTCGGTCCTCGACGAGCTCTCGTACCTCGACTCGACCGAGCTGCTCGATGTCGGTCGGATCGCCACGGTCCTCGGGTTCCCGGGCGGAGGCGACGCGCTCGACGCTGCCGCAGGTCCGCGTGGCTACCGGCTCCTGTCCAAGGTCCCCCGCCTGCCGATCGCCATCATCGACCGACTGGTCTCGCACTTCGGCGGCCTGCAGAAGCTCCTGGCTGCCGGCATCGACGACCTGATGGCCGTCGACGGCGTCGGTGAGCAGCGCGCTCGGACGGTCCGTGAGGGCCTCTCCCGCCTGGCCGAGTCCAGCATCCTCGAGCGGTACGTCTAGCCAGGACGTCCAGGGCGTGCCGCCCCCACCGGGCGCGTCACCCGAGGCCGAACACGGCCGGCGCCGCGACCGCACCGGCAAGCGTGAACTGCGCGGAGTACGTCCCTGCACCGGGTGCGGGGAGATCCGGCGGGCAGCCCGGCGCGGACCTGACGCGGTTCCAGGCGAGCTGGGTGGCGTCTGAGCCGCCCTCGGGAAGCAGCAGGTCCCGCGTCTCCGACCCAGCCGCGATGCAGTCGCGGTTGGACCAGATGCGGTCGGCGCCCGAGGTGATGACGATCTCGCGGCTGGCCTCGCCCGCGTCCACCAGGCAGGGCACCCCACCGATGTTCGTGATGGAGACGTTGAAGGTCGGCGGCACGCCCGGACCGAACGACTCCGCCGTCGCCGTCATGGAGATCGCCAGAGTGGTCGCGTCGCAGTCGGCCACGCCGCCCGGTTCTGTCGAGGGCACGACCGCCGGGGCGGAGGCGGGCGCGTCGGTGCTCGCCGGAGGCGCGGTGGTGGTCGTCGTCTGAGCTGCCGGAGTCGAGCCGCCATCGCCCCTGGTTGCGATCCACGCGACCAGCAGGACGATGACGAGCAGCGGGATCCCTAGCACCACCAGACGCCGGACCCAGTAGACGCGTGCAGGCAGCCGGGGCGGCGGTTGCTGCGCACCCATCAGTCCACCCGCTCTCACGTCTCGTCCGCGCCGCGATCCGCCCGCAGCCCGACAACGGTATTGGCCCGTACCCACGACGACCGACCCGACGCGCGGTGCACACCGTTCCGGACCCCGTCTCGTGCCGAACGTCAGGCGCTCAGAGTCCGTGCCGGACGACCGCCGACCCGCTGTGGGCTTCGCGACGACGGCGAAGCCAGCTGCAAGGAACGTCGACAGCCGGCCGCGGTACGTCTCCGACCTGAACGCCGGGGGCTTCAGCCGCTGCAGCCCGGGTGAGGCAGGATGGCGCGGTGCCGCCGTCCCCCGTCGACCTGCGCGAGCCCGTGCTCGCCTGGTTCGACGCGCACGCCCGTGACCTGCCGTGGCGTGCACCGGACCGCACGCCGTGGGGGGTCCTCGTCAGCGAGGTCATGCTCCAGCAGACGCCGGTCGCCCGGGTCGAGCCGGCCTGGCGGGCGTGGATGCTCCGCTGGCCGACGCCGGCCGATCTCGCCGAAGCACCCACGGGTGACGTGCTGCGCGCGTGGGACCGCTTGGGCTACCCGCGCCGGGCGCTGCGGCTGCAGGAGTGTGCACGAACGGTCGTCGACCGGCACGGCGGGGTCGTCCCCTCGACGGAACCGGACCTGCTGGCGCTGCCCGGCGTCGGGAGCTACACCGCGGCGGCGGTCCTCGCGTTCGCCTTCGGCCGCCGCTCGGTGGTGCTGGACACCAACGTGCGGCGCGTCCTGGCCCGAACGGTGCAGGCGCAGGCCCTCCCGCACCCGACCCAGACGGCGGCCGAGGTCCGCCTCGCGGCGGGGTACGTGCCCGACGACGACGCGGAAGCCGCGCGGTGGGCCGCCGCGTCGATGGAGCTGGGTGCGCTCGTGTGCACCGCGAGAGCACCGCGGTGCCGCGGCTGCCCCGTGGTCGGCGTCTGCGCCTGGTACGCCGCTGGCCGGCCGGCTGACGAGCTCGCCGGCCGACGTCGGACCCAGCGCTTCGTCGGCACCGACCGTCAGGTCCGCGGCCGGGTCATGGCGCTACTGCGCGAGGCCATCGCACCGGTACCTGCTGCAGCCCTGGACGCGGTCTGGCCGGACACCCACCAGCTGTCGCGGTGCGTCGACTCCCTGCTCGCCGACGGTCTGATCGCACGCGACGCGCCCGTGAGCGACGACGACCCACCCACGTTCCGTCTGCCCGCCTGACCGAGACACCGGCCAGGCCAACTCAGAGCTCGATGAGCATCCGGGTGTTGCCCAGCGTGTTCGGCTTCACCCGCGCGAGGTCGAGGAACTCGGCGACACCGTCGTCGTGCGAGCGCAGCAGCTCGAGGTAGACCTCGGGCGTGACCGGCGTCCCCTCGATCGCGTGAAATCCGTGCGCCTCGAAGAACGAGACCTCGAACGTGAGGCAGAACACGCGTCGCAGCCCGAGGTCCCGGGCGCGCTCCAGCAGACCGTCGAGCAGCGCGTGCCCGACCCCTGCGCCGCGCCAGTCCCGCGAGGCGGCGAGGGTGCGGATCTCGGCGAGGTCCTGCCACATGACGTGCAGCGCGCCACACCCGACGACGGACCCGTCCGGCGCCTCGGCCACGAGGAACTCCTGCACGCTCTCGTAGTAGCCGACCCACTCCTTGGCCAGCAGGATCCTCTGCTGCGCGTACGGCTCGACGAGCTCACGGATGACACGGACGTCGGCGGGCAGGGCAGAGCGCACGCGGATGTCGGAAGGCACGTGGGAGAGGGTAGACGTCTCAGGAGGTCCCGGACATGCTTGTCGACTCCCCGGGCGGCGTGGACCGCCACGGTTCGAACCTGCGGTCGAGTGCGAGGCCCTCGCGCGTGCCGTGCAGGAGCTCGCGCAGGACGTCGGCGAGCAGAGTCCGCTGCGCTGCGTCCAGACGGTCCGATGTCGTCGAGTCGATCTGGCGCTCGATCGCGTGCAGCGTGGGCTCGAGCTCGCGGGCGGTCTGCGTGAGGTCGAGCAGCACGGCGCGTCGGTCGCTCGGATCGGTGCGGCGTTCGACCAGCCCGCGCCTGACCAGGGCGTCGACGACACGACTCGGGCTGCCGGCCTCGCAGACGATCATCGTGCCCAGCGCACGCAGGCTCAGCGGTCCGAGCTCGCCCAGCACCACGAGGATCTCGGCTTGCGACGGGGTGAGCCCCGTCGGCTCGAGCAGCCGGGCGAAGGCGCGGTTGCCCTCCCGCTGCGCCGCGAGGATCAGGTAGCGCAGCTCGGTGGGTGCCGGCCCCGGAGGGGATCCGGTCGACCTGTCCTCGGTCACGCTCCCTCATCGGCCCTTGGGTCCGCGCACCGGGACCCGTCTCGCCACCCAGGCTACGACTTGGTCCGGACCCGGCGTCGGTGCGGGGGCTCTGCCGCCTCGAGCAGGCCGGTGGCGGTGATCTCGTCGACGACGAGGTCCGTGACCACCCCGGCACGCAGCGCCGCGAGCAGCGGAGCGACCTTGTTGTCCCCGGCGACGACGCACACCCGCCGGGGGACGCGCTGGAGCTCGACGGGCGTCGGACCGGTGGCACGCTCGTTCAGGTGCACGTCCTGCCACGACCCGTCCGCGCGCAGGAACACCGTGCAGACATCGCCGACGACCCCCTCGTCGTGCAGGTTCTTCACGTCGCCGTCGTCGAGGTAGCCCGCCGAGTAGACGTGCGACGGAACGGCACCGGCGACCGCCCCCACCGAGAACACGGCGATGTCGGCGCGTCGCTGCATGTCGAGCACCCGCCGGACCGACCTCTCACGCCACATGGCGGCCTTCGTGTCGGGGTAGTCGAAGAACGCCGGGACCGAGAAGTGGTGCACGGCTGCGGCGAACGCGGTCCCGAACGTCGAGATCAGGTCGCTCGCGTACTCGATACCGCTCGTCCGCATGTTGGCTGCACCGTTGAGCTGCACCACCGCCGAGCCGCGTGTGGGTTTGGGCGCCAGGTACCGGGACACCGAGGCCAGGGTGGTTCCCCAGGCCACCCCGAGCACCATGTCGGAGTCGAACCATGACGACAGCAGCCGTGCCGCCGTGATCGAGACCTGGTCCAGCCGTTCGATGTGGCTAGCGGAGTCCGGCACGGGGACCACGTACGTCTCGATGCCGAACGCTGCAGCGATCGTGCGCCCCAGTCCGGGTGCACGGGTGCTCGCGGGTCGCAGCGTGATCTCGACGAGGCCCGACTCGCGTGCGCGCTTGATCAACCGCGAGACCGTGGACCGCGACGTACCCAGGTGCCGGGCGATGACCTCCATCTTGATGTCCTGGAGGTAGTACATGGACGCGGCCCTCAGCACGTCCTGCTCTCGTTCGACGTACATCCCGCCCCGCCTGCCTCGGTCCCGAACCCGTTGCACATATGTGCAACCAGGTTGCGCGTTTGTTCGCCTCGTGACGACCATAGCCACGTGGCCTGAACCAGGCGAACGGGACGACGAAGATCCGCGGCACTGACACAAGGGGCAACGCTTATGCGAACGGCGCCGTTGACGGCACAGGCTCGACAGGACGCACTCGACGCACTTCGCGCGAGCGCAGAGCGGGGGAACGAGTTCGACGTGCTCGTCATCGGCGGCGGTGTCACCGGCGCCGGGATCGCGCTCGACGCCGTCAGCAGAGGGCTCTCGACAGCCGTCGTAGAGGCGCAGGACTGGGCCAGCGGCACGTCGAGCCGGTCCAGCAAGCTCGTGCACGGCGGCCTGCGCTACCTGCAGATGCTCGACTTCCACCTGGTGCGCGAGGCGCTCACCGAGCGCGACCTCCTGATCAACCGGCTCGCGCCGCACCTGGTCAAGCCCGTCAGCTTCCTGTACCCGCTCGAGAACCGCGTCTGGGAACGGGCCTACGTGGGCGCGGGCGTCGCGCTCTACGACACGCTCGCCTCCGTCAACGGCGCCAAGCGCGCGCTCCCGATCCACCGGCACCTGACCCGCAAGGGCATGGAGCGGCTCTTCCCCGACCTGCGCCACGACGCCGCGATCGGAGCCGTCCGGTACTGGGACGCCGCGGTCGACGACGCACGCCTGGTCGAGACCCTGATCAGGACCGCCGTCTCCTACGGCGCACGAGCCGCGAGCCGCACACAGGTGCATTCGCTCCAGACGACGACCGGCGGCGCCGTGACGGGCGCGGAGCTCGTCGACCTCGAGACCGGCGAGCGCATCGACGTTCGTGCACGGCACATCATCAACGCGACCGGCGTCTGGACCGAGCAGACCGAGTCGCTCACGGGCTCCGAGGGCGGCCTGCGCGTGCTGGCCAGCAAGGGCATCCACATCGTGGTGCCGCGCAGCCGGATCGCCGGCGAGGTCGGGCTGATCCTGCAGACCGAGAAGTCGGTGCTGTTCATCATCCCGTGGTCGAGGTACTGGGTGATCGGCACGACCGACACGCCGTGGGTGCAGGAGCTGACGCACCCCGTGGCCACCAAGGCCGACATCGACTACGTGCTCGAGCACGCGAACGCGGTGCTGTCCCGACCGCTCACCCGCGAGGACATCATCGGGACGTGGGCGGGCCTGCGACCTCTGCTGCAGCCGCAGGTCAAGGCCGGAACGACGTCCGCCAAGGTGTCGCGCGAGCACACCGTCGCCTCACCGGCACCGGGCTTCACCGTGATCGCCGGCGGCAAGCTCACCACGTACCGGGTGATGGCCAAGGACGCGGTCGACTTCGCGATCGGTTCACGGGCCACCACGCTGCCCTCGATCACCCATGACCTCCCGCTCGTCGGCGCGGAAGGGCTGCAGGTGTTCCAGCGGCAGTCTCGGGCGATCGCCAAGAAGTACGGCTGGAGCCGTCCCCGGATGGACCACCTGCTGCACCGGTACGGGTCGCTCCTCGGTGAGCTGATCGACCTGGTCGACGCCGACCCGGCGCTGGCCGAGCCGCTCAAGAACGCGGACGCGTACATCGGCGCGGAGATCGTCTACGCGGCGAGCCACGAGGGCGCGCTGCACCTGGACGACGTCCTCATGCACAGGACCCGGCTCAACTACGAGCAGGCCGACAAGGGGGTCGGTGCCCTCGAGGAGATCGCGGACCTCGTCGGACCGGTCCTGGGCTGGGACGACGCCACGCGCAGCCGTGAGATCGCCGCCTACGTCGCGCGGGCCGAGGCAGAGGACGCCGCCTCACTGGAGCCCGACGACGTCGCCGCCGAGAAGGTTCGGCTCCGCGCGGTCGACGTCGCGCCGATGCTCGGCGCCGAGGACGCCCAGGACAAGGTCGGCGGCGGCACCAAGCCGCAGTCCCCGGCCGGCAAGGGCTCCTCCGGGCCGGCCGGCACCTAAGACTCCTCGCGATCCTCCGCGAGGTGAACGTGACAACGAAGTCCGTGAGAAAGGGTCGACTGTGACTTACACAATGACAGATGCCTTCTGGTCCGAGGTGATGGGAACCGGGCTCCTGGTGCTGCTGGGTACGGGTGTCGTCGCGAACGTCATCCTCCCGAAGAACAAGGGCTTCGACGGTGGCTGGCTCCTCATCAACTTCGGATGGGGCTTTGCGGTCATGGCGGGCGTCTTCGCCTCGTTCAAGTCCGGCGCTCACCTCAACCCCGCGGTGACGGCCGGCATCTGGGCCAGCGGTGCGGACGAGTTCGCACCAGGCATCCCCGTCACGGCGGCGAACGGGTTCTACTACGTGGTTGCACAGATGCTCGGTGCAGCACTGGGCGCCCTGCTCTGCTTCATCGCCTACAAGAAGCACTTCGACGAGGACGCCGACGGCGCCACCAAGCTCGCCGTCTTCTCGACCGGACCGGCGATCCGCTCCTACGGCTGGAACTTCATCACTGAGGTCATCGGCACGTTCGTCCTGGTGTTCGTCATCCTCTGCTTCGCGAAGAGCCCCGCCGCACTCGGGCCGCTACCCGTCGCGTTCCTGGTGGTCGGCATCGGCGCCAGCCTCGGTGGCCCCACCGGCTACGCCATCAACCCGGCCCGCGACCTCGGCCCGCGCATCGCCCACGCACTTCTGCCCATCAGGGGCAAGGGCTCGAGCGACTGGTCGTACTCCTGGGTCCCCGTCGCCGGCCCACTGGTCGGCGGTGTCATCGGCGGTCTCGTCGCCAGCGCCTACGTCGTCTGACGACCGTCTGACCACGTCCCACGCGTCCGGACGGCGCCGCTGGCCCCCTGGTCGGCGTCGTCCGGACCCCATCTCGGATCGCACAACGCTGTGCTCGGTCCTCAGCACACAACCTCGGAGGAATTCGCACCATGCCCGACACCCAGTACATCCTTGCCATCGACCAGGGCACCACGAGCTCCCGCGCGATCGTCTTCGACCACTCCGGGCAGATCGTCGAGTCCGGCCAGATCGAGCACGAGCAGATCTTCCCGCGCGCCGGGTGGGTCGAGCACGACGCTGAGGAGATCTGGAAGAACGTCCGCGAGGTGGTGGGGCTCGCACTCACCCGCGCCAACCTGACCTACAAGGACATCGCAGCGGTCGGCATCACCAACCAGCGCGAGACCGCCGTCGTGTGGGACCGCACCACCGGCAAGCCCGTCTACAACGCGATCGTCTGGCAGGACACCCGCACGCAGAAGATCGCCGACGAGCTGGGTGCGCTCGGCGGCGGCGCCGAACGCTACAAGGACAAGGTCGGCCTCCCGCTGGCCACCTACTTCTCCGGCCCGAAGATCAAGTGGATCCTCGACAACGTCGAGGGTGCCCGCGCCAAGGCCGAGGCCGGTGACCTCGCGTTCGGCAACACCGACTCGTGGGTGCTGTGGAACATGACCGGCGGCGTCGACGGCGGCGTGCACGCCACGGACCCGACCAACGCGTCGCGGACCATGCTGATGAACCTCGACACGCTCACGTGGAACGAGGACATCGCCAAGGACATGGGCATCCCGCTGTCGATGCTCCCCGAGATCCGCTCGTCGTCCGAGGTCTACGGCAAGGGGCGCGAGGGTGGCATGGTTCCGGGCGTGCCGATCGCCGGCATCCTCGGTGACCAGCAGGCGGCCACGTTCGGCCAGGCGTGCTTCGAGGTCGGCATGGCCAAGAACACGTACGGCACCGGCAACTTCATGCTCATCAACACGGGCACGACGCCGATCCCGTCGAAGAACGGGCTCCTGACCACAGTCTGCTACAAGATCGGTCAGCAGCCGACCGTGTACGCGCTCGAGGGCTCGATCGCCGTCACCGGGTCGCTGGTCCAGTGGCTCCGCGACAACCTCGGCCTGATCTCGTCGGCACCGGAGATCGAGACGCTCGCCGGCTCCGTCGAGGACAACGGCGGCGTGTACATCGTGCCGGCGTTCTCGGGTCTGTTCGCGCCCTACTGGCGTTCGGACGCCCGCGGCGCGATCGTCGGCCTGACGCGCTTCGTCAACAAGGGTCACATCGCGCGGGCGGCCCTCGAGGCGACCGCGTTCCAGACGCGTGAGGTCCTCGACGCGATGAACGCCGACTCGGGAGTCAACCTGACCGAGCTCAAGGTCGACGGCGGCATGATCGCCAACGAGGCGCTCATGCAGTTCCAGGCGGACATCCTCGGCGTCACCGTGGTCCGGCCCAAGGTCGCCGAGACGACCGCGCTCGGTGCCGCCTACGCGGCCGGCATCGCAGTCGGCTTCTGGAACGGCGAGCAGGACGTCATCGACAACTGGGCCGAGGACAAGCGCTGGGAGCCGAACATGGCCGACGACGAGCGCGACCGGCAGTACCGGCTCTGGAAGAAGGCGGTCACCAAGACCTTCGACTGGATGGACGACGACGTGGTCTGAGTCCGAGCTGCGGTCGTGCGTGGGGGCACGCCCACGGCGGGGGGGACGGAGCAGGGCTGCTGAGCCCGCCCGTCCTGACGAGGCCCGGCGTCCGGAGGGGGGCGCCGGGTCTCGTCATGCCGGTCGTCGGCCGGGGCCTGACCCGCAGTACGTAAACCGACACCCGTTGCGAAGCTACAGTGGAACGCATGACGGGCGAGGGTGACCGTGCGCGGATGGATCCTCGAGTCCTGCGCACCCGCCGACTGCTCCAGGAGGCTCTCCTGACGCTCGCGCGGCAGAAGCCGTTCTCCGAGATCACCGTTGCCGACGTCACGGACCGCGCCACGGTGAACCGGAGCACCTTCTACCAGCACTATCCCGACACCGACACGCTCCTGGCTGACGCGCTCGACATGCAGGCGTCGCAGTTCGGTGTGGACCTCGCGGGCATCCTTCCCGACGCGCCCGCCGACCAGCCCCCGGACGTCATGGTGCGTTACGCGGTCCTCATGTCGGAGAACCTCCCCCTGTACCGCGACGCCCTCGGACCGCACGGCTCGGCGGTGGCCGTCGCTCGTCTGCACGCCCGGTTCCGTCAGCTGATCCTGGACGCGATCGCGAAGATCGGTGGGACGCCCGCGGTCACGGACATCCCGCCGGAGCTCCATGCGGCCGCCATGGCCGGCTCGATCATCGGCGTGCTCGGCGCGTGGATCCAGCTCGACCCGCTACCACCAGCGCAGGACGCGGCACGGTGGGCCTGGTCGACCGTGACCGGACGCACCCTGTCCGCGCCGGTCGACCACAGGCACGACGCGTACGGCTGACGCACCCGGCCGCGCCGCTCGGCTCGACGCGGCTCGGCTCGGCTCGGCTCGGCTCCGCTCGCTAGGAGAACCAGGCGCCGCCGTTGACGTCGAGCACCGCGCCGGTCACGAAGGCGGCACCAGGCGACGCGAGGTACAGGACCGCCTCGGCGACGTCGTCCGCCGCACCCGCCCGGCCGGTCGGTGTGGCAGCGACCGCCGCCCGCTGCGCCGGCTCGGGGGTGTGCGCTGCGTGCATCGGCGTGCCGGCGACGAACCCCGGCGCCACGACGTTGACGGTGATGCCACGAGGGCCGAGCTCGCGGGCGAGCGCCCGGGAGAAGCCCTCGAGCGCGGCCTTGGCCGTCGTGTAGGCAACCATGCCCGTGCCGCCACCGCTGTGGGCGGCCTGCGCGCCGACCGAGATGATCCGGCCCCCGCCGGACATGAAGCCCAGAGCAGCCCGGCTCGCGTAGAACGCGGAGGACAGGTTCAGGTCGAGCACGCCGTGCCAGTGGGCGTCGTCCATCGTCGCGAGCCCTCGCCGTTCGACGAGGCCGCCGACGTTGTTGACGAGGATGTCGATGCCGCCGCCGAGCGACTGGGCCGCGGCCGCCACCGACTCGTCGACGTCCCAGCTGCGTCGCAGGTCCACCTGGAACGCGGAGCCCACCCGGCCGTACTCCTTGATCTTGACCAGCACGTCGGTGGCGTCGTGGGCCAAGTGGGTGAAGGCGACGTCCGCACCCGCCCGCGCGAGGCTCAGCGCGATCGCCCGACCGATCCCGACCGCGCCGCCGGTGACCAGAGCGCGGCGCCCTGCGAGTACCTCCGACACCGAGACCTCCGCTCCTCGTGGCCCAGGCAGCTGCGCAGGGACCTCCGGTCCGCACCGTACGGGACCGGTTCGTCCCGCTCAACAGTGGTTCGTCATCCTTTGTCCCATCTGGGCGCATCTCCGCGAGATTCATCCGGATGCCGCAGGCGTCGGTGCTGCCCGGTAGCGTCCTGCCCCATGCGTCTGGCCACCTGGAACATCAACTCGATCCGTGCGCGTACCGACCGGGCCGTCGCGTTCCTGGAACGCACGGGCGTCGACGTCCTCGCACTGCAGGAGACGAAGTGCAAGGACGACCAGTTCCCGCGCGAGGCGTTCGAGGCGCTCGGCTACCAGGTGGCCACGAGCGGCTTCAGCCAGTGGAACGGCGTCGCGATCGTCTCCAAGGTCGGGATCGAGGACGTCGAGGTCGGCTTCCCCGGGATGCCGACGTGGGGCGATCCGGCGGCGGCGGAGGCCCGCGCGATCGGGGCGACGTGCGCGGGCGTCCGGGTCTGGAGCCTGTACGTGCCCAACGGCCGGGAGGTGGACGACCCGCACTTCGCCTACAAGCTCGACTGGCTCGCGCGGCTGCGTGACGCCGCGCACGGCTGGCTCGAGGCGGACCCGCAGGCGCAGCTCGCCCTCGTGGGCGACTGGAACATCGCACCGCTCGACACGGACGTCTGGGACATGGCCCGGTTCGCGGGCAGGACCCACGTGACCCCGGCCGAGCGGGACGCCTTCACGGCCATCGGCAAGGCCGGGTACACGGAGGTCTCCAGGCTCCACCAGCCAGCGGAGCACACCTACACGTACTGGGACTACCAGCAGCTGCGCTTCCCCCGGAACGAGGGCATGCGCATCGACCTGACGTACGCCACCCCCGCGCTGGCGGCCCGGGTGACCGGCGTGAGCATCGAACGCAACGAGCGCAAGGGCAAGGCGCCGTCCGACCACGTCCCCGTGGTTCTCGAGATCGCCTGATGACCAGCTCACGGGTGATCTGTGGGCAGATCACTCACGGCCGACCTGGTCTGGACTAGGTTTCCCGCATGAGCAACGAGCCTGGGGGGTCGGCTCCGCTGCCCGATCCGTACACCACACCCAGCGGGAACGAGGCCGACCGCGGCCCTGTCCCGCCACCACCGAGCGGCTACGAGGCCGTGCTGCCGCCCCCGGCGCCGTACACGACGCCCGGGCAGCGCGGCGGCGCCCCGTACGCGAGCTACGCCGCCCCGGCGCCCGGCAACCCGCCGGCCGAGTCCAACCCGTTCGCGCCCCCGGCTGCTGCGGCACCGTCTCCCTACGGGAGCCCGGCGCCCGCGCCGTCGTCGCCCTACGGCCCGCCACCGGCAGGTGCGCCCTACGGACAAGCACCTGCGTACGGCAACCCGGCCGGCCAGGCGCATCCCTACGGCGTCGCGCCGGCCTACGGGCAACCCCCGGCCTACGGTCAGACCCCTCCCCCTGGGTACGGAACGCCGTACGGCGCCACGCCCTACGGCTACCCCGGCGGCCCGTCCCAGCAGGTCCCCACCGAGCCGCTGGCTATCGCGTCGCTGGTGACCAGCCTCGTGGGCCTGGTCTTCCTGGCCGGTCTGACCGGCCCGGTCGGTCTGGGTCTGGGGATCGCAGCCCTGCGGCGGACCCGGAAGAACGGCAAGCGCGGCCGCGGCATGGCGATCGCCGGGATCGTGGTCGGCGCCTTCGACATCCTGTTCCTGCTCGCCATGACCGCTGTGGTGGTCGCCCTCGTCAACGCCGACTGGGAGTCGTACGAGGACTCGTACTCGTACGGAAGCGGCGAGGACGACTACGACTACGGCAATGACGACGACGACACCGACGACGAGCTGACCGACGACACGATCCCCGACTACACGCTGCGCACCGACCTGGTGGTGGGTGACTGCCTCGACTACTACGCCTACCAGTGGGACATGTCCGACTCGGCCGTGGTGGGCTGCGACGCGCCGCACGAGGGCGAGGTGCTCGCGACGATCCCGCTGTCGGGACCGACCAACCCGAGCCTGTCGTCGGACGACCCGGTCTGGAACGCCGCGTGGGACGCGTGCATGGTGCAGGCCACTGACCTCCTGCACGACAGCGTCGACCTGGGCGAGGTCGTGCTGTACGCCCCGCACCCGGACGACTTCGCGGGCGGCGCCACGAGCGGGTACTGCGCGTTCTTCACCGAGAACCCGGCCACGGGCTCGGCGATCCAGCACACCCTGACGCTCTCGTCCGCGGGGAGCACGACCTGAGCTCTCGCGATGAGGCGTACAGCTACCCCGAGCCGCACTACGCGCCGGGCTGGCAGGCGCCGCGCGCTCGGATCGAGCCCGTGGCCGTGTGGTCGCTCGTCACGGGGATCCTGCTGGTCGGACCGGTCGCCGTGGTGCTGGCGGTGCTGGCGCTGCGCCGGATCCGGCGTCGGTCGACGCGCGGCAGGGGTCTCGCGATCGCGGGTCTCGTGCTCGGCGCGATCTCGACCGTGGCCCTCCTCGCCGCAGGCGTCGTCGGCGTGCTGACGTGGACCGGCACCCGGCCGCTGCCTTCGGACGTCGGGTCAGCACGCGACGCGCACGCCCAGCAGCTGGTCACCGGGAACTGCCTGGCCTCCCTGCCGGCGGACGGTCGAGTCGACACCGTTCGGGTCGCGCCCTGCGCGGAGTCCCACGCCGCACAGGTGGTCACGGTCTACGAGTTCCTGGAGGACTCGATCTGGCCCGGGCAGCGGGCCGTGGACGCCCGCGTCGCACGCTCCTGCGTGCTGGACCAGGCTGAGCTCGACGCCGGCGTCACCGCCGTGACGTGGGCGCCGACGGAGCAGTCGTGGTCCCGCGGAGACCGGACCGGGCTGTGCCTGGCCGTCGTCGAGGGCGGTGGCGTCACGGGCTCGTTCCTCGACGACAGCGCCCAGATCCCGTGATTCCTACCCTTACCGCTCGGTAGGGAATGGGCTAGTGTCGGTCGTGCCGTCGTTCTGTACCGATAAACCCCAAGGAGATGCTTGCGATGACGCAAGTCTTCGACGTCGAGCGCGTCCTGGCTGAGCTGACCCTCGAGGAGAAGGCGTCGCTGACGTCCGGCTCCGACTTCTGGCACACACAGCCGGTCGAGCGCGCAGGCGTTCCCGCGATCATGGTGACCGACGGTCCGCACGGGCTGCGCAAGCAGGCGCACAACCCCGACCACCTGGGCATCGGCATCTCCGTGCCGGCCACCTGCTTCCCGACCGCGGCCGCCCTCGGCTCGTCGTGGGACGTCGACCTGGTCCGGCGCGTGGGTGAGGCGCTCGGCCGCGAGACACGCGCCAACGACGTCACCGTGCTGCTGGGTCCCGGCGTCAACATCAAGCGCACCCCGCTGTGCGGGCGCAACTTCGAGTACGTCTCCGAGGACCCGGTGGTCGCGGGCGAGCTGGGGGCGGCGATCGTCCGCGGCATCCAGAGCCAGGGCGTCGGCACGGCGCTCAAGCACTTCGCGGCCAACAACCAGGAGACCGACCGGATGCGCGTCTCCGCGGACGTCGACGAGCGCACGCTGCGCGAGATCTACCTGCCGGCGTTCGAGCGCGTCGTCACCACCGCCCAGCCGTGGACCGTGATGTGCGCGTACAACAAGGTCAACGGCACCTACGCGTCCGAGCACCGCTGGCTCCTGACCGACGTGCTGCGCGACGAGTGGGCGTTCGAGGGGCTCGTCATGTCCGACTGGGGTGCCGTGCACGACCGTGTCCCGGCCCTCGCCGCAGGACTGGACCTGCAGATGCCGGCGTCCACGGCGGGTTCCGACGAGGCGGTCGTGGCCGCCGTCCGGGACGGCTCGCTCGACGAGGCCGTGCTGGACGTGGCCGTCCGCAGGGTCCTGGCACTGATCGCCCGGTCGGCGCAGCAGTCACGCACAGACCTCGCCGGGGCGGTCACCTTCGACGTCGACGACCACCACCTGCTCGCCCGCGAGGCTGCCGGCGACGGCTCGGTCCTGCTCAAGAACGACCCGGTCGACGGCACCCCCCTGCTGCCGTTGACGGGGTCCTTCGCCGTGATCGGTGAGTTCGCCCGGACCCCGCGGTACCAGGGCGCCGGGTCGTCGCAGGTCAACCCGACGCGCCTCGACGACGCACTCACGGCACTCGGCGGCGACGTCCCGTTCGCGCCGGGGTTCACCATCGCGGGCGGACCGTCGGGGGACGACGACGCACTGCGGGCACAGGCGGTCGAGGTCGCGCGTTCGGCGGAGACGGTCGTCGCGTTCCTCGGTCTGCCCGGGCCCGACGAGTCCGAGGGCTACGACCGTCCGCGCCTGGGCCTGCCCGACAACCAGGTGGCGACGCTCCGCGCCGTCGCCGAGGTGACGCCCCGGGTCGTCGTCGTGCTCGCGAACGGCTCCGCCGTCGCGGTGAGCGAGTGGCAGCACCTGGCCCCCGCGATCCTCGAGACGTGGCTGGGCGGGCAGGCCGGCGGATCGGCGGTCGCGGACCTGCTCACGGGAGCCCGCAACCCGTCGGGCAAGCTCACCGAGACGATCCCGCACCGCCTCGAGGACACCCCGGCCTTCGGCAGCTTCCCCGGCGAGCTCGGGCACGTCCGCTACGGCGAGGGTGTTCTCGTCGGCTACCGCTGGTACGACACCCGCGCGTTCGACGTGGCGTTCCCGTTCGGGCACGGGCTGTCGTACACGACCTTCTCCTACAGCGACGTCGCGGCGACCGAGACGTCGGCGACCGTCACGGTCACCAACACGGGCTCATCGGCCGGCGCGGAGGTGGTGCAGGTCTACGTCCGCGACCCCGAGGCGTCCGTGCTCCGTCCGACCCGGGAGCTCAAGGCCTTCGGCAAGGTGTCGCTGGCCCCAGGCGAGTCCCGCATCCTCACGTTCGAGCTCACACGTCGCGACCTGTCCTACTGGCACTGCGGACTGCACCGCTGGGTGGTCGAGGGCGGCGAGTTCGTCATCGAGGTCGGCGCCTCGTCGCGCGACATCAGGGGTTCGGTGTCGATCCAGGTCGCCGGCGACCCGTTGTGGGGTGAGCTCACCGCGATGTCCACGATCGCCGAGTGGCTCGAGCACCCCGTCGGTGGACCGCTCATGCAGTCCGCGCTCACCGTCCCGGCCGACATCCCGCCGATGAGCGAGGCGGACCAAGCGATGCTCGCGCAGATGCCCGCCAAGGTGCTCGTGACGTTCGGGATGTCCAGCTTCACGCTGGCGGACCTCGACGACCTGGTGGCCAAGGTCGCGGCGGGCTGACGACCGGCCGGATGGCACACTCGCCGGATGGGTGTGGTGACCGAGACGCTCCTCGACGAGCTGCACGACGCCGGCGTCATCTTCGAGGACGCGCTGAGCGACGACGACCTGCGAAGCGTCGAGCAGCAGCTCGGCTTCACGTTCGGTGCGGACCACCGCGACCTCCTGTCCCGGGTCCTGCCTGTCGGTCGGGGGTGGCCGGACTGGCTGGCGGGCGACGACGAGCTGCGCGAGCTGTTGGCCGCACCCGTCGACCGCGTGGTGCTCGACGTCCTGAGCGACGACTTCTGGCTCGAATCGTGGGGGCCCGCCCGCGGTGACGAGACCGTCGCGCGCGCACACCTCGCCACGGTGCCGGTCCTGGTGCCCGTCTTCGGGCACCGTTTCCAGGTCAGCGGCGCGGCGTCCGGCGCTCCGGTCCTGTCGGCCTACGGCACGGACGTCATCTACTACGGGGCGGACCTCGGCGACTACCTGAGACGTGAGTTCCTCATCCAGTCCCGCGTCCCACCCCTTGCCGACGGGCAACGGATCCCGTTCTGGTCCGACCTCGCCGACGGTGCGGCCGGCCCCTCAGCGTGACGGGGCCGGCGGGGCGGCGAAGGCCGCGATCTGCTGTCGGAGCGCCGACGCCATGTCCACGCGGGTCTGCGGGGTGTCGCTGTCCATGAGGAACTGGACCTGCAGGCCGTCCATCACCGCGACCAGGAGCCGGGCCGCGATGTCGGGCTCGACACCCTCACGGAGCCTGCCCTGCACGCGCCATCCCTCGAACGCGGTCAGCGCGTCCGAGACGGTCGTCCGGTAGCGGTCCTGGAAGTAGCGGTGCGCGGGGTGGTCGGGCGACGTCGCCTCGGCAGACAGGGTCGCGAAGAGCTCGACGATGCCCGGTCGGGCGGCGTTGCGCTCGGCCACCTGGACGATGGCGTCGAAGAAGTCGACCCCCGCGTCGAGGTCGGCCTGGAACGCGGCGCCGTCGATCTCGTCGCGACGGACCAGCACGGCCTCGAGCAGCGCCGCCTTGCTGGGGAAGTGGTGCAGCAGACCGGGGTGCGAGATGCCGACGCGTGCCGAGATCTCACGCAGCGAGGCCGTGTGGTAGCCGACCTCCCCGAACAGTTGCATGGCGGAGTCGAGGAGCTCCAGGCGCGTGGCCCTGCCCTTGGCGTAGCCACCCCGTGAACGGCCTGGACCGGTATCCCCGGGGGGAGCAGTGTCGGTGGCCGCCGTGGTCGTCATGGGTCACAGGATGGCACCGATCGCGAATGCCGACCACGTGGTAACCGTGCGCGGCGTCAGCCGACGGCGGTCCGGCGTGAGCTCACCACGAGGCCCTGGTCACCCCGTTCGACCACCACGGTGTCACCGTCGGTGATCTCGCCGGCCAGCAGTCTCCTGGCCAGGCGGTCACCGATCTCGCGCTGCACCAGACGGCGCAGCGGGCGGGCCCCGTAGGCAGGGTCGTAGCCTTCGAGCGCCAGCCACTCGGCCGCGGCGGGCGACACCTCGAGGGTGAGCCGCCGGTCGGAGAGCCGTCGACCCAGGAGCTCGACCTGCAGGCTGACGATGTGCCCGATCTCCTCGAGCGACAGCGGGTCGAACAGGACCACGTCGTCGAGCCGGTTGAGCAGCTCGGGCTTGAATGCCGTCCGCACCGCACCCATGACGGCGTCGTGCTTCTCCCGGTCGCTCAGCCTCGGGTCAGCCAGGTACTGCGAGCCCAGGTTCGACGTCATCACGAGGATCACGTTGCGGAAGTCGACCGTCCGGCCCTGCCCGTCGGTCAGGCGCCCGTCGTCGAGCACCTGCAGGAGCAGGTCGAACACCTCGGGGTGGGCCTTCTCGACCTCGTCGAGGAGCACGACGGAGTACGGACGCCGGCGGACCGCCTCGGTCAGCTGGCCACCCTCCTCGTACCCGACGTAGCCGGGAGGGGCGCCGACGAGCCGTGCGACCGAGTGCTTCTCGCTGTACTCCGACATGTCGATGCGGACCATGGCGCGCTCGTCGTCGAACAGGAAGTCCGCGAGCGCCTTGGCCAGCTCGGTCTTGCCGACGCCGGTCGGGCCGAGGAACAGGAAGCTGCCCGTCGGCCGGTCTGGGTCGGAGATGCCCGCCCGGGCACGCCGGACGGCGTCGGACACGGCGGCGACAGCCATCTTCTGTCCCACCAGCCGCTCGCCCAGGACCTCCTCCATGCGCAGGAGCTTGGCGGTCTCGGCCTCGAGCAGCCGCCCCGCCGGGATGCCGGTCCACTGCGCGACGACGTCGGCGACCTCGTCGGGCCCGACCTTCTCGGCGATCATCGGGGGACCGTCGTCGACGACCTCCTCCACCTCCTCGGAGGCCTCCGCCGCGCTGATCGACTGCTGCAGGGCGGGGATCTCCCCGTACAGGATCCGGGCCGCCTTCTCGGTCTCCCCCTCGAGCAGGAGGCGCTCGGCGTCCGTGCGCAGAGCGTCGAGGCGGGCCTTCAGGTCACCGACCAGGTTGTGGCCTGCCTTCTCCTTCTCCCACCTGCCGGTCAGGGCGGCCAGGTCCTCTCGTCGGTCGGCGAGGTCCTTGCGGAGCCGCTCGAGCCGTTCCTTCGACGCGGGGTCGTCGGACTCGGACAGGACGACCTCCTCCATCTCCAGACGCGTCACGGCACGCTGGAGCTCATCGACCTCGATCGGCGACGAGTCCAGCTCCATCCGAAGCCTCGAGGCGGCCTCGTCGACGAGGTCGATCGCCTTGTCGGGGAGCTGGCGGCCCGTGATGTACCTGTCCGAGAGCGTGGCAGCCGCGACGAGAGCGGAGTCGGCGATCGTGACCTTGTGGTGCGCCTCGTAGCGCTCCTTGAGCCCACGCAGGATGGCGACGGTGTCCTCGACGGACGGCTCGCCGACGAACACCTGCTGGAACCGACGCTCGAGGGCGGGGTCCTTCTCGATGCGCTGGCGGTACTCGTCGAGCGTCGTCGCGCCCACCAGGCGGAGCTCACCGCGCGCCAGCATGGGCTTGAGCATGTTGCCGGCGTCCATCGCGCCCTCGCCACCCGCGCCCGCACCGACGACCGTGTGGATCTCGTCGATGAACGTCACGACCTCGCCGTTGGAGCCGGTGATCTCCTCGAGGACGGCCTTGAGGCGCTCCTCGAACTCGCCGCGGTACTTGGCGCCGGCCACCATCGCGGCCAGGTCGAGCGCCACGAGCTTCTTGCCGCGCAGGCTCTCGGGCACGTCCCCGGCGACGATGCGCTGGGCAAGGCCCTCGACGACGGCGGTCTTGCCGACGCCGGGCTCGCCGATCAGGACCGGGTTGTTCTTGGTGCGCCGCGAGAGCACCTGCACGACGCGGCGGATCTCGGAGTCGCGGCCGATGACCGGGTCCAGCTTGCCGTCGCGGGCCTGCTGCGTCAGGTCGACACCGTACTTCTCGAGCGCCTTGTAGGTGCCCTCCGGATCCGGGGTCGTGACGCGTGCGGAACCGCGGACCGTCGGGAGCGCGGCCGCGAGCGCGTCACGCGACGCCCCCTGCGCCCGCAGGGCGTCGGCGATGCCGGACTGCCCGGCGGCGAGGCCGAGCAGAAGGTGCTCGGTGGAGACGAAGTCGTCGCCCAGGGCGCGAGCCTCGGACGAGGCGGCCTCGAGGGCGGTGCTCAACGAGCGCGAGGCTGACGGCTGGGCGAGGGACGCGCCGCTGGCGGTGGGCAGGCCGACGAGCATCCCCCGTACGGACCGGCCCAGGGCTGCACGGTCGGCTCCGACCGCGTCGAGCAGGCCGTTGGCGACGCCGCCCTGCTGTGCGAGCAGCGCAGCGAGCAGGTGCACGGGCTCGAGCTGCGGGTTGCCTGCAGCAGAGGCTGCCTGGATGGCGTCGCCCAGTGCCTCCTGGGAACGAGTGGTGAACTTGGCGTCCACATGACCTCCTGAAGAGTCGAGACGTCTTCCTCAACCGCGACCGAAGTTGAGTCTATTCCGCTCAACTCTGTTAGCGCGCGGTGTGGCTCGCGCGGTGTGGCTCGCGCGGTGTGGCTACGGCCGGACCGTGCCCCACGCCTCGACATCCTGGCCGTCGGCCTTGGCGTTCTGCCACGCGAGATAGGCGGCCGCGTACGCGTCGAGCTCCTCCAGGGTGTCGAACGCCCGGGTGGCTCGCAGGTCACGCTCGGTGTCGACGTCCGTCATGGTGAACGTGCCCTTGCCGACCTTCGTGAGCTCCACGAGGTCATCCTGCGTGATCCGGTTCCCGTCGTAGAGGACGTCCAGCGCGTCAGAGCTGACCACGACCGCCTCAGGGCCGTTCGGGCCGACGGCCACCACGGTGATCGCGACCGCAGCGGCCAGACCCAGGCCGACCAGCAGGACGACCAGGAACGATCCGACGACGAGGGGCCGGGTCCGCCGGGCAGCCACCCCCGGGTCGACCAGGCGTGGGTCCGCGACCATGGTGTCCATGAGGTGCTCGCGCAGCTCCCGGCTGCGCTCGGCACTGAGCGGACGAGGATCTGGAAGGTCGATCATGCCGAGATCACCGGCTCCTCCAGCGGCCCGCGAGTACGGTCCAGCGACCAACGCACCGACGTCACCTGGATGCCGATCACGTCGGCGATCTCCTCGTCGGACAGCCCGCCGAACGCGTGCAGCTCGAGGATCTCCCGGTGCCTGCCCTTCACGTGCGCGATCCGGCGCAGCACGCCGCGCATCACGTCCTCACCGTCGCGCGGTGCAGACCGTGCGGACGCAGACCGTTGGGTGGGGACCATGCGCCTTCGCCGCTGCACGCGGACCGTGGCCAGGTGCAGCAGGACCGGCAGCGCGCTGGCGTCCGCGGGCGTCAGCTCGGTCCGTCGCCGCCACGCCTGCAGGAACGTCTCGGTGAGCAGCTCCTCGGCGACCGTCCACGATCCCGTCAGTCGGAAGCAGTAGAGGTGCACCGCCTGGTGGTGCCGGTCGAAGAGGGTCCCGAACGCGGGCGCGTCGTCTCGGTCCTCTGACAGCCAGAGGTCTCGATCGGTGCGCGCGTCCACACGTTCCTGATCGGCAGGGCCGACCCCGGATGTGAGGCGGTTCACGTGACGGACGTGGCACGATCACGCCATGACGCAGCCGCAGGCGCACCCGGACGTGCTCGGAGCGGGCTGGACGGCCCGGACCCTGGAGCTGCGGCCCGACGGTCGCACGCCGGGACCGGTCGCCACGCTGGTCGAGCACACGCCCGACCGGCCGGCGTCACGCCGTGCCGTGCTGTACGTGCACGGGTTCGTCGACTACTTCTTCCACACCGACTTCGCCACGGCGCTCGAGGGCGCTGGTTACGACCTGTTCGCCCTCGACCTGCGCGACTTCGGCCGGTCCATCCAGGAGGGTCGGCCGGCCAACTTCACGACGAGCCTGGCCGCCTTCCGCGAGGAGATCGACGCGTCGATCGCGCTGCTGCGCCACGACCACGACCAGGTCGTGCTGCTCGGACACTCGATGGGAGGCCTGGTCAGTGCGCTGTGGGCGGACGCCCGGGCGGGCACGGGGAAGATCGACGCGCTGGTGCTCAACAGCCCGTGGCTGGAGCTGCGAGGGAACTGGTTCGAGCGCACCGCGTTCACGGCTGCGCTCGACGTCGTCGGCAAGCTCGCACCCATGGTCCCGGTCGGGAAGGTCGCCCCGTTCTACGGTGAGGCGCTGCACCGCGACACCGGCGGCGAGTGGGACTACGAGCTGATGTGGAAGCCCCACGCTGGGTTCCCCGGACGTGCCGGGTTCGGCCGCACGGTGCGCCGAGGACACAAGCAGGTGGCACGCGGCCTCGCGATCGACGTGCCCGTCCTGGTGCTCGCGTCCGACAGGTCAGGGCCCGACGCGCGGTGGCACGAGGAGATCCTGACCACCGACTCCGTCCTCGACGTCGCGCACATCCGTGAGCGGGCACCGCTCCTGGGGCCGGACGTCACCTTCGTCGAGATCCCGGGTGGCGCCCACGACCTCGCCCTGTCCCCCGCGCCCGCGCGCGAGCACTACACGGCGGAGGTCGTCGCCTTCCTCGACGCAAGGCTGACGTGAGCGCACGGTACGAGCGCTGGAAGCTGCGGACGCTGCGCCTCGTCGCGCGCTGGAAGATCCGCGGTCAGCGCTACTGGGAGAGTCTGCGCGGAACTCCCCTGGGCACCCTGATCGACCGGGTCGTCAGCGGGTTCACAGCGATCGAGCCGTTCGACCGGGCGATGACCCTGGCAGCGCAGGCGTTCGTCTCGATCGTCCCGATCATGATCGTGGCCGCGGCTGTCCGACCGCACAAGGTGGGGTTCGGCGCGTCGATGGGCGACGCGATCGGCCTGTCCGACGACGTCCAGCAGACCCTGGCCGGCAGTCTGCCGAGCACCGCGACGGTGGCCAGCGGCGTCGGGCTCTTCGGTTTCCTCGTCGCGTTCTTCAGCGCGACCGCCTACTCGCGCGCGCTCGAACGGATGTTCCTCAAGGTGTGGGACGTGCGCAAGCCTCCGTTGCGGACGGCGTGGCGGTGGATCGCGACGATCGTGGCCGTGATGGTCGCGATCGCGCTGCTCTCGCTCACCCAGGCGATCCTGGGCGACGGCCCGTTCGACAACGTGGTCGAGACCGCGATCCGGTTCGTCGTCTGGACCGTGGTGTGGACCTACGTGCCGTGGGTCCTGATGCGCACCGAGATCTCGGTCCGCGCGCTCACGTTCACCGGCGCCATCATCTCGGTGGCGCTCACCGTCCTCGCGGTCTTCGGCAGCATCTACCTGCCGATCGTCCTGACGACCGGGGCCGAGGAGTTCGGCGTGCTCGGACTCGTGTTCGCCTACATCAGCTGGCTGTTCGTGCTCAGCTTCGCGATCGTCGGCGCGACCGTGGTGGGACGCGCGTGCGCTCAGGACGAGGGGATCCTGGGGCGGCTCGTACGCGGTCCGTCAGCGCAGGACGCGAACGTGCCCAACCTCAGCGCGGACGCCTGGCGTCGGTGGGGTGGGCTGGGCGACTGACCCCGAGCGCGGTCACGCCGGGGGCGCCACCGGACCGGGAGGTGCCGGGCGCGCGATCAGCTCCGGACGGTTGGTCACGAGGAGCCAAGCGACCAGCGTCGCCAGAAGGAACGCAGGCAGCAGGACCATCTGCGGCACCACGGCGACGGCCATGAAGATGCTCAGCCACCCGCTGCGCGTCGCAGCCACGAGGATGCCGACGCACGCGCACCCGACCGCCAGCGGCAGCGAGACGGTGGGCCACGCCTGATGGATCGCGAACCCGAGTGCCACGCCGATGAACAACGTCGGGAAGATCCGCCCGCCACGGAAGCCCGACGTGGCCGCCACGAGCAGAGCGAAGAGCTTGACGACCGCGAACACCAGGAACCCGAGCGCGGTGGTGCTGGCAGCCAGGCCGGGCAGCTCCTGCATCTGCTTGAGGCCCTTGAACAGCGTGACCTCGCCGCCGATCGCACCCAGGACCCCGAGGAGCAGACCACCGGCCGTCAGCATGAGCACCGGGTGCTTGATCTTCTGGAACACCCTGTGGAACGGCACGAACAGGTAGACCGCGACGAGCCCGAACGCAGCGGCCCCCAGCGAGATCAGGATGCCGAGCCCGAGGTCCTTGAGGCCGCCGTCGACGTACGTGCCGACGTCCACCGAGAGGTCCAGGTCGGCCAGCGTCATCGTCGTCAGCGCTCCGGTGGTGGCCGCGACGAGCGGCGCGAACAGCCGGTCCCACAGCGGGATGCGCTTGTCTCCCGCGTTCAGCTCGGACAGCAGCAGGGCGGCCGCGACCGGAGTGCCGAACATTGCGCCGAGCGTTCCCGACACCGCGATCGCGAGCCAGACCGGCACGTTGACCTGGGGGAAGAGCTTGAGACCGACCCAGACGATGATCCCGACGTTGATCCCGATGATCGGGTTCTCCGGCCCGAGGCTCACGCCGCCCGCGAGCATGAGGATCAGCGCGGCCGCGAGGCCAGGCAGCACGACGGGCCTGAGGGGCTCGGCGACGAGCTCGACCGTCGCGGGGTCCGGCCCGGCGTGACCGGGCGCGTACCTGACGACGAGCCCGATCAGCAGGCCCGTGCCCGTGAGCATGATGATCGTCCACGCGTCGGAGTGGGCCTCGAAGCCGAATGCCGCGGAGACGTCGTCCCAGAGCCAGCCCGAGAGCCGCTCGGCCACGGTGCTGAGCGCGAGCAGCGACAGGGAGCAGAACACACCCATCACCGCCGCCGGCACGGCCAGCTTGATGAGCGCTCCGACCGGGACGTGGAAGGGTGCCTCGTCGACTGTGCTCACGATGTCGCTCCTCGGGTCGTGGTGTGCGGCCTGGGTGACCCCGGCGACGGCGTCCTTGCCTTCCGGCCCGCCCTGGTCAATCACGGGCGCACCCGCGGCACCAGCGGGACGTCCTGCGGTTCGGACAGCGACAGCAGGGCTCCGACGATGTGCGGGTTCGCGGCGATCCTGCGTTCGAGCGACGCGAGCACGTGCGACGCCTGGTCCTCGGGCAGGTTGCCGACGAGGTCCACAGCCCCGGTCAGGAACAGCTGTCGTGCGCCCACGTACTCGAGGCGCAGCTCGGTGACGCGTTCGACCTCGGCCAGCCGCAGGAGCTCGCGCAGTGCGGCATCCCGCAGACCGGGGTCCGCGTTCTCGCCGACGAGGAACCGGCGGTTGCGGTCGATGAGCACGATCGCGACCACGCCCAGCAGGATGCCGACGAGGATCGAGCCGACCGCGTCGGGGGTCCCGGAGCCCGTCACCTGGTGCAGACCGATCCCCACGAACGCGATGGCGATGCCCACGAGGCCGGCGGCATCCTCGAAGAACACGGCGCGCACCGTCGGGTCGCTCGTCGCCAGCACATGCTCGACCAGGTCCATGTCGCGGGTGCTGGCCGCCCGCTTGGCCTGCCGCGACGCCTGGAAGAACGACGCACCCTCGAGGAGCGCGCTGACGGCCAGGACGGCGTAGGCGATGCCGAAGTCGGTCGCAGGCTCCGGGTGGGCGAGCTCGGAGATGCCGTGCGTGATCGAGACGCCGGCGCCCACCGCGAACAGGCCGATCGCGGCGAACAGCGACCACACGTACACCTCGCGACCGTGGCCCAGCGGGTGCGTGGCGTCCGCCGGCCTGGCTGCCCGCCGCTGCGCGACGAGCAGGAACACCTCGTTGCCGGTGTCCGCCCACGAGTGCGCCGCCTCCGCCAGCATCGAGGCCGACCCGGTGACGACGGCGGCCACCGACTTGGCGATCGCGATGAGGACGTTGGCCACGAACGCGACGACGACGGTCAGCACGCTCTCGTCCTGCGGGGCCTCGAGGTCGTCCCGGACCACCGGGACGACGGGCTGCTCGCTCGAGGTCATGTGCCCTGGTTAGCACACGCCGCCCCAGGCTGTCTGCCGGACCTGTGCACCGCGTGCCCGCGCTGCGGTCGCCAACGCCCGGGTGTTGGGTGGGCGTATGACCACCCATCGAGACGCCTGGCCGTCGGGCACCCCCGCCTGGGCGGACATCACCGTCCCTTCGCTGCCCGTGGCGACGCGGTTCTACGGTGCGCTGTTCGGCTGGACCTTCGAGGTGGGCGGCCCGGAGACCGGCGGGTACACGCAGGCGTTCCTCGATGGCCGGCGCGTCGTCGGGCTGACCGAGCCCATGCCGGCGGCTCCGGCACAGCCGCCCGCATGGTGCGTGTACCTCGCCACCGACGACCTGCTCGCGACCGCCGAGCAGGTGGTGTCCGCGGGCGGCCGCCTCGTCCTGGCGCCCATGGGGATCCTCGGCTTCGGGACGATGGGGCTCTACGCCGACCCCGCGGGCGCCGTCTTCGGCCTGTGGCAGTCCGGCACCCACACGGGCTGGGACGTCGAGCAGGAGCCGGGCTCGATCGTGTGGACGGAGGTCATGGTCCACGACCAGCCGCGCGCCCTCGCGTTCTACCGGGAGGTCTTCGGCTACCACGTGGAGGATCTCAGCGCTCCGGGCTTCACGTACGCCTCGCTCTCGCTCGGAGCGGGGCCGCTCGCCGGTGTCGGCCGCTACGGTCCGTCAGCGGGGGCGGCTGCTCCGCCGGCCTGGACGCTCTACTTCGCCGTGACCGACACCGACGCCGCGGCGTCGTCGATCGCGTCCCTCGGCGGGACCGTCGTCAGCCCCCCGACCGACACCGCGTTCGGCCGCATGGCGATCGCCGCCGGACCGTTCGGTGAGGTGTTCGCGGTGATGGGCCCCCGGCTCACCGCCTGACCCCGGGCGCCTACGCTGGCGGACGTGAGCCTCCCGTCCGATGCGTTCCGCCTCGTCGCCGCGCGTCCGCACGATCCGCTGCGCACCTACCACCCGCGCCGCTCCTCGCTCGGTCCCGACCGGGAGGAGGACCTGCGCGTCCACTTCCCCTTCCTCGGCTTCTCGGTGCACGACGACACCGGCGACGGTCCGCTCGACACGACGTCGATGTTCGGCAGGTCCGCCCCGCTGGTCCTGGAGATCGGCTCCGGCATGGGCGAGACCACCGCGGTGATGGCCGCCGCCGACCCGGACCGGGACTACCTGGCTGTCGAGGCGCACCTGCCGGGCGTCGCGTCGTTGCTGGGACTCGTCGCACGGGGCGGCCTGACCAACGTGCGCGTCGGCCACGGTGACGCCCTGGACCTGGTGCGCAGGGCCCTGCCGACCGAGTCGCTGGACGCCGTGCACGTCTTCTTCCCCGACCCCTGGCCCAAGGCCCGCCACCACAAGCGCCGGCTCGTGCAGCCGTCCCACGTGGCGCTGCTGAGGTCGCGCCTCGTGGTGGGCGGGGTGCTGCACTGCGCGACCGACTGGGTCGACTACGCCGACGCCATGCTGGAGGCCCTCTCGGCGGACCCGTTCTTGGAGAACACGTCGACGGGCTTCCTGGACAGGCCCCCGCACAGACCGGTCACCAAGTTCGAGCAGCGTGGGCTCGACCTCGGCCACGAGGTCCGCGACCTGGTCTTCCGGCGGGTGCGATGAGCTTCCGCATCGCCCTGGTGCCCGGCGTGAACCCCGACCGGTGGCTGCGGGTCTGGCAGGAGCGTCTGGCCGACGTCCCCGTGGAGCTCGTCCACTCGAGCCCGGCCGACGCGGTGGCGCACCTGCGGGCCGGGACCGCCGACGTCGCGCTCGTGCGCCTGCCGGTCGTCGGTGACGAGCTCTCCGTGATCCCGCTGTACACCGAGGCCACGGTCGTCGTCGTGCCGAAGGACCACCTGGTCACGGCCGCCGACGTCGAGATCGATGCCGCCGACCTGGTCGACGAGATCCTGATCGTCCCGCTCGACGACACGCTCGCCTGGGGCTCTCCCCCGGGCGCGCCGTTCACGGGCGGCACCGTGGACACGACGTCCGACGCCGTCGACCTCGTGGCGGCAGGCGTCGGAGTCCTCGTGGTCCCCCAGTCGATCGGCCGCCTGCACCAGCGCCGCGGGCTCACTGTGCGCACGGTGCGCGACGCTCCGGGCTCCGCGATCGGGCTCGCCTGGGTCACCGACCGCTACGACGACCTGACCGAGGAGTTCATCGGCATCGTCCGTGGCCGCACCGCGTCATCGAGCCGCGGCCGGGGCGCACCACCCGCGGAGGCGCCGGTGAAGACGAAGAAGCCGCACGCGCCCCGGGCGTCATCGTCGAAACCCCGCCCGGCGACCAAGGGCAAGCCGAAGCCTCGCCGCCCCCGCTGACGACCCAGCGGCGCTGTCAGGACTTGGGCTTCTCGGCGGCAGCGGCTGCCGCGGCGGCGGCGCGGCGGTCCGCCTCGCGGGACTCCTGGCGACGCTCCTCGCGGCGGACCTCGGCGGCGATCTCGCGCTCGCGGACCAGCCACGACGGGGGGTCGGCCTGCAGGGCGTCGATCTCGGCGGTCGTCAGCGGGTCGGTGATGCCGCCGCGAGCCAGCCCGGAGATCGAGATGCGCAGGCGACCGGCGATGACGCTGCGGGGGTGCGGTCCGTCGCGGCGAAGGTCCACCAGCCACTGCGGCGGCGTGCGCTGCAGCTCGGTGAGCTCGTCACGCGTGATCGCCCGCTGCTGGAACTCCTCCGGCGTGGCCGGCAGGTACACGTCGAGCTTGGCGGCGGCGGTCGACGCCTTCATCTCCTGGGACTTCTTGGGCGGTGTCACAAGAGCAAGGGTAGGCCCGGACCGGTGACGGTCCGGGCCTACCCCGCGAAACCTCAGCTCTCGGGCGCCACAGGCTCCGTGTGCCAGATGCGGTCGATGTAGTCGCGCATGCTGCGGTCGGACGAGAAGTACCCCGACCGGGCGACGTTGAGCACCGCGGACCGGGTCCAGCGGTCGGTGTCGGCGTAGGCCGCGTCGACGCGGGCCTGCGCGTCGAGGTAGGCCTGGTAGTCGGCGAGCACGAGGAACCGGTCCTCCGAGAGGAGGTTCGACACGATCGGCTCGAACACGCCACGGTCGCCACCCGAGAAGTGCCCTGACGCGATGAGGTCCAGGGCCCGCCGCAGCGAGGGGTTCGACTCGTAGTACGACGTCGGGTGGTAGCCGCGGTCGACGATCTCCGCCACCTCGGGCTCCAGCAGCCCGAACAGGAAGAAGTTGTCGTCGCCGACGAGCTCGCGGATCTCGACGTTCGCGCCGTCGTCGGTGCCGATGGTGAGCGCACCGTTGAGCGCGAACTTCATGTTCCCGGTGCCGGACGCCTCCTTGCCCGCCAAGGAGATCTGCTCGGACAGGTCGGCCGCGGGGATGAGCTTCTCCGCGAGCGTGACGTTGTAGTTGGCGGGGAACGCGATGGTGAGCCGGCCCTCGAGCAGCGGGTCGGAGTTGATGGTCCGGCCCACCGCGTTGATCAGGGCGATCGTCTGCTTGGCCATCTTGTAGCCGGGGGCCGCCTTGGCACCGAACGCGAACGTGCGAGGCGTCACGTCCCCGATCGCGAGCTGTCCGGACCGCACCTGGTCGTACAGCGTCACGACGTGCAGGAGCTTGAGGGTCTGGCGCTTGTACTCGTGCAGGCGCTTGACCATGACGTCGAGCATCGTGTCGGGGTCGAGCGTGATGCCGTCGCGCTCGGCGAGCACGTCGACCAGTCGCAGCTTGTTGGCGCGCTTGACCTGCCGGAACGCCTCACGGAAGTCGGCGTCGTCCGCCAGCGGCTCCAGCTCGCGCAGACGCTCCAGGTCGGTGACCCAGCCGTCGCCGATCGCGGACGTGATGAGCGACGACAGCCCTGGGTTGGCCAGCCGGACGAACCGACGAGGCGTGACGCCGTTGGTGACGTTCGTGAACTTGTCGGGGTAGTGGTCCGAGAAGTCGCGCAGCACCTTGTCGCGCAGCAGCTGCGAGTGCAGGGCCGCGACGCCGTTGACCTTCGAGCCGGCCACCGTCGCGAGGAACGCCATGCGCACGGCCCGCTCGGGGTACTCGGCGATGATCGACATGCGGCGCACCCGGAGCTCGTCGTCGGGGTACGCGGCACGCAGCTCGTCCATGAAGTCCTCGTTGATCTTGTAGATGATCTCGAGGTGCCGCGGCAGGAGCTTGCCCAGCAGGTCGGTGGACCAGACCTCCAGGGCCTCCGGCAGCAGCGTGTGGCAGGTGTAGGCGAAGCACTTCTGCGTGACGGCCCAGGCGTCGGCCCAGTCCCACTTCTTCTCGTCGACGAGGACGCGCATGAGCTCGGGGATCGCGATCACCGGGTGCGTGTCGTTGAGCTGGAAGACGATGCGCTCCGGCAGCTTGCGCAGGTCGAAGTCGGGCGGCAGCACCTCGTCCAGGAAGTTGCGGATCGAGCACGCGACGAAGAAGTACTGCTGCTGCAGTCGCAGCTCCTTGCCCTGCGGCGTCGAGTCCTCGGGGTAGAGGACCTTCGTGATGTTCTCGGCGAACGTCTGCGCGCGCACCGCCTGGGCGTAGTCGCCCGCGTTGAAGATCTCCAGGTCGAACGCGCGCGTCGCCTGCGCGGACCACAGGCGCAGGGTGTTGACGCGGCCGTTCTCGAAGCCCGGGACCATGTAGTTGTACGGGATGCCCAGGACGCTCCAGCCGGGCACCCAGCGCGAGCGTGTGACGCCCGCGTCGTCGTAGTGCTCGGTGTGGCCGCCGAAGTCCACGGTGACGGCCGACTCGGGGTGCGGGAACTCCCACGGCGAGCCGAGGGCCAGCCAGTCGTCGGGCTTCTCGACCTGCCACCCGTCGACGAAGGTCTGGCGGAAGATGCCGTACTCGTACCGGATCCCGTACCCGATGCACGGCACGTTCATCGTCGCCAGGGAGTCGATGAAGCACGCGGCGAGGCGACCCAGACCGCCGTTGCCCAGACCGGGTTCCACCTCTGCGTCGCGCAGCTCGGCGAGGTCGATGCCCAGCGACGCCAAGCCCTCCTCGACGATGCCCTCGAGGTCGGCGGCCAGCAGCGCGTTGTCGAGCTGGCGTCCGAGCAGGAACTCGGCCGACAGGTACGCGACCGACTTGGCCTGCAGCTGGTACTGGCGTCGCAGCGTGGCGAGCCATCGCACCATCAGGTAGTGCCGAACCGTTCGAGCCATGGCGAGGTACTTGTCGTTGACCGACGCCTTGGTCAGGTCGGTGCCCTGCCCAAAGTTCAGCTCTCGCAGGAACTCGCGGACGAAGCCTTCGACGGTGTGCTCACGGGTGGCGATGGGGATCGTTGTGTCCGTCACGCAAGCCACGCTAGCCGCAGACCGCGGCGGAGGCACCGGCCTTGGTGAACTGGTGGTGATCGAACTGGTCACAGCCTCGGCGGGATTCCGCGAGCGGCCGGCAGTCCCTAGGGTGATCGCAGAGGCAGCGCCGCGTGCCTCACCGTCGGAGGGGTCCACCCATGATCAGGTTCCTGATTCGTACGGCGATCTTCATCGGCTCGTCCGCACTCGGGCTCTGGCTCACGTCGCTGATCGTCGACGGCTTCCACGTCAAGGCGGAAGGGTTCCTGGTCGCGGTGCTCGTGTTCGCCGTCCTACAGAGCATCCTGTCGCCCTTCTTCCTCAAGACCACCGCCAAGAACGCGAGCGCTCTCACCGGCGCGGTCGGGCTCATCTCCACGTTCGTCGCGCTCCTGGTCGCCACGGCGATCAACGGGTCGATCACGATCGACGACGCACAGGCGTGGTTCTTCGGCACGATCCTGGTCTGGATCGTCACGATGCTTGCCACGTTGCTGCTGCCCGTGCTGCTCGTGAAGGACCGCGTCGAGAAGAACCGCGCGCAGGCCTGAGTGCACAACGGAAGGGCGCGACACCCGGGGATGGTGTCGCGCCCTTCCTGCTCGTCCGATCAGCGCAGCCAGCCCCAGCGGCGAACGATCGGGAGCTTGGCCCACCAGCGGCCGAGGCCCCAGGTGTCACCAGTCAGGAGGATGGCGCCGGCGATCAGGGTCAGCGCGTAGATCACGTGGTAGTCGATCAGCGGGTTCGTCGAACCCTCGATCAGAGGCCACTCGGCCAGCCACATCATCGCCATCATGAGCGCACCCGACACGGCCGCGACCCGCATGCCGATGCCGAGCATCACCGCGACGCCGATCCCCAGCATGCCCAGCATGAACAGCCAGTCCGACGCCGGACCCGCGATCGAGTTGAAGAACCCCTTGAACGGACCCTGCGCCGCGTAGGTGAGGAAGCCCTGGCTCGGCGTCCCGCCGTCGATCCACGAGAGGCTGGGGTCGCCCTCGGCGACGGCGGCACCGGTGCTGTAGTGCAGTCCGAAGGTCTTGTCCAGGAACGCCCACAGGAAGATGAACCCGGTCGCGAGCCGGGTGGCCGCCAGCACACGGCGGCCGGCCAGCGACGTGACCTTGTCGTCCTCGACGAGCACCGCTGGGTGTGTCGATGTCGAAACCTCGGGGTGGATGGCGGCCATGGGTCTACTCCTCATTGAGTGGGTCCGACCAGGACCCGGGGTGGTGGTTCCGTGCCTCAACTCTCTGGCGGCGGGTGACGTCCGCGTAGGGCCGAACGTCCTCCGTGTGAGCGCTATCACGACCCCCATCAGGGTCCGAGGTCCCGGGACGAACCGGATGGCGGCGGACCAGGGTTGATCCGAGTGGGCACGGGGTCGACGACGACCGCCGTGCACCACGGGATCGAGGAGGCTCCCCATGCGTACGGACGGACCTGTAGTCATCGCCCTCGACGGGAGGGCACCCAGCGCCAGCACGCTCGCGTGGGGGATCGCGGAGGCGGTGCGGCGGCGTGCCGCAGTCGTCCTGACCCAGGTCGTCGCCAGCCCGTGGACCTCGACGTTCTGGGGCACCTACCCAGTCATCGACGCCGTCGATGCCGAGGTGGAGGCCAAGGAGAGCCTGACGCGGCTGGAGCACCGTGAGGCAGCACGCCACCCGATGCTCGACATCTCGATCGACGTGCGCCGTGGCTCAGTGGTGCCCGAGCTGCGTGAGCTGAGCACCGCCGCCCAGCTGGTCGTCGTGGGGGCGGGCGGGCCGAGCGTGCGCGGCCGCACCGGGGTGCTGGGGGCGCAGCTGGCCGCGCACGCCCACTGCCCGGTGGCAGTCGTGCGGCACGACCCGGACGGTCCGATGCCTCCCGAGGCCCCGATCGTCGTCGGGGTCGACGGGTCCCCTGCCTCGCTCGAGGCGGCGCGCGTGGCTGCGCGCGAGGCCTGGATGCGTGGCCGAGCGCTGATCGTGGCGCACGCCCGCCCGACCCTCGCCGACCCGTACGGCGAGGGCAGCCTGCGCCCGGGCGTGACGCAGGACGTCGACGACCGCACCCACCAGGCAGCGCGCCGGGTGCAGAGCTCGTTGGCCGGCGAGAACCCGGGACTCGACGTGAGGCTCGAGCTCCTCGACGACAACCCGGCCGCCGCGCTCGTCCGGCTCGGGCGTCGCTCGGCGCTGCTGGTGGTGGGGACGCGCGGGCTCGGGAGCTTCCGCGGGATGCTGCTGGGCTCGGTGAGCACGGAGGTGATCCGCTCCGCCTCGTGCCCGGTGCTCGTGGTGCACGACAACGGCTGAGCGGCTCCGTCAGGACGTCGGCAGCGGGACCGTCCAGGTCAGGAGCGTGCCACCGTCGTCGACCGGCTCGACCGTCATCGAGCCACCGCGACGCCGCGCGCGCTCCTCGAGGTTGGCCAGTCCGCTGCGCCGCGAGACGTGGGGCGGGACCCCGACGCCGTCGTCCTGGACCTCGATCAGCAGGTCGGCACCGATGAACAGCCGCACGACCCCCTCGCGGGCCCGCGCATGCCGCGCCATGTTGGCCAGAGCCTCGCGGACCACGGCGACCGCGTCGGCGCTCACGTTGTCGGGGACGGTGGCGGTGACGCCCTCGATCCGCAGCCGCGGGAGGAAGCCCAGCGCCTGCCGCGACCGGACCACCTCGGCGTCGACCGAGTGCCGGAGCCCGGTGGTCGCCCCGCCGCGCGCGCCGAGCCGGAAGATGGTGGTGCGCACGTCCTTGATCGTCTCGTCGAGGTCGTCGACCGCACCCCCGAGCCGTCGCGCGACATCGGGCCGGTCGACATCCTGGGCAGCGCCCTGCACGTCGAGACCGATGGCGAACAGCCGCTGGATCACCATGTCGTGCAGGTCACGGGCGATGCGCTCACGCTCCTCGAGCACCGCGAGCCGGGCACGGTCCGCCTGCGCCTCGGAGACGTCCAGGGACAGCGCGAGCTGCTCCGCGAACCCCGCGACGCTCGGCAGGTCCACCTGCGGACCCGCGTCACCCTCGGGTCCGGGCCAGCACGCCGTGAGCGCGGCGACCCAGCGCTCGGCGCTGCGCAGCGGTACCGCGAGCACCCAGACGGGTCCCGCGAGGCCCAGGTCGATCCCGTCCGCGAGCCGACGCAGGACCGGGGCATGGCCGAGGAGCTCGTCCTCCAGGCCCGGGGGGAGGTCGTCGTGCAGCATGACGGCGGAGGCCTCAGCCACCGCCGCGACCCGCGCTCGGACGATCGCCAGCGCCTCCGTGCGCGGGATCCCGCTGGTCAGCGCCTCGCTGCAGGCCGCGGCCGCCTCGAGCCAGAGCTCGTGCTCGCGGGCGCGTCGGTAGGCACGTGCGTGACCGACCGCGACGCCGGCCGCCGCGGCGAGCGCGGTCGCGAGCTGCTCGTCTCGCGCGGTGAAGGGGATGGACTCGCCGTCCGCGTCGAGCTTCTCGGTGAGGTAGAGGTTGCCGAAGACCTCGCCCCGCGCCCGGACCGGTACACCGAGGAACGTGTGCATGGGCGGGTGGTGCTTCGGGAAGCCGACCGATGCCGGGTGGTTCGAGATCTCGTTGAGGCGGATCGCGTGCGGGCTCGTGCTCAGATGTCCCAGGACGCCTCGGCCCGTCGGCAGGGGACCGATCCGCGCGGCCACGGCCTCGCTGATGCCACGGTGCACGAACTCGTCGAGACCCCCGTGCTCCCCCACGACGCCCAGCGCACCGTAGCGGGCTCCCGTGAGGTGGCACCCGGCCTCGATGAGGCGTTCCAGGACGGTCGTGGTGTCGAGCGAGGAGGACAGCGAGACGACCGCGCCCATGAGCTCCTCGAGGCTGTCGTCGCGCTCCATGCTCGGAGCATAGGCGGGGTGCCGCCGATCAGGGTCGTTCGGCCCTGTGCCCTGTCCGGTATGCGCAAAACACTGGACTGACACACGAGGAGGTGGGTGCGATGCGCGCACTGGTCGTCTACGAATCGTCATTCGGCAACACCGGCTTGGTGGCTGAGGCAGTGTGGCGCGGCCTCGCGGACCATGTCGAGGACGCGGCGCTGCGTCGGGTCGACGTCGCCCCGACGCGGCTCGACCCCTCGGTCCAGCTGCTCGTCGTGGGCGGGCCGACGCAGGCGTTCGGGCTGAGCCGGCCGTCGACGAGGGCGGATGCGGAGGCCAAGGCGGGCGCGTCCGTGACGGGCGTGTCCACGGGTGTCCGCGAGTGGCTGCACCAGCTGGAACAGCCGAACCGTCCCGTCTACTCCGCGACGTTCGACACGCGGATCCACAGTCCGCACGTGCCCGGCTCTGCCGCCGTGGGTGCCTGGCGGCTGCTCAGCAAGGGCGGGTTCGAGCTCACCGCCGAGGCTGAGAGCTTCTGGGTGACGGGACTGCGGGGACCGCTGCGCGACGGTGAGCTGGACCGCGCGTACGAGTGGGGCGTCAGCCTCAGCGCTCTGTTGCTCGGTGCTGCTCAGCGATGAAGAGTGCCGCCTGCGTGCGGCCCCGAACCCCTAGCTTCGCCAGCAGACTCGAGATGTAGTTCTTGACGGTCTTCTCGGCGAGGAACATCCGGCTGGCGATCTCACGGTTGGTCAGGCCCTCACCGATGAGGTCCAGCACCGCGCTCTCCTGGGGCGTGAGCAGGTCGAGACGCGCGTCGTGGCCCTGCGACTCGCGGACCCGCTCCAGCACCCGCGCCTTGGTGGCCGGGTCGATGAGCGAGCGGCCGGCGGCGACCGCCCGGATGGAGTCGAGCAGCTGCGGCCCCCGGATCTCCTTGAGCACGTACCCGGCGGCTCCCGCGGTGATCGCGGCGAGCAGCGCCTCGTCGTCCTCGTAGGACGTGAGCATCAGGCAGCGCAGCCCGTCCTGCGACGAGGTGAGCTCGCGGCACACCTCGACGCCGCTGCCGTCGGGCAGCCGGACGTCCAGGAGCGCGACGTCGGCCTTGGCCAGCGGTGCGCGCACGAGGGCCTCGGCGACAGTGGATGCCTCACCCACCACCGTCATGTCCGGATCGGCGTCGATCAGGCGAAGCAGGCCCTGGCGGACGACCTCGTGGTCGTCGAGGAGGAAGACACGGATGGGAGCCACGGGGCCAACTCTGCCGCATCCCGCGGCGGCGAGCGGCACCGGGGCGTCCGCTTCGTGCGGGTCCTCCCCGACTGCGTGTGCCGTCCGGGTGAACCGCCAGGTCAGGAGGTCGGACGAACCAGCGGAAACAGGATGGTGTCCCGGATGCTCAGGCCCGTGAGGTTCATCACCAGCCGGTCGATGCCCAAGCCCATGCCACCGGTCGGGGGCATCCCGTACTCGAGAGCGGTGAGGAAGTCCTCGTCCACCTGCATGGCCTCGGCATCGCCCGCGGCGGCCAGCAGCGACTGCTCGACGAGCCGACGGCGCTGGTCCGTCGGGTCCACGAGCTCCGAGTAGGCCGTGCCCTGCTCGGACGCGAAGATCACGAGGTCCCACTTCTCCGCCAGGCGGGGGTCCACGCGGTGCTGCCGGGTGAGCGGCGAGTTCTCCTTGGGGAAGTCGGTGTAGAACACCGGGGTCGTCGTGGTCTTCTCGCACAGCTCGCCGTAGATCTCCTCGAGCACCACCGCCCAGGACGCCTCCTGGTCGAGCTCGAGCCCGATCGCGGCGGCGTGCCGGTGCAGGGCGTGCGCGGGAGTGTCCGCGGTGATCTCGTCGCCGAGCTTCTCCGAGACCGCCTGGCAGATCGTCTTGACCGGCCACTGACCCGACAGGTCGAACTCCTCCACGACGCCCTCGGCGTCGGTCCGACGAGCCACGGGCGACCCGTAGACCGCGGTCGCGGCCTCCTGGATGAGCTCCTGGGTGAGGACGCGCATCGTGTCGTAGTCACCGTAGGTCTCGTACACCTCGAGCGACGTGAACTCCGGGTTGTGCTTGAAGTCGACGCCCTCGTTGCGGAACTGCCGACCGACCTCGAACACCTTCTCCATGCCGCCGACGAGCAGCCGCTTGAGATGGAGCTCGGTCGCGATGCGCAGGTAGAGGTCCATGTCGAACGCGTTCATGTGCGTCTCGAACGGCCTCGCGTTGGCGCCGCCGTGGATCACCTGCAGGATCGGCGTCTCCACCTCGGTGAACCCGCGGGCATGCAGGGAGTCCCGGACGCTGCGCACCACCGTCGCGCGCGTGTAGGCGATGTCGCGCGCGGCCGGGCGGACGATCAGGTCGACGTACCGCGAACGGACCCGAGCCTCCGGGTCGGTCAGGCCGTGGTGCTTGTCAGGCAGCGGGCGCAACGACTTGCTCGTCATGGCCAGCGACGACGCCCGAACGGACAGCTCCCCCCGCTTGGTGGTGACGACCTCGCCCGTCACGCCGATGTGGTCGCCCAGGTCGACGTCGTGCCGCCACAGCTCGAGGTCCTGCGGGCTCACGTCCTGCGCGTCGACCATCACCTGCAGGTCGCCGCTGCCGTCACGCAGCGTGCCGAAGCCGAGCCGACCGCCGTCCCGCTTGCGGATCACGCGCGCGGCCACGGACACCTGCACCCCCGTCGACGTGTCCGGGGGCAGGTCCGGGTGCTCCGCGACGATCTCGGCGAGCGAGTGCGTGCGGGGGTAGGTCACGGGGTACGGGTCGATCCCGCGCGCCCGCATCCGGTCGACCTTGTCCCGCCGGACGCGTTGCTGCTCCGGGAGGTGGTCGGCCGCGAGCGCGAGCGCGACCGGGTCGGGCGCCTGCGGGATCTGCGCCTCGACCTGGGCGGCGTAGTCGTTGGCGGCGCGGTCGAGGTCCCCCGAGCCGGACCCCTTCCCGCGACGGTTGAGCAGGCCGAGGCTCGGACGCGTGAGGAAGCCCTCGGCGTTACCGGCGGCCGTCCCGACCCTGGGCAGGTCGGAGGCGTACTCGAAGCAGATGAACCGGGGCTGCCAGTCGGGCTGGTACTTGGCGTTCGAGCGGTAGAGCGACTCGAGCTGCCAGTTCCGGCTCGCCAGGAGGAGCGACGACCGCCACAGGCGCGCGATCGGGCCCGCACCCACCTCCTCACCTCGTTCGAACGCCTCCCGGAACATCGCGAAGTTCAGCGAGAGCCGGGCGACACCGAAAGCGCCTGCGCGCTCGGCGAGCGAGGCCACCATGAGCTCGACAAGGCCGTTGTCGGCGGTCGGGTCGCGGCGCATCAGATCCAGAGACAGCCCGTTGCGGCCCCAGGGGACGAAGCTGAGAAACCCGCGCAGGCGACCCTGCTCGTCGAGTGCCTGGATCAGCACGCAGTCGTCGTCCAGGTCGTCGCCGAGCCGGCCCAGGGCCATCGAGAAGCCGCGTTCGTCGCCACCGTCCCCGCGCCACTGCGCGGCCGCGGCGTCGAGCGACGCGAAGTGCGCCGCATCGAGCACGGAGTGACGCTCCACCCGGGTGGTGTAGCCGCGACGCTGCAGGCGGGCCACCGACTGCCGCACGGCCTTCATGCCCGGGCCGGCCAAGGAGAAGGACCGCAGGTCGAGGACCGCCTCGTCGCCGATCTCCCACGCCTTGAGGCCGGCTTCCGTGTAGGCGACGGCTCCGCGGCTGCCCGCGCCCATGACCGCCAGCGACCATCCGTTGGTGCGCGCCTGGCGCCGCCAGGCCTCGATGGCCTCGGGCCACCGCAGAGGGTCGCCGAGCGGGTTGCCACTGGCCAGGCTCACGGAGCCGACGACCCGGTAGGAGATCCCGGCCCGGGCGTCTGCCGCGACACCGGAGTCCCAGACCACGGACTTGTCGCGGCGAGTGGCGAAGTAGCCGAGCGAGTCCTCGCCGCCGAAGTCGCGCAGCAGCGTGCGGACTCGGGCCTCGTCGGCCGCATCGAGCGTGCGCGTGTACCGCGGCGTCCGGAAGAGCAGGTACGCGGAGCCGAGGACGACCGCGGCGCCGAGCAGGTTGATCACGGCGCGGACCCAGAACGGGGCGGCCGCACCGTTGGACTGGTCCACCAGACCGAGGTCGCCGATCATGGTGTCCCACACGAACCAGACCGCCGAGCCACCATCGCTGATCCGCCCGAACCGTGTCACCAGCGCGCTGCCGACGAACAGGATCACCGTCCCGCCCACGAGGAAGAACGCGAGCGCGGCCCAGAACGACCCCCGCCTGGTGCGGGCACCGAACTGACGGCGGCACAGCCAGAGCTGGACGAGCACCGCGCTCATGAGGACGAACCCGACCGCGTTCAGCCACGACCCACCGTCGAGCAGGTCGATGACCCGAGCGAGCTGCGGCAGCAGGACCCACCAGACGACCAGCAGCCACCACGCAGCGCGCAGGCGACGGTTCAGTGCGACACCGATGCTCGCCAGCAGCGCGCCATAGACGATGTTCGGGATGATCGGGATGGTGAGAGTCGAGACGATGTCGTCGTCGGCCGAGAAGTACTCGCGCACGGACGGGATCGCCGCGGAGACGAGGACGAGAGCGAACGCCACGAACATCGCGGCGGCGATCCGGTCCGGCCACCGGTCGTCGACGGGCTGGAGCTCTCCCCGGGCCACCTGCGACTCGGGAGTGGGCGGGACGACGTCGGTACTCACCACGTGCGGTTCCGATCCCTCGTGCTGCGGATCTCTGGCTCGTGCCCGTGACCCGTCTGACCAGCCCATCTGCCCCCGGTCGGACCTTAGCCTAGGCACGGGAGCCGTCGACATGGCGAGCCCTGCCCTGGTCACGGTAGGTGGCGAGCTCCGTCCTTGGAGACCGGTCGTTGTCGGGCGGTTCACGCACGGTAATCTCTCGCAGGCACGATCACGTCGTAGGCACAGGGGGCACCATGGCACGGCTGGACACGGTCCGCGGGCGGATCACCTTGAGCGAGGCGGAGTTCGAGGCTCTGCGGCACGTGCACAACGCCGAGCCGGTGGACGAGACCGAGCTGGGCGCCCTCCAGGCGGCCGGCCTGGTCGACGCAGACGGCCAGATCGCCGGGCTCGTCATGGACCTGGTGCGTACGGTGTCCGACCCGATGATCGAGTGCGCCGTCGAGACCGCCGGTCCGCAGGGTCCCGCCGTGGCGATGCTCGCCGTCGCCGGCGAGAGCGTCTGGTACACCGACCCGTGGCCCCAGGACGAGCCCGGCTCCACCACCACCTACTGCCAGGACGAGCTGCCGCAGCTGCTGTGGATCCTGGCCCGGCTGGTGGGGCTGCGCCGCCACCAGGTGCCCGCGGCCGCCGTCCCGTTCACGGTCCCGCTGCGCTCGGTCGACGCTGTTCTTCAGACGATGTCCCTCTCGGACGCCGAGTGGGAGCCTGCCCGAACGGTGGCCACCGCGAGCCTGGAGAAGTTCTTCGGCACCGTCCAGGACCCCGACCGCACGATGCTCATGGCCACGCTGTCCTACCTGGAGGCCACCGCCCGGGTCACGATGGTGTGGGGGCCGGACGTCACGACCGACGCCCGAGGGTTCGCCCTGTGGGCCTGCGGGGACGGCGGCTACTGGCTGCGCACCGCCCCGGCCGAGCCGCTACTGGCGCAGGACATCACGCCCGACACGCTCGCGACGTTCCGCCCCGTGAGCGCCGCTGACGTCTGGCAGGCGATGTCCGACCTGCTGCCGTCGTCCGCCGAGCTGCGGGCGCTGATCGAGCGTGTGACGGTCTCGTGATCGTCCGCGTCGACAAGGACGTTCTCGCCGCCACCGTCGTCGCCCTGGAAGACCTCGCCGCCGACCTACCCGGGTTGTTCTCGCGCGCGAGCAACCTGGGCGCGCGGGTGGACCTGGCCCCGCTCAACGCCGCCGAGCAGTGGGCATCCGAAACGGCCGGAGACCTGCGGGACCGCATCGGTGTCCTCGAGCAGATGGCGCTCGCCAGCCCGACGTTCGGCGGCGTCCGGATGACGGCCGACCAGGCCACGCAGGTCGCGGGCCAGAAGCTGCACGTCGAGCAGGCGCTCATCGCGCTGAGTGCGACCGCCACCACGCCCGACGCGTGGGAGAGCACCGACCCCGCCAACCTGAGCGACTGGTTCGAGGAGCTCGAGGCCAAGGCTCTCCAGAAGCTCCCCGGGATGAGCGACGCGGCCCGTGCCGCGGCGCTCGTCGACGCGTACCACCAGATCCAGGACCTGCGGCACTCCAGCGGCAAAGCCGTCGGCGCCGCGTCGCAGCTGCTGCTCAAGGGCGGACCGGCCCTGGCCCGGTGGCTGGCGCAGAGCCAGATCATCAACCCGGCGCTCGAGTCGCTGGCCACCACGTCGCCGCGCACTGCCAACTGGCTCTCGGGCGCGCTCAACCTGGTGGACAGCAACGTCGTGCGCGCGCGCACCACCTTCACCTACCCCGGCTCGTTCGTGCCCAACCTCACCGCCAAGGTGCTGCTGCGCGCATCCCCGATCCTCGAGGACTTCGACGCGTGGGTGGCGCGGATGTCTGCCGCAACCAAGCCCTTCGCGGTGGAGGGCGAGGTCACGCCCACGTTCCTGGCCGGGATGCTGCAGCGGCCGGCGGGCATCCAGGCGACCGCGTGGGTGTCGAACATCCTCAGCTCCACGGATGGCGGGAAGCTCGCTGCGAGGCTGTCGCGCTGGGGCAACAACGTCTTCGGCAAGCCGTGGATCAACCCCGTCACCGAGCAGGCCTTCGGGCGCGGGGCGGGGAACCTGCTGACGATGGCGAACACCTCCGGCGTGCGCACCATGGCCGCGAGTGCGGGCGCGCTACGCGTGGCGGGGGTGGCGGGCAGCGCGTTCGCGACCGTCGACAGCGGCATCGGGCTGTACAACAACTTCTCCGAGAACAACGAGCGCTGGGCCGAGGGCGGCACAAAGGGCAAGGCGCACGTCGTCGGCGAGTACGCCGAGTTCGCCTTCAACGCCTCGATGACCGCCGCGCTCATCGCCCCCAACCCCGTGACGCTCGGTCTCGTCGTCATCTCGGGCACGGTGTGGGTCGGTGCCAAGGTGGTCGAGCACTGGGACGACATCGAGGACGCCGCCGGCGTCGCCGCCGACTGGGCCGCCGACCGCGCCGAGGACGCCGACAAGTGGGTGGGCGACCGCGTGGACGACATCAAGAAGTCCGACCTCAACCCGATGAACTGGTTCTAGGGGCGCCGCATGACCTCGACCGAGCTGTACGCCAAGGCCAAGGCCCTCGACGACCTTGCCGACGACGTCGAGAGCTGCATCGACCCCGCTCGCACCGTCGCGAGCTCGCCCCACTGGGAGTGCGACAACGCGACCGACGTCCGCGACGCCCTCAGGCACTGGCGCACGGCCGCGCACAGTGCCGCGCGCAACCTGCGGGACGAGGCGTCCCGGGTCCGCGGTGAGGCACGCCGGGCCGCGGACCGCGAGGACGACGAGACGGCCCCGCGGTGACCTCGCCGCACCTCTGGGAGCCGCTGGGGACCGCCGCCAGCATCCCGGTGGTGGACGAGCTCAGCATCGGCGACTTCCACCGGATGCCCGCGCGTACACCGCTCGCGGCACGCACCATGCTCGACGTCGTGGGGCGGCGCGTCACCGTGGTGTGGGAGCACCGAGTCCTCGTCGCGACCACGGAGGACGGCGTCGAGGTCGCCCGTGGCGGCCGCGAGACCGCCGACTCGACGGACACGTTCTTCTGGAACGTCCACCTGATGCCCGTGCAGGTCCCGGGCGGCACCGTCACGATGGAACGGCAGACCAACGGTCGCGATCGCTGGCTCTGGCAGGTGCACGGGCCGGAAGGTCGCGCGTGGCAGTGGCGGCCCGTCGGCCGGATCTTCGCCGACCGGATGGAGCTGACGCGCGACGGCGAGTCGACGCCGGTCGTCACCCACGAGCTGCGTCCCGTGCCGGGGCGCCCTCGCCCGTCGGCAGACCCTCCGCTGGTGGCCTGGACGCGGGACGCCAGTCTGGTCGAGGTGCTGCTGCCCGTCCTCTGGGTGCTCGACCGGCTCTACGGGGACCTGCTCCCGAAGGCCCAGCGGATCGCCCGCGGCGACGTGTTCTGACGCACATTAGGATGCCCGGATGGTCCGATACGAAGAGCGTTCTCCCACCCGGCGCAGCTGGCTGATCCTGCTCGTGGTGTGCGTCGTCGGCTGGGTCGGACTGTCGTTCGGCGAGGGCGGCTGGGTGATCGCCACGATCCTCGTCGGCATCGTCGGCGGTATCGCCGCCATCACCATGTGGAGCACCGGGCTGTACGGCAACATCCGGCTCACCGACAGCGAGCTGCGCGTCGGCCGGAGCCGCGTCCCGCTCGCAGACCTCTACCCGTGGGGCGTGCCAGAGAACGCGGAGCAGGGCCGTGCGCCGCTGGCCGGCGGCGCGCTCGCCCCGACGCTCGGCGCCAACATCATGGAGCTGCACCGCCGGAACGGAACGCGCTTCCGCGTACAGTCGAAGAACCCCGACGCCCTGCGCGCTGCCCTTGATGAGGCGCTCACGCCGTTCCGCTGAGCTCAGCGCGGGACCGGGACCTGGACGAGCTGCCACGCGCCACCGGCCACGAGGAGGCCGCGACCCGGGGTGCCGCCGCCGAGCGCGGACCGCGGAAGGCGCACGCCGAACAGGTCGCCGTCGTTCGGGGTGGACGGGGCGAGGATCACGCCGCTGCGCGACTTCTTCATGGTGGCTGCCGGGCCGCGGTAACCGCTCGACAGCTCGTCGGTCGTCCCCGCACCGACCACGAGTCCGGGCTTGTCCCGCAGCTCGCCCAGGTGCGCGACGATCGCGTCGGCCAGCGGACCGTCGGTGCCGACCAGCTCGAGGTCGTCGACGAGCAGCAGCGTGGACCGGTCGGTGGGCACCAGCCGGGCCAGCAGCTCGGCGATCTCCTCGCGTGTCGACTCGAGGTCCAGTGCACCCGCCAACCCGGTCAGGTCGCGCAGCGGGCTGCGACGGGGAGTGACGATGCCGACGGCCCAGCCCCGCTCGAGCGCCGAGGTCCCCATCGTGAGCAGGGCGGTGCTGCGGCCGGAGCGACGCGGCCCGCCGACGAGCACGCCAGGGCCGTTCTCGTCGGTGTCGACGCCGAACAGCGAGAGGGAGTCGCCGCCGACGCCCACCGGGACCGCGGTGGGGCCGAGCGGGGGGCCGCCGTACGCGATCGCCTCGGCCAGCGTGACACGCGTGGGCAGCGGGTCGACTCGGAACGGCGCACCGCCGTCGACGACCGCATTCCCGGAGGCCACGCGTGCCAACCGCTGCAGAGCGGCAACCTGCGCTGGTCCGCTCGCATCCGCGTCGAGCAGGCACACCTGGAGCTCCTGGCTGCCCTGCGATCGGAACGCGCGCCCGTCCGGCAGCGAACCCGGCACGTCGCGCGGTGACATTCCGACGGACGAGTAGTCCCCCGGGTCGGTCATCGGGAGCATCACGCGGTCCTCGGTGAGCGTCGAGACGCGCCCCGCGAGCAGGCTCCGGTCGCCCGTCAGCACGATCTTCACGCCCGCGCCGGGACCCTCTTGCAGGATCTGCGTCCACAGGTCCACCAGTGCGCCCGCGTCGTAGTCCTCGAACGCCTGGATGAAACCTTCCCACCGGTCCAGCAGGACGAGCAGGTACGGCAGCCGGTCGGCGGGTGCGCTCCCCGCGCGCTGCTCGGTGACGTCGGCGAACGACTGCTCAGCGAGCAGCTGCTGGCGGCGCGAGATCTCGGCGCGCAGGCGTCGGGTCAGGCGGGCGATCCGGTCGGGCTGGTCACGCGTCACGATCGCGCCGGTGTGCGGCAGGCTCACCAGGGGCAGGAGCGCGTTGTTGCCGAAGTCGAGCCCGTACAGGTGGACGTCCCGTGGCGACAACCGGGTGGCCACGCCGGCGGCGAGCGCGCGGAGCACGGTCGAGCGGCCCGAGCGGGGGGCGCCGACCACAGCCAGGTTGCCGGCGGTCTCCAGGTCGTGCACGGCGACGTCCCGGCGCTGCTCGGAGGGCAGGTCCACCAGACCGTACGGCAGGCGGAACGGGGTCGAGGCGAGGGCCCGGCCACCCTGCTCGACGACGTCGACCATCGTCACCGCGGTGCTCAGGGCGGGCAGCCACGGCGGGGGTGGCGCCGCGACGCCCGACAGCTCGGCGGCCGCCTGCACGGCCGTGACGAGCGCGCCGAGGTCCGTCGGCGCGTCGATGTCGTCCTGCGCCTCGCCCCGCGGGACCGCCACAGGGCGCCCCACCGCCGACCACGTGAGCGGCAGGACCGCCACCGAGCCGCCGTCGTCCGTCGCGGTCGGCGGACGTCCGCCCACGCGAGAGGACTGGAACGCGACGAGGCTCGAGTGGCCGAGCCGGGCGTACGCGCGGCCCGGCAGGCTTGGCGGGATCTCGGCCGCGTCGCTCGACTCGATGACATCCTGGCTGTCGTTGCGGTCGGTGACGCGCAGGGCGATGCGGAGGTTGGTGTTCGACTTGATCTCGGCGCTGACCACGCCTGCGGGCCGCTGCGTGGCCAGCAGGAGGTGCACGCCGAGGGACCGTCCGCGCCGGGCGATGTCCACCAGACCGGTGACGAAGTCCGGCAGCTCGGCGACCAGCGCCGCGAACTCGTCGATCACGATCATCAGACGGGGCATCGGCGCGTCGTCGGGCCCGCGCGTGGCCAGGTAGTCCTCGATGTCCTTCGCGTCCGCCCCCGCGAGCTGGTGCTCACGGCGGCGAAGCTCAGCGGCCAGGCTCTCCAGTGCACGCGTGGTCAGGTGCGCGTCCAGGTCGGTCACCATGCCGACGGTGTGCGGGAGGCGGTTGCAGTCCTTGAACGCGGCGCCGCCCTTGTAGTCGACCAGGACGAACGTCATCTCGTCGGGGCGGTTGCCCACCGCGAGCGACGCGATGAGGGTTTGGAGCAGCTCGGACTTGCCGGAGCCTGTGGTGCCGGCAACGAGGCCGTGAGGGCCGTCGGAGCGGATGTCGATGCTGAACGGTCCGTCGGTGGACTCCCCGATGACTGCGCGCGTGGTCCGCCCGCCTTGTGCCCAGCCGAGAGCGATCGCCTGAGCGTGCGGCGGGTCGAGGTCGAGCACCTGCAGCAGCCGGCTCGTCGACGTCAGCGACGCCGAGAGGTCCTCCGTGCTGATGTCCCGCACGGGCGCGAGGGACCGGCCGAGGCGTTCGAACCACGCGTCCGGCACGAGGTCCGGGCGCACCCCGTCGACCGGCGGCTCACCGGCCACGGTCACCGTGGCGGCGTCCTCGGACAGGACCACGACGGCCTGGCACTCCTCAGGCAGCTGGCGCTCGTGCTCGTCGACGCACAAGAACGTGATGCCGACCGGCGGCCCCTCGCGCAGCAGCGTGACCAGGCCCGGCAACAGGCGGATGCGGCGGGCTCCGTCGAGCACGACGAGCACCGGGTCGAACGCCGGCCCGGCGCTCGCGCTCATGCTGCCCATGCTCCCGGCGCGGGTCACCGCACGACGCCGCTCCACCAGGTCGAGCAGCTCGGCGACGCGTCGTCCGGTCGTCTCGTCGTCGTTCCCGACCGCGACCACGGGGCCGGCGCCGTCGCGGCGTGCGTGCGGCAGCCAGCGGACCCAGCCCCACGCATCGCCGCCGTCCACGTCGGCCAGAAGCACCACGGAGACGTCGGCCGGCGAGTGGCCCGTGACCACCTGCGCGAGCATCCACGCGGCCACGCGCCGACGGTCGGCCGTCGGACCGGCGACACCGGTCACACCGGCACGCGCGAGCGGCACCGCAACGGGCACGTCTGCGGCGGTCCAGTGCTGGACGCGCTCATGGTCCTCGCGCCCGGGGTCGCTCAGCGACACCTCGCTGGCAACGTCGGCCGTGCCGACCCGGGCGAGCATCCAGTCCGGGTCGGTGCGGCGCCGCTCCCACAGGCGTGCGCGCGGTCCTGTCGCGAAGAGCAGGACCGACGCCGGGTCCGGCAGGTCGCGACGTCGGGCCACGCTCTCCGCCGAGAGCGCCTCGTGCGCCTGCTGCTCGATCCGGGCGGCACGCTGCACGTAGGTCCGCACGGCCTCGAGGTGCGTCGACCGACGGCTCCCGCGGGACGACACGTAGTTGGACACCGCCATCGCCGGCGACAGCGCCATGACGATCACCGCGTACGGCGACTTGGTGAAGAAGAACATCGCCGCGCCCATGGCGAGCGGCAGGAGCATCATCGCCAGCGGGAAGCGCTGCTTGTCGGGCGTTCGCGGCTCGTTGGGCAGCCGGAAGTCGGTGCTGCGCGCGGGCGGCAGGAGCCGCGGCGGCCGGTTGTAGTCGAGCGTCGCGCCCAGCGGGCTGGGCGACAGCGACGCGTCAGGCGGCTCGACGTCGGCGATCTCGAGCACGACGTCCCCGACGACGAGCGCCTGGCCGGGCAGCCACGGCCGTCGGCCGACCAGTGCGGAGCGGTTCAGGTGGACCAGCGGCCGGTCCGCCTCGGGGTCGATCTCCTCGATCGCCTCCAGTCCGCGACGAGCCTCGAGCAGCTTGTCCGCGTACCGGCGCGAGCCCCGCCGCTGCACCGCGGCACCGGCCTCGCCGCGACGCACGACGATGGGACCCTCCAGCGCCCGACGACGGATCGGGGCGGGCACCAGCACCCCGATGACGCCCGGCGCGGGTTCGAGCGTCCGCGAGCCGTCGACGCCGATCTCCAGGACCGCGGCGAGGCCGGGGCCCTCGACCTGGACGGACGCCGTGGGGGCGCTGCCGATCTCGTGGCGACCGGGCGTGAGCCGCTGCACCCGGCCTGCGCCGCGACCCGACACCACGCGCACGTCGCACGCGCCGACCGGCTCGGACCACAGGTCGCCCGGGTCCCCGTCGAGGCCGACGACCGCCCCGTGCCGCAGCGGGCAGGTCTCGACGTGCTCGTCGGGGTCGAGCTCGTGCCCGCGCCACCAGAGGGTGGGAGCGCCGATGCTCTCGACAGCGGCGACCTGCACGACTCCGAGGTGGCCGGACCCTCGGGGAACCACCTGCTGGCGCTCCGACGGCAACCGCTGCGCGAGCGCCCGGGCCACGTCACGGACCCGTGCGCCGGGGGCGCACTCGAGCACCAGGTCCACCGGCTCCGGCGCACCCTGCGAGACGGCGCTCAGGATCAGTCGCACGGCATGCCTCCCCTCGCGGCGGTCCCCACACACACGACCGGCCCGCCCAGACGGGCGGGCCGGTCGGATGAGTGCATCAGATGCGGTCGCCCTCGCCGGTCGCCGATGCGATGTTGTTGTGGTTCGTCCGCACGTCAGCGGCTGCGCCGTCGAGCGCCTCCTGCAGACGGTCCAGGTTGGCGCGGTAGTCCTGCCACGCGGCCCGGAAGTCCTCCGAGAACTTGCCGGTCCACTCCGTGCTGTTCAGACCGGAGTCCACCTTCGACTTGATGTCTGCAGCCGCCAGAGCGTTCGACTGGAACGTCTTGTACAACGCCTGGAGAGTACTGAGCTCGGCACCAACAGCCACGGATGGCCTCCTTGTCTTGGGCGTCGCCCCCTTCGGCGTCGCAACGGACCGACCTTACCTGTAACGGGCCGGACATGTCGGACGATGCTCAACGCCCCGGTGCCGGTTCACGCGCTGCCCTGGGCGGCTGCCGAAGACGACGGGGCGAGCTCCTCGACGAGTGCCAGGGTCGCGGCCGACGGGCTGGAGCCACCAGCGGCGCGCAGGGTCGCTGCGAGGTCGTCGGCGATCTCTCGGACCGCGTCCGGACCGTCGAGCGCAGCGGCCGCCCGCAGGACGTCGCGCCACAGGAGCTCCTCGACCGGCGCGAACCGCAGGCCCGACCACGCGGCCGTCTGGGCGGCGGCCGGGTCGTCGCCGTCGCGGCACAGGACCACCAGGCGGTGCACGGCATCGACGAGCAGGGCCCGCGACGCACGCTCGAGGCGGATGCGCGCGAGCCAGGCGTACCGGCCCGTGGGGCGCACGCTGAGGACGGCGCCGCGGGCGAGCGTGAGTGCCGCCTCGAGATCGGCACGCTCGGCCTGCGGACCGGCCGCGGCCCGGGAGCTCGCGAGCAGCGAGCACACGACGTCCCAGTCGACGACGACACCCGGTCCCAGCGTGAGGCGTCCGTCCGCCCGGCGCGCCAGGTGCGGCCGCCCCGACGCGTCGTCGCCCAGCCAGGCAGCGGTGCGCTCGATCGTGGCCTCGCGCACCTCGGCCGTCACGCCCCCAGGCCACAGGGCGGCGCCGAGGACGTTGGCGTGCACGCCGCCCGGGTGCAGGGCCATGAACACGACCAGCTCGGTCGCGAGTGCGCGGCGGCTCTCGTCGATCAGGCCCGAGCACTCGACGAGCGGCTCGCCGAGCACCTGCACGCGCACCGCTGCGGATTGGAGGTCCGCCTCCGTGACGCGCCGTTCGGGAGCCGGCACCGCGGGCCGCTCGACGGAACCCTCGTTCTCGACGGCGGCACGGCGCTCGTCGACCGACGTGACCGGTTCGGACGGCACCGCGAGCAGCTCCGCCAGCCCGGCGACCTGCGCGGCCGACAGCCGGTTGGCCTGGACGTCGATGCCGAGCAGCCGCGCGGTGACTCGGCCGTCGGCCTGCGCCACGAGCTGCCAGCGCGCACCCGGGAGGTCACCCACGCACACCACGCCCAGCGGGGACCGCTGGGTCGTCGCCGCGGCGTCGACGACCTCGCGGGCCGTGGCGTCGGCAGGCACTGCACCCAGAACCACGTACTCGGGTACCCAGGTCCCGGCGCCGCGCGCCTGCACGCGACCGGACAGGACGTCGGCGCCGAGCACGTCGGCGCGACGACCGCGCAGGCGCTCGAGCACCAGGGACGCGGACGCGGCCGAGGTGTAGCGCTCGCCCGGGAGCACGTCGAGCCCGGCCGGAAGGTCGACGCCCGTGACGCGCAGCGCGTCGGACCAGCGGTTGGTGGACAGCTCAGCGGCGATCGCGCTGGCGATCTCGGCGCCCACGGCCAGGTCTCCGACGATCGCGACCGGACCCTGCGCGGCCTCGAGGTCGACCAGGACGTCGCGCCCGGCGGCGTCGCGACCGAGCGAGACCAGGCCCGGGTACGGCGCGACTCCGCCCTTGCGCGCGGGGTCGATGTGACGCGCCTCGAACCGCCAGACCGATCCCCCCTCCTGCACCGACCAGAAGGACGGGGCGATGTGGGCGGGCGGCGTGACACGCAGCTCGAGAGCGTCGTCGTCGACCGTCGCGCTGACCACGCCCGGCAGCGGCTGCGACATCGCGTCGAGGCCGTCGGCGAGCTGGCGCAAGCCCTGGTCGAGCAGCAGCGCACGGACCGGGTCGGCGCCCACCCGCAGCGCGACCTCCAGCTCGATCGCGTCCGGGGACGGCTCCAGCGTCCGGCTGCGGCGACGCAGGCGGTCGATCGCGACGAGCAGCCCGGCCGCCAGCAGCCCAGCGCCCACCAGCCCGGTCGTCCCGATGCCACTGTCGGCGACAGGAGCGACCACCGTGTCGGTCGCGGTCACGACGGTGTCGCCCGTGGCGGCCGCCGGCGCGACCGTGCTCTCCACCGGCGCCGGGGCCACCGGCACCTCGACCGGGGTGACCACGGCGGTGACCCGCTCGACCCCCGCGGCACCCTCGGGCATGACGAGCAGCCAGTTCGGGTAGATCAGTCGCTCGAGGGTCAGCGCGTGGCCATCGGGCTGCGGACGGTCCTTGTTGAGCGCGAAGACCTCGTCGTAGCGGCGCCCCTCGCCGAGCGTGCGCTCCGCGATGTCCCAGAGGTTGTCGTGGTGCCGGCCTTCCGGCGGCTGGACGACGTACACGAGCTTGCCGACCAGCTCGGCCCCCTCATCGGCGTCGAGCTGCGTGTCGCCCAGCCAGTAGGTCGTCTCCCCCTGCGCCGCAGCCGGGGTCTCGGTCACCATGTCGGGCGCTGCCTGGACGCCCTCGACGTCGACCGACGCGGACACGCTCACGGTCGCGGGCGCGTGCTGCGGCAGCACCGAGCTGACCGCCGCAGAGGCCTGGCCCGCGGCTGTGGTCAGCAGCAGCACCGCGACGACGAGCGTCCGTGCGACGCGCTGGCTCGGCCCGGCGAGCGGGACATGCCGCGGGATGCCGACCCCGGACAGCGCCGACCGCAGCTCGACGACGACGCACACCGTGAACTGCAGCCACGCGAGCCAGACGACCCAGACGAGGACCGCGAGCAGCTGCTCGGCACCGATCGACCCGGTGATCTCCTCGCGCGTCGGCAGGGACGTCGGCACAGCCGGTGCGGCGCCGAGCGCCAGCAGGGCCACGGGGACGCCGACGACGAGCAGCAGGAGCAGGACGGCAGCACCGATCGAGCGCGCGACGGAGCGCTGCTCAGGCTCGTGGTCGACCTGCTGGAACCGGCCCGGGCCGATGCCGTGCGGTGCGACGTCCTCGTGCTGGTCGCGGCTCATGGTGCTCCTAGCTCGTCATTGATACCGAGGGCCGCGCGCGCGCTCGCCTCTCCATGGACAGTGAAGCTCCGGATCCCGGCGAGCTGCAACAGGGTGGTGGGGACCTGGTCGTCCACCGTGACCGTCACCTGGTTGCCGTCCACCTCCACGTTCGCGCGACCCGCGTCGTACCCGGCAGCCACGAGGAAGGCCGTCGCCGCCGCGGCTGCGTCGTCCTGGTCGATGGTGATGACGCCAGCGCTGAGGTCGGCCGCGTCGAGCTGGTTCGCGGCCACTCGGGCTGCCTGCTCCGCGTTGTCCATGATGGCCACGCGCGCGTTGACCGACCGTCCACCGTCCGCGACGAGGCCGACGACGGCGAAGAGCACCACGATCAGACCCAGGACGAAGATCGACGCTGTGCCTTGATCAGCCTCTGCCCTCGATACCACCCACCGCCGCGTCATCCGCTCCTCCGGTACTCGTCGAGGGGCGCCGAGCTCGTGGCGGTGATCGTGGTCGAGCCGGGCAGGCCCGGGACCGTCAGGTCCGCGAACGAGACGGTGCACGTGAGGTCGACGCCGATCACCTCACCGGCCTGGAAGGTTCCGCTCAGCTCGGCCGGCCGGCAGGTCATCGACGACGGCGCGGAGGCCTCCGCGACCTGTCGTGCGGCGTCCAGGGCGTCGGCGGACGTCCGCTCGAGCGTCGCCGCCCGGACGGCGTCCCTGGCGATCGCCTGCGCGTCCCCCTGCGCCGACACGTAGCGACCGAAGGCGACGATCAGCATGAGCATGAGCAGGAGGATGGGCACGAGCACGATGACCTCGACCGCCATCGACCCACGCTCGTCTCCGACGCGCTGCTGCACCCTCACCCTGCTCCTCCTCCCCGGCCTCAGTCGTCCGCGCGGAACGACTCGATGGGTCCCTCGACCGTCGCGGAGACGCTCGGCGCGAACCCGGTGACGATCTCGACCGAGCGACCGGTCACGGTCACCCGGACCGTGTCGGCGTCCGGCTTGGTGATCTCCACGGACTGGATCCGCAACGACTGGCCACCGATCGCATCGCCGAAGTCGACTGCGCGCTCGCGAGCGTCCTCGATCGACTGCGGGTCGCCGCCCCCGGTCCGGACCACGCGTGCCGTCTCACGGGCGACCGCGGACACGAGCTGGTTGCCGTGCCAGGTCAGCGCGAACTGGACCGTCACCAGGATGACGAACATGAGCAGGGGCGTGTAGAACACGAGCTCGATCGAGCTCGCCCCCCGGTCACGCTCCTCGTGCGCCCGGGGGTTCAGGAGCGACGACGGTCGCGCGATCACGGCCCGCCGGGTGCGTCGGGAATGACAATGGAGTCGGCCTCGTCGTTGATCAGTCCGAAGAGGATCGCGCCGACCGCGACGGCGATCGCCACCAGGATGCCGGTGATGATGACCCACTCGATCGCCGAGGCGCCCAGGTCGTCGGATGCCTGCGCACGCGCGTACCGGCGGCGCAGCTCCATCGTGAGGTATCCCCAAATCGCGGAATAGTTCATGTCGTCGTCCTCTCGTCGTGCCAGATGTCGTGCTCAAAGTCGAACGGAGCGTTACTTGGGCTGCGTCACCGAGATGATCGCGGGGTAGATCAAGAAGATCAGGAAGCCGACGGCCAGCAACAGCTGCGCGACGAGCATCGACTCCGAGCTCTCGCCGGCCTTGCCCTCGGCGTCGGCCAGCTCCCGGCGGCGCATCGAGCTGGCGCGCGCCGACAGCGAGTCCCGAACCTTGGCGCCGTCCTCGGCCACCAGTGCGAGTGCCGCGGCGAGGTCGCGCAGCTCGTCGACGCGCAACTCGTCACCCAGCTGACCGAGCGCCGACCACGGTGTCTCGCCACGCAGCCGCGCTGAGCCCAGAGCGTCGCGGATGCGGACCATCGCCCACCCGTCGCTGAGCTCGGACGCACTCTGCAGCGCCTCGGGGACGCCGCGCCCACCCGCAAGGCTCATGGCCACGAGGTCGAGGAACGATCCGACGACGTGCCGGAAGTCGCGCCGCCGCTGCGCGGCCTGCGAGCGGATCGCGAGCCAGGGGATCGTCGCTCCGACGAGACCCGTGACGATCGACAGCAGCAGCGGCACGGAGAGGTCGACACCGACCCCGGCGGCCGTGAGCACCGCACCGACGAACAGCGGGGCGACGAAGCCTCCGACCGCCGCGAGGACGGTGCGAGCCATGAACGCGTCGAGCGTCACGCCCACCATGGCAAGGTCGGCGCGCAACGGGCCGAGCTCGAGACCTGTCGACGTCACGCCGCTCGCGGCGCTGCGTCCGATCGTCACCTGCCATGCCGGCAGGTGACCGCCACGCGGGTTACGGGTCAGCGCGGCGGCCTGCGCACGGCTCTGTCGACGCTCGGCGTCGAGGCGGGCCAGCGCGCTCCCGGCGTGCGAGGGCGGCGGTACGAGGACCAGGACCAGGATCAGGATGCCGAGGCCCACGACCGCGCCGCTGAGCAGGATGAGCGTCATGAGCGCACCCCCGACGAGGTGGCCGACGTACGGTCGGCCGTCGCGACGAGGAACCGCTCCGGGACGTCGACGCCCGAGAGCCGCTTCATCCACCAGAAGCCCGCCGCGAACAGTCCGATGATCACCAGCAGAACCAGCTGCCCGGTGGGCGTCGAGTAGGGCGCCACGTACTTCGGGTTCACGATCGACAGGCCCAGCACCACGAACACCGAGAACCCCATGACGATCTGCGACGAGCGACGGGTCGAGGCGCGGCCGGCGGCCACGCGCTGGCGCATGTCGAGCTCGGCACGCGCCGCCTCCGAGAGCGAGGTCAGCACCTGCCGCAGACCCGGACCGCGCAGGCGGGCGTTGAGGATCAGGGCGGCGACCACCAGGTCGGCGCTCGGGTCGTCCAGGTCGTCGGCGAGCCGCTGCAGGGCCGTCGGCAGCGGGACCCGCACGCGCAGCCGGTCGACGAGGAGGCGCAGCTGCGGCTGGATCGCGGGCGACGCGGCGTAGACGGTCGCGGGGATCGCCTGCTCGAGGCCCACGGCACCGGCGATGGTGTCCCGCAAGGACTCCGTCCACGACGCCAGCCCTTCGATCCGCGCCATGGACTCGCGCTCGGCCTTGGCGCCGCCGAACAGGGCCGACCAGGCGAAGACGAGAACCGCGGCACCCGCCGCGGCCACCGGCCACTTGGTCAGGACGAGCACCAGCAGGGCCACGGCCGCCGCGATGAGCACGCGCTTCCCGTACTTCTCCCCGAGCGACGGCCCACCGCGACGCACCTCGCGGTGCGGTGCCGGGTCGCGTGGGCGAAGCGCGTAGACCAGCAGGACGACGCCCGCGCCCACGGCCGCCCCGAGCAGGACGATGAACACTGTCGACGGAGTCATCACACCCCCTGCGAGTACGCGTAGCCCGGCACGTACCCGACGGCCGCCAGGTCCGCCATGCACGCGATCGGCGCGGCCGCCACGGCGACCCCGTCGGGACCGGACGCGAACACCTCGCTGGACAGCACGCGACCGTCGATGCCGTTGACCTCGCGGATGCTCGCGACGTAGCGCCGCAGCCGCCCGCCGTGCAGGAAGTCGTTCTGCTTCTGCACGAAGACGACGAAGTCGATCGCACCCGCGATCAGCATCATCGTCGCGTCGACCGGGAGCCGCTCCGCGGACTGGATGGCGTACGTGGAGATGCGGTTGAACACCTCGATCGAGCTGTTGGCGTGGATGGTGGACAGCGACCCGTCGTTGCCCTGGCTCATCGCGTTCAGCATGGTGACGATCTCGTCGCCCAGGACCTCACCGACGATGACCCGGCTGGGGTTCATGCGCAGGCTGCGGCGCACCAGCTCCGCCATCGTGATCGCGCCGTTGCCCTCGGAGTTCGGCAGGCGCTCCTCGAACGCGACCACGTTCGGGTGCAGGTCGGCGAACTCCCCGAGCCCGAGCTCGAGCGCCCGCTCGACGGTGACGATCCGCTCGTGCGGCCGGATCTCGTTGGCCAGCGCGCGCAGCATCGTGGTCTTCCCGGCGTTCGTCGCGCCGGCGATCATGATGTTCTTGCGGGCCGCGACGGCGGCCGAGAGGAACGCGGCGACCTCGTTGGTCACGGTCCCGTACCCGACGAGGTCGTCGAGGTGGACGCGCGACAGCCGCGCACGGCGGATGGAGATCGAGGGCCGCGCGCACACGTCCATGACCGCGGACAACCGGCTGCCGTCGGGGAGGCGCATGTCGAGCTGCGGGTTGGCGGAGTCGAACGGCCGGCTCGACAGGCCGGAGTAGGCCCCGAGGATCTGGATGAGCTCGACCAGCTCGTCGTCGGAGTCCGCGACGGGCGGCAACCGCGCCTCACGTCCGTCGGCGTACTGCACGAACACGTTGTCGCAGCCGTTGATGTCGACGTTCTCCACGTCGCGGTCGTCGAGCAGCGGCTGCAACCGGCCCACGCCGAACAGCGCGGCGTGGATGCCCGCCGACACCTCTTCCTCGTCGGCCGGTGCCGGCGGCGTGCGCCCGGCCCCGATCTCCGTGCGCGCATAGGAGTCGAGCACGCGGTTGATGACGGCGCGGGCGAACTGCCGCTCGTCCTGGGCGGACATCTGCGGCAGCCCGGCGGTCGCGTCGTCCCGGCGCTGGCGCGCGAGGATGTCCGCCACCTCTTCGCGCAGGCGACGAACGAGGGCCTGGTCAACGGCCATGGGAATCTCCTTCGCGCATCGGTCAGACGGTGGTTCGGACGGTGCCACCGGTGGCGGCGAGCGTCCGGACGGGTTCGACGATCTGGCGTACGGAGCGCACGAGGAGCGAGCTCTGGATCGACCGCGACAGCCGTCCGGCGACGACGTCGGCAGCGCGCGGGTCGTCCGCGACCTGACCGAGCACGGTCGCGGGCAGCCGCTCGTGAGCGAGCAGCTGGGTCAGCTCTCCGAGCGAACGACGATCACGGCCCTCGGCAACCAGGAGTACACCGACCGCGAGCGGCCCACCACGGCTGGAGTGCAGCTGGGACAGCCAGCGCACGCGTTCGCGCAGGTGCGCGAACGCCTCGAGGCGCGGTCTGACGACGAGGAGCACGGCGTCCGCGGCCGTCAGCACGGGCAGCACCGGGCTCGCGGGGCCGATGCGGCCGCAGTCCACCACCACGTCGCGTCCGGGCAGGTTGGCCAAGCCGGTTGCCACGGTCGGCCACACCGGTGCGATGCCGGTCATCTGCTCAGGGCTGCTCACCCCGCAGAGCACGTCGAGGCCACCGTCCGTCCGCTGAAGGTGCTCGTCCAACCCGTCGACGTGCAGCCCGCGCCGCGCGTCCGCAGCGAGCGACAAGATGCCCCGGTCGGGGTCGAGCGGCGCGCGCGACTCCGTCCGTGCCAGAAGCGACAAGTCACCGCCGGCCCCGTCGGCGTCCACCAGGACGACGTCGGTGGGCCAGACGCTCGCCAGCAGGCGCGCGGTCGTCGTGACACCCGGCGCGCCCTTGGCCGACGCCACGGCGACCAGCACGTCAGCCCTTCCCCGTGTCGACGGCGGAGCCGCGGCTGACCAGGACGACCGACAGCGCGTCGTCGGCCGCGATCGCGGCGATCCGGGCACCGTCGCTCTCGTCGACGATGAACGTGGCCTTGACGTCCTTGGTGCTCCCCTTCTCGGGCACCTCACCCATGCTCACGAACGCGTCGGGGACGATCACCGTGCCCTGGCCGTCACTGACCTGCACGAGCTGGACGACGTCGCCCTCCAGGAGCCCGGTTGCCGGTGCGTGGCCCGCCGCGATCGTCGCACCGACCGCGACCTTGCCGGCCGTCAGCGTGGACGTCTTCGTGAGCATGGTCGTGTCGATGAGCTGGCCCTCGGTGACGCCCACGCGCGCGAACTGCCCGACCACCAGGTCCTCCTGCGAGCTCGGGATGAGCTTCAGGCCCTCCGACGCGACCGGCGTCGTCCCCACGGCATCCTTCGTGATCTCCTGGCCTACCGCGATGTCCTTGACGGCCACGAGGACCGGGACACGCTCGTCCGCGCGGAGCGCGAGCAGGCCGGCCGCCGCGGCGCCGCCGACGATCAGCAGGACCGCGAACGCGGCCAGCAGCGGGCGCCGCTCACGGGGCGCCGGGGGCAGCCGGTCCGTGCGCGCTGCGGCTCCCGCGGGCTTCAGTCCACGGTCCTCGCGCGCTCGGCGACGGTCCTGTGCGCCGTCTGCGCCGGTCGCGGTCGTGTCAACGGTCATGTAGGCGGTGCCCCCCGCGCGTCAGGTTCTTCAGGTCCCAGGACCTAGGTCGCCACGACTATAAGGGCATCAGCCGGGCGGCTCTCGTCCGGGAGGGAACCGGACAATTCGGATCCTCGGCTCGTTACCATGAGCGGCCGATTACAGTTCCGTCGGCGTGCACGTCTCGCGCCGACCCGCTCTCGCGGTGCCCACGGCCCATCTCAGGGGAGTCCAGCATGTCGACCAGTGCGCCACCGAGGGTGCCGACACCGCCCAGTCGCATCTCGTCGCAGCGCTCCGACCAGGCCGGACGCAACCCGGGACGCCGCCGGTGAGCGACGCGCTCGCCCATCTCACGCTCGCTCGGTGGCCCCGGGTCACGGGCGCCGTGCGACCCGACGGTACCGGCACGCTGAGCGTCAACGACCAGCAGTACGCGTGCGCCGCGACATCACCCGATCGGTTGTACGTCGGCGTCCTCGCGCGCGGGACTGTGATCGCCCGCACGATGGGCCGCCCGGTGCGGGTCCACGTGTCGGACGCCACAGGGTCCCGGCTGCTCGCGGTGCACGCAGACGGCCGAGTGCAAGCGGTCCTCGACGACGGCCGACTCGACGCCGCACAGACCGTGCCCGGGTCGCCCTGCCGTCGGTGCGGGACCGATGCTCCGCTGGCCGCGGCTACCTGCGCGTCGTGCGGGACGCTCGAGCCGCACCGGGTGGAGCTGTCGCCCGTCGCTGTCCTCGACGCCGCGACGCTCGCGCAGCCCGACGAGGCCCTGGCCGAGCAGCTGGACGCGGTCGGGCCGGCTCTGCCGCTCACCACGCCGCCCGCCCTGCAGACGATTGCCACCGCACGGCCCGTCAGCACGTCGGCCACGTCGCTGCCTGTTCTTCGTGCCCGGCCCCTGCTCCGCCTCTCCTTCGACTCCCAGCCGGGCGTGACCCTCGACGGGAGCGCGTCGCTCGGTCGGGCGCCGTCCGCGATCGCCGATCGTCAGCCCGTGCCGCTGACCAGCCCTGGGATGCTCGTCTCCAAGACCCACGCGTTCATCGACCTCGATGACGACGGGCTCATCCGCGTCACCGACTGCAACTCGACCAACGGCACCGTGGTGCACGCCGGGCAGGCGGTCCGCTTGGCAGCCTGGGAGCCCGTCGTCGTGGCACCAGGCACCACCTTGACCTTGGGCGACGTCGCCTGCACGGTCGACCTCGAAGGCTGATCGACCTCAGCGCGTGACGATGTTCTGGATCTCCGCGATCGGGATCTCGACCGAGGACGCGACCTGCTGAGCAGGCAACGGGGTCTGCGGAGCCCCGGCATCGACACCCCAGGAGACCGTCCAGGTTGCCGTCGCCGTGACGGTGGCGGTCGGCAGGTCCTGGCCGGCCTTGACGGGCAGGTTCGCGGTCGATCGCCCGAACCTGATCGCGCACGAACCCGGCGTCGCCCACGGACGGTTGGCCGCCGGGCACGTCGCGACGTCACCGGTCTGCGACGTCACCGTGATCCCCGTGACGTTCGCCGTGACCGTCGCTGACGTTCCGGGGATCGACGCCGTGACGGAGGCGGTGCTCGGGGCGTCGGCCGCCCAGATCGACGTCTCGGCGTTGACCAGCGCCGCACCCGACCCGTTGAGCTTCGGGTTCCACTCGATCGTGCCGGTCAGCAGATCCATCGAGTCGTAGGCGATCTGCGCGAGCTCGCGCGGTTCCACCCCGATGTTCGCCGCAGGGGGCTCTACACCAGGCAGCACGAAGATGCCGGGATGGGACCGGTAGTAGTTGTTCTTGAAGTCCCCCGGCGCATCGAACGCACACGTCGCGTCGTACCAGTGACCCTCGGTGTTCGTGGCGATCTCCGGGGTGTCCCAGCCCGGGTTCAGCAGGCCCTGGTCCGCGAAGTCGCTCAGCGTCCTCGACTTGCGTGCTTCCCCGCCCAGCTTCCAGTACTCGTAGTAGTCGGCGCCCGTCTTCCCCTGGCCGTACCAGCACATCAGCTTGACCCTGGCCCCGGGTGGAGCGGAGATCTGGTAGCTCCCGCCCCCCGCCGTCTGCCCGGTCGCCGACACCTGGACGCTGATCGTCCCGTCCCCCGAGACCGGCTGCGTGGAACCGGGGTCGATCGGTCGCCCGTCGCCGTTGAGGGCGACCGCAGGGAGAGCGGTCAGTGCGACCAGCAGCCCAGCGGTCAGCAGTACGGCCGCAGGCCGCCTCAGCACGGGTCGCCCACGACGCTCGTCAGGACGATCCATCGGTTCTCGCCCCCTACCCGGCTCAGAGTGACCGACTTCAGCCGCTTCTCGAATCCGGCCTCGTCGGGCGTGTACGTGCCGTCCTTGTCCGCGAACGTCGCCCCGGAGAAGTCTTCGCAGACCGCGCCTTGCGCAGTGTCGCCGGTGACGACCACGTTGCCGATGCTCGTGTGGAACACGGGTCCGATCTGCCCGAGGTCGTTCGCGTTGGTCGTCGCAATCTGCTGCATCCTGTCCTGGATCTCCGCGGCGGCGATAACCGAGAATGCGGGGCTGACCGTGTTGGTGGTCAGGGTGCGCCAGTATTCCTTCTGGTAGGTCGCCAGCGTGTTGTAGACGTCGGCCTCGTCGCCGGTCAGGTCGGGGATATCGGTGAAGACGATTCCCAGCGCCGGGTCAGACTGGTCCTGCACCTCGGAGGACGGCGTCGGGGTCGGGGTCGGTGTCGGGGAGGGCTCGACGGCCGTCGTCGGCGTTGCGCTCAGCCCGGCCGGCTCGTCAGGCGATCCCGAGCAGCCCGCGAGCACCCCGACGCACACAGCCGACACCACAACCCAGACCGCACGACTCATTTGTGTCCCCTACGCCCTCTGCCACGCCGACCGCTGCGGCCAGACCGACCGTCACACTACCGAACGCACCCTGCCGACGGCCCGCCGAGCACTGCTCGTGACGCGAGCAGCTGCCGGATCTCCCGCGTGCTCCCGTCCCGGTGCTGGGCCTGGGCCACCTGCGACTCACGAGCGGGCAGAACGCACCTCGGTATTCGCGAGGTGCGTTTCCGAGCGCTCGGGCGGCGGGTCCCAGGCGATGCGGACGGGCCGTCTGACCAGCGGGTCCACGCTGGGGAATCGAAACCTCCCTGGCCCGCCGTGGTCCACCAGACGCGGCTGCGGCGCCGCTGGTCGACGGGCGCGCGGCGTGCGAGGGTGAGTCTGCGCCGGGTGCGGTCCGCGTCCAGTGCGCCCGGTCTTCAACCAGAGGGACGAACGATGACGGCGACCTCGATAGACGAGCTGGGCCCCGTGGACTTCGTCGTCGTGGAGTTCCCGGCCGGCGAGCAGAACTTCTCGGGCGAGATGGCACGGGAGCTCGTCAACCTCGTCGAAGCCGGCACCATCCGCGTGATCGACGTCCTGATCCTCACCAAGAACGACGACGGCACGGTCGACGCCACAGAGCTGGCGGACCGCCCCGAGCTCGGCATCCTGGAGACCATCGAGGCCCAGCTCGCCGAGCTGCTCGCCGCGGGCGACGTCGAGAAGCTGGCCGCCGACATGGCGCCCGGGAGCGTCGCCGGGGTTCTCATCTACGTGAACCTCTGGGCGGCGCCGTTCGCGTCCGCGGCCCGCCGTGCCGGTGGTCGGCTCGTCGCCGACGGCCGCATCCCGATCCAGGCCATCATCGCGTCGATCGAGGCCGCCGACGAGTCCGCTGGACTCTGACACACGCGTGCCCTCGGCCGGGTCGGGCAACCACCCGCTCGGCGGTTGGGGTCCAAAGTCCTATCCGCACGTCGAGACCGGCGACCGATGGGAACGGTGTGGGGACACCCCCCACCGTGACGGCACACAGGTGTCGCCCGCCCGGAGACCAAGGGGTCATCGACATGACTGCGGTTCGCAAGCCCAACGGAGTGGTTCGTATTCTCGGCATCCTCACCATGGTCGCCGGTGGGATCTTCCTCGTCGCCGGTGCCGTCACCTGGGGCGCCGTCTCCTCGAACCTCAAGGACGAGAAGATCACCGTCTCGCCTGACGCCGCTCACTTCGGTGGCTCGCTCGTCGACACCCCGTGGGAGGCGTTCTCCCAGGCCGACATCATCAAGCACCACGCGCTCACGGCGACCGACGGCAAGACCTACTCCGAGATCGGCAACGACCTGCACGCGATCGAGGCGGCGAACCCCGACGCAACCAAGGCCGAGCTCGCGGAGAACGCGGACTACGCCAAGGCGACCGCGCTGCGCACCGTCGTCATGAATGGCTCGTTCCTGCGCGCGTCGCTGTTCACCTCGGTGATCGCGTTCGGTGTCGCCGCCCTCGTCATGGGCCTCGGCGTCGTGTTCGGGATGGTCGGCTACGCCATCACCAGGTGCCCGGCCGCCGCGAAGGTCACGGCACCCGCAGCCCTCGTGTGATCCGCGCGAGCACCTGACCTCCCGTCAGCACAGGAAGGCTCCGAGCTTCTGCTCGGGGCCTTCTGCCGTACCTACCGCCCGACGACGGTGACGAGGAGCGGGTCCTCCCGAACCAGACCCTCGAGCACCGTTGCCGAGCCGTTCTGCTGTGCCAGAGCGACGCCGCCGGCATCGACGGCGACGAACTGGAGGAACGTGACACGCCCCGTTCACGGTCGAGATCTGGCCGAGCTGTGGATCTGCCGCCAGCAGGATGCCGGTGAGGTCCGTGTCCGGGCCGTCGGTGTGCGGGAAGCCGGTGACCGGTCCGCCGATGCGCAGCCGCGTGCCCTCCTCGAGGAGAACGGGCGCCTCGGCTGCCCACTTCGCGAGCCGCTGCAGGATCGTGAACGGCCAGCCCGGCGGCTGCTCACCGCCGGCCAGGTCGCGTACGCGCCACGTCAGCTCGTACCCCCATCCGCTGAAGCCGTCGTTCTCACCTTCGTCGTCGTCGAAGATGTTGCTCAGCCCGTACGTCACGTAGTGCCAGTGGTCCTCCGCGCGATAGGCGCTGCACCCCTGGAGCACCGACCCGAACGCCCGGCCCGGTGCGTAGCCCACGTGCCGCGGGACCTGCTCGCCGTACAGCGATTGGCACGCGGCCTCGATCGCATCCCAGCCGGCGGCGGTGGGTTCGGTCTCGCTGGTCATCGGTCACCCGTCCTGTCCGACGCGCTCGCCTGCGCACACCGCCCGGGAGGTGGGGGGGTGCTCCGAAGGCTATCGACGTTCGCCGCAGGACAACCGAACCCCTGTGCCGACGATCGCACCCGGCCCGCAGGGGGCTGACGTGCGAAGGACCCGGCACCAGGAACAGGTGCCGGGTCCTTCGTCGCGCTCGTCAGGTCCGAACCTTCGGCCAGAGACCGGCCGACCGTCAGTACCTCTGTGCGCCCGAAGGGACTCGAACCCCCAACCTTCTGATCCGTAGTCAGATGCTCTATCCATTGAGCTACGGGCGCGTGGTCCCGCAGGACCGGAGACGACGATACAGGCCGGGAGGCCGTCCGCCCAAACCAAGGGTCTGGCAGGATCCCGCAGATGACGGAAGTCACACGGCTGGGGACCGGCGGGGGCCGGTGGGGGATGCGGGCCGACGTGCTGCGGCACGGTGCCGGCCACGACTCGAGCCGGGTCGGGTATGTGGAGCTGTTCTTCGACCTGGTCTTCGTGTTCGCGGTGACCCAGCTGTCGCACATGCTCATCGACCACACAGACGCCCAGACGCTCGTCCAGACGCTCGTGCTCGGCTGGGCGGTGTGGTGGCTGTGGATCGACACCACCTGGGTCACCAACTGGCTGGACCCGGACAAGGTCCCGGTCCGCACGCTGCTGCTCGTGCTCATGCTCCTGGGCCTTCTCATGTCGTCGGCCATCCCCGACGCGTTCGGGGACAAGGCGCTGCTCTTCGCGATCCCCTACGTGCTCATCCAGGTCGGCCGGGCCGGTTTCACCGTCTGGGCGATGGGACGGCACTGGCCGGAGAACGCCTACAACTTCCGGCGGATCACCGTCTGGCTCGCGGTCTCGGGCGCGTTCTGGATCGCCGGAGCCCTCGTGGACGGGAACCAGCGGCTGGCGCTGTGGGTCGTCGCCGCCCTGATCGACGTCGCCGGGCCGCGCGCGCTGTTCTGGGTGCCGTTCATGGGGCGCACAGACCCGAGCACCTGGGCCGTGCGCGGCACTCACATGGCCGAGAGGGTCGCGCTGTTCCTCATCATCAGTCTGGGCGAGTCGATCATCGTCACCGGCACCGCGTTCGCGTCGACCGAGCTGTCGATCACCACGGCGCTCGCGTTCCTCGCAGCGTTCGTCAGCACGGTGCTGATGTGGCTCCTGTTCTTCGACCGGTCCGAGCAGCGCGCGACGGAGTACTTCGAAGCGCAGCAGAACCCCGGGATGGTGGCGCAGACCGCATACACGTACGTGCCCTACCTGCTGGTCGTCGGCATCGTGCTGACCGCGGTGGCCGACGAGCTCGTCCTCCTGCACCCGCTAGGGCACGAGGGGGCGACCGACGTGTGGACGGCGGGGCTCGTGTGCGGCGCCTCGGCCGTGTACCTGCTGGGCAACGCGTTGTTCCGACGAACGACCGGCGGCCCCTGGTCCGTGACGCACTTGCTCGGCGTCGTAGCGGTGCTCGGTGCGATCCTGCTGCGACCCGTCGTCACCCCGCTGACCCTGAGCTGGCTGTCCAACCTCGTGCTGGCCGCGGTGATCGTCGGCGACGTCGTCGTGGCACGCCGCACGGCGGGCCAAACGAGCGCGACCGTCGCTTCGCCCTGACCGCCCTGCTCAGGTCCAGCTCGGCAACGAGCTCACGTCCCGCTCGCGAACGAGAAAGGCCCGATCCTCGTCGGGACCGGGCCTGAGTCGCGTTCTGTACTGATGCTGGCTGGCGGAGACGGTGGGATTTGAACCCACGGAAGGCTTACGCCTTCACGACCTTAGCAGGGTCGCGCACTAGACCGGGCTATGCGACGTCTCCAGGACCAGCACAGGCTACCTGTGCGAGCGCCCGACCTCCAAAGCGAGTCCTGACCTGCCTGTTCACTGGGTGTTTCCGCCCACGCGACACGGAATGTTCGGCCACCCGATGCCGTTGGGGGCCTACGAGCGACCACGCGTTCGGACGGCTTACGGGCACTGAGAGGAGCCTGAGAAATTCGCTCCGAGCGAAGACAAAACTCCTTGACCGTCGTAGGCATCCGCTGATGCACTGACGAAGTACCCGGCCGAGGAATTTCGGGTCAGCTCCCTCGGGACCGTTACCTGGTCCTCACCTCCGGCGACGTCGCCACCCTTCTCTCCCCCGGAGTTCGTCGTGCCTGAAACCAGTATTCCGACCGCCGAAACGGTCGACTCCCCGCAAGACGACGCGGCCCTCGCCGCTGCCGCGCACGACCGTCGCAGGTGGTTGATCCTCGGCGTCGTCGCGATCGCCCAGCTGATGATCATCCTCGACTCGGCGATCATGAACATCGCTCTGCCGTCCGCCGCCACCGACCTCGGGATCCCGCCGCAGGACATCTCCTGGGCCATCACGGCCTACACGCTCGCGTTCGGCGGCCTGCTGCTGCTGGGTGGCCGCATCGCCGACTACATCGGCCGCAAGCGCGCGTTCCTCATCGGACTCGTCGGGTTCGCCGTGGCCTCCGGGCTCGGCGGTGCCGCGCAGTCCGAGGCGCTCCTCTTCGGTGCCCGCGCCCTGCAGGGTGCGTTCGGCGCACTGCTCGCGCCGGCATCGCTGGCCATCATCACCGTGACCTTCACCTCGGGTCGCGACCGCGCCAAGGCGTTCGGCGTCTTCGGTGCCATCTCCGGCGGCGGCGCCGCCATCGGCCTGATCCTCGGCGGCATCCTCACCGAGTACCTCGGCTGGCGCTGGTGCCTCTACGTCAACCTGCCCATCGCGCTGATCGCGGTCATCCTCGGGATCCGGTTCGTCAACGAGTCGAAGGCACCCGGCGACCGGCACCTGGACGTCCCCGGCGCCGTGCTGTCGAGCATCGGCCTGGCGACGCTCGTGTACGGCTTCACCGAGGCCTCCAAGCAGCAGGCCGACGGGAGCGGCACGGTGGGCTGGGGCGACCCGACCGTCGTCACGCTCCTCGCGGTCGCTGTGGCCCTGCTCGTCGCGTTCGTGATCGTGGAGACCCGCGTCAAGAACCCGCTGCTGCCCATGCGCATCGTGCTCGACCGCAACCGCGGCGGCTCCTACATCATCTTCCTGATGATCGGCGCCGGGCTGTTCTCGATGTTCCTGTTCATGACGCTCTACCTGCAGAACATCCTCGGGTACACCCCGCTCAAGGCCGGCTTCGCGTTCCTGCCGTTCAGCATCGGCATCATCCTCGGTGCCGGCGTCGTCGCGCAGATCCTGCCCCGCATCGGGCCCCGTCCGCTGATGCTCGTCGGCATCACCCTGGCGATCGCCGGGATGCTGCTGCTCCTGCGGACCACGCCGGACTCGTCCTACGCGTCCACGGTGCTCCCCGCGATCACGGTCATGAGCCTCGGCATGGCCGCGGTGTTCATCCCGGCGTCGAGCACCGCGCTCGTCGGTGTGGGCGGGCACGACGCCGGCGTCGCGAGCGCACTGCTCAACACGTCGCAGCAGGTGGGCGGCTCGCTCGGCCTCGCGCTGCTCAGCACCTTCGCGATCAGCGCCACCGCGACCAAGCTGACGGACCTGGCCAACGGCGCCGAGCCGACCCAGGCCATGGTCGCGACCGCTCAGGTCGCCGGCTACCACGTCGCCTACCTGGGCGGAGCGGTACTGATGTTCGTCGGCCTGGTCGCCGCGGCCACGCTCATCTCGGCCAAGAAGGACGACCTGCCGACGGAGGGTGCGGCAGCCGTCTGACCCGGCTCGTGAACGACGAGAGCCGCGCCACCCTGTTCGGGCGGCGCGGCTCTCGTGCGTTCAGGAGCCGTCAGTCCTTGTCGTCCCCGATGAAGAGGAACTTCACCGCAAGGGTGGCGAAGAAGATCAAGGAGAAGATGATGCCCACCACGAGGACGTACTCGATCGCGGGGTGGGACTCACCGTCGGACACGGCCGAGATCCGGAAGATCGCGAGCACGACGAAGACGGCGAGAAGACCGATCGAGATGTAGCCCAGCGTCTTGGTGTTGCGGACGGGCGCTGTTGACTGGGACGAGTTCACCCCGGAAGTGGACCACACAAGGGACATTCCCTGCCAGAGCTCCTAGCGACGAACCTGCTGGTGGGCGGGTACTCCCTGCTCGGCGAGGTCCGCGGTCTCCTCGATCCGGGCCGCACGCGTGACGTCGCGCCTCGCGTCCACGATCCAGCGGAGGATCCCCCGGCGGACCGCCTCGCTGAACGCGTCCCAGTGCTCGCGCGAGCCGCCCCGTGACCCGAAGGCGTCGAGCAGGTCCTGGGGCAGCACGAGGGCGTCGGCGTCGTCGTAGCGGGACCACGAGCCGTCCTCCTTGGCAGCGTCGATAACGGCGCGCCCCACGTCCGTCATGCGCCCGTCGGCCTCGACCCGGGCGACCCGCTCCTTCGACAGCAGGCTCCACCCGCTGCCCGGACGTCGACGCGTGAGCCAGAGGGCCGACCGCTCGGTGTCGAGGGTCTGGGACTGGCCGTCGATCCAGCCGAAGCACAGCGCCTCCTCTATGGCCTGTTCATAGGTCACGTGAGGCTTCCCGCTCGACGCCCGCCACATGACGAGCCAGATTCCCGGTGACGTCGCGTGGTGCTCGGCGAGCCACTCGCGCCACTGCTGCGCTGACTCGATCAGGACCTTCTCGGCGTCGTCCTTCACAGCCCTTCCCTCCTGGCGGCGGCAGCCTCCCGGGCCCGCTCCGCGCGTTGCAGCTCCCGCTCGGTGGTGGTCGTCTCCTTCTCGTCGTGCCGGAGGTTCGCCTGCGCCTGGCTCACGTCCTTGTCCGCGATGGTCGCCGCCTTGCCCGCGGCCGCGAGCCTGCGTCGGACCTCGGCGAGCGTCTTCACGAGGTCGTCCTCCTCCTCGTGGGCGTCCTGTGCCGCGCGCTCGGCGCGTTCGAGCAGGGCGGCGCTCTCGTCTCGGACCTGCTGGGCGGCGTCGTGCTTGCGCTGGGCGTCCGCGAGCGCCTGGTCCGCGGCCTCGAGGGCACGGTCGGCCTCGTCCCGCAGCCGTTGCTGGCGCTCGTGCGCCCTGGCCCGCCGAGCCTCCTCCGGGTCGACCGCGGGCTTGACCAGAGTGAGCTTCGGGCGTTGCTGCGTGGGTGCGTCGCCGGAGTCCGGCTGGCCGGCCGGCGCGGACTTCTGGCGGGTCTTCGGTTCGGTCCTCGCAGTAGCCGTCCCGGAGGATCTCGGTCCCGAGCCCGTCGTCGTCGTGGCGCTCGGGTCCGCGCTGCCGAATCCCGACCACTCGCGGGCCACCGTGAGCCGACCGGAGGTGACCTCGCGGGCGACCTCCGGGTCCGCGAGGGCCGCGGTAAGGGTCGCGTCGAGCTCCTGGGTGACCGAGTCCCCGATGCGCTGGCCTGCCGGCTGGGCCAGCTTGCGGGCGCGCGCGGTGAGCGAGCGGACGAGGGCGCGTCGTTGGGTGCTCAGCTCACGGAGCGCGGGTCCGTCGAGGGAACGCTCCGCATCGCGCAGGCCCTCGCCGAGGGCGACCACCTGGTCGGCGAAGCCGGGGTCGTCGCGTACCAGGAGGTTCATCAGCCAGGCGGACACGGTCGGTTTGCGCAGCTCCGTGATCTGCTTGGCCAGCTCACGGTCACCGTCGGCCCGTGCGGCCTTGGCGGCGGCGTCGCGGTGCTCGATGAACACCCCGGGTGGCCCGCCGTACAGCTCGTCCGCGACGTCGTCGAGCTCGGACATCAGGTCGCTCCGCCGCCCGTCCCAGGCGCCGCCACCTCGAACCGCACCGTGCGGGTCGCGACGTCGGCCTGGACCACCCTGACGCGCACGTCCGTGCCGAGCGGAAGGTCGGCGCCCTCGATGCGACCGCGGACGGCGGGGTCGCGCAGCTGCACCACGCCCGCAGCCCGGTCGGCGCGCACGTCGACGATCGCGCCCTCGAACACCTCCCCGACACGGCCGGTGAGCAGCGCCGCCTCGACCAGGTCGAGACATCCCCGCTCGTACTCGCCGGCGTGCTTGTCCCCGGTCGCCATGATCCCCGGCAGCTCGGGCAGCGCAGCACGCGCCCAGTCCGGCACTGGCGCACCGGCGCACAGTGCCACGCAGACCTCCCCGACGAACCGGTCGACGAGGCGCCGCAGCGGCGCGGTCGTGTGCGCGTAGGGCGCCGCGATCGCCGCGTGCAGCGTGTACGACGGCACCTCGCCGTCGAACGCGACGTACGCGGCACCACGCAGCAGGCTCGTCGCGTCGGTCAGCAGGGCGGCGTGCGCGGGTTTCGCCGCGTCGAGCTCGCGGATGACGTCGCCGGGCGACGCGCCGTCCGGCCAGTCGACACCGAGCGCCCGCGCGGAACGCTTGAGGCGCTCGACGTCCCGCGGGTCCGCCTCGGGAAGGGTGCGCAGGATGCCGATGCCCCCGTCGAGCATGAGCCGCGCCGCGCACATCCCGGTCAGCAGCGAGATCTGGGCGTTCCACTCCTCGACGGGCAGGGTCGCGCGACTGCTCAAGGCCCAGGAACCGTCTTCCTGCTGCTCGACGACCTGCTCCGGTGCGGGCAGCGTGATGCCACCGCGACGCTTCTCCGCCTCTTGGCGCAGGGTCCCCACGGTCTGCAGGAGGAGCAGGACGTCGTCCGCGGACCCGTCGTCGAGCGCGTTCTGCGCGCCGCTGTACGTCAGCTGTGCTCGGCTTTGTACACGGCTGCGGGCGACGTCTACCTGCGTCGGCTCGCCCGTGCTGTCGAGGTCGATCGTCCACAGGAGCGCGGGGGTGACCTGGCCCGGGAGAAGGCTGGCTCGCGACTCGCTCAGCTCCGGCGGGTGCAGCGGGGTCCGGCCGTCGGGGGCGTACAGCGTCTCGACCCGGGCCCGGGCCTCGTCGTCGATCGCGCCGCCGGGCACCACCCAGGCCGCGACGTCCGCGATCGCGTAGTGCACCCGGTACCCGTCCGGCGTGCGCTCGATGTGCACCGCCTGGTCGAGGTCCATCGAGCCCTCGGGGTCGATGGTGACGAACGAGATGTCCGTGGCGTCGGCGCCGACCTGACGGGGCTGCGCGGCCGTGGCCTCTGCCGTCACCGGCTCGGGGAAGTCGTCCGGGATGTCCAGCTCGTGGCGCAGCGCGGCAAGGCCCTCGCGGACCAGCACGTCGACCGCGGGACCATCGGGGACGCGCTGGCTCGGCTGCAGCTGGACGTGGCGACGGGGCACATCGAGAGCCTAGGCCGGACGCGATCAGGTCGCTGGGGAACTCCCGCCGGTCTGGCGCTGCTGCGCGACCGTCGTCGTCGGCGCGTCGAGCAGGTTGTGCTCGAGCCTGCGGAGGATGTCCAGGGCCGCGGCCCGTTCGTCCGGGTCCAGGTCGCCGACCGTCCGGCGCTCGAGCTCCGCCCATAGCGACTCGATGCGGATACGCAGCCCCTGGCTGGCTGCGGTGGGCTCGACGAGCGTCACGCGTCCGTCGTGCGGACTCGGCCGTCGACGGACGAAGCCGGCCCGCTCGAGCCGTTGGACGGTGCGCGTCATCGATGCGGAGTCGGTGTCGAACAGCTCGGCGAGGTCGGCCTGACGTTGCGGTCCGTACTCCCACAGGTGCATGAGGAGCAGCTCCTGACCCGGCCGGAGACCGAGCTCCCGGAACAGCTGACCCGCGACCGCTCGGTGGGTTCGCGCGAGCCGGAAGATCGCGTGACTGACGGGCCCGCCGGCAGCGGCGCCCGGTTCCCTGTTCACGCCAGGGATCTCCGTTGGTTCCTTGCTGCTCGGCATACAGCGATGGTACCGGCTCGTGCCGAGGGAATGGATCGGCGGAGTGATCGGTTACCTGTCCCGAACAGCAAACGCCGTTCGGGACAGGAGCAGGGATCATGACCACAGCATTCGAGCCGACGCGGATCGGCCGGTACACCACCCGCAACCGCATCGTGATGGCCCCGATGACCCGGAGCCGGGCTTACGGTCCAGGAGCTAGCGCGACCCCGCTCATGGCGGAGTACTACGCGCAGCGAGCCGGCGCAGGACTGATCGTCACGGAAGGCACCCAGCCCTCGGCCCAGGGCCAGGGATACCCCAACACCCCCGGGCTCCACACCCGCACCCAGGTCGAGGCGTGGCGCGGGGTCACGTCCGCGGTCCACGCCCGCGGCGGCCTGATCTTCGCCCAGCTCATGCACACGGGACGGATCGGGCACCCGAGCCTCTCGGGGCTGGCGCCCGTCAGCGCTTCCGCCGTGCGCGCCGCCGGCACCGTGTACACCCCGACGGGCGCACAAGAGCTCGTCACTCCGCACGCTCTCGACGAAGCAGGCATCGCCAGCACGATCGCCGACTTTGCGCAGGCGGCGCGCAACGCCATCGAGGCCGGGTTCGACGGGGTGGAGCTTCACGGCGCCAACGGCTACCTCCTGCACCAGTTCCTCGCGACCAACGTCAACACCCGGACCGATGCCTGGGGCGGTGACACCACAGGACGCACCCGTTTGACGGTCGAGGTCGCCCGGGCCGTCGTGGACGCGATCGGCGCGGATCGCACGGGGCTACGGATCTCCCCCGGCAACCCGTTCAACGACATCTCCGAGGACGACGTCGAGGCGACCTACACCGCGCTCCTGGAGGCGCTCGACCCGCTGGGCCTGGCGTACCTGCACCTCGCCGAGGGACCTGACGCCGGACTGACCGCCATCCTGCGAGCCCGGTGGTCCGGCCCGCTGATCCTCAACCCCTTCACGCCGGGGAGCTGGACCGGGCCGGACGCGCTCGACCGGCTCGAGGACGGCTCGGCGGACCTCGTCTCATTCGCGGCGCTCTACCTGGCCAACCCGGACCTGCCGGTCCGGCTCGCAGCCGGAGGCCCCTTCGCCGCACCCGACTACAGCACGGCCTACGGCGGCGACCACGCCGGCTACACCGACTACCCGACGCTCGACGACGCCAGCGTCGTCGGCTGACCACGAGAGGAACTGCCATGAAGAGCATCGTCATCGACACGTTCGGCGGACCGGAAGTCCTGCGCACCGCCGAGTCCCCCACCCCCGCGCCCGGTCCCGGTCAGGTTCGCGTACGCGTCCAGGCCGCCGGCGTGAACGGCATCGACGGCAAGATCCGAGCCGGCTTCCTGCCCGGCGCCGACCTGCCCGCCGCCCTCGGCATCGAGATCGCCGGCGTGGTCGACGCGCTCGGCGCCGGTGTCACCGACGTGCGCCTCGGCGACGTGGTGGCGGGCTTTGCCGACGCGGGCGGCTACGCCGAGCTGGCCCTGGCGAGCACGTACGCGGTCGTGCCGGCCGGGCTCACCGCGATCGACGCGGTCACCGTCCCCGTCGCCGGCGAGACCGCACTGCGCGTGCTGCGTGAGCTGGCCGTCCAGCCCGGCGAGACGCTCGTGGTGCACGGCGCGAGCGGCTCGGTCGGCGAGCTGGTGACCCAGCTCGCGGTCGACCGCGGCGTCCGCGTCGTCGGAACCGCCTCCGCGGGTCACCAGGACCGGGTCGCGGCGCTCGGTGCAAGCCCGACGACGTACGGTCCCGGCCTGGTTGACCGCGTGCGCACCCTGGCGCCCGACGGTGTCGACGCTGTCCTCGACACCACAGGCCGTGGGGTCCTTGCCGACTCGATCGAGCTGCGCGGCGGCACCGACCGGATCGTCACGATCGCGGACCCCGCGGCGTTCGCCCTGGGCATCACCTTCAGCTCGGTCGCACAGAGGTCCGCCGCCGAGCTCTCGGCTCTGCTCGAGCGGCGGGCACGCGGTGAGCTCACGACCACTGTCGGTGGCGTGTTCGCCCTGGACGACGTCGCGCGAGCCGCAGAGCTCAACGACGCCGGACGCGGAGGTGGCAAGCTCGTCCTGGTCCCCTGAGTCGACGGTCTCGGTGCGCGTCGCTTCCGTGCACCGAGACCGCTCGGTCGTCGCGCGTCGGGCCACGAGTCACCGACAGCGACGCTCAGGCGTACCGGACCGTCACCCCGCGCTCCACCAGTGCCGTGATCGCCGGAGACTCCGCCCCGGCGTCCGTGACGATCCCGGCGACCGACGTCAGCGGCAGGACACGGAACGGCGAGGCCGCCCCGACCTTCTCGCTGCTGGCGAGCACCCACGTCTCGGCCGCCCGCCCGGCAAGGAGCCGCTTCATCGCGGCCTCGTCGGAGTCACCCGTGGTGAGTCCGGCATCCGCCTGTACCCCGGTCACGCCGAGCAGGAACAGGTCGGCAGAGATGCCCGCCGCGGCCTCCGCAGCGGCCGCGCCCATCGCGACGCCGGAGTGCTTGAACTGCCGACCTCCGATGACGACGACGTCGACACCCCGGTGCGGGATGAGCGAGGACGCGATGGTCGGGCTGTGCGTGATGACGGTCGCCTCGAGGTCCGCAGGAAGCGCGGCGCAGACCGCCAGGGTGGTCGTGCCGCCGTCGAGGATGACCGTCATGCCGGGACTGATGAGGGAGACGGCCGCGCGAGCGATCCGCTCCTTGCCTGCCGTCGAGAGGCCCGCGCGGACCGTCAGGTCACCGACGGCAGGCGACGCCGGGAGCGCTCCGCCGTAGACGCGCTGGGCGAGCCCCGCAGCCGAGAGCTCACGCAGATCACGCCGGACACTGTCCTCGGAGAGCCCGAGCTCGGCCGCGAGCTCTCGGGCCACCAGCTTGCCGTCCCGGGCCAACCGTTCCAGCAGGAACTCACGTCGTTCCGCCGCAAGCATGTTCAGGCTCCCTCTCACACGATCTCGCACAATCCATGCATCATGGCCCCGATGCGTCAGCCCGTCGGGGTCTTGCACATGGAAGCCCGGAGGCACCCGGGCCCGTCACGGCCACACCGTGCCGCCCACACTGTCCTGCCTGGCGGTCACAAGCCGCCATTCTCCTCGCGAGTCCTGCGAGGGCGCGCGCGACCCACCTGCGGCTCGTTCCTCACCGGCAACACTGCGCGACCCGGTCGCACGGCAGCCGCGCTCACACCGCGGTCGGGGACGCACGCCGCGCCCCCGACCAGACGGAACGTGGTCAGCTGGCGCCCCACACCTCGTAGGTGGCGTTGATGACGCCACCGACCACCGGGAAGGTGGCCAGGACCTCGTCGTCCTCGCCGTGCGCCACCGCGACGCAGCTACGGCTCGCCGCTGACGTGACCGGCAGCGTCCCGACGAACGCTGGAGTGGGCAGCTCCGTCGTCTCGAACCGACTCGTCCACCGCACATAGGTGTCCTGCTCGTCCATCGCGACCTCGACGGGCGAGGACGAGTCCGCCGCGTTGCAGGTCGCCGACACCCGTGCGGTGCCGACCGGGACCATGCTCGCCTCGAGCGAGAGCTGGACCGAGTCCCAGCCGAAGGCGTCCCAGTGCAGGCCCGGGGTGCCGGGCAACCCGTCTGCGACGTTCTCCCCCGTGCGGTTCGCGCACCTGGACTCGTTCGCGTGCGTCGGCCGCAGGAAGTCGACCTTCACGGACACGCCTCGGACGTCGATCGGGTCGCCCGGATAGTGGATGAACGTCCCGACACGGCTGATGATGGAGAAGTTCCCACGCCCCTCAGCCGCCGCAGCTTCCTGCAGGCTGTTCAGAGTGACCTGCCACCGCCCGGTCTCGTCCTGGCCCATCTTCTCGTACGCGGCCTGCGGCCAGAGGGTGTCCGGGCCGAGGTCCCAGAAGAGGTAGATCGAGTCGATCGAGTCGTCCCCCGAGAGTCCCGAGATGTCGGCGGACACCGTGGTCCCTCGGGAGTCCGGGTCGGTCACCATGCTGGACAAGCCGAGCGCCTCGTAACCGACGGCCGTCTGAGCCTCGTTCGTCGCAGTCTCCGACACCGCGGCCGCGCTCGTCGTCCACTGGTACGCCGGGAGGCACACCTGCAGGGCGACATCGGTCAGCGGGGTGCCGTCCGAGCCCGTACCCGTGCCGCCGTCACCGGGGTCACCGCCTCCGTCGCCGGGGTCACCCCCACCATCGCCGGGGTCACCCCCACCATCGCCGGGGTCACCGCCGCCGTCGCTGGGGTCGGTGTTCGCCGGGTCGAACGGGTACGTGTCCGACGCGAAGGGGATGAGGATCTCGCCGAGCTCTTGACGCCAGTTGACCAGCTTGTACGGGGGGAAGTGCACGGGGCCGACCTCGATGTAGATCGACAGGATGTACCCGACCGCCAGGTTGAGGACGATGTTCTTCACGTCCGTGACGGTCCGCCTGGTGACGTCGATCGTCACCCACCGTTCGACACCGACGCCCAGGTCGATGAAGGGCCCGTCGAGCACGTCGTAGACCTTGACCAGGAAGCGGAAGTTCAAGCCGCCGCCGTAGACGACCTCGACCTGGATCGCTGCGGTGGGTGTGCCGGAGGACGAGTGCTCGTTGATCACCGTCCAGTGGTCGTCGTGGTACGTCATGCCGCTGCGGTTCATCAGGGTCACGTCGTAGCGGGTGACGAGGCCAGCTTCGGCTGCGAACTTGGCGTAGATGCCGGGCTGGAGCTCGAACTTCAGGACCAGCGGCACCGGTCCGATCGGGATCGTGACGCCGCCGAGCGGGATGGCCAGCTTCGGGAAGCTCTTCACCTTGCGGAAGTCGACGATCGGGGCGATGGCCTTCGCCTCGACCGACAGCTGGGTCATGGTCGACATCGCGAAGGTCACCGTGTTCAGGTGCGCGCTCTGCTCGTGCCAGTTCGCGACGAGGTCGATGTCGAGCTCGAACTCGAAGCTCACGCCGAGGGTGGCCTCGATACCGACGGTCAGGGTCCCTTCGGCGTTGCTGAGCGGTTCGGGCGCCACCGTGAATGTGGCCATGCCGTCACCCGGACTGGCGAGGAGTCCACTGAGTGCGGACGTGGCGAACCTGCCGCTGGACCCAGGGGAGCCGCCCTGGTCCGGCATGGTCTGCTGGGACCCGTCCAGCACGATGTCGGTCAGGTGCACGTGCGCGTCGAGGAGCGCGTCGGTGAACTCGGCGGGCGCGGTGTGCACGATGGACGTGTCGCCGAGTCGCTCGACGGAGAAGACCCGTCGCAGCATGCCGTCGGGCGCGACGTCGGTGATGCCGCTCGCGACGACGTCGCCTGCGACCAGAGGGGCGATGCCCTGGAACACGACCGTGTCCTCTGTGAGCGAGAGCAGGCCGTCCTGTTCGGCCGGGGCGAGCACATGCGTCTCGGGCGCCACGACGACGCGGCCGGCCTGCGGCGCCTCGATCGTGATCGTGCGGGGCACGGTGGTGGTGCGTCCGGCCCAGTCGGTAGCGCGGATGGCGAGGGTGGTGTGTCCGACGGGTGCCGGGGTGGTGATCTGCCAGTGCCCGTTCCCGGCCATCTCGGCCGTGCCGACCACGTCACCCGCGACGCTGACGGTCACCTCCTTGACGCCCGAGCCCGCGTCCGCGGCGGTCCCGGCGATCGTGAGCTCGGGAAAGTCGGCCTGGTTGATCGTGGCGTCCTGGCTCGGGGTCGTGACCGTGAGGGTCGGGGCGACCGTGTCGGCGGACGCAGCGACGGGACCGGACTGGTAGCCGGTCAGGGTGGTCCCGGTGATCGCGGCGCCCACGGGTGCCAGCAGGAAGGTCTGCCCCTTGTTCAGCGGGGCGACGATGGTGAAGGTCGTGGTGGCGAGGCCCGGGACGAACGCGCCTCCGGCTGAGCCGAGCAGCGTCCGGGCTGCGGTCGACCCGGACAGCAGCAGCCCTGGCAGCGCCCCGGCGCGGACCGAGACCTGCAGGAGGGCCGCCTTGGCGGACGTCGGGACGCCGGCGCCGCTCACGCTCAGCGCGCGGGTGCCGTTGGCCGAGGAGCTGCTGGTCAGGGACCGTGCGGGCACGGCGACGATGCCGCCGTCGAGGGGTGCGCGGACCACGTCGGAGGACTGACCGGCGAGCCAGCCGACCACCGCGATCCGCAGCCCGGAGGTGGCCGAACCGCGCAGCGTGTAGGTGAACGAGCCGTCCTGGTCGAGGGCGGCCAGCACCAGGGACGTCGACCAGGTCGGGGTGTAGGCGACAACGGCGGCGCCCGAGAACGAGAGCGTCCCGTTCCCCAGGCCCTGCGTCTGGACCGAGAGCCAGACGGCGCGCGCACCCTCGACCGGGACTTCGCCCAGTCCCGCGACGGGGACCGTGGAGGCGGCCCCGAGCGCCGGAACGGTGCCGCCCGCGCCGGTTGCCTGGTCCAGGACCGTGTGGCTCGAGGTCACGGCGGTTCCGCCGATGCCGACGGGTGTCGACGCGTTGCCGCTGACGTACCCCACGACCGTCAGCGCGATGCGCGCCGAGATCGAGGAACGCAGCGAGACGCCACCGCTCGCATCTGTGGTCACGAGCGTCGTCGCCGACGAGATGCCTCGCGAGAACGAGACCGTCGGTGCGGCAGGCTCGGTCGCGCCCTTCGACCACATCGTCACGGTGCCGGCGGTGACCGCGGTGAGCACGTGCACCTGGACGACCAGAGACCCGGTACCCGCGGGGACGTCGTGCCCGAGCGCCAGGGAGACGTCCGTCTGCTCGTCGGCCCGCACCACGGTGCCGAGCAGGCCACCCCACGCCGGGACCGGGCGGACCTGCTGCCACGCGCCCCCCGCGGTGGGCGCCGGCGCGGCCGAGGCGGCCACCTGCTCGAGCGCCGAGGCGCTACCCGCGAGCGGCCCTGCCAGCGCCAGGCTCACTGCGACTGCGGTGGCAGCCACGAGGCGCCCGATCCGGGGTCCGAACGGTCTCACTTTGTGCCCTCCACGACGCACGCGGGGGACCCTGAGCCGCCCCCGGCGTCCGCATCGTGTCAACCGAGCTGTGAGCCGGGTGTGTGTTCAGGCGTCCGTTCACCCGTCCGCTGGCCGAACTCACCCGGCCGGCCCCGAATTCGCTGCGCTGAGGGGCCGGTACGGTCTCTCCTGGGAGGCCGTGGGCACGAGTCCGTGCGTGCCTCGTGGGCCGCAGTGGTCCTCCTGACCGAGAGGATCAGTGCGTGGAGCCCATGAGGCCAGTGCCGGCCGAGTCGTACGTGGGGCCTCCGGCACCACCGGTCCGCACGTTCCGGTGGTGGATCGACGTGGTGGCCCCCCTCGCGGTCGGCGCAGCGATCTGGCTGCTCGTGGGCGACATGCCCATCCCTGCAGTCCTCGGCTGGATGACGCTCACGTGGCTCGTCTACTGGCTGACCATGACCTTGCTGGCACGTCGCGCCCGGCGACGCGCAGCGTCAGCCGTCGACTAGCGCAAGACGAAGGACCTGCACGAGCACCATCTGCGGAGGGCGTGGGATTCGAACCCACGAGAACGGGGTTGTCCCGCTCCAACGGTTTTCAAGACCGTCTCTTTCGGCCGCTCAGACAGCCCTCCAGCGCGAGACGGCTCCCAGGAGCCGCTCGTCGCGCGACGAGTCTGCCACAAGGGACCCGTCCGCCCGTGCTGGCCGGCGCCCAGGGCCCGCTAGCTCTCGCGGGCTGGGCCGGATGCAGCCATGAGCGTGTCCCACGCGGCCATGGCGCAGGTGATGACGTCCTCGAGCTCGCTGCGATCGGCCCCGTCCCGGGCTTGCACGGACAGGCCCTGGACCACGGTGTCGTAGTAGCGGGCGATGCCGTCGAGGCTGGTCTCGGGAGCGGCGACGTCGCCGTCGGCGACTCCGCGGGCGAGACGGTCCCTGATGGTCGCGCGTACGCCGAGCCGCAGTCCCGCAAGGAACTCCCGCACCGGCTCGTTCTCCAGCGCACCGGTCGGAGCAGCGAGCACGAGCATGCAGTAGTGCGGGGTCTCGGCGCCGGTGACCTGGTCGGCGGTGGCCCGCAGCATCGCGTGCATCGCCTCGCGCGTGGTGGAGTGCTCACGCAGCGCGATCCTTGGCGGCGCGCCCGCCGTAGACCCGTAGAGGGCCATCACCTGGCGGAACAGCTGCTCCTTGCTGCCGAAGCACGCGTAGATGCTGGCCGATGCGATCCCCATCGCCTGGGCCAGATCGCTCATCGAGGTGCCCTCGTAGCCGCGCTCCCAGAACACGTCGAGGGCCTGGCGCAGGGCGACGTCGGGGTCGAAGGTGCGCGGCCTGCCTCGCGTGGTCATCTGGATTCGTCCCCCAGTTGTTTGTCGTTCGATCAAGTATGCCTTGACCTGCTGGCGTCGACGCCCTTACCGTTTTCTTGATCGATCGACAAACAAAGAACCGGAGGCCGGTGTCATGACCATCCCCGCAACCATGCGCGCCCTGCAGCAGACGTCCCTCGCCGGACCGCAGGACCTCCGACTGGTCACCGACGTCGCCGTGCCGATCCCCGGTCCCGGTGACGTCCTCATCCACGTCGCCGTCGCCGGCGTGAACTTCGTGGACATCTCCCAGGCCCGTGGGACGTTCGCGCACGGGCCGTGTCCGCCGTACGTCGCCGGCATCGAGGGCGTCGGAGTCGTCGTCGCCGTCGGCGAGGGGGTGACAGAGCCGTCACTCGGCACGCGCGTCGTCGGGGTCGGCATCACCGGGGGCGCCTTCGCCGAGTACATGGTGCTGCCGGCGGCCGGTGCCGTGCCGGTGCCCGAGGGATGGTCCGACGAGGACGCGCTGGGCCTCCTGGTGAACTGGCCCACCGCTCTGGCGGCCCTCCGACCGCTCGGATGCCTCACCCGAGGCGAGACCGTCCTCATCCACGCGGCCGCAGGCGCGACAGGCCAGGCCGCGGTCCGGATGGCCGTGCACTACGGCGCGACCGTGATCGCCACGGCATCGCCGGACAAGCACGACGCCGTCCGGGCCCTGGGCGTCGACCACGTCCTCGACAGCCACAGCAACCGCATCGCCGACGAGGTGCTCCAGCTCACGGGCGGCGACGGGGCGGACCTGGTGCTCGAGTCGGTGGGCGGAGCCACGCTCGAGGCGAGCCTGGCCGCGACCCGCCGGGTCACGGGCCGAGTCGTGGTCTACGGCGTGGCGGGCGGCGACGCCTCGATCTCCGGCTGGGACCTGATCTACACGAACCAGGTCCACGTCATCGGCCTCAACATCGGCACCCTCATCCGGTCCGCGCCGCACCTCTTCGGCGAGGTCATGGCCGAGCTGTTCCACCTCGTCGCCGCCGGCGTTCTGGGCGGCCACCGACCCACGGTCTACGACCTCGCCGAGGGCCCGAAGGTGCTCGCGGAGCTCGAGTCGAGGGCCACCACCGGCAAGCTCGCTCTGCTGCCGTAAGTCGACGCACACGACGCACACGCGCGAAGGCGGCCGCGGGCGCGGCTGCCCGCCCGCGCGCTCACACGCCGTGGATCGCCGTCAGACGTCCCGTCGCGATGGCGTCCAGAAGCACGGCATGGTCCTGCTCCGTGCGGTCCGCGTACTCGGTGGCGAAGGTGGCGAAGGCCTCGTCGGCCGTCCTGGAGCTGCCGAGGTAGGCCGCGATCGCGATGCGGTCACCGGACCGGGCGTGCGCGCGGGCCAGGGTCCAGGCGCAGAGCTCCGCGTAGCGGGCCATCCCGCTGGGGACCATCGTCTCGATCGACGCCGACCCCTTCCAGTCGCGCAGCTGCCGCAGGTAGAAGTCGCGTTCCAGGCCGTCGATCCCGTGGGTCCGCTGCCAGCCGAGCATCACGTCGCTCGCTGCCTGCATGAGGCGCTGACCCTCCACGACCCGCTGCCCGGCCTGCGTGTACTCGCTGGACCCGAGGAACTGCTCGAGCACCGACGCCTGCGCCTCCTTGGCCTGCAGGATCATCAGGTCGTTCTCGTCGACCCCCTGCAGCAGCAGGATCCAGGCCCGCGTCCCGACGCTACCGACGCCGACCACCTTCCTGGCCATGTCGATGACGCGGTACTGCTCGAGCAGGTGGCGCCGGTCCGGCTGCAGCGTCGAGCGGTAGGCGCGGACCAGCTCGGCGAGCCGGTCGGCGAACTCCGCGGCCCCCTCGACGCCGAGGAGCTGGTCCATCGTCGTGACCAGCGGAGGGTCCGAGATGAGGCGGCGACGACCGTCGACGATCTCGGTCAGCTTGCTGACGGACTGCAGGTGGTCACGGGACCGCGCCTTGGCGATGGTGGACTGGGTCCGCTTCGCCTGGGACTTGTTCAGCTGTGCCACGAACTCGCCCATGAACTCGTCGACGTCGACCCGGGCGTACCAGACGTCGAGCTCGGACTTCGTCGCGAACTCCCGCATGGCCTCGCGGTACTTCCGGGCTGCGCCCACGACCATGTCCCGCCGCTCCTTGCGCGGGATCCGGTTTCCGCGCGCGGCCACCTCGACCGACGCGACGAGCCGTTTGACGTCCCACTCGAAGGGGCCGGGAAGGGTCTCGTCGAAGTCGTTCAGGTCGAACAGCAGCCGGCGCTCCGGCGTCCCGTACAGACCGAAGTTCGACATGTGCGCGTCACCGCACAGCTGGACCTCGAGCCCGCTGCTGGGAGTCGAGGCCAGGTCGGAGGCCATGATCAGCGCCGCACCACGGAAGAAGGCGAACGGCGACGTCGACATGCGCCCGTAGCGGAGCGGAACCAGCTCGGGGACCCGCGTCGCCGCCTGGCCGACAAGCAGGTCGATCGGGTCCGGCCGCTTGCCGGCACCGCCGGCCAGTGCGAGCGACTCCCGCGGGGTGAGTACGCGTGCAGCCGCGCCCCTGGCCTTGCGCTCGGACCGCGTGAGGTGGACGACGTGGCCGGTCGGACGCCGTCGCGAAGGACGGAGCGGGGACGCCAGACGCACGGCGGCCGAGTCGAGCAGCTGCGGATCCTTCGGTGTGCTCACTAGGGCAACGTAGGCCGAGGACGCACGGCAGGGAAGGACCGCATCATCAGTCGTCCGCCTCCCACCAGAACGGAGCCATGCCCGGGGAGACCACCAGGAGGCCGTGAAGCGCCGCGACGCGAGCCAGCTGTGTCTCGTACGTGGCCACCGCGACGACCCCAGGATGCGCAAGCGCCGCCCCGATGTGCAGCGCCGTGAACGGCGGCAGCACCCCGGAGACCTTCGTCGCGGCGCGCAGCGTCTGGTCCGAGAACCGGACCACCGTGACCCGGGCCTCGACATCTCTAGCCACACCCCGCGCCTCGACACCGGCGGGCCACGCGACCTGGTGCAGCTCGGTGAGCCCCAAGGGCGTCGTGATCAGCTCCTGCTCGTGGTCCCCGGCCCACGCCAGCCAGTCCGTGTGGCTCGACGACCCGACGACGTACTGTGCGAGCGCTGAACCGTCCGCGTAGACGCGTCGTCCCGGGGCGGGTTCTGAGGTCGGTAGTGCCAGCCCGAGCCTCTCAGGGTGGTCGTCCGGTGCCGCTCGTGGGGCGGTCAACGTCTCCGCCACGGGTTCTGGCGCGTCGTCGAGCGGGGGACGCGGCGTCGTCAGCGCAGCCATCGCCGCCACCGGATCGGGCGCCGCAGGGGGCTCCCCCGTGGCCTCGTCGTCGGCAACGGACACGTCCTCTGCGACCGCCGGCTCGTCCGCCTCCGCCCGCGGCTGTGGCACCTCGACCGCCTCGTCGTCGTCACCGCCCGAACGCGGTGAGGGGACGGGGTCGACGGCCATCGTCACATGATTCCCTACCTGGGCCCGGCACCGGCGGCCTACGCGAGATCCGGATCCCTGGCGCCCGGACACGAACAACGGCCGGCCCTCGGGAGGGCCGGCCGCTGTCGTGGTCGAGCTGAGCTCAGAGGCTCATCGGCTCCGCAGACGCTCCATCGCGAGCTGCACGAGCGAGATCAGAGCCTGCTTCGTGGCCGCACGCGACCGGGCGTCCGTGTAGAGCACCGGCACGTGCGCCGGGATCGCCAGGGCGTCACGGACGTCGTCGAGCTGGTGCTTGGCGACGCCGTCGAAGCAGTTCACGCCGACGACGAACGGGATGCCGCGGCTCTCGAAGTAGTCGACGGCCGGGAAGCACTGGTCGAGCCGGTCGGTGTCGACCAGGACGACGGCGCCGATGGCACCGCGGACCAGGTCGTCCCACATGAACAGGAACCGGTCCTGGCCAGGCGTTCCGAACAGGTAGAGCCAGAGCGAACCCGGCAGGGCGATGCGACCGAAGTCCATCGCCACCGTCGTGGTGGTCTTGCGGTCCGACACACCGCCGGCGTCGTCGACGCCGACCGAGTGCTCGGTCATCGCGGCCTCGGTGTTGAGGGGCTCGATGTCCGAGATGGAGCCGATGAAGGTCGTCTTGCCAACGGCGAAGCCGCCGGCGACGACGATCTTGACGACTGTGGGAGCGACGCTTCCTGCCGTGCCCGCCGGAGCGGCCACAGCGGCGTCAGAGGGCGGAAATGCCATTGAGAACACTCTCCAGCACGCTGAGGGACAAGGCAGGGGACTCACCGGTGTTGACCTCGACCGGCTGTGAGGCGTGCACGCGCACGATGTTCTGCTCGGCGAGGTCGGACACGAGGATCCGGATCACGCCCAGAGGCAGGTGGAGCAGGGCCGACAGCTCGGCGACCGAGATGTAGTTCGACGCTGCGTGTTGCAGGATCGCCCGCTTCTCGGGCGGGAGCCCCACACTCGCGACGGCGCCAGGCATCGCCTCGACCAGTGCCTCGAGAGGCAGGTCGGAGCGCGCCGAGCGCACGCGGCCACCGGTCACGGCATAGGGCCGGACCGTTCTGGCCTCGTACTCGATGTGCTCGCTCATCGTCGGGTCCTGTCGGCTCAGGCCACGGGAGCGCGCGTGGCGCCGTCAATGGGGAGCTGGCCGCGCATCTCGGAGATGAGCTGCGGGGTGAGCGTTGCCTCGGTACGGGAGACGAGCATCGCCATCTCGTAGCCGATGAGCCCCACGTCGCAGGACGCCTCGGCGACGACGGCGAGAACCGAGCCGTTCGAGACGCTCATGAGGAAGAGGAAGAGTGAGTCCATCTCGATGATGGCCTGACGCACCTCCCCCGCACGGAGCTGGCGCGCTGCGCCACGGGTAAGGGATGACATCCCGGAGACGATGGCCGCGAGCTGGTCGCCGCTGGTGCGGTCGAGCTGCTCGGACATCGCCATGAGAAGACCGTCCGCAGACACCACGAGTGTGTGGCGAGTGCCGGGCACGGTCCGGACAAAGTTGTCCAGGAGCCAGCCGAAGTTGGCTGCCTCGGTGCTGAGCGCGGTCACACTTCCTCCTTGCTGGTGCAGTCGATGACTGCGGGGTCGGACGTCACCAGGGCTGGGACGACGGTTGAGGGGTACAGGTCTGTCATCAGCTAGCGCCGTTCTGGCTTGTGGGGTCATCGGTGGCCTGACGGCCACGGTTGGTCCCGGACTGGAAGCTAGACAGGCGCGAGCGGAGCTGGTCCGCGTCTCGCTGGACGGGCTTCCCTTCATCCTCGGCGATCGTCGACGCCGGGACAGCTTGGGCGACACGCTTGGTCAGTCGCTCCGCAGAGCCACCCGACGCGGCCGGCCGGTAGGCCGACAGCTGGGAGAGCTCCGAGAGCGCCTGCTCCTGGATGTCCGAGCGTAGCGCGAGCATCGCCGCCACCTCGTCGTCCAGCGTGCCGATCCGCGGTGCGACCGACGGCGGCAGCGCAGGCTGCGGGACCGTCGACGGCGGGGCGGGGTTTGCGCGGGCGTTCCACTCCGGCGGCGACCAGGAGCCGGCCGACGGGTGCGCGGGGGCAGCCGCCTGGGCGGGTGCCTGGGGCGCGGTGGGCGCCGGGAACGCGTTCTGGACCGGGGCCGCGGGAGCGGACCACTGGTCGGTCGACGCCATCCACGACTGCGGCTCGGGCTGCGCGGCCTGGGCCTGAGCCTCAGCCGTCCAGGCCGACGTGCGGACCGGAGCGACCTGGCTGGCCGGGGCCTCGTAGGCGACCGGGGCCGGGGCGACGGGCGCGACCGGGGCTGCGTCTGCGGCGTCGGCCTTCTTGCGGCCGAACAGACCCCAGCGACGGCCACCCTTCGCCTCTTCGGCAGCGGTGGGCTGGACCAGCTCGCCGAAGGCGGGCTGGGCTGCCGGCGCTGCCGCCGTGGCGAACGGGTCGTGGATCCACCCGGGGGCTGCGGCCAGCGGCTGAGCCGGCTGCGCGACAGGAGCCTGCGGTGCGGCCTGAACCGGCTGCGCGACAGGGGCCTGCGGTGCGACAGGAGCCAGCTGCTGGTCGAACGACGGCGCGTACGGCTGCTCGTAGGTCGGTGCGAACGAGGTCGGCTCGAACTCCGGCTGCTCGTCGACCGTCACGGCCGCCTCGGCCTCGACCGGGGTGAACATCTGGGTCGGCTGCTCGACCTCCGGGTGGTCCTCGACGAACGCCGGCCAGGCCGGTGCGTCCTGCTCGGGCGCGGCCCAGGCGGGTGCCTCGACGGCGACCGGGGCGACGTCGGCAGGAGCCTCGTCCGCCTCGAGCTGGACCGGGGCCCATGCGGGCTCCTCAGCCTCGACGACGACCGGCTCGGGAAGCGCGGGCTCGGCGACGGGCGCCGCAGCCTCTTCCCAGGACGGGGCCGGCCAGGCTGCTGCCACGACAGGCTCGACCTGCGCGACCGGCTGAGGAACCACAGGCATCGCACCGGTGTGCCAGGCGCGTGCCTCGTCGAGCGTGCGCTCGAAGGGCTGGTAGGCGGCGGGCGTCTCGGCGGCAGGTGCCGCCCAGCCCGCGTAGCCGCTGTAGCTCGTGAAGGTCTGAGCGGGCGCCACCTCGGCGGCAGGCGCGTTGCGAGGCGCCTCCACGACGGGTGCGACCTCGGCCACGGGCTCGACCGGCTCGGACGCCTCGACCGGCTCGGACGCCTCGACCGGCGCCCATGCGGGCGACTCGGCAACAGCCTGGTCCCAGGCGTTCACGTCCACGACCGGCGCAACCCAGGCGTCGGTGTCCGCGGAGACCGCATCACCGGAGTGCCGGACCTCGAGCGCCTCGTCCGTCTCGGCGGCAGGGGCCGCCCAGGCGGGGGTCGGTGCCCAGGCAGCCTCGTCGGCGACCGGGGTCGGCTCGGCGACGGGCGCCTGCCATGCGACGGTCTCCTCGGCTGCGGGAGGTGCCCACGCCGGGACGTCCTCGACCGTGGGTGCCTGCCACGCGGCAGGAGCCTCGACGGACTCGGCCGCAGGCGCCTCCCACGCGGGAGTCGGCTCCCAGGCGGGAGCGTCCTCGGAGCTCGGCGGAGCCCACGACGGGTCGGGCTCGAAGCCGGCGACGTCGTCGCCCTGCTCGGTGGAGTCCTCGACCACGATCTCGGCTGCGGGCTCCTGCGAAGCGGCCTGACGGTGCTCGGCCTCCTGCGCCTCCCACGAGTCGTCCTCGGTGGCGAGCGCCGGGACGACGATCTCCTCGACCGGAGCGGCGTGCGCACCAGCGGACATCCACGGGGCGCGGACGGCCGGCACGGGCGTCGGGTCGACGGACTCGGCCGCGGCAGCCTCAGCCACCTGCTCGGGCGTACGACCACGGAAGCCGGAGAACAGACCGGCACGCGCGGCGGGGGCCGGAGCGGCCGCGGTGGGCGCCTGCGTCGGCTCCTCAGGAGTCGCCCAGGCCGGCGTCGAGGCACGGCTGCGGCTCGGCAGGCCACCGCCCGCGGGGGCGGCGGTCTTGGGGGCCCAGTCGGAGCCCAGCGCGGCTGCGGAGATCTCCGGTGCGATGTGGCCGTCGGGCGCCTCAGGCAGGACGAGGTTGTCCTCGTCGAAGGTCTTCTTGGAGCGCGACGGCAGAGCGGCAGACGACTGGAACTCGGTGACGGGGATCGCGCCCTCGTCGTGCGTCCCGTCGTCGTCGCGGCCACGGCGCTTCGGGAGACCGAGCGAGGTCTGACCGTCCGTGAGCGCCGCGAGGTCGACGGCCTGGACGACCGGGGCCTCGATCTCGGGCATGCCCGGGTCGACGCGGGGGGCAGCCAGGGCGGCGGGTGCACCGTTGTTGTACATCGCGGACTCGCTGGCGACGAACAAGGTCGCCGGGAAGCGCACGATCGACTCGGTACCCGTGCCGTGCGTCGCCTTCATCAGCTTCACGTCAGCGCCGAGGCGCTGGGCGATGCGGCCGACCACGAAGAGGCCGAGGCGCTGGTTACCCAGGGAGTCGCTTGCGGACGTCGACGCGATCTTCGCGTTGGCGGCGTCGAGCTCGGCGTCGCTCATGCCCAGGCCCTGGTCGAGGACCCGGATGATCACGTACTGGCCCGAGACACCGGTGGTGACCGTGACGGGCGTCTCCGGCTCGGAGAAGACCGTCGCGTTCTCGAGGAGCTCGGCGAGAAGGTGAGCCGCACCGAGGGCGTTGAAGCCGTGCATGTGCGGGTCGACCTGCAGGTCGAGCTCGACGCGGTCGTACTGCTCGATCTCCGAGGAGGCGGTACGCACGACGTCGGACAGCGGCATCGAGTCGCGAAGACGACGACCCGAGTCGATGCCGGCGAGCACGAGCAGCGACTCCGCGTTACGACGCATACGGGTGGCGAGGTGGTCGAGGCGGAAGAGGTTGGCCAGCGTGCTGGGGTCCTCCTCGGCGCGCTCGAGGGAGTCGATGAACGACAGCTGCCGGTTCAGGAGGACCTGGTCGCGGCGGGCGACGTTGACGAACATCTCCGCGATAGAGCCACGCAGAGCGGCCTGCTCCTGGGCGACCTGCACGGTCGTCTGGTTCACCGAGTTGAACGCGGCGGCCAGCTGGCCGACCTCGTCACGTGACGTCACCGGGATGGGTGCGAGCGTGATCTCCGGTCCCTCACCAGGGACCGCCACCTGCTCGACGAGCCGCGGCAGCTGCTCGCGGACCTCACCGGCTGCGACCGTCAGGCGACGCAGCGGGACGACGATGGCACGGGCGATGACGAAGGCGAAGAACATGGACACGATGGCGGCCGCGATGGCGAGGCCGATCGTGATGATCGCTCGGCTACGGGCGTCGGTCGCGGCCTTCTCGGCGACGGTCGCGGCGGCCTCGAGCACACGGCCGTTGAGCTCGTTGAGGTTCGTCGTCTGCGACGTGACCTCGGAGAGCCAGGTGGCCGGGTCGACCTGCCCGAACGTCGCCGGGTCGCCCTCGACGAGGAGCGAACGCATACGTGTGAACGCGGACGTCGGGTCCTTCGGCGGCAGGACGAGCGAGTCGATGCCGAGACCGGTCAGCGCGACGCGAGCACGGGAGCGGGCAAGCTCGGTCGACGCGGCCTGCGAGCCGTAGGCGCGGATGACTGAGGGGTTCGCGCCCTTGCTGGTCAGCACGGTCACACCGTCGATGAGCTCGACGACCAGGTTGTCCTGGGTGTCCGAGACCTCTCGGTACGCGGTGATGTAGGCCGCGAGGTCGCGGTTCCTGAAGCTGTTGGCGACCTGCTCCACGAGCCCGACCTGGCCCTGGATGATCTGCGAGTAGTTCCGCTGCAGCAGCGCACGTGCCGAACCGATGTCGGCGAGCGTCCGGACCGAGGGAAGCAGTGTGTTGTGAGCGTTCTGGACTTCCAGGAACTGGTTCACCACCGCCGGCGGGAACTCGGTGAGGTCCATCTTCGCGGTCAGCGGCTTCACCGCGTTGAGCGCGGCGTCTGTCGCTGCACGCGCTTCGGCGATCCGCTCCGGCGAGCCGCCGTTCAGCGTGAGGACACGCTCGGTCTCCACCGCCACACCGAAGGGGGCGTACTGCTGGAGAACCCGCACGACGTCCTCGGCCGCGTTGGCGTTCTTGAGGTCCGCGAGAGCGGTGTACGAGATGAACGCTCCGGATCCGAAGATCACGAGCATGGGGACGGCAAGGACAGCCATCACTTTGGCGCGAATGCCGAGCCGTCGCAGCATGTCGTTCCTTTCCGTCTTCCGACAACGGGTGTTTCCACCAGGTCGATCCGGTCAAGCCTTCTGTTGACCCTCTAGGAGTCCCGTTGGCTGTCATCGGCTGTTGGACACCGGACCATTAGCCCGCCGCCAGAGTTTGCCATGGACGTCACCCGCTGGGATACGAGAAGTTGAACCCAACATCGAGGCCACGTGTGCTATCGGGACGTGTGTTCTGGCTGCCAAGACGGCGATCGGAACCCACGGGGGTACGCCGAAGTGTAGGGATGTACAGGCCAGATACTGTGCCGTCGTGCGCGCGGTCGTGATCACCGAGGCCGGGGGGCCCGACGTCCTGGACGTCCGAGAGGTGCCCGAACCCGTGGCCGGGGCGCAGGACCTGACGGTCGAGGTCGCGGCAGCCGGTGTCAACCGTGCGGACCTCCTGCAGCGGCTCGGCCACTACCCACCACCACCGGAGGCACCGCCGTGGCCGGGGCTCGAGGTGTCCGGGACGGTCCTGCGCGTCGGTCCAGGTGCGACCGGGTCGGGGTGGCGGGTCGGTGACCGGGTCGCCGCCCTGCTGCCCGGGGGTGGGTACGCCGAGCGCGTCGTCGTCCCGGCCGGTCTCGCCCTGCGGATCCCCGACGGGGTCGCGACGATCGACGCGGCAGCACTTCCGGAGGCCGTGGCCACCGTCTGGTCGAACCTGAGAGCGGCGCGGCTCTCGCCCGGCGAGACGCTGCTGGTCCGCGGAGGTTCCGGTGGGATCGGGTCGTTGGCGGTCCAGATCGCGCACGCGCTCGGCACGCGCGTCCTGGCGACGGCAGGCGGGCCGCTGCGCACGGCGCGCCTCGGGCCTCTGGGTGCGGCTGACTCGTTCGACCACCGTCTGCCTGGCCTGTCCGACCGTGTCCTCGCCGCGACGGACGGTCAGGGGGTCGACGTCATCCTCGACGTGCTCGGCGCGGGCGGGCTGGCGGAGAACGTTGCGATGCTCGCCGACGACGGCCGGCTCGTGGTCATCGGTCTGCAGCAGGGACGACGTGGGGAGCTCGACCTGTCTGCGCTCATGGCCAAGCGCGCTGCCGTCCTCGGCACGACGCTGCGGTCGCGACCGCTCGAGCAGAAGGTCGCGATCATGGACGGCGTACGACGGCACGTGTGGCCGTTCGTCGCCGACGGCTCGGTGCGTCCCGTCGTGCACGCCCGGCTGTCCTTCGACGACGCCCCCGAGGCGCACCGTCTCCTCGAGTCGGGCGAGGCCTTCGGCAAGGTGCTGCTGCTGCCGTGACGCGGACCGGTCTCAGTCCAGGAGGCCGGCGGCGAGCGCGGGGACGATCACCGGGGTGAGCGGCAGCCGTGGGATGAGGGTGGCCTGGACGGCGTGGTACAGGTCCGCCTTGCCGGCCCAGACGGTGCGTGACACCTCGTTCGTCGTGCCCAGCTCGTGCCACCAGGAACCGCCGACGCGGTCCAGGTGGTGCGCGCCGATGTACTCCCACCACTGCGTGTAGAGGTCGTCGAACCGCTGCTCGCCGGTCGCAGCGTGCAGTGCTGCGGCGGCTCCGACGGCCTCGGCCGCGACCCAGTGCATGCGCTCACGCACGACGGGCGTGCCCGACCAGTCCACGGTGTAGACGAACCCAGGAGCACCGTCGACGTCCCAGCCCTCCTCGACGGAGGCGTCGAACAGTGCGGTCGCGTCGGTGAGCATCCACGCCGGGGCGACGTCACCCGTGGCGGTGATGGCCGCGCGGGCGTGCAACGTGAGCCGCGACCACTCGAGCCAGTGCCCGATCGTGGCGCCGTACGGGCGGAACGGGTGCGCCGGCTCGTCGATGTTGTAGTCGAGGTCCGGGTTCCACTGCGTGTCGAAGTGCTCCGGGATGCGCCAGTGGTTCCCTGCGGCGAAGCCGTGCACGACCTTCTCGATGATCCGCAGCGCCCGCGTCAGCCAGACCCTGTCGCCCGTCACGTCTGCCGCCGCCAGGTACGCCTCGACCGTGTGCATGTTGGCGTTCACGCCGCGGTAGCCGTCGAGCGTGGTGAACGTGCGGTCCCACTGCTCGACGGACATGCCGGCCTCGTCGTCCCAGAAGTGCTGCGCCGAGACGGCCAGCGCCTCGTCGAGCAGCTCGCCGGCGCCGGGGCGTCCCGCGGCGGTCGCGGAGGACGTCGCGAGAATGACGAAGGCGTGCGGGTACGCCGCCTTGTCCGGGTCGACCGGGGTTCCGTCACGGGAGACCTGCGCGAACCAGCCACCGTGCTCGTCGTCGTGGAACGCGCCGCGCAACGCGTCGAGCCCGTGGTCGACCAGAGCCGCCGACCCGGGGCGCCCCAGAAGGTGGCCGATCGCGTAGACGTGCGTCATCCGGCACGCGATCCACAGCTCGAGCGGGCCGTCCACCGGCTCACCCGACTCGTCCTGCCGGGCGAACCCGCCCGGGACGACGCTCCGCAGCCCGAAGTCGAGGAGCCGGTCGGTCTCGGCTTCGAGCCAACGAGCGTGGGCGGGGGTTGTCAGCCAGGCCATGCTGCAACCCTAACGAGCCGGTAGAGGTGGTTCCGACGGGCAGCGGTGGGCGGATCTTCCTGCGTCGGACACAATGCCCAGATGAGCAAGAACGAGCCGCAGGCACCGCGCGTGGTCGTCGTCAAGCCGCCCGACGACCCAGAGGCCGAGGTCGAGGACGTGTCGGGTCTCGTCGAGCAGCCCGCCAAGGTCATGCGGATCGGCACGATGATCAAGCAGCTGCTCGACGAGGTGCGCAGCGCTCCCCTGGACGACGCCGCCCGCATCCGGCTGGCCGAGATCCACGAGCGCTCGCTCGCCGAGCTCGAGGAGGGCCTCTCGCCCGAGCTCGTCGCGGAGCTGCACCGGATCACGCTGCCGTTCGTCGAGGACCAGGCGCCGTCGGACGCCGAGCTGCGGATCGCGCAGGCCCAGCTTGTCGGCTGGCTCGAAGGGCTGTTCCACGGGATCCAGACCGCGCTCGTCGTGCAGCAGATGGGCACCCAGATCCAGGTCGGCGGTCAGCGACGGGCCCTGCCCCCGGGCCCGGGCGCTGCTCTGCCGACGGAGGAGGACCGGCAGGGCTCGACCGGCCAGTACCTGTAGGCACGTCAGGCGGGGGTCGGAGCCTCGTCGGCGAGCTGGTCCTCGCTGTCCAGACCCGTGAGCACGATCGCGCCCGTGACCAGGAGCAGACCCAGCACCTCCAGCCCGTGCGGCACCTGCCGCAGCACGACCGCCCCGACGAGCCCCGCCATGGCCGGCAGCATCGCGAGGAGCACCGCGAACGTCGCAGCCCGCACGCGTCGCAGCACCACCTGCTCGATGGCGTACGGGACGACCGAGGAGCACACGGCGATCGCGACCACGAGCAGCGCGAGACGCCCGTCGTGCAGGACCGGTAGCGCACCCGTGGACAGGAACGGCGCGAACACCACGGCACCGGCCGACATCGCCACCGCCAGACCCGTGACTCCCCCCGCACGCCCGTGCGCGACCCGCCGACCCAGCAGGATGTAGGCCGCCCAGCACGCGGCCGCCACCAGGATCGCGACGAGGCCCACGGTCGCGTCCGGCCCCGCGCTCAGCGAGACGCCCGCGAGCAGCACCACCCCGATCGCCGCCACCCCGATGCCCACACGGTCGCGCCAGCCGTGCCCGGTCACTGCCGCGACGGCCACCGGGCCGAGGAACTCGATGGACACGGCCGTGCCCAGCGGCAGGTGGTCCAGCGCGACGTAGAACGCGACGTTCATGAGCGCCAGGACGATCCCGAACACGATCGCGGTGCGCAGCGAGGGCCAGGTCCACAGCCCGCGCGCCCGCCACGGTCGACGCCACAGCAGCAGGACGAGGGCAGCGATCGTGATCCGCAACCACGCGACCGTGGCCGGAGCCAGCGTGCCGAACACGCGCACGGCCACCGCCGCTCCGAGGTACTGCGTCAACCCGGACAGGGCGAACAGCAGCGGGGCGGGCACCGGCTCAGGCTAGGTCAACGCGACCACGTCGTGGCCACGCGCGGGCGCGCCTCAGACGAGCAGGCTCAGCAGCACCGGGAGCGCGCCGTCGTCCTCGATGCCACCGGTGACCTCGTCGGCGGCCAGCCGCGTGCCCTCCGGGGCGTGCCCCATGGCGACGCCGCGCGCGGCCCAGCGCAGCATCTGCACGTCGTTGCTCCCGTCGCCGATCGCCACGGTCGCGTGCGGCTCGACGCCGAGCTCACGGCGGATCTCCTCCAGTGCGCTCGCCTTGGAGACGCCGCCGGGGGTCAGGTCGAGCCACGCGCTCCAGCCGACCGCGTACTCGACCTCGTGCAGGCCGACGCGCGCGACGACCGCGTGGAAGTCGTCGGGGCTGCTGTTGGGCGCCCGGATGATGACGCGGGTGGCCGGGGTCTCGGCCAGCTCGTCGAACGTGACGCGCTCGAGCTCGCCGGACAGCTCGCCGTCGGGGAAGTCGCCCGAGACCCGAAACCCGACGCCGAGGTCCTCGACCGCGTACAGCGCGTCCGGCAGCTCCATGACGATCGCGCGCAGCGCGGGGCCAGGGTCGAACGTCGTCGTGCGCACCACCTCGTAGCCGTGCTGTCGGGAGGGGTCGATCCGGGCGCTCACCGCGCCGTTCGAGCAGACGATCCAGCCCTCGGTGAGCCCCAGCTCCGTCGCGACCGGCACCGCGGAGTGCACACCACGCCCGGTCGCGAGCACCACGTGGGTGCCTGCATCCCTCAACCGACCGACCGCGTCGACCACACCCGCCGAGATGACCCCGTCATACGTCATCAACGTGCCGTCCACGTCGAGCGCGAGGAGGCCGGCCCGCGTCATCGCACCGGCTCCAGCACCTCGAGGCCACCGAGATACGGCTGCAGACCGACCGGGACGCGCACCGACCCGTCCGCGAGCTGGTGGTTCTCGAGCAGGGCGACCAGCCAGCGCGTGGTCGCCAAGGTGCCGTTGAGCGTCGCCACCGGCCTCATCGACCCGTCAGCGGTGCGTTCCCGGATGCCGAGCCGGCGCGCCTGGAACGACGTGCAGTTCGACGTCGACGTCAGCTCGAGGAACCGCTCCTGGCTGGGCAGCCACGCCTCGCAGTCGAACTTGCGTGCTGCGCTGGAGCCCAGGTCGCCCGCGGCCGTGTCGATGACGCGGTAGGGCAGCTCCGCGAGCGCGAGCATCTCCTCCTCCCACGCGAGGATGCGGCGGTGCTCGTCGGCGGCGTCCTCGATCGTCGTGTAGCTGAACGCCTCGACCTTGTGGAACTGGTGCACGCGGATGATGCCGCGGGTGTCCTTGCCGTAGGAGCCGGCCTCGCGCCGGTAGCAGGCGGACCAGCCTGCGTAGCGCTTGGGGCCGTCGCTCAGGTCCAGGATCTCGCCCGAGTGGTAGCCGGCGAGTGCCACCTCGCTGGTCCCGACGAGGTAGAGGTCGTCGGCCTCCAGGCGGTAGATCTCGTCCGCATGTGCGCCGAGGAACCCCGTGCCCGCCATGATCTCGGGCTTGACCAGCGTGGGCGTGATCACGGGTGTGAACCCGGCGCTCAGCGCCTTGTCGACGGCCGCGTTCAGCAGCGCGAGCTCGAGCCGCGCGCCGATCCCGGTCAGGTAGTAGAACCGCGCCCCCGACACCTTGGCACCGCGCGCGGTGTCGATGGCGCGCAGCCCCTCACCGATCTCGAGGTGGTCCTTCACGACGAAGTCAGCGCCGAACTCGTCCTGGAAGCTTCGGCGCTCACCGACGTGCTTGAGCACGACGTAGTCGTCCTCGCCGCCCGCAGGGACCCCGTCCTCGACGACGTTGGAGATGCGACGGCTCAGCTCCGTGGCGAGCGTCTCGGCCGCGTCGGCGTCGGCCTGCAGAGCCTTGACCTGCTCGGCCAGGTGCTTGCCGCGGGTCAGCAGCGCCTGCTTCTCGTCACCCTGCGCCTGCGCGACCTGCTTGCCCAGGGACTTCTGCTCGGCGCGCAGCGTCTCGAAGTCGGTCAACGCGGACCGCCGTCGCGCGTCGGCGTCGAGCACCTGGTCGACCAGGTGCGGATCGTCGCCACGCGCCACCTGGCTCGCCCGGACAACGTCAGGATCCTCCCGCAGGAGCCGCAGATCGATCACCCCCCGACCCTACCGACCCCCGGCGAAGGACCCCGACCGTGTCCCACGCGAGCCCCCGCGACGCCGGCCCAGGTCCGCTCACACCGACATAGCGACTCCCGAAAGCGATGGGCCACGCCGGGTATCGACTGATGCATCCGCTCGGCGGGGCCGTAGATTCGGCCCATGACGTGGGAGGCGTGGGCCGTGGTGGGCCTCGGCATCGCGCTGGTCTGTGCTGCGCTGCTGGCGCTTGTGCTGTGGCTGCGCACGACCGAGCTCCGCCGACGGATCGAGTCGCCCCGGTCCGGGGCGAGCCGGCGGGCGCTCCAGCTGGCGCGCGACGTCGAGGCCACCGGGCAGCTCGTCGCCTTCGTCGCCAACCCGTCCAAGCCTGACGTGGCGCGGCTGCGGGCGGCGATCGAGCGCAGCCGCCGCGAGCGCAACCTGCCCGAACCGCTCTGGTACGAGACCACGGTCGCGGACCCGGGAGTCGGGCAGGCCCGCAAGGCGGTGGCGGAGGGCGCCGACGTCGTCGTGGCGATCGGCGGCGACGGCACGGTGCGCGCCGTCGCGGAAGGGCTCGTCGGCACGGGCATCCCGATGGGGCTCATGCCGCTCGGAACCGGGAACCTGCTGGCCCGCAACCTCGACCTTCCGCTGAGCGACCCCATCGAGGCCCTGCGGATCGCCGTCGACGGGCGGGACCGGACCATCGACGTCGGCTGGCTCAAGGTGATCACCTGGGAGTCCGAGGTCGACGGCGGCACCGCCGACCCCGAGCACGAGGCACAGCGTGACCACCTGTTCCTGGTCATCGCCGGCCTCGGGTTCGACGCCGCGATGGTCGCCGACACCGACGAGCAGCTCAAGCGACGGGTCGGGTGGATCGCGTACTTCGTGGCCGGGTTCAAGCACCTCAACGGCCGACGCACCCGCATGTACCTGCGCCTCGACGACCAGCCGATGCGGTCCGCCCGGCTGCGCAGCCTGCTCATCGGCAACTGCGGCAAGCTGCCGGGCGGCATCACGCTCCTGCCGGACGCGGTCCTCGACGACGGCTGGCTCGACATCGCCGCGATCGACACGCGCGCCGGGATCGCGGGATGGGCCCAGCTGTGGGGCGAGGTCATGATGCAGGGCGTCGGCGTCCGCAACGACCTGCCCGCCAAGATCGGCCGCATCGACCACACCCGCGCGCAGGAGGTCCGGCTCGTCGTCCAGGGTGGGGAGCACGTCCAGGTCGACGGCGACGTGGTGGGTCGCGTGGCCGAGCTCAGCGCCCGCGTCGACCCCGGGGCGCTCGTGGTGCGGGTCGCTGCGGTCTAGGTCGCCTCACCGTTGCGCAGCGCCGCCAACCAGGACCGCGCCACGACGAAGTCCTGGTCCGCAGTGCCCAGGTGGACGGTCGGCGCGACCGCGTCGGCGCGCGCGTAGGAGCCGAGGAACAGGACGTAGGGGCAGCGCCGCCGCAGGCCCATGACGGCCTCGCCGACGCGTTCGTCCGTGATGTGGCCCTCCGCATCGATCGAGAACGAGTACCGCCCGAGGGAGTCGCCGATCGGACGCGACTCGATCCGCGACAGGTTGACGCCGCGGACCGCGAACTGCTCGAGCATCGCGAGCAGCGCACCGGCCTCGTTGTCGGGCAGGTGCACCACGAGCGTCGTCTTGTCGGCCCCGCTGGGCGGCGGCACGGTCCCGGGAGCTCCGACGACGACGAAGCGGGTCTGCGCCGACGGGTTGTCGGCGATGCCCTCCGCGAGCGGCACGAGGTCGTACAACGAGACGGCTGCGGGCGGTACGAGGGCGGCGTCGAAGCTGAGCGGCGTCTCCCCGGAGGCGATCAGGGACGCGGGAGCGGTGTTCGAGGTTGCGGGCACGTGAACCACGCCGGGCAGGTGCGCCGCCAGCCAGTGCCGGCACTGGACCCACGCGTGCGGGTGCGCGGAGATCCGCCGGACGTCCGCCAGTGCGACGCCCGGCGCGGCCGCAAGAGTGAACTGCACCGGGACCAGCACCTCGCGCAGGATCACCAGCGGCTTGCCCGCAGCCAGGCTGTCCAGCGTCGCCGTGACCCCGCCCTCGACCGTGCTCTCGATGGCGACGACGGCGAAGTCGGCGGCCCCCGTGCGCACGGCCTCGATCGCCGAGGCGACGTCGGGGACGGGCAGGTCCACACTCTCGTCAGCGCCGACGACCTGGCGCAGCGCCGCCTCCGTGAAGGTGCCGGCCGGGCCGAGGTAGGCGTACCGCGGCAGTGCGTCCGTCATCGCTGGGTCCTCCTGCATCGATGTGGTGACGGTGTGCCGCAGATCTCTGCGCCCCGCCCGGACCGAGGGTAGTGCGCCCGTAGGCTGGAACGGTGCCGACCCCTGATCACGTTCGCGCGCCTCGGCGTCGGCTCCTGCGCACCCTGGTGCTCCTCGTGGTCAGCGGCGTCGCCGCGCTGACGCTGGCTGTTCCCGCCCAAGCCGCATCGGATCCCGGCGACGGCCCACCCCCGGTCCTCCTCGTCGGCGTCACAGGTCTGCGCTGGGACGACGTCACGACGCTGACCACGCCCGCGCTGTGGAACCTGTCCCGAGAGGGTGCAATCGGCCTGGTGGCCGCCCGCAGCGTGGCCACCCGGTCCTGCCCGGTCGACGGCTGGCTCGTCGTCTCGACCGGCACGCGCGCCGCAGACGCGCCCGCCGCGGACCGCACCTGCCGGACCCTGCGCGGGCCCAGCACCGACGGCGTCGTGCCTGGCTGGGCGGACTTCGTGGACGCTGCCGGGTCCGGGTCCTACGGTGCCGAGCCCGGGATGCTGGGAGACGTCCTCGCCCGTGCGGGCACCCCGGTCACCGGCTTCGGTCCGGGCGCCGCGATCGCTCTGGCCGACAGCACGGGGCACGTCGTCGGCACGCACACGAGCCTGCCCGCCACCGAGTCCGGGATCACGAAGGCGGTGCGCGACTCGCTCGCAACCTCGACCCTGGTCGTGCTCGACGCCGGCACGATCCGCGACCCGGGCTACGCGACGACCACCCGGGCGGACCCGACCGCGACCGACGCCCCGCAGCCCGGGCTCGACGGCACCATCACCGATCCGCAGCCCGAGGTCACCGGGCCCGACGCCATCACGGAGCCGACCCGCGGGTCGCAGGTGCAGGCGATGGACGAACGCATCGGCGCAGCGCTCGTCGGGGCCCGCAGGTCCGGCGCGACGGTGCTCGTCGTCTCGTTGGCCGACTCAGGTCGCGCGACCCTGCAGCTCGCCGCCGCCACAGGCCTGGCCCCGAACGGAACCGAGTACTCGGAGGACCTGCTGACGTCGGGGTCGACCCGGCAGAAGGGGCTCGTGCAGTCGGTCGACGTCACGCCGACCCTCCTGGACGGCATCGGGCTCGACGACGCGGCGGCGTCGCTGACCGGCGCGGAGATCCTGCCCACCGCCGGACCCGCCACGGCGATCGGGCGGCTCGCCTACCTCGTCGACACGCAGCGTCACTCCTCGCTGATCGCTCGGGTCAGCGCCTCCTACTCGACGCGCCTCGTGCTCGTCCAGGCGGTCCTCTTCCTCGCCGCCGCGATCATCCTGACCCGCAAGGGGCGCTCCGACGCCCGGCCGTTGCGTCCGGCACTCCGCATCCTGTGGGTCGCTTCGCTGGCCCTCGCCGCCGCCCCCGTCGCGTCGTTCCTCACGAACGTCGTCCCGTGGTGGCGCGCCGACCGGCCGGTGAACGCGTTCTGGTGGACGCTCGTCGGCTGGATCGCGCTGATCACCGCCGCTGCGCTCGTCGGACCGTGGCGCAAGAACCTGCTCGGCCCGGCCGGCCTGGTCTCCGGGGTGACCGTCGCGGTGCTCGTCGTCGACGCGTGCACCGGCTCGACGCTGGTCATCGACTCGCCCATGGGCGCGCACCGCATCCTCGCGGCGCGGTTCTACGGGATGAGCAACCAGGCGTTCGCGCTCCTCACCGCCGCAGGTCTGCTCCTCGCGGTCGCCGTCGCGGACCCACTCCTGCGCCGGGGCCGGCGCGGGCTGGCGACGTGGTTCGTGGCCCTGCTCGGGCTGCTGCTCGTCGTCGTCGACGGCACGCCCGGCCTCGGCAGCGACTTCGGCGGCCCACCGGCGCTGATCCTCGCCTTCGCGATGCTGACGATCGTCGTGAGCGGCAGGAAGGTGAACTGGAAGGCGCTGCTGCTGATCGCCGTCGTCGGAGCGGTCGTGGTGGGTGGTTTCGCGGTGCTCGACTGGCTCCGCCCGCCCGAGGACCGCACGCACCTGGGGCGGTTCTTCGCGACCGTGCTCGACGGTGGGCTGGCGGACGTGGTGGGCCGCAAGATCGCCGTGAACCTGCGCGTCCTGACGTCGTGGCGCTACCTCGTGCTGGCGATTGGCGGCGTCGCGCTGACGTGGCTCGTGATCGCGGGTGGCCGGCCGCGACGCGGCGCACTCATGGGCACCGGCGGCTCGATGGCCGGGCTCCGTCAGGCGGTGCCTCTTCTGCGTCCCGCGGTCGCCTCGATCGCGGCCGCCCTGGGTCTCGGGTTCCTCATGAACGACTCCGGCATCGTCGTCCCGGCCACGGGAATCGCCCTCGCGGTGCCGTGCCTCGTCGCGGCCGCGGCGCAGTGGCGGCTCGGCGCACCCGAGGGCACTGTCCCCGACGAGCTTGCGCAGGCTCCTGCCGAGCCGACGCCCGCGCCGACGCGCTGACGCCGCCGCGGTTCGCCCGCGGGCGGCCTACCGGTGCGTCTGCGGCTGGCCCGTGCTCGGCGTGACCGTGCGCTTCACGGCGCCGGCTGCGCGCCGGACCCGCCGGGCGCTGACCGCCAGCTGGACGTCGCGGTACTGCGCGGCACGGTGCATCTGACCCTTGAGGTCGCTGCCCGACGGCCGGTGGCGCAGCTCGCACGGCACCTCGATCACCCGGAAGCCCGCGCGCAGCAGGTCGATCGTCATGCCTGTCTCGACACCCCACCCGCGGGCCAACGGCGTCGCAGCCTCGAAGGCGGCGCGCGTCAGGCAGCGCATGCCCGACAACGGCTGCGTCGGGGTCCAGCCGGTCATCGATGCGATCGCCCGACGTGCAGCGCCCACCACGACGCCGCGTCCACCGGCCCCGGGCTGGGGCGGGAGCAACGCGATGGCCAGGTCCGCGTGACCCTCGAAGACGGGCGGTACCAGCGGGGCGGTGTTCACGGCCGTCTCACCGAGGTCGCCGTCGATGAACAGCAGGATCCGCGGCTGGCGGTCCGGCGCGTCGCGCATCGCGACCACTGCCGCACCCGTCTCCATCGCCGCCGCCTTGCCTCGGTTGTGCGAGTGCCGGACGACGACCGCACCGGCCTCCCGGGCGACGTGCTGCGTGTCGTCCTCGGAGCCGTCGTCGACGACGAGAACCAGGTCCACATGCGGGATCGCGCGCGCCGAGCGCACCGTCGCAGCGATCCGTCGGGACTCGTCCTTCGCCGGGATGATGACGGCCACGCGCTGACGGGCCTTGTGCGCGGCCGCCTTGCGCGCGTCCGTCGCGGCCTTGCGGGCTTCGCTCACGACCGGCGCAGGTGCCGGAGCCACGGTCGCGGGGTCTGAGGAGCCATCGGCTGGTTCGTCCGTCGCCTCGTCGGTCGAACCCGTCGCAACAGCGGCTTCCGCCTTCGAGGTGGCGGCTGGTTCGTCCGCGGCCTCGTCGCTCGACCCGGCCCGCACAGCGGCTTCCGCCTTTGAGGTGGCGGCTGGTTCGTCCGCGGCCTCGTCGCTCGACCCGGCCCGCACAGCGGCTTCCGCCTTCGAGGTGGCGGCCCTTCCGCCCTTGCGTGTCACACGACTCACCCTATCGATCCTCGCTCACCGGAATCCGCCTCGGAGGCCCTGTGCGGCCCCGTTCACCCGGTGGTGTCAGCGGAGGGTGACCTGGCGGGCGACGAGTCCGGCGCGGGCGCGCCGGGCGTTGGCGTCCAGCGGCGAGGTGTCCGCGATCGCGGCGAGGAACGCGTCCTTGAACGCGGCGAGCGGCGCCTCGATGTCCTCGGCCTCGGAGCCCCTGGCCAGCTCCCAGACGGGCACGACCAGCCCGCTGGACCGGAAGTAGCCGACGAACTTCGCGCCCTCGAAGCCGGACTGACGCGCGCCGTGCAGGCGGGACAGCCCGTCCAGGACCACCTGCTCCTCGAGCGGCTGGGCCCAGCGCAGGAACTCGCGGGCGCCCATCCGGCACCAGTACGCGGCGTCGGCGGCGTCGAGCTTGCGCGTGTCGATGATCCCGGCATCGGCCTCCTCGATCGCCGCGACCAGGTCAGGCGTGCGCTCCGTCTCGGGGTCCAGCCAGTAGCCGAAGGACTCCTCGATGGTCACGACGAAGGGCACGGACAGGTCCAGCACGTCCTGGAGACGCGGGCCGGGCTCCGGGAGGCCGATCGTCTCGACGGCGGTGCCTGGCTCGGAGTCGATGGCCTCGAGAAGGGCGTGCGCGAGGTCACGGCTCGTGTCGCCCGAGCTGCTCGTGGTCTGCAGGGCCAGCAGGATCGTGCCGTCCGCGCGGTGCAGGGCCGGCCAGCTCGTCGGCAGCACCGTGGTGACCAGCACGTCGACCGCGCCGAACTCCTTCGTCGTCCGCGCCGTCGCGGTCGCCGCGGGGACGAGCTCCTTGAGAGCGACCCAGTCGGGCTCGCTGGGAAGACCCTCGAACGGACGCAGCACGAAGTCGGACGTGTTCTTGGCCATGCCCACCAGGCTACCGGGCACCGTGGGCGCTCGATGTATCTGCAGGTCGGGGGGTGCGTGCTCACGCGAGGTGGGGGAGGATCGACGCATGGACCCGCGTGCCGGAACACTCGCCCAGCCGTCCGACCTCGTTGACCTGGACGCGCTCGGCGCGGCGTACTACGACCGAGAGCCCGACCTGGACGATCCGGCGCAGCGCGTCGTCTTCGGCACGAGCGGCCACCGCGGCTCGGCCCTGGACACCGCGTTCAACGAGGCGCACATCGTCGCCATCACCGCGGCGATCGTCGAGTACCGACGCAGCCAGGGCACCGACGGTCCCCTCTTCATCGGCCGTGACACGCATGCGCTGTCCGAGCCCGCGTGGACGTCGGCGCTCGAGGTGCTCGCGGCGGCGGGCGTCGAGGTGCACATCGACGCCCGAGACTCGTTCACGCCGACCCCCGCCGTCTCTCACGCGATCCTGCGGCACAACGGTGCCGGTACGTCGGAGGGCGTGCGGACCCAGGGCCCGGGGCTCGCGGACGGCATCGTCGTGACCCCGTCGCACAACCCGCCCCGCGACGGTGGCTTCAAGTACAACCCGCCGGACGGTGGCCCTGCAGGTTCCGATGCCACGGGCTGGATCGCGGACCGCGCCAACGAGATCCTGCGGTCCGGTTTCCGCAACGTGCGGCGGGTCTCGATCAGCGAGGCGCTCGCCGCGGACACGACCCTGCGGCACGACTTCCTGTCCTCCTACGTGGCCGACCTGGCCAACGTCATCGACCTCGAGGCGATCCGGGTGGGCGGCGTGCGGATCGGCGCCGACCCGCTCGGTGGCGCGTCCGTGGAGTACTGGGGTGCGATCGGCGAGCACTACAGCCTCGACCTGACCGTGGTGAACCCGTCGGTCGACCCGCGGTGGGCGTTCATGACGCTCGACTGGGACGGCAAGATCCGCATGGACTGCTCGTCGCCGTACGCCATGGCGTCGCTCGTCGAGCGCATGGCCGGCGACCCGCCGCCGTTCGACATCGCGACCGGCAACGACGCGGACTCCGACCGGCACGGGATCGTCACACCCGACGGCCTGATGAACCCGAACCACTACCTCGCGGTCGCGATCTCCTACCTGTACGGCGGAGCGCGGCCGGGCTGGCGCGCGGGGACCGCGATCGGCAAGACGCTCGTCTCCTCGAGCCTGATCGACCGGGTGGCCGCCAGGCTCGGCGCGCGGCTGCTGGAGGTTCCCGTCGGGTTCAAGTGGTTCGTGCCCGGGCTCGTCGACGGGTCGGTCGGGTTCGGCGGCGAGGAGTCGGCCGGAGCGTCGTTCCTGCGGAAGGACGGCTCCGTGTGGACCACCGACAAGGACGGGATGCTGCCGGCCTTGCTGGCGTCGGAGATCCTGGCAACCACCGGCAAGTCGCCGTCCGCCCACCACCGGGACCTCGTCGCGGAGTTCGGCGAGTCCTGGTACGCCCGCGTCGACGCAGCCGCGTCGCGCGAGGAGAAGGCGACGCTCGCGAAGCTCACGCCCGAGCAGGTCACTGCGACGACGCTCGCAGGCGAGGAGATCACGGCACGGCTGACCGAGGCGCCCGGCAACGGCGCGTCGATCGGCGGCCTGAAGGTGACCACGGAGAACGCGTGGTTCGCCGCCCGGCCGTCCGGGACCGAGGACGTGTACAAGATCTATGCGGAGTCGTTCATCTCCGCCGAGCACCTGGCGCAGGTGCAGTCCGAGGCGAAGGACGTGGTCTCGGCAGCCCTGGGCGGCTAGCTCCCTGACCAGGCGGGCTCCCGAGCTCGCTTCCGTCAGCTCGTGGCGGCCCTGACCAGGTCCTGGTAGTCCGGGTGCCTGGCAAGCCACGCCTTGACGTAGGGGCAGTACGCCACGACGTCCTGGCCGCTCGCGCGCACCGCGTCGAGGGCGGACTTCACCAGGGTGCTCGCGACACCCTGACCCTCGAACCGCGGGTCGACCTCGGTATGCGTGAACACGACCGTCGTGCCGACCACGTCGTACATCGAGAACGCGACGACGACGCCCTCGGGTGACACGGCCTCGAAGCGGTGGTCACCGGGGGCATCCCTGACCTGCACATCCGTCATGACCCGATGGTGGGGCATCGGGCGCGCCCCGCGATAGCCCCGGTGCCACACTGACCACATGCTCTCGCCCTACCGCGACATCCTCACGCGACCCGGGGCGCTCGCATTCTCCGCATCCGGCGTGCTCGCGCGGCTGCCCATGTCGATGGTGGGCATCGGGATCGTGCTCATGGTCTCCTCGCTGTACGGGTCCTACGGGCTCGCCGGGGCGGTCTCCGCCGTCTACGTGGTGTCGCAGGCGGTCTGCTCGCCGCAGCTGGCGCGGCTCATCGACCGGCACGGGCAGGCCCGGATCATGAGCCCGGCCGTCGCGACCGCCGCGTTCGGCCTCGTGGGGCTCATCGTGGCCGCGCTGCTCGAGGCGCCCTCCGCGTTCCTGTTCGTCGGCGCGGTCATCACGGGTGCGGCCATCGGGTCGTTCGGGTCGCTCGTCCGCGCCCGGTGGACCGCCCTGCTAGGCGAGGACCCGCACCGGACGCACACCGCGTACTCGCTGGAATCCGCGCTCGACGAGCTCGTGTTCGTCGTGGGCCCCGTCCTCGCGACGGTTCTGGCGACGGGCGTCGCACCCACCGCGGGACTGGTCGTGCCCCTGGTCGCGATGATCGCGGGCGGCTACTGGTTCCTGTCCCTGCGGTCGACCGAGCCGCCGTCCGCGCCCGTCGGCTCGCCACGTCCACGGGGGTCGGTGCTGGCCAACCCCGGCATGGCAGTGCTCGCCATCGTGTTCGTGGCGATGGGCACGATCTTCGGCGCCACGGACGTGTCCACGGTCGCCTATGCCGACGAGTCCGGCTCGAAGGGTCTGGCCGGCGTGATCCTGGCGGTCTTCGCCCTCGGCTCGCTGATCTCCGGGCTGCTGTACGGCACCCGCCAGTGGAAGCGGCCTCTTTACCTGCGGTTCGCCAACGGGATGGTGCTCCTCGCCGTGGGCGTCTGCGCCTTCTTCTTCGTGCAGTCGCTCGTCGCGCTGGCTGCGGTGATGTTCGTGGTCGGCTTCACGATCGCGCCGACCCTCATCAACGGCAACGGCCTGGTGCAGGAGCTGGTGCCTCGGGCGCGACTGACCGAGGGGCTGACCTGGGTCGGGACGTCGCTGGGCGTCGGAGTGTCGATCGGGTCGTCCATCGCGGGTGCACGCATCGACGCTGCCGGCTCGCACGCCGGGTTCCTCGTCGTCGTGGTCGCGGCCGTGCTGGCGGTCATCGCGACGCTGGCCGCGCTGCGGACGCTGCGTGGCGACGCCTCCGAGCACGTGCACGACGCGGTCGAACCGGGCTCCCCGTCGTCGACCGGCGGCGCCGCGGTCGCCGCCTGCGAGATCGCGGAGTCGGTGGACCCCTCGAAGCCTCGCTCGCGCTAACGCTCACCGAAAAGACTTTCTTTCTTGACACCAGTTTCTTTCGGTGCGACGGTGGAGACATGTTGGACGTCACCGTCATCGAAGATGCCGCCGTCGCGGAGGTCGCACTGGACCCCAACCGCGCGCGCATCCTGGCCGCACTCAGCACCCCCGGATCCGCGACCTCGCTCGCCGGACCGCTCGGACTGTCCCGCCAGCAGACGAACTACCACCTGCGCACCCTCGAGAAGCACGGACTGGTCGTGCTGGTCGAGGAGCGCCACAAGGGCAACATGAAGGAGCGCGTGCTGCAGGCGACGGCCGCCTCGTACGTGATCTCACCGGTCGCACTGCCCGCCGTCGCGCCCGACCCCGAACGCCTCCGCGACCAGCTGTCCGCACAGTGGATGCTCGCGCTCGGCGCACGGCTGGTGCACGAGGTCGGCACGATGCTCGCCGGCGCCCAGCAGGCGGGCCAGCGGCTCGCCACGTACGCGGTCGACGGCACGGTCCGCTTCTCGTCAGCGGCCTCGCGCGCGTCGTTCGCCGACGAGCTGTCCGTCGCGCTCGGCGACCTCGTCGAGAAGTACGACGACCCCGCAGCACCCGGCGGTCGCGAGCACCGGCTGGTCGTCGCGCTGCACCCCGCCCTCAAGCCCACGGGCGACGGGCTGCCCCCGTCCACAGACACCTCCAGGCAAGCAATCGAGACCAACGAGAAGGAGAACTGACATGTCCCGCGACTTCGAGATCGTCCGCGAGCACGACATCGACGCCTCACCGGAGGAGGTCTGGGATGCCCTGACCACCGGCATCGGCGGCTGGCTCTGGCCGATGGAGTACGAGCCCCGCACCGGCGGCAAGGCCCCCTTCGACGGGGTCGTCGCCGCCTGGGACCCGCCCCACCACCTCGTGGGCCGAAACGACGGGCCGGACGGCTGGTTCAACCAGGTGGAGGAGGTGCTGACGCCGCTCCCGGACGGTCGCACCCACCTGCGGTACGTGCACTCCGGCGTCTTCGTCGACGACTGGGACAACCAGTACGACGGCGCAGGCGCCCACACGGACTTCTACCTGGCCACGTTGCGCTCGTACCTCACGCACTTCTCGCGGCGTCCCGTCACCTACTCCTCGACGGACGCCCCTGCCGCCTCGAACACTCCCGGCGGGTTCACCACGCTGCGCTCGGCGCTCGGCCTGCCGGACGAGGCGGCCGTCGGCACCGAGGCGACGGTCAGCCTTCCCGGTGGCGACTCGGCGGTCGTCGTCGACTATGCCGAGCCGAACTTCCTCGGCCTGAGAACGGACACCGCGCTCATCCGGTTCTTCGGCCGCAATGCCTACGGCGCACCTGTCGGCATCGCGGTCCACGACTTCGCGACCGACGCGGCGCCCTCCGAGACGACAACGGCCGACTGGCAGGAGTGGGTGGCGAAGGTCTACGCCTGAGCCGAGCTCCTCTCGGGGTCGGCCCTTCGGTGCGCATCGCACCGTCGGGTCGATCCCGCGCGGAGCGTCGAGATCCGGCTCACGGGACCGGGTGGAGAGCGTCGTAGTCCCAGAACGAGCGTTGCGAGCGGACCAGCAGGATCAGGAGCAGGACGCACAGCGACCCCCCGATCACCGCGGCCCACCCCTCCCCGATGTGCGCGGCCGCGCCCCCGAGCATCGCCTCACCGAGGCGCGGACCGCCCGCGACGACCACGATGAACACGCCCTGCAGCCGGCCCCGCATGTCGTCGGGCGTGGCGGTCTGCAGGATCGTCTGACGGAACACCGCGCTGATGGCGTCGGCGCCGCCCGCGACGACGAGCGTGAGGACGGCGAGTGCGGTCGCGAGCCACAGGACATGCGACGGGTGGGTCCCGCCGCTGGCCACCAGCACGACGCCGAAGCCCGCGATGGCCAGACCCCAGATCACGATGGCCACGCTGATGATCCGGCCCTGCCAGCGGATGCGCGTGATCGGCCCGGACAGCAGCGCCGCGAGCATCACGCCGGCGGCCGCCGCGGCGGTCATGACCCCGGTGGTCGTCGCGCCCCCACCGAGGTAGACCAGCCCGACCGCGGGGAACAGCACGCGCGGAGACGAGGTCAGCATCGCGACCAGGTCCACGGCGAACGTCATCCGCACGTTCTTCTGGGTGCCGAGGTAGCGCAGCCCGTCGACCACCGAGCTGATGCCGACCCGGCCCCTACCGGCCGTCAGCGGCGGCTGCGCTGGCAGCCGGAACACCGCGACCAGCGCGGCCGTGAACAGGGCGGCGTCGACGGCATACGCGCTCGCGAAGGAGGAGGTTGCGACGAGCACCGCCCCCAGCAGGGGTCCGACGGTGAACGAGATGCTGTTGCCAAGCGTCTGCAGCGCGTTCGCGGCCGGCATCAGCCTGGCGTCGAGCAGCCGCGGGATGATCGCCGAGCGCGCGGGTGCGTTGACCGCGAAGGCCCCTGACTGGATCGCCACCAGCACGAACAAGAGCCACACCTGCTCGACACCCGCCCACGCCTGCGCGGCGAGCAGCAGCGTGACCGACCACGTGACGAACGCGGACACGAGTGCGACCGTTCGGCGGTCGTAGTGGTCCAGGATCGCGCCGCCGTACAGCCCGAAGATCACCAGCGGCACGAGCGCGAACAGCCCGAGCAGGCCGACCGACCCCGTCGACCCCGTGAGGTGGTAGACCTCGAGCCCGACCGCGACCACGGTGAGCTGTGCGCCCAGGTTCGAGATCGTCAGTCCCAGCCAGAGCCGTCGGAACGCAGGGCTGACGCGCAGCGGGGTCAGGTCCATGGCGAGCGAAGGCACCGCGGGATCTTAGGTGCCTCCGGTCGGGATGCCCCAAGCCGATCGGTCGGTGTCCCACCCACCGATCAGGCGGCCCTCAGCGCTGGAGTCCCGCGCTGAAGCGCGGCCGCGGTCGCAGGGCCGAAGCCCCACGACCGCGGACGCTGCGGACGGTTCAGCTCCCGAGCGTCGCACCCGTCTCCAGGAGCGTCTTCAGGTCGGAGAGGATCTGCGGCCAGCCGCCACCGAACTGCGGCATGTCCCCCGAGAGCAGCGCCGCACTGCGGGGCGCACCGGTGACGTCGTGCGTCAGGGTCAGCTGCGTGAGGTTGTCGCCGCGGACCTCCAGCTCGTAGGTCAGCCGCTGGAACCCCTCCGCGCGAGCCTCCTCGTCCCAGAGCGTGCGCCAGGTCTGCACGAGGCGCTCGTTCTCGACCACCTCGACCACCTCGCCGTCGATGATCGGCTGGTCGAGCGGCATGCCCATCTCGGCGGACGGGAAGGTCCGGAACGACCCGCCGGGAACGAGGTCGTAGTGCGACGGCGACCCGTACCCGTAGCGGGCGTTCCACTCGGGCGACGTGATCGCGCGCCAGACGGTCGCGGCGTCGGCCTTGATCCAGATGCGGTTCACGAGGACGGTGGCCGTCTCGGTGTTGGTGCCCATGGTCGTCTCCAGTGCCAGCTTGAGGTCGGTGAGGGCGTGCAGACGCTCCGCCCCCAGGAGGTCGTACTTGTCGATCCACCGCTCGTGGATCAGCTGGATCGGGACGGCGTTGAGGAAGTGCAGCTTCTCCCGCCCCGATCGTCGGGTGACGACGAGGCCCGCCTCCTCGAGCACCGACAGGTGCTTCATGACCCCGAAGCGGGTCATGTCGAGGCCCTCGACGAGCTCCGTGAGCGTGCGGCCGTCACGCGCGAAGAGCTGGTCCAGGAGGTGGCGGCGGGTGACGTCGGCCAGTGCCTTGAACACCTGGTCGTCGCGGTCCTCGTCCATACCGACCACGTTAGGTGACCAATTAGTCACATGTCAACGGCCCCGCAGCGTGCCGGTCAGCGAATGTCAGCCGTCCCGGGGTTCGCGTCGTCGGCGTCCAGCACGGGCTCGACCAGCGTGCCCGCGTCGTACGTCCCCGTGGACCCCGTCGTGGCGCTCTTCGCTGCGTCGACGGCCTTCTCCCACAACGCGGTGCCCTGCTGCTTCGCGAACGCGGTGGCCTGGGCCTCGTACTCCTGCACGTACTCCTGGACGCGCGGGTCGGCCCAGACGTCGGCACCCCAGACGCGCAGCCTCTCGAGCAACCGGCGCCCCGACGCAGTGCCGAAGAGATACCCGACGGCGACGCCGACGATGAACACGAACCTCTTCATGGCGATCCTCCTGGCATTCGGTCGACGACCTCGAGCCTAGGCACCGAACCCCCTCGGCGCGCGACGGTGGGCGAGGTGATGCGACGACGTGGGGCCCTGGTCCGGGAGCAGCCGTGACGGCCCGACGTCTGCGACCCTTGCCCTCGAACACCGACACCTGGACGACCCACCCCGGACGAGGAGCCTGCGATGAGTACGGCCAAGCGCGGCGGCGCTGTGACCATGCACGACGTCGCGGCGCGCGCCGGCGTCTCGATCAAGACGGTCTCCAACGTGGTCAACGGGTACCAGCACATCCGCGCCGAGACGAGGCAGCGGGTCGAGGCCGCGATCGCAGACCTCGGGTACCAGGTCAACATGTCCGCCCGGACCCTGCGCACCGGCCGGACCGGCATCATCGGCCTCGCGGTGCCCGAGCTGTCGCTGCCGTACTTCGCGGAGCTCGCGGACTCGGTGATCCGCGCGGCCGAGAGCCGAGGGCTCACCGTGCTCATCGAGCAGACCGGGGCGGTGCGCGAGCGCGAGCTCGACGTGCTGACCGGGCAGCGCCGGCACCTCACCGACGGCCTCGTCTTCTCGCCGTTGGCCCTCGGGCCGGCCGACTCCGCAGCCTTGGCGGTGGACTTCCCGATGGTGCTGCTGGGCGAGCGCATCTTCGGCGGCCCCGCCGACCACGTGACCATGAACAACGTCGAGGCGGCTCGTGCCGCGACGCAGCACCTGCTGGACCTGGGGCGCCGTCGCATCGCCGTCATCGGCGCCCACGAGGGCGAGACGATGGGCTCGGCCGCCCTGCGCGTGCAGGGCTACCGGCTCGCGCTGGACGATGCCGGCGTGCCGTTCGACCCTGCGCTCGTCGGTGAGGCAGGTCTGTGGCACCGCGCCACGGGTGCAGAGGCGATGCACCGCCTGCTCGAGTCGGGCGTCGAGATCGACGCGGTCTTCGGGCTGAACGACGCACTGGCCCTCGGCGCCCTGCACGTGCTCCACGCCCGCCGGATCGACGTGCCCGCGTCCATCGCGGTCATCGGCTTCGACAACATCGAGGAGACCGGCTACTCGTCGCCGACGCTGTCCACGGTGTCACCCGGGCGTGAGCAGATCGCCACGACGGCCGTGGACCTGCTGCTGTCCCGCATCGAGGACTCCGAGCCCGACCGCCCGTTCGTCCGGGTCATCGCGGACTTCGAGATCGTCGGCCGGGAGTCGACCCTGGGCGAAGCGGCCGCCGTCCCCCTGACGGCGGCGGCCACCGGACGGTCCGGGCGCGACGGCTCCTGACCGTCGACGCCCCTCTCAGCCGAGCGAGATCGCGGTCCAGGAGATCGGCGGCAGGACCACCGTGACCTCGTCGCCCACGACCGAGACGGACGTGTTCTTGACCAGACCGACCCGCTCACGGTCGGCCAGCGTGTTCGAAGCCGTGCTGTCGGCATCGGCGAGCGTGTGCGCCTCGCGCACGGCGACGTCGCCGAGGGCGGGGACGCTGATGGTCACCGTGACCTCGTCGGTCTGGCTGCGGTTGACCAGGAACACGCTGGTGAGCCCGGTCTCCGGGTCGGACGTGGCGACCGCGTCGACGACGGGCACCTCGCCGTAGACGGTCGTCGCATAGGTCGGCGTCTCGAGCTTGACCTCGAGCGCCCTGCCCGTCGCTAGCCTCGAGGTCACGGCGAAGGGGAAGAACGTGGTCTGCCGCCACGCGGGCCCGCCGGGCTCGGTCATGATCGGCGCGATCACGTTCACGAGCTGAGCCAGGGAGGCGCTCGTGACCCGGTCGGCGTGCTTCAGCAAGGAGATCAGGAGGCTGCCGAAGACGACGGCGTCCGCCACCGAGTAGGCGTCCTCGAGCAGGCGCGGAGCGACGGGCCAGTTGTCGAGACCCTCGATCTTGTCGACACCGTGGTAGCGCTCGATGTACCAGACGTTCCACTCGTCGAACGAGATGTTGATCGTCTTGTCGCTCCCGAGCACCGCCTTCACGTGGTCGGCTGTGGCGACGACGCTCTCGATGAAGCGGTCCATGTCCACGGCCGAGGCCAGGAAGCTGGCGAGGTCGCCGTCCTTCTCCTCGTAGTAGGCGTGGCAGGAGATGTAGTCGACGTCCTCGTAGGTGTGCGTGAGCACGACGCGCTCCCACTCGCCGAACGTCGGCATGTGCGCGCTGGACGAGCCGCAGACGACGAGCTCGAGCGACGGGTCGACCTGTCGCATGGCCTTCGCCGTGCGCGAGGCGATCTTGCCGTAGTCCTCGGCCGATCGGTGCCCGAGCTGCCACGGTCCGTCCATCTCGTTGCCGAGGCACCACATCGCGACCCCGAACGGGTCCGTCGCGCCGTTGGCGATCCGCTGGTCGCTGAGGGCCGTACCCGAGGTGATGTTGCAGTACTCGAGGATGTCGAGGGCCTCGAGCGTGCCCCGGGTGCCGAGGTTGATCGCCAGCATCAGCTCGCTGTCGACCTTGCGCAGCCAGCTGGAGAACTCGTGCAGCCCCACCTCGTTGGTCTCGGTGGAGTGCCAGGCCAGGTCCAGCCGTCGGGGGCGCTCGGCGACCGGGCCGACGCTGTCCTCCCACCGGAAGCCGGAGACGAAGTTGCCGCCCGGGTAGCGGATGGCCGAGACGCCGAGCTCCTTGACCAGCTCGATGACGTCGCCCCGGAAGCCCTCGTCGTCGGCCGTCTCGTGCCCGGGCTCGTAGATGCCGTCGTACACGCACCGACCGAGGTGCTCGACGAAGGAGCCGAACAGGCGGCGGTTGACGGTGCCGACCGTGAAGTGGGGGTCGATGGTGAGGCGTGCGGTAAGCATTGCGATGCTCCTTGGAAGGGCTGGGCGGGCTGAGGTGCCGCGTCGTCGGCTGGAGGTGCGCGTGGGCTACTTGAGGGCACCGAGCGACAGGCCGCCCTGCCAGTACTTCTGCAGGCAGAGGAACGCGATGATGAGCGGGATGATCGAGACCAGGGAACCGACGATGATCAGCGTGTAGAGGTTCGCGCCGCCACCGTTGTTCGACGCGGCGAGCGCCTGCCACCCGCCGAGCCCGACGGTGATCGGGTAGAGGTTCTGGTTGGTCAGCATGGCCAGCGGCAGGAAGTAGTTGTTCCAGGTGCCGACGACCGAGAGCAGCAGCACGGTCACCACCGCCGGGCGCATCAGCGGCAGGGCGACGGTGAGGAACGTGCGGAGCTCCCCGGACCCGTCGACGCGGGCGGCGTCCAGCAGCTCGTCCGGGACCGCGTCCGCGGCGTACACGCGCATCAGGTAGACGCCGAACGGGCTGAGCAGCGACGGCAGGATGACGGCCCAGATGGTGTTGGTCAGGTGCAGCTGCGACATGAGCATGAACGTCGGGATGACGAGCGCGGTGAGCGGAACCATGACCGAGCCGAGCAGGATCGCGAAGGAGAAGTCACGGCCCCTGAACCGGTACTTCGCGAAGCCGTACCCGGCCAGCACGGCGAGCACGGTGGCTCCGATGCCGCCGACGACCGAGTAGAGCAGGGAGTTGCTGAGCCACTTCAGGTAGAGGCCGCCCTTGTAGGTGAACAGCTCGCGCAGGTTGTCCCACAGGTTCCAGCTCTGATCGAACCAGAGGGGACCGCCCGTACCCGTGAACAGTCCCTGGGCGCTCTTCGTGCTGGCCACGAACAGCCACCACAGAGGGAGCAGGAAGTACAGGATCAGGACGACGAGGAAGACGTGGCCCGTGACGTTCCGTCGCCGTGCCGGCTGTGCGAGGGTCCGTCGCGGCGACGTCGTCCGCACGGGGCTCGAGGTGATCGGTTGTGCGGTCATTTCTCGAACCCTCCGCGGCTCTTGCGGGTGCTGAACAGGAAGATGTACACCGCGATGAACACGACGATGCCGAGCGCGAACGAGATGGTCGACGCGTAGTTGAACTGGCCGAACTGGAACGCCAGGTTGTAGGCGTAGATGTTGGGCGTGAAGCTCGAGGTGATGGCACCGTTCGCGATCGGTTTGAGCACCTGCGGCTCCGTGAAGAACTGCAGGGTGCCGATCAGGGCGAAGACCAGGATGAGCACCATGGCGCTCGCGATCATCGGGACCTTGATGCGGAAGGCGATCTGGCGCGAGTTGGCGCCGTCGATGGTGGCCGCCTCGTAGATGCTCGGGTCGATCCCCCGCAGTGCCGCGTAGATGATGATCATGTAGTAGCCGGCCCACTGCCAGACGACGATGTTGAGCAGCCCGCCGAAGATGTTGTCCGCGCTCAGGATCGCGGGAGCGGACTGGTTGAAGGTGGCGAACAGGGTCTTGAGCGGTCCGAAGATCGGGCTGTAGAGGAAGCCCCACATGATCGTGCCGATCACGGCGGGAATGGCGTACGGGATGAAGATGGACAGCCGTGCGAACTTCGACAGCCGGGTGGTGAGCGCATCAAGCACGAGAGCGGCCGCCAGCGAGACGGCCATCTGGAGCGGGATGAGCACCACGGCGAAACGGATGACGAATCCCACCCCGCCGAGGAACTCCGGGTCCTTGAACGCCTTGACGTAGTTGCTCAGGCCGCTGAACGTCGTCCCCGTGGCCAGGCCCTTGGAGAACAGGCTCAGGTAGAACGCGTAGACCAGCGGGGCGATGAGGAAGACGGTGAAGACGACACCGAACGGTGCGATGAAGAGCCAGCCGACCCAGCCGCGCCGCATCGGCTTGCGGCGGTGCGGCCCACCTGCGGCGGACGCCGCGGGTGCGTGGTCGTGCCCGTGCGGCCTCGCCGTCGAGGGCACCGCGGCAGCGGGAGTAGTCATGAGTCTCCAGGTTGTGCGGACGAACGGGTGGTGCCCTTCACCAGGCTCCGGCAACGGGTCGGCTGCCGGAGCCTGGCGACGGGTGACCGCTACTTGACCTTGAAGCCCTGCGCCTTGGCGTAGTCGGTCATGGTCTCCTGCAGCTGGTCGAGTGCCTTCGAGCCCGTCGTGCTGCCGTCGATGATGGTGAGCATCGACTTGGTCAGCTCCGAGTAGTAGTACGTGGTGAACGGGCTGTAGGTGTAGCCCGGGTAGGCGTTCTCGGCCGGGATGTAGACCTCACCGTTGGCCTGCTGACCGTTGAAGAAGGCGACCGGTGTGGTGGCGAACGCCTCGCTGGTGAGCACCTTCTGGTTCAGCGGGAAGATCGTCTGGGTGTCGACGCCGTCCTTGAGCGCCTCGTCCGAGGCGTAGAGCGTCTTGGCCACGGTGGCCGCAAGGTCGGCGTCCTTGGCCTGGGTGGTCACGGCGAAGGTCGAACCACCCCAGTTCACGGAGACCGGGTCCGAGGCGTCCCACTGGGGCAGCGGTGCTACCTGCCACTCGGCGCCGTCACCCGTCGCGGCGCCGCCGGCGCCGGTGAGGTAGCCGGGCGCCCAGGCAGCGGACACGTACGTCGCGTACGAGCCGTTGGCCAGGCCGCCGACGTAGTCGGTGGTGAACTGGTCCTGCGTGTCGACTAGACCCTTCTTGATCAGGTCCTGCCAGTAGTCGGCGACCTTCTTGCTGCCCTCGTCGTTCAGGTCGACGCCGATCGACTGGGGGTCGGCCGAGTCGTAGTCCCAGGCCACCTGGCCGTTCTGGGTCATCAGGGCCGTGAACCACGCCGGCACGTTGCTGCCGAAGTCGCCCATGAAGGGGCCGCCGGCGTCCTTGAGCTTCTGCGCCGCTGCCGCGTAGTCGTCCCACGTGGTCGGGATCTCGATGCCGTACTTCGCGAAGATGTCCGACCGGTAGATCATGGCCATCGGGCCACCGTCGACGGGGATCGCGTAGACCGAGTCGCCGCTCGACACGTCCTTCCAGGCGCCGGCGCTGAAGTTGCCCTTGACCTCGTCTGCACCGTGCTCGGACAGGTCGACCAGCGCGTTCTGCAGCTCGAAGCCGGGCAGCACCTCGGCCTCCAGCATGATCACGTCGGGCGCACCCGAGCCTGCGGCGATCGACGTGGAGAACTTGGCGTACTCGTCGCCGCCCTGGCCCGCGTTGGACCAGCAGACCTGCACGTCCTTGTGCTCCTTGTTGTACATGTCGACGACCGTGTTGATGTTGGGGTACCACGCCCAGACGGAGACCTGCGGGGCGTCCGGGTACACGATCTCGTTGCTGCAGTCGCCGCTGGCTGAGTCTGCGCCGCCGTCGGCGCTCTCGGTGCCGGTCGAGGTGCTGCCGTCGGCGCTGCAGGCGGCAAGCATGACGAGGAGAGCACCGGCGCTCACCGTCGCCATGACTGCCTTGGTCTTGGGGGTTCGGCTCTTCACGGTGGTGGTTACCCTTCGCTGGGTCGGCCGGCGGTCGCGCCGGGGGCTTACGAGTGAGCTGCCGTGCCGGGCAGGTGCTGCGCGGCCGGGACGAGCGGAGACAACGCGCGCGGCGGGAGTGATCGAGCTCCCGCGGCGGCCCATCGAATCCTCATTAATCCGATTACAACGTTGTAGGGAATCGTTGTAAACGCCATCCTGCTGAGGCGACCGCGTGCTGTCAAGCGCGGGCCGGCAATGACGGCCGTTTCGTGACCACCCGTCGAGGGACCGTGGTCGTCGGCGACCGACTACGGCAGGGTCGACTCCCGCTGGACCAGCCGCGGCGTGGTCAGGTGCTCCCGAGGCGCGATACCCGCAGGTCCGGCCGCGATGCGCTCGAGGAGCCAGCCGACGGCCACGTCGGCGATCTCTGCCTGCCGGGGATCGATGGTCGTGAGTGTCGGCAGCGAGTACCGCGTCTCGTCGATGTCGTCGAAACCGATGAACGCGACGTCGCGCGGCACGCTGAGCCCGGCCTCCTGGACGACGCGCATGGCACCCAGCGCCAGAGCGTCGTTGAAGGCGACCACGCCGTCGAACGGCACCCCGGACGCCAGCAGAGCGCGCATGGCCTGCGCACCGTCGAGGCGGTGCCACGTGCCGACGTTCACCACGAGCTCCGGACGGAACGGCACTCCCGCGGCGTCGAGGGCCTCGCGGTAGCCCGACAGACGAAGGCCGGCCGAACCGATCACCTCGTTCTCGTGGGCACCCAGGGCCACGATGTTCCGCCGGCCCAGGCTCAGCAGGTGCTCGGTCGCGATCCGCGAGCCGGCCGCGTTCTGCATGGTGACGTGGTCCGTCGGGCCGTCGAAGATGCGGTCGCCGAGCAGGACGAGCGGCGTGGGGATGTCGAGCAGGTGCGCATCCTCCTGCCCGAGCTCCAGGACGCTGTAGAGGATGCCGTCGACCATCTGCATGCGGGGACCGAGCAGCACGGCGAGCTCGGACGCCTTGTCGCCGCTGCCCATCTGCTCGATGAGCACGTACAGGCCGCGTTCGTGCGCGGACGTCATGACGGCGTCGGCCAGCTCGGCGAAGTAGGCGTTGCGCAGGTCCGGGATGATCAGGCTGATGGCGCCGGTGCGCCCTGAACGCAGACCGCGCGCCTGCAGGTTCGGGCGGTAGCCGAGCGTGTCGATCGCTTCCAGCACCCGCGTGCGCGTCGCCGGCCGGATGTGCGGATAGTCGTTGATGACGTTGGAGACGGTCTTGATGGAGACCCCGGCGAGCTTGGCCACGTCGTGCAGGGTGATCGACACTCCCGAAGGCTACAACGTTGTATATCGCGCACCGGCAGCCCTCCGCGGCGCGCCACGCCCCCCAAGACCGAGCCGTTCGACGCGCGCTGGACGTGGGCCGTCGCCAGACTTGGTGCCGGAGGCGACCATGACGCAGACGCAAGAGCCCACCCTCAAGCGCTCGATCGGCCGCAAGGTCCTGCTGCTCTTCGTGATCGGCGACATCCTCGGGGCGGGGATCTACGCGCTCACCGGGAAGGTCGCCGCCGAGGTGGGCGGGGCCATCTGGCTGCCGTTCCTGTGCGCGTTCGTCCTGGCCGCCCTCACCGCGACGGCGTACGCCGAGCTGGTCGGGCGGTTCCCCCTCGCGGCCGGCGCCGCTCTCTACGCCAACCGGGCGTTCAAGCGGCCCTTCGTCACCTTCATCGTCGCGTTCGCCGTGATGATGTCCGGCATCACGAGCGCGGCCGCCGCCGCACGCGCGTTCGGCGGCGACTACCTGGCGGAGTTCGTCACCGTTCCGACGATCGCCGCCGCCTGGTTCTTCCTGCTCGCCATCACAGCCGTCAACCTCGTCGGCATCTCGGAGTCCGTGCGGGTCAACGTCGTCCTGACGATCATCGAGGCGACCGGGCTGCTGGTCATCCTGGCCATCGGCGTCTGGGCGCTGGTCAGCGGCGACGGCGACCCCGGCCGTGCGCTGGAGCTCGAGACCGAAGGCACACCGTGGATCGCCGTGCTCGGCGCCACGGCGCTCGCCTTCTACGCGCTGCTGGGGTTCGAGGACTCGGTCAACCTCGCGGAGGAGACCACGCAGCCGCGGCGCGACTTCCCACGGGCGCTGTTCGGTGGCCTGACGGTGGCCGGCCTGATCTACCTGGGCGTCGCGTTCACCACCTCGATGCTCGTCGACACCGAGACCCTCGCCGACTCCACCGGCCCGCTGCTCGAGGTGGTCAAGGTAGCCGGACTGACGTTCCCGCCCGGGCTGTTCGCGGTGATCGCGCTGCTCGCCGTGACCAACACCGCGCTGATCAACATGATCATGGCGTCGCGGCTCGTCTACGGGATGTCGAACGAAGGCATCGTGCCGGGTGTGCTCGGCAAGGTCGGGCGACGTCAGACCCCGTACGTCGCGATCGCGTTCACCGTGGTGATCGCCCTGACCCTCGCGTCGACCGGCGACCTCGCAGGCCTCGCGGACACGACCGTGCTCCTGCTGCTGCTCGTGTTCGCGGTGGTGAACGTCGCGGTGCTCGTCCTGCGCAAGGAGCCCGACGACGAACCCGTCGAGGGCGACACCGGCACACCGTTCCGCGCGCCGACCTGGGCTCCCGTGCTCGGGGCCGTCGTGTCGCTGGTGCTGGCGTCACCGCTCACCGGGCGGGAGGCCGACGTGTACGTGCGCGCAGGGATCCTGCTGGCCGTCGGGGTGGTGCTCTACGCGATCAACCGGCTCGTCGTCGCGAAGCAGGCCCAGGCTGTCCACTGATCGCGCAGGGCGTGGCGCCACGGCACGTCAGCCGCCCGCGGTCAGCGGGAGGCGCCGGACGCTACTGAACAGTCGCGCGACGCCGTCCACGGGATCGGTGAACGCGATCTCCCCGGCGAGCAGCTGCAGCGGGCTGCTGAAGTCGTCGACATCGACGTCCAGGACGTCGGGGTACAGCGGGTCGTCGACGATCGGGATGCCGAGGCCGCACAGGTGGACGCGGAGCTGGTGCGTCTGGCCGGTGAGCGGGGTCAGGCGGTAGACGCCGCGACCGTCGCGCACGGACTCGAGCTCGACGCGGGTCTCGGCGTTGACCGGGGCTCCCGGCACCACGTCCGCCTGCCAGGAGCCACGCTCCTTGCGGATGTGGTTGCGGACGACGACCGGCAGGGCAAGGTCCTCACGCAGCGGCGCCAGGGCCCAGTACGTCTTGCGCACCCTGCGGTGCTCGAACAGCGTCTGGTACGGCCCGCGCCACCGGGCCTCCGTCGCGAGCATCAGCAGGCCGGACGTGACCCGGTCCAGGCGGTGCAACGGGGACAGCTCCGGCAGACCCAGCTCCGCACGCAGGCGGACGACGACGCTCTGCATCACGTGCCGGCCACGGGGGATGGACGACAGGAAGGGCGGCTTGTCGACGACGACGAGGCGGTCGTCGCGGTGCACCACGTGGATCGGTGCGGTGACCTCGGGCTCGTCACGCAGGTCACGGTGGAACCACACGAAGACATGCGGCGCGTACGGATCCTCCGCCCTCACCACCCGGCCGCCCTCGCCGACGAAACGCTGCGCCGCCAGCATCTGCGCCACGTCGACGTGCTCAGGCAGCCTGTCGCGGAGCCAGTCCCCCATCGTCGCCCACTCCTGGACGCGCGAGCGGTCGCGATCAGGGGTCCGCAGCCATGCCGCACTCAGGCCGTGCCGCGCCGGCAGCGGTGATCTGGGGGGCACGTGCCGATGCTACGGGCCTGTCCTCGCGGAGCCGTCAGTGCGTGTACAGGTCGATCTCGGCACGCAGCTCGGCCGCCATGCGAGCCAGCTCCAGCGTCGAGCCCTGCATGCGCTCGAGCACGTCGGCAGAGCCTTCGGAGGTCGTCGCCACGGCGGTGACCTTCGCGGCGATGTCGGTCACGCCGGTCGCCGCTTCTGTGACACCGCGGGTCATCTCGTTGGTCGTCGCGGTCTGCTCCTCGACGGCCGACGCGATCGTGAGCTGGTAGCTGTTGATGGACGCGATGATCTCGCCGATCCGGCCGATGGCCTCGACAGCACCCGCGGTGTCCGCCTGGATGGCCTCGACCCGCTGCGCGATGTCACCGGTCGCCTTGGCGGTCTCCTGGGCCAGGTCCTTGACCTCGCTCGCGACGACCGCGAACCCCTTGCCGGCCTCGCCCGCACGCGCCGCCTCGATCGTGGCGTTGAGCGCGAGCAGGTTCGTCTGCTCCGCGATCATCGTGATGGTCTTGACGACGTTGCCGATCTCCTGCGAGGACGCACCCAGACGGGCCACGGTCTCGTTCGTGCTCGCGGCCACGGCGGTCGCCTCCTCGGCGACCTTGACCGCCCTGGTGGCGTTCTGGGCGATCTCGCGGATCGAGGCGCCCATCTGCTCGGCGCCGGCAGCGACGGCCTGCACGTTGCGGGACACCTCGCCGGCAGCGGCGGCGACTGCGCCGGCCTGCTCCGAAGCGGTACCTGAACCGGAGGCGACCTCGGCGTTCGCCGAGCTCAGACCCTCGGCCGACGCGGCCACGGAGCCGGCCGACTGGGCCGCCGTCGCGACCAGCGAGCGCATGCTGCTGACGGCCGCGTCGACCGCAGCACCGGCCATCCCGGTCTCGTCCTTGCCGGTCAGGTTGGTCGTGTGGGTGAGGTCGCGGTTCGCGATCGCCTCGGAGACGTCCTGGATCTTGCGCAGCGGGCGAACGACAGAGCGCGTGGCCACGACCGCGAAGATGAGTGCGAGGACTGCACCGACCAGGCTGATCACCACGAGGAGCGCGGTGGTGCGCGACTGGGCGCCCTGCTGCTTGTCGTTCAGTGCGTCGACGCGCTTCTGGGCCGACTCGGTCACCGTGTCGGCGATGCCGAAGATCTCGCTGTAGGCCGCGCCGGCGTCGCCACCGTTGATCGACTCGATCGCCTTGAGCGCCCCGGCGTCACCTTCCCGCAGCCAGGCGTCGACCTGCTCGTCCCACTGGAAGAAGCTGTCCCACGCAGGCTGGAGCCCGTCCCAGGCCGACTTCTCGGCAGCGGTCATCCCGGTCGTGTCGACCGCCTCGAGCCACGTGTAGACGCCGTCCTTGGCCTCGGTCATCCCCGACTTGTTGTACGCGTCGGCGGCCAGTGCCACGTCGGCGCCGTACACCTTCGCGTCGGCGAAGACGAGCCCCTGCCACCCCGTGAGGTCGGCGATCTGGTAGCGGGCGGTCTCGGCGCTCCGGAGCACCTCCTGCGCGACGGTGATGTCCGCGCTCAACCCACGCTGCTCCACCACGGACGCCAGGCCGACGGCGCCGGAGACCAGACCCGTGAGGGCGACGGCGGCGAAGGAGATGCCGAGGCGACGGCCGATGCCTGAGGTGCGGTTCTTCATCGTGGTGGTGCTCCTGCTGTGGAGGCTGCGAGGGCGCGGGGGTTCCCGCTGGGAAGCTCAGACACGCTCACGCGGCGCGAAGCTGCGTCGATGCGTGTCGCCCTTCCGGATCGTCCGCGGCTTCGTGAATGTGAGAGGAACTGCGGAACATCCCGCGAGACGCGGCCACCGGCCGGGGCTCGTGCACCCGACGTTCAGGGGGTGGAGAGGCGGCGGCCGTCACTCGCCCTCGCTGCGGCCGGCCTTCCAGTAGCCCATGAACGCGACCGCCTTGCGGTCGACACCGCACTCGCGCACCAGGTGCCGGCGCAGGGTCGTGATCACGCTCGCCTCGCCCGCGAGCCAGGCATAGAACCCCACCCACGACCGCAGGGGCGCACCCGACGCGTCGACGGGGACCTCCCAGAGCAGGTCGTCGACGTCCTCGGGCTCCGCACCCTCGCCCGTGCACGGCAGCAGGCGCCCGCAGGCCTCCTGCACCGCCGGGACCAGGAGCGAACCGTGCGGCCGCCCGTCGCGGCCGAGGAAGCGCACCGCGACGCCGGTGGGCGCGGCGAGGGCGATGACGTCCGCGGACAGCGGCATCTCGAGCAGGGCCTCACCGACGGCATCGGCAGGCAGCCGTTCGAGGATTCCCGCGATCGCCGGCAGCGCGGTCTCGTCGCCGGCCAGCAGGAGGCGGTCCACGTGACTGGGCGGGACGAAGTCCACGCCTCCGTGCGGTCCGTCTGCCAGGGCGTTGGGGCCAAAGATGACGAGCTCGTCGCCGACAGTGGCGCCGGACGCCCAGCGCGTGGCCGGACCGAGGTCGCCGTGCAGCACGACGTCGACGTCGAGCTCCCGGACCTCCGGGCGGACACCACGGGCCGTGTACGTGCGCATCGGGTGCCGACGCTCGGGCGGCACGGCCCGGTACCCGCCGAACCAGTCGCCGGACCGTCCCACCTCGAGCAGCTCGTCGTACGGCACGCCGGGCAGCGGCAGGAAGAACTTGATCCGCTGGTCGAGCCCGTTGTCGGCGAACTGGTCGAGGTCGTCGCCCGTGAACGTCATCCTCAGCACGCTCGGGCTCAGGAAGGACGTGCGGGCCACGCGGACCGCGAACATCCGCCACGGCAGCGCTACGGCGACGGTCGTCATGAGGTGCTCCTTCGGGTGCGCCACAACAGGTAGATGAAGTACGGGGCGCCGATCAGCGAGGTCAGCAGGCCGGCGGGGATCTGCGCGGGCGCGATGATCGTGCGGCCGAGGGTGTCGGCGACGCTGACCAGCAGGGCTCCCAGCAGAACTGCCACGGGGATCACGCGGGAGTGCCGCGACCCGACGAGCGACCGTGCGAGATGCGGTGCCACGAGACCCACGAACCCGACGACGCCGATCGCCGAGACCGATGCGGCTGTGAGGATCGCCGTCACGACCAGCACGCCGAGCCGGGTGCGCTCGAGCTGCACACCGAGCACCCGGGCGACGTCGTCGTCGACGGACAGCACGTCGAGGTCCCGGCGCCAGCGGACGACGAGCGGGGTCAGCACGACGAGCGCGACGGCGACCGGCCACACCTGCGCCGCGGTGCGCCCGTACGTCGACCCGGACAGCCAGGTCAGCGCCATGGTGGTGTTCCACGGGTTGCTGAGGACGACGAGCAGCGTGATCAGCGAGGTTGCCGCCGCCGAGACGCCGATACCGACCAGGACCAGCCGGTCGGAGCTCAGTCCTCGTCGCGACGCGAGCGCGTAGACGAGGGCGAACGTCCCGAGGGCGCCGACGCAGGCCGCTGCGGACACGACCCAGATGCTCGCGCCCGGGAACAGCACGAGGGCGAGGACCGCGCCGACGCCAGCACCGCCGGTGATGCCGAGCAGCCCCGGCTCGGCCAGCGGGTTGCGCGCGACCGCCTGCACGGTCGTCCCGGCCAGACCGAGCGCGGCACCGGCCAGCAGGGCTGCCCACACGCGCGGCGTGCGCTGGTCGAGGACGAACGAGACCTGCTGGCCGCTCACGCCGGCGAACCAGTTGGCGACGTCACCGAGCAGCAGGAGCCGGTCACCGGCAAGGAACGCGGCCACGACACAGGCGAGGACGACGACGACGAGGACCGCGACGATGACGGTGACGCGTACCGAGGACGCGGGCCGCGCACCGACCGCCGCCGTTGACCGGGACGGGCCGCTGTCCCGCAGACGACGGGCCAGCCAGACCATGACGACCGCGCCGAACAGACTTGTCGCGACGCCCGTCGGGATGGCCACGCTCGTGGTGCCGGGAACGAGCACCCGCAGCAGCACGTCGGCCGCGAGGATCACCGCGCAGCCGCTCAGGGCCGCGAGTGGAAGCAGGAGGCGGTGCCGCGAGAGACCGGGCACCCGCCCCGCGACCAGCCGCGCGATCACCGGGGCGGACAGGCCGACGAAGCCGATCGGTCCGGCCACAGTGACCGCGAGCGCGGCGAGCAGCACCGCCAGCAGGACGGTGACGAGGCGGGTGCGTCGCACGTCGAGGCCCAGCACGGACGCGGTGTCGTCGCCGAGCGCCAGCACGTCGAGCCGTCGCGACCACAGGACGAGCGCCACGGACGCGACGAGCACCAGTGGCGCGGCGTCGAGCACCTTCTGCGTGCCGGTCTGCACGATCGAGCCCTGGCCCCACGCGAACAGACCGACCGTCTCCTGCTCGAACAGGAGCATGAGCACGATGGTCAGCGACGACAGCGCGAGCATCGTCGCGGACCCCGCGAGGACGAGCCGGGTGGGTCCCTCAGCTCCGCCTCGCGCGATCGCGAGCACCAGGCCCGCCGCGGCGAGCCCGCCGAGGAACGCGAAGGCGCCGTCGACGGCGAACGGCAGCGTGAACCCGGTCACGGCGACCAGGGCGACCGTCAGGTACGCGCCGGCGTTGACGGCCAGCGTGTCCGGCGACGCCAGAGGGTTGCGCGCCACGGACTGCAGCGCGGCACCCGACATGCCCAGTGCGGTTCCCACGAGCAACGCGGCGAGCACCCGTGGCGCACGCGACGCGACAAGGACGGCCAACGTCTGGTCGTCGTCGGTGCCGAGGAGCAGTCGCACGATGTCGAGCGCACCCACCTGCGAGGTCCCGAGCGTCAGGTCCACGACGGCCAGCACCGCGACGACGAGCAGGGCGACGGTCAGGACCGCGAGTATCCGCAGCGTCGACGTGGTGCGCCTGGGGGGCGTGCCGGTGGGCGTGGCCGCGGATGCAGGATCCGTCGCGAGTGACACGTCGGACCCTGCATCCACCGGGGTGTGCACGCTCACGCGGCGCCCCTCGGCGCATCCCGTGCCGTGCGGAGCATCGAGGTCGTCACGCCGTCACGGCCGCCACGGCCGCGTCGATGAACGCCTCCGCCGCGAGGGGCCCGCCGAACATCCAGATCCCGTCCGGCAGACGGTCGGTGTTGCCGGCGACGACGAACGGCAGCTGCTCCCAGATCGCGTTCCCGGCGAGCCCGACCTTGAACGCGTCCCCGCCGTCGTCGTCGCTCGCGGCGTAGAGGAAGTGGATGTCGCCCAACGAGGTCAGTCCCTCGACGTCGGTCTGCGAGAGGCCGTAGTCGGGGTCGCCCTCGCCGGTCCAGGCGTTCGTCAGGCCGAGCTCGCCGGCGATGCCCCCGAGGAACGAGCCCGCCGTGTACATGCGGATCGAGACCGCCCCGTCCGCGAGCCAGCCGTCCGCCATGGTGAACGCCGCTCCGTCGGCCCCGGCGGCGGCGAGCGTGTCCTTGCCGTCGGCGACTGCGGCGTCGAAGTCCGCGAGCGCGGCAGTGGCCCGGTCGCCCGTACCGGTCGCCTCGCCCAGGATCTCGACGGTGCGACGCATGTGACCGATCGGGTCGGAGGCGTCCGAGCCGCGCAGCGCGATCACCGGGTAGTCCTTCTCGATCTGAGCGATGACCTCCGGCGCGAGGTCGGTCGTGGTGACGACGAGGTCGGGGTCGAGCGCCGCGATCGCGTCGAGGCTCGGCTCGCCGCGCTCGCCGACGTCGGGCGTCGCCGCGTCGAGGGCGATGACGGTGTCCCACGTGTTGTAGCCGTCGACGTCCGCCGCACCGACAGGTGCCACACCGAGCGTGAGCAGGTTCTCGGTCAGACCCCACTCGAGCGAGACCACCTTGGCGGCCGGCGCGTCGAGCGTCACGGTGCCGCGGTCGTCCGTCACCGTGACGGGCCCTCCTGTGGGGGTGGTGGCCGCAGCGGCCGGGTCTGCGGCTTGCTCGGTGGTGCCGCAGGCGCTCAGCACGAGGGCAGTGACTGCCAGCAGGACGGGCAGGGTCAGACGGTTACGCACGGGGAGAGTCCTCTGCTAGGTGGAGGTCCGCACACTCGCGGACGCGGGCGGCCGGGCGATGCGTGTGCCGGCCGACAGGTCGGGTGTGCACGCGGCCCGTGCGCGCGTCGCGCACCACGTCCACGCGGATCCCGTAGGTCTCGGTGAGCGCCTCGGCGGTGAGCACCTCGTGCGGGAGGCCGGAGCCCACCACCTCCCCGCGGCTCAGCAGGACGAGGTGGTCGGCGACGGCGGCCGCCTGGTCCAGGTCGTGCAGGACGACGCCGACCGCGACGCGGTGCTCGTCGGCGAGGTCGCGTACCAGGTCGAGGATCTCCACCTGGTAGCGCAGGTCGAGGTAGGTGGTCGGCTCGTCGAGCAGCAGCACGCCGGTCTCCTGGGCCAGGCAGGTGGCCAGCCAGACGCGCTGGAGCTCCCCGCCGGACAGCTCGTCGACGCCGCGCTCGGACATGGTGTCGACACCGGTGACGGTCATGGCCCACTCGATCGCTCGAGGGCCGTCGAGGTCGTTCTGCCTCCAGCGTCCGCGGTACGGGTGCCGGCCGTAGCCGACGACGTCCCGCACGCTGACGCCGGTCGGCGTCGGTCGGGACTGCGACAGCAGCGTGACGCGCCGCGCGAAGTCCTTGGCGCTGAGGGTCAGCGCGTCGGGCACGTCCGGGAGGCTGACCGTCCCGGCGATCGGGTGGTGCAGTCGGGCCAGCGCGCGCAGCACGGTCGACTTCCCGGAGCCGTTGGGTCCGACCAGGGCGGTGACCTGCCCCGGGAGCAGCCGCACGCTGGCGGACTCGACGACGACGCTCCCGTGGTAGCCGAGCCGCAGGCCGTCACCACGCAACGCATCGGAACTGTTCACAGGGGTGAGGTTAGCCTGTGCTTACTTAGGGTTGCCAACCCTTGCCGCGCGTGAGCCGGGTCACACGGGCCAGCGCCCGCGCAGCTCGACTCCCAGGGCGGCACGCGTACCGAAGGTCACGGGACCGGCACCGCCCTGCGCCGGCCCCGTGACCTCACCCAGATCAGGAGATCGGGTCGGACAGGCTCAGCTCCCAGACGGCCAGGCCGTGCACTCCCTGCTGCGCGGCGAGTGACTCGCGAGCGGTGAGCGTCCGGGCGTCCGACCACCAGATCACCGTGCCGTCGGACAGCTTCGCGGTCCACTCCTGCTGCGTGGCGTCGTACCGGGCCGCGGAGCCCGCTCGGGATCGGGCGTCCGCGACGCTGAGCTGCTCGCCGTCGGAGCCGTTGCCGGGCCAGGTGTAGGCGTACTCGGCAACACCGAGGTCGATCTTGGACTTCGGTGCCCCGGCGGCGATGAAGGCCGACAGGACGCTCTTGACCCACGGTGTGCCGCCGATCGGCCCGGCCTCGGTCCACGTGGGTCCGTGCTGGTCGTAGGCCATCAGCACGAACCGGTTGACCGAGCCGGAGAGCGCAGTGACGTCGTACCCCCCGGCCTTGTAGCCGTTCGCGGTGTCGGACGCCATCAGCGCCATCGAGATCGACTTGCCGGCGGGCAGCGCGGAACGCAGCGACGAGATGAACGTCGTCAGGCCGGCGGTGTGCGAGGAGTTGAGGGACTCCAGGTCGACCTGCACGCCGTCGTAGCCGCCGCTGCTCACCTTCGAGACGAGCGAGGACACGACCGCGCTGCGGTTCTTGCTGCTGCTCAGCAGCTTCGTGGCGATACCGGGCGAGAAGTCGCCGATCGACTCGTCGTAGTTGCCCACGAGCAGCTCGGCCTTCAGGCCACGAGCGTGCGCGGCCGAGACGATCGGGGCTGCCGACGACGGGACCGCGGTCAGGGCCGACCCCTTCGAGTTCAGGTTGACCCCGTCGACGCCCACGAGCGCGAGCGCTTGTGCGTCCCGGACCACGAACTGCTGCGCCCCGTCGTTCGCCATGAGGTAACCCTCGACAGGCAGAGGTGACGCAGCCGACGCGGCGCCGGTGGTGATCAGTGGCAGGGCGACCAGCGCCCCGGTCACGACAACGATCGTGCGGTTCATGACTCTCATTCGCTGTGATCCTTTCCCTCGTTCGTGCGGAACTGATGGAAAACCGTGGGCGAGCTGACGCCCGCCGACTCGAGCGCGAGCAGCGCGCTGCCGACGATGGGTCGCTCGGTGACGACCTGCGCGGTCGCGAACGGCGCGTCCGCGGCGAGGCCGTCACCGATCCTGCCCATGAGCAGCGGGTGCTGGGCGGCCATGACCCCGCCACCCAGGACGACGGGCAAGGGCACGTGGAGCAGGTCGAGGCGCGTCAGCAGCGCGCGCACCATCGCGACGACCTCGTCCCCCTGCCTGCGCACGACCCCGGCGGCGACCCCGTCGCCCGCAGCCGCGGCGGCGAACAGCACCGGGCTCAGCTGCGGCACGCACGACCGCGGGAGCCGGCCGAAGTGGAGGTCGAGCGTCACGCTGCGGACGTCGGGACGTCCGAGCGCCTCGGGGACGAGCTGCTCGAGCGCCGTCGCCGGACCGCGGCCGTCCTCTGCTCGGGCGGCGTGCCACAGGGCGGCGCCCCCCAGGACCGCCCCGCCGCCCCAGTCGCCCGAGATCTCGCCGATCGCGGGGAAGCGTTCGGTCATGCCGTCGGAGCGCACGCCGACCGCGTTGATCCCTGTGCCGACGACGACCGCGACCGCGTCGGGGCTGCTGGTGCCCGCACGGAGCAGCGCGAACAGGTCGTTGTCCACGACGGCCCCGGAGGTCATCCAGGTCCGGTGCGCTGCCGCGTGCAGGAGCGCGTCAATCTCCTCCGGGGTGTCCAGGCCCGACAGGTAGACGTTGGTCTGCAGGAGGCGCCGCGGAGCCAGCTCGTCGACGATGCCGCCGGCCAGATCGTCCAGCACCTCCAGCGCTCGTGTGACGCCGAGCAGCTGGGGACTGCTCGACGGTCCGCGTCGCCGACTCAGGACACGCCCGTCGAGCGCGACGGCCACCACGTCCGTCTTGCTGCCGCCGCCGTCGACGGCCAGCACGTAGCCGCCCTCGTCGACACCGGGTGCGGCCGCGACGGTCTCGACCGCCGTCACCGGGCCCACGCCAGGTGCTGGGCGTTCGCCGCCAGCAGGAGGTCCGTGAGCCGCTCCGCCGTGTCGTACTGACCCACGACCGGGTTGGCGAGCATGGCCCGCACGACCCGGTCCCGGCCACCGTGCAGCGCCGCGTCGAGCGCGAGCCGCTCGTAGGCGGCGGCGTGGCTGACGATCGCGACCATGTCGTCGGACAGCGGCGCCACCGGCTGCGGACGCAGACCCGCCGCGTGCACCTGGGTGGGGACCTCGATGACGTGGTCGTCGGGCAGGAACGCGAACGTGCCGTCGTTGCGCACGTTCAGCGCCTGGACGTCGCCCCGGTCGGTGGCCAGTGAGGCGATCACCGCGACGGCTGCGTCGGAGTAGTAGGCGCCTCCACGCTTCTCCAGCTCTGCGGGCTTCTGGTCGACGGCGGGGTCGCGGTACTTCGCGAGCAGTGCGGCCTCGAGCGCCAGCACCTGCTGGGCGCGGGTGGGCGCGCCGATCTGCTCGCGCAGGACGCGGTCGGCCGCGTAGTAGTACCGCAGGTAGTAGGACGGGATCGCGCGCTGCAGGGTCAGCAGCGATGCCGGCATGCGCACGTCGGCGGCGACCACCTCGAGGTGCTCGCCGAGCAGGAGCGGCATGACGTCCCGGGGGCCGTCGGGCGTCGTCAGGGTGACGCCCCGCTCCCACGTCAGGTGGTTGAGACCGACGTGGTCGAGCGCCAGCAGCTCCGGGTCCACGCCGAGCACGCCGGCGAACCGCCGCTGGAAGCCCATGGCGACGTTGCACAGGCCCACGGCGCGGTGGCCGGCCTGCAGCAGGGCGCGCGTCACGATGCCGACCGGGTTGGTGAAGTCGACGATCCACGCGTCGGCCTTCGCGTGCCGGCGCACCGTCTCGGCGATGTCGAGCACGACCGGCACGGTGCGCAAGGCCTTCGCGAGGCCGCCCGGGCCGGTCGTCTCCTGCCCGAGGCAGCCGGCGTCGTGCGGCCACGACTCGTCACCGTGACGGGCGGCCTGCCCGCCGATCCGGAGCTGGAGGAGCACGGCGTCCGCGTCGGCCACGCCGGCCACGAGATCGCTCGTCGCGACGACCTTGACCGGGTAGCCCGCCCGCGCGAACATCCGCTCGGACACGGCTGCCACCGCCGCGAGTCGGTCGGTGTCGGGGTCCACGAGCCAGACCTCGTCCAGCGGGAGGTCGGCACGCAGCCGTGCGAAGCCGTCGATGAGCTCCGGTGTGTAGGTGGACCCACCGCCGACGATCGTGATCTTCACGTCTATCCCTTCACGCCCGTGAGGGTGATGCCCTCGACGAACACGCGTTGTGCGAACAGGAAGAGCAGGATCACGGGCACGGTGACCAGCACGGTCATCGCCATCGTGATGCTCCAGTCGGTGCCGTGGACGCCACGGAACGTCGCCAGCCCGTACGAGACGGGCCACGCGGCCTGGTTCTCGGACGTGTAGAGCAGGGGGCCGAAGTAGTCGTTCCACGCCCGGAAGAACGAGAACAGCGCGGCGGCCGCGATCCCGGGCCGCGCCATCGGTACGACGATCCGCAGGAGCGTCCGCCACTCGCCGCAGCCGTCCACCCGTGCCGCGTCGGTGTACTCCCGCGGGATGGTGAGGAAGAACTGCCGCAGCAGGAAGATCGAGAACGCGTCGCCGAAGAGGTTCGGCAGGATCAGCGGCAGGAGCGAGCCGGTGAGGTGCACCTTGGACCACAGCACGTACACCGGGATGACCGTGACCTGCGGTGGGAGCAGCATCGCGACGACGATCGCCCCGAAGAGCAGCGATGCTCCGCGGAACCGGATCTTGGCCAGGACGTACGCGGCCGGGACGCTGGAGACGAGCATGCAGGCGGTCGCACCGAACGCGTACAGAGCCGAGTTGCCGAACCAGCGCGCCAGCGGAACCGTCCGGAAGACCTCCAGGTAGTTCGACCACTGCCAGCTCGTCGGCCAGATCGTCGCGGTGAGGGTCTGCTCGGCCGGCATCAGCGAGGTGAGCACCACGAAGACGACCGGCGCGACGAACAGCACGGCGAGAGTGACGAGGGCGACGTGCTCGGCGACCCACACGCCCAGCGACCGCGTCCGACGGGGTGCGCGAGCCTCGGGACGCAACGGCGACGGCTGGGCGGTCGCCTCGATGACGGTGGCGGTCACGATGCCTCCGACGGCGTGTACGCACCGACGCGGCGCATCATGAAGACCACCAGGACCGAGGCGACGACGAACAGGACCATGGCGAGCGCCGAGGCGTACCCGAACTGGAAGTTTCCGAACCCGCGCACGTAGATCCACTGCGCGTAGGTGAGCAGGGAGTCGTCGGGATAGCCGATCGCCGCGCTGGCGCCGGCACCGATGGTCGCCTTGCCGGACGCGACGCCGGACGCGACGGCCGCCTCCGTGAAGTACTGGAGGGCGGCGATCACGCCCGTCACCCCGGCGAACAGCAGGACCGGCACGAGGTGCGGCAGCGTCACGTGGACCACCTGCTGGGCGCCGTTGGCGCCGTCCAGCGAGGACGCCTCGTACAGCTCGCGCGGCACGTCGAGCAGGGACGCCAGGAAGATGATCATGATGTCGCCCATCACCCAGACGCTCAGCAGGACGAGCGACGGCTTGGCCAGCGCCGGGTCGTTGAACCACAGCGGCCCGTCGACGCCGAAGAGGTGCAGCACCCGGTTGACCGGGCCGGTGCCGGGGTTGAAGAGGAACACGAACGCCACCACCGACGCGACGGGCGGGACGAGCGCCGGCAGGTAGAACACTGACCGCCAGCTCCCCCGTGCCCGACGCACCCGCACCAGTAGCCCGGCCACGGCGAGCGCCGAGACGATCCGGATCGGCACCATGAAGACGACGAACCACAGCGTGTTGAGCGCGGCCTTGCCCACCTTCGGGTCCTGCGTGAACAGGTAGGTGTAGTTCCGCAGACCGATCCACTGCGGTGGGCTCATGAGGTTGTAGCTCGTGAACGAGTACCAGAGCGAGGCCAGGAGCGGGTAGACGAAGAACACCAGCAGACCGATCACCGCGGGCGTGATCATCACGGCGATGCTCCAGCGGAACCGTCGTCGTGGCCGCCGCAGAGCCGTTGCGGCGAGGGCTGTCACGGTGCAGCGACCAGCGCGAGCGAGTCGTTCATCTGCTGGGCCGCCGCGTCGAGCCCGTCCTGGAGCCCGCTCCCGTCGGTCCCCTGCCACTTGGTCCAGAAGTCCGTCAGCGGCTGGCCGTACCCGCTCCCGAGCGGGCTCGACGGACGCGTCGTGGTCTTCGGGTCCTTGGCGATGTCGATGAAGGTCTGGAACTGGGGGCTCACCACCAGGTCGGGCGAGGTGAGCGCGGGCAGCGTAGTCGGCACGTTCTTGAGGCCGTTCGCCAGACCCACGACCGAGTCCGTGTCGGTCGTCAGGTACTTCATGAGCGCCCACGCGAGCTCCGGGTTCTTCGAGCCCTTGCCGATGCCGACGACGTTGCCGGAGATGGTCCCCGAGCCGTAGAGGTCGTCATGGCCCATACCGACCGGGAACGCGGCCGTCGTGTACTGGAGGTCCGGCGCCTGGTCGGCGAGGAACGCGGTGCGCCACTCGCCGTCGATCTGCATGGCGACCTGGCCGGTCTGGAAGGCGTTGGAGTCCGAGAACTCCTGGCCGAGACCCGCGGTGAACGTCTGCAGCTTGTCGTAGCCGATCGTGTCGACGAACGCCTTCTGCCACTTCATGACCTCGGGCCAGGTGCTGTCGGCCACGGCCGCCTGGCCGTCGGCGTCGAGCCACTGCGCCTCGACCGTGGGCCCGAAGTTCATCGGGGTGTTCTCGTAGAAGCCCATCAGCGGGTTGAAGCCCAGGGTCTTGATGGAACCGTCCGGGTTGTACTCGGTCATCTTCAGCGCGTCCGCCTCGAGCTGGTCGAGCGTCGTCGGCGGAGCCGTGATCCCGGCGGCCGCGAGGGCCGCGCTGTTCATGTAGAGCGCGGGCACGTCCGCGAGGAGCGGCAACGTGCACCGCGTCCCGTCGTACTCGGTGTAGGTGCGCACCACCTCCGGGAACTGCTCGAGGTCGACCTTGTCCCGCGTGATGTACGGCTCGAGGTCGACGAAGGCTCCGGTCGAGCAGAAGTTCCCGACGATGTCCGAGGAGAACGAGACGGCGACGTCGACGTCACCGCCCGAGGAGATGACCTGCTGCAGCTTGGCGTCGTCCTGACCGCTGTGGATGTCGACCGTGACGTCCGGGTTGGCCTTCTCGAACTCGTCGACGGCCGTCTGGATGACGCCCGCCTCCCGGTCGCTGAAGAAGTGCCACAGCGAGACGGTCCCGGACAGGTCGGTCGGGGCCGCGGAGGCGACGGGCGCACTGTCGGCGCTCCCCGTCGAACACCCCGCGAGGGCGAGTGCGGCCCCCGCGGAGACCGTCAGCAGCAGGCTGGAACGTACGCGTCGGAAGTTCACGGCTTCTCCAATTCCACGACAAGGGCAGGCGGAATCACCCCCGGGGCTGGGGGTGCTGGTGCGGTGTGGCGTCGGTGCGGGAAGGTGCGGTTCAGCCGGGGACGTGACTGCCTGCTGCGTCGAGCAGCCGGCTGCGGATGACGCCCGTCAGGAGGTGGCGGGCGCCTGCGAGCACGGGGTCGTCAGTGACGCCCGCGCATACGACGGTGGGGGTGGAACCGACCTCGCGCGCGACGCACTCCTCGACGAGTGAGGCCAGCAGGGTTCCGCCGGCGGCCCCGATCGGACCTCCGAGGATGACCAGCTCGGGGTCGAGCACCGCGAGTGCCGACGGGATCGCCAGGGCCACGCGGGGCGCGAGCTCGGCGAACAGCCCGATGCGTGCGGGATGGTCGCGCAGGGCGTCCGCGAGCTCGCCGGGCGCCGCGCGGATGCCGTGGCGATCGGCCATCGCGACCAGGACCGAGCGGTCGAGCGCGTCGTCGAGGACCACGGCGCCCCCCTGACCGATGGCCTCGCCGGGCAGCCGGAGCTGCCCGATCTCACCGGCCGCGCCACGCGATCCGTTGAGGATCCTGCCCCCGATGTCCACGGCGAAGCCCAGGCCACCCCCGAGCCACAGGAGCGCAAAGCTCTCGGCGCCCCGCCCGGCACCCGCGGCCCGTTCGGCGACGGCGGCGAGGTTCGCGTCGTTGTGCAGCTCGACCGCCCAGCCGAGCTCGGCCTCGAGCAGGGCGCGCGTCCCGGTGGTCGGCCAGAAGTCGAGCCTGTGCGGGAGGTAGAGCCTGTCGTCACGCGGTGAGACCGAGGCCTGCAGACCCACGCTGATCGCCTGGACGGAGTCGACGTCGACGTCGGCGGCCTGGCAGGCGGCCTCGACGGCAGCCCGCAGCTCGGCCCCGGCCGTCGCGGCGGTGCCCACGGCCCGTGCCGTCTCGGCGGTGGGGTGGTCGCCGCCGACCGCGTCCACGACGCGGGCGAGCGACCGGTCGGCACGCACGTCGATCGCGACGCCGAGCACCCGGTCGGCACGCACGCCGTAGAGCGACGTGGCGGGTCCACTGGTGCTCGAGACCTTGCCGACGGTGGTCACGAGGCCGGCGTTCTCGAGCCGGCGGACCATCTGCGAGGCCGTGGGCTTCGAGACCGACGACAGCTCGGCGAGCTGGATCCGGGACAGCGGCTGGCGGTCGAGCAGGATCTCGAGCCCGGCACGGTCGTTGATGGCGCGCATGAGCGCCGGCGTGCCCGGTGTCGTGGTCCTCGCCATCGTCGTCTCCCGTGTGTCGGGGCTCACATCCGGCCCCGAATGGAGAGAACCTAACAGGCAACTGTCTTAACTATCAAGAGTCTTTCTTATGAGGATTTCCCGGCCGGAGCGCCGCATTCAGAGGGCAGTGGGCGCTCACACCGTGGCGCCGAAGGCCAGTCCGAGGAGGTACGTCGCCGCGGCGGCGCCGAACCCGATCGCGAGCTGGCGCAGTGCACGCTTTCCAGGCGACGCCCCCGACAGCACGCCGACCGCGGCACCCGTGCCGACGAGCGCCAGCCCGACGAGGCCCGACGCCCACGCGACCGCGACCCAGCCCTGAGCACCCAGCAGGTAGGGGAGCACCGGGATCGCGGCACCGGACGCGAAGAAGCAGAAGCTGGCCAACGCCGCACCGATCGCGGACCCGACCGCCTCGTGCTCGTCGACCAGCTCGCCCGGAACCACCAACGACGGCCTCGCCGACCCGAGCACCTCGTCGGCACGGAGCTGCGCCTGGTCCGGGCTCATCCCGCGCGCGCGGTAGACGAGGGCGAGCTCGTTGGCGTCGACGTCCAGGTGCGGCAGGGCCTCGCCCGCGGCGTGACCGGGTCGCGACGCCTCCAGCAGCTCGCGCTGCGACCGCACCGAGACGTACTCCCCCGCCCCCATCGACAGCGCCCCGGCGAGCAGTCCTGCCAGCCCGGCGAGCAGCACCGCGCGGTTGGACGCACCGCTCGCCCCGATGCCCATGATCAGCGCGAGGTTGCTCACGAGGCCGTCGTTGGCGCCGAACACGGCGGCGCGGAACGTGCCCGACATGCTGGTCCGGCCCCGCGTCGCCAGCCCGCGGATGACCTCTTCGTGGATCGCCTCGTCGGCGGCCATCGCGGGCGTCGCGTCGTCGTCGGCGTCGTAGGCCCCCCGCGCCTCGGCGCGCTGTGCGAGCGCCAGCACGAACACCGACCCGAACCGGCGTGCGAGGAACCCGAGGATCCGGGTGCGGATGTCCCCGCGCTGCGGCATGCCGACGTCGTTGCCGAGCAGGTCCAGCCAGTGCTGCTCGTGGCGGCCCTCGGCGTCCGCGAGCGCCAGGAGGATCTCGCGCTCCTCACCCGTACGACGCGACGCGATGTCGCGGTACACCGCCGCCTCGGCACGCTCGTCGGCGAGGTACTTCCGCCAACGTCTGACCTGGCCACGGGTGGGTCCGGTGTCGATCACGGGACCATGGTCGCAGCCGCAATCACTCGAAACGGGCTCCAGGGCCATGTTCGAGTTGCCGAAACAACAGATGTGAACAACCGTGGTCGCAGCCGACGCGAGCCCGCCGTCGGGCAGGAGGGGGTGCGGTTGCCCATGTACGCGGAGACTGCCGTCTCGCCCGCTCTGTCGTCCATCGCGCCTGCGCGTCACTGGACGCGGGACCGGCTGGCCGAGGCCGGCGTCACCGACGGTCCGCAGGACACGGTGATCCTGCTGGTCAGCGAGCTGGTGACCAACGCGGTCGCCCACGCCGACCCGCCGGTGATCCTGCGGGTGCACGTCGACGAGGAGCGCACGCGCGTCGAGGTGGCCGACGGGGCCCGTCAGGAGCTGCCGGTCGTGCTCGACCCGCCACCCACGGCCACCGGTGGGCGTGGTGTGATGTTCGTCGACCGCCTGGCCAGCCGCTGGGGGACCACCCGGAACAGCGGTTCGAAGGCGGTGTGGTTCGAGGTGCGTCACGGCGACGCCCCCACGAGCTGACCGGCCCGAGAGGCGTCAGACCCAGGCCTCGGCGGCCACCTGCACCACGGCACCGGTACGGGCAGCCTCGTCGATCGCCAGGCCCAGCAGGTGGTCCTGGCAGCCTTCCGCCAGCGGGTACGGCGGCCCCTGCTCGCCGCGCAGCCAGGCCCCGGTCGCATCGAGCAGACCCGCCACCGCGAGGTCCTCGTCCGACAGTCGCGCACCGTTGTACACGTTCCGGTAGAGCACCCTGCCGTCGAGGCTCAGGTGCTCGAGGTCGAAGCCGTCGAGGTTCTGCTCGATGCCCGAGACGCGCCGCTCGATGGTCGAGGACAGGACGGTGCGTTCGCCCGCCCAGCGCGTGAACGTCTGGTCGACCAGCTCGCCGTGCGACCCCCGGACCACGAGGCGGTTCGTCCGCAGCGGGTTGTGCCACTGGTTGTCGGTGAAGTCGTACAGGGCGCTGCGGCCGTCCCCGAAGTCCAGCGTCGCCAGCGTCGTCGCGGCCTGCGCGGGTTCGGTCTCGCCCGTCCAGCCGTCGCGCGAGACCGGGTCGAGCAGGGGCGCCGTGAACGACGAGGCGCGGACGGTGGCCGCCCCCGGAGGCACCCCGAGGAAGCGGCGGATCAGTGCGACCGCGTGGTACAGGTGCGTGGACGAGATCTGCACGCTCGTCGGCCGGCCGATCAGCGCCAGGGCGGCGAGACGCGCGGAGTGCACCGGCAGGAACGGGCTGTGCTCGGCGACCTGCACCAGCCCGGTCGACCCGACGTCCGCCCACAGCTCTCGCAGCCCCTCGGCGTCCGGCGCAGGCGGGGTCTCCGCGAGCACCGGCACGCCGAGCGCCACGACCTCACGGATGACCTCCGGCGTCACCGGCCACGGCACCGACACCACGACGAACTCCGGACGGTCCGGTGACACCCCCGAGCCGGCGACCGCACCGGTGACGAGCTCCTCGACGGTCCGGACGGTCGGGACGCCCCACGCGGCCTCGACCTGCGCACCTCGCTCGGCGGACCGCGTCACCACGCCCACGCACTCGAAGCGATCGGGAAGGAGCCGAGCCGTCCGGACGAAGAACTCCGACCGCCAACCGCTGCCGACGACACCGAACCGGATGGGTGCTCTCGTGTTCACGGACCGTCCTCGTCGTCGACCGTTGCCCAGACCAGGCGAGCCTAGCCGGGCCGTGCAGGACGGATTCGGAGGGCTCGGCCGTTCAGTCGGCGGTGACCTCGGTGACCTGACCGTCCTCGACGTGCCAACGGCGCGTGAGCCGGACGGTCTCCAGCATCCGCCTGTCGTGCGTCACCAGCAGGATCGTGCCCTCGAAGGAGTCGAGCGCAGCCTCCAGCTGCTCGATCGCCGGCAGGTCGAGGTGGTTGGTCGGCTCGTCCAGGACCAGCAGGTTCACGCCGCGCGCCTGCAGCAGGGCGAGCGCCGCCCGGGTCCGCTCCCCGGGCGACTGGGACGCAGCGGGCCGGTCGACGTGATGGGAGCCGAGCCCGAACTTGGCCAGCAGGGTGCGCACGTCGGCCGTGGTCCAGGACGGCACCTCACGGGCGAAGGCCGTCACCAGCGACTCGGACCCCTCGAACGCAGCCCTCGCCTGGTCGATCTCGCCGACCAGGACGCCGGAACCGAGGTCGGCCGCACCCTCGATCGGTGCGAGCCTCCCGAGCATCAGCGCCAGCAGCGTCGACTTCCCCGACCCGTTCGGGCCGGTGACGGCGACGCGGTCGAGCCAGTCGAGCTGCAGCGTCACGGGGCCGAGCCTGAAGTCGCCACGGGTGGCCACGGCACCGCGCAGGGAAGCGACCACGGACCCCGACCGCCCCGCGGAGGCGATCGTCATCTGCAGCTGCCACTCCTTGCGCGGCTCCTCGACCACCTCGAGGCGAGCGATCATCTTGTCCGTCTGCCGCGCCTTGGCGGCCTGCTTCTCCGACGTCTCGCCCCGGAAGTGCTTGACGTGCTTGTCGTTGTCGCTGGCCTTGCGCCGCGCGTTGCGCACGCCCTTCTCCATCCACGCGCGCTGCATCCGCGCCCGCTGGTTCAGCGCGTCCCGGCGCGACGCGTACCCCTCGTAGGCCTCCCGCGCCTGCCTGCGCGCAACCGAACGCTCCTCGAGGTAGGAGTCGTAGGACCCGCCGTACAGGCTGACCCTCTGCAGGCTCCGGTCGATCTCGACGACCGCCGTGACCGTGCGGCTCAGGAACTCGCGGTCGTGGCTCACGACGACGATCGGGGCGTCCGAGCGGTCGACGAACTCCTCGAGCCGGTCGAGACCGTCGGCGTCGAGGTCGTTCGTCGGCTCGTCGAGAAGGTAGAGGTCGTACCGGGAGAGCAGGAGCGCGGCGAGGCCCACGCGGGCCGCCTGTCCGCCGGACAGCGACGCCATCGTCTGGTCGAGGTCGACGGTCAGGCCGAGGTCGTCGGCCACGGTGCCCAGCCGCGCGTCGAGGTCCGCCCCGCCGAGGGCGAGCCACGCCTCGAGGGCGTTCGAGTACACGTCCTCCGCGCCCGCGACCTGCGCACCGAGCGCGTCCGCGGCCGCGTCCATCGCCTCCTGCGCGGGGGTGACGCCCGTGCGCCGCTCCAGGTGGGCGCGGACCGACTCGCCCGGGAGCCTCTCGATCTCCTGGGCCAGGTAGCCGAGCTGGGCGTGCGACGGGGATACCGACACGGACCCCTGGTCGGCCGCGCGACGACCACCGAGGATCTGCAGGAGCGTCGACTTTCCCGCCCCGTTCGGCCCGACGAGCCCGATCACGTCACCGGGCGCGACGACCAGGTCGACCCCGTGGAACAGCTCGCGGTCCCCGAACCCGGCGCCCACACCCTTCGCCTGCACCGTCGCGCTCATGAGCGCCATCCTCCCCCGACGGGAGGACGGCGCCGAACGGACGTCAGCCGTCGAGCCCGCGTAGCGCGTCGACGAGAGTCGTGGTCGGCCGACCGATCAGGTCGCGAAGGTCGCTCGTCACGTCGGCGAGATCGCCGCGGGCGATGTCCGCGTCGAGCGTGACGACGAAGCCGATGGTCCCCTCGTCGAGCCCGGCGGCGCGCAGGACGTCGGCATGCTCGGACGTCGAGACGTTCTTGTGCACGACGGGGACACCGAGCACCACCGAGGCTGCCTCCGCGAGCTCGTCGAACGTCACCGCCACGTCGCCGTTGAGCTCGTAGACGCGGCCGTCGTGCGCACCTGAGCGATCGGCTACGACCACCGCGGCGGCTGCGGCGTAGTCGTCGCGGGGCGCGATGCCGACCCGGCCGCCGCCCGTGCTGGACAGGATCACGCCGGTGTCGCGCGCCTGCGCGAGCGTCCCGGCGTAGTTCTCGGCGTACCAGTTGTTGCGCAGGATGGTCCACGTGAGCCCCGAGGCGCGCAGCACCTCCTCGGTCGCCTTGTGCTCCGGCGCCAGGACGAGCGCCGTGGTGTCAGCACGTGGGGCGCTCGTGTAGACGACCCGGCGCACGCCCGCCTCGCGGGCCGCCTCGATGGCCCGGGTGTGCTGCGCCACCCGCCCGCCGGCCTCGGAGGCCGAGACGAGGAGAACGGTGTCGGCGCCTGCGAACGCCGAGGTCAGGGTCGCGGGGTCGTCGAAGTCGGCGACGGCGACGCGCACCCCGCGTTCGGCAAGGTCCTCCAGGACCTCGGTCCGGCGCCCCGTGGCGACGATCTGGTCGGCTTCCATGCCGTCGGCGAGCAGGTGCTCGACGACGAGGCGACCCAGGTGGCCGGTTGCTCCGGTGACGACGACGGACATGAGTGGCTCCTCCAGAAGGCTGTGCTGCTGACGCTCGCCACAACCGGACCGTCGAGCGCTACCTTCCCAGTCGGCGGTACCCACTTTCAGGTAGGGTACCCACGTGTCGGTGAGTAGCCAGGTCAGCGTGCTGCAGCGCCTCCAGACGGACGGCGTTCTCGCTGCGGCCTGCCCGACGCGCACGGTCCTGGACCACGTGACGAGCAAGTGGGGCGTGCTGCTGCTCATCGACCTCTCGGAGTCCAGCCGTCGGTGGGGCGAGCTGCGCAAGGACGTCGAAGGCATCAGCGAGAAGATGCTGGCCCAGACGTTGCGCACGCTGGAAGGCGACGGCCTGGTGCACCGCGAGGTCACGGCCACGGTGCCCCCGCGCGTCGACTACTCGCTCACCCCGCTCGGAACGGACCTGGTGGGCCGGCTGCTGCCGCTCATGGAGTGGATCCTCGAGAACGCGGACGACATCGTCGCCTCGTGATGCTGGGCGGCACAGTTCGTGACAGACCACCCGCTCGGTACTGAACTCCGAGCGCCGACGTGCCGACAGAACTCGTAGACGCCGAGCGTGACGTCTCCCGAGCCGGACGGACGAGGGCTGTGACGACCACGAGTGACGCGCTGTACGCCGCGCTCTTCGCGCGTTCGCCGCAGACCACGCGCGAGCTGACCCGCGGGCTCGCCCGGCTCGGCCACCGGCTGCTGCTCTCGTCGGACGTCGAACGACTGCTCGCGGCGGACCCACGGATCCGCAAGGACGGCGGCCGACCGGTGCGCTGGCGTGCGTTGCCGATCGGGCTGGCCCCGCCGCTGACCGAGCCTCCGACGCCGCGGAAGGCGCCGCGCACCCTTCGCGCCCGGGACGACGAGGGTGCCCGCGAGCTGCAGGCGCTGGAGCACGGCCTCGTCGCGTCCCGCATCGCACCGGTCGCCGCCTTCTGGGGGCGGTCGCTGGTGGTCGCCGCCGAGCAGGTCGCGCGCGAGCCGGTGAGCGTCGCCGACGTACCGGCCGTCCGGCGCGCGCCGTCTCCCCCGGGGAGCGCACCGCGCTACGTCGGACCCTCGTTGCGCCCGTGGCAGGCGGACGCCCTCGACCGGTGGCTCGCGCACAAGCGTCGCGGCATCGTGCAGTCCGTCGCGACCGTGGGTCGATGCGGCGTCGGGGTGCTCGCCGCGTGGGACGGCGTCGAGCGCGGCGAGAAGGTCCTCGTTCTCGTCCCTAGCGCGGACGCCCAGGAGCACTGGCTGCGCACTCTCGAGCTCCAGCTGCCGGGCCTCTCCCTGGGGCGCAGCGACCGGTCCGGCGACGGGCGCCACACCTTCGACGACTGCGACGTGCTCGTCTCGCTCGCCTCGTCCGTGCCCGACGACCTTCTGCCCGAGGGTGCGTCCGGGCTCCTCATCGCGGACGAGGTCCACCGCTTCGGGTCGAGCGCGCTCGCCCCGGCGCTCGCGGACAGGTTCGAGGCCCGACTCGGGCTCTCGGTCGCCCTGGAAGGCTCCGACGGCGCGCTGCTGCCCTACTTCGACGCGGTGCTCGACGGGTGCGACCTGCGCCGCGGTCGCGAGGACTCCGAGATCGCCAGGTACCGCGTCGGTCTCGTGCCGGTGGAGCTCCTGCCTGACGAGCGCGCCGAGGACCATGAGCTCGGGCTGCGGATCGACCGGCTCGGCGCACAGCTCGTCGCGACGCACGGGTGCCACCCCGAGACCTTCCTCGACGACGTCTCGCGCCTGCAGGCAGCCTGGTCGCAACGACCGGACGCCGCGACCGCCGCGAGCGCCTACCTGCGTGCCGTGAGCGCCCGCCGACTGGTCGCCGCGCGGTCCGTCGCCAAGCTCGACGCGCTCCCCCGGCTCGCGCCGACGCTCGGTCGGCACCAGCACAGCCTCGTGTTCACGCAGTCCGTGGACGACGCAGAAGCGGCTGCGACCGTCCTGCAGGACAACCGTGTCGACGCCGAACGGTTCCCCCACGGCGGCCCCCTGGACGCCCGGCGCGCGACGATCCGCGACCTGCGCAGGGGCGACCTGCGCGCGCTGACCGCCCACCGACCGCTCTCGTCGGCCGCGGACCTCCCGCCCGTGACGACGGTGGTGCTCCTCGCCGGAACGCGCACCGGACGCGAGCTGGTCGAGCGCGCGGACCTCGCTCTGCGGCCCAACCGGTCGGACGCGGTCGTCACGTTGCTGGTCGTGTATGCCCGCGGCACGGTCGAGGACCCCGACGGTGGTCACCTCGCGGACCTGCTCGACGCCGCAACGGAGGTGCGCCCGTTCGGGATCGACGTCGACAGCGCGACCATCGCAGCCTGGTCCGTCGGGCTCTGACGCGGCCCGGCGTGTTCCGGCGGGATGCAGCGTGTGCACGGTCGGTGAAGACCGGCCACGACGGCCCGACCCGGCAGTAACGTCCCGGGTGAGAGCAGGACGACACAGACGGGACCACAGGTGCGCAGAGGCAGCCGGCTTCGAACGGGCTTGGCGATCGGGGCCGTGATCTCGGTGGCGGGTCTGACCGGCTGCTCGAACCCCGGCGACCTCACGTTCCAGAACGAGACCAGCAGCGACGTGACCGTCTGGACCGGTGAGGAGGAGCTCGAGGTCAGCGCGTGGGGCGGGGTGTCTGTCCTTGGCGCGGGCTGCAGCGACGGCGACGTCACGGTGACGTTCGCGTCCGGGCAGACGATCGTCGTCGCCGGGCCCGTGTGCCCCGACCGGGCGGTCGTCGTCTACGACGGCCGAGTCGCTCTCGAGCGACCGTGACCGCCACGACGCTCCCGCCGAGGGCCGCGGGCCGGCGCCGGCAGGCGGTCCGGGTCGCGCTCGTCGCGATGCTTCTCGTGGTCGCGGTGCTCATCGGCCGGGCCGCCCTCGCCTTGTACGCGCTCGATGCGAACCTGGGCGGTGGCGTCGACGAGAGCCGGTTCGATGCGCTGGAGGCCGGGTTCGACCACGATCCGGGGGCGTTCGACGCGGCAGCCGCACGCATGCAGGAGCTCGTGGCGGCGCATCCCGAGGCGACCCGGGTCGGTTGGAGCCTCGCCCTCGTGGGTGTCAGCTCCAGCGCCGGGGACGACGTCTTCGAGGATGCCGGCGCCGCCGACCAGGCCTTGTTCGCCGGACTGCCGCACGAGGCGTACGTGGTGGTGCACCAGGCCAAGGACCCCGACCGCACCTTCTTCCGCTTCTTCCACGACCCCGGCCCGAGCTACACCGTCATGTACGCCCCCGAGGACGCCGACCCGCAGCGGTTCGCCGACGACCGCGGGTTCGACGGGTACCGGAGTCTGGGGCCGGGGTGGACCCTTCTGGGGCCGATTCCCGACGACCAGCGCGAGAGCGAGCAGTGGCTCGGCTGATCCATGACGGCGGGGCCGTGCCCACCCCCGGGCCTCCAGCACGCGAACGGCTCAGCGCGCTCCCAGACACGTCGCGTAGCGTTCCGACGTCCACGCCGTCCGGGCCGGACCTGACTGACGGAGACACCGTGCGACGACCGACCATCGCCCGCCGTGGCATCGCAGCCACTGCGCTCGCCCTGACGCTCGGCCTCACCCTTGCCGCGTGCTCCGGCGACTCCGAGGACGACGCGAGCCCGACGCCCTCGGCGACCTCCACCGCCGACCCGGCCGCCGAAGCCGACGAAGCGGCGGTCGCGGCGATCACGGTGACCGGCGACCCGGGTGCCGAGCCCGTCGTGACGCTGCCCACCACACCGTTCGAGGTGTCGACCACGGTCGTCAAGGTCCTCACGCCCGGCACGGGCGAGACCATCGAGGACGGTCAACAGCTGACCATCCAGTCGGTCGTCGTCTCGGGCGTCGACGGCTCCGTCGCCGCGTCGACCTACACCACCACCCCCGACATCGTGATCCTCGATGCCGACCTCGGTGACCTGCACGACACGCTCGTCGGTGAGAAGGTCGGTGCGCGCTTCGTCAGGACCGTCCCGCCGCAGTCCGCCGACGACCCGACGAGCTATGTCCAGGTCGGCGAGATCGTCGCCGCCACGACGATTCCCTCACGCGCCTCGGGTACGCCGGTGACGCCGCCTGCGGGCCTGCCGACCGTGACCCTGGACTCCGACGGCAAGCCCACCGTGGCTGCCGCCACGGGGGCCGCGCCGACGACCTTGGTCGTCCAGCCGCTGATCACCGGCACGGGCGCGCCGGTGACGGCCGAGCAGACCCTCACCGTGAACTACGACCTCTCCCTCTGGGACGGGACCGCCGTGACGTCCACGTGGGACGACGGCAAGCCTGCGCAGTTCGCGCTGAGCAGCACCATCCCCGGCTGGCAGGAGGGTCTGGTCGGCCAGCCCGTCGGAAGCCAGGTGCTGCTCGTCGTCCCGCCGGACAAGGGCTACGGCGCCAAGGCATCGGACACGATCCCGGCCAACTCGACCCTCGTCTACGTGGTGGACATCCTCGCGGCCAGCTGACTCAGGCGACCGACGACGAGCCCGGGACGCGCCACGCGTCCCGGGCTCGTCCGCGTCCGGGCGCCCACTCGTGGCTTTCGTCGTCCCTGGCTAGGGTGGCTCACACACCCCTGACCGGGAGATGCCCATGGCAACGACGCCGAGGATCCGCACGGTGGCGCTGCTGGGCGCCGCGGGATCCGGGAAGACCACCCTGACCGAGGCCCTCCTGCACCGTGCGGGCGTGCTGACACGCGTCGGCCGGGTCGAGGACGGGTCGACCGTGACCGACCACGAGCCCGAGGAGATCGCGCGCGGTCAGTCCCTCGCCCTCGGCGTGGCACCGTTCACGTGGACGACTCCGCACGGCGAGTTCGACGTCACGCTCCTCGACGCCCCGGGCTCGGCGGACTTCGCCGGCGCGATGGACGCCGCCGTCGCAGCAGCGGACCTCGCACTCGTGGTCGTGAGCGCGGTCGACGGCGTCCAGGCAGGCACCCACGCCGCGTGGCGCGCCGCGCAGGGCCTGCCACGGATCGTCGTCGTGACCAAGGAGGACAAGTCGCGAGCCGACTTCCGGCACGTGCTGGCGGACCTGCGCACCGCCTTCGGAGACGGGCTCGTCCCCCTGGAGCTGCCGCTCGGCGAGGAGTCGGCGTTCACGGGAGTCGCCGACGTGCTCACCGAGGAAGGCCTCACCTATGACGCCGACGGGCACCACCACCAGGAGCCGCTGACCGGTTCGATGCTCGACGAGGAGCACCGGCTGCACGACGAGGTCACCGAGGAGATCGTCACGCACGACGACGCCCAGCTCGAGCGCTACCTGTCGGGCGACGTGCCGACCCCGGACGAGCAGCTCACGACGCTGGCGCAGGAGGTGGCCGCCCGTGAGGCGTTCCCGGTGCTCGTCGTCTCCGGCGTGACCGGCGTCGGAGTCGACCGGCTCGCCGACCTGCTGTGCGACCTGGGCCCCGATGCGAGCGACCGGTCGGTCGTCATCGGTTCCCGCACGGTGCCCGTGAAGCCCGACCCGGCCGGTCCGACGCTCGTGCACTGCTTCCGCACGCTCGCGGACCCGTTCGTCGGCCAGGTCACCCTGTTCCGCGTGCTCAGCGGCACGGTCCGCCCGGGCGACCGGCTGGTCAACACGTCCACACACACCGACGAGCGTGTGCCGGGGCTGTTCCGGCTGCGCGGCAAGGAGCACCTGCCGCTCGACTCCGTGCCGGCCGGGCACATCGGGGCGGTCGCCAAGCTCACGGGCACCCCGTCCGGCTCGGTCCTCGCCGACCGCACCGGCCCTGGCGCCTCCGCGACGATCCCCCGGCACCACCGCGAACCGGTCTTCGGGTTGTCGCTGGAGCCCGTCAGCCAGTCCGACGACGACCGGCTGTCCGCCGCCCTGACCCGCCTGACCGCCGAGGACCCGACCTTGAGCATCGAGCGCTCCGGGGACCGGACCGTCCTGCGCGGGCTCGGAGACCTGCACCTGGCGGTGGCGCTCGACCGGCTCGCCCGCGTGTTCGGCGTGCACGTCAGGACCTCACCGGTGCCCGTCGGCTACCGGGAGACGATCCGCCGGGCGGTCGAGACCGAGGGCAAGGTCAAGAAGCAGTCCGGCGGCCACGGGCAGTACGCGGTCGTCCAGCTGCGCGTCTCGCCGCTGCCTCTCGGGTCGGGTTTCGAGTTCGTCGACGCGGTCGTGGGCGGCGCCATCCCGCGCACGTACGTCCAGGCCGTGCACAAGGGCGTCGCGGAGGCGATGGCGTCGGGCGGTCCGCACGGCTACCCCGTGGTGGACCTGCGCGTCGAGGTCTACGACGGCAAGTCGCACTCGGTGGACTCCTCCGAGATGGCCTTCCGTACCGCCGCCGCGTCGGGCGTCCGCGAGGCGCTCGTCTCGGGCGGCACCACGGTCCTCGAACCCATCAGCCGTGTCGCGGTGACCGTGCCGATGACCGCCCAGGGCGACGTGATGAGCGACCTGTCGGCCCGCCGCGGGCACATCAGCGCGACCACCTCCCTCGACGACGGCACCGTGCTCATCGAGGCGTCCGTGCCGGAGGCAGAGCTCGCCCGGTACGTGCTCGACCTGCGCTCCCTGACGGGCGGCCGCGGTCAGCTGTCGATGGAGCCGGACCGCTTCGAGGTGTGCCCGGACCACCTCGTTCCCGCGTAGATCCGGCGAACGTCCTGCGAAGAACCGGTCCGGCGGCCGGTCCGCCCCAGCGCGCTCCCAGACAAGTCGCGTACCGTTCCAGCCGTTGCGCCGTCTTGGGCGTGGACCCGAATCGACGGAGGACTTCCCGTGCGCCGACTCCGCACAGGCCGCCGCGGCATGGCCGCTGTAGCACTCACCCTGACCCTGGGCATGTCCCTGGCCGCGTGCAGCGGCAGCGCGGACGACGGCTCGTCGCCCTCGCCGAGCGCATCGGACGCCGAGAGCGCCGCCTCAGCCGCCGACAACGCCGCCGCCGACAAGATCAAGGTCGAGTGGTCGGACGACGCAGCGCCCACGGTCACTCTGCCGAGCACGCCGTTCTCGGTGACCACGCTCGTCGTCGACGTCCTCGAGCCCGGTACGGGCGCAGAGATCAAGGACGGCCAGTCGATCTCGATCAACTACGTCGGGGTCTCCGGCGCCGACGGCTCGGTCGCTCACGACTCGTACTCGACGGGTCCGGAGCCGGGCTCGATGAACGCGACGTCGGCGCTCGGTGACCTCATCGGGGAGAAGGTCGGAGTTCGGTTCCTCCTGGCCATCCCGCCGCAGTCCGAGGGTCAGGACACCACGGTCGTCGCCGGTGAGATCGTCGACGCCCAGGACGTCCCCACGCGGGCCTCGGGCGAAGCGGTGGCCCCGGTCCCCGGCCTGCCGACCGTGACGCTCGACGCCGACGGCAAGCCCTCGATGACCCCGGCCACGGGCACGCCGCCCACCACGCTCGTCGTGCAGCCCCTGATCAAGGGCGCCGGCCCTGAGGTGACCGCCGGGCAGACCGTGACGGTCCACTACTCCGGCTGGCTCTGGGACGGCACGGCGTTCGACTCGTCCTGGGACCGCGGTGAGCCGTTCCCGGTGCAGAACGTCGGGCAGGCCGCAGTGATCGCCGGCTGGAACGAGGGTCTCGTCGGCCAGACCGTCGGCAGCCAGGTGCTCCTGGTCATCCCGCCGGACAAGGGCTACGGCGACCAGGACAAGGGCACCATCCCGCCCAACTCGACGCTGGTGTTCGTGGTCGACATCCTCGCCGCCTCCTAGGCGCTCGATCGTTCGACGAACCCCTCGGGCTCCTGCCCGAGGGGTTCGTCGCGTTCTGAGAGGCTTGGTCCCGTGACGGAGGAACGCGAGATCGCCCAGCTGACCCGCCTGGTCCGGGAGTTCAGCACCGAACGCGACTGGCAGCAGTTCCACGACCCGAAGTCGGTGATCCTGGCCCTCGTCGGTGAGGTCGGTGAGCTCGCCGAGCTGTTCCAGTGGGTTCCTGCATCCCAGGCCGCGGAACGCTTCGCAGCCCCCGACCGCAAGGCACGGGCAGCCGAGGAGATGGCAGACATCCTCGTGTACCTGGTCTGCCTGGCCGACGTGCTCGGGGTGGACCTGGGCTCGGCAGCCCGGGCGAAGCTCGCCGACTCGCACCGCCGGTTCGCGGCCGACGAGGTCCGGGGCGTCGCGCCCGACAAGGCGTGACGCGCGTGCGCTACTAGGGTCGGGCCCATGGCGCGCTACTTCGACGTCCACCCCGACAACCCTCAACCGCGATCGATCGCCCAGGTGGTCGACCTGCTGCGCAACGACGCGCTGATCGCCTACCCGACGGACTCCTGCTACGCGCTGGGCGCACGCATGGACAACCACGACGGAACCGACCGGATCCGCAAGATCAGGCAGCTCGACGACAAGCACCACTTCACGCTCGTGTGCGCCGACTTCGCCCAGCTCGGCCAGCTGGTGCAGCTCGACAACAGCGCCTTCCGCGCGATCAAGGCGTCCACCCCGGGCCCGTACACGTTCATCCTCCCGGCCACGCCCGAGGTGCCCAAGCGGCTGGCGCACCCGAAGAAGCGGTCCGTCGGCGTACGCATCCCGAACCACCCGGTGGCCACCGCGATCCTGCGCGAGCTCGGCGAGCCTCTGCTGTCCAGCACCTTGCTGATGCCGGGCGCCGAGTGGCCGATGGTCGAGGGTTGGCAGATCAAGGAAGAGCTGGACCTCGTCCTCGACGCGGTCGTCGACGCGGGCGACTGCGGCATGGAGCCCACGACGGTGGTCGACTGGACCTCGGGCGGTCCCGAGGTGGTCCGCGTCGGCGCAGGCGACCCGTCGCGGTTCGAGTAGGAGCCGAGGTCGGCCTGGGTGCGGCGGCCCGGTGAGGAGGTAGCGGTGGCGTACATCGGTGTCGTCGGGCCGTCCGTCGCATCTGCCGACGACGTCGCGGACGCTGTCGCGCTGGGTCGCGGGCTCGGGGAGCGCGGGCATGTCGTGGTCTGCGGCGGGCTGGGCGGTGTCATGGCGGCGGTGTCCCGTGGGGCAGCACAGGCCGGTGGTGTCGTCGTGGGGCTGCTGCCCGGTGCCTCTCGCTCGGATGCCAACCCGCACGTCACCGTCGCGATCCCGACCGGCCTCGGCGAGCTCCGCAACGGGCTGCTCGTCCGCTCCAGCGACGTCGTGGTGAGCGTCGGGGGCTCGTGGGGCACCCTGAGCGAGGTCGCCCTGGCGGTGCGCACGGGTGTGCCGGTCGTCGCGCTGCGGGGGTGGCGCATCTCCGACGACGACCTGACCGGGCCCACCGCCGTGTCGTCGGCAGCCGAGGCGCTCGCGGCCGTGGACGATCTGCTCGCAGAGGCGTCCCGATGACGGAGCCGCACCCGATGGTGGTCCGCCCATGACGGTGTCCCACCCGGCGATCGACTCCGGCGCCGGCGACGTGATCGTCACCGAGACCCGCGCGACGATCGCCTACCTGAGTCGGTCACGCTCCGACCTGCTGGCTACCGCGTCAGGGCACGGACGGACCGTCGCCCTGGTGAGCGACGAGGTGACCCGGCTAACCTTCCCGATGCGGGAGGCGCTGCGGCGGCCGGGCCGTCGGTGGGTCGTGCGTGGCCTCGACGGCACGCTGCGCGACGGCTTGGACGGTCGGCTCGTGCGCGCCCTGGCCGACGCCGGCACCAATCGTCCGCTGACGAGTGCCGACGAGATCGCGGACCGGTACGCGCGGTCGGCGTTCGCCGACTCCGTCCAGCTCGTGATCACCTACTCCGCTCGTCACCGCGCCGAAGAGACGACCCTGCTGGGCGCGACCGCCGAGGCGCTGGCGCTCGAGCTGACCGGGGCGGCGCCCGCGGGTTGGGGCCTTCACGAGCCCGCGGTGGCGGCGTGGGACCGCGTCCGGCTGACCGAGCTGAGCCGGCAGCGGATGCCGTCCGAGACGGTGACGGTCGTGGCGGGGGCTCCCGGACGACCGCTCGTCGGCACCATCACGGCGGCGTGGACGGCCGAGGGCCTCGAGGAGACCACGCGGCTCCTGGTCGGCGTCGGCGCCCCGGGCGGTGACGAGGCGAGGTCCGCGATCGCTGCCCTGCCCTCGGTGTTCGCACGGCTCGGCGCACACGAGGCGCCCCTGCTCGCGCTGGTCCTGGGCCGAGCCGGCCGTCGCGACCTCACGTTCCCGTCGGTGCGCGAGGCACCCCCGACGCCGCTCGGGCTGCTCGTCGGCCCGCCCGCGGTCCCCTACCTGCGGCTGCCCCGCGAGGACCTCGTCGCGGGGTTGGACACTCGCGTCATCGGCCCGCCCGGTGCCTCCGGGCTGTACTTCCCGCTCGGCACGCTGGAGCAGGACGGGTGGTCGGCTCTCGACACGGTCCTCGACGCGGTCGGGCACGAGAACCTCGCCGCGCTCGGCACCAGCGCCGCACCGCTCGAGGAGGTGCTGCGTGGCGCCCGCCCGTGAAGGCGGCGCCGACCGACCTCCCGTCGCCCACCTGCAGGAGGCCGTCGATGCCCCGTGAGGTCGTCATCGTGTCCCCGACAGCCCTCGACCTCCGCGGACTGGTCGAGGCCGGCGCAGCTGTCGACCCGTCGCTCGGCCTGCGCACCCTCGACGGTCAGACCGTCCACCAGATCGTCCGCATCGACGACGACCACCCCGACGTCGGCCGCAGCGTGCTGAGCCTCCACGAACCGTTGATCGTGGCCAACACCGCCGAGATCCCCCGGCTGCTCCCGCAGGTCACCACCCTGCCCGACTGGGCGAGCGACGGCCGGCCGCTCTGGTGGATCGAGGCGCTCGTCCCGTGGAGGGCCGACGACGCACGCGTCGGGCTGGCCGTGGCCCGGGAGCTGGCCGACCGGCTCGGCGGCCTGTGCGTTGTGCAGGACGGCGGGTGAGCCAGGGATGACACTGACAGGGCCTGCCGACGTCTCCCGCGCTGCGGCCGCGGCCGACAGCCTGCAGGCGCTCGACACGATCGTGCCGACGTGCCGGGCGTGCCCGCGACTGGTCGAGTGGCGCGAGCTCGTCGGAGCCGAGAAACGTGCGGCGTTCCGGGACGAGACCTACTGGGCACGGCCAGTTCCGGGCTTCGGTGACCCGCAGGCCCGCATCCTCGTCGTGGGCCTCGCCCCCGCCGCCCACGGTGCCAACCGCACCGGCAGGATGTTCACGGGAGACCGCTCGGGCGACTTCCTGTTCGCGGCGATGCACCGCACCGGGTTCGCGTCTCAGGCGACCTCCACCACTCGCGACGACGGTCTGACGCTCACCGACGTCCGGGTCACCGCCCCGGTCCGCTGCGCGCCACCGGCCAACGACCCGACCTCCGACGAGCGACGTACGTGCGGTCCGTACCTTGCCCGCGAGCTCGAGCTCGTGCGCCCGAGCGTCGTGGTCGTCCTCGGTGCGTTCGGCTGGCAGGCGCTGCTGAGCACGCTCGCCGAGCAGGGCTGGGTCGTCCCGAAGCCACGCCCGAGGTTCGGGCACGGTGTGGAGGTCGTGATCACGCACGCGTCCCTCGGGTCGCTCACGCTCCTGGGCTGCTTCCACGTCAGCCAGCAGAACACCTTCACCGGCCGGCTCACCCCCGCGATGCTCGACGCGGTCCTCGAACGTGCGCGGGTGCTTGTGGGACCTCGCGGCTAGCGTCGACGGATGGAGATCTCGTTCGTCGCCGGGTTCGGGCCGATCACGCGTGACGCGGGCGCGGCCCGCGCATTCTGGGAGGAGGGCCTTGGCATCGCGCTGGAAGAGCCGGCGCCCGGCTACCTGACCAACGACTCGCTCGAGGGCGTCAAGGCGTTCGCGCTCTGGCCGCTCTCGCAGGCGGCGGAGTCGACCTTCGGCAGTGCGCAGTGGCCGGCGGACCTTCCGACGCCACAGGCGTGGATCGAGTTCGACGTGGCGTCCGCCGACGCGGTCGTGGCGGGTGTCGCGGAGCTGGTCGCCAAAGGACACCAGCTGCTGCGAGACACCACCGAGGAACCGTGGGGGCAGACGACGTCGCGCCTGCTCAGCCCGGAGGGCTTGCTCGTGGGCGTCACGTACACCCCGTGGCTGCACGCCCCCGCGGTCAGCCCATGACGAGGAGCACGACGCCGGCCGGCGAAGACCGTGCCGCCGGGTGACCTACCGGCGGGCTTCGGCAGGCGCGAAAGCGGACAAGGACCCGGTCACCGGGCCAGCAGCTCCCGGTAGGCAGGGACGTGCGGCTCGAACCGCAGCCGCATGCCCGCCTCCTGCGGGGTCCGGTCTCGCTTGCGGTTGTTGCACTGCAGGCACGAGGCGACCGTGTTGAGCCACGAGCTCGTCCCTCCGCGGCTACGCGGCTGGACGTGGTCGACCGTGGTCGCACCGCCGCTCCCGCAGTAGGCGCAGACGTGGTCATCGCGTTCCAGCATGCCGAGGCGGGACCACGCAGGCACACCGCGCCGGTTGCGCCACCGCATCTGGACGTAGCGCACCAGGCGCAGGACCCTCGGCAGCGGGTACGGCCCGAAGGTGCGGCCGTCCACGGCCTCCTCGACGACGGCCACCTGTCGGTGCAGCATCCGGACGGCGTGCGCGAGGCTGACCTGCTGGAGGGGTTCGTAGCCCGCGTTGAGGACCAGGACTCCCGTCATGGTCGTTCCCTTCTGCATGGTGCCGCGCGCTGGAGTTGAACCAGCGACCTCCGGCTCGAAGGCCGGCGCTCTGTCCTGCTGAGCTAGCGGGGCGGGTGGGTGAGGGTCGTGAGACGGCAATGGGCCGCCCCCGGATGTCGGAGACGACCCATCGTTCGACCGAGCGTGTGCTCAGGCAACGTCGGGTAGCTTCCGAGGTCGAGGTCGGGTCATCCCCAGGTCCTTCACGGATGCCCCTCCTCTCGGTGCTCGCGTCAGTGTCGGGCCGCGTACGTCGCGGTCGTGATCAGGGTGCCGGACGTTCGCCCAGATCGCCAGGGTTTTGCCGTAGACCGCACGAGAACAGTGAGCCAACATCGGCTCCTCGCAGGCCGTCAGTCGAGCTCGACGTGCAGTCCCACTCCCGCGGCGGCCGTGGCGATCGTGACGTCGAACAGGCGGGGGAAGTCACCGGCGACGCGGTGCAGGTGCCCGAAGAGCTCGACGGAGATGGCGCCGATGAGCGAGGTGAACAGCGTGGCCGAGCGGGCTGCGCTGCGCGCGATGTCGTCGGGGACCTCGGCGGGGTCCTGGATGCCGACGAAAGCGAACACCTCCGGGGCGAGCCGGCCGCGGGGGTCGAAGTCCGGTCCGGCCGAAGTCAAGGTGCCTTCGGACCACGCGCGCATGACCAGGCCGACGATCACGCCCCAGATCCGGACCGCGGGCAGGACCGTGTCCTCGGGGGCGCGGTAGCCACGCACGGGTGTGCCGTAGATGAGCTCGAACGAGTAGGGCTGCTCGAGCGCCCAGCCACGCACCGAGCGGGCCACTTCGAGCCATGCCGCGGCGGGATCCTCGGGCGCCCGCGCCACTGCTTCCTCGGCCACGAGGCCGACCGCGTCGTACGCCTCGATGATCAGCAGGGTCAGGAGCGCGTCTCGCGACTCCACGTACCGGTACACCGCCGACGACGCCATTCCCAGGTCGCGGGCGACCGCGCGCAGCGACAGGGCGGCCGCTCCTTCGGTGACGAGTCGTGCGCGAGCCGCAGCGAGCAGGTCCGTCATGACCTCGGCGCGGGCGCGCTCGCGCGCGGTGGGAGCTGTCATGGACCCATAGTGCCTGCTTCACGCCGAGAAAGAGAGCACCGATCACATCAGAGAGCACCGCTCTTGCATTCCCTCATCCGAAGTGTGAGCATTGCTCGCAGACGAGAGCGGTGCTCTCGCAACACCGATCGAGGAGCAGACATGGCCCAGCACGTGATCGTCGGGAAGGGAGCCGTCGGCTCCACGCTTGCGCAGGAGCTCGTCGCTCAGGGGAACGAGGTGCTCGTGCTCAGCCGCTCAGGCGGGACCGATGTCCGAGGCATCCGCCACGTCGCCGTCGATGCGACCGACGCGACCGCACTGACTGCGGCCGTCGCAGGAGCCGACGTCGTCTACAACTGCGCCAGCCCGACCTACTGGCGATGGGCCGCCGACTGGCCGCCGCTGTTCGGCTCGATGCTCGACTCCGCCGCCCGGACGGGTGCCGTCCTGGTCACCGCCGGCAACCTGTACGGCTACGGAACCCACGGCGCGCTGATGTTCGAGGACACCCCGCTGCGCGCGACCGAAGCGAAGGGTGCTGTGCGGGCGCAGATGTGGCGCGACGCAGCCGCTCGCACCGACCTGCGCGCCACCGAGGTCCGCGCGGCCGACTACCTCGGCCCGCTCGCCGACTCCCAGGCCCACGCAGGCCCCCGGTTCCTGCGGCCGCTCGTCTCCGGCAAGGTGGTGCGACCCGTCGTCGCCGTCGACCAGCCGCACAGCTGGACCTACCTTCCGGACTTCGCCCGGGCGCTCGTCGCTGCCGGCGCGACTCCCGCCGCATGGGGGAGGGCGTGGCACGTCCCGACCGCCGAGCCGCTGACCTTCCGAGAGCTGGCTGCCCGGTTCGCCACTGCCGCGGGTGCGCCGGAGCCGAGGATCCGACCGGTCGACAGCCGGATCGTGCGGGCGATGGGCCTGGTCTCGCCCCTGCTGCGGGAGGTCGCAACGGTCGCGGACCACTTCGCGGAGCCCTTCGTGATGGACACGACCGCGTCCGAACGGACCCTGCGCACAACGGCGACTCCGTGGGACCAGGCCATCAAGGAGACGCTGGCAGCGGTGTGATTTCCGGTCAGAAGGGCCTCTGCGAACGAGATGGATACGCCCACCTACCGAGGACGCAGCCCGCTGGTGGTCCAGGAGCGTGCACACTGAACCTTTAAGAGGCGAAGGAGCACTCATGCTGGAATGCCCGGTCTGCCAGTCGGACGAGCTCGAGCTCGTCGAGCGACTGCCGGACGATCGCCGCAAGATCCGTTGTTCGTCGTGCCACCACACGTGGATCCGCGGCGAAGCCAAGCGCGTCACCGAGACGCCCGCGTCCTACGCGGGCCTGCGTGACCGGTTCCCCGACCGGTCCTCCGTCGACCCCGCGCGGATGTCCGCTGTCGAGGCGCTCAAGACGGAGTTCCTCCTGGAGCACCAGGCGCCCGACCCTGAGGTTCTGGCGTACTGGGCCAAGTACCAGGAGGTGTTCAGCGCCGAGAACATCGTCGACGCCGACCCTGAGGACCTGCGCGAGTTCGCCAACAGCACCGTGGGCGCAGCCCCCGGCAACATGTCGGTGTTCAACCGGGCGTGGAAGACGATGGGCGACTACGAGGCCACGGCCCGGACGCGTAACACCATCCGGTACCTGCTGTACGGGCCGGCGAGCGTCCCGTTGGCGGACCGCTTCACGCGGCTCGTGCACGAGCAGGGTGGACTCGGGATGACCGGGTTCAAGGAGGCGTTGCTGACCCGGGTCCTCTGCGTCGCCGAGCCCGACCGGTACCTGCCGATCCTCACGTACAGCACGCCGGCCGGCGGGAAGCGTGAGATCGCTCAGCTGATCTACGGGCTGGAGCTGCCTGAGGCCACCCGCGTCCAGTGGACGATCGGGCGCCTCATGATGTGGAGCAACGACCTGCTCGTGGACCTCGCGGGTGACGGCTTCTCCACGCTCCAGCAGGTCTCCCAGTTCTTCGGGGAGACCAAGAGCCGCGAGCTCGAGCTGGCCTGACGTCAGCCGCGGACGACCATCTGCCGCAGTCAGAGCAGGTGGTCGTCCGCGACCGCACGACCGCGAACCGGGACCACGACCGCGAACCGGGACGCGGGCGAACGGCGCCCTGACGCTCAGCTCGGGAACGCTCGCTCGCCGGTCACCGACCAGACCCGGGCGATCTTTCCGTCGACCAGCCCGCACAGGTCGATCCCGCTTCGCACCGGGGAGCCCGGCCGCTCCACGGTCCAGGTGAACGCCACGCCGGACGGCGAGTCACCGCTCTGCTCGACGAGCGCGGCGCTCTGCAGCGCGAACCTCAGGTCACCTCGCCGGGCCCGGAAGGCCTCGACGAACTCCGCCATCTCGCCGGGGGACGTGATCAGGGTGGGGTCGGGCTCGACGGCTGCTGCCCCGAACTCGATCCGGAAGTCGGGAGCGAGGATCTCGTCGGCGAGGGCGAGGTCTCCGTTCCAGAACGCGGTCCACTGGGTCGCCAGGTCGATGGCTGTGGCTCTCGTCATACCTACACGATCCACCCGAGCACTGACACTCACTCGGTCGGTGGCGGGGCCGCCCCGTGGCCCGAGGGAACCTCCTTGGGCAGGACGAACACGAGCGCGAACGCGACGACGGCCAGGACCGTGCTGACGAACATGGCGGCCGCTGCTGCGTCGGTGAACGCCTGCGGCAGGCTCTGCGGGCTCGTGACGTGCAGCTGCCCGAACAGGACGCTGCCGATGACGGCGATGCCGATCGCACTGCCGACCCGCTGCATCACGCTGATGACGCCGCTGGCCGCTCCGGCCTCGGACCGGTCCACGGTCGCGACGATGAACTGCACGTTCGGGGCGATGAACATGCCGCTGCCGATGCCCGCCAGCAACAGGGGCACGAGCAGGTCCCAGTTGGTGAGGTCGGCCGCGGCTCCGCCACGAAGTACGAGCCACACCCACGCCAGGCCGACGGCGACGAGGAGCGTGCCGAGCACCAGGACCCGACGACCGAGCCGTTGCGCCAGCCGGTTGCTCTGCGATGCGCCGATGATCGAGCCGACGGCGAACGGCACCCCGACCACGCCGGACTGCAGCGCGGTGTGACCCAGCCCGGCCTGCCAGAGCAGCGAGATGGTGAAGAAGATGCTGGTGAACGCCGCGAAGTACACCATCGCGAGGATCGTGCCGCCGGTGAACTGCGGGTGGCTGAACAGGTGCGGCGGGACCATCGGGTTCGCGTCCTGGATGCGGACCTCCCAGGCCCCGAACGCGACGATCAGCAGCGCCCCGACCGCCAAGGTGATCCAGGTCCACGCGGGCCAGCCCTTGTCCTGCCCCTCGATGAGCGGCACGAGGATCGCCACGAGTCCGAGCGTCAGCAGCGCGAGCCCGACGAAGTCGTACCCGGGCTTCGACTCGGTCGTTCCCAGCCGTCCCGCCGGCAGCAGCACGGCCGCCGCGATCAGCGCGACGATCCCGATCGGCAGGTTCACGAAGAACACGATCCGCCAGCCGTTCGCCTCCCCGAACGCCTCGATGATCAAGCCACCGAGGATCGGACCGAGCGCGGTGCTCACACCGATCACCGACCCCATGATCGCGAACGCCTTGCCGCGCACCGGCCCAGGGAACAGCAGCTGGATGAAGGCCGTCACCCCCGGCACGAACATGCCACCGGCCAGGCCCTGAAGCACTCGCGCGGCGATCAGCTCGAAGCTCGTCTGCGAGAGCCCGCACAGCAGGCTCGCCAGCGTGAACAGCGCCAACCCGGTGAAGAACACCCACTTGTGCCCGATCCGGTCCCCCACCCGGCCGGCCGGGATGAGCGCGATGCCGAACGCCAGCGCGTACCCCGAGATGATCCAGCTCAGCGTCGCCTCGGACGCGCTCAGGTCCTCGCGGATGGTCGGCAGCGCGACGTTGACGATCGTCGTGTCGAGCAGCGCCATGAACATGCCGGCCATCAGCACGATCAGCGCGTTCCACGCGCTGCGCGGGACCTTGGGCGCCGTCCACTGCGCCGCTGTGGCCTCAGTCATGGACTCACGCGTCCTCTCGTCCGCGACGAGCCCGCAAGCTCCTCGCCTCGATCATGGCGGTAAGCGGGCCTCGCCGCCCGAGGTAGCGCCCGCGTCAGTCGCCGTCAGCGCTCGTCCAGCGCCCCGAGCACCGGCTTGATGTCGAGCACCGGCGTCCCGTCGAGTGCCTCCAGGTCGCTGACCAGCAGTCGTGTCCCGTCGACCTCCAGCACCGTCACCCTGTGCAGTCCGATCGGGTTCGGCCGGTCCGGCGACCGCGTGCTGAACACCCCGAGGGGCGCGCGAGTGACGTCGCCCCGTGGGTGCACGACGAGCACGTCCCGCGCTGCTCGGTCCAGCCAGGTGAGCAGCAGGAGGGCCTCACCGACGGCGACATCCGCCACCGCATCGGCGTACTCGTTCGCGACGACGACCCACGCAGCGGGCGCACCCTCGTCACCCTGCCGTGGCGCCGACGCCCGCTCGACCAGCGGCGACTCGACGCGGCCAACCGCAGAGACCTCGAAGCCCATCCACTCACGATGACAGTGCGTCTGTGCTTCCGACCACTGCAGACCGACGCGAACCCGTCCGCGTCCGCGTGCGCCTGCAGCGACGTCTCGTCGAGCTGATCAGTTCGGCCCATGCGACAGGTAGCGAGCTCGTTCGTCCTTCGGGAGCCGCTCGACCGCCGCGCGAAGCATGACGCGGGGCATCCTCGCCGCATGCTCGTCGAGGAACGACGTCAGCCCCTCGCCCCCAGCGGTCCGCAGCGCCCAGCCCACGCCCTTGTGGACGGTGTCCGCGTCGTCGTCCAGGAGCAGCGCGGCGATCGCGAACGTGTCCGCCGTGTCAGCGCCGTCGGCCGCGGCACGCAGGTAGTACATCGTCGCGACGATGGCCGTGCGCCGCTCGTACGGGTCGGCGGAAGCGGCCAGCTCGTACAGGGGAGCGCGGTCACGCGTCTCGAGGTACCGGCCGACGACGTGCAGCGCGGCTCGGTCGACGAGGTCCCAGGTGTTGATGCGGTCGTGCCGGCGCAGGTAGAGGTCATAGAGGGCACGACGGTCGTCGTCGGTGGTCCGGGGCCGTCGCGCCCGCGCGTCCAGGATGCTCACGGCGCACACGCGCGCCTCGTGGACGTCGCTGTCGAGCAGGACCTCCACCTCGTCGAGAGGGAGTTCGGCTGTCTTGGCCAGCGTGAACACGTCGCCCATCCGTACGCCGATGAAGACGTCGTCCCCGCGCTCATCGAGGGGGAAGTACCGCTCGTACGCGGCGAGCTGCTCGTCTGTCCGTAGCGCGTCAAGGCGAGCGAGCACCTCGCGCGCGGTCGTCGGCACCGTCATCCGCCGACCCTATCGACGCGCTCCAGGGACGCTTGAGCGCCCAGGATGGGCATGTCGTGTCGTCACGAAACCCGCCCGAAATGCACCAGACGTACCGTCCGAAGAACGAGGCACCATCGCACCGGCCGCCGAGAGGCGGCTGCACGAGTGACGGGAGCGGTTGCGATGTTCGAGCGAGTCGATCCGTTCATCGGCACGGAGGCCACGAGCCTGCCCGAGCAGCACGGCCTCGCGACGACGTGGTGGTGGCCCAAGCCGCAGGTCGGCAACACGCATCCGGGCGCCACCTACCCGCTCGGCATGGTCAGTGCGTGCGCGTACTCGGGCGGCTACCCCACGGGGTACGGCCGCTACGACCTGGGCACGGAGGGCCTGCCGAACCCGATCCACGAGACCGTCCGAGCCAGCGGCTTCACGCACTTCCAGCAGTCCGGCACGGGCGCGATCCGCAAGTACTACAACTACTTCCGCGTGACCCCGATGCTGCAGCCCCTCGACGACCTGGGCCAGCTGTGGGACGTCGTCGACGAGGTGGCGGAGCCTGGCTACTACTCGGCGACGCTCGACAGCGGCATCCGCGCCGAGATCACGGTGGGGCCCAAGTCGGCCGTCCACCGGTACACGTTCCCGGCGCACCGCGACGCGAGGCTGGTCATCGACTTCTCGCTGGGCGGACTCGCGATCCCCTACGGCCGCACGGTCCCCCTGCGGGCCCATCTGCACTCGATCGGGCCCGGGGTCGCGCAAGGCCAGATCGTCGTCGAGGGTGCGCCGCTCGCGGTGCACGTGGAGTGCGACGACCCGCGCTGGCGCCAGATGCTCTGGTACGACCGGCGGCTCATGCCCGGCGGCACCCGTCTGGACTTCGACCACATCCGCCCGACGACGCTGCGCCCGTTCGGGCTCATGTGGGCCGGTCCGTCGGAGCCCGGGCAGGTGGTCGAGCTGCGGTTCGGGTTCTCGCTGCGCGGGGTGGACCAGGCCCGCGCCAACCTGGAGAACGAGTGCGGTCCGGGTCCGTCGAGCTTTGCGGCGAGGCGGGTCGAGACTGCCGAGGTCTGGCGCTCGACCCTGGGCAAGATCCGCATCGACACCCCGTCAACCGACAAGCAGACCGTGTTCTCGACCGCCCTCTACCACTCCCTCATCAAGCCGTGCCTGGCGCCTGGGGAGAGCCCGTACTGGCCGACCGACGGCCCCTTCGCGTTCGACATCGCGACCATGTGGGACATCTACCGGACACAGCTGCCGCTGCTCGCGATGCTCCTGCCGGACAAGGCCATGGAGCTCGCGCAGGCACTCCTGTCGATCGCCGAGGAGGAGGGCAACTTCCCCATCGGGTACCGGATGGCGCGCGGTGCCGACCGGTTCAGCCGGCAGGCCTCCGCACTCGCGCACACGTTCCTGTCCGACCTCTGCCAGCTCGGGATCCCGGGGATGGACTGGGACGGGGCGCTCGTCCACATGCACAACGACCTGCGCCGGACCTACGGCGAGGACTTCTTGTTCAACGGCGTCGCGCACCCGATCAGCCACACGCTCGACATCGCGTTCGGCTACTGGTGCACCTCGCAGGTCGCGGCGCACGTGGGCGACCAGGCTCTCGTCGAGCAGTTCGCACCGCTCGCCGCGCAGTGGGTCAACGCCTACGACACCTCGACCGGGCTCCTGCAGGACTCGACGTTCTACGAGGGTGGGCGCTGGAACTACTCGTTCCGGCTCCTCCACGACATGGCCGCGCGGATCAAGCTCTCGGGCGGCGACGACGCGTTCGTCGAGCAGCTCGACCAGTTCTTCGGCTACGGAGCCCCGGCGGTCGTCCAACCTGGGCGGCGGCCGGGTGTCGAGGAGATGGCCTCCGGCTACGCGCTCAACCGGTTCGAAGGTCTGAACAACGAGCCCGACATGGAGGCCCCCTGGGCGTACCAGTACGCCGGCCGGCCCGACCGCACCGCCGAGGTCGTGCAGGCGATCGTGCAGAACCAGTTCGCCGTGGGCCGCGGCGGTCTGCCCGGGAACGACGACTCCGGCGGGCTGTCCTCCTGGTACGTGTGGGCATCGCTCGGACTGTTCCCGGTCGCCGGCCAGAACCTCTGCCTGGTCAACGCCCCGGCCTGGCGTGAGGCGAGCATCGAGGTGGGCGACCGGACCCTGAACATCGAGACCCAAGGGTTCACCGAACCGACACCCGGCGGCCCCACCCAGTACGTACAGTCCGTTCACCTCGACGGCGAGCGGCTGGAGCGCACCTGGCTCACCGGCGCCGAGCTGCACCGCGGCGGACGTCTGCTCATCGCTCTCGGGCCGACACCGTCCGACTGGGGCACCACGGTCCGACCGCCGTCCGTCAGCACGACCCTGCCGTCCTACCCGACCACCGGCCCCACCACCCTGTCGACGCTGAGGAGCCCCCGATGACCACACCACGGCGCAGGCTCGTCATCGTGGTTCGCGCCGACCCGGTGATCTGCGGGCACTCGGGCGAGGCCCGTAACCTCGCGGAGGCTGCGCTGGACCGCGGTTTCGATGACGTCCGCATCATCACGTGGACCATCGAGCGCCTCCAGGCCACCGGTCTGCCGCTCAAGCCGCTCGACGGGGTCCTGCCCTACAGCCCCGGCATCACCGTCGAGCGGCCCGAGCCCGTCGGCGACTACAAGGTGCCGGACGGGCGCTGGCTCGCCGGCATCACCGGGCGCCTCGTCGAGCTCTTCACCGACGGTGTACCGACGGTGGCCATGTCGTTGTACTTGTCGCCGCACTCGCTCGCGATCGCCGACGCGGTGCGCGTCGCACGGAGCACGGGCCTGCCGGTGAACGTGGTGTCCGTGGCGGAGGCGGTCGGTTCCGACGTCACCAACGTCGTCCGAGCCTGCGTCGAGAACGACCAGTTCGGCGCGGCCGCTCACGTCCTGTCGAGCTACCTCGAGCACGACGTGTGCCTCGCAGTCTCCGACTACACGCGCCACCTGATCACCAGCGAGGCCGCCGCGATCGACGCCAAGCACGGGACGACGTTCGCCGCCCAGTGCCGCGAGCGCGTCACCGTCTCCTACCCGGCCGTCGACGTCGGCTCCTACCTGAACCTCCCGCCCTCCACGGTGCTGGAGTCGCGAGGGCTCACACGCGACGGGTACGTCCTGTTCCTGTCCCGGCTCGCGCACGCCAAGGGGGTCGACGACCTCATCGCGGGCTTCGCGTCGAGTGCGCGCGCCGCGTCCTTGAGGCTCGTGATCGCTGGGAACGGACCCGACGCAGCCCGCCTGCGCTCGTTGGCGGCGGCCTCGCCGGCTGCGGACCGGATCACGTTCCTCGACGACGTCGACGACGCCGAGAAGTCGCACCTCATGGCCGGTTCCGCCGCCTACGTGCTGCCCAGCAAGCCGCGGCCCGAGTTCGTCGAGACGTTCGGGATCGCACTCGTCGAGAAGATGCTCGCCGGCGGCGGACCCGTCATCACGACCGACACCGGGGGCATCGGCGAGGCTGTCGGGGACTGCGCGGTGATCGTCCCCGTCGAGTCGCCGTCCGCGATCGCCGACGCCCTCGACCGCGTGCTGTCGATGTCCGCCGACGAGCGCGCGTCATGGGAGCACCGCGCCCGCGCCCACGCCCTCCAGTTCGACCGAGTCGCGGTGCTGGACGGCATCCTGGCCCGCGTCTCCGAGGTGCGGACGCCCTGGATCCCGACCCCGGTGGGCTGACGGCCGCGCACACGCTGAGACAGCATCGGACCGAGGTGATCTCCAGGGCGCACTGGCCGTACCCTGCGCGCGTGAGCCCCCGACTCGAGCTGAGCTTCCTGACGTTCGTCCCCTACGACGACCCGGCCGACGCCGCGCAGTCCCTGAAGGACGCGATCGACCTGTTCCGGTTCGCAGAGGATCTGGGCTACGACACCGGCTGGGTGCGCGTGCGGCACCTGGAGCCGTTCCTCTCCTCGCCGTTCCCACTGTTCGCAGCGATCGCGCAGGCGACGGACCGCATCCGGTTCGGGACGGCCGTGCTGCCCATGCGGTACGCGGACCCGATCACGGTCGCGGAGGACGCAGCGACCGTCGACCTGCTGTCCGGCGGGCGGCTGGAGCTCGGCGTCGCGGGTGGGATCAAGCCTGCGGCGGAGATCCTGGACGGTGTCTACGGGACCACCGAGCGCTCGTTCGACGACGAGTCCCAGCACCGGATCGCACGCCTTCGTGCCGCGATCGCGGGGGAACCCGTGGCCGTCGCGCCGGACACTGGGTTCCCAATCGCACCGCCCGGGACGGCACTCGTCGTGCGGCCGCACAGCCCGGGTCTTGGCGACCGCGTCTGGTACGGACCGGGCTCGCGGGCGACCGCGGTGCGCACCGCCGAGCAGGGGATGGACCTGCTGGTGTCGACGCTGAACAGCGAGGACGACGGGCGGTCGTTCGAGGAGACGCAGCGCGACCAGATCCTTGCGTACAAGGCCGCGTTCGACGTGCCCGGCCGGACGCCGCGTGCGGTGGCGGGCCGCATCGTGCTGCCGAGCGTCACGCCGCAGGACGACGACCTGTTCGCCGGGTACATCGCCTGGTACGCGGGACGGTTCGACGCGACCGGTCGCCCGCCGAACGGGTTCGGCGTGTTCAGCCCCACCCATCACGGCACCCCGGACCAGGTGGTCGCGAGCCTGTCCCGGGACGTAGCGCTGGCAGAGGCCACGGGCCTCGACATCGTCCTGCCGGCGAACGCGACGCACGCGATGAGCCGCCGGATCCTGGAGAACGTCGCGACGAGCGTCGCACCGGCGCTGGGCTGGTCCCCGGCCTGAGGAGCTGACTGCGCCCCTCAGGCCAGGTGAAGGTCCACGGTCAGAGCGACGGACCCGTCGTCGTGATCTGGTCGGCTGCGGGCGCCTCGACCGTGACCGCGCCGCCCCAGTTGGAGAACAGCATCTCGGTCGTGGTGCCCATGAGGTCCATCGACATCTTGCGGGGCAGCTTGTCGGTGCCCACCCAGTACGTGTAGGTGATCTGGTCCGGTACATCGACACCCTGGGCCTCGGCCTCGGCCAGCTGAGCACCGGACGGGCCGGTCACCTTCGTGGTGTCGACCACCACCTCGTACCCCTGCGCGGAGACCCCGTCGATCTGCTCGGGGTCGCCGACGGGCGTCACGCTCACGATCGCGGGCTGCAACGCGGCGACGCTCTCGGCGACGCTGGTCTGCTCGGTCGCCCCCGACATCGACGCGGCTAGCGGGTTGGTGTCGTTGGGGTCGACCTGCCAGAACAGGCCACCGGTGGCCGGTCCGAGGTTGACGTAGACGACGCCGTCCACGAGGCGGATCTCGATCGGGGCGTCGAGCCCCGGCACGGTCTCGGTGATCTGCGCGTCAGCGCCGTTGACCACGCCGGACATCTCGAGCGCCTGACCCTCGGCGCCGATGCTGGTGGTCAGCGTGTACGACTTGGCGGCGGACGCCTGCTCGCCGAGCTCGGCGAAGTTGTCGGCCGAGAGCACGAACGCCGCCTGCTCGACGGGTGCGGGCTCGACGGACTGCTGAGCAGCGGACTGGTCCGCTGTCGACGACGGCGACGGCGACGACTCCCCACCGCACGCTGCGAGAGAGCCCGCGAGCGTCAGTGCGACCGGGACGACGAGAAGACGACGAGACATGCGCATGTGAGCCCCCAGGAGTGTGGTGCAGGAAACGACTGACGTACTTTCCCACGAGCCGCCCACCGCCCGGAGAGATTCCCGGTGTGAGGCTGCACGCCCGCGGCTCAGCCTGCCCACAGGGACCACACAGCACGAGTCGCCTGAATGGAGCCCTCACCAACCACGGGAAGGCTCCCCATGTCTCAGTACGCGCTGCTTGCGCTCGATCTCCTCGCCATCGGCGTCCTCGCGTTCGGGGTCTACCTCCCGCGGCACGGGCGCCGCGACCTCGTCGTCGCCTACCTCGGCGTGAACATCGGGGTGGTTGCGGTCTCCGCGGCACTGGCCAACAGCACGGTCGGTGCGGGGGTCGGGCTGGGCCTCTTCGGCGTCCTGTCGATCATCCGTCTACGGTCCACCGAGCTGAGCCAGCACGAGGTCGCGTACTACTTCTCGGCGCTCGCGATCGGGCTCCTGGGCGGACTCGGCGCCACGTCGGTCGTGCTGTCCTCCGCTCTGATGGCCCTGGTCGTCGGCGTGATGGCGGTCGTCGACCACCCGCGGATGCTGCGGCGCTACCGCCAGCAGACGATGGTGCTCGACTCGGCGATCACCGACGAGGTCGCACTCGTCGACCACCTCGACCGGCTGCTCGGGGCGCGGGTGCACACCGTGATCACGCAGCGGGTCGACCTGGTCAACGACACGACGGTGGTGGACGTCCGCTACGAGCTGACCGACCGCGCCCCGAACGTCCCGGGCGCCGGCTGGACGGGACGCGACGACCGGGTCGCCGACAACGCGATCCTCACCCGCCCGGCCGGCCGATGACCGCCGCGCTGGACCACCTGAGCCCGATCGACCTCGGCGAGCTGACGGAGCGGGCTTCGCTGCAGACGCGGTTCGACCGCAAGTACGTGATCCCGGAGGCCGCGCTCGACGCGCTCCTGCGCGGCATGGAGAGCGGCGCCCGCGTCCTGCAGATCGGCGACGAGCGCGACTTCGCGTACGAGTCCGTCTACTTCGACACCGAGGACCTGGCCAGCTACCTCGGGGCCGCCCGGCGCCGACGGCGACGGTTCAAGGTCCGCACCCGCACCTACGTCGACTCGGACCTGTGCTGGGTCGAGGTCAAGACCCGTGGCCCGCGCGGCTGCACCGTCAAGACCCGTCTGCCGTACGACCCGTCGGACCGTTCGATCCTGACCGACGAGGGTCTGCGGTTCGCCGACGAGGTTCTCGACGGCTCGCCCGACGGTCTGACCCCGGCGCTGACCAGCACGTACCGACGCACGACGCTCTACCTGCCGACCACCGGCAGCCGGACGACGATCGACACCGGCCTGGTGTGGACGTCAGCACGTTCGGGCCTGTCGCGGGCGGTCGAGGGCGTGGTCGTCGTCGAGACCAAGACCGGCTCGACCCCCTCCTCCACGGATCGCCTCCTGTGGCGGCACGGCCACCGACCCGTACGGATCTCCAAGTACGGCACCGGCATGGCTGCCCTCGACCCCGACCTCCCCTCGACCCCGTGGCGCCGTGTCCTCGACCGGCACGTCACCCGCTAGGAGCCTCCCATGCGACACCCCACGTTCCTCGTCTCCGCCGCTGCCGTGGCGGCCGTGCTGGCCGGTTGCTCATCCGCGGCCGACGCCGCTGCTGACCCGTCGACGGGCGACGGCAGCACCTCCGTCGCCGTCGCGGGCCAGAGCGTCACCGAGGCGATGGCCGCCAACACGGCTCCCGCCAAGACGCCCACCTCCACCGGTGACGAGGTCGAGATCGACCTCGGCAACCCGGCGAGCGGCGACGGTTACTCGGCGGACGGCAGCACGATCACCATCACCGCGGCCGGGACGTACCGGATCTCCGGGACGCTGCCGGACGGGAGCGTCGTGGTGAACACGGCCGACGAGGGCATCGTGACGCTGGTTCTCGACGACGCCTCCCTCATCTCCTCGACCACGTCACCGCTGCAGGTGCTCGACGCCCAGCAGGTCGTGGTGCAGCTCACCGGGGACAACCACCTGTCCGACGCCACCGACTACGCGGACACCGACGGGGCCAGCGCAGCGCTGTTCAGCACCGCCGACCTGTGGATCACCGGCGACGGCTCCCTGAGCGTCGACGGCAACATGAACGACGGCATCGCCAGCAAGGACGGTCTGGTCGTCGTCAGCGGCACGATCACGGTAGATGCGGTCGACGACGGCATCCGCGGCAAGGACGACCTGGTCGTCGAAGGAGGGACGCTCCGGGTCACGGCGGGTGGCGACGGGCTCACGTCCGACAACGTCGACGACGCGGCCCTCGGCTACGTCTCGGTCGGCGGCGGCGACGTAACGATCTCGGCAGGCGACGACGGCATCTCGGCCGCGACGGACGTGATCGTGGCCGACGGCACGCTGTCCGTCACCACGGGCGACGCCGCATCCGAGGACGCCAAGGGGCTGAGCGCCGAGGTGTCCGTGGTGATCGGCGGCGGCACGAGCTGGGTCGACACCGCGGACGACGCCATCCACTCGACGGGCGCGGTGTCCGTCAGCGGGGGCACGCTGACGTTGGCATCGGACGACGACGGCATCCACGCGGACGCGACCCTCGACATCTCCGACGGCACGGTCGACATCACGCAGGCCTACGAGGGTCTCGAGTCCGCGCTGATCACGGTCTCCGGCGGCTCGGTCAGCATGGTCACCCAGGACGACGGCGTGAACGCCTCGGACGGTGGCGGTGGTGAGCAGCAGCCTGGCGCCGCCGCCTCGGCCGACGCGTCGGTCGGCCTCACGATCACCGGCGGCACGCTCGTCGTGGACTCCGGCGGCGACGGCCTCGACGCCAACGGCTTCCTCACCATGACCGGCGGGACGGCCGTCGTGAACGGACCGACCAATGACGGGAACGGCGCTCTCGACGTGGACAGCACCTTCGACGTCTCGGGCGGGACGATCCTCGCTGCGGGCGCCTCCGGTATGGCGATGACCCCCGCAGACACGTCTGCGCAGTCGTTCGTGGCGTTCACCTTCGAGTCGGCCCAGCCCGCCGGGACCGTGGTCCACGTCCTCGACGCTGACGGCAGCGCGCTCGCCGCGTTCGAGTCCACCAAGGAGTTCAGCTCGGTGGTCTACTCCTCTGCATCGCTGGAGTCCGGCCAGACGTACTCCGCCGCGACGGGCGGCTCGGTCAGCGGTGAGACCGTCGGCGGTCTCGCCCCGGCGGGGTCGTCGGACGGGTCGACGGTCGTGACGACCGGCGTCGCCGGCGAGGCGGTCTCCGGCATGGGGGGCGGCCCGGGTGGTGGTATGCGGGGCGGCCCGCCGCCGGCGGGCGACGGCGGTGGCCAGCGCCCCTGACGCGTCAGCGGCCGGTCACGCCGGCCTTGCCCGTGGCCAGGTCGACGAGCTTCGGCAGGATCTCGTCGCCTGCCACGCGCAGCCCGTCGTGCAGGTACTCGTTGGTGATCCAGACCTGTGAGCTGCCGATCTCGGTGGCGAGCGCGAGGTCCAGGTCGACGTACGGGTCGTCGTAGTACTGGACCGCTGCGACAGGCACCTCGTTGGACGCCAACCGGTTCAGGTCGTAGAGCAGGGGCCACTCCGTCCGCTCGAGGAGCGCGTCGACCGCGCCCCGGAACGGCCGCAGCGCGCGTATCTCGTCGAACATCCACGGCAGGATCACCTCCCCTGTGAGCTGGAGCGGCCTCGCGTCGGCGGCGAACGCAGGCCGGTTCGCCTGCTCCTGCGCGGCCGCCCAGCCGCCCGGGACGGACCCCTGGTGGTAGATCGCCTCGTGCAGTGCCGCGTACAAGGGGTCGGCGTCGAACGCGGTCTGGTGGCCGACGACGGACAGGAACCCCGCCGACAGCGACCCGTCGCGGTCGAGTGCCGTGTCGAGCTGCCAGTGCAGCTGGTCGAGCCCGGTGCTCATGCCGAACGGCATGCCGAGCATCTGCAGTCGCCCGACCGTGAACGGGTCGCCGTCGGGCAGCACGACGTCGCCGTCCGCCAGCACGTCCGCGATCGACCCGAGCGTCTCGACGTCGTCCGGGAACCGCCGTGCGAACTCCCGGTTGCGCGCGACCTGCCGACGGTAGGTGGCCGCGTAGACCTGGGCGGCTGTGGCCGTCGCGGGCGGCAGACCACCGGTGACCAGGCACATCGTCAGCGCCTCGGGGTGCTTCGACAGGTAGGTCAGCGTGAGGAAGCCGCCGTACGACTGGCCCAGGGTCGCCCACCTGCGGCCACCGAAGACCGTGGCGCGCACGTGCTCGGAGTCCGCCACGATGGCGTCGCCCCGGAAGCACGCGAGGTACTCGGCGGCCGTGGCGGCGTCACCGAGACGCTCGATCGCGTGCCCGTCGACGCGCGAGGAACGACCTGTGCCGCGCTGGTCGAGCAGCACCACCCGGAACCTCTCGAGGAGGCCTGCGGTCCATCCGCCGGCGAGCGGCCGCGGGCCCGCGTGTCCGGGTCCGCCCTGCAGGAACACGAGCAGCGGGAGGTCCTCAGACGCCTTGGTCGGGTCCACGAGCTCGCGCGCGAACACCTCGATCGACCCGAACCGCTCCGGCGCCGACCAGTCGACCGGCACCTCCACCCGGTGGTCACGCACGAGGAAGCCGGTCATCGGGTACTCCGTCGCCATGCGGACCAGACTAGGAGGACGTCCACCAGCCGGTCGGCCGGAATGCGTCGCCGCGCGTGGTGTTGAGGTGGACCGACGACGAGGAGAGCGCCCTGACCAGCACCGCCACCGCCTCCGGGGTCGGGTTCCGCTCCGACCGCGGCCCGATCCTCATCGCGATCATGGTCACCACCGGCCTGGTCGCGATCGACGCGACCATTCTCGCGACGGCTGTGCCGACGATCGTGGGCGAGCTCGGCGGGTTCAGCAGCTTCCCGTGGCTGTTCTCGATCTACCTGCTCACCCAGGCCGTGAGCGTCCCCATCTACTCCAAGCTCGCCGACACGGTGGGGCGCAAACCCGTCGTGCTGCTCGGCATCGCGCTGTTCCTCGCGGGCTCCGTCCTCTGCGGGTTCGCGTGGAGCATGCCGGCGCTCATCGCGTTCCGGGCCGTCCAGGGTCTGGGCGCGGGCGCCGTGCAGCCCATGGCGATCACGATCGCCGGTGACATCTACACGGTCGCCGAGCGCGCAAAGGTGCAGGGGTACATCGCGAGCGTCTGGGCGGTCTCGTCGGTCGTCGGGCCGACCCTCGGTGGCGTGTTCTCGTCGTTGGGCATCTGGCGGTGGATCTTCTTCGTCAACGTCCCCGTGTGCGCCGCGGCCGCGTGGCTGCTGATCCGGCACCTGCACGAGACGGTCGAGCACAAGCCGCACCGCATCGACTGGACCGGCGGCGCGCTGCTCACCGTGTCGATGAGCCTGCTGATCCTCGGTCTGCTGGAGGGTGGCAACGCGTGGGCGTGGTCCTCACCGCAGAGCATCGGCGCGTTCGTCGTCGGGACCGTGCTGTTCCTGGCGTTCGTCCGTGTGGAGAAGACGGCCGCGGAACCCGTCCTTCCCCTGTGGGTGTTCACCCGACGGCTGCTGCTGGCCGCCTCGCTCATCGCCGTCGCGGTGGGCGTGATCCTGATCGGCCTCACCTCCTACGTGCCGTCGTTCCTGGAGGCGCTGCTGCACGTGTCACCCCTGACCTCAGGTCTGGCACTAGCCGCCCTGACCATCGGCTGGCCGATCAGCGCCTCCCAGTCCGGACGGCTGTACCTGCGGTTCGGGTTCCGCGCGACCGCCCTCGTCGGGTCGTGCATCGCGGTCCTCGGCGTCGCGGCGCTCGTCTGGGTGTCCACCGACCCGACCGTCATCGGCGTCGGCCTGTCGTGCTTCGTCGTCGGAGCGGGTCTGGGCCTGACCTCGTCGCCCACCCTGATCGCGGCGCAGTCCAGCGTCGGGTGGGGTGACCGGGCGGTGGTGACCGGTGCCAACCTGTTCTCCCGGTCGATGGGCAGCGCCGTCGGCGTCGCGGTCCTCGGCGCCGTGGTCAACGCCAAGATGAACGGGCAGAACCCTCAGCAGGCGCCGGAGCAGTTCGGCTCGGCGGTGACCCTGGCGTTCGTCGTGGTCCTCGGCGTCGCGGTCGCGATGGTCGTCGCGTCGGCCGCCATGCCTCGCACCACCACCGAGCACGTCCCGTCCGACGAGCCAGCCGAGTAGGGCTCGTCGGCCTGGGGAATCTGAGAGCCCGCGGAGCCGTTCCGGTGGTCATGCCTCTTTCTGGTGAGTACGCCCCGAGCACCTCCGCGTGGGCCCGCAAGCAGGCCGAGCTCTTCGAGTCCACCGACGGTCGCAAGGGGAACCTCCTGCAGGGCAAGCCCGTGATCGTCCTGACGTCGGTCGGCGCGAGCAGCGGCAAGCTGCGCAAGACCGCGCTCATGCGCGTCGAGCATGAGGGCAGGTACGCGGTCGTCGCCTCGAAGGGCGGCGCGCCCGAGCACCCCGCCTGGTACCGGAACCTCGTGGCGCACCCGCATGTCGAGCTGCAGGACGGCGCGGTCAAACGCGACTACATCGCGCACGAGGCGTCGGGCGCCGAGCGCGACGAGTGGTGGGGTCACGCGCTCGAGGTGTGGCCGGCGTACGCGGACTACCAGAAGAAGACCGACCGTCTCATCCCGGTGTTCGTCCTGACACCGACGGACTAGGTGCTCGTCGCCCGGCCGACCGCCGGACCAGCGCGTCGACGCCCGCTGCCAGGAGGACCCCGGCCGCGTAGGCGAGCAGGTCCGGCGCGTTGAAGGTCGTGCCGAGCACGTAGCGCGCAGCGGGCACCTGCTCGACGACCGTTGCCGACAGACCTGTCAGCTGCAGCAGCTCGAGAGCCGCGCAGACAGCGAACGCGACCGCCGCGGCCACCCGGCTGCTCACCGCCGGCACCACACCGATCACGAGCACGTAGACGAGCACCGCGTACAGCGCGTCACCCACCGGGTTGCTCCCCACGGCGAGGCCCGCGACCACCACGAGGACCGCCGCACCCGCGACGACCCGACGATCGCGCCTCAGAGCGCCCTCACCCGTTCGCTTCCGGTGACGTCGCCGGACAAGGCACCGGCTACCGAGTCGGTGCCCACCTTCGACTCGTAGAGGTCGATCTTGAACTCGATCGCGTCGAGGTGTGCCGCCACCTGGCGCAGCTGCTCGCGCACGCGGTCCCGGTGCGCGCGCAGGAGCTCGAGACGAGCAGCCTCGTTCCCGTCGCCCGCGCGCACCAGGTCCGCGTACATGCGCACGTCACGGATCGACATCCCGGTCGACCGCAGCCGCGTCACCATCCGGATCCAGCTGAGGTCCTGGTCCGAGTACTGACGATGACCCGACGACGCGCGGTCCACCGACCCCAAAAGGAGGCCGTCTCGCTCGTAGTAGCGCAGCGTGTGGGCGGTCAGGCCGGTGGCTTCCGCCGCCTCCGCGATGCTCCACCGTTCGGCAAGCAGGCTCATGGTCCGATCATGCCTCAGCGGTTGATCGTCGACATGTCCGCGTACCGGTCGCCCGTCGCGGTGCCGAGGTCGTTCAGGGTCGCCAGCTCCTCGTCGGTCAGCGGGACCTGCGTCGCGGCGGCGTTCTCCTCGATCCGTGCGACTCGGCGCGTGCCGGGGATCGGCACGACGTCAGCGCCCTGGGCCAGGACCCACGCGAGCGCGAGCTGCGCCGGCGTGACGTGCTTGACCTCCGCGAGCGCTCGGATCTTCTCGACGATCACCTGGTTGGCATCCAGCGCCGCGCCCACGAACCGCGGGTTCGCGCGCCGGAAGTCGGCGTCGTCGAGCGTGTCGGTCGTGGTGATCGTCCCGGTGAGGAAGCCACGACCGAGCGGCGAGTAGGGCACCAGACCGATGCCGAGCTCTCGCAGGGTCGGCAGGATCTCGGCTTCGACATCTCGGGTCCAGAGCGAGTACTCGGTCTCCACTGCCGTGATCGGATGCACCGCGTGCGCGCGCCGGATGGTGTCCGGACCTGCCTCGGACAGGCCGAGGAACCGCACCTTTCCGGCGGCCACGAGCTCGGCCATCGCACCGACCGTCTCCTCGATCGGGACGGACGGGTCGACACGGTGCTGGTAGTAGAGGTCGATGCGGTCGGTGCCGAGACGCTTCAGGCTGCCGTCCACGGCCTGGCGCACGTACTCCGGTCGACCGTTGATGCCGCGCACCTGCGGGTTGTCCGGATCCCGGACGACGCCGAACTTGGTCGCCAGCACGACCTCGTCGCGACGACCCTCGATCGCCTGGCCGACGAGGCGCTCGTTGGTGTGCGGCCCGTACATGTCCGCCGTGTCGAGGAAGGTCACCCCGAGGTCGAGGGCCCTGCGGATGGTCGCGATCGACTCCCGCTCGTCGGCCGATCCTGCCTCCGAGCGCGTGCCGTAGAAGTCGGACATGCCCATGCAGCCCAGCCCGAGGGCCGAGACGGTGAGCGCTGCCGAGCTGCTGCCTATGGTGCGTGTGGAAATCGTCATGTCACCTACCGTCCGCCTTAGAGTGCGCTCTAAGTCAAGCGACCTGACCACAACCCGTCCGAACCGTGACTCGGTGCGCGGCCAAGGATGCGCCGCGGCGGACCTGCCACCGTCGCCGTATGAGACGGGTGTGGCCGTGGGTCGTCGTGCTGGCGCTGTGCGTGGCGGTCGGCGCCGGCGCTCCGGCCTGGACCGACGCGCGCACCGCGGCCAGGTATCCGGTGGCTGCGAAGGATCTGGCCGACGGACGCGAGGACCTGCGCCGGCTCCAGGTGCGAGAGCGCGCGTCGAGCGACGGGTACTCGCGCGAGGCCTTCGGTCAGGCCTGGGCGGACGTCGACAGGAACGGCTGCGACACCCGCAACGACGTCCTCGCTCGCGACCTCGTCGCGCAACGCACGCAGGACGACGACTGCACGGTCCTCGCCGGGACGCTGGACGAGCCGTACACGGGGACGCGCGAGACGTTCGTCCGCGGCCCCGACTCGGCCGACGTCCAGATCGACCACGTCGTCGCCCTCGCCGACGCCTGGGAGACGGGCGCACAGCAGTGGTCGCCGCAGAAGCGCCTCGCCTTCGCGAACGACCCGGCCAACCTCCTCGCGGTCGACGGACCCGCCAACCAGGACAAGGGTGCAGCCGACGCGGCCACGTGGCTCCCGCCCAACAAGGGGTACCGGTGCATCTACGCGCTGCGGCAGATCCGCGTGAAGGCCGCGTACGGGCTGTGGGTCACCGCGGCGGAGCACGACTCCCTCGATCGCGAGCTCGGCCGGTGCGTCGTCGCCACGACGGCGACGCCTCCGTGAGCCTCGAGCGGCAAGGGGCGGCGAGGCTAGGTTCTGAGGCATGACCGTCCACGTCCCGACCACGCTGATCGGCCCCACGACGAAGGGCTTCTGGCAGCCGGAGCCGGTGACGGCCGACGCGTTCACGGCGGCAGGTCACACCCTCGAGGACGGCTCGCTGACGTTCCCGGTACTGACCCTCGACGCCGACGCTCTCGCACACAACATCGCGGAGATGGCCGGCTGGACCCGCGACCGCGGCCTCGACTTCGCGCCGCACGGCAAGACGACGATGTCGCCCGAGATCTTCGCGGCGCAGCTCGCCGCCGGGGCGTGGGGCATGACGGTCGCCACCGGCAACCAGCTGCTCACCGCGTACGAGCTCGGGGTCCGACGGATCCTGGTCGCCAACGAGGTCGTCGACCCGACCGTCCTGCGCTGGATCGCCGGATGTGACGACGCCGAGATCCTCTTCTACGTCGACTCGGTCGAGGGTGTCGCCCTGGCGGCTGCTGCGGGCGGTCCCGTGACGGTGCTGCTCGAGGTCGGGTACGACCGGACAGGGGTGCGGTCGCGCGAGCAGGCGATGGCGGTCACCCAGGCGATCGCCGCCACCGACACGGTGTCGCTGCGAGGAGTGAGCGCCTACGAGGGCGGCTGCGCCACCCTCAACGAGGCTCGCGCCTTCCTGGCGGAGGTCCGCGCCTTCGCCGACGAGCTGCGGCCGTTCATCGACGGCGAGGTCGTCCTGTCCGCGGGCGGGTCGGCGTACTTCGACGCGGTCGCGGCCGAGCTCCGGCCGTTCCCCGGCGGTCGGACGATCCTGCGGTCCGGGTCGTACGTCACGCACGACCACGGCACCTACGTCGCGTCGACGCCCTTCACCAGGATCACCGGGAGCCTGCACCCCGCGCTGCGCCTCTGGGCGCAGGTCCTGTCGACGCCGACCGACGGCCTGGCGCTCGTCGGCGCCGGCAAGCGCGACGTCCCCTACGACGCCGGTCTGCCGGTCGTGCTCGACAAGGCCGGTTGGACGGTCACGCGCACCAACGACCAGCACGCGTTCCTCGAGGCCGGCGCCGAGGCCGACCCGCTCCACCCGGGCGACGTGCTCGAGCTCGGCATCTCGCACCCGTGCACGGCGTTCGACAAGTGGCGGGTCATCCCGGTCCTGGACGCGGACCGGCGTGTGGTCGACGTCGTGACGACGTGGTTCTGACGGGCTACACCCGTCCGGCGACCACGTCGATCTCGACCTTGATCCCCGCGAGCACCGACCCGACGGTCGTGCGTGCCGGCTTGGGGTCCCCGAAGAACTCGCCGTACGCCTCGTTGAACTCGGCGAAGTCAGCGAGGTCCGCGAGGTGCACGGTCGTCTTGACGACGTCGTCGAGCGTGAGGTCGGCGGCGGCCAGCGTCGCGGCCACGTTGCGGAGCACCTGACGCGTCTGGTCCGCGACCGACGAGGCGATCGCACCGGTGACCGGGTCCTGCGGACCGAAGCCCGCGGTCCACACCAGGTTGCCCAGCCGGATCCCCTGGGAGTAGTTGCCGGCGGGCTGCGGGGCGTCGGACGTCCTGATCTTCTCGCGTGTCATGACGCCATTGTCACCTGGGTCGGCCAGGCAGCGCCCCGGTGAGCCGACCGTCCCGCAGGACCGGCACCCCGTTGACGAGCACCGCCTGGACGCCGGTCGCCAGCGTGCGGGGCGCGTCGTAGGTGGCCAGGTCGATGACGTTCGCCGGATCGAGCACGACGGCATCCGCGCGTCCGCCGACCGTCAGCCTCCCGCGGTCGACGAGCCCGAACCTCCGGGACGCGGTCGTCGCGAGATGAGCAGACGCCTCCGGCCACGACCAGTCGGCCAGCTCGCGCGTGTGCTCGCCCAGGTACCGGGCGAACGTGCCCCAGCCGCGCGGGTGCGGGTGGCCACCGAGGTAGAGGCCGTCGGAGCCTGCGCAGTGCGCCGGGTGCTGTGCCAGCACGCGCATCGAGTGCTCGGTGGCGCCCGGCGGGAACCCGAACACGCACCCGACCTGCAACCGCGTCTCGATGAGCAGGTGGTGCGCGGCATCCGTCGGGCTCATGCCGAGCCGCCCTGCGACCTCCAGCAGGGGCAGACCCTCCGCCCACTCGAAGCCGGGCGCCCACGACAGGGTCACACGCCCCCACACGTCGTCCCGCGGCGGCAGCTCCGCACGGACGGCCGGGTCCCGCAGCAGCGCGAGGGTGCGCTCCGCGTCGGCGAGCGGGAGCCACGGCGGCAGCGCGACGAGCGCGAGGATCGACGAGCCCTTGAGGTACGGATAGGAGTCGAACGTGACGTCGAGACCCTCGGCGAGGGCGGCGTCGACCATCGGCACCAGGACGTCGGACGGACCGTGGAAGTGCGAGACGTGCGTGCCGACGCCGGTGACCCTCGCGAGGTCCAGGAGCTCCGCGAGCGCCGCCGGCGCCTGGTCCTCGTAGCCGCGCATGTGCGAGACGTGCGGCCTCCCCCTCGCCGCCAGCGCCGAGCACAGCGCGACCAGCTCGTCACGATCCGCGGACATCGCCGGCGCGTACTCCAGGCCGGTGGACATCCCGACCGCGCCGTCGGCGAGGCCCTGCTCGAGCAGCCGCACCATCTGGTCCACCTCGGCAGGGGTCGCCGGTCGGTCCTCGGCCCCCATGACCGCGAACCGGACGGTGCCGTGGGGCACGAGGTAGGCCGTGTTGAGCGTCGTGGCGCCGTCGTAGGTGGCCAGCAGCTCAGCGACGCTTCCGCCACGGAACGTCGGGTGCCGACCGTTGATCGCGGCGAAGTAGCGCTCGGCGTACTCGGTCGCGCCCGAACCCTGCGGGGACGGCGCGAACGAGACCCCGTCCTGCCCGAGCACAGCGGTCGTCACGCCCTGGTGCGTCATCGCGGCCTGCGTGTCGGGGTCCAGCACCAGCGCGTCGACGTGCACGTGCGTGTCGACGAACCCGGGCATCACGATCTGCCAGCCCGCGTCGATCACGTCGGACCCGTCCGGCTTCAGGTCAGGGCCGATCTCGACGATCCGGTCACCCGCCACGCGCACGTCCGCGCGCACCAGGTCGTCGGCGGTGCCGTCGGCCACCAGGCCCCCACGGATCAGCACCGGTCCCGCCGTATCGCCGCTCATCGTCGTCCTCACCTCGTACCGGACACGATCATGCCCCGGCGTACGCCCCGCCTTCGGGATGCGGCCACGCTTTCATCCCATCGGTCGCCCTCGCGAAAACTATCGGGATTGACGATGGATCAGGCTGGCGGGACGGTGGCGTCATGACAGGCGCCGAGGAGTTTGCGAAGGAGTTCGAGGACGCCTTCCAGAAGGCGTACCTGCGGTTCCACCGGCGAGACGGCAAGGGCGCGCAGATGTCCGGCGCATCCCGGGCCGTCCTCATGCACCTCGCCCACACGGGCCCGCTGACCGTCGGGGAGGCGGCGCAGCACCTGGACCGGGCGCAGTCGGTGGTGAGCGACATCGTGACGCAGCTCGAGTCCAAGAACCTGCTCGAGCGGGACACCGACCCTGACGACCGGCGGCGGACCCTCGTGTGGCTCACGCCGAGCGGGTTCGACGCGCTCGATCGCGAGCGCCAGGTCCTCTCGACCGAGCTGCTCGCCCGGGCGGGACGGCGGATGACGCCCGAACAACGTGCCGCCCTCGTCGGCGGACTCCATGCACTGAACCAGGCGAACGAGAAGGAGACGACACCATGAGCTGCGAGAGCTGCGGGATGCCCGTCGAGACGGGCCGCTACTGCGCACACTGCACGGACGCCGAGGGCAACCTGCAGGCGTTCGAGGAACGGTTCGAGCGCATGGTCAGCTGGCAGGCGAGGCGTGAGCCGGATGCGAGCCGCGAGCGGTTGGAGGCCGAGACCCTGGACCACATGGCCACGCTGCCGGCGTGGCGGGACCACCCTCGGGTCGTGAGCCGGATGGCGGGCTAGAGCACGCTCACAGCTGCAGATCCAGGAGCCACGAGGCGCCTAGGGCCAGCGCGCCGACACACAGGAGGAAGAGGATGCCCACCCACAGCCCGCCGGGGGTGCGGGTCAGGCGTCCGAGCAGACCGGCGTCGGAGGTGTCGGCAGCGCCCCGACGCCGGCGACGCTGCGCCTGCATCTCGATCACCGCTCGGGGTGCCCCGAGGAGCAGGAACCACGTGACCAGGTAGGCGAACAGGAGCTGCACCTGCGACGAGCCCCACAGAGTCACCGCCACCACGAGCGCCCCGGTGACGAGGACCGACCACAGGCCGTACCAGTTGCGGATCTGGACCAGGACCAGCACGAGCACCACGAGCAGCACCCACAGCAGGGCGACCGCGTACCCCTGGGACAGGAGGAACGCGGCGCCGAGACCCAGGACCGCGGGGCCGGTGTACCCGGCAGCCGCTGTCGCGACCATGCCGGGACCTCGAGGTTTGCCCGACGACACCGTGAGGCCGGAGGTGTCCGAGTGGACCTTGATCCCGGAGAGTCGTCGGCCGACGAGCACCGCGACCCCGGCGTGGAACGCCTCATGGACGATCGTCAGCCCGTGCCGGGCCACGTGCCAGGCGACGGGCAGGACGAGGATCGCCAGAACCACGGCCGCGGTGCCGAGGACGACCGCTGTGGACGGCACAGGCTGAGGCGTGGTGATGTCCGACCACGCGTCGCCGATCCACGAGCTCACGGGGCCTCGGTGGGGACGGTGACGTCCGTGCCGGTCGCGGTGATGCGCACACCGGCGTCGACGACCTGCGCGTCGGAGAGCACGAGGCCCTCCGGCAGGCCGTCCTCGATGGGTATCTCGATGTCGTCGAGCTTGTTGCCGATCGAGCTCGGAAGCGAGCTCACGTCCACGGACACGCCGCCGATCATGATCTGCTGCACGTCCACCAGCAGCTTGCCGTCCCGCACGCGCGGGACCAGCGCCGCCGACAACGTCAGGCCGAGCACCTTCCCGGTCGCCTTCAGCGTGTCACCGTCGACGCTCGTGGCGACATCGAGCGTCGTCCGGTCGGCCACGATCTTGTCGATCGACGCCGTGGGCAACGTCGCCGAGATGGTCGCGGTGCCTGCGACGTAGGGCTCCGTGGTGGAGACGTCCGTGGCGTCCAGAGTCACGTCGGTCGCGGGGATGCCCTCGATGGTGACCCCGTCGACGTGTCCAGAGACGTCGTCGAGCGTGCCCTTGAGCACCTGGGTCAGGAAGGGAAATCTCCCGATGTCGACCTTCGGCGTCCCGACGACGCCGTCGAGGTTCTGCTGGATCGCCTCCGCCGCTCGGGTCTCGACCGTCGAGGCGACGACCCGGTCCGCGATGAATGCCCCACCGACCAGCAGTGCGACGACGCCGACGACGACTCCGGCGACCACCGGTCCCTTGCTCATGCGCTCACCGTAGGGCACGGGCCGAGCCACGGCGGCGCGCTTCCCACGCGGCACAGCCTTGGTCCGGTGATGTCCGGGCGCCTCGACGACGGGCGTGTCTGCTATTCGCAGCCGATGCCGTCGTCGTCCCGGTCGAGGTGCGACGCGTAGCCGGGGTCACCTCGGTGCACCGGTGCGGCTCCGGCGGCGCGTGCCGCGGCGCAGTTCTTGTAGAAGACGCTCGAGGGTGCCTCGACCGGTGGGGCCGGGTCCGGGGCGACCGGCGCGGGCGCCGGCTGGACGGGTGCGGGCGCCGGCTGGACGGGAGCCGGGGCCACGGGCGCCACGGGCACCGGAGCGGGCGCTGGTGTCGCGACCGGGGCGGGCGGCGGCGGCACGGTCGACCCGGCCGGCAGCGGCTCGTCGGGGCACGTGGACAGCACGCGCACGATGGCGTCGCGCTCGGCCTGGGTGACCCAGAGACCGTAGGTGTACTTCACGCCGACCTGCCGCGCGACGTAGGTGCAGCGGAACGCCTTGTTCGGCGGCAACCACGTCGCGGCATCACCGTCGCCCTTCTGCATGTTGAGCGGTCCGTCGACGGCCAGGAGGTTCAACGGGTCGTTGGCGAACGCCTCGCGACGCGTCGTGTCCCAAGCCTGCGCGCCCTTCTGCCAGGAGTCCGACAGTGCCACGACGTGGTCGATCTGCACCGCCGACGACGTCTCCTGGCCCCGCACGAAGCTGATCGTGCGAGCGGAGTACGGGTCCTGCAGGCTCCCGTTCGCGACGACGCACCCCTGGGTGTTCGGCTTCACCGCGATCGCCGTCAGGTCCCGGCGCAGGACGTCGTTGCGGGTGTCGCAGCCGTTGCGGTCCACGTCCTTCCACGCCGGCCCGTACAGGTCACGGTCGTAGCCGGTCTTCGGCGCGCGACCCTTGACGTCGAGCAGCAGCACCGTTCCCAGAGCCGTCTGCGGGGCCGCGCCGGCCTCGACCGTGGTCACGTCGGCGTCCGGCGCAGGTTCGGGGGCGGGCAGTGCCGCCGCCTGCTCCTCGAGCGACGGGACGGCGGAGGTCGTCGGTGTCGGGGCGGGGGCCTTGCTGGGCTTCGGGGATGTCGAGGGCGAAGCCGACGTGCTCGTCGCGGCGGTTGCCGTCTCCGACTCCGAGGGTGTCGCTGCTGCGCTCCCGACGAGGAGTCCCACGAAGCCGCACGCCAGAAGGACGACGGCACTCCGTCGACGCATCGGGCCGAGCCACGACCTCTCCCGGACCAGCGCCCACAGTGCCGTCACACCCAGGTACAACGACGCCCCGAGCACCGCGCCACCCCAGCCGCTCACGAGCCCGCTGAGAGAGACGATGCCGAATCCGGCCGCACCCGCGATGCGCCAGGGCCCCCAACCGGGATCACTGCGGCGAGCTGGTGCGTCGGAGTCGGAGGGTCCCATGGCCATCACATCGGCATCCGTGGGCACCGTGTGAGTCGCATGGACCCAGCAGACCACAGGTCGGTCCGAGGGCTGGACAGCCGGGATGATGCACGGGGTCCGCAACGGTTGCAGTCCCCATGGCCCGCATTCCCGCGACGCGCGTGAGCGTCGGCTTCGTGCTCCTGCTCTCGGCGCTGACCGCTGTCGGCCCTCTGACGTTCGACACCTACCTCGCGGCGTTCCCTGAGATCGCCGCCGACCTGAACACGTCCGCGGGCGCCGTGCAGCTGACGATCGCGGCCTCGCTGGCCGGACTCGCCGTCGGGCAGCTGACGATCGGGTCGATCTCCGACGCGTTCGGCCGACGCCGACCGCTGCTAGCCGGGCTCGGGATCTACGTCTGCGTCTCCGTGGCCCTGGCCGTGGCGACCGACATCACCGTCTTCACCGGCCTGCGGTTCGTGCAGGGGTTCAGCGCCGCGGCCGGGATGGTCCTGTCGATGGCGATCGTCCGCGACCGCTACGAGGGGCTCGCGGTCTCGAAGGTGATGGCCCGGCTCATGCTCGTCGTCGGCGTCGCGCCGATCCTCGCCCCGACCATCGGCGCGCAGCTTCTGCGCTTCGGCTCGTGGCGGTTGATCTTCGTGTTCCTCGCGGTCGTCGGCGCGATCCTGCTCGTGGTCTCGACGTTCGCGCTGAAGGAGACGCTGCCGCAGGCGATGCGTCGCACGGGTGGAACGCTCGGCGCCCTGCGGACGTACCGCGACCTGCTCGCGGACCTGCCCTTCCTCGGCCTGGCGCTCATGTCCGCGTTCTACCTGGGAGCGATGTTCACCTACGTCGCGTCCTCGACGTTCGTGTTCCAGGACGGCTTCGGCATGACCGCGCAGCAGTTCGGCTGGGTCTTCGCGGGCGGTGCGGTCGCGATCACCGCGGGGTCACAGGTCAACGGTGCGCTGGTCGGGCGGTTCACCCCGGAGCAGGTGCTCAGCGGGACGGTCGTGGCGGGCCTGGTGCTCTCGATGTCGCTGTTCGCGACGACGCTCGCCGACGGCCCGCTGTGGCTCGTGGTGACGCTCCTGATCCTCACTCTCGGCACGGCTGGTTTTGTGCTCCCGTCCGCACCGGCGATCGCCCTGGCCAACAACCCGCACCGCGCGGGATCGGCGGCGGCGCTCCTCGGGGCACTCCAGTTCGGGCTCGGTGCACTGATCGCGCCGCTGACCAGCATCGGCGGAACCCCGACCGCGGAGTCGATGGCCGGGGTCATGGCCGGCACGATCCTCGTCTCGGCGCTCCTGCTGATCGCGGTGCGCCGATCGTGGAACCGCGGCCCGACGACCGTTGACCTCGAGGTCAACAGCGCGCTCGTCGAGTCCGAGATCGGCGCGCGGCGCGCCGCAACGCACGCCGACTAGCGGGGGCGGCGCCACCCGCCCTCGTCACGCATGGCACCGCCCCCGTAGGACGCTGGATCGCGCGCGGAATCGTGTGGCGCAGGTCACACTTTGCGACATAGCCTGGCGGGAAGCGCGCGATGAAGGACCCTCCATGACGCTGGTTCTCTTTGTCTTCCTCTTCTTCGTCCCGGCCGTGGTCTTCCGGCTGACGTGGGCGCTGATCGCCACGCCCGACGAGCCCCCGAGATGGCGCCGGGCGCTGGCCGGCAGGCTCGATCACGCTTCCGCGCACCTGCGCCACGAGCGCCCGCCGGTCTACGACCCGTTCATGACGCTGCACGTGCAGTCGCGGCTCTCGAAGGTCGCCGAGCACGTGCGCGAGCTCGAGGCGGATCCGCACGCGTTCGCCCGGGCCGAGCGGCTGATCGCGTCACAGCTCGCCTACGACCAGCTCCTCGCAGAGGCGTGCAGGCTCGCGGGCGTCGAGGTCGAACCCCACCCGAAGGGGGACGGCGCCGAGCGCTTCCGCGAGGAGGTCGAGCTCGCCTCGCGCGGGTGGGGCTGGTAACGAGGCGCAGCCTGCAGCGCGAGCTAGACCATCACGACGCAGACTGCAGCGGCTCGGCTGCCCGTGGCTCAGCCCGCTCGCACCGTGAGGGTGCTCGGGCCCTCGGGAGTCGGCCGGATCTCGATCCGGTCGGCGATCGAACGCTTGAGCGTCTCGACGTGGGACACCACACCGACCACGCGACCACCCGCGCGCAGCCGAGCGAGCTCCGCGAGGACCTGCTCGAGCGTGTGCTCGTCGAGCGACCCGAACCCTTCGTCGACGAAGAGGGTGCCCAGGTCGATCCCGCCAGCCTCCGCCGTCACGACGTCAGCCATGCCCAGCGCGAGGCACAGCGACACATAGAACGTCTCCCCGCCCGACAGCTGCCGGGGGTCCTGAGGCCGGCCCGTGCGATGGTCGAGCACGCGCATCGCCAGTCCGGTGTTCCGTGCTCGGACGTCCTCCTTCTCGTCACTGCGCTCGAGCTCGAAGCGGCCGTCCGACACGAGACGCAGCCGGTCGTTGGCGGCTGCGACCACGTCCTCGAAACGGCGCATGAGCACGAACGTGGCCAGCGACAGGCTGCGTGCGTTGTCGCTGCCCCCGCCGGCCGTGAGCTCGGCGAGCCGTGAGACCGGACCGGCCTGCTCGATCCGCTCGGCGAGGGTCCGGGCCGCGGACACCACGTCCGTCCCGGCGGCCTCCGCGGCGACAGCCCGCTCGCTCGCCACCCTCGCCGCGCCGACGGCCTCGTCGTTCAGCCCACGGGCCACCGACTCGGCAGCCCTGGCTGCGTCGACGTCCACGACAAGGTCCTCCGGGAGCGCGGCGATCGCCGGCTCGGCCAGTCCTGCAGCGACCCGGTCCTGCTCGGTCGCGTAGGCCGTCACCATCGCCTCGAGCTCAGCCAGGACGGCCGGCTCGACGAGCGCGTCACGTGCCTCCTGCGCGGTCTCGAAGCCGTGCTCGGATAGCCCGTCGGCGAGCTCGACCTGCCGACGACGGACGTCGTCCCGGGCGGTCGCCCGCTCACCGAGCGCCTCGAGCACCGCTTCCGCGGCGGCGGACCGCTCGAGCAGCTCCGAGTGCCGTGCCGCAACCGTGGGGTGCCCGCAGCGGGCGGTCACGACGTCGGCCTCGGCGGTGTCGAGGTCGAGCAGGGCGACATCGAGGATCGCGGCGTCACCGGCCAGCTGCGCGACCGCGGCCGATCGTCTGGACTCGCGCGCCCGGGTCTCCTCGTCGAATCCGTCCAGCACCGGCACGAGCCGCGCCACGTCGGCCTCGGCGGTCAACGACTCGTCCAGCGCGGCGCGCGCCGCAACCAGGTCGCTCTCGGCTCGTTCGGCCACCCCGGAGCCGACTCGGGCCTGCAGCACCGCGACGCGCTCCTGCAGCCCGCTCGCCCGCTCGGCTGCTGCGACCAGGACGGCCTCCGCCCGAGCGCGATCACTCTCCGCGCGGTCGACCAGCGCCGCCGAGACGTGGCCGGCGCCCATCACAGCCTTGGCAGGGTGCTCCGCCGACCCACAGACCGGGCACGCGTCGCCGTCGGCCAGCGCTGACGCGATCTCGCCGGCGAGGCCGTCGATGCGTGCACGACGCAGCTGCGCCTCCTGCTCGTGCGCTTGCGTCGCCGCCGATGCGGCCACCGCGCGCTGCTCGAGTGCGAGGGCGAGGGCGGTCGCGCAGGTGGCCAGCTCGCCGTGCGCCGCCACGACCTCCGCCGCACTGGTCACGGCGGCGGCACGGTCACCACGCGATCCCGCGAGCGTCCGCGCGGCATCCAGGGCGGCGGTCAGCGCGTCACGTGCGGCCGGTCGCCCGGCCAGCCAGTCGTCGTCGAGCGCGATCGCGGTCGCCAGGTCGTCCAGGGCGGCCCGTGCGTCACGGACCGACCGCCGCCTCTGGGCGAGTCCCGCCTCGACGCCGACGAGCCGCAGCACCGTTGCCGCCTCCGCCGCGGCGGCCTTGCCGGCAGCTCGCACGTGCGACCGCAGCGACCCGTCAGGGGCGTCGGCGATGTCTGCGGGTGCGGTATCCAGGGCGGCCGCCACGCCCTTCTCGGCGGCGTCCAGCGCGGTCAGTGCGCGGTCGAGCCCCGTCAGGAGCGACCGGACGGCTTGAGCGGTCCGTGCACGAGTGAGCCGTGCGACCGCCTCCAGGTTGAGGTCAGCCGACGCCTCGAGCTCGGCCCGGCGACGGCGCAGCCGGTCCCGGGTGGTGACGAGGTCTGCCGCCGACCGCGCCTCGTCGAGCAGCCTGCGCGCCTCCAGCCACGCGCCCTCGGCCTCGGCGGCCACCGCCGTCGACGACGCAGCGAGGGCACCGAGCGACGAGGTCGTGGACGCCACGACGTCGGACACGCCCTGCACGAGCGTCACCGACGTCATCGCGTCCTCGACCGCAGACCGCACGGCGGTGCCCTCCTCGGGCGAGAGCCGGGCGGCCCCGACGAGCTGCGCCGCACCCGACCGCAGCGCGACGCGCGCCTCGTCCGTGCCGCGGTCGCTCTCGCGTCGCATCTCCGCCAGCCGCTTCTGGAGCCGCTCGTAGACCTCGGTGCCGAAGATCTTCTGCAGCAGGTCCTTGCGGTCCTCGGGCTTGGCGCGCAGGAAGTGCGCGAACTCGCCCTGCGGCAGCACGATCGTCTGCACGAACTGCGTCCGGTCCAGGCCGACGATGCGCTGGATCTCAGCGCCGATCTCGTCCAGACGCGAGCCCAGCGGCACGCCGACACCGTCGAGCGCCGCAGGGCCGGCCTCGACGTCGGCGTCCGACGGGAGCCGCCAGGCCTTGACGGAGGCCTGCGCAGGTGTGGTCCCGGTGCCGCGACGCTTGGCGCGCTGGTAGGCGGGCGTGCGCCGCACTCGGTACAGCCCGGACGGCACCTCGAACACGAGGTCCACCACGCTCTCGACGTCGTCGGCGGCGTAGGCCGACCGCAGGCGTTCCTCGCTGGCCTCGGCCGACGCGACCTTGCCGTAGAGCGCGAACACGATCGCGTCGATGACCGTCGACTTGCCGGACCCCGTCGGACCCTCGAGGAGGAAGAGCCCGCCCTGCGCGAGCGCGCCGAAGTCGATCGAGTGCCGGCCGGCGAACGGGCCGATGGCCTGCAGGGTCAGCGAGCGCAGGTGCATCAGGCGCTCTTCTCGATGTCGGCGACGTCCTCGTACGCGCGGCGCAGCACCGCGACCTCGGCGGGAGTCGGGCCGTGTCCGGTCGCGTGGGTGAGGAAGTCGGCGGCGACCTCGAGCGGGTCGTGCGCGGAGGTCACTGCCGCTGCGCGACGGCGTCCGGAGCCCGTCGCGGGGACGTGCTGGACCACGAGGGCGTGCGGGAACCGCGCCCGGACGCGGCGGAACAGGTCGAGCGGCCGGTGCTCGTCGGTCACCGTGACGCGCACCCAGTCGTCGGCGTGCTGGTCGTCTGCCAGCAGGTTCTCGAGCGTCCCGGTCACGTCCGCGAGACGTCGCGGCACCGGGGCGGCGATCAGCTCGGTCGACACCTCGGGACCGGACAGGTCCACGAGCACGGTCGACTTGGCGTGGTGCCGTTCCGAGAACGAGTACGCGAGCGGCGAGCCGCTGTACCGCAGCACGGTGCCCTCGGGGCCCGTGAGGTTCTGCGGGCCGTGCAGGTGACCGAGCGCGACGTAGTCGGCCCCCGCGAACACCCCGGCCGGCACCTGGTCGACGCCTCCGACGCGGATGTCACGCTCCGACTCGGACGCCTCCCCGCCCACGACGAAGGCGTGGGCGGCGACGACCACGCGGCCCGGTCCGCGAGCGGCGGCGTCGGCACGCACGCGTCGCATGGCGGCGGTCGTCACGGCCTCGTGCGACCGGGCGAGCAGCGCATCCGGGGAGTCCGCCAGGTCCACCCGCGCGAAGTCCGGGTCGAGGTACGGGATCCCGTACACGAGCACGTTCTGCGCACGAGGGCCGCCCAACACCACCGGCGCCGCCAGGCCCGCGATGCGGGTGCGGAGACGCACGGACTCCTTCATCAGGCCGGCGCCGAACCCGAGGCGCGTCGCCGAGTCGTGGTTGCCGGACGTGATGACCACGGTGGTGTGCTCGGCGAGCTGTGCGAGCGTGTCCGACAGGAGCGTCACCGCCTCGACGGGCGGGATCGCGCGGTCGTAGACGTCACCTGCGACGACCACCGCATCGACCGACTCCGCGCGCACGACGTCCACCAGGTGCGCGAGGTACGCCGCCTGGTGGCCGATCAGATCGACCCCGTGCAGCGTCCGGCCCAGGTGCCAGTCCGACGTGTGCAACAACCGCATGCGGCGAACGTAAACCAGCCCACCGACAGACCCGGCCGTCCCGCGCCGGGAACGGTCAGACGGGCAGCTCGCCGCCCAGACCGATCATGTCGAGCACGTCGTGCACGACCCGGTGCGGGTCGCGGAGCGACACGGCGATGCCGGCCTCGGACGCGGCCCGGGACAGCTGCAGCACGAACGCGAGACCGGCGGAGTCGATGAAGGTGGCGTCCGTGGAGTCGATGACGACGGGCGACCCGGTGACCAGCGCCCGCGCCATCGAGGCGCTCGCGTCGTCACGCAGCGCGGCGTCGACCTCGCCCACCAGGGAGACGACCGTGGTGCCGTCCACGGCCTCGACCCGGATCGCGCCGGTCGCGGCTGAGCGCTCGATCAGCTCCATCGCCTGGTGAGCCCCTTAGAAAGAATTTGTAGAACGTTGACCATACCGGTCCAACGTGAATGTCGCGCGCGAGGTTCCCGGGTCCGCGTTAGCGTCGTCGCATGGCCACCACCGAGCTCCCTGCCAGCCACGCCGACCTTCTCGACCGGCCGACCTTCGCACACCTTGCCACGGTTGCGCCCGACGGGGCCCCGCACAGCAGCGTCATGTGGTTCGTCTGGGACGGCGAGGTCCTGCGGTTCACGCACACGAACACCCGCCAGAAGTTCAAGAACATCGCGCACGAGCCGCGCGTCGCCGTCTCCATCGCCGACCCGGACGACCCGTACCGGATGCTGGAGGTCCGCGGGGTCGTCGAGAAGGTCGAGCCCGACGACGAGGTGGCGAGCTTCTACCAGTCGCTGCAGAAGCGGTACGGGGAGAGCTACGAGATCACGGACGCCCACAAGCGCGTGATCATCACGGTCCGACCGACGAGCTACGTGACGAAGTAGGACTCGTCCGTCCCCGGCGAAGGAGAGGCCGCCTCCACGGAGGTGCGCTACTCCGGATCCGTGACGTCCGCGACGGTCGCGTCAAGGGCGCGCACCAGCTCGCCCCCGTCCACGCTCGCCGCGACGCCGTGGGCACCACCGCCGATCGACACGGTCCGCGACGGCACGCGCGAGTCCGCGACCACGGGCCACCCGACCAGCGACCCGAACGGCGTGATCGTGCCGCGGACGTACCCGGTGACGTCCTTCGCGGTCTCGGCGTCGGGCATCGACAACCGGGTCACCCCGAGCAGTGCGCGCAGCTTGGGCCAGGAGATCGTGCGGTCGCCGGGCACGAGCACGAACAGGAAGTCGTCGTCGCCTCGCCGCACCACGATGGTCTTGACGATGCCGGCCGGGTCGATACCGCGGGCGTCGGCGGCCTCCTGCAGGGAAGCCACGGGTCCGTGCCGGGTGATCTCGAACGGGATCCCCGACGCCTCGAGGGCGGCGACCGCCCGGCGCTCACCCTCGCTGCCACCGTCGTCGCTCATGCGGTCACTGTAGAGCCGGGCCTGCAGCGGCGGCGCGGTGGCGGCACCCTGTCCAGGGCGTCCAGAACGTCGTCGCGCCCTGAGCGAATCAGGGCGCAGCCGCGGGGCCGCACCTGGGAGGATGGGGGGTCGTGAGCACGCCACCACCCGCCCCAGCCGACCCGTCCGGGTCCGGGCGGCGGCGACCCCCGAGACGGCGGGGGGCTCGCGGCAGGCAGGGCCGAGACGAGCAGCCTCGCAACGAGCGACCTGGCAACCAGCCCGGGACGAGCGACGACGCCCGCGCCGCAGCCCGCCGCGCGCGGGCCGCCGAGGTCCGCAGGGCCGTCGTCGTCCCCCCGATCACGTTCCCCGAGCAGCTGCCGGTCAGCGCTCGTCGCGACGAGATCGCCGCGGCCGTCCGCGACCACCAGGTGGTCGTGATCGCGGGCGAGACCGGGTCCGGCAAGACGACGCAGATCCCGAAGATCGCGCTCTCGCTGGGGCGTGGGCGCGAGGGGCAGATCGGGCACACGCAGCCTCGGCGGATCGCGGCCCGCAGCGTCGCGGAGCGGATCAACGAGGAGATCGCCGGCGACGCGCCGCTGGGCGGGATCGTCGGCTACCAGGTGCGGTTCACGGACACGTCGTCCGAGCAGACGCTGGTCAAGGTCATGACCGACGGCATCCTGCTGGCACAGATCCAGCGCGACCCGATGCTGCGGGCCTACGACACGCTGATCATCGACGAGGCGCACGAGCGGTCGCTGAACATCGACTTCATCCTCGGGTACCTCACGCAGCTGCTGCCCAAGCGCCCGGACCTCAAGGTCGTCATCACCTCGGCGACGATCGACTCCGACCGGTTCGCGAGGCACTTCGCCGGGCCCGACGGGACACCGGCCCCGGTGCTCGAGGTCACCGGACGCACGTTCCCCGTGGAGATCCGCTACCGGCCGCTCGTCGCCGAGGCCGTCGAGGGTCAGCGCAAGAAGCCCGAGGACCGTGACCCGATGACCGCGATCGCCGAGGCGGTCGACGAGCTGATGCTCGAAGGGCCCGGCGACATCCTCGTGTTCCTGTCCGGGGAGCGGGAGATCCGCGATGCCGAGGACGCGCTGAGGGGCAGCCTGGGAACCAGGGTCACCGATCCCAGGAGCCCGCAGGCGGTCGAGCTGCTCCCGCTCTACAGCCGGCTGTCCGCGGCGGAGCAGCACCGGGTGTTCGAGCGCCACCAGAACCGGCGGGTGGTCCTGTCGACCAACGTCGCCGAGACGTCGCTGACCGTGCCCGGCATCCGGTACGTGATCGACCCCGGCACCGCGCGCATCTCGCGGTTCTCCAAGGCCACGAAGGTCCAGCGGCTGCCCATCGAGCCGATCTCGCAGGCGTCGGCCAACCAGCGCTCGGGCCGCTGCGGGCGCGTCGCGGACGGCATCGCGATCCGCTTGTACTCGCAGGACGACTTCGACGCGCGCCCCGAGTACACCGAGCCGGAGATCCTGCGCACGTCGTTGGCGTCGGTGATCCTGCAGATGATCGCCGTCGGCGTCGCGGCGACCCCCGAGGAGATCGGCGACTTCCCGTTCGTCGACCCTCCCGACACCCGCGCCGTGCGCGACGGCGTGCAGCTGCTCACCGAGCTCGGGGCGCTGGACGGAGCCCGGCTGACCGAGACCGGCAAGGCGCTCGCCCAGCTCCCGATGGACCCACGCCTCGCACGGATGATCGTCGAGGGTGGCCGTCGGGGCGTCGCGCGCGAGGTCATGATCATCGCCGCCGCGCTGTCGATCCAGGACCCCCGCGAGCGCCCGGCCGAGGAACGCGAGAAGGCCGACCTGTCGCACAGCCGGTTCGCCGACCCGACGAGCGACCTGCTCAGCTACCTGAACCTCTGGCAGTACCTCAAGGACCAGCAACGGGACCTGTCCGGGTCCGCGTTCCGCCGCCAGGTGCGCGCGGAGTACCTCAACTACCTGCGCATCCGCGAGTGGCAGGACGTCGTGACGCAGCTGCGCGAGATGGCCAAGCCTCTGGGGATCGTCGTCAACGCCCCGGGCAAGCTCATGGAGGAGGACGGCCTCAGGCTCACCTGGGACGGCGACCGCATCCACGTCGCGATCCTGGCCGGGCTGCTCAGCCAGATCGGCATGCAGGAGGCGACGGAGGTCGCGGCGCCCGCTGCCGGGAAGCGACCGCCCAGCAAGCGCCCGCGCAACGAGTACCTCGGCGCGCGCGGCGCGCGGTTCGCGATCTTCCCCGGCTCCGGCCTGGCACGCAAGCCCCCGGCGTGGGTCATGGCAGCCGAGCTGGTCGAGACGAGCCGCCTGTGGGGCCGCGACGTCGCCCGCATCCAGCCGGAGTGGGCCGAGGACCTGGGCGCGCACCTGGTGAAGCGGACGTACTCGGAGCCGGCGTGGTCCACCAAGCAGGGCGCCGCCACCGCGTTCGAGCGCGTGCTCCTGTACGGCGTCCCGATCGTCACCAACCGCCGCGTCCTGTACGCCAAGGTCGACCCCGAGCACGCCCGCGAGCTGTTCGTGCGGCACGCGCTCGTGCAGGGCGAGTGGACCACGCACCACCAGTTCTTCCACGAGAACCGGCGTCTGCTGGCCGAGGCGGAAGGCCTGGAGGCGAGGGCCCGGCGACGGGACCTCGTGGTCGACGACGACACGCTGTTCGCCTTCTACGACGAGCGCATCCCCTCCGACGTCGTCTCCGCACGGCACTTCGACCAGTGGTGGAAGACCGCTCGCCGTGACGACCCGGACCTCCTCTCGTTCACCCGCGAGCTGCTGGTCGGTGAGGCCGGCGGGATCGACGAGTCCGCGTTCCCGTCCCGCTGGCCGCAGGGCGACCTGCGTCTGCCGCTGACCTACCAGTTCGAGCCGGGCACCGAGGCCGATGGCGTCACGGTGCACATCCCGCTGACCACGCTCGCGCGCCTGACCCCCGACGGGTTCGACTGGATGGTCCCCGGCCTGCGCGAGGAGCTCGTCACGGCGACGATCCGCTCGCTCCCCAAGCCGGTGCGGGTCCAGCTGGTCCCCGCGCCGGACGTGGCGCGGTCCGTCCAGGAGTGGATGACCGCGAACACCGCGGACTGGGAGGACACCGTTCGGGCCGGGGATGCGGCGCCGTCGTTCCGGGAGGTGTTCCGACGGGCTGTGAAGGCGCTCCGCGACGTTGATGTGCCCGAGGACGCGTTCGACGAGGACCGCCTGCCGGCGCACCTGCGCATGACGTTCCGCGTGGTCGGCGATCGCGGGGGAGTGGTCGACGAGGGCAAGGACCTCCTGGTGCTGCAGCGCCGGCTGGCGCGCCAGACGCAGTCGGCGGTCGATGACGCCGTGCGTACGGCCGTCCGGGCAGCGATGGAGGAAGCGCGCACGTCCGGGAAGGCCCCCAGCCCGAGCGCGACGGCCGCCGCACCCGCTCCCACGGCCCCATCCGTCGCCAAACCGCTCGTCTCGCTCGACCGCACCGGCCTGCGCACCTGGCCCGCCGACCTGCCCGAGCTCCCCGAGGTCCTGGAGGCCGGCACGGTTCGCGCCTACCCGACGCTGATCGAGGAGAAGGGCGGCACGGTCGCGGTCCGTTCGCTGGCCGACGAGTCCCAGCGCCCCGCCGCCGCGCACCGCGGGCTGCGACGCCTCCTGCTGCTCGACCTCGGGCTGGCCACCGCCCGCGTCACGAGCCGCTGGAGCGGCACGCAGGCACTGACCCTGGCCTCGAGCCCTTACCGCACGACCGACGCCTTGGTCGCCGACGTGCAGCTCGCCGCCATCGACCGGCTGATCGGCCAGGAGCGTGAGGTCCGCGACGCCGCGACGTACGCCGAGCTGCGCACCACGGTCCGCAACGGCCTCGAGGATGCGGTGCACGCGATCGTCGGTGACCTCGTCGCGGCGCTCACCGCCGAGCGTGAGCTCGACGCCGAGATCCGCGCCCGATCGAGCCTCGCTCTGCTGGCCACCGCGCAGGACGTCCGCTCCCAGATGCAGCGCCTCGTGCACGACGGCTTCGTCAGCGAGGTGGGTGCGGACCGGCTCCCCCACCTGGCGCGCTACCTCAGGGCCGCCAGGCACCGGCTGGTGAAGGCGGCGGAGAACCCGCAGCGCGACGCCGACCTCGCGTGGCAGGTGCAGGACGTCGAGGCCGCCTACGACGACGCCGTGGAGAAGGGCCTGCCGGTCGACGCCGTGCGCTGGCAGCTCGAGGAGCTGCGCGTCAGCCTGTTCGCGCAGCAGCTCGGCACGCCCGCGCCCGTCTCGACGACCCGCATCAAGAAGGCGCTCGCCGCGGGCGGATAGACGAAGGATCCGCGGTCGGCCCGCGCGGATCCTCGTGCTCGAGCACAGCCGTCAGCGCGACCGGCGGAAGAGCAGCCCGGCTGCGACGCGACCCACCAGGAAGATCCCGACGCACCAGAGCACCGCGGCCTGCCACGTGTCACCGACCGGCTGGCCCAGCAGCAGCCCGCGCACCGTGTCGGCCAGCGGGGTGATCGGGTTGTAGGTGGCGATGTTCTGCAGCACCGACGGCATCGAGTCGGGCGGTACGAACGCGGAGGACACGTACGGGATGAACAAGATGATGAACGTGAAGCCGCTGGCCGCCTCCGGCCCGGACGCGACGACGCCGATGGCCACGGCGATCCAGGTGAGCGCCAGCACGAACAGGGCGATGAGCCCGAGCGCGGCCACCCAGTCGAGGGCCGACGCGGACGGGCTGAACCCGATGACGAACGCGATCCCGATCACGAGCGCGGTCGAGACGGCGTTGCGCACCATCGATGCCACGACGTGCCCGGTCAGCACGCCGGTGGGGCGGATCGGCAGGGACCTGAACCGGTCGATGATGCCGCCGGTCATGTCGGTGGCGACGTCGACCGCGGTGTTCGCGGACCCGTACCCGGCGGTCAGCAGGATGATGCCGGGCACGACGAAGTCGACGTAGTCCATGCCGGTGTCGAGCGCACCGCCGAACACGTAGACGAACAGCAGCAGGAGCATCACCGGCAGCATGACGGCGAGCAGGATGGTGTCGAGCTGCCGCACGGAGCGGCGGACCGAGCGCCAGATGAGCGCTGCGGTGTCGTGGGCGCCCCAGCCCAGGGCCGGGGGCGTGGTGATCGTGGTCATCAGGACTCCTGAGTGGCGAGGACGAGCTCTTCGGTGGGTTCGGCCGGCCGGCCGGTGAGCGTCAGGAAGACGTCGTCGAGCGTGGGGGAGCGGACCTCCCAGGTGTCGACGGCGACCCCTCGGCGTTCGACGTCGGCGAGGATCCGACGGACGTCCGGCACGGTCCCGTCGGTCGCGATGCGCTCGGTCTCGCCGTCCCGCAGGACGAGCTGCACGTGCGCCGACCCGACGGCCCGCTTGAGCTGCGTGGCTGTCCCGTCGGCGATCATGCGCCCGTGGTCGATGACCGCGATCCGGTCGGCGAGCTGGTCGGCCTCCTCGAGGTACTGCGTGGTCAGCAGCACGGTGGTCCCCTCCGCGACGACGTCCCGGATGACGTCCCACAGGGCGTTGCGGCTGCGCGGGTCGAGGCCTGTCGTCGGTTCGTCCAGGAACACCACCTGCGGGCGGCCCAGGAGTCCGACGGCGAGGTCGAGTCGCCGACGCATGCCGCCCGAGTAGGTCTTGACCACGCGACGTCCGGCGTCGGTGAGGTCGAACAGCTCGAGCAGCTCGTCGCTGCGGGTGCGCACCTCGCGTGAGCCGAGGTGCGCCAGGCGCGCCATGAGCCGCATGTTCTCGACGCCGGTGAGGAGCTCGTCGACCGCCGCGAACTGCCCGGTGAGGCTGATCGACGCCCGGACGTCGGCTGCCTGCGTGACCACGTCCTTCCCGGCGACGTGGGCGGTGCCCGCGTCGGGCTTCAGGAGCGTGGCGAGGATGCGGACGGTGGTGGTCTTCCCGGCGCCGTTCGGGCCGAGCAGGGCAAGGACCCCGCCCGGTGCGACGTCGAGGTCGACGCCGTCCAGCACGGTGAGGTCGCCGTAGGACTTGCGCAGTCCCCTGGCGACGACGACGGGTGCAGTCATCAGCTTCTCCTGTTCTGTGTATGACGTAAACTGTGTGTGTACTTCATACACACTTGTAGGATCGCCAGTCAAGGAGGTGTCGTGGACGACGTCGATGCACCACAGGAGACGCAGACAGCCCGCGAGGCGGAGGACGCACGCCGAGAGGCGGAGGCCCTCCGTCGGGACCGGGAGAAGGCTGAGCGCGCGGAGGCCAAGGAGGCAGAGCGGGCCCGGCGCGACCAGGAGCGGGCCGAGCGTGACGCGACCAAGGCCGCCGAGCGCCGCCAGCGCGAGGCCGACAGGCGCATCCGCGACCGGGAGAAGGCCGAGCGCGAGGACCGCGAGCGGCAGGAGCGCGAGGCGCGCGACGCCGCGCGTGAGGCCGCGAACAGGCTCCGCGAGGCGGAGCGCGCCGAGCGTGCGGCCTCGCTCGCTCAGCAGCGCGCTGCACGAGACGCCGAGAAGGCCCGGCGGCAGGCGGTCCGGGTCGCAGCATCGACAGGACCGTCCGACGACCTGCCCACCGACCTCCCGCCCGGCATCGCCGTGCTGTGGCGAGCACCGGCGGTCGGCAGACCCGGGCCCCGTCCCGGGCTCTCGCTCGAGCAGATCGCCGACGCCGGGATCGCACTGGCCGACGCCGAGGGCCTGGACGCTGTCTCGATGTCGCGCCTCGCCGAGTCGCTGGGTTTTACGACGATGTCGCTCTACCGCTACGTCTCCTCCAAGGACGAGGTGCTGAGCCTCATGTCCGACCGCGCGTCCGGCAGGCCACCGGCCATCGGCCCTGAGCTCGGCGACTGGCGCGAACGGCTCGAGCTCATCCTGTCCATCCAGCAGCCGATCCTGCGGGCACACCCGTGGCTCGCGCGCACGACCGCGGTCCTGCACGCGATCGGACCCGGTCGGCTCGCCTGGATGGAGGGCATGCTGGCCGCTCTGGACGGCACACCCCTGACCGAGGCTCAGAAGGTCGGCGCGATCGGCGTGCTCGCCACGCACCAGCTCGACCAGCTCCGGGTCAGCGAACAGCTGTCGACACAGGCGCGCACCGCCGCGCTCGGGCCTGCGGACGGCGAAGCACCCGACCTGGGTGCGCTGATCGGCATGCTCGCGACGCCGGGCGCGCATCCCGCGCTGCTGCGCGCCGTCGAGGCAGGCGGGTTCAGCTGGGGCGCGGTGGACGAGGACGCCCTCGACTTCGGGACCCAGCTGATCCTCGACGGGATCGAGAAGCTGATCGCCGTCGCGCGGAGCCGACCACAGCCCCGGCTCGCCCTGACCACAGGGCACGGCTCGGGTGCGGTGTCCGACCCGGTGGCCACACTCGACGCATGACCACCCTCGACTCCCTTTCCGTCACCGCCGGCCGGTGCTTCGGCGACGGCAATCCCCTCTACGCGCAGTACCACGACGAGGAGTGGGGCCGGCCGGTGCACGACGAGCACGCACTGTTCGAGCGCTTCGCGCTGGAGGGTTTCCAGTCGGGCCTCGCGTGGATCACGGTGCTGCGCAAGCGCCCGGCCTTCCGGATCGCGTTCGCCGACTTCGACCCCGAGCTCGTCGCCGAGTTCGACGACGACGACGTCGCGCGCCTGATGTCGGACGCGGGGATCGTCCGCAACCGCGCCAAGATCGAGGCGACGATCGCGAACGGCCGAGCACTTCGTGCGCTGCACGCCGACGGCCGCTCGCTCGACTCGGTCCTGTGGTCGCACGCTCCGGACCGCTCCGCGTGGACCCGGCCCGCCACGTGGACCGACGTCCCGGCCACGACCCCCGAGTCCACTGCGCTCGCCAAGGAGCTCAAGTCGCTCGGGTTCCGGTTCGTCGGGCCCACGACCGCCTATGCGGCGATGCAGGCCTGCGGGGTCGTGGACGACCACCTCGCCACCTGTCCGACCGTGCACAGCCTCTAGGCCGCCCCGGCAAGGGCTGTTGGACGCCTGACCAGCACGAACACCCGGGAACCCAGGCGGTCCGGCACGACCGAGGCGATCTGGTGCGGGTGAGATCCCTACTCCTGGCGAGTGACGCGCCCCACGCGGTCTCGGCAGGTGAGAATCCGCCTACTACGATGCGTCGAATGGCAGACGTGATCGAACCCGGCAGGCGGCACGACGACGTGCGCGTGGCGGCCGATGCGCTGACCGAGACTGCGGCACCCGATGTCGAGGTCCTCGCCGCGGTGAAGGACGGTCTGCGGCTCGTGCCGGCAGGATCACCGACCGCCTGGTTCGACGTGCCCTCCCAGCGCCCCGGGCGTGACGACAACAGGCTCGACGGACGTCGCAGGATCTGATCGGGTCCTGGGACACATCTGTCTCACCTATCGAGCACGGTTGCCCACGATGTGGTCGGCGGTCTATCATCGCGGCTACCATCCAGAGCGGCCGAGAGACCTGGCTCCACGACGCCGCAGCAACCCCCCTCCGACGAGGGTGTGGGTGCTTCCGCCAGGGACGATGGAGTGAACCAGATGTCCCCGAAGCACCTCTGTACCTCACGATCCGCCCCGCGGGCGCCTCGATGAGCGCCGCGACCGTGGAACCGCGCACCCCAGGGCTGCACGTCGCCGCGGCGGCCCGACCGCAGACGGCGAACGACCGGCCAACGATCTCGTTCGAGCTCTTCCCGCCACGCAACCCTGCGGCCGCCCCGCGTCTGTGGGCGACCGTCCAGGCGCTCGAGGCGGTCCACCCCGACTTCGTCTCGGTCACCTACGGGGCCTCCGGCAAGACCCGCGTCACCACACGGCAGCTCGTGCGACGCCTGCTGCGGGAGACCACGCTCAACCCCATCGCGCACCTGACCTGCGTCGGCACCTCTCGTGAGGAGATCACGACGATCGTCGAGGAGTTCCTCGACGAGGGCGTCCGGTCGTTCCTCGCCCTGCGCGGCGACCCGCCCGTCGACCAGTCCGACTGGGTGGCGCACCCCGACGGGCTGCAGACCGCCGGTGAGCTCGTCGAGCTCCTGCGTCAGATCGAGGCGCAGCGGTGCGCCACGAGCCCGTCACAGGCCGTGCGGGCACGGGTCCGTCCGCTCTCGGTCGCCGTGGCGGCGTTCCCCCGCGGCAACCACGCCACGGGCGGTACGCGCGCCCAGGACGTGGCGTCGCTGCTGGCCAAGCAGGAGGCCGGCGCGGACTTCGCCATCACTCAGGTGTTCTTCGACGCCGACGACTACCTCGGCATGGTGGCTGAGGCGCGCGACGCCGGGGTCACCATCCCGATCATCCCGGGCATCATCCCGAGCACTGACCCGGCCCGGCTCGTGCGTGTGCAGGAGCTCACCGGGGTGCCCGTGCCTGAGAGACTGTTCGACCTGCTCGGCTCGGCAGACGACGAGCTCGACCGGCACCGCCGGGGCATCCGGGCGAGCGTCGACCTCGTCAACGGCGTCCTGGACGGCGGTGCCCCCGGCGTCCACCTGTACACGTTCAACCAGCACCATGCCGTACTTGACCTGCTCGAGGGTGCACACCTCGACGGCGGAGCTCGGACAGCTCCCGACCTGGCCAGTGGGCCGCAGATCACGGCAACCGCCCGACCCTCGAGGGACTGACACACCATGACGAAGACCACGTTCCCTGCCGGCTCCGTGCTCGGCTACCCCCGGATCGGCCCCCGCCGTGAGCTCAAGAAGGCGATCGAGTCCTTCTGGGCCGGCAAGTCGACCGCCGACGACGTCGAGGCCGTCGCCGTCGAGCTGCGTCGTCGCACCCGGACCCGCCTGGCCGAGCTGGGCCTGGCCACGGACGTCCCGGCCATCCCGAGCGCGTTCTCCTTCTACGACCACGTGCTCGACGCCACCGCGGTCGTCGGTGCCGTGCCCGCACGCTTCGCGGACGTCGTCGCGGCGGACGGCACGCTCGACCTCGCCGGCTACTCCACGGTGGCGCGCGGCCGGGGCGACGATCTGCCGCTCGAGATGACCAAGTGGTTCGACACCAACTACCACTACCTGGTGCCGGAGATCGGCCCCGAGACGACCTTCCGCTACGCGAGCGACCGACCCGTGCGCGAGTTCAAGGAGGCCCTCGCCGAGGGTGTCCTGACCCGCCCGGTCATCGTCGGACCCGTCACCTACCTCGCACTCGCCAAGGCGACCGAGGGCGCGCCCGACGACTTCGCTCCGATCGACCGCCTCGAGGACCTCCTGCCCGTCTACGCCGAGCTCCTCACGGACCTCGCGGCCGCCGGTGCCACCTGGGTGCAGCTCGAGGAGCCCGCACTCGTCTCCGACTCCATCGAGGTGCCGGCCGAGCAGCTGCTCGCCGCGGTCATCGAGGCCTACCGGGCACTCGCCACCGACCTGACGGAGCGCCCGGCCATCCTCGTCGCCGCCCCGTACGGCGACCTGGGTGCTGCGTTCCCCGTGCTCGCGGCCACCGACATCGAGGCGATCGGCATCGACCTGGTCCGTGGCAGCGCGCCGACCGAGACGGTCGCCGGGCTGGAGACCAAGACGCTCGTCGCCGGTGTGATCGACGGCCACAACATCTGGCGTGCGGACCTGGACGCCAAGCTGGCGATCCTGGAGCAGCTCGAGGGTCTGGGCGCCGAGGCGGTCACCGTCGGCACGTCGACGTCCCTGTTCCACGTCCCGCACACCACCTCGGACGAGCCCCTGCTGGACGAGACGCTCAAGAGCTGGCTCGCGTTCGCGGACGAGAAGGTCGCGGAGGTCGTCACGCTGGCCGAGGGTCTGACGGAGGGTCGCGAGGCCATCCACGAGCAGCTGCTGGCGGCGACGGACGCCGTGAACAGCCGCCGCACGGCGCCCGGCGTCGTCGTCCCCGCGGTCCGCGAGCGCGCGGCCGCCCTCACCGAGGACGCGTTCAACCGCGGACCGTTCGACGAGCGCAAGGTCGCGCAGGCCTCGCGCCTCAACCTCCCCCCGCTGCCGACGACGACCATCGGCTCGTTCCCCCAGACCGGTGAGATCCGCAAGGCCCGCGCCGCGTTCGGCAAGGGCGAGCTGACCGAGGCGCAGTACGACGACGAGATGAAGGCGGAGATCCGCCGCGTCGTCGAGCTCCAGGAGGAGATCGGCTTCGACGTTCTGGTGCACGGCGAGCCCGAGCGCAACGACATGGTCCAGTACTTCGCGGAGAACCTCGACGGGTTCGCGGTCACGCAGAACGGCTGGGTCCAGTCCTACGGCTCGCGCTGCACGCGTCCGTCGATCCTGTGGGGCGACGTCTCGCGACCCAAGCCGATCACGGTCGACTGGACGTCGTACACGCAGTCGCTGACCACGAAGCCGGTCAAGGGCATGCTCACCGGTCCGGTCACGATCCTCGCGTGGTCGTTCGTGCGCGACGACCAGCCGCTCGGTGACACGGCCAACCAGGTCGGCCTCGCCCTGCGCGACGAGATCGCGGACCTCGAGGCCGCCGGGATCGCCGTGATCCAGGTGGACGAGCCGGCGCTGCGCGAGCTGCTGCCTCTGCGCGTCGAGGACCACGCCGCCTACCTCAACTGGTCGGTGCGCTCGTTCCGTCTCTCGACCGCCGGGGTGCGTGCGGACACCCAGATCCACACACACCTGTGCTACTCGGAGTTCGGCCAGATCATGGGCGCGATCGACGGTCTGGACGCCGACGTCACGTCCATCGAGGCTGCGCGCTCGAAGATGGAGATCCTCGGCGACATCGCCGCGGCCGGCTACCCCCGCGCGGTCGGTCCCGGTGTCTACGACATCCACTCGCCGCGCGTCCCCAGCGAGGCCGAGGTCGAGGAGCTGCTCACGGAGGCGGTCAAGGCCATCGCGGTCGACCAGCTCTGGGTCAACCCCGACTGCGGCCTGAAGACCCGCCGCTACGAGGAGGTCGCCCCGTCGCTGACGCACATCATCGAGGCGACGAAGAAGGTCCGCGCGACCCTCTGATCCGCTGACGACGACGGCCCCGGACACCCCAGCGGTGACCGGGGCCGTCGTCTGTTCGAGGTCGCACGGACGCGCAGGTCCCAGAGCGGTCGGAGTCGTCCTGCGTCTACGGTCGTTGCGTGCGCACGATCTTCGACACGCTGACTCTCGAGCAGCTCCGTACCCGGACCAGTGAGAAGTGGCGTCACTACCCGGCTGACGTGCTGCCGTTGTTCGTCGCCGAGATGGACGTGCCGCAGGCCGAACCCGTGATCCGTGCGGTGCACGACGCCATGGTCCGAGGCGACACCGGGTACCCGAACGGTCACGGCCTCGCCGAGGCGATGGCGGGATTCGCTGCCACCCGGTGGGACTGGGCCGTGCCGGTGGAGCGCAGCCGCCTCGCCGCAGACGTCATGGTCGGCGTCGTCGAGGTGGTCCGGCTGCTCACCGGTCCCGGCGACGCGGTGGTCATCAGCCCGCCGGTCTACCCGCCGTTCACCACGTTCCTGCAGCACGCCGGCCGGCACATCGTGCACGCACCCCTCGGCGTGGACCGCAGGCTCGACCTCGACGCCCTCGACTACGCGTTCGGCCGCGCCTCCCTGCACGGTCGTCGTGCCGCCTACCTGCTCTGCAACCCGCACAACCCCACGGGTACGCTGCACACCGCTGACGAGCTCGCGGCGGTCGGGGCACTCAGCGTCAAGCACGGCGTCCGGGTCGTGGCCGACGAGATCCACGCACCGCTCGTCCCGACGCCGGACGCGCAGTTCGTGCCGACCACCACGGTGATCCCCGACGCCATCGCGCTGCACTCCGCCTCGAAGGCGTTCAACCTGGCCGCGCTGCGGGCCGCCGTCGCCGTTCCGGGTCCCGAGGCGACCGATCTCGAGGACTGGCCGGATCCGGTCGCGGACGGAGTGATGCACCTGGGAGTCATGGCGCAGACCGCCGCCTACACGGACGGTGGCGCGTTCCTCGACGAGGTCCTGGCCGGTCTCCACCACAACGGGAAGCTCCTGCAGCGCCTGCTGGAGCCGGTGATGGTCTGGGAGCCGCCGCAGTCCACCTACTTCGCCTGGCTCGACCTGAGGGCGTTCGGCGACGACCCGGCCCGGTCACTCCTGAAGGACGGCAGACTCGCCGTCAACCCCGGCGCAACGTTCGGCGTCGAGGGTGCAGGTCATGTCCGGCTGAACTTCGCGACGTCCACCGCGATCCTCACGGACGCCGTGTCGCGGCTGACGACGGTGCTCGGTGGCGCCGGGCACGGCCATGTGCCGGGGCCTCAGCGCGGGCCGGGGCCTGAGCGAGGGCCGGACGTCAGCGGTGCGCGGCCCGGCTGATGAACTCCTGCAGGGCGTCGACGATACGGATGTCGGCGTCCAGCCACGGCACGTCGTGCACCTGGCTCATCGGCAGCCAGCGGAGCTCGTCGTGCTCCTCGAGCGGTTCCGGGGCGCCGTCGACGACCTCGGCCAGCCAGATGCGCATCACGTACTCGTCGGAGAGGCGCCACAGGCCTCCATCCGGGCCTACCAGCTCGTCGCCCAGACCGATCCGTGCACCGAGCTCTTCGCGGATCTCGCGGTGCAGGGCGGCTTCGGGCTCTTCGTCGGCGTCCACCTTGCCGCCGGGAAACTCCCAACGGCCGGCCAGTCGGGCTGGTACGGCACGCCGCGCGGCCAACAGCTCACGCGGGTCGTCGAGGTCGTCCACGATGGCGGCTGCTACGACGAGCACGGGTGAGGTCATTCGGTGAGTCTGCCAGGCCCCCGGTCCAGGGGCATGGATGGGGTGCGACGACCCGGTTCTCGAGTCGTCGCGCAGATGATCAGCGAACGCCGTGTGCGACAGCCCAGGCGACGGCCTCGGCGCGGGTGGAGACACCGATCTTGCGGTACACGCTGCGCACCTGCGACTTCACGGTGTTGCGGGTCACGAAGAGTCGCGTGGCGATCTCCTCGAGAGTCACGTCTTCGGCCAGCTCAGCCAGGACGACCCGCTCGCGACGCGTCAGCGCGTCGTTCGAGATTCCGAGGGTCCTGCTCGTCTCCAGCATGCTCATGATGTCCTCCGGTGTGCTGCATGGCCCGGGACATCCGGGTCACGCTCTTGGCTGCGTACCGGATGAGAGAGGGCGAAACGTGAGCCATGACGCCACTTTCGCCAACTCTTCATGTTGGGTTCCCCCCCGAACATGCCGATCTCGCTAGCCACCCACAATGAACGTCACATCGGCACCCTGATACGCCGAACGTGTGACCGGTTCTTGGGTTCACCCGATCAGGCGAGCACAAAGCCGCCCAAAAAGGATTACCCGGTACTCGGGAGTTGCACTTCGGAGTCAGCCCGCACTCTGGGCGGCGTACTCGTCCGACGTCAGGAGCGGACCTGTCGACGTGACGTCGACCTTCAGGAGCCAGCCTGCGCCGTACGGGTCGGTGTTGACGACCGAGGGGTCGTCGACGGCCGACTGGTTGATCTCGATGACGGTCCCGGAAACCGGGGAGTACAGCTCGGAGACGGACTTGGTCGACTCGATCTCACCCACCACAGCGCCGGCCACGAGCTCTGCTCCGACTGCCGGCAGCTCGAGGTAGACGATGTCGCCGAGGGCGTCGGCCGCGACGGCCGTGATGCCGATGGTCGACGGGGATCCGTCCTGCAGCCACTCGTGCTCGGCGGTGTAGTGCAGGGCGGTGGGCAGATCCGTGCTCATAGGTGCTCCTGTCGAGGGGGGTCGGACCCTAGTGCTTGGTTTACCGGGCCCGGCGGTAGAAGGGAAGGGGCACGACCCGAACTGGTTCGAGGCGTCCGCGCACGTCAACCGCGAGTTCGGTGCCCGGCTCGCTCTGGTCCGGGGTCACGTACGCCATCGCGACGGGGTGGCCGAGCGTCGGCGACGGGGCGCCGGAGGTCACGACACCGATCGCCGTCCCGTCCGGCAGGGTCACCGGGTAGCCGTGCCGAGCGGCCCGACGACCCAGTCCTTCGAGGCCGACGAGCGTCTTGGTGGGCGTCGCGGCGTCGCGCGCCTCGAGGGCCGCACGCCCGACGAAGTCGACCGGGTCGCCGTCGGCCGTGGCCTTGTCGAGCTTCACGACGCGGCCCAGGCCGGCGTCGTGGGGCGTCGTCGACCGGTCGAGCTCGTTGCCGTAGAGCGGCATCCCGGCCTCGAGGCGGAGGCTGTCGCGCGCAGACAGCCCGGCGGGAACCAGCCCGTGGTCCGCACCGGCCGCGAGGAACGCACGCCACAGGGCGGGCGCGAGCGGCGCGTCGAGGAAGAACTCGAAACCGTCCTCACCGGTGTAGCCGGTGCGGGCGACGAGAACGGGTTCGCCCTGGAACGTCGCGGGCAGGCACGCGTAGTACTTGGACGCACCGATGTCACCGCCCGTCTCCTCGAGACCCTCGGTGGCGTGCACGATGTCCAGCGCGTTCGGGCCCTGGACCGCGATGAGGGCGGTCTGCGGGGAGCGGTCCTCGACGGTGACGTCCTCGAACTTCGCCGCGCGGGCGCGGAGCTCACCGAGCACCACGGCGTGGTTGGAGGCGTTGGCGACGACGAGGAAGGCGTCCTCGAGATCCCGGTAGACGATCAGGTCGTCGACCACGCCACCGTCGGGCGCGCAGATCATCGTGTAGCGCGCGCCCTGGAAGCGCAGCGCGGACAGGTTGCCCACGAGCGCGTAGTCGAGGAACGCCGCGGCGTCGGGACCGCCGACGCGGATCTCGCCCATGTGCGACAGGTCGAACAGCCCGGCGGCCGTCCGCACCGCGACGTGCTCCGCGAGGTCGGACGTGTACCGCAGCGGCATCTGCCAGCCGGCGAAGGACGTGAGTGCCGCGCCCAGCGCGACGTGCTCGTCGTGCAGGGGGCTGAGCGTGTCGGTCATCGTCTCGTCCTTCACTCGGCGTACGCCTCGATGGGCGGGCAGCTGCAGACCAGGTTCCGGTCGCCGTGCGCCCCGTCGATCCGGCGGACCGGCGGCCAGTACTTGCCCTCACGCAGAGCGGCCACCGGGAAGGCGGCGAGCTCGCGCGGGTACGTGTGCGTCCACTCGTCGGCCGTCAGGCTCGCGGCCGTGTGCGGTGCATGGCGCAGCGGGCTGTCGGCAACCGCCCAGCGGCCCGCCGCGACGGCGTCGATCTCGCCGCGGATCGCGACCATGGCCTCGACGAACCGGTCGATCTCCGCGAGGTCCTCGGACTCGGTCGGCTCGACCATGAGGGTGCCCGCCACCGGGAAGGACAGCGTCGGCGCGTGGAACCCGTAGTCCATGAGCCGCTTGGCCACGTCCTCCGCGGTCACGCCGGTCTCCTTGGTGATGTCGCGCAGGTCGAGGATGCACTCGTGCGCGACCAGCCCGTTCGGGCCCGTGTAGAGCACGGGGAAGTGCCCGGACAGGCGCGTGGCCAGGTAGTTCGCGGCGAGCACGGCTGTCTCGGTGGCTTCCCGCAGGCCGTCGGGACCCATCAGCGCGACGTACGCCCAGCTGATCGGGAGGATGCCGGCCGAGCCCCACGGGGCGGCGCTGACCGGGGCCGTGCCCTCGTTCGTGGCCGACGGCGTCGGGTCCCCCGGCAGGTACGGCGCGAGGTGCGCCGCGACCGCCACCGGCCCGACGCCGGGACCGCCACCGCCGTGCGGGATGCAGAACGTCTTGTGCAGGTTCAGGTGGGAGACGTCGCCGCCCAGCTCACCCGGCCGCGCGAGGCCGACCAGCGCGTTGAGGTTCGCACCGTCGATGTAGACCTGCCCGCCGACCTCGTGCACCAGGTCGCAGACCGTGCGCACGCCCTCCTCGTAGACGCCGTGCGTCGAGGGGTACGTGATCATGATCGCGGCCACCTGCGGTCCGTGCTGGTCCAGCTTGGCGCGCAGGTCGTCCAGGTCGATGGATCCGTCGTCCGCGGTCGCGACCACGACGACGCGCATGCCCGCGAGCGCCGCAGAGGCGGCGTTGGTGCCGTGCGCGCTCGCCGGGATCAGGCAGACGTCGCGCTTCTCGCCACGCGCCGCGTGGTAGCCGTGGATGGCGAGCAGCCCCGCCAGCTCGCCCTGCGAGCCCGCGTTCGGCTGCACCGACACCGCGGCGTAGCCCGTGATCTCAGCGAGCCAGTCCTGCAGCTGCGTCACGAGCTCGGCGTAGCCGGTCGTCTGGTCCAGGGGTGCGTACGGGTGGATGCTCGCGAACTCCGGCCAGCTGATGGGCTCCATCTCGGCCGTCGCGTTCAGCTTCATCGTGCACGAGCCCAGCGGGATCATCGTGCGGTCCAGGGCCAGGTCCTTGTCCGAGAGGCGACGCAGGTAGCGCAGCATCGCGGTCTCGGAGCGGTGCAGGTGGAAGACCGGGTGCGTGAGGTAGCCGTCGGTGCGACGCAGGGCTGCGGGCAGCGCGGGTGTCTCCTCGAGCCGGCCGCTCGGCGCACCGACGCCCGTGAACCCGAACGAGTACGTGCCGTCGTCGTCGGACTCCAGCGTCGTGGTCCCTGCCGCCGCGAACGCCAGGACGACCCGCAGCAGGTGGTCGGCGTTGGTGCGCTCGTCGCAGGCGATCTGCACGTGGTCGCCGTCCGGCGCCCACAGGTTCACTCCGGCGTCCGCGGCCTTGGCGACGACCTCGCGGGCCTTGCCCGGGACGACCGTGCGGACCGTGTCGAAGTAGGTGTCGTGCTCGACGCCGACCCCGACCCCGGTGAGCAGCTCGGCCAGCCCCGACGCGTGCGCGTGGACGCCCTCGGCGATCGCCCGCAGACCGTCGGGACCGTGGTAGACGGCGTACATCGACGCAGTGATGGCCAGCAGCGCCTGCGCGGTGCAGATGTTGCTCGTGGCCTTCTCGCGGCGGATGTGCTGCTCACGCGTGGCCAGGGCGAGGCGGTAGGCACGCGCTCCGTCGGCGTCGATGGACACCCCGACGAGCCGACCCGGCAGGCTGCGTTCCAGACCGTTGCGCACCGCCATGAACGCGGCGTGCGGGCCTCCGCCGAACAGCGGGACGCCGAAGCGCTGCGCCGAGCCCACCGAGACGTCGGCACCGAGCGTCCCCGGGGACGTCAGGAGCGTGAGCGCAAGCAGGTCGGCGGCGATCGTGACCAGACCGCCACGCTCCTTGGTCTGCGCGATGACGCCGCTGAGGTCCCGCACGTGCCCGGAGGCGCCGACCTGCTGGAGGACGACCCCGATCAGGTCGCCCTCGACCTCCGGCAGCCCGTCGGTCAGGTCCGCCACGACCACCGGAAGGCCCACCGCCTCGGCGCGCCCGATGGTCACCGCGAGCGACTGGCTGAACAGCTCTGCGTCGAGCACGACGGTGCCTGCCTTGCCGCGGGCGACGCGCCACATGAGCGCCACCGCCTCGGCGACGGCCGTGGCCTCGTCGAGGAGCGACGCGTTTGCGATGTCGAGCCCGGTGAGGTCCGTGACCATCGTCTGGAAGTTGAGCAGCGCCTCGAGCCGACCCTGCGAGATCTCCGGCTGGTAGGGCGTGTACGCGGTGTACCAGGCGGGCGCCTCGAGGACGTTGCGCCGGATGACGGCGGGCGTGATCGTGTCCGAGTACCCCTGACCGATCATCGGCGTGAGCACCTGGTTGCGGCCCGCGATCTCACGCAGGGCCGCGAGCACCTCCTCCTCGGAGCGTGCCGCCGGCAGGTCGAGCGGGCGGTCGGTGCGGATGCTCGCCGGAACCGCCGCGTCCACCAGCGCGTCCAGCGACTCGTAGCCGACGACCGAGAGCATGTGCGCCGTCTCGGTGCCGCGCGGGCCGATGTGCCGGTCGGCGAAGTTCTCCGCCGGGGGCGTGTGCTCGACCCGGGTCGAGGCGACGACGTCACCGGTCGCGTCGAGGTGGAGGACGGGGCCGTTCAGGACGGCACTGTGCAAGTCGGTCACGGGCTGCTCCGCAAGGGTCGTCCGGTGGGCACCGGGACGGTGGGTGGGCTCCCCGCTCTGTCATCCGCGCAGAAGGATGCGCGACCTGAGAGTTTTGCCGGTCCGCCTGTCGGGGCGCGCCGGCTTGCACCGTCGGTGGGAACTTCCCTCAAAACTGAAGGAGCTCCGCTTTCCAGAGTTGCCTCGCCTCGGCGGTACAGGGGCCTGAGAGATTCCCGGGGAGGATTGCTCCTTCGGCGCCCCGCACGACGTCTGCGGGAGCTCTCCCGCCGCGGTTCGAGCAGCGTGTGAAGTTGTAGGCACAGCGTACCTGGCGCCGGTACCCGCCGGCCGCCGTCGATGGTGACGCACTCGGGCAGCGCCGGCAGCAACCCCGAGCAGCATCGCCACGCCTCGGCTCACGCGCGTTCTCACGTTCGCGACCGGTCGCCCGGATCGCACGCGTGGTCGCCCGGATCGCATCGATCAGGCCCGGACTGATCTCGCTGACCGTGTTCGCGGGCGCCAGCAACGGCCTGTCGACTTCGACGATCGTCCGCCCGTCCGGACGACCTCCATCGCGTCGCCACGGAGCCACGCTTCCTCCAGCCGCCGCACGCGGTGGAGAGCCACGGTCGGCGCAGTCCGGGGCCTTTCACCCGGACTGCTCACGGCCTGTCGCTCGGTACGCTGGCACGGTGACCTCCTCGTCGGCCGACCGTGTCCGTGCGGCCGTCGTCGTGGTCTCGGACCGGTCCGCCGCGGGGTCGAGGGCCGACCGGTCGGGGCCCCTTGCAGCCGGCAGGCTGCAGGCCGGCGGGTACGCCGTGGCACCGGTGGTCGTAGTCCCCGACGGCGCCGAGTCGGTCGGTGCGGCGCTCCGCTCCGTGCTCGACGAGGGCGCGAGGTTGGTGATCACGTCTGGGGGCACCGGCGTCGGACCGCGCGACCGGACGCCCGAGGGCACGCGCGCTCTGCTCATCCGGGAGCTCCCGGGCATCCCTGAGGCGCTGCGCCGGACGAGCGCCGCGACGGTCCCGACGGCCGTCCTGTCGAGGGCGCTCGCCGGGGTCACCGAGGAAGGCGCCGTCGTCGTCAACCTGCCCGGGTCGCCCGGCGGGGTGTCCGACGGGCTCGACGTGCTGCTTCCCCTGCTGCCGCACCTGTTCGACCAGCTGCGCGGGGGTGACCACCGATGATCGCGCGGGTTGTCGACGAGCCGCTCGACCTGCGGTTTCACGTGGAACATGTCAGCGGGCCACGTGCCGGGGCGGTCGCGACGTTCGTCGGGCTGGTCCGGGACCACGACCCGTCGGTGAGCGGACGTGTCATCGGGCTGGACTACTCCGCACATCCGGACGCCGAGCTGGTCCTGGCCGGGATCGCCTCCGCGTTCGACCAGGACGACGACGTGCTGGGTGTCGCGGTCACGCACCGGGTCGGGCACCTCGCGGTCGGTGAGGCGGCGATCGTCGCTGCTGTGGCCACGTCGCACAGGGCCGAGGCCTTCGACGTCTGCCGTGCGCTCGTCGAGAAGGTCAAGGCCGAGCTGCCGGTATGGAAGCGTGAGGTCCTGGCCGACGGGTCTCACGTCTGGGTGGGGATGCAGTGATGAACAAGGATGGCGCCGGCGTCTTGGTCGACCGGTTCGGGCGCGTGCACCGCGATCTGCGCATCTCCCTGACCGATCGCTGCTCGCTGCGCTGCACCTACTGCATGCCCGCCGACGGCGTCCCGTGGCTCGCCCGCTCGACCATGCTGAGCACCGACGAGATCGTGCACGTGGCCCGCGTCGGCGTCGACCTGGGCATCACCGAGATCCGGCTCACCGGCGGCGAGCCGCTGCTGCGCGTCGACATCGTGGACGTGGTCCGGCGGCTCACCGCGCTGCACGGCCCGTCGGGCAGCCCCGAGGTCTCGTTGACCACGAACGCGCTCCGCCTGCCCGGACTGGCGTCCCAGCTCAAGGACGCCGGCCTGTCGCGCGTGAACATCTCGCTCGACACCCTCGACCGCCAGAAGTTCCTGCAGCTGACCCGCCGCGACAAGCTCGTCGAGACGCTCGCCGGCATCGCAGCCGCCGACGCCGCCGGGCTGCACCCGGTGAAGATCAACGCGGTCGCGATGCGCGGGGTGAACGACGACGAGGTGGTCGCACTGACCCGCTTCGCCGTGGACCACGGGTACCAGATGCGGTTCATCGAGCAGATGCCGCTCGACGGCGGGCACACCTGGGACCGCACGGAGATGGTGACCCAGGCCGAGATCCTCGCGCAGCTGACCAGCGCGTTCACGCTCACGGAGGTGCCCGGCCGTGGTGCCGCGCCCGCTGAGCTCTGGACCGTCGACGGCGGTCCCGCGACCGTCGGGGTGATCGCGTCGGTGACCGCCCCCTTCTGCGGCGCGTGCGACCGGCTGCGGCTCACCGCCGACGGCCAGCTGCGCGCCTGCTTGTTCTCGCAGACGGAGACGGACGTGCGCGAGCTCCTGCGCGGCACACCGCCACCGGAGGGCGCGGCCATCGGCGTCGGGCCCTCGCAGGCGGTGCGCATCGGAACGGTCGCCCCGCCGCGGGCCGCTCCTGCGCCGGCGGACGTCGACGAGGCGCTCGCCGAGGCGTTCCGCCGCTGCCTGGCCGGCAAGAAGGCCGGGCACGACATCGGCGACCCGACCTTCCACCAGCCCGACCGGCCGATGAGCGCGATCGGCGGCTAGGGCCCCCCGAGCAGCACCTCACGTCAGCCCGCGGTCGCAGCCCCACCGCACCGGCACCGTCCTGCGGGCTGACGCGGCGACACCCAACGTCCTCGTTGAATGGACCCATGGTCGTCGAGACGCAGCTCCAGGTCACCCGGGTGCGGCCCACGCTCCCCGCACCGGCCCTCCTGGCCGCCGCGACCGGCGCAGGGCTCGTGGTGGGTGCAGCGACGTCGTTCGGGCAGACGCTGCTGGGAGACACGGCGTTCCAGGCGCTGGTCAATGCCGTCAGCCCGTGGCTGGTCGTCCCGTTCCTCCTCGGAGCGTTGGCGCGCACCTGGTGGCTCGCTACGTCGGCAGGTCTGCTCGTCTGCGTCGGCGAGGTCGCGGGCTACTACGTCGTCGCCGACCTGCGCGGGTTTGCGGTCGGGTCCGGGCTGCTCGTCTGGGTCGTGGCCGGCGTCGTGGGCGGCCCATTGTTCGGAGCAGCGGGACGGAGCTGGCGGACGGCGACCGGACGGTGGCGAGGTGCGGGTGTGGCGGCGCTCGTCGGGTGCTGGGTGGCCGAGGCGATCGTCACGTATGGGCTCGTGCTGCACCGGCTCGACGAGGCGATCGTCATGGTCGCCGGCGCCGCGGTGCTCACCGTCGCGCTGACCAGTCGCGGCCGGCAGGGCAGGGCGGTGCTGCGCTGGCTCCCCGCGGCGGTCCTGCTGGGAGCCGTTGGCTTTGCCGGGGTCCACGCGCTGCTGTCATGAGCCTGACGGTTGCGTCCTGGTCGGCGTAGCCTCGCGACGGCCGACCCGGACGACCAGAGGAGCGCCGTGCGCCGCGAGTACCTGAGCGATGGGCTCGACGAGGGTGAGCTGGCACCGACGCCGCTCCAGCAGGTTCGCGCATGGGTCGCGGACGCGGAGGCGCGGCAGGCCGACCGCGGGGACGTCGCCGAACCCATGGCGCTGTCGGTCGCGACGGTCGATGCCGACGGACGCCCGAACGTCCGCACCGTGCTCATGCGGTTCCTCGACGCGCGAGGTCCGGGGTTCGTCACCGACCTCGGCTCGGCGAAGAGCCGCGAGCTGACCGCCCACGACGCGGTCGCCGCATCCCTGACCTGGGCGGCGATGCACCGGGCGATCAGGTTCCGGGGCCGTGCCGTCCCGCTGGGTCGCGACGAGGTCGACGACTACTTCGCGTCCCGGCCATGGGGCTCCCGGATCAGCGCATGGGCGTCCGAGCAGTCCCGGCCCGTCGCAGACCGCGCGACGCTGGTCGCCTCGTACGAGCGGTACGCCGCGCTCTACCCGGAGACGGGCGACGTCCCGGTGCCGGACGGCTGGGGCGGCTGGCGGATCGACTGCGACGAGGTGGAGCTGTGGGCCGGACGGCGCGACCGGCTCCACGATCGCCTGGTGTTCACCCGGGTCGCCGACGGGGACCTCGACTCGCCCGCGGCATGGACGGTGCACCGGCGCCAGCCGTGAGGCGCACGTCGCGGTCAACCGTCGCCGCTCTGCACACCCCGGGCGCGGTGATCTCCCGCCGCCCGGCGGCGGCTAACCGCCCGCGAACGGTGGCAGGACGTCGAGGGTCACGCCCGCGGGCACCGGGTCGGTCCCGTCGACGCGGACGCCGCCTGCCAGCAGCGCGCACCGGCCGAGCACCTCTGCGAGTGCTGGATGGGCCGTGATCATTGCCGCGCGCACCTCGTCGGCCGAGCCGGCGGCAAGCTGTTCACCATCGACGCCCGCCGCCTCAGCCGCGGCGGCGAAGTAGCGGACGTCGATCACTGCCACGCGTCGGTCCGTTCGACGATCTGCGCGAGCAGGCGCTCGACCGTGGCGGGGTCCGTTCCGGCCGCGGCGAGACCGGCGACGAACATGCTGACGGGAACGGCCGGGCGCGCGACCCGGTGCGCGACGCTGCTGGACACCTCGAGGATTCGGTCGATGTCGACCAGCGACCGGTCCACGCCGAGCGCTTCGCACAGCTGGTCGATCCATACGGGAAGGTCGGCGCCGGGTGCGCGGCGCGGGTCGTCGGTCATGGCTCGATCCTCTCAGTCGCGGTTGCCTCACGGGAGAGCAGTGCGTCGAGTCGCTCGACGTCGGCCCACGTGTCCGCATCAGCTCCGGAGTCGTCGACGTCCAGCACGTCGACCAGCACGAGCTCGGACACCAGCGCACGCATCGAGGCGCCCTGCACCGTCGTCAGCCGCTCGACGGCGGCGGCCAGGGCCGACGACCGGTACACCGCGACAAGGTGCTGCGGACGTCCCTCGGTGCTGACCAGCCGCGCGCCGTCCACGCCGTCGACAGCAGCCGCGTCGAGCAGGGCACGAAGCGCACCTCCCGCGCGCGGGACGTCGCAGGCGAGCACGGCGACGAGCTCGCACGACGACGAGCCGAGGGCCGCCAGCCCGGCGGCGAGGCCGGCGACCGGACCGCCGTCGGGCGGGTCCTCGAGCACTGTGCGCACCCCCGGCCGTGCCACAGACGGTGGCCCGACGATGACGGTTCGGGCGGCGTCAGTCACCGCGTCGAGTGCGTGGTCGAGAAGGGCCCGACCGCCGACGACCACCTCAGGCTTCGATGACCCACCCAGCCGCGAGCCTCGGCCGCCGGCCAGGACGACCGCGTCGAAGCTCGTCGGCAACGCCGGGTCAGGCATCGCTCGGTCGCAGCCAGTCGCCGGACTTGCCGCCCGACTTGGCCTCGAGCCGCACGTCCGCGATCCGCACCGACTTGTCGATCCCCTTGACCATGTCCACGACCGCCAGCGCGGCGACGGACACGGCGGTGAGCGCCTCCATCTCGACACCGGTGCGGTCGGCGGTGCGGACGGTCGCGGTGATCTCGACGCCGTCGTCGACGATCGTCAGGTCCACCACCACGCCGTGAACGCCGATGATGTGCGCGAGCGGCAGGAGCTCGGCTGTTCTCTTGGCCGCCGAGATGCCCGCGATGCGCGCGACGGCGAGCACGTCACCCTTCGGCACCCCGCCGGAGCGCAGCGCGTCGACGACGACCGGTCCGCAGACCACCCGGCCCGCCGCAGTGGCGGAGCGGACGGTCGGCTGCTTGGCGGTCACGTCGACCATGCGGGCGTGCCCGGCGCTGTCGAGGTGCGTGAACGGCTGGTCGGTCATGGCGTGATCCTCAGGACGTTGATGCGGTCACCCGCGGAGACGGAGTCGACGGACGCGGGGATGACGGCGAGCCCCTCGGCCAGTGCGAGGCGCGCGACGAGGTGCGAGCCGGATCCGCGCCCTGTGGCGCGGACGACATGAGGGTCGCCGCCGTCGGACACGAACCGCACGGGCATGACCTGCGCACGCTCGGGCGGGGTGCTCCAGGCGTCGTCGCTGGTCGCGGTCACAGTCGGCCGCTCGACGTCGACGTGTCCGGCCATCCTGCGCAGCGCGGGCCGCACGAACAGCTCGAACGACACGAACGAGCTGACCGGGTTGCCCGGCAGCGTGACGATCGGGGTGCCGTTCGGGAGGCGTCCGAGACCTTGCGGCTTACCGGGCTGGACGGCGACCCTGACGAACTCGACCCCCGCCTCGTCTGCGAGCGCGGCCTTGACCACGTCGTAGGCGCCCATGCTCACGCCGCCCGAGGTGAGCACCAGGTCGACGTCCTCGAGCCCGACAAGGAGGGCGTGCAGCGCTTTCGGGTCGTCGGCGACGGGTCCCAGCCTTCTCGGCTCGCCGCCCGCCTCGCGGACCGCGGCCGCGAGCAGCCACGAGTTCGAGTCCGGCAGCTGGCCGCGCATCAGCGGCGTGCCCGGCGGGACGAGCTCGTCGCCCGTGGACACGACAGCCACCCGAGGACGGCGGTGCACGAGGGCGGTCGCACGGCCCACGGACGCGATCGCAGCGATGTGCGCCGGACCCAGAGCGGTGCCCGCCGCGACGACGAGGTCGCCGGGGACGGCGTCCTCCCCGGCACGTCGGATGTGCGCACCGGTGGCGGGGACCTCGTGGATCGTCACCGTCTCGGTGCCGCCGTCGGTGTCCTCGACCGGGACGACCGCGTCCGCGCCTTGCGGCAGCGGCGCCCCGGTCATGATGCGGGCGACCGTGCCGGGCCGGACCACCGGCTCGTCACCCGACCCGGCTGCGAGGTCTGCGACGACCTGCAGGACGACGCCCGGGGTCACGTCGGCGGCCCGCGCGGCGTATCCGTCCATCGCGGAGTTGTCCCAACGCGGCAGGAGGTCCTCGCTGCGGACGTCCTGTGCGAGAACCATGCCGTCGAGCTCGTCGAGCCCGCGCTCTTCTGGTGCGAGCGGCGCGGCCAGGGCGAGGGCGGCCGCGCGGTGCTCGTCGAGTGGTCGCACGGTCAGCTGGCTGCGTACCAGGCGAGGATCCCGCCGTCGAGGTTGCTCGCGTCGTAGCCCAGCCCGCGCAGCACCCGTGCGGCGGTCAGCGAGCGGCCGCCCACCTGGCACTGCACGACGATCTCCTGGTCGCGCGGCAGGGCGTCCAGCGCCGACCCGTCGAGCACCGAGCCCAACGGGACCAAGACCGCGCCGGGAATGGCGCCGGCCTCGAACTCCTCGGGCTCGCGCACGTCGATGAGCAGGAACTCGTCGGTGCCGGCGTCGCGCGCGGCCAGGCGCGCGACGAGCTCAGGGGCGGTCGTGACGGGGACGTCGGACATGCGGATCTCCTCGCGGGGGACGACGGTTCGGCCGTTGCCGACCAGTGGGATCTCGGACCAGCGGCCGCGCAGGGCGTCGATGACGAGCACCCGGCCGAGCAGTGATTCTCCGCTCCCGGTGACGAGCTTGACCACCTCGGTAGCCATGACGGACCCGACCTGCCCGCACAGCGCGCCGAGCACGCCCGCCTCGGCGCAGGACGGGACCTCGTCCCCGGCCGGCGGGTGGGGGAACAGGTCACGCAGCTGGACGCCTGCCCGCCCCCAGAACACCGTCGTCTGCGCGTCGAACCGCAGCACAGACCCCCAGACCTCGGGGAGCCCGAGCCGCACGCACGCGTCGTTGATCAGGTAACGCGTGGGGAAGTTGTCCGTGCCGTCGACCACGACGTCGTAGCCGCTGAAGATCGCGTCCACGTTCCCGTCGGTCAGTCGCTCCCGGTGCGCGATCACGCGGATGTCGGGATCGAGCGCTGCGATCGAGTCCGCGGCGCTGTCGACCTTCGCGCGTCCCACGTCGGCGGTCCCGTGGATGACCTGGCGCTGCAGGTTGCTCACGTCCACCGTGTCGTCGTCGACGATCCCGATCGTCCCGACACCCGCCGCCGCCAGGTACTGCAGCACGGGCGCCCCGAGCCCACCGGCACCGATGACGCAGACGCGAGCGTTCCGCAGCCGCCGCTGCCCGTCGACGCCGATCTCCACAAGCAGGAGATGCCGCGACCCACGCGCGAGCTGCTCACGGGTCAGCGGCAGACCCGGGGAGACCAGCGGAGGCAGCGGCACGACGACAAATCTACGTGCCAAGACCGCGTCGCCCGATGGCTCGCCGCGAGCGGCACGACGACGCTCGGTGGTCGTGGTGCCGCTCGCAGGTCAGTGCTTGACCGCGACCGCCTTGTGCAGCGCCTCCGCGAACGCGCCGCGCTCCAGGTTCGCCGCGGGCCGGAACACCGGTCTCCCGTAGGCGTTCGTCCCTCCGCTGGTCACACCGAGCTCGCCGAGCCACACGATCGCGTCATGCTCCGGCGTCCGCCACCCGACGTCCGCGAACTTCCCATGCTGCGAGCGAGCCACGCGCGGCGACCCGGCGAACCGATAGATCGCGCCGGCCGCCTCCGAGCGGGTCACGACGTTCCCGGGCCGGAACACCGTCTTTCCGTGGACCCTCGAGCCCAGCACGTAGCCGTGCGAGGCCGCCCACACGATGGCCGCGTACTGCGGGTGGGTGGAAGGGACGTCCGTGAACGGCGACGACTTCGGTGCCCTCTGCGCAGGCGAGCCGGCCGCCCGGAACAAAGCCGCCGCCAGGTCGGCGCGGGTCTCGGTCCCCGTCGACCCGAAGGTCGCCGAGCCGTCGGGTGCCGTGACGCCCGCAAGGATCCCCTGGGCAGCGATCCACTCGATGTCCGCCGCGAAGGGTGCGGTCGGCTGCACGTCCCCGAACGTCGTCCCGACCGTGATGTCGATCTTCGGCGTCGTGCTGGTGCCGACGACCACCACGTTGGGGGCGCCGTGCACCAGACCGGTCCGGTAGAAGACGGCACCAGGCGCGGAGTCCGTGGACACCAGGTACGCGCCCGGCAGGAGGCCCTGGATGGTGTACGAGCCGTCGGCTCCGGTGGTCGCGAACCTCGCCGCCAGCGGAACCGTCGACGGCGGGGTGGCGGACTCCACGTACGCCTTGACCTGCTGGCCGACCAGCGGCGAACCGTCCGCCTTCCGGAGGGCACCCGTGATCTTGGCTCCGGTCCGCAGCTGTGCTGCGATCTCGGTCGTCTGCCCGCCCGTCAGCATGATCGCCGAGGCATCGGCCTCGTCCAGCGTCGTGCCGTTCGGCGCCTTGAAGTACTGCGCCACGAACGGCGTGTCCGCAGGGCCGGCCCCGAACACGATCCTGCTCGCGCCCAGCTTCTGAGTCGTCAGCCGGAGCGAGCCGTCTGCGCCCGTGGGCTCAGACGGCGTCCAGGCCCCGTCCGGCTGGATGAGCTGGACCTCCACCGGTGTTGCGGGGTCGCCGGCGGGCGTCGTCAGAGCGAGCCTCAGGGTCGCGCTCCCCCCGAGCCGGATGTCGATACCCGTCGTCTGCACGCCGAGCACCACCGTGAACGGCGTCGCCGTCTCCCAGGTCGGGGCGCTCGGGTAGAACCAGGTGCCGAGCTCGGTGTCGAAGGCGGTCGCGCTGGCCGTGTACGTGCCGGGTGGCAGATCGTCCTGCACCTCCCACGAGCCGTCGGCACCGATGGCTGCGAAGGCCTGGGCGGCGCCGGAAGCGCTCTGGATCTCCACCCGCCCCAGGCCGGTCAACGGCGTCCCGTCCGGCTGGGTCACGGTGCCGGAGACGGAGGCGCTCTCGGAGAGCACGACGTTGGCGACGACGTCAGCACCGGGCCCGACGTGTACCGGCTGTGCGTCCTCGGGTGCGGCGACGCCCGGGTAGAAGGCGGAGACCACGTGCGAGCCCGACGGTGGAAGAAACACGATGGTGTAGTCGTCAGGGCGGAGGTCGTCGAGGACGTACGCCCCGTTGGCGTCGGTGTCGAGCAGCGTCGGTGTGTCCTGGTTCGGCGACATCACCTGGACGCTGACCCCTGCGATCGGTCCGTCGGGCCCGCTCACCACTCCTCGGAGCGTGCCGCTGAGGCTCAGTTCGACGTCGATGCCTGCGGTCTCCTCCCCGGCTCTGACCGTCACGTCGCCGGGGTAGTAACCGTTCAGGAGCGGGGAGCCCGCTGCCGGGTATACCGCGACGTAGTACTGACCAGCGGGCAGCCCGGCGATCGACCACGCGCCCGTCTCGGTGTTTACCTGCGTGCTCTGGTAGAGGCCCGACGTGGCTGCGGTGACCAGGACGTCGGCAAGGCTCTGACCTGCCGGCACCGTGACGGTCCCGGAGATGGAACCCGTCGCGAGCGCAGAGTCGATGCCTGGTTGGCTCTCCGCACCAGCCGCCGAGGCGGGCGAGAACCCGAGCCCCAGCAAGACGAAGAACGCTGACAGAGTGGCGACGAGCGCCGCTCCCCGCGACGTGCGACCTGTCCGGACGTTCGTCATCTTGAGCCCCCTGAGTGGACCGGCACCCCGCGAGTCCATCCGCGGCCAGTCTCCGACAAATCGGGACAATCCTGGCAGCATCGGGATCGATGGCGCATCATCGACCCGGGTGAACTGCGTCTGCTGCCGCTGCGTGGCTCGGCGGAGTCGCGCGCGGCGCCAGCCGCTGAGAGCCTGCGTGGATGAAGCCGTTCGTGCTGCTCGCGACGCGGGCGCAGGACGACGCAGCCGACGCGGAGTACGCGGCGTTCCTGCGGTTCGGCGGGCTGACGCCCGACGACCTGCGTCGCGTGCGCCTGGAGGCCGCGCCCATGCCGGCGCTCGATCTCGACGGCCTGTCGGGCATCTTCGTCGGGGGAAGCCCCTTCGACGCCGGCGCGCCCTCGAAGTCCGAGGTCCAGGTCCGCGTCGAGGCGGAGGTGTCCGCGCTGCTCGACGAGGTCGTCGACCGCGACCTGCCGTTCCTCGGCGCCTGCTACGGCGTCGGCACGCTCGGTGTGCACCAGGGCGGGGTCATCGACACGACGTACGGAGAGCCGATCGGGGCCGTACCGATCTCGCTCACCGACGACGGTGTGGCCGACCCGCTGCTGGTCGGGCTTCCCGCGACTTTCGATGCGTTCGTCGGGCACAAGGAGGCATGCCGGGTGCTCCCCGCCACGGCGACGCTGCTGGCCAGCTCGCCCGCCTGCCCGGTCCAGATGTTCCGCGTCCGGCGCAACCTTTACGCGACCCAGTTCCACCCCGAGCTCGACGTCGAGGGCATCGTGGGGCGGGTGCGCGCCTACTCCGAGTACGGCTACTTCCCGCCGGCCGAGCTCACCGAGGTCGTCGCGAGGGTCCGGGCCGCCGACGTGACGGTGCCGCGGCGCATCCTGGACGCCTTCGTGCGGCGCTACGCCCGCGATTAAGCCCTCGCTGCCGCGCCGCCGCGGTGCTAGCGTCCGCTGAGCTGTGATCGTCCGAAGGGAGGTGAGACCCATGAACGCGGTATCCGTACTGGGTGCTCCCTCGCGATCCACGATCGCGCGACTGGGCTAGTCGCCACGGGAGCGCCGACAGGCACTTCGTGAAAGGCGACTCCCATGAACACCACATTCTCTGCATCGACGGCGCACGATCTGCCCGTGCCTGACCAGTCCCAGCCGCACGTCGACGCCACCGGGCGGGTACCCACCTCCGGCGAGCGGGCACTCGTGCTCGGCGGCGGCGGATCGACAGGCAACGCGTGGCTGATCGGCGTGATCGCCGGGCTGTTCGAGGCCGGGCTGGACGTCACCGGGGCCGATCTGACCATCGGGACGTCCGCGGGCTCGACCGCTGCGGCCCAGATCGTAGGCGCGACCCCGGCCGACCTGTTCGCCGCCACCGGTGCGGCTGCGCCAGCGCACCGGCCCGGTCCGGTCGGGCCGGACCGAGGACGCGCTCCGGCCAGCCCGGGGGCCAACCACCTGGACTGGATCAACGCGATCATCGCCGCCTCGCAGGATCCTGCGGACCTGCGTCGCAGGCTGGGCGCGGCGACGCTCGACCTGGAGGCGGCGTCGGACGGTTCCTGGCAGGGACAGTGGCGGGCCATCGTCGCCGCGCGCCTGCCCAGCCCGGACTGGCCGGACCGCACGGTCCTCATCACCGCGGTCGAGGCGGAGACGGGTGAACCGGTCGTCTTCGACCGCCACAGCGGGGTCGACCTCGCGGACGCCGTCGCGGCAAGCTGCTCCAGTCGCCTTCCGTACCGGATCGGGGACACCCGGTACATCGACGGTGGCTACCGCGGCAACGCCGAGAACGCGGATCTGGCAGCCGGGTTCGGGCGGGTCCTGGTGCTGTCACCGTTCGGCGGCAGGTCTCTGCACCCGCCGCACTGGGGCACGCACCTGGCCGCACAGGTCGAGGAGCTGCGTGCACGAGGAAGCAGGGTCGAGACGGTCTTCCCGGACACCGCCTCCGAGCACATGTTCGGCGCCCGTGCGATGGACCCGTCGCTTCGACCGCCCGCCGCTCGAGCCGGATACGAGCTGGGACTCGCACGTGCCGACCAGCTCACCGCCTTCTGGCGGTGAGGTCTGCGGTCAGAGCGTCGACTGCCAGGCGACGATCCGGTCGACCGCCTCCCCGACCACCTCGACCGACGACGCGAAGGACAGCCGCACCCACCGGTGCCCGTCGACCGGGTCGAAGTCGGTCCCGGGGGTGAGCGCCACCCCGGCCTCCTCGAGCAGCCGCGCGCACCACGTGATCGAGTCGAGGCCGCTCGCGGAGATGTCGGCGTACAGGTAGAACGCCCCGTCGGCGGGTGCGATGCGGGTCCATCCCAGGGACGGCAGCCGCTCCAGCAGGAGCGCCCGGGCGGCCGCGTAGCGCTCGACGTTGGACCGCGCCGCGGCGTACCCGGCCGGGCTGAACGCGGCGATGCCTGCGTGCTGGGCGAGCGCCGGCGGGCACAGCGCGACGTTGCCCGCGAGCGCGTCCACGGCGGACACCAGGTCGTCGGGGAGCACGAGCCAGCCGAGCCGCCATCCGGTCATCGCCCAGTACTTGGAGAACGAGTTCACGACGACCGCTCCCTGCGACCGGTACGACGCCGCGGTCGGCGGCGTCGAGGAGTCGTAGGTGATGCCGTGGTAGATCTCGTCGCTGACGAGACGTACGCCGCGCTCGCCGCACCAGGCCGCGAGCGCGGCGAGCTCGGCGGGGTCGATCATGGTGCCCGTCGGGTTCGCGGGGCTCGCCACGACCAACCCGTCGATCGGTGTGGTCAGCGCCTCCAGCTGCGCGACGGTGGGCTGGTAGCGAGTCTCGGGGCCGCACGGCAGCGTCACGACCTCGCACCCGAGCGCCGCGAGGATGTTCGCGTACGCGGGGTAGCCGGGCACGCCGAGAGCCACCCGGTCGCCCACGTCGAACGCGGCCAAGAACGCGAGCATGAACGCGCCGGAGGATCCGGTGGTGACGGCGATCCGGCCCGGGTCGACGTCGATCCCGTACCAGTTGCGGTAGTGCCCGGCGATCGCCGCGCGCATCCCCGGCGCACCGAGGGACTCGGTGTACCCGAGGTCGCCGGCGGTCAGCAGGTCGATCGCGCGCTGCCGGACCACGTCTGAGGCACCGGTCGACGGCTCGCCCGCGCAGAGGTTGAGGACGTTCTCGCCGGCGGCCTTGCGGGCGTTGGCGGCGGCCAGGATCTCCATGACGGCGAACGGTGGGACGTGCGCACGGGCAGCGACCTTCATGGGCCCATGGTGACGCACGAGCGACGCACATCACGTCCTCGGAGGAAACAGGCGCGCCGTGGGCCGGGTTGCCACAAGCATGAGAGCCATCACCTACTCCCGTTACGGCGACGCCGACGTCCTCGAGCTCACCGAGCTCCCGACCCCGAAGGTCGGCCCGGACAGCGTCCTGGTCCGTGTGCGCGCGGCGTCCGTCAACCCGGTCGACTGGAAGGTCCGCGCCGGCTACCTGGACGCCGTCATGGACGTCGTCTTCCCGACCGTGCCCGGCTGGGACGTGGCCGGGGTGGTCGAGCGCGTCGGCCTGGACACCCCCGAGCTCAAGGTGGGCGACGAGGTCTACGGCTATGTCCGGCGCGACTGGGTGCAGGGCGGGACGTTCGCCGAGCTCGTCGCGGCGCCCGTGCGCACCCTGGCACGCAAGCCGGCCTCGTTGTCGTTCGAGGAGGCCGCTGCGGTCCCGCTCGCCGGCCTGACGGCGTACCAGGCGATCCGACGAGCCGGGGTGCGGTCGGGGCAGACCGTGCTCGTCCAGGCCGCCGCCGGAGGGGTCGGTGCCTTCGCGGTGCAGATCGCCCGGTCGCTCGGCGCGCGCGTGATCGGCACCGCCTCCGAGCGGAACCACGAGCACCTGCGCGGTCTGGGTGCCGAGCCGGTCGCCTACGGCGAGGGCCTCGTCGAACGCGTCCGTGCGCTCGCACCGCAGGGCGTGGACGTGCTGCTGGACTTCGGTGGTGACGACCTGGTGGCTACCGCCCGGGGCGTGCTGGCCGCGGACGGCGTGGTCGCCTCGATCGTCGACGCGGCTGCTCGCGACGAGCTGGGCGGTCACTACGTCTGGGTACGGCCGAGCACCGAGGACCTCGACGCCCTGACGGCGCTGCTCGACGCGGGCACGGTGACGGTCGACGTCGCCGAGGTCTTCGAGCTCGCGGACGCGGCCGACGCCCACCGCGCCAGCCAGACGGGTCACGTCCGCGGCAAGGTGGTCGTCCGCGTCGACTGACGACCATGACCGGACGGCTCCGCGCGAGCCGTCCGGTCGTGCGCCGGTCCCGCCGTGCACGTGATGGGCCTAGCCTCGACCCGTGATCGTGGACTGCGCTCTGTACGCCGGCGGACGGCGCCTGCACCGGCTCGACGACCTCCAGGTGGCGGTGCGGGAGGCCGAGAAGGAGGACGGCTTCGTCTGGATCGGGCTGCACGACCCGACGGAGGACGAGTTCGACGCCATCGCCGACGCGTTCGAGCTCCCCGAGCTGGCCATCGAGGACGCGATCGCCTCCCACCAGCGCCCGAAGCTCGAGCGCTACGGCAACCTGACGTTCGCGGTCGTCAAGCCCGTGTTCTACGTCGACCACGTCGAGGTGGTCGAGGTCAGCGAGCTGGCGATCTTCGTGGGCGGGCGGTTCGTGATCGTCGTGCGGCACGGGATCACGGCGATCCCCGCACAGGTACGTGAGGCACTGGGCGCCGATCCCGAGATGCTCCAGCACGGTCCCGCCGCGGTGCTGCACGCCATCCTGGACAAGGCCGTCGACCAGTACCTCGAGGTCACCGCCGCGATCGACATCGACCTCGATGAGATCGAGGACCAGGTGTTCGGCGAGGACCCCGGCCACGACCACGCCGAACGCATCTACAAGCTCAAGCGCGAGGTCCAGCAGTTCCGCCGGGCCGTGGTGCCCCTCGTCGGCCCCCTGACGCGGCTCGCCGACACGGTGGTCCCGAACGTGCCGGCGGGCGCCCAGCCGTACTTCCGCGACGTGCAGGACCACGCGCTGCACGCGGCGGAGCTCGTGGAGGCCGCCGACACGCTGCTCGCCAACATCATGCAGGCCAACCTCGCGCAGGTCAGCGTCGAGCAGAACCGGGTCGGCGTCCAGCAGAACGCCGACATGCGCAAGATCTCCGCGTGGGCGGCGATCGCGATCGTGCCCACCTCGATCGCCGGCGTCTACGGCATGAACTTCGACCGGATCCCGTTCCAGCACGCGCCGCACGGGTTCTCGGTCGTGGTGACCGTGATCGGCGTGGTGTGCGTGGGGCTGTACGTCGCGTTCCGGCGGAACCGCTGGCTCTAGAGAGCCTTACGCACGAAGGCGACGACGCCGTCTGCCGCGGCCTCGACCTGCGCGAGGCACGCCTCGAAGTCCGTGGAGTCGCCGTACCAGGGGTCGTCGACATCGAGCGTGTGCTCGGCTCGGCCGACCGGGGCGTCCGGGTCGAACGACCGGTACATGCGGACGTCGCCGTCCCCGAGGCGTCGCAGGGCGCGCGCGTGCGCCGACGTCATCGCCAGGACGAGGTCGTGCGACGGCAGGTCGGACGCGCGCGCCTGCCGTGCGCGGTGCCCGTCGGCGGGGTCGTAGCCGTGTGCGAGCAGCACTGCCCTGGCGCGCCGGTCGATGGGCCGGCCGTGCTCCTCGTCGCTGATGCCGCTGGAGTCCACGACCACCTGGCCGGCGAGCCCGGCCTTGGCGAACCGGTCGCGCAGGACGACCTCCGCCATGGGCGACCGGCAGATGTTGCCGGTGCAGACGACCATCACGGCATACGGCAGGGGCACGTTGGCATCGTCGCACGCGCCAGGGCTTGAGACGCGACATAAACGCGATATACTCTGAGTCGAGCATTCGGGTTCGGACGATACGCGTGAGGAGGATGCCATGGCTGCACGGTCGCGGAGCAACCCCTTGGCTCTCGCCGTCCTCGCACTCCTGTGGGAGCGGCCCATGCACCCCTACGAGATGTCCATGACGCTGCGCGAGCGCCGTAAGGACGAGTCGGTGAAGCTGAACTTCGGCTCGCTCTACTCGGTCGTCGACTCGCTGGTGAAGCACGGGCTGATCGAGGCGTCGTCCACGGAGCGTGACGGCAACCGGCCCACGCGCACCGTCTACCGGCTGACCGACGCGGGCGCCACCGAGGCCATCGACTGGCTGACAGACCTGGTTCGCACGCCCGCCAAAGAGTTCCCGCAGTTCGAGGCCGCGCTGTCGTTCCTGCCCCTCCTCGGCCCCGACGACGTGGTCCGGCTTCTGCGGCTTCGCCAGGCGACGCTCGAGCGGAACCTCGCGACCGTGCGCGGCGGAGTCGCCGACGCGCAGGCGATGGGTCTGCCGGCGATCTTCACGCTGGAGAGCGCTTACGAGGTCGCGATCCTGAGCGCCGAGCTCGACTTCGTCGTCGGCCTGGCGACGAGCATCGCGGACGGCTCGTTCGACGGCGTGCACCTGTGGCGTGAGCTGCACGAACGGACGATGGCCGGCGGTCGCCTGGACCCTGACGAGCTGGCCGAGGCCTTGGCGTCGTACGTGCCACCACCGCCCTAGAGCTTCGCGCGACCCGCGCGAAAAACGGTCGGCCCAGGTGCTGGAACACCCGGGCCGACCACACGAACCGACCGAGACCCGCAAGGGCACCTGTGCGATCCGCTGCACCCACAAGCATAGGTGGCACCTCGGTCGACCCACCCGCCGTCGTCAGACGGCTCGACCGAAGGCAGTCCCATGCCCACCTCACCTGACTACGCGGTCGACGCGCTCGACCTGGTCAAGACCTACCCCGGCGGCCGCGGCCGACCGGACGTGAGAGCCCTCGACGGGCTCACGCTCACCATCGCCGCCGGCACCGTCCACGGGCTGCTCGGCCCGAACGGCGCGGGCAAGTCGACGACCACCAAGGTGCTCACCACGCTGGCCCGGGCGACGTCGGGCACGGCCCGGGTCGCGGGCCACGACGTCGTGCGCGAGGCGGCGGCCGTCCGACGCTCCATCGGGTACGTCTCGCAGGGCACCGGCGCCGACCCGCTGCTGACGCCCCGCGAGAACCTCGTGATGGCCGCCCGCCTGCGCGGGCTGTCGCGCTCGGCATCCACAGCCCGGGCCGGCGACCTCGTCGACCGCTTCGGGCTCACCGAGTTCGCGGACCGCGGCGCCGGCAAGCTCTCGGGTGGCACGCGCCGCAAGCTCGACGTCGCCCTCGGCCTCGTCGGGACCCCGTCCGTGCTGTTCCTCGACGAGCCGACCACAGGCCTGGACCCCGAGGCGCGCTCCGCGATGTGGGCCGAGATCCGGCGGCTCGCCGGCGAGGACGAGCTGACCGTCGTGCTCACCACGCACTACCTGGAGGAGGCCGACCGGCTGGCGGACGGGCTGACCATCGTCGACCGCGGGCGCGTCGTGGCCGCGGGATCGCCGGAGTCGCTCAAGGCCACGCTGGAAGGCGACACCCTGTCGGTCGAGCTGGTCGAGCCGGACGCGTCCCTGGTCTCCAGCGTCGCGGGGTCCGTCGCACTCCTGCGGGACGTCTCCGTGCACGTCGAGGGACCGACCGGTCGCCTCGTCGCCCGCACGTCCGACGGGCCCGCGGCGGTGGGCGCCGTCATCTCCGCCCTGCAGGCCGCGGGCATCCGGCACGGCGCCGTCGGCGTCTCCCGTCCCACCCTGGACGACGTCTACCTGGCCCACGCCGGCCGCTCGTGGACCTCGTCGGACGTCGCAGTGAAGGAGCTGGCCCGATGAGCACCACGTGGATCACCGAGACCTCGCAGGTCACCCGCCGTTGGACCACCGACGGCATCCGCCAGCCCTGGGGCCTGGGCGTCGCGATCATCCAGCCGGTGATCTGGCTGCTCCTGTTCGGGAACGTGTTCTCGTCCGTAGCGACCGTTCCCGGCTTCGGCGCCGACGACTACATGACGTTCCTGGTGCCCGGCATCCTCATGATGACGGTCCTCTACTCGGGCGCCTGGGCAGGCACCGGCTTCATCGACGACATCACGAGCGGCGTCATGGACCGCATGCTCACCTCGCCGGTGCACCGATCGTCGCTGGTGGCCGGCCAGCTCGTCCAACAGCTCGGCCTCTGCTTCGTCCAGGGCCTGTGCGTGCTGGGGATCGGGTGGCTTGCAGGCGCGTCCTACGACGGCGGGATCCTCGGGATGCTGGTCGCGCTCGGTGCGTCGCTCCTGCTCGCGGCGGCGTTCTGCTCGCTGTCCTCGGCAGTGGCGCTGCTCGCCCGCGACCAGACCGCCCTCATCGGCATCTCGACGATCATCGTGCTCCCTGCGACGTTCCTGTCGACGGCCCTGATGCCCGCGTCGCTGGTTCCGTCCTGGGTCGAGACCGTCTCCCAGTACAACCCGCTCACGTGGGCGGTCGAGATCGCCCGCACCGCGATGTCCCCGTCGGTGGACTGGTCCGTCGTGGCCACCCGGTCGCTCTGGCTCACCGCGCTCGCCGCCGTGGTCGCATGGTGGTCGGTCCGCGCCATGCGCACCTACCAGCGCTCCCTCTGAGCAGTCGCGACGTCCGCCCTGACCAGGGCGGACGTCGCGTCAGTGGCTCGCGTCAGTGGCTGGTGGTGCGGCCGAAGTGGAAGCGTGCTGTGGCCGGGGAGCTGGGCCAGCGGCTGGTGACCACCTTGTTGCGCGTGTAGAAGCGGACCGCCTCGGGACCGTAGATGTGGCTCTCCCCGAACAGCGAGTCCTTCCAGCCACCGAACGAGTGCCAGCCGACCGGCACCGGGATGGGCACGTTGATGCCGATCATTCCGACGTGCACGGCCCGCTGGAAGGTGCGGGCCGCGTCACCCGAGGACGTGAACAGTGCGGTGCCGTTGCCGTACGGGTTCGCGTTGACCAGGCCGATCGCCTCGGACAGGTCGGCGACCCGCAGGACGACCAGCACCGGCCCGAAGATCTCCTCCGCGTACGCGCGCATGTCGGTCGTCACGCCGTCGAGCACGGTCGGCCCGACGTAGAAGCCGCCCTCGAACCCGTCGACCGTGTGCCCGCGACCGTCCACGAGCGCACGCGCTCCCGAGTCGACGGCGGAGGTGACGATCTCCTCGATCCGCAGCTTCGCGGCCTGGGTGATGACCGGACCCATGTCCGACGCCGGGTCGTTGCCGGGTGCCACGCGCACCTTGAGCGCCGCGGCCTTGAGCCGTTCCAGCAGCGCGTCGGCCACCTCGTCGACGACGAGCGCCACCGAGATCGCCATGCACCGCTCGCCCGCGGCACCGAACGCCGCACCGGTCAGGTGCGTCGCGGCGAGGTCCAGGTCGGCGTCGGCCAGCACGACCGCGTGGTTCTTGGCGCCGCCGAGGGCCTGCACGCGCTTGCGATGAGCGGTCGCCGTCGCATAGACGTGCTGGGCGATCGGGGTGGACCCGACGAACGACACGGCGGCGATGTCGGGGTGCGTGAGCAGCCCGTCGACGGCCACGCGGTCGCCCTGCAGAACCGAGAAGACCCCGTCGGGAAGGCCTGCGTCCTTCCACAGCCGCGCGAGCAGGAGCGATGACGACGGGTCACGCTCGGACGGCTTGAGCACGAACGCGTTGCCGGTCGCGATGGCCATGGGCGCCATCCAGAGCGGGACCATGGCCGGGAAGTTGAACGGCGTGATGCCGGCGACGACGCCGAGGGGCTCGCGGAACGAGAACACGTCGACACCCGTGGCCGCCTGGTCCGTGTACTCACCCTTGAGCAGCTGCGGGATCCCGCACGCGTACTCGACGACCTCGAGCCCGCGGCCCACCTCGCCGAGGGAGTCCGCGATGACCTTGCCGTGCTCCGCGGTGATCGTCGCGGCCAGCTCGTCGGTGTGCTGCACCAGCAGCTCGCGGAACGCGAACAGCACGCCCGCGCGCTTCCCGATCGGCTCCTGCGCCCACGTCGCCGCAGCCTCGACCGCACCCGCGACCACCGCGTCGACCTCGGCCTGGTCGGCCAGCAGGACACGTCCCGAGAGCTCACCTGTCGCAGGGTTGCGCACGTCCTGCGTCCGGGACCCGTCAGGTGTGCTCACCTTGCCCCCGACGACGTGACCGATCAGTGGAGCAGTGTCGACGAGCGCGGACATCGGTGCCCTCTTTCGTGCGGTGGCGACGGGTACGCCGGACCGATCCAATCTATCCCCGGCCCGTCGGGCGCGTCCCTCGGACCGGAGATCAGTCGCGGGCCGTGAGCACCACGGGACCGTCCGGGGTGATCGCCACCGTGTGCTCGGCGTGCGCCGCCAGCGAGCCGTCCGCGGTGCGGATGGTCCAGCCGTCCGGGTCGATCGTGTAGTCGTCACCGCCCACCATGAACCACGGCTCGATCGCGATCACCAGGCCCGCCTTGAGCTTGAGCCCTGTGCCCGGGCGCCCGAGGTTGGGGACGTGCGGGTCCTCGTGCATGGTGCGCCCCACGCCGTGCCCCCCGAAGTCGGCGTTGATCCCGTACCCGCCGGCACGCCCGATCGTCCCGATCGCGGCCGAGATGTCACCCATCCGCGCACCGGGCACGCACTGCGCGATGCCCGCGGCGAGCGCACGGTCGGTCGTCTCGACGAGCGCGGTCACCGACGGGTCCTGCGTCCCGATCTGGAACGTCAGCGCCGAGTCGGCCACCCAGCCCTGCACCTGCGCGGCGAAGTCGATCGACAGCACGTCACCGTCGACGAGCACGTAGTCGGACGGCAGACCGTGCAGCGCTGCGTCGTTGACCGACGTGCACAGGACGCCCGGGTACGGCATGGCGCCGAACGAGGGGTGGTAGCCCAGGTAGACCGAGTGCGCGCCGGCCGCGTCGATCATCTGGTGCGCGTGCGTGTCCAGCTGCTTGAGGGTCATCCCCTCGCGCGCGACGTCACGGAGGGAGGACAGGACACCGGCGACGAACCTGCCGGCGGGACGCATCGCGTCGATCTGAGCGGGATTCTTGAGAGACACGGCCCAACTTTGCCACGGGCAGGCAACAGCCCGTGGGCCGGACCCCTTCAAGGGGCCCCGCCACGACGGACGAGGTCGTGGCTCCCACGGGCTGCGGTGACTGCCTGGATTCGCTCGCCGACCGGGTGGTCTGCGGGCGGACGGCAATCCGTCCGAGTACTGACGGGCGACTAGCGGACAGTCACCTCACGCGTCCTAAGAGAAATCATGTCTTGGACCACCTCCTTCCCGTGTACTACGAAAATACGTCCGATCCGGCGCACCTGCCAACCGATTTCTCCGCGTGCGAACACGAGGCGCCCGTACGAGCCTGGATGAGTGAGCACCCCACCGACGGCACCCTGGAACGAGCACGCGGGACGCCGCTTCTCGTTGTCCGCGACCGTCCTGGAGTCGCAGGACGCGCACGCGCTCGCCGACTTCTACCACCGGCTGCTGGGTTGGCCCGTCATCACCGACGAGCCCGGCTGGGCGATGCTCCGTCCGCCCGCCGGAGGCAGCGGGCTGTCCTTCAGCTCCGACCCGCTCTACCGACCACCGGTGTGGCCCGCGACGACCGACCACAACCAGATGCAGCTGCACCTGGACATCCGGGTGGACTCGCTCGGCGACGCCGTGGAGCACGCGCTCGCGACCGGTGCCCGGCTGGCCGACTACCAGCCCCAGGACGACGTCCGGGTGCTCCTGGACCCAGCCGGCCACCCGTTCTGCTTCTTCGAGAGCTAGGACCCGAAGCCACAGACCGCCGTCCACGCACGAGCGGACGCATGATCAGTCATAGCCGGTCGTGTCGGATCCCTGACCCGGCCACGCGACCGGTCGTGGTCGCACTCCGGTCGCCTCGGTTCACACCGGGCGGGCCGCCCGGATGCTGTCCGTGAGCGCGGGAACCTGCGGGGTCTTCACCAGGACCGCGATGTCCTGGGACGCGTCGTCGGCCAGCGTGATCCGCACCCCGATGACCGTCCGCTTCTGCCAGGTGCGGATGTCGGCGGCGGTGCTGACGTCCGTCACGTCGGACCACGGGTAGGCGAACACCTTGACGTCGGAGCTCTTGCCCGCCCAGACCTCGATGCCACCCGGTCCGTAGGTGAGCGTCGCGGCGACCCCCGTGGTCGTCCGCTCGCCGGCCGCCTTCAAGAGGGGCTCCTGCGTCGGTCCCGTGACGCACGGCACGAACGACCAGCCCGGGTGGGTCGGCTCGAGGGCGCCCACACGCCTGCGGTTGGCGCGCTCGATGCCCTGGCTCGTCATGATCAGCACGGTCGGCCCCACGACGAACGCCACGATCAGCAGAGCGGCTGCCGTGTAGTTGCCGTTCGGGACCGTCAGGGTGAGCCCGACCACGAGGAGGACGAGGAGGATCGCGATCAGGACGATCCAGCGGCGCTTGGTCACAGGCGGACCGTACCGGAGTCGACGTGTCTCGCCGCTGCGGCCCTCACGGAAGCGGGCACGTCGACATCGGAGGACGACTCCGCCGCACCGGCCACCAGGGCGAGCGGCAGCACGCCCGCCCACACCGCACGGTCCTCTCCGTCGTCGGGCGCCTCGGATGCGCCGTAGGCCCGGACCTTGACGCTCGCGCGCTCCAGCCCGACGCGCAGGATCGAGGTCGCGGCGAGCTCCTTGCGCGTCGACGCGCGCACCTCGTCCCACCGGCCAGGCATCAGGTGCTCCGAGACCACGAGGAGCGCCGCCTCCTTCTCGTCCGCCGGGACGGCGACGGCACGGCCGTGGACGACGACGCTGCGGTAGTTGGCCGAGCTGTCGAACACCGACCGCGCGAACACGAGCCCGTCGACATGCGTGATCCCGACCGACACCTCGACGCCCTCAGGTGCAAGGAACAGCCCGCCGCCGGTGGACCCGTGCAGGAGCAGCGAGTCACCGTCGCGCGCGTAGAGGAACGGGATGACGACCGGTCGACCTTCGCGGACGAACGCGACGTGCGCCACCAGACCGGCGTCGAGGATGCCGTACAGCTCTGCGCGGTCGGTGCGCTGCCGCTCCGGGATCCGGCGGATGCGGGTCAGGTCGTCGACCGTGAGGGGCTCCGTCATGGACCAGAGGGTAGGACGTTCAGTCCCACCAGACGGACCACGGTCCACCGTTCTCGGCCGGCGCACGCAGCTCGTCGGGTCGGTCCAGGGCGTCGTCGAGGCCGAGCGCTAGCACCCGTTGCCACGCCTTCGACGCCTGGCGCTGACCGAGGCGCCGCAGCACGGGGTCGTCCTGGATGTCCATCCCGTCGACCGTCACGCGTTCGTCCTCACGACCGGGCCCGACCGCGTGTCCTTTCAGCAGAACGACGCCCGGGTGGGCGACGGCCGCACGCAATGCCGTACGCAGCGTCGGCCCCGGACCGAGCCGTGCATCGAGCACCGGCGCCGTGAGCCGGTTCAGCAGCGAGGCCGCCGCCTGCGCGCCAAGCCCTTCGAACTGCACGAGGTCGCCGCCCGGCCCGACCGCCACCGGCATCACGGCCTCAGGCACCTTCGCGTCCAACGTGAACCCGACCGGCCCGAACATGCCGCTGACCCGGCCGCCGGCACGGGCCGCCTCGGCCTTCGCCTCCCAGGCCGCCCGGACCGCCTCGACCGTCGCCGGCAGGGGCGGGTCGAGGTCGACCTCGGACTCGTCCGGTTCGTATGGGGGCGGGAGCACCGGCGTCAGGATCTCGTGCAGCCGCCACATCGTCGCGTCCGGCACCGCCGACGGGTCGTCGCCCAACGTCAACCAGACGCGACCGCCCGACAGGTTCACCACCTGAGCGTCCGGTAGCTCGGCCAACTGCTCGACGCCTCCGACGCGTTCTAGGTGCGACGGCGACAGCAACGTGCTCCAGCCGTAGCCCCACAGGTGGCCATCGTGGTTGCGGAAGACACCGCGGTGCTCCGCTGCGCTCGACGTCTCCGACCCTCGAACCCGGTCGAGGATGGCGTAGCCCTCGTGGGCGCCCAGCCGCTCGGCGCTCGTCACCAGCCACGGCACCAAGGGACCGGCGATCCACGGCATGTTCTCGCCGGAGCCGTACATCGCCCACCGCTGCACCGAGAGCGCGACGCTCATCCTGCCCAGCTCCTCACCACGGGAGGGGAGCGGGAAGTGGGCGTCCACCTCGGCGACCGTGTGGTTGGGGTGCATCGGATCGTGCGCCAGGGCCGTACAGACGCCCTCGAGCGTGATCCACGTCGGCGTGCCCACCTTCGAGGAGATGAAGTCCCAGTCGAGTCCGGTTCGACTCGTCTTCGAGAGCGGGGTACGGATGCCGTCGCCGTCAACCACCATGAACGTCGACCAGGTGATGTCGATGCCGATCCACGAAGTCGCCAGCTCGACCGCCGACCGCAGCGCGTCGACGACGGCGCCCCGGTCCACCCGGCCGGGAGCGGACAGCCCGCCGTACAGTGCCGGAAGTCGAAAGCCGTCGTCCGGCAGCAGCCACGGCGGCAACTCCGAGCCCATGCGCACGTTCCTTCCGACTCGGCGACCCCCACGGCCCCGCAGGTCCAGCGATGTCGTCCTCGGAACAGCCAGGACGCTCACCCGTCGACGCCACGGGAGCGCGCCTGTCCGGCACTCAAGCACGGCCGCGGCGACCCGCGCATCGGTCGCGGCCGGCGCTCACCCGATCGGCGACGAGGTCGGCGGTGGCGGCTAGAGCGTCGTGGCGACGACCGTCGCGTGGCCGCAGCCACCGCAGAACGGGTCCTCCTGCGCGAGGTGGTAGCGCGCGCAGCTCGCGTTGGTGCAGGTACGGGTGGGGGCGCCCACGGGCGCGGGCGCGTCCTTCACCGGCATCGGCATCGTGTAGATCGGACCGATGGTCGCGGTCTGACCCGCCGTCGGGACGCGCAGGACCGACCACGTCGTCGGCTTGCCGCACACCGCGCACGTCTTGGTCGTCTGGACCTTGCCGTCCGCGGCGCAGGCCGGGTCCGTGCACCGCAGGGCCACATTGGCCATGACGCTCACTCCTCAACGTGACGACCTCGACGGTGGTCGAGGCCGCGGGCGACGACGGCGTTCGGGTCCAGCGACCCGATCGCGCTCACAGTATCGATCGGGATCCGGTCAGACCGCTCTGCGACGTGCTCGGACGATCAGCGTGATGCCGACACCTGCTCCGACGACGATCAGCACCAGCACCCACCAGACCCATGCCGGGGTTCCCCCCTCGTCGCCTGTGGTCACGTCATCGGCCGAGGGCGACGGCGACGGCGACGGCGTGACCGTCGGCGTAGGCGTAGCCGTCACGGTCGGCGTCGGGGTGGGTGTGGGCGTCGGGGTCGGTGTGGCGGTCGGGGTGGGCACGGGAGCGACGGCTGTCTGCGTCGGCACCGGGACCGGCGTGGGCGTCGGAGTCGGGGTAGGAGTCGGAGTGGGAACTGGTTCGGGCGTCGGCGTCGGCGTCGGCTCCAGCGTCGGGCCGGGACGAGCGGGGACCGTAGGCGTCGGGCTGGGACGAGTGGGGACCGTCGGCGTCGGCGCGGGGCGAGCCGGGATCGTGAAGGTCGGGGTGGGGCTGGGCCGAGCCGGCCGGGTGACGGTAGGCGTCGACGCCGGACGGGTAGGGCTCGGCCGATCGACGCCGCTGCACGACGCCACCAGGAGCAGGGTCAGGAACGCCGCCAGCACGCTCAGCACACGTCGGACGGCGACCTTCTGCGGTGCGGGCACGCCCACCCCTCTCGGCGACTCTTCCGGCGACACGCGACGCCGCAGGTGCCGCCGCGCGGAGGCCCGGAACGGCGTGGGCCGACCGTATCGATGCGCGGGCCTGCTGAAAAGGGGCCAGCACCTGGCCGTCGAGCGGCCCGAGCGCGCCACAGCGCGAAGCCCCCTCCGGGTCAGGCGTGGGCCCGGACCCGGAGAGGGCTCGTCGCGCTCAGGCGCGGGTGACCAGGAACTGCGTGTACGCCGGCACCGTCAGGAACGTCGGGAAGTCCTCCGCGAGCGAGACCTGCCGGAAGAGGTCGGCTGCGTCGTCGAACCGGTCCCCCTCGCTGCGAGGCAGATCGGCGAGCACCTCCTTGAGCACCTGCTCGACCCGCGCGAAGTCGATCTGCGTGCCCTCGGCCGTGACGACCTCGTGGTGCACCCACTGCCACACCTGCGAGCGCGAGATCTCGGCGGTCGCGGCATCCTCCATGAGGTGGTCGATCGCGACGGCGCCGATGCCGCGAAGCCACGCCTCGAGGTAGCGGACACCGACCGAGATGTTGCCGCGCAGCCCTGCGTCGGTGACAGCACCCGGCTCGCCGCCGCCGGCCGACGGGATGTCGAGCAGCTGCGCGGCGGTGACCTGCACGTCCTCGCGCAGACGGTGCCGCTGGTCGATGCGGTCGCCGAGCGCCTCGTCGAACACCGCACGAGCGACGGGCACCAGGTCCGGGTGAGCCACCCAGGTCCCGTCGTACCCCTGCCCTGCCTCCCGCTCCTTGTCCGCAGTGACCTGCGCGAGCGCCTTCTCGGTGACCTCCGGATCCCGGCGGTCCGGGATGAACGCGCTCATGCCGCCGATCGCCTGTGCTCCGCGCCTGTGGCAGGTGGCGACGAGCAGCTCGGTGTACGCCTTCATGAACGGGACGGACATCGTCACGGCCTTGCGGTCCGGCAGGACGAAGCGCGGTCCGCGTGCGCGGAAGTTCTTGATGACGCTGAAGATGTAGTCCCAGCGCCCCGCGTTCAGGCCTGCGCAGTGGTCGCGCAGCTCGTAGAGGATCTCCTCCATCTCGAACGCCGCCGTGATGGTCTCGATCAGGACGGTCGCGCGGATCGTGCCGTACCGCAGCCCGAGGTAGGTCTCCGTGTAGCGGAACACCTCGTCCCACAGCCGGGCCTCGAGGTGCCCTTCCAGCTTGGGCAGGTAGAGGTACGGTCCGCGGCCCGCGTCGATCAGCGCCTGCGCGTTGTGGAACAGGTACAGACCGGCGTCGACCAGGCTTGCCGACGAGGCGGTGCTCTGCCCCGTGCGGTCGGTGAACTCCAGGTGCTTCTCCGTCAGGTGCCAGCCGCGCGGGCGCATGACGATGGTCGGCGTCTGCGGACCGACCTTGTACTCCTTGCCTTCCGGGGAGGTGAAGTCCACCTGACCGCGGATGGCGTCGAAGAGGGAGTGCTGGCCGGCGACGATGTTGGCCCACGTCGGGCTGGTGGCGTCCTCGAGGTCCGCGAGCCAGACCTTGGCGCCCGAGTTGAGGGCGTTGACGGTCATCTTGCGGTCCGTGGGACCGGTGATCTCCACGCGGCGGTCCTCCAGCCCCGGACCGGGACCGGCCACGCGCCAGGAACGGTCGGTGCGGATGTGCGCGGTGAGCGGCAGGAAGTCCGGGTCGGCACCGTTCGAGAACCGGGTCCGACGGTTCTGCCGGCCGAGCAGCAGGTCGTGCCGGCGACCGGCGAAGTGCGCGTGCAGGTCCGTCAGGAAGTCGAGTGCCTCGTCGGTCAGGACCTCGTCCGTGCCCGGGACGGCGGGACCGGTGATCGTCAGGTGGGGGCGGGTGAGGGTCGGGGTGATCGTCATCGGAGTGCTCCTGCGTGTGTGAACTGGGCGGTCTCGGTGGAGCCTGCGAGCGCGAGGGTGGCGCTCTGCGGGGAGATCGCTGTGGCGACGCGGTCGAAGTAGCCGGTACCGACCTCGCGCTGGTGGCGCGTGGCCGTGTAGCCGTCCTTCTCGGAGGCGATCTCTGCCTCCTGGAGCTCGACGTACGCGCTCATCCCGCGCTGGGCGTAGCCGCCTGCGAGCGTGAACATCGAGTGGTTGAGGGCGTGGAAGCCGGCCAGGGTGATGAACTGGAAGACGTACCCGTGGCCCGCGAGCTCCCGCTGGAACCGGGCGATCTGCGCGTCGTCGAGCTGCGAGCGCCAGTGGAAGGACGGCGAGCAGTTGTAGGCCAGGAGCTTGCCGGGGAACCGGTCGTGGATCCGCTCGGCGAACTCGATGGCCTGCGCGACGTCCGGCGTCGACGTCTCGACCCAGATCAGGTCGGCGTGCGGCGCGTACGCCTCGGCGCGGGCGACCACCGGGTCGAGCCCGTTCGTGACGCGGTAGTAGCCCTCGACGGTCCGCTCCCCCGTGAGGAACGGCTCGTCACGCTCGTCGATGTCGGACGTCAGCAGGTCCGCGCCGAGCGCATCGGTGCGGGCGACGATGATCGTCGGGACCCCGGCGACGTCCGCTGCGAGGCGCGCCGCGGAGAGCGTCCGCACGTGCTGCGACGTGGGGACGAGCACCTTGCCGCCCAGGTGGCCGCACTTCTTCTCGGCGGCCAGCTGGTCCTCCCAGTGCACACCGGCCGCTCCCGCGGAGATCATCTGGTGCATGAGCTCGTACGCGTTGAGCGGACCACCGAACCCGGCCTCGGCGTCGGCGACGATCGGCGCCAGCCACTCACGCGTCCGCCGGCCGTTCTCGGCGAAGTCGATCTGGTCGGCCCGCAGCAGCGCGTTGTTGATGCGTCGCACGACGGCCGGCACGGAGTTGGCCGGGTACAGCGACTGGTCGGGGTAGGTCTGGCCCGACAGGTTCGCGTCGGCGGCCACCTGCCAGCCGGAGAGGTAGATGGCCTCGAGGCCCGCGCGGATCTGCTGCACGGCCTGGTTGCCGGTCAGCGCGCCGAGCGCCGGGAGCAGCGTGCGGGAGTGCAGGAGCTGCCAGAGCCGCTCGGCACCACGGCGGGCCAGGGTGCTCTCCTCGCGGACCGACCCGCGCAGCGCCACGACGTCCTCGGCGGTGTGGACCCGCTCGATGCCCGCCCAACGCGGGTCGAGGGACCAGCTGGCCTCAAGCTCGCTCGCGGTCTGCGTCTGGTCGCCGGTGGCGCTCATCGTGATCCTCCATCTTTGGTGGTTCTTCTCGGCGGTTCTGCCTGGCCCCTACGTTGACGCGGTTTCGGCCGTTCTTTCCCCGGTACGGGCCAAGAAGATCCGGCGTTCTTCTCATGGACAGAAGGGTTCCGGGTGGGAGACCGTGGACGACATGACGACGACGGCCAACGGCGGCCTGGACACGCTGGTGCTGGGACGACGGATCCGGCACCTGCGCACGGGCCGGAACATGACGCTCGACGACCTCGGCGCGGCCATCGGCCGGGCCCCGTCCCAGGTCTCCATGCTGGAGAACGGCCACCGTGAGCCCAAGCTCTCGCTGCTCGCGCAGGTGGCCGAGGCGCTCGACGTGCCGCTGGCCGAGCTGCTCCGCACGGACCCGCCCACCAGGCGCGCCGCACTCGAGGTCGAGCTCGAGCGGGCGCAGCGCGGACCCCTCTTCGCATCGCTGAACGTGCCCACGGTCAAGGTCGGTCGCACGCTCCCGGCAGATGCGCTCGAGGCCCTCGTCCGGCTCCAGGCGGAGGTGCAGCGGCTGCTCACCGAGAACGCGGCGACCCCGGAGGAGGCCCGACGCGCCAACGCCGAGCTGCGGGCACGCATGCGCGCGCAGGACAACTACTTCCCCGAGCTCGAGGAGCACGCCCGACGGCTCCTGGACGCGATCGACCACCCCGGCGGACCCCTGTCGCAGCGCGGCACGGCCGACATCGCCGCCCACCTGGGCTTCGGCCTGCACTACGTGCCCGACCTGCCCCACTCGACGCGCACCGTGACGGACCTGGCCCACCGACGCATCTACCTGCCGCAGGGGAACCCGGGCACGAGCGACGCCCGTTCACCGCTGCTGCAGGCCATCGCGAGCCACGTGCTCGGACACGCCGAGCCGCGTGACTACGGCGACTTCCTGCGCCAACGCGTCGAGGCCAACTACCTGGCCGCCGCCCTGATGCTCCCCGAGGACGGTGCCGCCGCGTTCCTGCAGGAGGCCAAGGCCGAGCGCCGGCTGTCGGTGGAGGACCTGCGCGACGCGTTCGCGGTGCCGTACGAGACCGCCGCCCACCGGTTCACCAACCTGGCGACGCGGCACCTGGGAGTGCCGGTGCACTTCATGAAGGTCCACGAGGGCGGCACCCTGCACAAGGCCTACGAGAACGACGGTGTGGTCTTCCCGTCCGACGCGCTCGGGGCGATCGAGGGTCAGCCCGTCTGCCGGCAGTGGACGGCCCGAACGGTCTTCGCGCTGGCCGACCGCTTCTCGCCCTACTACCAGTACACCGACACGTCGTCGGGAACCTACTGGTGCACCTCTCGGGTGCAGCCGTCCTCCCAGGGTGCGTTCTCGGTGAGCGTCGGAGTGCCGTTCGCGCACGTGCGCTGGTTCCGGGGCCGCGAGACGACCGAGCGCGCCCAGTCGCGCTGCCCCGAACCGACCTGCTGCAGGCAGCCACCCGCCGAGCTGGCACAGCGGTGGTCCGACAAGGCGTGGCCGAGCGCCCGTCCGCACGCGTCGCTGCTCGCCGCGCTTCCCGTGGGGGTGTTCCCCGGCGTCGACACCACGGAGGTGTACCGGTTCCTGGACCGGCACGCACCCACCGACTGAAGCCGCTCTCCGACGTTGTCGGGGAAGCGCCACGTAAGCCACACATCGGCTCAAGTCCTTCCTCCGACGTGCCGTTGTCCCGAGTACGTGGGCATCAGGTGTGTGAGTTACGACGGCGTAACGGGAGGCAGACATGACGAAGTGCGACGAGTGCAGCTCTGCTGTGCAGATCTGCGAGCGATGCGACGGCGCCGGGCGGAAGCGCTGGACGGGCGAGTGCAGCTACTGCCGTGGCACGGGGCACCGCTGCATGAAGAACTCGAACCACCGCTGGTGAGCTGACCGAGTCTGTCCGCCCGCAGGGCACTGGTCTGACCGGATGCCGACCTGGGTCAACCAGGTCGCGGTTCGGTCCAGGGCGAACGCCCTCGTCCTACCTACGCTGGCGCCATGCCCGCTCCTCGAACCCGTCAGGCGCGCTACGCCCAACGGCGCAAGCGCAGGATGGCCGCGGTCGAGCACGACCTCAGTGCCGAGCAGTGGGCCGGTCTGGTCGCCGCGTGGGGCGGTTGCGCGTACTGCGGGGCCACGGGTGTCGCGTTGCAGCGCGACTGCGTGCTGCCGATCTCCCGGGGCGGCCGGTACACGCTCGACAACATCGCGCCCGCGTGCGGCTCGTGCAACGCGAGCAAGTGCAACGACGAGGTCACCGGCTGGCTGCGACGCAAGCGGCTCGACGAGCGCGCGTTCCTCGAGCGTCACGTCCGGATCCAGGCAGCGCTCGCCACACAGTTCCGCGCGACCACGGTCGGGCCTGAGGGGTCGCGGGTCGGCGACGACGACTAGAGGCCTGGGGTGTCAGATCGGTGCGACCGGCTGGCGCAGGATGGTGCGCTGCTTGTCCGGGGCGGTCCGGCGGGTGTCGGTCAGGTAGATCTCGTGGTGCGTCCCGACCATGCGCAGGCCGTTCGCGGGGATGAACTCGTCGTGCAGCTGTGCGAGCACCGGCGCCTCGTCGTCGAACGAGCCGATGTGCAGCGTCTGCACGCACAGCCCTTCGGAGAGTCGCTCGACCCGGACGGCGTCGAGCCGCGGCGGGGACGACCTGGTGCGTACCGTCTCGATCGCGTCCGCGACGGTCTCCGGCGCGATCCATTCCGGAACCAGCAGCATCACGGTCCAGTCCCACCGGGACTTGTCTCGCTCGGCCGTGAACGACGCCATGTCCTGCGCCGACCACAGCCCTTCCAGCGGAGGCACGACATAGTCACGCCCGAGCTCCCGCTTGCTGGCGAACTTGAGCGTGTAAGCGACGGGGTACAGCGCTTCGAGGGCCCCGGTGAATGCGGGCGACGTGTTGGGGTCGCCGTGGCCGTCGACCATCAGGTACTGCATGTCCGGCACCTCGAGCACGCGGAACCGACCGCGCTGTGCCCGGTAGGCATCGAGGTCCTTCTTGACGTCGAGCTTCTCGGTCGCGCTCACTGCACCCCGTCGCGCTCCAGGGGCGCGAGCAGGTCCAGCGCGACGGCGCGGCCGGCAGTGCGCAGGCCTTCCTCGTCCCCCGTGATCTCGATGAGCGGGCCACCGAGCGCTCCGACCATGAGTGCTCCGTAGGCGAGCGTGGCCCGCAACGCGGCCTCCGGCGCGGGTTCGGGCCCTGCGAGGGCGGACATCAGCCGCTTGAGCAGCTCGAGCTGTCCGTGCCCCTGGCCCTCGCGGCCGAGGACGGTGGGGTTCGCCTGGCCGAAGCGCAGGGCGTACGCGCCGTCCGACTGCAGAAGGTCGAGGAGCCCGTCGACGAACGCGGCGCTCCTGCCGGCGCCGGGCGGGAGGTCCTCCACCCGGGAGACGACCAGGTCGAGCTGCTCCGTGAAGTCCTGCACCCCGGCCCGGACGATGTCCTCCTTGGTGCGGAAGTGGTAGTACAGCGCCGCCTTCGTGACGCCCACGTCCTCGGCGATCTCCCGGAGCGAGGTGCGGTCGTAACCCTGCTCGACGAACATCCGCATGGCGGTGCGCAGGATCGTCGCCCTGGTGCCGCTGCCGTCACGTGGCACGAGCGCCTCCGTCCTCCGCCGTCCTGTGGTCCCGCTGAGGAAGCCTACTTGACGACCGGCTAGGAACAGTGATTACCTGCCGACCGACAAGGTAACTAGCCGGTCGACAAGTAAGCGAGGTTCACGATGTCCAACGCACCTGCCCCCGAGGCTCCCCCAGCCGCCGCCGAACCGACGGCACCGCGACTGCCCCTGATCATCGTCAGCCTCGTGCTCGCCCTCGTCCCCGTGCAGCTCGACGGGCTCGTGGCTGCCACCGCCGTCCCGACGATCGCCGGCGAGCTCGGTGGCTTCGACCGCATCGCCTGGATCGCGACCGCCTTCCTGCTCACCATGGCGATCGGCACCGTGCTGGCCGGCCGCCTCGGCGACATGTTCGGCCGCCGGACCATGCTGCTCGTCGCCCTCGGCACGTTCTTCGTGGGGTCGCTCGGGTCAGGCGTCAGCACGTCGATGGGTGAGCTCGTCGGCTCCCGTGCGGTGCAGGGCCTGGGCGCCGGGATGACGTTCACGACGCTGCTCGCCGTCATCGCCGACGTCGTTCCCCCCGAGCGAAGGTCGCGCGTCATGGGGCTGCTGGGGGCGATCGCGCCGGTCTCCATGATCATCGGTCCGTGGGTCGGCGGCGTGATCACCGAGAGCCTCGGCTGGCGCTGGATCTTCCTGCTCAACCTGCCGCTCGTCGCGCTGTCGATCGTCGGCGTGGCGACGCTGCTGCACCTGCCGGCGCGTGCGCGTGGCGGCCGTATCGACCTCGCGGGACTGCTCGCCGTCTCCGTCGCGAGCAGCGGTGTGGTGCTCGCGGTGACCTGGGGAGGTCACGAGTACGCCTGGGCGTCATGGCAGGTCCTCGGTGCGGTGATCGTCGCGATCGTCGCCCTCGTCGTGCTGGTCGTCGTCGAGCGGCGTGCCGAGAACCCGGTGCTGCCGCCCACCCTGTTCCGCAACCGTGCCGTGGTCGCGTCCTTCGTGGTCGTCTTCCTCGGCACCGGGGCCATCATGCTCGGCACGATGAACTACCTGCCCCTGTTCCTGCAGCTCGTCCAGGGACGTTCCGCGAGCAGCAGCGGGTTGCTCCTGCTGCCGATGCTCCTGCCCGCGATCGCCACAGCCGTCGTGACCGGTGCCTGGACGAGCCGGCCCGAGCGCTTCCGCACCGCGATGGTCGCCGGCACCGCGCTCCTCACCGCCGGGAGCGCCCTGATGGCCACCATGGACGCCGGGACGTCCGCGTGGCTGACCGCCGCCTTCATGGCCCTGGTCGGCGTGGGGGTGGGGCTGCTGTTCCAGACCCCGACCGTGCTGGTGCAGAACAGCGCTCCCGCCGACGAGGTGGGCGCGGCCACCGGCGCCGCAGGGTTCATGCGGATGATCGGTGGTGCCGTGGGCGTGGGCGCATTCGGCGCCCTGTTCTCCAGCACGCTGACCGGCTACGTCGCCGACCATGTGCCGGCAGCGCAGTCCCGTCCCGACGTCACCGCACTCACACCCGAGGCGCTCGCCGGGCTGCCCGCGGCGCTGCGGTCCGTGGTCTCCGGGGCCGTGGTCGCGGGGTCCTCGGCGCTGTTCTGGGCGGCCACGGCCGCTGGGCTGATCGCTGTCGTCGCTGCCGTCTTCGTGCCCCGCGGGGCGACGGCACCGGCAGACGGCGACGGTGCGGCGGACCAGAGCGTCGCCGAAGCGGTCCGCGTAGACGCGTAGCGCCTCGCGGCGCGGAGGGACCGGGGCCTCGCAGCCTGTGAGATCACCGACAAAGCAGACACTTCACCCCGAAGCGCCGCCCCCGGGACCCGCCGCCTCACTACTCTCACCGCTGTGACTCAAGCCGTCCCCTTCACCGACAACTTCTCCGACCTCTCGAACTCGCAGGGCTACCAGTTCGACTTCCGCTGCGAGCGCTGCGGCAACGGATACCGGTCGGCCTTCCAGCGCGACAAGCTCAGCACCAGCCAGAGCGTGCTGCGCTCGGTCGGCAGCCTCTTCGGGGGGCCGCTGCGCGACCTCGGGAACGCGGCCGACCAGCTGATGCTCAACCGCGGGACCAACTCGCCCGCCAAGGACAGTGCGCTGTCGGCGGCCGTCGAGGAGATCGCGGACCGGTTCACGCAGTGCCGCGGGTGCGGGGACTGGATGTGCCGCGAGATCTGCTGGAACGACGAGGTCGGCCAGTGCGCCCGGTGCGCACCCCGGCTGCAGGACGAGATCGCCGGCCTCCAGGCCAACGCCCGCCGGAACCAGGCGAACGAGCGGCTCTCGACCGCGGACCTGCTCTCGGGTGTCGATGTCGCCGCGAAGCCTGAGGCCAGCTGCCCGTCGTGCGGAGCCCGCGCCGGTGGCGGCAAGTTCTGCACCGACTGCGGCGGGTCGCTCAGCCCGACGACGACCTGCTCGGGCTGCTCCGCCGAGCTCGTCGCGGGTGCGAAGTTCTGCGCAGACTGCGGCACCCGCGTCCGCTGAGACACCGGGTCTCCGCACGCCCTCGCTCGTCGAGTGCTCGGTCCTCGGAGCGCGTGCGGCCGTAGAGACCGTCAGGGTTCGAAGATGTAGCCCATCCCCGGCTGCGTCAGGATGTGCCGCGGGTGGGCAGGGTCGACCTCGAGCTTGCGACGCAGCTGTGCCGAGTACACGCGCAGGTAGTGGGTCTCCTCGGAGTACCCAGGACCCCACACCTCTTGGAGCAGCTGTCGGCGCCCGACGAGGCGGCCACGGTTGCGCACCAGGACCTCGAGCATCGACCACTCGGTGGGGCTGAGCCGGACCTCGGCGCCGTCGCGGTGCACACGGCGTCGGGCCAGGTCGATGCTCAGCGCCCCCGCGGTCACGACCGCCTCGTCTGTCTCGGACGGGACGGACGCCCGACGGATCGCGGCGCGCAGCCGCGCGAGCAGCTCGTTCATGGCGAACGGCTTGGTCACGTAGTCGTCGGCTCCCGCGTCGAGTGCGTCGACCTTGTCCTCGCCGTGCTGGCGTGCGGACAGGACCACGATCGGGACGCGACTCCAACCGCGGATCGCGGTGATGACGTCGAGCCCGCTGATGTCCGGCAGGCCGAGGTCGAGCAGCACGACGTCAGGTGAGTGCTGGGCCGCGGCAGAGATCGCCGATGCCCCGTCCGCCGCCGTCGTCACGTCCCAACCCGCGGCACGCAGCGTGATGGACAGCGCGTGTGCCAGGCCCGGCTCGTCGTCGACCACGAGGATCTTGTTGCCGGCCGCCATCACGCACCCTGTTCCGCGAGAGGTACCGAAACGAGCATCGTCAGGCCGCCACCCGGGGTGTCCTCGACGCTCAGGTCGGCGCCCACGGCAGTCGAGAGCCCGTCGGCCACGGCCAGCCCAAGACCCAACCCCGCCCCGGTGGTGTCGCCCAACCGCTGGAACGCCTCGAACATGTGCGCCTTGACCTCGTCCGGCACGCCCGGACCGTCATCCACGACCCGCACGACGACGTCGCCACCGACCACTGCGGCATTGACGACCACGGGGCTGCCGGTCCGGGCATGCCGGACGGCGTTGGAGACGAGGTTCGCCACGACGCGTTCCAGGAGGCCCGGGTCCGTGTGCACCAGCGGCAGGTCGTCCGGCACGTCGAGCATGACCGCACCGGGCAGGTACCCCTCGATCGCGAAGGGCACGATCTCGTCGAGGCTGGTCGCCCGCATGACCGGCCGCACGCTCCCGGTCTGCAGGCGGGACAGGTCCAGCAGGTTGTCGATCAGCCGCTCGAGCCGAGCCGTGGACTCCTCGAGGGTCCGGACCAGGGCGGCACGGTCCGCCTCGTCGAGGTCCAGGTCGGTCGATGTCAGGCCGTCCACCGAGGCGCGGATCGTGGCGAGCGGCGTGCGCAGGTCGTGCGAGACGGCCGCGAGCAGCGCTGTACGCGTGGCCTCGGCCTGTCCGAGGATGCGGGCCTGCTCGGCCTGCGCACGAAGGCGCTCCTGCTCGAGCACGACGCCCACCTGGGAGGCGAACGCCTCGAGCACCCGGCGGTCGCTCGCCGGCAGGACGCGGCCCGTCAGGGCGAGGACGCGCTCGTCGTCGACCGTGAGCACCACCTGGGCGTCCTCCGGGTCGAGCGCGGGACGGATGCCGTCCTTCGCGAGCACGTCCCACCCGGAGCCGTGCTTCGTGAGCAACGAGACGGCCTCCAGGGTGAAGGTCTCGCGCAGACGCGCGACCACGGCCGCCGCCGTGTCGTCCGCCGAGAGGACCGATCGTGACACGGCGGCGAGGGCGGATGCCTCGGCGCGGGCCCGGAACGCCTCGGTGGTGCGCCGTGCGGCGAGGTCGACCACGGAGGCGACGCCCACCGCGACCAGGACGAAGACCGTGAGCGCGAGCGCATTCTCGGGCTCCGAGATGGTGAGCTGGCCTGTCGGAATCGTGAAGAACCAGTTGAGCAGGATGAACCCGACCACGGCGCTGACGATCGCCGGCCAGAGCCCACCGACGAGCGCCACGAGCACGGTGGCCGCCAGGAAGAGCATCAGCTGGGTAGGAAGGCTGATCACGTCCCGCAGGTCGCTCAGGACGACGGTCAGAAGCACCGGCCCGAGAATCGCGATCACCCAGCCGACCACCTGGCGGCGACCGGACAGCCCCGACGACCGGCCCGGTCGACGGCTTCCCGCTCGCGCGCGTTCGTGCGTGACCAGGTGCAGGTCGATCGTGTCGGCGAGCCGTGCGATCTCCGTGCCGTTGCTCTCCCGCAGCGCCTCCCGCCAGCGGCTTCGTCGGGACACGCCGACGACGATCATCGTGGCGTTGACACCGCGGGAGAAGTCGACGATCGCGGTGGGGACGTCTTCCCCCACGACCGTGTGGAACGAGCCGCCGAGCGACTCGACGAGGATGCGCTGCTCGGCGATCCGTGCCGGCGCGGCGCTCGGCAACCCGTCAGTGGCGAGCACGTGCACGGCAAGGAGCTCCGAACCGGCCGCCCGCTGGGCGATCCGTGCCCCCCGGCGCAGCAGGGTGTCGCTCTCGGGTCCGCCGGTGACCGCGACGACGACACGTTCCCGTGCCGGCCATGACGACTCGATCCGGTGGTCGCGCCGGTACGACGTGAGGGCGTCGTCGACCCGGTCGGCCAGCCACAGCAGCGCCAGCTCGCGTAGCGCGGTCAGGTTCCCGACGCGGAAGTACTGCGTCAGGGAGGCGTCAATCTGCTCGGCGCGGTAGACGTTTCCGTGAGCGAGCCGACGTCGCAGGGCCTCCGGTGCGAGGTCCACGAGCTGGATCTGGTCCGCGTCACGCACCACGTGGTCGGGGACCGTCTCACGCTGTTTCACACCGGTGATCGACTCGACGTCGTCGTTCAGCGACTCGAGGTGCTGCACGTTCACGGTCGTCACCACGTCGATCCCGGCAGCGAGGATGTCCTGGACGTCCTGCCAGCGCTTGGCGTGCGCGGTGCCGGGCACGTTGGTGTGTGCGAGCTCGTCGATCATCGCGACCTGCGGCGCCCGCGCGAGGACCGCGTCCAGGTCGAGCTCGGTGAACTCACTGCCGCGGTAGGTGAGCACGCGGCGCGGCAGCACCTCGAGGCCGTCCAGCTGCGCGGCCGTCGCTGCCCGGCCGTGGGCCTCGACCAGGCCCACCACCACGTCCGTCCCGCGGGCCTGGCGCCGGTGGGCCTCGTCGAGCATCGCGTACGTCTTGCCGACTCCGGGGGCGGCACCGAGGTAGACGGTCAGCCGGCCGCGACGGGGACGGTCCGCGGTGCCGTCGTCGCCGGGTCGGTTCATGTGCCCATTGTCTGCAGCGCGAGGTTCAGAAGCAGCACGTTCACTCGCGGTTCGCCGAGGACTCCGAGGTCGCGTCCGACGGTCGCGCCGTCGACGAGCACCCGGACGTCATCCGGGGTGAGCCCTCGCTGGGCCGCGACCCGAGCGACTTGCAGCCGCGCGTAGGCCGGTGAGATGTCCGGGTCGAGCCCTGAGGCCGATGCCGTCAACGCGTCGACCGGTACCTCGGACGGGTCGACGCTTTCCTCCGTCGCGACGGCTGCGCGCCGCTCGTCGATGGCCTGCACGAGGCCCGAGTTGAGCGGACCGAGGTTGGAGCCCGCCGAGGCCAACGTGTCGTAGCCGTCACCGGCCGCCGACGGACGGGGGTGGAACCACTGCGGGCCGTCGAAGCCCTGACCGATGAGCGCTGAGCCCACGGCGTCGTCCCGGCTGGTGGTGCGCTCGCCCGTCAAAGACACGAGCGACCCGTGGGACTGCCAAGGGAACGCGAGCTGCGCGATTCCCGTGACCGCGAGGGGGTAGACGAGTCCCAGGACGACGGTCAGGACGAGCAGCACCCGCAGCCCGGCCCACGACTGGCGGACGAACGCGAGGGTGTCGGCACCTGCGGAGTAGCGCGGACGAGGGTCGGTCGACATCAGGACATCCCGAGGGCAGTGACGAGCAGGTCGATGAGCTTGATCCCGAGAAAGGGGGCAATGACGCCGCCAAGCCCGTAGACCAGCAGGTTGCGGCGCAGCAGGGCAGACGCCGACGACGGGGTGTACCGGACCCCGCGCAGCGCAAGAGGGAGCAGCCCGATGATGATCAACGCATTGAAGATGACGGCCGAGAGGATGGCCGACTGCGGGCTGCTCAGGTGCATCACGTTCAGCACGCCGAGCTGCGGGAACGCGACGACGAACATCGCGGGGAGGATCGCGAAGTACTTGGCGACGTCGTTCGCCACCGAGAACGTCGTCAACGCACCACGGGTGATGAGCAGCTGCTTGCCGATCTCGACGATCTCGAGGAGCTTGGTCGGGTTCGAGTCGAGGTCGACCATGTTGCCGGCCTCCTTCGCCGCGGTCGTCCCCGTGTTCATCGCGACACCGACGTCGGCCTGGGCGAGCGCGGGTGCGTCGTTGGTGCCGTCGCCCGCCATCGCGACGAGCCTGCCGCCCTCCTGCTCGCGTCGGATCAGCGCGAGCTTGTCCTCGGGCGTGGCCTCGGCGAGCACGTCGTCGACCCCGGCCTCCGCCCCGATCGCTCGGGCGGTCAGCGGGTTGTCGCCCGTGACCATCACGGTCCGGATGCCCATGGCCCGCAGCGCGTCGAACCGCTCGCGCATGCCTTCCTTGACCACGTCCTTGAGGTGGATGACGCCGAGAACTCGCGCCGGCTGCTCGCCGAGCTGCTCGGCGACGACGAGAGGCGTCCCGCCAGACGCCGAGATGGCGTCGACGGTCGCAGCAACATCGTCCCGGGAGCTCCCACCGGTCGACCGGACCCAGTGTGAGACGGCAGCAGCGGCGCCCTTGCGGACGAGCCGCGCAGGTCGGTCCCCGGTCGCCGGCAGGTCGACCCCGCTCATGCGGGTTCGCGCCTGGAACGGGACCAGCTCTGCGCCCACGAGGTCACCCTCGGGGCGCTCGCGCAGCCCGAACCGCTCCTTCACCAGCACCAGCACCGAACGCCCCTCGGGCGTCTCGTCGGCCATCGACGACAGCTGCGCCGCGTCGGCGAGAAGCGTCGGCGCAACGCCCGACGCCGGGAGCAGGTCGGCCGCCTGCCGGTTGCCGAGCGTGATCGTTCCGGTCTTGTCGAGCAGCAGCACGTCGACGTCGCCGGCGGCCTCGACCGCACGTCCCGACATGGCGAGGACGTTGCGTCGCACGAGGCGGTCCATGCCGGCGATGCCGATCGCGGAGAGCAGCGCGCCGATCGTGGTCGGGATGAGACAGACCAGCAACGCGACCAGGACGACCAGCGTCTGGGGTGCGTCCGAGTAGTCGGCGAACGGCCTGAGGGTCACGACCGCCAGCAGGAAGACGATCGTCAGCGTCGTGAGCAGCACGTTGAGCGCGACCTCGTTGGGCGTCTTCTGCCGCTGTGAGCCTTCGACCAGCGCGATCATGCGGTCGACGAACGTCTGTCCTGCGGGTGCTGTGATGCGCACGACGATCCGGTCGGACAGGACGACCGTGCCGCCTGTGACGGCGGACCGGTCACCGCCGGACTCGCGGATCACCGGCGCGGACTCGCCCGTGATGGCGGACTCGTCGACGCTCGCCACGCCCTCGATCACGTCGCCGTCACCGGGAATGGTCTCCCCGGCGGCGACGACGACCACGTCACCGACCCTCAGGGACGACGAAGGCACCTGCGTGGTGTGCGGCTCGCCGACCGACGAGGTGTCGTACGACCCGTCCACCCGGCGGGCGCTGGTCTCGCGCTGCGTGGCGCGCAGGCTCGCGGCCTGCGCCTTGCCGCGACCCTCGGCAACCGACTCGGCGAGCGTGGCGAACACGACCGTGAGCCACAGCCAGACGGTGACGGACCACGCGAAGACACTCGGCTGGGCGGCCGCGAGGACCGTGGTGAACGCGGCTCCGACCTCCACCACGAACATGACCGGGGAGTCCCACAGCCGGCGGGGGTCGAGCCCACGCAGAGCGCCAGGCAGCGCCGCGGCGAGCTGACGTGCTGACAGCGTCGACGGTACCGCCTCGACCTTGTGCGGCCTCGACGGCGGCTTCTCGAGAACAGTGGTGCTCATGACAGCGACTCCACGACAGGACCGAGGGACAGGACCGGGATGAACGTGAGGCCGACGACGACGAGCGTCACCGTCACGAGGAGCCCGACGAACAGTGGCGTGTGGGTCGGCAGCGTGCCCGCACCCTCGGGCACCTTGCGCTGCTGCGCGAGCCTCCCGGCGAGTGCCAGGACCAGCGCGATCGGGACGAACCGGCCGATCAGCATCGCCAGCCCGAGCAGCGTGTTGTAGAACGGCGTACCCACGGTGAGTCCCGCGAAGGCGGAGCCGTTGTTGTTCCCGGCCGACGCGAACGCGTACACGATCTCGGTGAGGCCGTGCGGACCGCCTTGCAGCTGCCCGGCGAGTCCGGCCGGGACCGAGATCGCGACGGCGGAACCGATCAGGACGACCGCGGGCATCGTCAGCACGTACAGCGCGACGAGGGTGATCTCGCGCTGGCCGATCTTCTTGCCCAGGTACTCGGGCGTCCGCCCGACCATCAGCCCGGCGAGGAACACCGAGACGACGATCAGCACGACCATGCCGTACAGACCGCTGCCGACGCCGCCGGGCGAGACCTCGCCGAGCAGCATCCCCACCAGTGCGACCCCACCGCCCGGGGCGGTCAGTGAGTCGTGCGTCGAGTTCACCGCACCGGTCGACGTCATCGTCGTCGACGCGGCGAACAGCGCTGACGCGGCCTCGCCGAAGCGAACCTCCTTGCCCTCCATCGCTCCCCCGGCGGCCGTCGGAGCCAGCCCGGGAGCAGCTATCTCGGCCCAGGTGAGCAGGCCGACGGCGGCGATCCACAGCGTCGACATCGCGGCGAGGATCGCCCAGCCCTGCCGACGGTCACCCACCATCCGCCCGAAGGTGCGCGGCAGGCTGAACGGGATCAGCAGCAGCAGGACGACCTCGAACGCGTTGGTCCACGGCGCGGGGTTCTCGAACGGGTGGGCGGAGTTGGCGTTGAAGAAGCCGCCGCCATTGGTCCCGAGCTCCTTGATCGCCTCCTGCGACGCGACCGGCCCGCCGAGCACCGACTGGCTGCCGCCCGCCAGCGTGCTGATCTCGGTGTGCGCGCCCAGGTTCTGGATGACGCCGGCGGCGACCAGGACGAGGGCGGCGACGAACGCGAGGGGGAGGAGCACACGGACGGTCAACCGCACCAGATCGGCCCAGAAGTTGCCCACACGCGAGTCGGTCCCGGAGCGCGCAAACCCCCGGGCCAGTGCCGCGACCACGGCGATCCCGACGGCCGCCGAGACGAAGTTCTGCACCGCGAGACCGGCCATCTGGAACAGGTGCCCGGCAGTCGCCTCGCCCGAGTACCACTGCCAGTTGGTGTTCGTCACGAACGAGACGGCGGTGTTCCACGCCCCGGCGGGGTCCAAGCGGGGCATCCCGATGTCGAGAGGGAGCCTGTCCTGCACCCTGCCGAGTCCGAACAGAACCAGTACGGACGCCATGGAGAACCCGAGCAGCGAGAGCAGGTAGGTGCTCCAGCGTTGCTCGGCGTCGGGTTCGACCCGCATGACCCGGTAACCCCACCGCTCAACCGTGAGGTGCTTGGGAGATGTCAGGGTGCGGAACATGTGGTCGCCGAGCGGCCGGTGCGCTGCGGCGAGGACCAGGACGACGATCGCGATCTGCCCGATCGCGACCCACGCCGCGCTCATCGGACCTTGTCCGAACGCAGCAGCTGGACGACCAGGTACACCAGCAACGCGGCAGCCACCACGCCCCCAGCGATGTCGAACCCGCTCATGACCGGTCCGCTCGGCGGGCGAGCAGCGCGACGGCGGTGAAGAACACCACGGTCAAGGCGAGGAAGGCCACATCGGCCATGGGTCTCACAGCACTTTCGACGTCGTGCGAGCACCACCCGAAGGAGCCGCCCGACGGCCCTCACCGGAGCCGCACTCGCTGGTCTACGCCTCCGCTGGCGTGATGGTGGACGCCTTGACGGATCCTTGACGGGCCGTCGGGAAGCCTTATCGCAACGTTGACGCCGTCGATGCTTGCGCCGGCGCCGGATGGCCCGATGGGGCCTGGACGATGATGTTCAGCGTGGAGTACGTGTCCAGGGTGCCCGGTCCGCCGCTCGACGGGCTGATCGACGATCTCTACTACCTGGAGGGTGCGCCGCCGTACTCCCGACTGATGCTGCCCGCAGCGCCGGCGCCGCTGCTCATCGTCAACCTCGGGGCGCCGTTTCTCATCCGGGCAGGCACCGATCGAGAAGACGTGGAATACAGCGACGGCTGCGTGGTCACCACGCCCACCCGCGCCTGGGAGTTCAGCTACCCCACTCCGACCCGGTCCGTCGGCGTCCACTTCAAGCCGTGGGGGCTGGCCCCGTTCCTGCCGATGCCCGCGGCCGAGCTGTGCGACCGGCCGGCGACGGTCGAGCAGCTGTGGGGCCAGGTGGCGACGGCTGAGCTGCACGACCGGCTGGCTGCGGCGGACACACCGCACGAGATGCTGACGCTGCTCGAAGACGACTTGGTGCGGCGGCTGCGCCCGATCGACGGCCTGGACCTCGTACGCCAGATGAGCAGTGCCATCGCGGCGACCGGTGGAGCGGTACCGATCAGCGACCTCGGCGTCGCCAGCCGCGCCAGCAGCACCTATGTGGCGAGGCGGTTCAAGGCGATTGTCGGTGTCACGCCGAAGCGGCTGGCTCGCAGCTACCGCTTCACCTTGACCGTGCTGGCGATCGACGTCGCCGCACCGATCGACTGGGCCGACGTCGCCGCCCGCGCGGGCTACTTCGACCAGGCCCACTTCGTCCACGAGTTCCGGGAGTTCACCGGGCTCACGCCGACCCGGTACGTCGAGGTCCGGCGGCGATTTCTGCGTGACCATCCCGACCACGCGCTGGAGGGCTGGCCGCTGCCGGCCGAATGATTTCGTACAAGAGCGGCCGCTCACGGAACGCCAGGCTGGGAAATCCACCAGAGGAGGAACCCATGGGAACAGTGGTCATGAACGCGTCGGTCTCAGTGGATGGCTTCATTGCGGCCGACAACGACGATCCCAGTCCACTGTGCGAGTGGCTGGTCAGCGGTGATGTCCCGTTGGACGACGGCGGCGTCCTGAAGGTGTCGCAGGCGTCCTACGACCACATCCGGGCCTACTGGGACCGGGTCGGGGTGACGATCGCCGGTCGCCACGTCTTCGACATCACGGACGGCTGGGACGGGACGCCTCCGGGCGGGATCGACCACGTCGTCGTCGTGACGCACCGCCCGCCGCCCGAGGACTGGGACCTCGAGGCGCCGTTCCACTTCGTCGGCAGCATCCAAGCAGCCGTGACCAAGGCGCAGGAGCTCGCAGGCGACCGCGTCGTCGAGTTCGCCGCCGGCGACGTCGGCGGCCAGGCCCTTGCGGCGGGACTGGTCGACGAGGTCCGCATGGACGTCGCGCCCGTCGTGCTGGGCTTCGGCAAGCGCTACTTCGGGTCGGTCGACGGGCTGCACCTGCTGGAGGGCCCCGACGTCGTCGTTCAGGGCGACCGGGTGCTTCACCTGCGCTATCGGGTGCGCCGTTGACCTCTCTGTTTGAGGTGCGGCGTATGACCCGCGGGTGGTCGGGGGTCATACGCCGCGCCGGAAACCCGCGAGGCGCGCTGCGCGGGACGCGACGATGCCGCTCCTCGGGTCAGAACGCGCCGCCGAGGTCGACCGCGCGCCACCACAGGGGCGTGAGCTTGACGTAGTTGGTGCCGAGCTTGAGCAGCAGGGTGAGCACGATCTCCGCGAGCGTCGTGCCATCTGCCCAGGAGAGCTTGATGTAGTTCTTGCCGCTCGGGTCCTTCTCATCCTTGGCGCTGTTGCCGACCCAGGACACCGCCAGGTGCCCCTTGGCAGGTTCGGGGCCGCGGCGCAGCTCCGTCGCGGCGCTGATGGATCCCAGGACCTTGCCCAGCGCGTTGTCGGTGTCCGTGTGGGTCTCCGTGGAGCCATAGGTCCACGTCCGGTCCTCGCAGGTGACGCGCAGGAACCGTTTGCGACCGGCCGGACGCAACGGGCTGCCCTGCGCGACGAACCGCACGCCCCCGTGGACGGTTCCCAGCACGACGGGCACGTCACGGTTCGTGAACGTGGCGATCGGACCCTCCTCGTTAACCGTCTGGGTGACGGAGGTGAAGGTCGCGACCATCTGCCCGTCGATCTGCACGCGGAAGCTGATCGGGAACCCGTCCATCGAGATCCGCAGCACGCCCCAAGGACCGTCGACCTCGGCCATCGTGTAATCGTTCGGGTTGTCGTGCCTGGAGCCCATTCTCCGGCTCGTCTCGCCGTCCATGCGCGGGACCACCCGCACCTGCCCGGCAGCCAACGGGATGTCCAGGTCGGGTCCATCGTTCGTGACGTCCATGTCAGAACCAGTTCATCGAGTTGATCGTGCTGTCCACCACGGCCCCGACGACATCGCCCGTCTCGTCGGCAGAGCCGCACCCGGCACGGGCCGGCGCGGGTCCCGGGTCAGAACGCGCCGCCGAAGTCGACCGCACGCCACCACAGGGGCGTCAGCTTGACGTCGTTGGTGCCGAGCTTGAGCAGCAGGGTGAGCACGATCTCCGCGAGGGTCGTGCCATCTGCCCAGGAGAGCTTGATGTAGTTCTTGCCGCTCGGGTCCTTCTCATCCTTGGCGCTGTTGTTGACCCAGGACGTCACCAGGTGACCCGTGGCCGGTTCCGGGCCGCGGCGCAGCTCGGTCGCGGCGTTGCCGGATCCCAGGACCTTGCCCAGGGCATGGTCGGTGTCGGTGTGGGTCTCGGTGGCGCCGTAGGTCCATACGCGGTCCTCGCAGGTGACGCGTAGGAACCGTTTGCGTCCGGCCGGACGCAACCGGTTGCCCTGCGCGACGAACCGCACGCCCCCGTCGACGGTTCCCAGCACGACGGGCACGTCACGGCCCTTGAACGTGGCTATCGGACCCTCCTCGTTGAACGTCGCTGTAACCGCGGTCAAGGTCGCGACCATCTGCCCGTCGATCTGCGCGCGAAAGCTGATCGGGAACCCGTCCATCGAGATCCGCAGCGCGCCCCAGGGACCGTCGACCTCGGCCATGGTGTAGTCGTCGTCGAGGGCGTTGTACTTCGCGCCCTTCCTCCGGCTCGTCTCGCCGTCCATGCGCGGGACCACCCGCACCTGCCCGGCAGCCAACGGGGTGTCCAGGTCGGGTCCGTCGCTCGTCATGTCCATGTCAGAACCAGTTCATCGGGTTGATCTTGCTGTCCGCCACGGCATCGACCACATCGCCCGCGACATGGGCGGCGGCGGCGATGTGTTCGGCTTCCCAGCGCGCGACCTTCTTCGTCGCGGCGGTCACGTCGTCCCAGTGGTCCACCAGCTCGGCGCCGGCGTAGACGGCCCCGGTGACGGCCACCGCCCCCCAGGTGATGGGGCTCGGGGCGATCATGGCGGCGGTGAGGCTGATGTCGAGCCCGGTCTTGGCGATGTCGGCGACGTATCCGGCCCCGTCGCGCTTGAACGCCTCGACCGGGTTGCCCTGGGACGCCACCTCGGCGACGTCCCACCCCACCGAGACCGCACTGCCGACCACGCCGGCCCCCCGCAGGAATCCCGCCGCCCCGCCCACCGTGCGGAGCACGGTGCCCGCCTCGGCGTCCAGGGCGATCGAGAGCAGGTTCGAGGCGCCTCGTGCGACGGTGACCTGCTCGCCCGCGGCGTTGAGCGCCCGGAAGGTGTACTGCGCCTCACCGAAGATGCCGGTGTACACCTTGGCGCCGGTGCTCGGGAGCCCGGCCTCGATCGCCGGGAGCAGCGTCCGAGTGGCATTGGTCTCGGCCCACTGAAGGACGGACGGCGGCAGAGACTCGATCCGCTCCAGCGGGACCAACCGCATCAGGAGGGACTGCGCTGTGGTGCCCGGCGCTCGGTAGGTGCCGAAGCGTTCGATCGCTTTCGCGATCCAGTCCGGGGACATGGTCTGGCGTTCCATGAAGGGGACGATCACCGACCGGGTGATCGAGACCTTGGCGACGTTCGTCACGGCGAGGGCACTCATGCCACCGGAGTAGAGAATCCTGACGTAGTCGCTGTACCAGCTGTAGGCCTCCGCGATCGGCTGGCCCGCCCCGTCGAGGTAGGGCAGCTTGTCGATCGCCAGGCCCCGGAGCCGGGTGACCCAGTCGTCCAGCGTCTCGTTCGGGCGGCGCAGCCACGTCGCGTTCGTGTCGGGCTGCGTCCGGAGCGCGTCGAGCTGGGACATCGTCGCGGCGACAGGACTGCGGCCGCCGGCGATCTCGGACCAGCCGGCCCCCAGGCCGTTGACTGACTGCTCGTCCATCGTGCGGACGATGCCAATCCGGGCACGCAGGTCCACCGTGGTGTCCTCGGCCCAGGACGGGACCTCGGTCAGGCCGCTCACGGCCCACCCAGCATCGAGGTGTCGCGCCTCGGTCAGCATCTGCGACAGCTCGTCGGACATCACCGTGGCGGAGGTGGCCACGGCATCGAGCACCGCCGGGTCGATCTTGACCGCCATCAGTGAGCTCCCACAGCCGCGGCAGCGGTGCGCTTGCGCCGTGCGTCGTTGTCGGCGCTCAGTGCCTCCTCGCGCAGGTTCCGCGCCGCCGCCCGGGCCGTGCCCTGATAGCTGGTCAGCCGCCCGCGGACGTCGTCGGCGTTCGCGCACGCCCACTGCTCGGAGCGGGCTACGCGCAGGGTGTCGTCGAGGGCGGTCTCCACCCGGTCCGCCAGGGCCCGCAGCTTCGCAGCACGACGAGCGTCGGTCGCTCCCGGGTCGAAGCCCCCGTCGTAGTCGCGCATCTCAGCTCTGTCCGCTCTCGACCGCGACCCGAAGCTCTGCCGACGTCGGCAGAAGACCCTGCAGGGACTCCCAGAGCTGGCCGCCGCTGACCGGGTGCAGCGTGACCGAGGGGCCGCCGTCGTCGGCGGAGTCGACCGGCTCGTCCCAACGCCAGTAGCCCTCCGTGCCGCAGTCCAGCACCGACAGCCAGCGCCCGGTGCCCGCTCCCTCGTCGCCCCAGCTCACGGTGACGCGCCACCAGCTGCGCAGCGTCGCCACCAGAGCCAGCCACCGGTTTCGGGTGTCGTCGTCGAGGTCGGGCCACCGGTCGTGGGTGGTGGCCAGAGCCACCGTGCGTGCAGCGTCCCACTCCTGGGGCCCGAGCGACGCCAGCTCCAGCACGATGTCGACCAGTCCGAGCGGCGCGGACAGCGCGGTGGCGCCCGATGGCACCTTGCTGCGGTGCAGGCCGGCCAGCCGGCCCAGGTCCCAGATGATCGTGGGCAGCTCGGAGTGCTGGTAGGTCACCGCGTCGTCCGGGCCCGTGCCCGGCCAGGGCTCGCCGTACCAGACGTCCTCGCCGGCCACCGTCATGTGCGCGGCGCTCGTGCCCTGCGGACCACTGGTCTCGACGAGCACGCGGATCAGCGGCGTCGTCATCGCCAGCGCGAACTGCGCCGCCAGGGGGTGCACGCGGTTCTCGTCGTCGAGGATGCCCGCGGTCCGGAGCTCGCCGACCGCCCGCTCCTGCTCCGGGGTCTCCGTCGGCGCCGACCGGACCGCGAGCGCCAGCGCGTCGAGCTGGTACGCCGTGAGGCGCAGACGTCCTCGAGCCTCGTCGAGCGCAGCGCCGACCGCGCTCATCACGCCTCCGGTGCAGACAGGGGCGTCGAGCCGTCCGGGCCAGCCGGGACGGCGTCCGCCGTTCGGCGCCGGTCGATCCACTTGCGGCGGGCGCCCCGCACCCAGCTGAGCCCGAACAGCATGCCCGCGATCGGCACCAGGAAGTTCCAGCGTTCGTCCGACGCCACGAAGAACAGCAGCACGAACACGGCCAGCGTCAGCAGGAAGATGATGGTCAGCAACGCGAAGCCAATCCGCGGCAGGACGGGCAGTCGTGGCTCGGTCAAAACTTCTCCTGTGGGTCGGTTCAGGTCCGCATCGGGACGGTGCCGTCGCGTGCTCGCGGAGCCCACCAGCTGGTCGGCCCGGGGTGCGCCCGCCGTCGGACGGGTCACCGCCTTGCGGCCGGGGGCCCGAGATTAGCATTGGACGCACGCTCGGTCGGCTGCGGAAGCGGCCCCGCCATGCCGTCGTCGACCCGCCCACGAGCGACACCATGAACGACGAAGCTCCCGGCCAGATAGCCCTGACCGGGAGTTTCGGTACTACGTGAGCAGGTCCTCCGGGAACAACCCATCTGCGCCGGGTCCTGCCCTCACGATCGCCTCACAGGCTGCGTGCGGTGATGTCGCCGTACGCGGTGGTCGCGCGGATGTTGAGCTCGGGGACGGCCGTGGTGCTCACGAGTGCGTTGTGGATCCGGCCGAGCGTGGTGCCGGCGTCCAGGAAGGCCGAGGATCCGGCTGCGGCCGCGACCGAGACGTCGCCGGCCTGCGTGCTCAGGACGACCGTGCCGCGGACCGCCTCGGCGATGAGGATGTTGCCCTTGTCGGTCGTGATCTCGGCGGGCCCGGTCAGGCGGCCGACCGAGACGTCACCGGCGTGCGTGCGCACTCGCACGCTCGCGGCCTCGTCGACCTTGATGTCGCCCTGTGCTCCCTCGACGGCGACCTCGCCGAACCGGCCCACGCCGCGCAGCTCGACGCTCGCGGCCTTCACCTCGACGCGTGAGCCGGCAGGCAGCTGGACCGTCACCTCGATCGACCCTGCGCTGCCGAGGACGTGGTTCTTCGCCTCCGCCTCGACCGACAGGACGCCGTTGCGGAAGTCGATCGTGGTCTGCTCCGCAACCGTGACGTCACGCCCCTTGGTGGCGTCCGCGGGCCGGACCTCCACGACGGTGTCGGTGCGGTCGGCGGCGATGAGCTGGACGCGTCCTGCCGGAATGTCGAGGACGGCGAAGACGGGGGTGGGGGTGTCGAAGTTCTGCATCGTGCTCAACTCCTGTGGTCGGTGGTCCGGTGTGTTTCTGACATTCGAAACGCTACGTTGCGTTCGCACTTCGGGCAACAGCCAATGTGCGTTGGTGGTACGTAAACGCTGGTCACGGTGCGTAAATCGTTGCAACGGCGTGCTTTTCAATGCAACAGGATGGCTCTCGGTGCGTTGCAATGGACGCGGGCGAACGCTATGGTCGCTCTCTCGTCGTGGATGGAGGAGGTCGCGGTGCCAGGAGGCAGGCTCACTCAGCAGGAGCGCCAGCAGATCGCGCTCGGCCTTGCCGACGACCTCGCCTACGCCGAGATCGCCCGGCGCCTGGACCGCCCGACCTCCACCATCACGCGTGAGGTCATGCGCAACGGCGGTCCCGCCGCCTACCGCGCCGATCTCGCACACCGAGCAACCGAGCACCGGGCCCACCGTCGCCGGCCGGCGGCTCCCCACGGTCCGCAGCCGCCCAGACAGGCAGACGGACGCGACATCGAGGCCGTCCGCGCGTACGAGGAGACGTTCACCACGCTTCTCATGCGCTCCGGGGTGCCGCGCATCGCGGCTGGGGTGCTGACGTGCCTCTACACCACCGACGCGGGCAGCCTCACCGCATCCGAGCTCGTCGCGCGGCTCCAGGTCAGTCCAGCGTCCATCTCGAAGTCGATCGCGTTCCTCGAGAGCCAGGGCCTCGTCGTGCGAGAACGCGACGACCGCCGCCGTGAGCGCTATGTCGCGGACGCCGATGTCTGGTACCAGTCGATGATCGCCAGCGCGCGTTCGAACGCGGAGCTGGCCACGACCGCCCGGCAGGGCGTCGGTGTCCTCGGCCCAGGCACCCCGGCCGCCGTCCGTCTCGAGAACGTCGCCCGCTTCATGGACTTCGTCGGAGAGAGCATCGCCCGCGCAGCCGAGCAGGCCCGCGAGATCCTCACCACGACGCCCGAAGGCGGCGGCGCACCCGTGCTGCGCGCGGACCGCGGATAGGTCGCCGCAGCGTCCAAGCCGCGGACAATGACGGTCACGAACCCGCGCGCATGTCGCAGCGAACCGTCGCACCCGCTCCCTCATCGCCTCCATTCGCCCCGCAGCACCCCACGAACGACGAAACTCCCGGCCAGAGAACCCTGACCCGGAGTTTCCGTACGACGTGAGCAGTTCCTTGGGGAACTACCCGCTTGGATGTTCTCTCTGGCCGCTCTCACGAGTGGCGACCGGCCCGCCCCGTCAGCGGCTCGGACGTCGATCAGTGCTCGAGGGGTGGCTGCGATCCGCCTGCCCCGGCGTCGCGCAGGGGCACAGTCGCAGGTTCCACCGACAGCTCCACCTTGACCGGCTCGCGCTGCAGACTCAGGACCTCGACCCGGCGACCGAGCCACTCGCTCGCACGACCGGGCCGCAGGATCACCTGCACGCTCTCGCCCAGGGCGGGGTCGGTCAGCGCCAGCATCACCGCGTCATCGGGATCCTGGGGGTCCAGCGGCTTGACGACGACGATGCCGACCAGCAGCCCGCCGACCTCGTACTGCGCGTCGCGGCCGATCGTCGTCACCTCCGCGCTCACGGCAGCGGCTCCAGCACGACGTCAGCCGCGTCGTCCTTGGGCAGCTCGCCGTCGTGGACCGCCACGACCCGCACGCGAACACCGTCGACGTCGGTCTGGCCCCCGGATGGCAGCTCGACGGGATGCCAGACGTCGTCGCCTTCCGTTCGCACGGCGAACGAGGCCAGCAGACCATCAGCACCAGACTCGACGTCATCGAACTCGACCTGCACGCGGTCCTGGCCCTCGAAGGGGAAGTACGCGATCGGCGGGGGCAGCGCGCGGTTCGGGTAGGTCAACCTGACGGCGCCCGCCGCCCGGGCCTCGTCCGTCATGGGAGGAGCTGGCTGGGAATCGTCGCCGCCCAGCAGGACGATGGCCAAGACAACGCTCGCCACGACAACCACGACGACTCCGACGGCGACACCGACCCGGCGCCTGCCCCGGCGCCTCCCGCGGTCGTCCGCCACGCCGGTCGGCGAGCCTCCGGGACCGTTCCGCTCTGCTCCGTCGTCCACGGGCACGCTCATCCGATCGACACCTCCGAGAACCATCGGCGATACTCGTCCTCGTCGAGGACGACCTGCCCCGGCGCCTGGTCGGTGTTCCCCCAGGGGTTTCGCACGGTGATCCGCAGCCCCTGAGCGGTGTCCTCGACGCTCGTGACGATGTACTCGTGATGACTGACCAGCTGCTTGTCGAAGATGCGGTGGTCGTCGTCGTCGCCCCACGGCCACATCGACCCGTCGTCCTTCGTCCCGACCGTGATCGGTTGCCCGGCGTCCAGGTGCTCCTTCACCTCCTCGAGCGACGGAAGGTCGGAGAACACCCCGTCCATGTCCCGGTCGGCGTCGCGGCCGGTGATCGCCTCCATCGACTGGTCCCCGAAACCGCCCTCGATCTCGCCGTAGCTTCCGTGGAACCGGGCGAAGGCCTTCTCGTAGATCGAGACCCAGTTGGGCGCGCCGCCCGGGCCGCGCGCGAACATCGGGGACGACCCACCGGGGATCGCGCCGTCCACCGTGACGGGGACCGGCTTGCCGTCGCGGTAGAGGGTGACCGTCCAGGTGCCGTTCCCGTTGTCCTTGAGGTGATCGCTGACGAAGGACGGGTCGGCGCGCAGCTCGGCGCCCACCCCGGCGAGGAACCAGCAGTCGCCCACCGCGCCCTGGTTGATGTCGAGGAGCGAGGCGCCGCCGGTGCCGACCGATCCCGCCCATGCGTAGTCGCCCGACACTGGCGTCTCCAGATCGCTGAACGTGGGCTCGAGAACGGGAAGGCCCGCCGACATCCGTCGGACGGCGGGCGCCGACGCCCGCGGGAGGATGGCATTCCCCAGCTGGATCAGCTCGTCGTTGCTCAGACCGCTCTCGCCGAACAGACCGTCTCCCCGACGCAGGGCCGCGTCGAGCTTCGCGTACTCGGCGTCGGTGAGGCCCATCAGGACGGCGTCCAGCTCCTCGCCCTGCAGCCCTCGCAGGCGCTCGAGGGCGGTCGTTAGGTCGTCGTGGTTGCCGTTCCAGCCGGTGTCGTCGCCGCTCGCGGCGCGCAGCTCCCGGAGCACCCGCTGAATGGCCGCCTCGTCCGGCGGCGGTGCGTCGTCGAAAGCATGGGTCTGGTCGACCCAGAACCCGTCGCGGTACAGCTCGTCGCACGCCCGCAGGTGGGCCGAGCGGCGCTCGAGCTGATCGGCACGCAGCGACCCGTCCCGCATCACCGTGGTCAGCCCGACGCGTTGTGCGTCGTAGCTGGTGGACCAGGGCCCGTCGGCAGCCGACCCACCGTCGGCCGTCATGATCAGCTCGTGGGCCTCGTCCAAGGTGGCAGCGATCGCCCCGGACAAGCTCGAGGCGTGGTCGCATGCGCTGCGCAACGCCCGGGCGAGGGCATCGGTGCGGTCGAGGTCGAACCCGGCGAAGGTCACTGCGGTACCCGCGCGCCCTGGGCGGAAGCCATCGTGCTGGCCCTCGCCGCCGCAGCCGACAGCGTGGCCGCTTCCCGTTCCATCACGTCGGCGGCGTGCTTCCACCGCCCAGCCTTGTCGCGCAGCGCTCCCGCCGAGTCGCCCAGCTGCCGGCCCCATGTGCCGAACGCCTCATGGCTTTCGCATGCGAAGCCGCCCGACCACGTGTGTGCGTCGTCGAGCTTGGTCACGCTGTCGAGCAGGCACGCGACGGCCTCGGCCTGGCGACCCGCCGTGACTGCCAGCTCACGCAGGCGTGCGGCGACCGCACGTAGCCGCCGCGCCCGTTCAGCGTCGTCCACCCAAGCCCCCTTTTCGCCCGGTTCGCGAGGGTAGCAGCGGGTCGAGACGCCGCCGCAGCCAATCGGCCGCGACGCGCATCCACGCGCGAGGGTCGGACGACCGCTCGAGGGCTGAGTCGTCCTGCCCGAAAGCGTGGCAGCAGCCACAGCCGACCTGCCCGGCGCACAGGCCGCGACGGCAGCTCGTCCGCCGACGGCGTCAGGTGCGCCTCCCCGGCCCCGGGAACGACGAAACTCCCGGCCAGAGAACCCTGACCGGGAGTTTCGGTACTACGTGAGCAGTTCTTTCGGGAACTACCCCTGTGTGCGCGAGGGGGGATTTGAACCCCCACGCCCTTTCGGACACTGGCACCTGAAGCCAGCGCGTCTGCCGTTCCGCCACTCGCGCGCGCCGGAGAACATTAGCACGGTGAGACAGGCGCTTCGCACACGGCCGAGCACGCCGGCACACCACGAAAACCTGGGTGCGGACGTAGCGATCGCCACCCGAACGGGCGTAGGGCGCGAGGGCCGCGCCGAGACGCGCCCCCATCGGGGTCCCGGACGCGCGCGGCCCGGATACCATCGAGCACAAGCGTGCCCGGGTCAGCAGCGACGAGCGGTGAAGGAGGTGGGCGTGGGCATCCTCGACAGGTTCGAGAACGGCGTGGAGCGGGTGGTCAACAACGCGTTCGCCAAGGCCTTCAAGAGCGAGCTCAAGCCGCTCGACCTCTCGAGCGCCCTCCGGCGCGAGGTGGACGACCGCGCGGCCGTGGTCGGACGTGACCGCACGGTGGTGCCCAACGAGTTCACCATCGAGCTCGCCACCGCGGACTACGACCAGGTCGAGTCGTGGGGCGCCGAGGCCCTCGCGGACGAGTTCGCGGCGAACGTCACGGACTACGCGGCCAGCCAGCGGTTCGCGTTCGTCGGGCCGGTCACGGTGCGGTTCAGCGAGGACACAGACCTGGAGGAAGCCCGGTTCCGGGTGGTGAGCGCGACGGTGCGCGGTGCGGTGGCACCCGCGGCGCCGACGGCGACGCCCAGCGCGCGGCACCCGTTGGTCGACATCGACGGCCAGCGCTACATCCTCACAGGCCCCGTCACGGTCATCGGCCGCGGCTCTGAGGCCGACATCATCGTCGACGACCCAGGCGTCTCGAGGCGGCACCTGGAGATCAAGGTGACGCCGGACGGTGTGGTCGCGAGTGACATGGGCTCCACCAACGGGCTCTTCGTCGAGGGCCACCAGGTCCCGGCTGCGACTCTGCTGGACGGCAACACGCTGACCATCGGGCGCACCCGGATCCTGTTCTGGACAGGCGGCGAGCCGGACCCGGACGAGTGACGTCGGCGCATGAGTGAGCTGACGATCACCCTGCTGCGGCTGGGGTACCTGGCTCTGCTCTGGGTTCTGGTGCTCACCTCGATCGCGGTGCTGCGGCGCGACCTGTACGGCACGCGCATCACGGACCGTCGTCGTCGCAAGGTTCCGCAGCCGGCCGGGGTCACGCCCGCCCCGGCGTCCCCGGCCCCGCCCCGGCAGACCAAGCCCTCGGGGCCCAGCCGGCTCGTCGTCACCGACGGCCCCCTGCGTGGCACGATCATCCCGCTCGGGTCGTCGGCGGTCCTGCTCGGTCGCGCTCCCAGCTGCACGCTCGTCCTGGACGACGACTACTCGTCGTCGAGGCACGCACGGATCTACCCGCAGGGTGGCCAGTGGTTCGTCGAGGACCTCGGATCGACGAACGGGACATTCGTGGCGGACCAGCGCGTCGAGGCCCCAACTCCGCTGCCGACCGGTACACCGGTCCGCGTGGGACAGAGCGTGCTCGAGCTGCAGAGGTAACCGGTGACCGTCGCACTCAGATATGCGGCACGGTCCGACGTCGGGCTCGTGCGCTCCAACAACCAGGACTCGGCCTACGCCGGGCCGCACCTCCTCATGGTCGCGGACGGGATGGGTGGTCACGCGGGCGGTGACGTCGCGTCGTCCGTGGCGGTCGCCGCGTTCGCGCCGCTGGACGGTGAGTCGCACGGCTCCGACGACGCCCTGGACCAGCTCGAGGCCGCACTCGCCGACGCACGCGAGGAGATCATCCAGCGCAGCGAGACCGACCCCGAGCTCGCGGGCATGGGCACGACGGTCGTGGCGATCCTGCGCGCGGGCAACAAGCTCGCGATGGTGCACCTGGGCGACTCGCGCGGCTACCTCATGCGGGACAAGGTCCTGACCCAGGTCACCACCGACCACACGTTCGTGCAGCACCTGGTCGACATCGGCCGGATCACCCCGGCCGAGGCGGAGGTGCACCCGCAGCGTTCGGTCGTGATGCGCGTGCTCGGCGACTTCGACCCGGACGTCGCGCCGGACCTGTCGGTCCGCGAGGCGCGGCCGGGCGACCGTTGGCTGCTCTGCTCGGACGGCCTGTCCGGGTTCGTCAGCGCGGAGACCATCGAAGAGACCATGGCCACGATCGACGACGTGGACACGTGCGCGGACCGTCTGGTCCAGCTCGCCCTGCGTGCCGGCGGTGGAGACAACATCACGGTCGTGCTCGCGGACGTCGTCGAGCTGGACGACGTCGCGGACGGCGCCGGGCCGACGACGCACGCGTCCGTGGTGGGCGCCGCCGCCCTGACGCGCAACGACCCCACCTCGGCCGACGAGAGCCCGGCCGCGCGCGCGGCCAACCTGACCAAGCAGGAGGAGCCCGGCCCGCTCGAGGAGGAGCTCGAGGACGAACCCGAGCCCCGGCGCAGGTGGCGGCTCCTGGTCGCGTGGGTGGTGGGCGTCCTCGTGGTCGTCGGCGCCATCGGGGCGACGGTCGCCTGGCTCAACACCCAGTACTACGTGGGTGTCGACGACGGAGAGATCACCATCTTCCGCGGTGTGCCGCAGACCCTGGGCCCCATCGACCTGTCGTCGCCCATCGAGCACTCCGGCACGCAGGTCGACGACCTGCGGTCCGCCTACCTGCGCGAACGGGTCCTGCAGACGATCCAGGCAGGTTCGCTCGACGACGCCCGGGCGCAGGTCGACATGCTGCAGGACGACACGAGCTCGTGAGGGTGCGTGTGATCAGGCAGGTGGGCGGGCGCTGATGGCGACGGTCCAACCGCACCGCGTGCGCGCAGGGCGTGGCGTCGAGCTCGGCCTCCTGGTGCTGGCGCTCGTCATCGGCGTCGCGTCCTACGTACTGGTCGGCATCGGGACGACGGACAAGGTCCCGCCTGACGTCCTCGAGTACGGGTTCGGCATGGCGGTGCTCGCCGTCGCCGTCCACCTGGTGCTGCGCTGGCGTGCGCCGTACGCGGACCCGGTGATCCTGCCGATCACCGTGGCGCTGAACGGCATCGGGCTGGCGATGATCTACCGCATCGACTTCGCGTACGAGGCACGGGGACGCGACCACGGGTTCGCGGACCGGCAGCTCGCGTGGACCGCGATCTCCGTGCTCCTCGCGGCCGTGGTGCTGATCCTGCTGCGCGACCACCGCACCCTGCGCCGCTACACGTACACCGCCGGGGTGGTCGGTCTCGCCCTGATCCTGCTCCCGCTGGTTCCTGGCATCGGCGTACTCATCAACGGCGCCCGCATCTGGGTCCGGGTCGGCGGGATCGGGTTCCAGCCGGCCGAGTTCGCCAAGATCGCGTTCGCGATCTTCTTCGCCGGGTACCTCGTGACGCACCGCGACACGCTCGCACTCGCCGGGCCGAAGGTGCTCGGCCTTCACCTGCCGCGAGCGCGGGACCTCGGTCCGATCCTCATCGTGTGGGGTGCCTCGGTCGCCGTCCTCGTCCTCGAGCGTGACCTGGGCACGTCGCTGCTCTTCTTCGGCCTCTTCGTCGCCATGCTGTACCTGGCCACCGAGCGACTGTCCTGGGTGATCATCGGCATGCTGCTCTTCGTCGTGGGTGCGGGTTTCGCCGCGACGGCGTTCTCGCACGTCGGCGCCCGGTTCGACGCCTGGCTGCACGCCTTCGACCCCGCGGTGTTCGACAAGGCGTACGGCGGCTCCGGCCAGCTGGTCCGTGGCCTGTTCGGGATGGGCAGCGGCGGCCTGTTCGGAACCGGCTGGGGCGAGGGCCGTCCGGACCTCGTGCCGTTCGCGGAGTCGGACTTCGTCGTCGCGTCGCTCGGCGAGGAGCTCGGCCTGACCGGGCTCATCGCGATCCTGATGTTCTACCTGATCCTGGCGCAGCGCGGCTTCCGGACGGCGATCGGGGTCCGCGACGGGTTCGGCAAGCTGCTCGCGGGAGGCCTTGCGTTCATCGTCGCGCTGCAGACGTTCGTCGTGGTCGGCGGGGTCACGCGCGTCATCCCCGTGACCGGGCTGGTGACGCCGTTCATCGCGTACGGCGGCTCGTCGCTCGTCGCCAACTGGGTCATCGTCGCGCTGCTGCTGCGGATCTCCGACGAGGCTCGTCGACCGGCCTCGAGCTCGCGGATCCCGACGCCGATCGCCGGAGTGCCCGTGCTCACCGGCGGCGCACGGACCGACGGTGACGGGCCCGCGGGCGGCGACCAGCCCACCGAGGTCATCGGCAGGACACCGTGAACACCCCGCTGCGCCGGCTCGCCACCGTGGTCATGGCCATGTTCCTCGTCCTCATCGGCAGTGCGACCTGGGTGCAGTACCTCCAGGCCGACAAGCTCAACAACGACACCCGCAACGTGCGCGGCCTCTACCGGGAGTACGGCAACGCGCGGGGCCCGATCGTCGTCGGCGGCAACGCGATCGCCCTGTCGACGCCGGTCGACGATCCCTACGGCTACCAGCGCCAGTACGCGGACGGAAGCACGTACTCGGCGGTGACGGGCTTCTACTCGATCGTCAACGGCAAGAGCGAGCTGGAGAACGCCGCCAACGCCGAGCTCACGGGCAGGGGGGACCAGCTCTTCTTCAGCCGGATCCGCGACCTCATCACGGGACGCAAGCCTGAGGGTGCCGCGGTCGAGACGACGATCAACGCCGCAGCGCAGGCCGCCGCGGTCGCCGGCCTGGGCGACCAGCAGGGCGCGGTCGTCGCGATCGAGCCGTCGACGGGCAAGATCCTCGCGCTGGCCAGCACCCCCGGCTTCGACCCGAACGCGCTGGCGACGCACGACACCGTGGCCGCGAGCGCCGCGTACCAGGCGCTCGACGCAGCACCCGGCAACCCCCTGCGCAGCAACGCGATCAAGGAGCGGTACGCGCCCGGGTCGACCTTCAAGCTGGTCACGGCGGCTGCCGCCCTGGAGAGCGGCGCGTACACGCCGGAGTCCACGCTGCCCGCCCCGGACCAGCTCGACCTCCCGCAGACGACGGCGACGATCGGCAACTTCGGTGGCGAGGGGTGCGGTGGCGAGACCGTCACGCTCGCCGACGCCCTGCGCGTCTCCTGCAACACGGCGTTCGCGCAGCTGGGTCTCGACGTCGGCGCAGACGCCCTGCAGGCGCAGGCCGAGAAGTTCGGGTTCAACGACGCCGGCCAGACCATCCCGATGCTCGTGGTCCCGAGCGTCTTCCCCGGCAACCTGAACGCTCCCGAGACCGCGCAGTCGGCGATCGGACAGCACAACGTGCAGGCGACGCCCATGCAGATGGCCATGGTCTCGGCGGCGATCGCGAACGGCGGGCGCCTGATGACGCCCTACGTCGTGGACGCGGTGCGGTCCGCGGACCTGACCACCGTCACGACGACCAAGCCGAGCCTCTACTCGACGGCCGTCTCTCCTGCCACGGCCGCGGCCCTGACCCAGATGATGCTCGGGGTGGTCGACTCCGGGACCGGCAAGGCGGCGCAGATCCCCGGTGTGCAGGTGGCGGGCAAGACCGGTACCGCACAGACGACCGCCGACCAGCCTCCGCACGCGTGGTTCACCGCGTTCGCACCGGCCGACAACCCCCGGGTCGCGGTCGCGGTGCTCGTCGAGCACGGGGGCAACCTCGGCAACGAGGCCACGGGTGGGCACGTCGCCGCACCGATCGCCAAGGCGGTCATCGAGGCGGTGCTCGGCTCATGAAGACGGCGGCGGGCGTGGCCCTCGGCGAGCGGTACCGGCTGGTCCGGCAGATCGCGGTCGGTGGCATGGGCGAGGTGTGGGAGGCGCACGACGACGCCCTCGCGCGGCCGGTCGCGGTCAAGGTGCTCCGGTCGGAGTTCGCGGGCGACCGCGGGTTCCTCGAGCGGTTCCGTACCGAGGCCCGCAACTCGGCGTCCCTGTCGCACCCGAACATCGCGCAGCTGTTCGACTACGGCGAGCAGGAGGGCTCCGGGTTCCTCGTCATGGAGCTCGTGGTCGGCGAGCCGCTGTCCGACCTGCTCGAGCGCGAACCGGTGCTGCCGACGAGGAAGCTGCTGCCGATCCTCGCGCAGACGGCCCGAGGCCTGCACGCGGCGCACATCGCCGGGGTCGTCCACCGCGACGTGAAGCCCGGCAACATCCTGCTCGGCCGCGGAGGCCGTGTGAAGATCACCGACTTCGGCGTCTCGCTGGCCCGCAACCAGGTCACCATGACCGCCACGGGCATGGTGATGGGGACCGCGCAGTACCTCTCTCCCGAGCAGGCGGTCGGGCATCTGGCGACGCCGCTCTCGGACCTGTACTCCCTCGGGATCATCGCGTACGAGGCGCTCGTCGGGCATCGCCCCTTCACGGGTCCGACGGCCGTCGACATCGCCGTCGCGCACGTGAACAACCCCGTGCCGCCCTTGCCCGCGAGCGTGGACAAGTCGCTGGCGGACCTCGTCGTGAGCCTGCTCTCGAAGGAGCCGGGTCGACGGCCGCAGTCGGGCGAGGACCTGGCCACGTTGCTCGACACGCTGGTCCCGCGCACGCCGCCGAGCGGGGTGCCGATGCTCGTCGAGCGGCCGACGCGGACGCCCGACACGTTCGCGACGGCCGCGACGCCGATCGCCACGGAGGCACCGCCTCCGTCGTACCCGCCGCGCCGGACACGGCGGCTGGAGGAACCGGCGGCTCCCCGGCGGCCGCGCGTGCCCCCTCCCCCGAGCCCGGCAGCCCACCGGTGGTCATGGCCGGTGCTCATCCTCATCCTCGTGCTCGTCGGGATGCTCGGAGCGCTTGCGGCCCGCACGGTGCTCAAGGCGGACGGACCCACCGCATGGCCGACCACGCAGGTCGCAGCCGGACCACCAGGCCGTACAGACCCGCGCCCGATCCTCGACGGATACCCTTCAGGCGAGGGCGAGATGCGATGATCGGCCCGTATAACAGTGCCGAGCACGGCCCAGCCACGCCAGCCCTACCCGGCACGGCATCAACGGAAGCAGAGGACGCCTAGTGGTGGACGACGGATCCCGGATCCTCGCCGGACGGTACGAGGTCGGCGAGCTCATCGGGCGTGGCGGCATGGCCGAGGTGCACATCGGTCACGACACCCGGCTCGGTCGTACGGTCGCCATCAAGATCCTGCGCTCAGACCTCGCCCGTGACCCGAGCTTCCAGAACAGGTTCCGCCGCGAGGCCCAGTCGGCCGCGTCCTTGAACCACCCGGCGATCGTCTCCGTCTACGACACCGGCGAGGACGTCTTCACGGAGCCGACCGGAGTCGTCGCGCACGTGCCGTTCATCGTCATGGAGTACGTCGAGGGCCACACGGTCCGCGACATCCTCCGCGACGGTCACGCGGTGCCCATCGAGGAGGCCGTCGACATCGCCGCGGGCGTGCTCTCGGCCCTCGAGTACTCGCACCACGCGGGCATCGTGCACCGCGACATCAAGCCCGCCAACGTGATGCTGACGCCCACGGGCGCGGTCAAGGTCATGGACTTCGGCATCGCGCGCGCAGTCGCCGACTCCGCCGCGACCATGACGCAGACCCAGGCGGTCATCGGGACCGCGCAGTACCTGTCGCCCGAGCAGGCGCGCGGCGAGACCGTCGACGCCCGCTCCGACCTCTACTCCACGGGCTGCCTGCTCTTCGAGCTCCTCACCGGGCGTCCGCCGTTCCAGGGCGACTCCCCCGTGGCCGTCGCCTACCAGCACGTCCGCGAGGCCGCGCCGGTGCCCAGCTCCTTCGCGTCCGACGTACCCGAGACGCTGGACCGCATCACGCTCAAGGCGCTCGCCAAGGAGCGCGACTCGCGCTACTCGTCGGCTGCCGAGTTCCGGTCCGACCTCGAGGCAGCGGTCCGCGGCGGCGTCGTCACGGCCCCGGCGATCGGCGCGGCCGCAGCGGTCGCGGCGGCATCGGCCGTCGAGTCCACGCAGCTGATGGGCCCCCCGGTCGCCACCACGCAGACCATCCCGCCGGCCACGCCGTGGCAGTCGACGGGCACCCCGGCCACTGCGGACGAGGACCTCGAGGAGTCGCGCAGCAGCAAGGTCTGGCTCTGGGTCCTGATCGGGCTCGCGCTCCTCGCGGTGGGCGCGATCCTGTACCTGGTGCTGAACGGCGACAAGACGCCCGACCAGGTTGCGGTTCCCGACGTCACGAACCAGCAGGAGGCCGCCGCCAAGGCGGTGGTCGAGGGCGAGGGGTTCGTCTGGGGCACCCCGGTCCAGGAGGCCAGTGACACGGTGCCCGAGGGTGCCGTGATCAAGACCGATCCCGCGGCGGACAAGATGGCTGACGCAGGTTCCACGGTCATCCCCACGATCTCCACCGGCAAGGGCACGGTCACCGTGCCGGACGTCGCCGGCATGACGGAGCAGGAGGCCGTCACGGCGTTGACGGGTCTCGGGCTCACGGTGAATCCGACCCGCCAGCCAGAGGACGTCCCGGAGTTCCCGCAGGGTCAGGTGACCAGGACCGACCCGGCTGCTGCCGCGACGGTCGCCGCCGCCACGCCCGTGACGTTGTTCGTGTCGACCGGCAACGTCCCCGTGCCGGACGTCCGGACCATGCCCAAACAGCAGGCGCTGGACACGCTGAACGCCCAGAAGCTCACGGGCAACACCGCCGAGGTCCCCTCCGACCAGGCACCGGGCACGGTCATCGAGCAGGACCAGGCGCCCGGCACCCTGGTCAAGCAGGGCAGGACGATCAACCTGAAGATCGCCGTGGCACCCACCACCGCGACGATCCCGGACAACCTCGCGGGCATGACCTACGACCAGGCGGTCGCCGAGCTGAAGAACGTCGGCCTGGAGAACGTCAACAGGATCGACGACACGTCCGACGAGCCGAAGGACAAGGTGCTGCGCACCGAGCCGACGGCGGGCACCGAGGTGCCGTTCGACGCGCAGATCGACATCCACGTCTCGAAGGGCCCGACGACGCCCCAGGGCCAAGGTTCGGGGCCGTCCGCCTCTCCGAGCGCCAGCCCTCCGAAGCTCGGCGGCTAGCTGACACAGCGAAGGGGCCGTCCCGACCGCGGGACGGCCCCTTCGTCGCGTCTGGACCCGGTCGTCCTACAGCCTGACCAGCGGATGCAGCCCCGTCGCGCGTGTGACGGCGTCGTCGTCGCCACAGATCTGCAGCCAGTTGGCCAGCAGACGGTGGCCGCCTTCGGTGAGCACCGACTCAGGGTGGAACTGGACCCCGTGGAGCGGGAGCGTGCGGTGCTGCAGACCCATGATGATCCCGTGGGCCGTGGCCGTGACCTCCAGGTCGTCGGACACGGTGTCGTTGACGACGGCGAGCGAGTGGTAACGGGTCGCAGTGAACGGGTCGGGCAGGCCGGCCAGCACCCCCTCACCCTTGTGCTCGATCTGGCTGGTCTTGCCGTGCATGAGCTCGGGAGCGTGCGTGACGACGCCCCCGAACACCTCACCCAGGGCCTGGTGTCCCAGGCACACGCCCAGCATCGGGGTGCCGGCTGCCGCGCAGTCGCGGATGACCTGCATGCTCGAGCCGGCGTCCGCGGGCGTGCCGGGGCCGGGCGAGACCAGGATGCCGTCGAACTCTGCGCGCTCCGCTGCGGGCGGCACGGCGTCGTTGCGGACGACGACGGTGTCGGCGCCCAGCTGGTTCAGGTATCCGACGATCGTGTAGACGAACGAGTCGTAGTTGTCGATCACGAGGATGCGCGTCATCTCAGGTCCCAACGGTCGTGTCGTTGAACGGCATGTGCGGTGACAGCGCGGGGAACACCCACGCGAAGCAGACCACCAGGACGGCGAACGCAGCGACCGCGAGGATCAGCACACGCACGACGACGGGTCCCGGCAGGTGCCGCCAGAGCCATCCGTACATCAGCGGCCTCCCATCATGATGCGCCACCTGCGGGGGCGGAAATCAGCTCGGCGGGAATCCCGTCCGTCGTCGGTGCCCAGTAGTCCAGCACACCGTGCACGATGTAGCGCTCGCGCGCCGAGAACATCGGGTGGCACGTGGTCAAGGTGATCATGCGCTCCGTCGGCGTCGCACCGGGTTCCCCGGGGACGGGTGCGATGACCTGGACGTCGGACGGGTCGACGATCTGCGTCGACGTCACGCGGTACACGTACCAGATGTTGTCCGTCGTCCGGATGACGAGCGGGTCGCCTTCCTTCAGCTCGGCGATCCTGTTGAACGGCTTCGCGTAGGTGGTGCGGTGGCCCGCGATCGCGAAGTTGCCCACGTCGCCCGGCATCGCGGTGCCGTCGTAGTGGCCGATGCCGAGGTCGTCGAGCACGGTGGCACGGTCGGTGCCCTGGCTGATCGGGCGTTCCGGCTCGCCGTCCCAGCGTGGGACCTGGATCGTCGCGAAGGTGGTCGCATGCGGTGGCTCGGCCATCACGGGTGGCGCGTCGTGGCGCGGTGGAGCGATCACCGGGGCGGTCGTGCCCCCGGACGGGGTGGGTGACGGGACGGGTTCGAACGGCAGCTCGGCGACGATCTGCGCCTGCGCCCGGTTGCCGACGACGTCGGTCCACCACAGCTGCCAGACCAGGAAGGCGAACAGCAGGACGCCGACGGTGATGAGAAGCTCACCGATCACCCCGACCGTGCTGTATACCGCGTTGCGTGCCCGACTCACGGAGTCTCCGTCGCGCGTGCCCGTGCGCGGCTGGACTCGTCGCGCTCACGCGACTCGGCCTCGTCGAGACCGGGCAGGATCTCGGTACCTTCGGGCACCTCGGCCGCCTGCAGGTCCGTCGACCCCGAGTAGGCCGAGAGCTTGAGCGGCGACGACGGGCTCGACTCCGAGACCGACCAGCCCAGGCCGACGTCGTCGGCGGCGCGGACGTACGCCTGGACGGCGCTCGACACCGCCAGCGCGTGCCGCATCCGGTAAGGGTCTCCGATGGCCCGGACGTCGTAGGGCGGCGAGTAGATCCGGCCGTTGAGGCGCAGGACGTTCCCGACGCAGTGGATCGCGCTCGTCGAGATGATCCGCTGGTCCATGATCTCCATCGCCTCGGCACCACCGGCCCAGAGCGCGTTCATCACGGCCTGGATGTCCTGCTGGTGCACGACGAGGACGTCCGGGCTGACGTCGCCGCGACGAGGGGAGTCGACCGGCGCGTCGTTCAGCCGGATGGTGAGACCTGGGCCCTGCACGGGCACCAGCCCACCCTCGACCGCGTACCCGACGCTGGGTTCACCGACGTCGTTCCCCGACTCCGCGTTCTCCTGCGTCGTCAGCCCGAACACGTCCGAGTGCAGGCCGTCGACCTCGGCAGAGAGCCGCTCGACGCGCTTCTCCTCGACCCTCGTCAGGTCGGCCAGGTCCTGCGGGTGCCGCTCCCCCGACCCGTGCGCGAGCTTGGCGTTCGCGGCGAACAGCGCACCCGAGAGCGCCAGCACGAGCGCGACCGACAGGGTTCCGCGCGCGATGAAGCGCCGGGCCCGGTGCGGGTGCTCGGTCACGTCGGCTCCTACGGCAGGTAAGGCGGGCGCCAGAGCGCCCGTGAGGGACACACGCTGGCGCGCACTACGCTAGGTCACGATGCGCGGGCTCCGTGACGATGCGGGGCTCGGCGTACCAATGATCGCCCGCCCGCCGACCGAGACGTGAACCGCCCGGTCTCCCCGTGGTCTGAACGCCACGCACCGTTGGACAGGAGGCCCCGACGTGCCCGAGTCGAGCTCACGCAAGAAGGCGGCGTACATCCCGCCGCCCGCGAAGTCATCCGGCCCGAAGGTGAACCCGCCGTGGTTCGTCCCGGTCATGCTCACCCTGATGGTCGTGGGGCTCCTCTGGGTCGTCGTCACCTACCTGACGCAGTCCCAGTACCCGATCCCGGGCATCTCGCAGTGGAACCTGCTCATCGGCTTCGTCTTCATCATCGCGGGCTTCGGCATGACAACGCGCTGGCGCTGACCAGCTGCTCTCCGGGGGCGCCGTCCATGTGGACGGCGCCTTCGTCGTCCCCAGGAGTGCACAAGCCTGTGGATAACTACAGCCGTGTAACTTCGCCCGTCGGCGTCAGATCGCGTCAGAAGAAGACGTCGAAGGACCGGTACTTCAGCACCGCGGCGATGACGAGCACGGCAGCCACGAGGGCCGGTGCGGCGAATGCGACCACCGTCCGGCGCTCCTTGGGTGCGTAGGCGTAGGCCGCGGCGAGCGCCACACCGGTGACGAGCCCGCCGAGGTGCGCCTGCCAGGCGATGCCCGCGGCCACGAAGCCGATCGCGAAGTTGATGGCGATCAGACCGATGATCCCCCGGTAGTCACCGCCGAGACGGTGCGTGACCACGAGGGCCGCCCCGAACAGCCCGAACACCGCACCCGACGCACCGACGCTGAGCTGCGCCATGGCCGGCAGGTCCCCGGCGAGCAGCACGGAACCGACCGAGCCACCGACCGCGCTCAGCAGGTACAACGTCAGGTACCGCGCGCGCCCGAGCGTCTGCTCGAGCAGCGGCCCGACGAACCAGAGCGCCACCATGTTGAACACGATGTGCAGGTAGTTCGTCGTCGAGTGCAGGAACGCGACGGTCACGAACCGCCAGGGCTCCAGGTACCCGGCGATCGGAGAGAAGATCCACCGCGCGGTCCAGTCGGGCAGCACCAGCTGCAGCACGAAGCTGGCGACGCACGCACCGATGAGCGCGAGGGTCACCACGGGCCGTCCCGGCCGGATCACCCCGCCGAGCGCCGAGCGCTGCGTCGGGAGGGCGCGCGCAGCCTGCGCGACGCAGTCGACGCACTGGATCCCGACGGCCGCCGGGCGCTGGCACTCCGGGCACGTCGGCCGGCCGCACCGCTGGCACCGCACGTACGACACCCGGTCGGGATGGCGCGGGCAGACGGGCGGCACGGCCGGCGCGCCGGCCGGAGAGCTCTCGCTGATGGCGGTCTCAGTCCTCGATGGCGATGGACTCGATGACGATGTCCTCGACCGGACGGTCACCCGGCCGCACCCGCGTGGTCGCGATGGCGTCCACGACGGCACGGCTCGCGTCGTCGGCAACCTTGCCGAAGATCGTGTGCTTGCCGTTGAGCCAGTCGGTGGCCCCGACGGAGATGAAGAACTGGGAGCCGTTGGTGCCGCCGACCTTGCCCGTGACCGGGTCCAGGCGCTTGCCCGCATTGGCCATGGCGAGCAGGTACGGCTCGCTGAACGTGAGCTCGGGGTGGATCTCATCGTCGAAGTTGTAGCCCGGGCCACCGCGGCCGGTGCCCAGAGGGTCGCCACCCTGGATCATGAAGCCCTCGATCACACGGTGGAACACGACGCCCGCGTACAGCGGGTCGGTGCGCTCTGCGCCGGTGTTCGGGTCCGTCCAGGCCTGGGTACCTGTGGACAGACCCACGAAGTTGGCCACGGTCTTGGGCGCGTGGTTTGGGTAGAGCTCGATCCGGATGTCGCCGGCGGTCGTGTGCAAGGTCGCGAACATGCGACCAGTCTGGCACGCGCCATCGGGCGGTCGGCCGTCAACCGCAGATGCGCAGGCCAGCGGTCCTGCGCAGGCGCCCGCGCGGTGGCAGAGTGGTGGTCTCACTGCAGCCGACGAGCCGGAGCCCGACATGCCCTTCACGAAGAGCCGCCCGAAGATCGACGTTGACACAGAGAAGATCAAGGACCAGGCAGCCGACCTGGGCGCCGCGATCGCCGACGCCGCGAACCAGGCGAAGGGGACCGCGAGCGCGGCCGCCGGCAAGGCAGGTGAGGCCGCGGTGCAGGCCAAGGACTGGACCGCTCCGCGTGTGGAAGCGTTCGTCGACTGGCTCGTGCCGCGCCTCGAGCACGCCTACAAGGAGTCGCTGAAGGCGGCAGCGCCCAAGGTCGAGGCCGCCGCTGACGCCGCGGGCCCGGCGATCGACAACGCGCACGACAAGCTTGTCGACGACGTGCTGCCCAAGGTCGTCGAGGCGCTGCACCAGGCGGCGTTCAAGGCGGGGGAGCTCGCCGAGAAGGCCGCGGACATCGCGGCTGACAAGGCAGCGGTCGCCAGCGCGGCCGTCTCCGCTGCCGCGGCGGAGAAGACCAAGAAGCGCCACACCGGCGCCAAGGTGTTCTGGCTGGTCACCGCGCTCGTCGCCATCGGCGCGGGTGTGGTCGCCTGGAGCCGGTCCCGCTCGACCGTCGACCCGTGGGCGGAGCCCTGGGAGCCCGTCGAGTCCAGCGACGTGCACGGCCGGGTCGCGGACGCCGCGGACGCCGTCGGCGAGGCCGCGGGCACTGCGGTCGCGGGTGCGCGCAAGGCTGCCGGCAAGGTCAGCGACGCCGCCGGTGCGCTCGGTGAGAAGGTCGCCGACGCCACCGAGGACCTGACCGAGAAGGTGGCCGAGACCACCAAGAAGGTCACGCGACGCCCGGCCAAGCCCGCTGAGCCGGCCGCCGAGGACGATGTGCAGGAGAAGGCCGACGAGGTCTGACCACTGAACGCGGAACGACCCCCGGGCCCGTCGGACCGGGGGTCGTCCTACGTCTGGGACAGCTCAGGCGCTGTGCACCGGGCGGACGCGCTCGCCGAGCTCGCCCAGCTGCTCCTTCATCTCCTCGACGGTCAGGTTGTGCTCGACCCTCGGCGAGTACAGCATCGAGCTGACGATGGCCCCGGTGGCGCCGATCCCGAACGCGTCGCTCACGTGGCTGATCCGGCCGGCACCCCCGGACGCGATGACCGGCAGGGACACCGCCTCGGTGATCAGCCCGGTGATCTCCAGGTCGTAGCCCTCACCCGTGCCGTCACGGTCGATGCTGTTCACGACGATCTCACCGGCGCCGAGGTCCTGGCCGCGCCGCGCCCACTCGACCGCGTCCATGCCGGTGAAGGTGCGGGCGCCGTCGATCGCGATCTCGTAGCCGCTGGGGATGCTCGCGGTCTTCTCCACGCGCTTGACCTGCATGCTCAGCACGATGCACTGCCGCCCGAACTCCTTGGAGCCCTGCGTGATGATCTCGGGCTTGCGCACGGCCATCGAGTCGATGCTGATCTTCTCGGCGCCGGCCCGCAGCACCAGGTGCATGTCCTCGAGCGAGCGGATGCCCCCACCCACGGTCAGCGGGACGAACGTGCGGTGCGCGATCCTGCGGACCATGTCGAGGTCGATCTGGCGCTTCTGCGCGCTCGCCATGATGTCGTACGTGACAATCTCGTCGACGTCGTCCCGGTAGAGCCGGTCGGCGAGCTCCGCGGGGTCGCCGACGTCGATGTTGTCCTGGAACTGCTGGGCCTTGGTGACGCGCCCGTCCTTGACGTCGAAGCAGGCGATCAGCCGGTTAGCCAGCAACGGGAACCTCCAGGTCGCAGAACGCCTTGAGCACCTGCAGGCCGGCCCGCGCGCTCTTCTCGGTGTGGAACTGCGTCGCCATGATGTTGCCCTGCGCGACCGCGGCGGCGAACGGCTGACCGTAGGTGGTCACCCCGACGAGCGCTGCGGAGTCCGTCGGGACCGCGTAGTAGGAGTTGACGAAGTAGTAGTAGCCGCCGGGAGTGAACGACTGGGCGAAAGGGTGCTCACCGCGGACGTCGACCGTGTTCCAGCCCATGTGCGGGACCCGGACCTCGGTGTTGTCGAACTGCTGCACCGTGCCCTTGATCCAGCCGAGGCACTCCTGGTCGTCCTCGGCGCTGTGCTCGAACAGCACCTGCAACCCGACGCACACGCCGAGGAAGCCCTGACCGTCGCCCAGCACCTTGTCGGTCAGGTGACCCACCCAGCCGTCGTGCGCCAGGGACTCCATGGTCACTCCCGCGGAGCCGACACCCGGGAGGACGTACTTGTCGATGTCGTCGCACTCGGACGGCTTGGTCACCAGCTTGTGCGGGACTCCGAGGTGGCCGAGTGCGTAGGCGACGCTCTGGGAGTTCCCGGTGCGGTAGTCGATGATCCCGATCACTGCACGATCCTAACGGTGCAGGTCCGCGCCCGGCCGAGCAGTCCATCTGCCGTCGCACATCACCCGAGGAACAGGGCGCGCAGGCGCCTGGTCGTGAACGTCAGCCCCAGCGCCACCAGCACGGCGAAGTACGCGACGTGCACGAGCATCGCCTGGTCGAGCACGCCCAGCGTCAGCCCTCGCACCAGCTCGACCGCCTGGTAGAGCGGCAGCGCCTTGATGATGCCCTGCAACCAGCCCGGGTAAACGGTCACCGGGTAGAACGTGGCCGAGAACAGGAACATCGGGAGCATGACGAAGTTGATCCAGTCCATCTGCTGGAAGGTCTTCAGGTAGCTCGTCACCGCCATCCCCAGGCTCGCGAACCCGAAGGCCACGAGCAGGACGGCCGGGACGGCCAGCACGGCTGACCAGGCCAGGTTCAGGCCCATCACCTGCATGACAGTGAGGAACCCGACCGCGTACGCACCGCCGCGGATCAGCGCGATGGTGATCTCGCCGAACGCGACGTCCAGCGGCCCGAGCGACGTGGTGAGCATCGCGTCGTAGAGCTTGCCGTAGTGCATCTTGAAGAACACGTTCCAGGTGGAGTCGTACACCGCACCGTTCATCGCGCTCACCGCCATGAGCGCGGGCGCGATGTACGCGGCGTAGGGGACCGACGCACCCGAGGGCAGCTCGACGTCGCCGATGTACGTGCCGAGACCGATCCCCATGGCGAACAGGTAGAACACCGGCTCGAAGAACCCGGAGAGCATCACGGGCCAGTTGGTGCTGCGAGTCGCCTGCATCCCGCGCGCCACCACCGACCGCGCGTTGCGGGCGTAGAGCGCCCCTACGCTGCCCGGCCGGCGACGGACCTCGACGTCGACCGCCATCAGCGCAGCCTCCGTCGGAAGACCCGGTGTGCGAGCACCCAACCCGTCACCACGTACGCGACCAGCACCGCGTAGTGCCACACGACCGGCCACGACCCCGGCGGCAGCCCGTACGAGAGCGACCGTCCGATCTCCGATGCGTGCCACAGCGGCGAGATCCAGCCGATCCACTGCAGCCACAGCGGGAGCGTGGCCAGCGGGAAGAACGTCCCCGAGAACAGGAACAGCGGCGTGAAGATGAACCGGTTGACCAGCGCGAACTGTCCCTTGTCCTGCGTGATCGACGCCGAGTAGGCCATGAGCGGCAGCCCGAACGCCATCCCGCCCAGCACACCGACCAGCGGCATCCACGCGGCGCCCCACGGGTCCCCGACAGCACCGAACGCGACCATCAGCACGTAGTAGGCGGTGGTCGTGAAGATCATCCGGAAGAACACGGAAAGGATGAGACCGGACGCGATTTGTCCCGGCTCCACCGGGGAGGCGTTCATGCCCCAGAAGAGGCGGCGCCACTTGAAGCCGGCCATCACCGTGAACGTGAACTCGTCGGTCGAGACGGTCACGGCGGACGTCGCGAGAAGTGCGGGCGCCACGAAGAACAGGTAGCTGACCGGCCCGTCAGCGCCGTCGGCGATCGACTGGTCCAGGAACGTCGCCAGGCCCAGCCCGATCCCGAGCAGGTAGAGCAACGGGCTGCCGAGGCCGGTCATGACGATGGTCCAGGCGTAGGCCCGCATGCCGCGCAGCTGGTGCTCCGCGACGTACCAGATACCGAACCGCCGGGCCCTGGTCTCATGCGTCATCGTCGTCAGGTCAGGGTCCGTCATTCGATCAGGCTCCGTCCCGTCAACCGCAGGAACACGTCCTCGAGGCTCGCGCGGCGCACCAGGCTGGTGGTCGGGTGCAGACCGAGGTGGTTCACGCGCTCGAGCACCGCCTCCCCGTCGTCGGCGTACAGCAGGACGCGGTCGGGCAGCAGCTCCATACGTTCGGTCAGTCCCGTCATCCGCTCGGCGGCGGACGCGTTGTGCTCCGACCCGAACCGCAGCTCCACCACCTCTCGGGTCGAGTACTCACGGATCAGCCGCGCAGGGCTTCCCTCGGCCATGATCCGGCCCTTGTCCACGACGACGAGCCGGTCGCAGAGCTGTTCGGCCTCGTCCATGTAGTGCGTGGTGAGCACAAGGGTGGTGCCGCGCTCCTTCAGCCGGAACAGGCGGTCCCACAGCACGTGCCGCGCCTGCGGGTCGAGGCCGGTGGTCGGCTCGTCGAGCATGAGGATGCGCGGCTCGTTGATCAGAGCGCGGGCGATGGTCAGCCGCCGCTTCATCCCACCCGACAGGTCGTCGACCTTGGCGGTCCGCTTGTCATCGAGCTGCGCGAAGGTGAGCAGCTCGTCCGCCCGGGACCGGCACGTCGCGCGGGGGATCCCGAAGTAGCGGCCGTAGATGATGAGGTTGTCTCGCACGCTGAGCTCGGTGTCGAGGTTGTCCTCCTGCGGCACCACGCCGAGCAGCGACCGGATCTCGGGGCCGTGCGTGTCAGGGTCCCGGCCGAGCACCCGCAGGTCTCCGGCCGTACGCGCCGAGACGGCCCCGATCATCCGCATGGTGGTCGACTTGCCTGCCCCGTTGGGCCCCAGCAGTCCGAACGACTCTCCCGCCGGCACCTCGAAGTCGATGCCGTCGACAGCGGTGAACTCCCCGAAGCGCTTGGTCAGACCGGCGGCGGAGATGACGGGAGCGATCACAGCGAACCAACCTAGACGGGCGCACCCACAACCGCAGAGTTGATATGCACCACGGACGATTGCCCTTGCGGGCCCGCCGCACGGGCCGACACCCTGCTGCCATGACAGCCCTGACGGACCTCTGGCCGGTGGCCGACCTGCGCGTGACCTGCGGTGACCTGTCGCTCGAGTTCCTCGACGACGCACGGCTCGTCGAGCTCGCCGCACTCGCCGGGGAGGGGATCCACGACCCCGACGTCCTTCCGTTCAACTCGCCCTGGTCCAAAGGCACGCCGACGGAGGTCGCGCGTCGGGTCCTGGCGTACCAGTGGGCGGTCCGCGGGAGCATCGAGCCGAACAGCTGGCGCCTCGAGCTCGCTCTGGTGCGGGACGGGGAGGTCCTGGGGGTCCAGGGTGCCTTCGCCTCCGACTTCCCCGTCACCCGCACTGCCGAGACGGGATCATGGCTGGGCCGTCGCCACCAAGGCCACGGCCTCGCGACGCCCATGCGGCTGATGATGCTGCACCTGCTGTTCGAGGGTCTGGGTGCGCAGGTCGCGACGACTGCCGCGTTCGCCGACAACGCCGCCTCGCAGGCCGTGACGCGGCGCATCGGCTACACGCCCAACGGCCTCGACCGCGTCGCCCGTGAGGGCGCCGCGGTCGAGAGCCGTCGATTCGTGCTGAGCCGGGCGGACTGGGCACGGGTGCCGCGTCCGGAGATCACGCTGTCCGGGGTCGAGCCGGTGCGCGAGCTGCTCGGCCTGTAGCTGTCAGCCGACCGGATGCGCCCGGGCGGCGGCGATGAACGCGAGCGTCGCCGCCCGGGACGTCCCGTCGTCGATCGCGACATCCGGAAGGGCCTGGGCGTCCTTCCACGCCGTCGCGGCGTCGTCAGCACCGGCGAGCGCCAGGTACTCGAGCAGGTAGCCGCCGAACTGGACACCGAAGCCTGCCGGCGACGCCTCCTTCACCGAGGCCCGGATCTGCTCAGGGTCGACGCCCTCGGCGACGTTGCGCTGCACCGGTCCCATGGGGATCAGCTGGATGCCGAGGATCGCAGCCGGCTCGGGGCTGAACCACGTGGCGTAGTCGCGCTTGCCGCCCCAGTTCAGGGAGACGATGCGGTGGTCGAAGCCGGACGGCAGGTCCGGGTCCGTCCAGTAGGCCCGCGCGGTCGACGACTCGGTGGACGCGAGCCAGGTCGCCTCCGTCGCCAGCTCGTCCTGCCCGGACGCCTTGGCCCACAGCCCCAGGCCGTTCCAGGCATTGACGGCCTCAGACGAGGACTCCTGGTTGTTGCCGTCCGCGAACGGTGACGTGCCCGACGCCCACGAGTGGCCGGCGTACGGGTCGAACGACCGCAGCTGCGGCAGCTGCGTGGAGGGCTTCGCGGCGGCGATGTCCTGCGCGAGCAGGTTCATCACCGGTGCGAGGTCGGACGCGAGCGCCTTGTCGCCCTCGGCGAGCAGGCCGGCTGCGGACAGCAGGTAGCCGTAGTGGAAGTGGTGGTCGTTGAGCTCGTCGGACCCGAAGGACGCGGTGAGACCGATGACCGACCGTGCCTTGTCGTCGTACACCACGCACCGGGCGTCACGGTCGGCGCACCCCTGCGGCTGGGCCCACTCCCGCAGGGCCTTCTCGGTTGTCGTGCGCAGGTCGGCGACGTCGACGCCGAGCTTCTCGCCCAGCACGACGAGCGTCGCGGCGCGGTTGAGCGCCTTGCCACCGAAGTACGTGTCCGACGGGAACGCTGGGGTTGCGGCGACGTCCGCTGCGACCGCGGAGCTGATCGCGTCGCGCTCGTCGGCGGAGATGCCGTCGAGGTCGAACGTGCCCGTCGGGGTCACGGTCGGCGCATCGGACGTGAGCGTCGAGCCGGTGCACAGCTCGAGGTCGCCGTAGATGCTGGGGTAGGTGCCCAGACCGCAGTCCTCGCGCTCCGGCTGGTCGCCTTCACGGTGGTGCGGCATGAGCACGTACGCGGTCTTCCCGTCTGAGCGGTAGGTGAGGGTTGTCCGGGCGGTGTCCCCGTCCACCGCGTAGGCGACATCGACGCCCGTGACAGGGTGCTCGGCAGCGGCGGCCAGCGCCGACTTCGCCTTCGAGGACGCCTCGGGCGGCAGTGCGTACCAGCTCGCGGCCTGTCCCTTCTTCAGTGTCGTCGTACCGCCCTTCGTGCTCCCGCCCACCAGGCCCCAGTCGGTGGCCCCGACCTGAGCGGTCGCGGGGCTGCCCTTGAACGAGCCGCCGGTCGTGCGGGCGGTGACGTCGGTCGCCGCGGTGAAGCTCACGAACGGCGAACCCTCGGCGATCACGACGTGCCCGAGCGTGCTGCCCGAGCCATCGAGCAGCGCGACGGTCACGCTCACCGGGTCGGCCTCGGTCACCTGTGCGCTCGCCGCGCCCACGTCGACGGTCAAGGCCGGGACGTGGGGAGCGGCGATCGTCTTCTCGGTGACCGTCGGGTCCGGCAGCCCGATCGTGAAGCCCGAGTCGGTCAGTGCGAAGGACAAGGGCTGCGCGAACACAGGCTGCGGCTCGTCACCGAAGACCAGCCCGCTGTACCAGCGGTTGGTCGGCGGCACGACGCCGGATGCCAGGCGCGCAGGGTCGATCTTCGCGACGGCCTCGTCCGGCACCGCCTTGACCAGCGCCGCCGTGTCCACGGAGGGCCGCGCCGCGGCGGTCCCACCCGGGGCGGTCTGCTCCCGCTTGGTGACCATCACGGCGGCACCCGCCACGACGAGCGACACGACCAGGGCAACTGCCACCACGAGTCCGCGCCTCATCCGAACACCCCCTCGAGGTAGCCCGAGACGTGGTCGGAAACGGTGGTCACCACCCCGTCGTTGCGCAGCCGGAGATCTGCCTGGACGGGCGCGCCGGCGACGACGAGCCCGTTGCGGGATCCGTCGACGAGGCCCTTGGCGGTGACGGTCATGACCGCCTGCGCCTTGCCGCCGTCCGTCTGCACCTGCACGCGGGACACGTGGCCCGTGACGGTGTGCTGGTCGGGCAGCTTGATCGTGACGGTCGCGGACTCCGGCACGCGGGCGTACTGCGTGGGGGTCAGCGTGTACTGCGCCTGCACGTACAGGCTGCCTGTCCGCTCGACGGTGGCCAGGTCTGCGGATGCCCGCACGAAGGTCCCACCGTCGGCGGACACCTCGGTCACGGTCCCGTCGTCGGTGGCCAGGAGCACCAGACGGCCCTCGGGGTCGATGCTCGTGCCCTCGATCGAGTCACCGACGAGTCCGTGCGCCCGGTCGTAGTCCAGCGAGTTCGAGTCGATGGTGAACAGAGGGTCTCCCTTGTGGACGGTGTCCCCGACCTCGACCTGCTGGTCGGCGACGAGGCCTTCATAGGGCGTACCCACCGTGTAGGTGCGCGCCATGATCTGCGCGGAGTCGCTTGCGACGTGCCCGCGTTCGGCGTTCAGCTTGAAAGTGGCTATGGCGGCGACGACGAGCACGAGCAGCACGCCGACGACCAGCCTGATCCGGCTTCCCCAGGTCATACGGTCACCTCCGTTCGACGAGCGGCTCGGGCCTCGAGCCGCCCGTGGTGCCCTTCCCGCCAGGCTGCGACGAGGAAGCTCCCCAAGATGAGGGTGTTGGTCGCGTTCCAGGCGACGGCAAGGCTCGGGGACCCGTTGCTCGAGTCCTTCCAGATGCCGACCACGGTGGTCAGGAGCAGGAACTCGAAGAAGAGCACCTGCGGCATCACGAACGCGAAGGGTGAGCGGTAGGCACCCTTGCGCCCGGTGACGTGCCAGACCTGCTCACGCTTGAAAATCGCGTTCATGAGGGCCCGCACGTAGATCGGGAACGAGACGCTGGCCAGCAGCAGGACCTGCCAGCGGAACGATCCGAGCGTGTAGAACGCCAGGACGACCTGCAGGACGTAGAACCCGGCGTAGTACAACGCCCAGGTCATCGGCGTGATGGTCAGGTCCATCGGCGTCAGGTTGAAGTAGATCTGCAGCGGTGGCACCAGCAGGAGCAGGAGCGGCGCGATGCCGGTCAGGTAGTGCGTCGCGGTGACCGTGTACTGCAGCCGCTGGTCCATGGTCAGGTTGTGCTTCCGGGACAGCGGGTTGTGCGTGAGCATGATCTCGAACCCGCCGGTCGCCCAGCGGAGCTGCTGCTTGGTGTACGCCTCGACGGTCTCGGGGGTGTCCCCGACGGCCAGGGTGGTCGGGATGTAGATCGTCTTCCAGCCCTTCTCGTGCAGCATCAGCGACGTCCACACGTCCTCGGACTTGGAGTCCGAGTAGATGCCACCGACGGAGTCGATCGCGGCCCGCCGGAAGATCACGTTGGTGCCGACGCAGAAGGCCGCGTTGAAGCGGTTCCGGCCTGGCTGGATGAACCGGTAGAACACGGCCTGCATGTAGCCCGCGCCCTTGGAGACGACGGTGTGCAGGTTGCCGTACGTCTGCGGCGTCTGGACGAACGCGACGTCGGCGGTCGCGAAGAACGGCACGGTCTCCCGGAGGAACTCCGGGCGCGGCACGAAGTCGGCGTCGAACACCACGAACAGGTCGGAGTGCGTCAGGGACAGCGCGTGGTTGATGTTCCCCGCCTTGGCGCCGTTGGTGGACAGCCTGCGGATGTAACGGGCACCGAGCTCGGCGGCCAGGCCGCGGACCTCGTCGGAGCGTCCGTCGTCCAGCACGTAGGTGTCGTGGGCGCCCTGCATCGCGACGGCGGCGGTCACCGTCTTGCGGATGGTCTCGAGGTCCTCGCCGTAGGTGGTGATGAAGACGTCCACGCTCACCTGGGCGTCGTTGAGGTACATGGTCCAGGTGTTCGGCACGTCCTCGGCGCGGTCCCGGATGATCGCGGCCAGGTCGTACAGACCGTCCTGGGCGTGGTGGAAGGCGAAGGTGCGTGGGTCGTGACTGCTGGACAGCACGGTCCACATGGACAGCAGGGCGTGCACGACGAGCACCGTCTCGGCGACGATGACCATGACGTACGGCAACCAGTCGCCGCGGTTGGCCGGGTTCAGCAGGAATGCTGCGTAGACGATGATGCCGGTGCTCGCGAGGAGCACCAGGAGCATCAGGGACGGGCTCTGGGCAGACTCGTTCTCGGAGCTGCGGCCGGGTGGTGTGCTCTGCAGTTCGGTACTGCGGGGCTCCATCAGGAGCCGATCGAACGTGGTAGCCACGGGGATCCTCCTTCGGCATCGCCGCAAGATGCGATGGACGCCGGACCCGGTCGCAGCCGTGTCCGTCGCTCGCGACGACGCGGATGCCGGGTACTTCACCGGAGGCCTTCTTCAAGACCGCCGGCTTCGGTGGATGACTCCACGGTAGGTGGGGGCCGCCCGGAGCTGTCTAGCGCCAGTCATGTGTCTACAGTCACAGGAGTGACATGGACACTTGTCCGGTTTGTGCTGTTCTCGCTGGTCAGTCGCCTGTCTCAGGCCCCTTTTCGGGCTTACCGTTTGCGGCCGATTGCCCGCTTGCCGTTTCACGATGTGGGACGGGCGGGGTGCGTGCCCTCCTGCGTGCGAGCTGCTCGCTTCTTGCCCGGCCAACGACTCGACCGTGAACCGCCCGCAATGCTGCAAAGGCACACCCAAGGGGACTGCCTACGCTGAGCCGATGGCCCCTGCGCGTCGCCTCATCACGGTCCCGTACGACTCGGGCCGCCGACGGGAGGGTCTGGGCAAGGGGCCCGACGCGTGGCTCGCGGCGGGTGCGGAGCGCCGGCTGAGGCTCGCCGGAGGTCCGGTCTCCGCGGCGGAGGTCCGGTGTCCGGCACACCTCGGCGAGCTGGCGTCGGCGTTCGCCGTGGCCCGGGAGGTCGCCGCAGGTGTTCGCGAGGCGTGGGACGCGGGAGCGTCGCCCGTGGTGCTCGCCGGGAACTGCGGCGCATCCCTGGGGGTGCTTGCCGGCCTCCCGGAGCGCACTGGCGTGCTGTGGCTGGACGCACACGGCGACCTACAGCTCCCCTCGACGACGACGAGCGGCTACGTGGACGGCATGAGCCTGAGCGCGATCACCGGCCGCTGCTGGGAGGCGCTCGCCGCGAGCGTGCCGGGCTTCGTCCCGGTGCCCGACGAGCGGGTCCTGATCCTCGGTGCGCACGCGCTCGACGACGACGAGGTCCGGCTGCTGGCCGGGTCCTCGATCAGGGTCCTGAGCGCCGACACGGTGCGGTCGGAGCACACGGGCGACGCGCTGACGGGGCTGACGCGCCACGTCGACCGGCTGCACGTGCACGTGGACCTCGACGTGCACGACGTGTCTGTGGGGCGGGCGAACGCGTGGACCGCGACCGGTGGGCTGGGCGCCGACGAGGTCACGGCGCTGGTCCGGGCCGCGGCCGAGCACCTCCCCCTTGCGTCGCTGACCCTCGCATCCTGGGATCCCGCGCTCGACTATCACCACAGGATGCGGGACGTCGGTCTGGCGCTGCTCGAGCTGGCCGGGGAGCTGCTCTCGACGGACCGGCCGGTCGCGTAGCCATCGGCGACCAAGGCGTCCTATCGCTTGCTGGTCTAGACCAGTATGGTGGTGACGTCATCGTCGACCCGTCCTTGGAGGCATGTCATGCAGCGTTCCGTCGTCGTCACACTTCCCGAAGGGCTGCACGCACGCCCAGCCGCCCAGTTCGTCGCCACGGCCGGCCAGCAGCCGGCCAAGGTCACGATCGCCAAGGCCGGCGGCACGCCCGTGGCAGCAGGTTCCATCCTCGCGATCATGACGCTCGGGGTCGGCCCCGGCGACGAGGTCGTGCTGGCGACGGACGCCGACGACGACGCCTCGGCAACCTCGCTCGACGCCCTGGAGAGCTTCCTGCTGCAGTCGGCCTGACCTCGTCAGAGCCCGAGCTCGGCCAGCACCGGCAGCCCGGCCCGCACCGCGGACCGGGCCTCGTCGGCTGTGCGCTGCGCGAGGGCGAGACCGGCCAGCGCTCGGCACTGGTCGAGGGAGACGGAGGCGAGCACCGCGCCGACGTCCGGCAGCGCTCGGGCGGTCATCGACAGCGACGACGCGCCCAGCCCGACGAGGACCGGGGCCAGGACCGGATCTGCGGCAGCCTCTCCGCAGACCCCGACCGGACGGCCGTGCAGCGCGCCGCCTGCGCACGCGAGCTGCACGAGCGACAGCACCGCGGGCTGCCACGGTGTCGACAGCTGTGCCAGACCGGCGAGCTCGCGGTCGGCCGCCATCGCGTACTGCGTGAGGTCGTTGGTGCCCAGGCTCGCGAAGCGAGCGTTCAGGAGCAGGTCCCCGGCACGCAGAGCCGCTGCGGGGACCTCGACCATGATCCCGGCCTGACGCAGGCCGTGGGCGGAGCACCGCTCCACGAAGGAGTCGGCCTCGTCCGCCGTCGCCACCATCGGTGCCATGACCCAGACGTCCGCCGAGGACGTGGCCGCGGCACGGGCGATCGCCTCGAGCTGGTCCTCCAGCACCTGGGGGTGCGACCACGAGGTGCGTAGACCGCGGACGCCCAGTGCGGGGTTGGGCTCGTCGTCGGCCGTGACGAAGGGCAGCGGCTTGTCTGCGCCCGCGTCGAGCGTGCGGATGACCACACGTCTCCCGGGGAACGCTGCGAAGACGCGTGAGTACGCCGCGACCTGCTCGGCGATGTCGGGCGGCGTCGTGCGGCCGAGGAAGCCGAACTCGGTCCGGAACAGACCGATTCCCTCGGCGCCGGCCTCAGCGGCCGCCACAGACCCGGCCGGGTCACCCACGTTGGCCAGCAGCGCGACGGAGTGACCGTCGGCGGTGCTCCCCGCGCGCTCCAGACGGGTCGGCCGCGACCGGACCGCTGCCGCACGCGCCACCGCGTCGGCGTCGGGATGCCGCACGACCTCGCCGGTCGACCCGTCGACAAGGACGGTGTCCCCGTCGGCCAGGACCTCCGCACCGCCGACCGCGACCACGCAGGGGATGCCGAGCGAACGCGCGAGGATCGCGGTGTGCGCGGTAGGTCCGCCGCCGGCCGTCACGATGGCCAGGATGTGCCCAGGATCCAGCCGCGCCGTGTCGGCGGGCGCCAGGTCGCGGGCGACCAGCACGAACGGGTGCCCTGGGTCGGGGACGCCCGGGGGCCGCAGACCGAGCAGCTCGGCGATGATGCGGTCCCGCACGTCCTGCACGTCGGTCGCTCGGTCGGCGAACATGCCCCCGAGCGCGCGCAGCTGCTCCGCGACCAGCTCGGCTGCGTCCCAGACCGCCCGCGCGGGCGAGGACCTGTTCTCGAGCACCCGGCGACGGGCCTCGTCGGCGAGCGAGGGGTCTGCCGCCATCGCGGCGGTGACCGTGAGGATGTCTGCGGCCTCACCGGTCGCCGCCTCGGCGGCGCGGGCCAGGGAGTCCCTGACCTGCGCCGCCGCGTCGTCCACCGCGGTCGCCATCCCCTCGAGATCGGTCCCCGGTGCCGAGGGCTCCGGAGACGGAGCCGGTGGGGCGTCGGGCATGCGTGCCACGACGCCGACCCGACGGCCCGGGCTGACCCCGAACCCCCGCAGGGTGACGGGAGTGATGGCGACCTCGGTGGTCATCGCGCCGTGGAGCTCGTGTCGACCGAGCGTTCCCGGGTCTGGCTGGCGTCCTGCTTCGCGTCGTCCGCCAGCACCTGGCTGTCGTCGTCGTCCTCACGACCGGGCGTGCGCAGGTTCCAGCGAGTGATCACGAACCGGAACAGGAAGTAGTAGATCGCCGCGTAGCCGAGCCCGATGACGATCAGCCACAAGGGCATCGTCGCGATCCGGAAGTTCAGCACGTAGTCGATCGCTCCGGCCGAGAAGCCGAACCCGTCCTTGATTCCCAGCGCGTTGACCAGGGCGAGCGACGTTCCCGTCAGGACAGCGTGGATGACGTAGAGCGGGTAGGCCACGTAGACGAACGCGAACTCGAGCGGCTCGGTGACGCCCGTGACGAACGAGACGAGAGCGGCCGAGCCCATGATGCCCGCGATGACCTTGCGGTTCTTGGACTTCGAGGTGTGCACGATCGCCAGCGCGGCGGCGGGCAGCGCGAACATCATGATCGGGAAGAAGCCCGTCATGAAGGTTCCCGCGGTCGGGTCGCCGTGCAGGAAGCGGGCGATGTCACCGTGCCAGACCTCGCCGCTCGGGTCGGTGTACTCGCCGAACTGGAACCACGGCATCGAGTTGAGCAGGTGGTGCAGGCCGATCGGCACGAGCAGGCGGTTCGCGGTCCCGTAGACGAACCCGCCGAGGATCGCCGAGCCGGTCACCCACTCGCCGACCGCCGTGAAGCCCGCGTCGAACACGGGGTAGATGAGGGATGCGATCACCGCGATGACGATGGCCGCGCCCGCGGTCACGATCGGCACGAAGCGCCGGCCGCCGAAGAACGCCAGGTACGCCGGGAGCTTGATCCGGTAGTACTTCTGGTAGAGCAGCGCGGCGACGAGGCCCATGACGACGCCGCCGAGCACGCCGTAGTTGATGAGCTCCTGCTTCTCGCCTTCGGCCGCCTCGCCCAGGATGTAGGGCGACAGCGCGTCGGTGACACCCTTGAACACGAGATAGCCGATGACGGCGGCGAGACCGGTCGAGCCGTCGGACTTGCGGGCGTACCCGACGGCGACGCCCAGCGCGAACAGCAGCGCGAGGTTCGCGAACAGCGCGTTGCCGGCCGCGGAGAGCACGGCGGCGACGGGGAGCATCCACTCCACGCTGGCGCCGAGCCCGTCCTTTCCGAGCATGTCGTCCTGGCCGAGCCGCAGCAGCAGAGCCGCGGCGGGCAGCGAGGCGATGGGAAGCATGAGGGAGCGACCGATGCGTTGCAGCTGTGCGAGGCCGGGGATGCCTCGCTTCTCGGTTGCTTCGAGTGTGGCGGTGGTCATGGAGCACTCCTCGTTGGGTGTCCTGAAGGTTCGTGGGGGCCGCTGGTCTGGACCAGTTGCGAGCAGACTGGTCTAGACCTCATGATGTGTCAAGGGTCACGTCGAAAGGCAGCCCCGTGAGTCCCGGCTGCCGCCGGACCGCGCCGCACAAGGGAGTGGGCCGCCAGTGGACGAGTCGGAGCAGGGCGCCGCGCACAAGTACCTCGTGGTGCGCGACCACCTCGCCGGCCTCGTCGCCCAGGAGCTGCGCGTGGGCGATGCGATCCCGTCCGAGCGCCACCTGAGCCAGCAGTTCGGCCTGTCCCGGATGACCGTCCGGCAGGCCGTCGACACCCTGGTCACCGAGGGCGTGCTCGTCCGAGAGCAGGGCCGGGGCACATTCGTCGCTCCCCAGCGCATGGACTTCGAGATGCGCCTGAGCACCTTCGGTGAGGAGATGCGCCGCCGAGGCATGGAGCCGGCGACCACGGTACTCACCGCGCAGGTCGTCGCAGCACCGCCCGACGTGGCCACCGCCCTCGAGATCGAGCCGCGCCAGAAGGTGCACTTCCTCTACCGGGTCCGCAGTGCGGACGGCACGCCCATCTGCATCGAGCAGGCCTGGGTGCCCGTGGCCCTGGCGCCCGGACTGTTCGACGCCGGTCCGCCGGCGAGCATGTACGAGGCGCTCCGTGGCATCGGCCTGGCGCCCGAGTGGGGTGAGGACACGCTGTCCGCCGACGAGGCGACGGACACCGAGGCGTCCTTGCTCGGTCTGGGCGACACCCGTGCCGTGCTGCGCGCCGAGCGCCGAACCTACTCGGTCGACGCGGCGACCATGTTCTCGCGCGCCTGCTACCGCGCCGACCGCTACAGCGTGTGGGTCCCGCTGCGCGCGCCACGGCCGGCCCTCGTGCCCCGACGGCGGCCACCGGTCGACGCCGGCTCCCTCGTGTCCGATGAATCCGAAGCGACTGCAGGAGGACGGCAATGAAGCCCGAAGGCAGAGATCAGGCGGCCGCGATCCTCGCCGCGCTGGGAGGCGTCGACAACATCGACGAGATCGAGCCGTGCACCACGCGGCTCCGCTCGCTCGTGCGTGACGCCGGGCGTGTCGACGCGGCGGGCCTGCGGGCCGCCGGCGCGTTCGGCGTGATGATCTCCGGACGCGTGGTGCAGGTCGTCGTCGGCCCGCACGTCGACCTGATCGCAACCGACCTCGAAGAACTGATGTGAGGAGCACGGAGATGTCCAAGGCTGAGAAGATCCTGGCGGCGCTGGGCGGGGACGCGAACGTCCTCGACCTCGAGCCCTGCATCACCCGGCTCCGGGTCGAGGTCGAGAACCCGTCGCTGGTCGACGAGCGAGGCCTCAAGGCCGCCGGAGCGATCGCCGTCGTGCGATCTGGCGTCGCCGTCCAGGTGATCGTCGGCCCCGAGGCTGACACGCTCGCCTCGGACATCGAGGACCTGCGCTGATGACGACCCTCACCGTTCTCGCCCCCGTCACGGGCCAGGTCCTCGGGCTTGCCGAGGTGTCGGACCCGGTGTTCTCCGCAGAGCTGGTCGGCCCCGGTGTCGCGGTCGATCCCGAGAACGAGCCCGGCTCCCAGGTGATCGCCCCGATCGCCGGGACCATCCTCAAGCTGCACCCGCACGCGTTCGTGGTGCAGCACGACGACGGCCGCGCGGTCCTCGTGCACCTCGGCATCGACACCGTCGAGCTGGGCGGCGCGGGCTTCGTGCTGCATGTCTCCGAGGGTGATGTGGTCACCGCGGGGCAGGTCGTCGTCACGTGGGATCCCTCGGACGTCGCCGCGGGCGGCCGGTCGCCGGTCTGCCCGGTGGTCGGCCTCGAGGCGCCCGCCGACGTGATCACGCCGCTCGTCCAGCCCGGTGACACCGTGACCGCCGGCGAGCCGCTGCTGTCCTGGACGTGACGCTCCTCGAGATCGCCGTGCAGGACGTCGCGGGCGCTCTGGTCGCGGTGGACGGCGGCGCGGACCGTCTCGAGCTGTGCGCGGCCCTCGCGGAGACCGGTGGGCTCACGCCCAGCATCGGGCTGCTCGACGCGGTCGTCGCCGCGGTCCCCGGCCACGTCGGCGTGCACGTGCTGGTCCGGCCCCGTCCGGGCGGGTTCATGTTCTCGGCGGATGAGCTCGACGTGCAGGTACGTGACGTCCGGGCTGCGGTTGCGGCCGGTGCCGCCGGCGTCGTCGTCGGGGCCCTGACGACGACGGGTGCGGTCGACGGGTCCGCCGTCCGCGCGCTCGTGGCCGCCGCTGACGGTCGCGAGGTGACCTTCCACCGGGCTCTCGACACCGTCGTCGACCTCGAGCCTGCGGTCGAGGACCTGGTCGCGCTCGGCGTCGTGCGGGTACTCACCTCGGGGGGCGCACCACGGAGCATCGACGGGGTCGACCGGCTCCGGGACACCGTCCGGGAGGCCGCCGGGCGACTGCAGGTCATGGCCGGTGGGGGAGTGCGACCTCAGGACATCCCGGCACTGGTCGCCGTGGGAGTGTCCGCGGTGCACCTGTCCGCCGGAAGGCAGGAGACCGGCACGGGCGGCCCTGGTGCGGGGCCGGCCGGCCGCACGACCACCGACCCGGTGCTCGTCGCGGCCGCGGCCGCGGCCCTCGGGCGGACAGCCTAGGAGTACGTCCGGCCTGCCCCTCCTCCGGCGTCCCGCACGGGCACACCGGACGGTTGCTCGGTCAGATCGCCGGGTCCCGGGTCAGCGGCGCGGGCGTGTCCTCGGTGTCGAGCTGCGCCGCCATCGCCCGCAGGAAGTCACGCAGGTGTGGTCGCGACCCGGGTGGCACGTCACGGACGATCGCCGCCATGGCGGCGTGCATGCGCTCGAGCCGCTCGCGGATCTCGTGATGTGCGTGCGTGGTGCTGGAGACGACGACCGACCTGCGGTCCGTCGGGTGCTCGGTCCTGACCAGGTGCCCAGAAGCAGTGAGCCGGTCGAGCAGCTTCGTCGTGGACGCCGTGGAGATCCGCAGGTACGTGGCGATCTCGCGGGGGTGGGCCTGTCCGCCGCGGGACTCGGCCGCGATCACGAACTGGAGGGCCTGGAGGTCCGTCTCGTTCATGTCCATGCCGGCGCTGATGCGCCGCCGCATCTCCTGGTCGGCGCGGCGGAACAGGCGGACGGCCTCGAGCACCTCCACCACCGAACGGTCGTCGGCGTACCAGTAGTGCGTCGGGCTCTCGGGGACCGGCTCCTCGCTCACGGTCTAATGCTAGCCTGATTTATATCTAGCCAGGCTAGCAAAATAGATCTACCGTGGTCCGAGCGACCCGATCCGAGGAGCGAGCAATGACCGCGACCGCCAGCACCGACGACCTCGTCGTCCTCCTGGACGAGGTCGGTGCGCCGTGTGGCACCGCGCCGCGCCGCACGGTCCACAGCGCGACCACCCCGCTGCACCTCGCGTTCTCCTGCTACCTGTTCTCGCCCACCGGACTGCTCCTGGTCACGCGTCGCGCGCTCAGCAAGACCACCTGGCCCGGCGTGTGGACCAACTCGTTCTGCGGGCACCCGCGCCCGGGGGAGCCGATGGCAGACGCCATAGAGCGCCACGCCTGGACAGAGCTGGGCGTCGAGGTGGAGGACGTCGAGCCGCTGCTCCCGGACTTCCGGTACCGCGCGACCGACGCCGGCGGTGTCGTCGAGAACGAGTTCTGCCCCGTCTGGTTCGCCGTCACCCACCAGGAGCCGACACCCAACCCCGACGAGGTCGCCGAGCTCCGCTGGGTCTCGACGGTCGACCTCGGACGGGCCGTTGCCGCGGCCGGCTGGGCCTTCAGCCCGTGGATGGTCGACCAGGTGCGGCAGCTCGCCGAGCTCGTCCCTGCCGAACCTGAGCGCCTGGCACGGGCGTCATGACCGCCGAGCTGCTCGACCTCCAGGCGTTCGGTGCCTTCTTCGTCAAGGGCGCCGAACGGGCGGACGGCGCCGAGGCGCGGGCTCTCTGGGAGGCGATGTCCGACGCGGCAGACGGCGGCAAGCGGCTGCGGCCGGACCTCCTGCAGGCGACCTACCGGGCCTTCGGTGGGAACAGGCCGGAGGTCGCCCAGCAGGTCGGCGACGCCGTCGAGCTGTTGCACACGGCCTTCGTCATGCACGACGACGTGATCGACCACGACCTGAGCCGGCGAGGGCGGCTCAACGTCTCCGGCGCGTTCGAGGCACGCGGGCGCGCCGCGGGAGCAGAGGTCACCCGCGCGCACCGGTATGGCCAGGCTGCCGGAATCCTCGCGGGTGACCTCGCGCTCGTCGGCGCCACGCGCCTGGTCGCGACAGCGGACACCGACCGGGGGACCGTCACGCGCCTGCTCGACCTGCTCGACGAGACGATCCGCCTCACGGCGGGCGGCGAGCTCGGAGACGTCCGGCTCGGGCTGCAGACGGACTGGCCCACGCTCACGGACGTGCTGACGGTCGAGGAGCACAAGACTGCGGTCTACTCGTTCTCGCTCCCGCTCCAGGCGGGTGCCCTCCTGGCCGGCGTACCGGACTTCCTGCTGCCACGGCTCGATCGGCTGGGTCGTCTTCTCGGAATCGCCTTCCAGCTCCAGGACGACCTGCTCGGAACGTTCGGCGACGAGACCCTCACCGGCAAGAGCACCCTGTCCGACCTGCGCGAGGGGACCGTCACCGCCCTCGTCGCACACGCCCGCACCACGAGCGCCTGGCCCTCCATCGCGCCCCACCTGGGCGACCCCGATCTCACTGAGGCCACCGCAGACACCGTCCGCGACGCACTCGTCCGCTGCGGGTCCCGCGCGTTCGTCGAGGACCTCGTCGACCAGCACGTCCGGGAGGCCCTCGTCCTCGCCCTCGAGATCGGGCCCGTCGCCGAGGTCGTGGAACGACTCACGCAGGCGCTGCTCGTCGTGCGGAGGCGGGTCGCGTGACCACCACCACCCAGGCGACCACGTCATCACAGGACTACGACGACCTCGCCAGGGCCAGCGCCGCCCTCGTGATCGACCGGTACTCGACGTCCTTCTCGTGGGCTGCCCGGATGCTCGACGAGCCGGTCCGCGGGCACGTCCGCACGGTCTACGGACTCGTGCGGCTCGCTGACGAGGTGGTCGACGCTCCCTCGCTTCCCCTGTCGCCCGCTGAACGGGCCGCGGTGCTGGACGAGCTCCAGGCGGAGACCGCTCGTGCGACCGACAGAGGCTTCTCCACCAACCTCGTCGTGCACGCGTTCGCGCTGACGGCACGCGAGTGCGGGATCGGACCCGACCTCGTCGACCCGTTCTTCGCGTCCATGCGCACGGACCTGAAGCGAGCCACGCACGACGACACCTCGTTCGCCAGCTACGTCCACGGCTCCGCCGAGGTGGTCGGGCTCATGTGCCTGCGGATCTTCGTGGCGTGCGAGCCCGGCACCCCTGCCGAGCACGAAGCCCGGTACGACGCGCTCGCCGAGGGTGCTCGCCGGCTCGGGGCGGCGTTCCAGAAGGTCAACTTCCTGCGGGACCTCGCCGCCGACCGGGACGCCCTCGGGCGCAGCTACTTCCCCGGCGTCGGTACAGAACACCTCACCGACGCCCGTCGGGACGTCCTGCTCGACGACATCGACGCGGACCTCGCGGCCGCCGCACGCGTGATCGAGGACCTGCCCGCCTCCTGCCGGCGCGGGGTCCGCGCCGCGCACGACCTGTTCGCTGCGCTCAGCGTTCGACTCCGGGGGACTCCAGCGGCGCAGATCGAGGTCCGTCGGGTCCGCGTGCCCACCGCCGTCAAGGCGCTCGTCCTGACGCGGAGCCTCCTCGGCCGGCCCCAGGCACGGGCGGCTCGGTCATGACCACCGCGACGCGGGGGACCAGGGCCGTCGTCATCGGTGCTGGCGTCGCGGGCCTGGGCACCGCCGCACTGCTCGCCCGTGACGGGTACGACGTGGTCGTGCTCGAGCAGCGCGACCAGCTCGGAGGCCGCGCGGGGACGTGGGAGTCCGAGGGTTTCCGGTTCGACACCGGACCGTCGTGGTACCTCATGCCCGAGGTCATCGACCACTTCTTCACGCTTCTCGGCACGAGCGCCGACGCCGAGATGGACCTGGTGCGCCTCGACCCCGCGTACCGCGCGTGGTTCGAGAGCGGCGCGGACCCGCTCGAGCTCCGGTCCGGGCTCGAGGACGCCGTGGCACGGTTCGAGGCCGTGGAGGCGGGCGCCGGAGCACAGCTGCGCCGCTACCTCGCATCGGCTCGGCGGACCACCGAGCTGGCGCGCGAGCACCTGCTCTACTCGACGTTCGAGTCGCTGCCCCGGCTGCTGTCTCCGGCGGTCCTGCGCCATGCCGGTCGGCTGCTACCTCTCGTCCTGCAGACGCTCGACGCGTACGTGGGCCGGAGGTTCCGCGACGAGCGGCTGCGTCGGGTGCTCGGGTACCCCGCGGTCTTCCTCGGGACGGCACCGGACCAGGCACCCGCGCTGTACCACCTCATGAGCCACGCCGACCTGGTCGAAGGAGTGCTCTACCCGCGCGGCGGGTTCGGCACGCTCGTCGACGCGCTCGAGCGGCTCGCCGTACGCGAGGGTGCGACGATCCGCACCGGCGCCCGGGTGGTTCAGGTGCTGACCACGGATGCGCCGGGTGCCCGGGTCACGGGCGTGCGCTACCGCGACGACCACGATCGCGAGCACGTTCTGGCAGCGGACGTCGTGGTGGGCGCCGGTGACCTGCACCACCTGGAGACCGAGATCCTCCCGCCCCACCTGCGCACGTACCCCGAGAAGTGGTGGGACCGTCGTGACCCCGGGCCGGGTGCCGTGCTCGTCCACCTGGGCGTCCGCGGCCGCGTGCCGGAGCTCACGCACCACACCCTGGTCTTCGCGGCGGACTGGCGCGCCAACATCGACGCCGTCTTCGGGCGGGACCGGCACGTCCCGGACGCCGGGTCGATGTACGTGTGCGCGCCGTCGCGAACGGATCCCAGCGTCGCGCCGGCTGACACGGAGAACCTGTTCCTGCTGATCCCGGTACCGGCGGACGTCGCGATCGGCGGCAGTGGCGACCCTGTGGTCGAGCAGGTGGCCGACGACGCCATCCGCCGGCTCGCGACGGTCGCGGGGATCCCGGACCTCGCCGACCGCGTGCTCGTGCGACGCACCGTGGGTCCGGCCGACTTCGCCCGGGACCTGTCGGCGTGGTCCGGCGGTGCGCTCGGACCGGCGCACGTGCTGCGGCAGAGTGCCTGGTGGCGTGGTCGGAACGCGTCGGCGAAGGTGGACGGCCTGCTGTACGCGGGCGGCTCGACCATCCCCGGCATCGGCCTGCCCATGTGTCTCATCAGCGCGGAGCTCGTGATCAAGCGGCTCCGCGGCGACCGGTCGTCGGGGCCGCTGACAGCGCCTCTCGCCCCGTCCACACCGACTCCTGTCCGCACCGGAGGCGCGGGATGAAGGGCTCGTACCTGGCCGCACTGCTGCTCAGCCTGACCGGCGTCGCGCTCCTCGACGCCAGGCACCGGCTGTTCGTGTGGGCGGAGCCCCGACGAGCCGCCGTCGTGCTGGCGCTCGGTGTGACGCTCTTCCTCTCGTGGGACGTCATGGCCATCACTCGCGGCATCTTCGAGCGGGGGTGGGGGAGTGCCCTGCTCGGCGTGAGCATCGCACCGCACCTTCCGCTCGAGGAGCTCGTCTTCGTCACGTTCTTCAGCTATCTCACGATGGTCGTCTTCACGGCGACGGGCCGGCTCGTGACGCGTCGGGAGGTCGACGCATGACGTACCTGGAGCTGGACCTCGTGTTCGTCGCGTGCGCTGCTGCGCTCGCCGTGGCCGGAGCGCGGGCAGCACGCCGGCGGGGGATGCCGTTCGCGCGTCCCGTCGCCGTGACCCTCGTCGTCCTCGTTGCGCTCACCGTCGTGTTCGACAGCCTGATGATCGCCGCCGACCTGTTCCGGTACGACGCGGCATCCCTCCTCGGCGTGACCGTCTGGCTCAGCCCTGTCGAGGACCTCGCCTGGCCGGTCGCTGCCGCACTGGCACTGCCGTCGGTCTGGGTGCTCCTGGCACCCGTACCGTCCCGTGAACGGGTCCGGACATGACCACGTCGACCGCCTCTGCGCGTCAGCCGAGCACGACGACGCCCGACCTGCTCACCGGCGCCCGGCAGCTCGTGCTCGCGTCTCGGCCGCTGAGCTGGATCAACACCGCCTTCCCGTTCGCGGTCGCGTACCTGCTGGCGGGCGGCGAACCCGGATGGTTGCTGGCCCTCGGCACCGTGTACTTCCTCATTCCGTACAACCTGCTCATGTACGGGCTGAACGACGTCTTCGACTACGCGTCGGACCTCGCGAACCCGCGCAAGGGCGGCATCGAGGGCGCGGTCCTGTCCGAGCGGTGGCACCGTGTCACGCTCTGGTCGGCCGTCGTCACCAACGTCCCGTTCCTCGTCGTGCTGCTCGCCGCCGGGGGACCGGCGTCCGCTGCCGTGCTCGCCGTCAGCGTCTTCGCCGTCGTCGCCTACTCCGCCCCCGGGTTGCGTCTCAAAGAACGGCCGTTCGTCGACTCTCTGACTTCGAGCACGCACTTCGTCAGCCCTGCGGTGTTCGCGATCGCCCTGGTGGGCGGCCGGTTCACGGTGCCGGTCGTCGCGACGCTGGCCGCGTTCTTCTTGTGGGGCGCCGCATCGCACGCCTTCGGTGCGGTGCAAGACATCACCGCCGACCGCGGCGCCGGCATCGCCTCGGTGGCGACGTCGCTCGGCGCCCGTCGCACCGTTCGGCTCGCGATGTGGGGCTACGCCGGGTCAGCCGCGCTGCTGCTTGTCGCCGGCCCTCCCGCAGCCTTCGCGGCAGCCGTGCCCCTCGTCTACCTCGGATCGATCGCACCGTTCCGCGAGCTGCACGACCGCGACTGCGAACAGGCGAACCGCGGGTGGCGCAGATTCCTGTGGCTGAACCTCCTGACCGGGTTCCTTCTCACGCAGGCGCTCCTGCTGGCGGCTCTGAGCGCCGGGAAGGGGTCGTGACGGGTTCCTGACTGCTACGAGGGCGGCCATGCGCGGAGCGGAATGAGACTTCGCCGGCCACGCCGGTGAAGAAGACGCCGGTGAAGAAGACGCCGGTGAAAGGCGAAGGGCCCGGCACGAGTGCCGGGCCCTTCGTCATGCTCGCTCTCGAGCCGCTCGTCCGGAGGCCACCTCCGGCAGATGCTCGCGTGACGAACACCTCTCGGCGGCCCGTCGACAGGGTGCCTTAGGTAGTCTCACGGTCGGTCTGGCCGCAGCGGTCGGCGTGGCAGAGGGCGTAGGGGACACAAATGAGTCGTGCGGTCTGGGTTGTGGTGTCGGCTGTGTGCGTCGGGGTGCTGGCGGGCTGCTCGGGTTCGCCTGACGAGCCGGCCGGGCTGAGCGCAACGCCGACGACGGCCGTCGAGCCCTCCCCGACCCCGACCCCGACGCCGTCCTCCGAGGTGCAGGACCAGTCCGACGCGGAGCTGGGCATCGTCTTCACCGACGTCCCCGTTATGACCGGCGACGAGGCCGACGTCTACAACACGCTGGCGACCCTGGAGAAGGAGTACTGGCGCACGCTGACGTCCAACACGGTCAGCCCCGCGTACTCGGTGATCGCCTCCGCGGAGATCCAGGCGAGGATGCAGCAGGCAGCGACGAGCAACGCGAACGACCTCGGGCAGATCGGAGGGGTGCTCCACACGAGCGTCGGCAACGTGGTCGTCACCGGCGACACGGCGCAGGGTTCGGCCTGCGAAGACTTCTCCGCGGCGACGTTCGCGGACAAGGACGGCACCTACACGCCCGACGAGGCCGGCTTCAACAAGCGGCTGTCGTCGTTCACGCTGGGCCGGGTGCCTGGCGAGGACCGATGGATCGTCCTGACGACCGTCGCGGGCGACCCGTGCTGAGGCACGTGGGTGCTGCGAGCCAGCGGTCGCAGGGAGCACGGGAGGCACGCGTGAGTCGTGCGGTCTGGGTTGTGGTCTCAGCTGTGTGCGTCGGGGTGCTCGCGGGCTGCTCGGGAACGCCTGACGAGCCGGCCGGGCTGAGCGCAACACCGACGACGGCCGTCGAGCCCTCCCCGACGCCGACCCCGACCCCGTCGTCCGAGGTGCAGGACCAGTCCGACCCGGCGCTGGGCATCGTCTTCACCGACATCCCCGAGCTGACCGGCGACGAGGCCGACGTCTACAACACGCTGGCGACCTTCGAGAAGGAGTACTGGCGCACCCTGACCACCAACACGGTCAGCCCTGCGTTCTCCGTGATCGCCTCCGTGGAGATCCAGGACAGGATGCAGCAGGCAGCGACGAACAACGCGAACGACCTGGTGCACATCGCAGGGGTGTTCCACACGAGCGTCGGCAGCGTGGTCGTCACCGGCGACACCGCGCAGGGTTCCGCCTGCGAAGACTTCTCCCAGGCGACTTTCGCGGACAAGAACGGCACGGCCACGCCAGACGAGGCCGGCTTCAGCAAGCGGCTGGTGCCGTTCACGCTGGGCCGGGTGCCTGGCGAGGACCGATGGGTGGTCCTGACGACCGTCGCGGGTGACCCGTGCTGAGGCGGCGCCTGGCCGCACGGCCGGCCCCCCGGGCCGCTGCTCGGCGCTGACAGCTGGTCCTGCGGCCACTAAGACAGGCAGGTAGACGCCGACCTTGGCCTACTCACTTTCAAGGCGGCGAGCAGAGGGCACGATTCCCAGTAGCTTGTGCGACCCATCCGGCTAGCAACCCGGCCCGTCGCCGAGGTCTCTCAGCAGAGGTCGTGTCATCGGCCGACGCCAGCTTTGGCACGGGACATAGGCGTCCCTGGTGCACCCCGCGGGGGGCGAGGGATCCCAACCCCGGCCGGCTGCCCGGTCTACCGCTTCACGACGGCCGTGATCGTCCGCAGCCCACTCCTGGGCCACGAGACGGCGGGGCGGGGCCGTGACTTTCTGCCCGGGCCGATCGGGGTGGTCGCTGCCGACGCCGGGTTCTTTGCGCAGCCCGCTCAGATGACGGCCAAGAGCGTTGGCCCGCCGGGTGACCGTGGTTTGGGCCGTTCGTCCGTCGTCGACCCCGCATCCACGAACGACGAAGGTCTACTCCCAAAGGCTTTTGTGCCGATGCCGTGAAGCCACCCGCTCGGTGTGGGGCCGTGAAGCAGACTGGCTCGGTGCACCCCTCACGCGGCCCGTCCATCCCGGTCCACGCCTGGCTGTGGCGTGGCGGCGTGGTCGTCGGCGTTGCGCTGTTCGCCGCTGCAGCGGTGACGCGGGTCCAGTCCTACATCGTCTACGGCCGGTTGATGACGATGTTGGGCTACGGACCCCTCACGCCGCTCGATCACGCACTGATGCTCGTCGGCTCGCTGGGACTGCTCGCGGCAGCGGCAACCCGGCCACGAGGACAGCGACGACGCGAGAGCGTGCGGTCGATCGCCACGGAGCCCTTCGTGCTCGGTGCGATGTGCCTCCTCTGGTATGGCCTCGCCATCCTGCAGTGGTACCTCGTTCTCGACGTCGCGACAACCGACGGCGGCGCGAGCATGCGTCGAGACCCGACCCAGATCGAGCCGCCCCTCGCAGTCAGTGGGGTGCTCCTTCTCGCACTTGGCGCCTACCTGCGGAGCTGGCCACGGTTGAGGGCCACGTTGGCACGACGTCTCAACGAGCGATGAGATCGCGAGGTCCCCGGTCCCGTGAGATCGAGCTACCGGAGCCGTCACATCCGACCGGGCCCGGTTCTCGGCAACGCTCTCGGCCGCCCGGGTGCCCCGTGATCGCACCTGGACCCACACCGCAGCGACCACCGCCGCCGCCACCACCTTGCACGGACCGCGGCCGACGACGCGGAGCACGCCGAGCGTGAGGACGGCATCGGTCAAGGTTCAGGGCCAGTGGCGCACGAGCCGTCTTGTCGGGGCAGCTCTTGTGACCGAGTCCGGGTCGACGACGGTCAAGACGGACCGACCAGTAGCCGATCCGAACAGGGTGTCCAAGGTTCTCAGCATCACCGCCACCATCGCGCTCGGCCTGACCCTCAGCGCGTGCAGCTCGGACGGATCCGCAGTCGTCTCCGAGCCGACTGCGCCGGCCACCACCCGGGCCGCCTCGTCACCTGCTCCGGTTGCCATCACGGCGGACGCTCCGGTCGGCACTGAGGTCCCGCTCGACCAGGTCGACGCACTGCGCGCTGCTGGCGCCAAGGTGTACGTCGGCACGAACGACGCTGGCACGGTCGTTGCTGTCGGCCAGCCCCTCCCGGACGCCGTTGTTGCCGACATCAAGGCCGCCGCCGGACCAGCGACCGCCCCGCAGCTTCGCTACTCCGAGCGTCGCGACGACCTGACCTCTGCCGGCTTGTACGTCCTGGTCCTCGCGCGCACTGGCTCCGACGGCACGGCCAAGTACATCGTTCGTCCGGCGTCCGACATCCCCGGCGCTAAGGCGTACGCCCAGTCCATTGCCGGCGGTTCGGCGCATGCAACGAAGGAGGCCGCTCTTGCTGAGATGCAGCCGTTCATCGACGCGACGCCTGGCGCGGTCCTCGTTGACCTGACCGACTGACCTGCAGCGACAACGCGGGGTGGTGATCGGGCCGCCTCGCGGCGTCCGTTCGCCGAACGGTGGCCACCGCGCGGTTCGGGGTCAGCGTCGGCTGCCTTGCAGCACTCTCGGCTGAGCCCGCGCCGCCGCTAGGCGGCGCTCATCGCTGGACGCGGCGCGACCGGAGTTCAGATCGCCAGTGCAGCCAAAGGTCGTTTCGATGTAGGCGACCTTCCTGGTCGGGTCGGTATGGACGTCGCCGCGGCCGGCATCGACCTCACACACAACTGATCCGAGGGTGATCAGTCGTGCTCCGCGAGCCGGAGCTGGGGCTCGGCCATACCGAGATGGCGCCCGTGTCGGCCCACCGCAGGTTAAGAAGTCGGCCGTCACGACCGGGCATCGTCGGCGAACGCCGATGAACCACGCCCGCGCGACGCCGGTGGGTCGCCCCTGACGTTCTCCAGCCGTCACCGCTGTCAGGACCCGGTGGTCAGACCCGCCGAGCGCGCCACCTGCTGCGACAGCGGCAGCAGGTCGACCGCACCATCCCGCTCTTCGGGGTTGATCGAGCTCAGCAGCTTGATGACGTGGTCGTCCTCGAACACCGCGGAGAGCGCGCCGCGCGTCGTCCTCTTGCCCTTTCCGTCGGGTCCCGTGCGCCAGACTGCACCGTCGGCGTCCTCGTAGCTCACGTCGGGCTTGCGGGTCCCCGGTGCCATGCCGTCGACCTTGGCACGTTCCTCGATGCCGTCCGGCGAGTCGGCCGGCGCGAGCGTGACGTAGAACATCGCACCGTCGACCAGCATGGTGTGCACAGGCCAGATCTCGCATTCCTGCGTGCCGGTCGCACCCGGACCGATGTCGCCGACGACGTGGTCGATCTTCTGACCCGTCGCCGTCTCCACGTCGACGGCGTTCATCCCGCAGACCAGGTCCCCCGAGGCGGAAGGCACGGACGGGATCTCGGTCTGCACCGGTACGGGATTATCTTTGGTGCAGCCGGCCACACAGACCGCCAGGACCATCGTGAGCGCGAGAGCACCCCACCGGCGTAGCGCCTCACCCGATGACTCCCCACGGGTCGCGGTAGACCCCGACGACGGACTCGGCCAGGGGGATGTCGCCCTCCTGCCCAGCACCGCCCAAGGCCCAGTGCACCATCCGGCGTGACGTCGCGGTCACCGTGTACGCCAGGTCCTCCTGGCGGGCCGAGGACCGGGAGTAGGTGTACCCGCACGTCGGCGACTCGTCTCGGTGCGAACCTGCGTCGTACGGGATGCCCTTCGCTGCCACACCCGCACAGACCTTCTCGTTGCCGTCGCCCATGTCCCAAACGATCTCGCCCAACGAGGCCGTAGCCGTCGCCGCACCCGCAGTCGCCGTCGCGGTCATGCGACCCTCGGTGTGCACGTCGCGGTCCGCGTACGCGAACCGCTCGATGTGGAGCCAAGGGGACTCGAACCCCTAACCCCCTGCTTGCAAAGCAGGTGCGCTACCAATTGCGCCATGGCCCCGTCTGACCAGGAAAGATCCCCGGTCAGGTTCCCGTCACTCGAAGGTGTCGGTGACCTCTGCCCACAGGTCGCGCTCGTCGCGATCCTGGGTGTACTTCTGCCAGACGACGAACGCTGCGGCGGCAACCGCCACGAGGAGCAGGAGCTTCTTCATCGGGTTCCCCCACGGGTCGGGAGTGGGCCTAACAGGACTTGAACCTGTGACCTCTTCCTTATCAGGGAAGCGCTCTAACCGTCTGAGCTATAGGCCCGTGCAGTGCCGGATGAGACTACCCCAGGGCTGGCGTCAGTCCCAAACCGGCGGTCTGGACTGTGCTCAGTCGTCGGTCATGGTCACGTGCACACCGCCCACCAGCGCGGCGACGATGTTGTACAGGAACGCACCGATCGTAGCGAGAGCGGTGAGCAGGAAGACGTCCACGACGGCGATGAGCATGGAGCCGGAGACGATCCGCCGGAACTCCACGTACTGCAGGACATGGATCGTGGTCTCCTGGCCGGTGATCTGGGTGACCAGATCGTCCACCTGGGCGAACACGTGCATGCGGTCCAGGGTCAGCCACAGGACGACGACCGCCACGACGAAGATGATGCCGACGGCCACCGAGAGCAGCAACGACAGCTTCATCACCGACCACGGGTCCACGCGGGAGATCGCCAGCCGCACTCGACGAGGTCCTGAGTGACTGAGCACCGTCGGCGTCCGGCCGGTCGCCGGGCGCGGGTGGTCACCCGACGAGGCCGGCCGCGGAGCGGCGGACGGCGCCGGAGCAGCAGTTGCGGGTGTCGCAGTCATGGTGGGTTCCTCGGAACGGGGACGGGTCAAGTTCGAGAAGGCCGCCGTGGTGGCGCCGCCGGCCTTCTTGAACCACGCCGTGGTGGCGTCCACTGCCACCATCATCGGGGACGGAACGTCCTCCTCGGGAACGTCACGCGGGGATGTCGCCTGATCGGGTTCCGTCTCGGGGGACAGCGTGACCCCGTCGGCGGTACCGGTCGACGTCTTCGCCTTGCCCTTCGACGCGGCCGGACGAGAGGTCCCGCCCGATCCGGTCGAGCTGCTCGCGCTGCGCCCGGCCGAGGTCGACGTGCGCGGCGGGGGAGCGACGGTGGGAGGAAGAACCGTGGCCGTGGACCCTTTCGAGCCGCTCTTCACGGTGGCGTCCCCACCCTGCGCCTCGTCGGACCCGTTCCACGCTGCCTTCGTCCCAGGACGCACCGGTGACGACGTGGTCTGCCGGCCCGTGGAGGCCGGTGAGGTCGATTTTGTGCGCGGCGGGATCGAGGGTGGCGTGGGATCGGTCATGCGTCCTCCGGAGACGGATCGGTCACGGCCTCAGGTGCTTCGGTCGACGCGTCCGTGTCCACGGGTGAGTCGCCGAGCTCGTCCGAAACCTGAGCATTCTCGCCGCCCACGGTACCTGCATCGTCTGCCAGGTGTCGCTCCGTGTTCCTTGCGACGGCGATGATCCGGTCACCGTTGTCCGGCTTGGCAAAGATGACACCCTGCGTCGTGCGCCCGGTCGCGTTCACCTCGGCGGTGGCGGACCGCACGATCTTGCCGCGCTCCATGATGACCAGGACCTCGTCCTCGGCGTCCGCGACGATCGCGCCGACCAGGTCGCCGTTGGCCTCGGGCAGGTTGGCGACCTTGATGCCCAGACCCCCGCGACCCTGCTGCCGGTAGTTCTCCACGGTCAGCGCGGTGCGCTTGGCGATGCCGCCCTCGGTCACCGTGAAGAGGAACGCGTCCTCGCGCACGACATCCATGGCGAGCAGCTCGTCGTCGTCGCGGAACTTCATGCCCGTGACGCCCGAGGTGGCTCGACCCATGGGGCGCAGGGACTCGTCAGACGCGGTGAACCGCACCGACTGGCCCTTGCGCGACACGAGGATGAGGTCCTCGTGCGAGTCCACGAGGCGAGCGGAGACCAGCTCGTCCGGCCTGCCCTCCTCGTCCTCGCGCAGGTTGATCGCGATCACACCGCCCGAGCGGTTCGAGTCGTACTCGGTCAGGCGCGTCTTCTTGACGAGGCCGCGCTGCGTCGCGAGCACCAGGTACTCGACGGTGGTGTAGTCGCGGATGTCGAGCACCTGGGCGATCTTCTCGCCCGGCTGGAACGCCAGAAGGTTCGCCACGTGCTGACCCTTGGCGTCACGGCCTCCCTCGGGCAGCTCGTACGCCTTGGCCCTGTAGACGCGTCCCAGGTTCGTGAAGAACAGCAGCCAGTGGTGCGTCGTCGTGACGAAGAAGTGGTCGACGATGTCGTCCTCGCGCAGCTGCGCGCCTCGCACACCCTTGCCACCGCGGCGCTGGGCGCGGTAGTTGTCCGAGCGCGTCCGCTTGGCGTATCCGCCGCGGGTGATCGTGACGACCATCTCCTCCTCGGCGATGAGGTCCTCGATGCTGACGTCCCCGTCGAACGGCAGGATCGTCGTGCGTCGCTCGTCGCCGTACTTCGTGACGATCTCGGCGAGCTCCTCGGAGACGATGTCCCGCTGCCGCTGCTCGCTCTCGAGGATCGCCTGGTACTCCACGATCTCCGCCTCGAGCTTCGCGTAGTTGTCCAGGATCTCCTGGCGCTGCAGCGCGGCCAGACGACGCAGCTGCAGGTTGAGGATCGCGTTGGCCTGCAGCTCGTCGATGTCCAGCAGCTCCATCAGGGCGGTGCGCGCCTGGTCTGCGTCCGGGGAGCGGCGGATGAGCGCGATGACCTCGTCGAGCGCGTCGAGCGCCTTGAGGTAGCCGCGGTAGATGTGGATGGCCGCCTCGGCCTCGCGCAGCTTGAACTTGGTCCGACGCACCACGACGTCGAGCTGGTGCGTGACCCAGTGCCGCACGAACGCGTCGATGCTCAGCGTGCGCGGGACGTCGTCGACGAGCGCGAGCATGTTGGCGCCGAACGTGTCCTGCAGCTGGGTGTGCTTGTAGAGGTTGTTCAGCACGACCTTGGCCACGGCGTCACGCTTGAGCACGATCACGAGGCGCTGGCCCGCGCGACCGCTCGTCTCGTCGCGGATGTCCGCGATGCCGGTGATCTTGTTCTCCCGGACGAGATCCGCGATCTTCTTGGCCAGCGTGTCGGGGTTCACCTGGTACGGCAGCTCGGTGACGACGAGGCAGATCCGGTTCTGGATCTCCTCGACCTCGACGATGGCGCGCATCGTGATCGAGCCGCGTCCCGTGCGGTACGCCTCCTCGATGCCCCGATGACCGAGGATCGTCGCGCCCGTCGGGAAGTCCGGGCCCTTGATCCGCTGCAGGAGCGCGTCGAGCAGCTCCTCGGTCGACGCCTCCGGGTGGCTGAGGTACCACTGGACGCCGTCGGCCACCTCGCGCAGGTTGTGCGGCGGGATGTTGGTGGCCATGCCGACGGCGATGCCCGCCGAGCCGTTCACCAGGAGGTTCGGGAAGCGCGACGGCAGGACGGTCGGTTCCTGCGTGCGTCCGTCGTAGTTGTCCTGGAAGTCGACGGTGTCCTTGTCGATGTCCCGGACCATCTCCATGGACAGCGGAGCCATCTTGCACTCGGTGTACCGGGGGGCGGCCGCGGGGTCGTCGCCCGGGGAGCCGAAGTTGCCCTGCCCGGAGATGAGCGGGTAGCGCATCGACCAGTCCTGGACCAGGCGGACCAGGGCGTCGTAGATCGGCGAGTCGCCGTGCGGGTGGAACTTGCCCATGACGTCACCGACGACGCGGCTGCACTTGGAGAACTGGCGGTCCGGCCGGTAGCCGCCGTCGTACATGGCGTACAGAACGCGCCGGTGCACCGGCTTCAACCCGTCGCGGACGTCGGGCAGCGCGCGGCCGACGATGACCGCCATGGCGTAGTCGAGATAGGAGCGCTGCATCTCGAGCTGCAGGTCGACCTGCTCGATGCGGCCGTGCTCGATCTCTCTGCCGGGGGTCTCGCTCAAGGTGTTTCCTTAGGTTCGGCTCGACGTGCTTGGTATCTGCGCAGCGGATGCTCCCGTCGGAGCTCGCATTCCCTCCTCAGATGTCGAGGAAGCGGACGTCCTTCGCGTTGCGCTGGATGAAGGAGCGACGCGACTCGACGTCCTCGCCCATGAGGATCGAGAAGATCTCGTCCGCCGCGGCGGCCTCGTCGAGAGTGACCTGCAGCAGGGTGCGGTGCTCGGGGGACATCGTCGTCTCCCACAGCTCCTGGTAGTCCATCTCTCCGAGACCCTTGTACCGCTGGATCGCGTTCTCCTTGGGCAGGCGCTTGGAACCGGCCAGCCCGTCCTTCACGACGGCGTCGCGCTCACGGTCCGAGTACACGTAGTCGTGGTCGGCGTTCGTCCACTTCACCCGGTACAGCGGCGGCTGCGCCATGTAGACGTGCCCGTGCGTGATCAGCTCTGGCATGTACCGGAACAGGAGCGTGAGCAGCAGCGTGCGGATGTGCTGGCCGTCGACGTCGGCGTCCGCCATCAGGATGATCTTGTGGTACCTCAGCTTGGCGATGTCGAAGTCCTCGCCGATGCCGGTCCCGAAGGCCGTGATCAGCGCCTGGACCTCCTGGTTGCCCAGCGCGCGGTCCAACCGGGCGCGTTCGACGTTGAGGATCTTTCCGCGGATCGGCAGGATCGCCTGGGTCCGCGGGTTGCGACCACGCACGGCCGAGCCACCGGCCGAGTCACCCTCGACGATGAACACCTCGCACTCGTCCGGGTGGTTGGACTGGCAGTCGCGCAGCTTGCCGGGCATGCCGCCCGACTCGAGCAGGCCCTTGCGCCGGGTCGCCTCGCGGGCCTTGCGGGCCGCCATGCGGGCCGCGGACGCCTGGATCGACTTGCGGATGACGTCGCGCGCCTCGTTCGGGTGGCTGTCGAGCCAGTCGCCGAGCTGGTCGTTGACCACCTTCTGGACGAACGTCTTGGCCTCGGTGTTGCCGAGCTTGGTCTTCGTCTGACCCTCGAACTGCGGCTCGCCGAGCTTGATGGAGATGACGGCCGTGAGGCCCTCGCGGATGTCGTCGCCCGTGAGGTTCTCGTCCTTCTCCTTGAGGATGCCCTTGTCGCGCGCGTAGCGGTTGATCAGCGAGGTCATCGCCGCGCGGAACCCCTCTTCGTGCGTGCCGCCCTCGGTGGTGGAGATCGTGTTGGCGTACGTGTGCACGGACTCCGAGTACGCGTTCGTCCACTGCATCGCGATCTCGAGCGAGAGCCGACGCTCGGTGTCCTCGGACTCGAAGTCGATGATGTCGGGGTGCACGACCTCGACCTTCTTCGCTCCGTTGAGGTGCCGCACGTAGTCCGCGAGGCCCTCGTCGTACTTGTAGACGACGCTGCGGAACGGTGCGGCATCGCCCTCGGCCTGCTCGTCGGCCGACCCGGCGACCTCGTCACCCGTGCCAAGGTGTGCGGGCCGCTCGTCGGTCAGCGAGATCCGCAGTCCCTTGTTCAGGAACGCGTACTGCTGCAGGCGCGAGCGCAGCGTCTCGAAGTCGTACTCCGTCGTCTCGAAGATCGACGGGTCGGCCCAGAACGTCTGTGACGTGCCGGTGTCGTCGGTCGGGTCACCCTTGTGCAGCTCGCCGAGCGGCTTGCCGCCGTCGGAGAAGTTCTGCTGCCACGTGAAGCCGTCCCGCTTCACCACGGTCTCCACGCGCGTGGAGAGCGCGTTCACCACGGAGATGCCGACGCCGTGAAGGCCGCCCGAGACCGCGTAGCCGCCGCCGCCGAACTTTCCGCCGGCGTGCAGGATCGTCATCACGACCTCGACCGTCGGCCGGCCCTCGGTGGGGTGGACCGCGACCGGGATGCCACGCCCGTTGTCCACGACCTTGACCGCGCCGTCGGCGCGCAGCGTCACCTCGATGTGGTCGCAGTAGCCGGCGAGGGCCTCGTCGACGGAGTTGTCGACGACCTCGTAGACCAGGTGGTGCAGACCGCGTTCGCCGGTCGACCCGATGTACATGCCCGGGCGCTTGCGGACCGCCTCGAGCCCTTCGAGGACGGTGATCGCGGAGGCGTCGTACCCGCCGTTGTTCGACGACTTTCCGTTCGTGCTGTCACTGCTTGTCGTGCCGGACGGGTGCGTGCTCTGCTCGGCCACGGGCGGTAGTACTCCTCAAGCTCTCACACGCGAAGGAGGGCGCCCGCCACCGGAGATCAGGGCGGATCACTCCAAGACGCTGGAGTTCCGGGCACACATGCGCCGGGAATGACCTTCACAGTCTACCTGGTGGAAGGGCTCAGACCCTCTTCCGCAGCCCTTTGTCGAGGACGTGGTTCCGCTTCTCAGCGGAACGTGTCGCGCTCCCCACGCCCGGGCACCCGCTTCGGCCCTGTCCGGAACCGCGGACCGCCAGGGTTGAGGACCGTGATCTCCACGACGACACCGTCACCGAGGTCGGCGGCCAACCGCCCCAGCATCGACGGGCCCAGGAACCGGAGCTGCGTTGCCCAGGACGTCGAGCTGGCACGCACCGTCAGGCAACCACCCGAGAACGACACGTACTCGCAGTGCTCCGCGACCTCCGGCCCGACGAGCTGTGCCCACTTGTGCTTGAGGACGCCGGCCACCTGGTCCGAGGTTCCGCCCAGCTGGTCGAGCAGACCGCTCACCGTCGACCCGACGAGCTGAGGGTCTCGCGCGCCCGGGCCGGCCGACCCTGTGGTGTCCACCAGTGGCCTGCGTCGCGCCGGGTCCCCGGGCCGATATCCCCGCTGTGCCGCCGCCTTCTTGGCGCGCGCGAGCGCGCCCGCCGCGACCTGTCGCGGAGCGGTGAGGTCGACGAGGTCCTTGAGCGGCCGCTCAGAGGACACGGGACACCTCACCGGCCATGACGTCGACGCGGGCCCCCGCGAGCAGCTCCGGGACGTCCCCCGGGACTGCCGCGGTGATCAGCACCTGCCGAGCGGGCGCGACAAGCTCCGCCAGACGCTCGCGCCGCCGGCCGTCGAGCTCCGCGAACACGTCGTCCAGGACCAGGACCGGTTCGCCGTCCGGGCCCCAGTCGCCGGCATCGTCGAAGCCGTTGGTGAGCAGCTCGTAGGAGGCCAGCCTCAGTGCGAGGGCGAAGGACCACGACTCCCCGTGGCTGGCGTACCCCTTTGCCGGCAGGCCACCGAGCTTCAGGACGAGGTCGTCGCGGTGGGGACCCACGAGGCTCACGCCCCGCTCGATCTCCTTGGTGCGCAACCGTCCCACCGCCTCGAGCAGCTGGGCCTCGACCAGCTCGACACCGGCACCGTCATCGATCCCTGCGGTCTCGCCCACGCTGCCGGAGTCGTTCCCCAACGCAGCGTCCAGAGAGGCCTTGTACGTGGTCACCGCATCGCCCTGACCGGAGCTGACCTGCGCATACGCCTTCTCGACGTGCGGTGCGAGGGCCCGCACGAGCGACCTCCTCGCCACGATGATCTGCGCCCCCGTCTGCGCGAGCTTCGTGTCCCACACGTCGAGGGTCCGCAGGTCCGCACCGCTGCGCCCGCCGCGCATCGCCGCACCCGCCGACTTCAGGAGCGCCGAGCGCTGACGCAGGACCCGGTCGTAGTCGGCGACGACCCCCGCGATCCGAGGAGTCAGCTGCACGAGCAGGTCGTCGAGAAAACGACGGCGCCCGTCCGGGTCACCCTTGACCAGAGCCAGGTCCTCGGGCGCGAACAGCACGGTCCGCAAGATCCCCAAGATGTCGCGCGCCCTCGTCGGTGACCCGCCGTTGACCCTCGCCCGGTTCGCCTTCCCCGGCGTCACCTCGACCTCGACGAGCGTCGGACGCGGCTGCCCCGCGTCCCGCTCACGGATGACCCGCGCCCGCACGACGGCCCGGCTCGCACCCGACCGGACGAGTGCCGCATCGGTCGGCACGCGGTGGCTGCCCAGCGTCGCGACATAGCCCAGGGCCTCGACCAGGTTGGTCTTGCCCTGACCGTTGGGTCCGACGAGCGCCGTGATCCCAGGTTCGAGCGGCAGCTCGACCTGCGCGTACGAGCGGAAGTCGGTCAGCGAGAGGTGTGCGACGTACATGCGACCCCGGTCAGGCGGACGGTGGCACGGCCGCGCCGGCGGCCGGCGTGGTGCTGCTGATCGGGCCCGTGGTCCCGGCCGGCTTCACCGCGTGGCCACCGAACTGCTGACGCAGCGCGGCAACGGCCTTCATCGCAGGTGACTCACCCTGACGAGAAGCGAACCGCGCGAACAGCGCAGCGGAGATCACCGGCGCCGGAACGGCCAGGTCGATCGCCTCGTCAACCGTCCAGCGACCCTCGCCCGAGTCCTCGACCCAGTCGTCGATCGCTCCCAGCCCGGGATCCTGCTGCAACGCCTGCACCAGGAGGTCCAGCAGCCACGAGCGCACGACGGTGCCCCGCTGCCACGCCTTCATCGTGCCGTGCACGTCTGTGACCAGGTCTTTCGCGGCCAGCAGCTCGTACCCCTCGGCGTAGGCCTGCATCAGCCCGTACTCGATGCCGTTGTGCACCATCTTCGAGTAGTGCCCTGCACCCACCGTGCCGGCGTGCACGAACCCTTCCTCACGCGGACCCTCGGGACGCAGCGCGTCGAACACGGGCATGACCCGGGCGACGGACTCTGCATCGCCGCCCACCATCAGGCCGTATCCGTTGGCCAGTCCCCAGACGCCGCCCGAGACACCCGCGTCGATGAAACCGATACCGGCCGTCGCCAGCAGCTCCGCATGCGGGACGTCGTCCTGGTAGTAGGAGTTCCCGCCGTCGATCAGGATGTCCCCGGCGGTCAGCAGCCCTGCCAGCTCGGTGATGACGCCGTCGGTGATCTCGCCGGAAGGCACCATCACCCAGACCACTCGGTCGCCCGCCGGCAGCGCGTCCACGAGTGCCGCCAGCGACGGCACGTCTGTGACGTCCGGGTTGCGGTCGTACCCGGTGACGTCGATCCCTGCGGCGCGGATGCGTTGCCGCATGTTCGCGCCCATCTTCCCCAAGCCCACCAGACCGATGTGCATCGCGCCTCTTTCGGTTCGCGACGCGCCGCCTCAGCGCGCGCCTCCAGACCTCTCACCATGCCGCATGTTCGGGCGACTGGCTGGTGTCAGGTTCTCGGTACCAGCTGGCGTGGTTGCTGTCAGCTGGCGAAACGGATGGGCACCAGGAGGTAGCGGTACTCCTGGTTGTCCTCGCCGTCCAGCGTCTGCTGGCCCGTGAACTCCACGGGCTTGTTCGGGTGCGTGAACGACAGCCGCACGAACGGCGTGCTCAGGGCCCCGAGACCGTCCAGCAGGAACTGCGGGTTGAACGCCACGGAGATGTCGTCACCGACGAGCGCCGACTCGATGGCCTCGGAGGCCTGCGCATCGTCGCCCTGACCGGCATCGAGCACGACCTGGCCCTCGCTGAACGACAGCCTGATCGGGGTGTTGCGCTCTGCGACGAGGCTGACGCGCTTGGCGGCATCTGCCAGCGCGTGCGTGCTCACCACGGCGTGGATGGGCGTCTCGTCGGGGAACAGCCGGCGGACCGCCGGGTAGTCGCCGTCGACGAGGAGGCTCGTCGTCTGGCGGCCGGCAGCCTCGAACCCGATCATGTCGACGCCCGTGCCCGTGGCCAGGGCCACGGTGACAGAGCCCGCGCTGCCGAGCGACTTCGCAGCGTCGAGCAGGGTCCGTGCGCGCACGAGCGCGACCGTGGAGACGTCGGGTGTCGAGGGCTTCCACGTGAGCTCACGCAGCGCGAGACGGTAGCGGTCGGTGGCCAGGAGCGTGACCTTCTCGCCTTCGATCTCGACGCGCACGCCTGTGAGCAGGGGCAACGTGTCGTCCCTGCTCGCGGCGATCGATACCTGGGCGACCGCGTGCGTGAGCTCGTCACCGTCGACCGTGCCGGTCGTCGGCGGCATGACCGGGAGGTTCGGGTAGTCCTCGACGGGCATCGTCAGGAGCGTGAACCGGCTGGCACCACAGGTCACGATGACCTTCGTGCCCTCCAGGACCACATCGACCGGCTTGTCCGGCAGCGCGCGGGAGATCTCTGCCAGCAGACGGCCACTGACCAGGACGGATCCAGGCTCGCTGACGTCCGCGGGGATCTGCGACCGTGCGGAGACCTCGTAGTCGAAGCTCGAGAGCTGCACGGTTCCGGTGGTGTCGGCCTCGAGCCGCACACCGGCCAGGACGGGAACCGGCGGCCGGGTGGGCAGGCTGCGCGCCGTCCACGTGACGGCGTCCGCCAGAACATCACGGTCGACCCGGAACCTCATGCCTCAACCTCTCGTCGTGCGGGCCTGTCGGCATCTCGTCGCATCTCCTCGAGGGTTCGAAAGAGACGGGGCCGGACAGGCATCACGCGAACACTACGCGTTCGGTCCGACGCTCGGTACGGATGCCGACACGGCTGTGGTTCGGGAACGGCCCGGCTCGTTCTGGCGGTGTGTGGATCCATGACATTGAGAGTTGTCGTCATCGTCATCGGGGCTGTGCATTGTGTGGACGAAGCGCGTCGTCGCAGGTCACGAGCAAAATGTCATGTGTACGACGCGTGTGCGTCGATCCGGACATGCGGTGGACGGCGGTGCACGCCCACGACAGGCCGAAGTTCTGTCCACCGCCGGAGCCCGCGTCGTCCACACCAGGTGGGGTCTGGTCCACCGCTGTCCACAGGTGAACACACAGGTGTGGAGATTCGTCCCATGGGTCTTTCAGGAAGCGCCTGAAGGTTGCCTGCAGCACGGCTGTGCGGGTCCTCGGCCGTGAAGGTTCACCCAACGGTGGCGCAGTTTCGCCCCGTTCGCATGTCCGAGTTGTGGTGGTCTCGGACGTCCCTGCAGGTCAGAGCGTTGCGAGCGGTGCCCACACGGCACGGTCGACCGAACGGGTGAATCACGTCACAAACATCCCCAGGTACCTGTGGATAGCTGTGGATAACCGTGTTGAGCGAGTGGGTCAAATTGGGTCGCATGGGACAGATGCGACCACCGCGGCCGAGCTGGCGTCAGCCTCGACTCTGCTGCTTGATCCGGTTCGTGAGCTCGGTGACCTGGTTGTAGATGGAGCGGCGCTCGGCCATCAGCTCGCGGATCTTGCGGTTCGCGTGCATCACCGTGGTGTGGTCTCGGCCTCCGAAGGCCTGGCCGATCTTCGGCAGCGACAGGTCCGTCAGCTCGCGGCACAGGTACATCGCGATCTGGCGGGCCGTGACGAGGACGCGCGAACGGCTGGAGCCACACAGGTCGTCGATGCTCAGACCGAAGTAGGCGGCCGTCTGCCCGATGACCTGGGTCGCGGTGATCTCGGTGGTCTGGTCGTCGGTGATCAGGTCCTTGAGGACGATCTCGGCGAGCGACAGGTCCACCTGCTGGCGGTTGAGGTTGGCGAACGCGGTGACCCGGATCAGGGCACCCTCGAGCTCGCGGATGTTGGTGGAGATCTTCGACGCGATGTACTCCAGCACGTCCGGCGGTGCCTGCAGCCGCTCGCTGCCGGCCTTCTTGCGCAGGATCGCGATCCGGGTCTCGAGGTCGGGCGGCTGGACGTCGGTGATCAGGCCCCACTCGAACCGTGACCGCATCCGGTCCTCGAAGCCGTTCAGCTGCTTGGGAGGCAGGTCGGACGTGATCACGACCTGCTTGTTCGCGTTGTGCAGCGTGTTGAAGGTGTGGAAGAACTCCTCCATCGTCTGTTCCTTGCCCTGCAGGAACTGGATGTCGTCGATGAGGAGCACGTCGACCTCGCGGTAGCGGCGCTGGAACGCACCTGCCTTGCCCTCGGAGATCGAGTTGATGAAGTCGTTGGTGAACTCCTCCGAGTTCACGTACCTGACGCGCACGCTCGGATAGAGGTTCTGGGCGTAGTGGCCGATCGCGTGCAGCAGGTGCGTCTTGCCCAGCCCTGAGTCGCCGTAGATGAACAGCGGGTTGTAGGCCTTCGCCGGCGCTTCCGCGACGGCGACCGCCGCGGCGTGCGCGAACCGGTTGGAGCTGCCGATGACGAAGGTCTCGAACAGGTACTTCGGGTTCAAACGCGCCGGCTCGGCCGCCTGCTTGCGGCCCGTCTGGCGTTCGTCGTTGCGGCCGGGGAACGGCCGGTCCTCGCGCTGTGACTCACGACGCGCGTTCGGAGAACCGTCATCGTCGTTCGAGACCAAGGAGAGGTCGGCGCGCGAGTCACGTCGTGACTCGTTGGTGTCGCGGTCGTAGTCGCCTCGCTGCTCCGATCGCTGGTCGTCGTAGCGCGACTCGGTGCTGACCACCCGCAGCGCCGGCGGTGCGTCCTCGGCGAGCTCGGGGTCGACGGTGATCGCGAACCTGGCCTCACGGTCGAGGGCGGTGCTCAGCGCGTCGGTCACCTCACCGCGCACCCGGGACTCGAGGTAGTCCTTCGTCAGGTCGTTGCCGACGGCAAGCAGCAACGTCCCGTCGAGCAGCCCGAGCGGCCGGGCGAGGCGGACGAAAGCGATCTGCCGCGGCGTGATGTCGGGGCTCTGCTCCAAAGTCGACACGACGTGGCCCCAGACCCGTGCGAGCTCTTCGTCCTGTGACACGTGCTACCTCGGCTGTTCGTTCGCGTGGGTGGTCGAGTCTCGCACGGCGGTGCGTTGTCCACACAGTTGTCCACACCTGTGAGCGGCTGAGCAGGTCGGCTCCGACTGCCGTCTCCGGCGGTGAGGACGGGGAACGTCCGACGTCGTGCGTGTCACCGTGGGCACCCGTCCCCAGCGCACCGTCGAGCGCGTGATCCACAGGCCACCGGCACCGGCAACGAGGTACGAGCGTAGTGGGCACGATCAGCGTGGGGCAGGACTCAACCGGGTGACGTCCGATTCGTCCTGGCATCGTGGCCGGTGAGGGCTCGGGTTGACGACTCACGCGCATTTGACCCGCCTGTACAGCGGGAAGTACGGTATTGGAGCCTTATCGATGGCCTCCAGCTGGCGCGCCCAGACGCCGAACGCTTTTGCGTGTTCGTGGAGGCGTCGTTGTGGGGCAGCCCGAACCTAGGTCGCGCGGTACATGCGAGGCCCACCCGATGTAGTTGGAGACTCTCGTGACCAAGCGCACCTTCCAGCCGAACAACCGGCGTCGCGCCAAGACCCATGGCTTCCGTCTGCGTATGCGCACCCGCGCGGGCCGCGCGATCCTCGCGGGCCGTCGCCGCAAGGGCCGCGCGGAGCTCTCGGCCTGACATCACCGTCGGTGCTGCCCGCCGCGCACAGGATGCGCCGAGCTGCCGACTTCGAGCAGGCGGTGCGCCGAGGCGCGCGCGGCGGACGGGACACCCTCGTGGTGCATCTGACGACCAGGACCGATCACACCCCCGTGGGGCCAGTGGTCGGTCTTGTCGTGTCCAAGGCCGTCGGCACGGCGGTGACACGCAACCTCGTCAAGCGTCGGTTGAGGGAGCTGGTCCGTTCCCGTCTGGCGCTTCTGCCGGCAGATGCAGGCCTCGTGGTTCGGGCACTCCCGCCGGCGGCGACCAGCAGCTATGCGCGACTTGGCGCCGACCTGGATGCGGCGCTCGAGACAGCGTTGCGGCGCTCGTCGCGACGGGTCGGTGCGTAGTCATCCCATGAGCGTTCCTTCGGTGCTGCACCTCATCGCACGGGTTCCCGCCCGGCTCCTCATGGCGGCCGTCCGCGGGTACCAGCTGTTCATCTCACCGATGACGCCCCAGAGCTGCCGGTTCTACCCGTCCTGCTCGCAGTACGCCGTGGTCGCACTCCAGCGGCACGGTGCGTTGCGAGGTACGTACCTGGCGGTCTGGCGCGTGCTTCGCTGCAATCCTTGGAACCCCGGCGGCGTGGACGACGTTCCACCTGCGCACCGTGGTCACCGTCATCTCGACGCGGCGTCGACCGCGCACTGATTCACCACCGAGGAGTCTTCCCGCATGAGTTGGTTTGACGGTCTGCTCCACCCGATCATGGTGGTTGTCAGCTTCATCATGGTGCAGTTCCATGCGCTGTTCGTGGCGCTGGGGCTCGGCGAGGACAGCGGCTGGGCCTGGACGCTGTCGATCGTCGGCCTCGTGATCGTGATCCGGATCGCGCTGATCCCCCTGTTCTTCCGCCAGATCAAGGCGTCGCGCGGGATGCAGCTGCTCGCGCCTGAGATGCAGGCGATCCAGAAGAAGTACAAGGGGAAGTCCGACCCCGCGTCCCGTGAAGCCATGAGCCGCGAGACGATGGAGCTGTACCGCAAGCACGGCACCAACCCGTTCGCGTCCTGCCTTCCGATCCTGCTCCAGTCGCCCATCTTCTTCGCGCTGTTCCGCGTGCTGAACTCGGTGCCCCAGGTCGCTAGCGGCGCCATGGACCCGATCGGCCCGCTCACCCAGTCGCTGGCCCAGTCGTTCGACGCCGCCACGATCTTCGGCGCTCCGCTGTCCGCCACGTTCATGAAGGCGAGCGAGCACCCCGGGGCCGAGCTGCAGATCCGGCTCGTCTCGGTCGTCCTGATCATCGCCATGTCGGCCACGACGTTCCTCACGCAGCGCCAGCTCACGATGAAGAACATGCCGCCTGCTGCTCTGCAGGGTCCGATGGCTCAGCAGCAGAAGATCCTGCTCTACGTCCTGCCGCTGATCTTCGCGTTCTCCGGCGTGAACTTCCCGATCGGTGTCCTCATCTACTGGACCACGACGAACCTCTGGTCGATGGGGCAGCAGTTCTACACGATCCGACGCATGCCGGCCCCCGGGTCGCAGGCCGAGCTCGCCATGAAGGAGCGCAAGGCGAAGAAGGCCGCCGCGAAGGGCGTGATCGAGGATGCACCCGCACCTCAGATCGAAGAGAAGCCCCGCGCCGGCCAGCGCCAGCAGCCGAAGCGCAAGGACCGTGCCAAGCCCGTCACCAAGCCCGGTGACGCCGCCCCGATGAAGTCCGGTATCGAAGAAGATCCCGGTCCGTCGGACGCAGCGCCCGTCAAGCCGCCCACCAAGCCCAAGAAGTAGACGTTGATCGGAGTGCCCTCCATGACTTCAACCGAACCCGAAGCCCCCATCGAGACCACGAGCACGAAGCGGCTCGAGGAAGAAGGGGAGATCGCTGCCGACTACCTCGAGGAGCTGCTCGACATCGCAGACCTTGACGGTGACATCGACATCGACGTCGACCATGGCCGCGCTGCTGTCGAGATCGTTTCCGAGGACCCGGCGGACAAGTCGCTTCGGCGTCTTGCTGGCTCCGACGGCGAGGTCCTCGACGCTCTGCAGGAGCTCACACGTCTTGCCGTTCAGGCCAAGACTGGTGAGCGCAGCCGTTTGATGCTCGACGTCGCGGGGTACCGGTCCGCTCGGCGGGCCGAGCTCGTGACGGTTGCCACCGAGGCGATCGAGCGTGCGAAGGAGAGTGGCACGGCCGTCGCGCTCGCGCCCATGAACCCCTTCGAGCGCAAGGTCGTGCACGACGCCGTCGCGGCGGCTGGTCTGACGAGCGACTCCGATGGCGTCGAGCCCGAGCGTCACGTCGTGATCCGACCCGCGTGATCACTGATCTTCGCCACATGCCCTGAGGGGTGTGGCACACAGAAGGGCGAGTCACATGGCTCGCCCTTCTGCGTTTCACGTGAAACAAGCGCGGTCCCCGCCGGTGGATCGGAGCGCGGGGGGTGCACCCCGCTGCGGCGCACGGCTCGCATTGAGTGCGCGTAAGCGCGTAGGCGCGTGTAGGCGACCGCAGTCCGATGTGTGGATCGAATGCGGACGTGGGTCGTGGAGCTGGATAGTCGAAGTGCCTGAGCCACCGGCATATATCCGGGATGTTCCTCGTACCTCCACCTCCGTCCTCGGCTCGATCTCCTGATGGATCGGGGGACCGTTTCACGTGAAACAGGGGCGGTCGTCAACGACCGTTCCTAGGCTCGTTCGCCTGCGACCGGCTGTGCAGGCAGGTAGGGGCGAGTGTCTGGTTGTGCGCATAGACACAGGCGCGTTGGCAATGAACCGGCGATCGGAGCCAGGACCGTAGCCTGGTAGCCAGAGACGTGTTGCCCATTCTGCGGCTGGGCTCGTTGTCGCGAGGTGCAGGGCCAGTGCTCATGTCGCACTACTGGAACGACAGCTCCGACGCGTTCCATTCGCGTTGTTCATACGGCCTACGTGGTCGCGCCCTGGCAAGAAGGGAACTCTGGTCGTACGCGTCCACGTGGCAGGTGGGCGGGGGTGGAGCCCGAAGGCGGAACCGTGGACCCATCCGCACGCTGCAGACGTTGGTCCTCGTCAGGACCGAAGGCTGTGGACACGACCCTGCAACTGATGCTGACCGACTCTTGCACCCGCGTTTCACGTGAAACGTCGGGCACTGTGGACCTGTCCTGTCCGGCTCATTCGAGGCGAGCGCCAGGTGTCACTGATTCCCGAGTGCGGGTGCGCAGCGGTGTGTGCTGATGGCGACAGTTGCTGCGCCGATCGACGTCTCCATGCCGTATCGCGCGTATGGCCACCCACGGCAGGTTCTTGGCGCACCGGGACGACAACTGTCGCCGGTACGCGCCTACCTCGGTGTCGCCGCCGACCACGGGCCGACGGCGTATCCGGATGACGACGCCGCGCGCGAGACCGGTAGTGGTTGGAGCGACGTCGAAGACCGGGCGACTCCGGCGAGCAGCATGGTCGGACAGTGCGCCCATCAACGGCGCCAGCTCGCTGTGACGGGCGCCAGTTGCGCCCCGGGTATAGGTGCCCCGGGTATAGGTCCATGCCGCTCGCCAGCTTCGACAGGTCCGCCAAGTCGACGGTTCGCGAGGTGGACGGGCTCGCCTGGCTCGGCAGGTCAGCAAGGCTTGGCAGGCTTGGCAGGCTTGGCAGGCTTGGCGGGCTCCCTAGGTCGGCGGGGTTGGCAGGCTCGGCAGGCTCGGCGGGCTCGCCAGGTCGGCAGGCTCGGCAGGTCAGGCAGGCTCGGCAGGGAAAGGCGGGCTCGGCAGCCTCGGCAGGCTCGGCGGGCTCGCCAGGTCGGCAGGCTCGGCAGGTCAGGCAGGCTCGACAGGTTCGCCAGGCTCGGTGGGCTCGGCGGGCTCGCCAGGTCGGCAGGCTCGGCAGGTGGGTCAGCGGCAAGACGCCAGGCTGGCTCGGGAGCCCCCGGGTGGCGCGAGAGTTCAGGCGACCTCGCGCGCCCATGCTGGCTCGGGAGCCCAGGCCGGCTCGGCAGTTCGACCGCGCGACGGGCTGGATAGGCTCGACCGGGTTAGGCGGCTTGACGGGCTCGACAGCGTCGACAGGCCCAACAAGCCCAAGAAGATCGTCGAACCCGCCGCCGGAGCCTGCACAAGGGACGGGATCGTGCGCGACGGTGGTGAATCGATCGCACCGGTGCAACGCGCCTGTGTCGAGTCGACTCGATGGCTAGGCGTCGTCGACCCGATCACTAAGCCTCGGTTACAACGCCTAGACGAGCCGACCCTAAGGGGTGGTCACGACAGATCGGACGAGCCGGCCAGCACAGCACGATCATGAGAGGGCTGTCGCAAGTTGCAGGCGCTGTGGAGGAACCCGTGGGTGCGGGTTGATCGTGACCCCTCGTGTGGGACGTGGTCGGTACCGGCTGGTTGGATCAGCGCGATGCGAGACCCGTGGCGGCCGCACGGCACGGGAGCGCAGTGCTGTCGCTACGGGGGTGAACGGACGGGTTGGGTCTCACGGGTGAAGGTCGCCATCGGCGTGCGCAAGGACTAGTTCCTCAGGCGTGGCGCTCTGACACGCGTCACGAGTCGTCCGCCAGAAATCGGCGTGTTCGAGCAGCACATGCGAGCCGTCCCGGAGGTAACTCCGCCTGTGTGGATGGCCGGTCGTGAGGCTTGAGCACGGTACCGTTGGCGTCGCGCTCGACCCGCACCGCCGTGGACACACTCGGCAGGCTGCAACCGCCACAACGAACCGTCGAGCACACGTTCGTTTCACGTGAAACCGAGGAGACCTGGCTGTGACGGAAGCTCAGTCGACGGGTGTCGACGGAGCCGACCCACTGCAGGACGACCCGCGGGTCGAGCAGTATTTCGGGGCGTCATGGCCGGCCATCGTCGGTTTCCACGACCTTCTCGTCGCCGAAGGTGAACTGAGAGGCCTCATCGGCCCGCGTGAGCTCGCGCGACTTTGGGAGCGACACCTGCTGAACTCCGCAGCGGTCGTTCCCTTCCTGCCCACCACGGGGCGGATCATCGACCTCGGAAGCGGTGCAGGGCTTCCCGGCATCGTCGTTGCCGCCATGGTGCCGAACGCGGAGGTCGTGCTCCTGGAGCCGATGGAGCGGCGCACCGACTGGTTGAGCGAGGTGGCTAGCTCGCTCAACCTGGACAACGTGGTGGTGCGACGAGGCCGTGCACAGGATGTGCACGGGGACCTGTTCGCAGACGCCGTGACGGTGCGAGCGGTCGCTGCCCTCGAGAAGCTCTACCGATGGTCGATGCCTCTCCTGGGGCGCGGTGGCACTCTGGTTGCCCTCAAGGGCAGCAAGGCTGAAGAAGAGATCGACGCAGCGCGGCACATCGGTCGCAAGTACGGGGCGGGGGCCGCAGTGGTGCTGGATGCGCCGACGATCGAGGGTGTCGACGTGACGAGAGTCGTCCGAGTCGTGCGGGAGGCTGTGCCTGGTGTTCGGTAGGAAGAAGAGTCGTCCCGACGAGGCTGCGTCGGTCCCCACCCACGGTGACGGGGATCCGGCTGCTGCTCCCGCGATCGCATCGGGATGGGCTGCGACGGCGCCCAGCACGCCATACCTCGGCGTGCCGGATGTGACCAGCTCTCAGTCCCCGCGCTCAGAAGATGCGGTTGTGGAGGTTGCGCCGATGCCGAGCCCCGAGGCACACGCGCCCGCGGACGCAGGTCTGGCGGACCCGAGGGAACCCCATGGCGCGAGTCCTTCGTCGACGGTGGGCGGAGCGTGGGCCAGTCAGGTCCGGTCACTCACGGTTGATCAGCGACCCTCGACAGATGGGTATGCCGATGCGACCAGCGGAGAGGCACGGGGGACAGGCGACACGTCACGGCCTGCCGCACCTGTAGCCCAGTTCTCCCAGGAAGCACCGGTGCCGGTGCCGGCTGCATTCACCGCGGTGACGACGGTTTCACGTGAAACCGACGAGCCGAAGGTGGCTGCAGCGATGTGGTCGGCACCCGTCGCCCGGGACGCGCACGAAGCGGCATTCACCGGTGCTGCGCCCGTTTCACGTGAAACAGCGATACAGCGCACGGAGACGGGGAACCACGACGGCACCGCCGCTGCCGCCGATCTCACTGACGGGACCGCCCACGCGTCCACCCTCGTTTCACGTGAAACAGAACAGGAATCGCGCGTGATAGAGCCCGAGCGGACGTTGGACGACCGGACGTCGGTTGGTCGGCACGAAGATCCAACGGCCCCGATCGGCGCTGGAGAGAACAGAGCGACCGCACCCGAACCGGTCCTTGCCACGACGGCGGATGCCCCAGCGACGACGACGCCCAGCGACCGAGCGTCGGATGTGGAGCTCGGGGAGGGCGACTCGGATGAGAAGCGCCGGGCTGCTCTCGTCGAGAGCCTTCCCGAGGCCTCGGACGACACTCCGCTCATGGCGCAGCTCCAGCAAGACGCGCGCCGCCGGATCGAGCTGCGTGGCCGACGGTTCCCGCGCCCGCCGAGCACCCGCGTCGTGACCGTCGCCAACCAGAAGGGTGGCGTCGGCAAGACGACCACCACCGTCAACCTTGCTGCTGCACTCGCGCAGTCCGGGCTCAATGTGCTGGTCCTCGACAACGACCCCCAGGGCAATGCGTCAACGGCACTCGGCATCGAGCACCGGTCAGGAACGCCCTCGATCTACGAGGTGCTGGTGGACGGCGCGCCGATGCACGAGGCAGTGCAGGAGAGTCCCGACGTACCGAACTTGTTCTGCCTGCCAGCGACGATCGACCTCTCAGGTGCGGAGATCGAGCTCGTGTCCATGGTCGCGCGTGAGACACGCCTCCGGAACGCGCTCGATGCGTACCTGACGTGGCGCGCGGAGACCGGGAAGGAACAGATCGACTACGTCTTCGTCGACTGCCCGCCCAGTCTGGGACTCCTTACGGTCAACGCGTTCGTCGTCGCCCGCGAGGTGCTCATCCCGATCCAGTGCGAGTACTACGCCCTCGAGGGTCTGAGCCAGCTGCTCAAGACCATCGAGCTCATCCAGGCCCACCTCAACCCCGCCCTGCACGTCTCGACGATCCTGTTGACGATGTACGACGCGCGGACCAACCTCGCTCAGCAGGTGGCGAACGAGGTCCGGACCCACTTCCCTGACCTCACCTTGCGGACATCGGTACCGCGCTCGGTGCGGATATCCGAGGCACCCAGCTACGGGCAGACCGTGATGTCCTACGACCCGGGATCGACTGGTGCGCTCGCCTATCTGGAGGCGGCCCGAGAGGTCGCGGAGCGGGGCGCATCGGCAGCCGACAGTGGCGCGCGAGATGAGTCCGACACTTTCTCGCCCGAGCCGCATCCCGGGGACGTCAGGACAACGCCCGACGGAGACGTCCCGCATCATGGGCACGAGGCGTCCGGCCTTGCCGACCAGAACATCCAGCAGTCGGCGGCGCTGGCCGCCCATCAGGAGGAGCAGTGAGCGAGAAGCGACGCGGTCTGGGCCGGGGCCTTGGGGCCCTCATCCCGACCGGCCTGGACGGCCAGCGTTCCACGGGGGCCGAGCGCCCGGTGGACGTGTTCTTTCCCGACCCGAAGCGTGAGACCACCGGCGCGACCGGGCTGCCAGATGACGCAGCTGTCCCTGACGGTTCAACCGGCGCGACGGACGCCGTCACGAACGGTTCGCCTGCGACGAGCGCGGAGCTGCCGAGCAACGCGGCACAGGGTGACGCCGCCAGTGCCGTGAGCGGGACCGCGACGGCGACGCTCGTCGAGGAGCGGCCCTCGGCTGCTGAGTCGCTCGATGCGGTCGAGGACGGCTCGGCAGGGACGTCGGTGCCATCGGCTCCGGCCGGTTCTGGTGCAGGATCCACAGTCGTGGACGACGGCACAGGTCTTGTCCCGGTCCCTGGGGCCCGATTCGCCGACCTGCCGGTCCTGTCGATCCGACCGAACCCGCGGCAGCCGCGCACGGTGTTCGACGAGGACGCCCTGGAGGAGCTGGTCGGCTCGATCCGGGAGATCGGCGTCCTGCAGCCCATCGTCGTCCGTGACGTGGGCGACGGGTACGAGCTGATCATGGGTGAACGGCGCTGGCGGGCCACCCAGCTCGCGGGCTTGGCGACCGTGCCGGCGATCATCCGGGACACCGACGACGAGGATCTTCTGCGGGACGCGCTCCTGGAGAACCTGCACCGTGCGCAGCTCAATGCGCTCGAGGAGGCGGCGGCCTATCAGCAACTGCTCGACGACTTCGGGTGCACGCACGAGGAGCTCGCTACCCGCATCTCCCGGTCACGTCCGCAGATCTCGAACACTCTGCGGCTGCTCAAGCTTCCACCGCTGGTCCAGCGCAGGGTCGCGGCAGGTGTGCTCTCGGCCGGGCACGCCCGAGCGCTGCTCGGCCTGCCCGACGCGGCGGCTCAGGAGCGCCTCGCGCAGCGGATCGTGGCAGAAGGGCTGTCGGTTCGCGCTGTCGAGGAGATCGTGTCGCTCGGTGGAGACCCGGAACAGTCTGCTCGCCGCACTGCGCCCGTCGCCGGTCAGCGCAACGAGGCGCTCGACGGTCTGGCGGCCCGCTTGTCGGACCGGTTCGAGACGCGGGTCAAGGTGAGCCTCGGAAAGTCGCGTGGCCGGTTGACCGTCGAGTTCGCGTCCGTCCAGGATCTCAACCGCATCCTCGCGAGTCTCGCGCCAGAGGATCCGGGTCTCCTCAGAGGCTGAGGCCCAGGGTTCGTCGTTCTCAGCAGGGAGCCGCCGGTGTAGTTGAGCCGGCGGCTCTTCCTTTGCCCATCGACGGTGCGGCCCGCAGCCGCGCGGGCTACTGCAGGGCGCAACCGCGGAGATCAGTACGTGTCTGGTGCAGCGTTCCGTACAGACAGGACGTTTTCGCAGGTCACACTGCTAGAGCAGCGTTCACCATGGAACGGTAGAGCTCGCCGAGCGCGAGGCCGGCCGCCTCGGCCGCCTGGGGGAGGAGCGATGTCTCCGTCATTCCGGGAGCCACGTTGACCTCGAGGAACCAGACCTCGCCGGACGCGTCGATGATGAGGTCGGTCCGGGAGACGCCGGTGAGGCCGAGCGCGTCATGGGCGGTCAGCGCTGCTCCGATCGCCGTACGGGTCGAGGCTTCGGACAGCCTGGCGGGTGCGAAGTACTCGGTGCGCCCCGGGTTGTAGCGGGCGTCATAGTCGTAGGGCCCGTCGGTGACGATCTCGACCGGGGGAAGAGCGAAGGGACCGCTGCCCAGATCCACGACGCTCACCGCGACCTCGGTCCCCACGACACACCGCTCCACGAGCGCCGTGTCGCTGTAGGCGAAGCAGTCGACCATCGCCTGCGGGAGTGCCTCAGGGCTGGAGACGAGCGTGACACCGAGTGCCGACCCGCCTCGCGACGGCTTCACCACCAGCGGCAGGCCGAGCCGGGCAACGATCGCCTCGAGCACATGCCGTGCACCGAGCTCGCGGAACAAGGACTGGGGCAAGGTCACGAAGTCGGGCGTCGACAGGCCGGCGCGTGACACCACCGTCTTGGCGATCGGCTTGCTCCACGCGACGCGGCTCTCCCGCGGCCCCGCGCCGAGAAGCCGCAGACCGAGCATCTGCACGACGTCTCGAACGGAGCCGTCCTCACCGCTCGTTCCGTGCAGCAGCGGCCAGACGAGATCGGGTCGCAGCTGCGCGAGCGCGGGCACCAGGTCGGAGTCGACATCGTGCACGCTGACGTCCACACCGACGGACCGCAGCGCGTCGGCGACCCTCCGACCCGAGCGGAGCGAGACGTCGCGCTCGTGGGACAGGCCCCCGGCGAGCACGACGACCCTCGGCGTTGAGGTGATGGTCACGAGATGCGCTCCAGGGTCATGACGTCAGGTCCGGGACGTCCATGTCGTTCGGTCGGGGGAGTGGCCGGCGACGGCACGCCGAGGTGAGGAGCATTCGTCCCGGTTCAGGCGACGTCAGGTGCAGGCGACTGGACGTCGTCGGGACGCGAGGAACCGCTCGTACCGAACAGCTCGACCAGCTCCCGCTCCGCGGCGACGACTCCCGCCAGGCGCCGGACGCCTTCACGGATGCGATCGGGCGTGGGGTAGCAGTACGAGAGGCGCATGTGGCTCGCGCCCGTTCCGTCGAAGTAGAAGGCTGTGCCGGGTACGTACGCGACGCGGGCGGTGACCGCACGCGGGAGCATGTCCTTCGCGTCGAGACCGTCCGGAAGTCGGACCCAGGTGTAGAAGCCGCCGTCGGGCACGTTCCACGAGGCGTCGGGCAGGTGCTCGGCGAGCGCGGAGATCATGGCGTCGCGGCGCTCACGGTACTGCTCGCGGTAGCTCTTGACCTGTCCGCGCCAGTCACACGTCGACAGGTAGGTGGAGATCGCGATCTGGGAGGCGTTGGACGGGCACAGGATCGCGGACTCGCTCGCGAGCACGAGCTTCTCCCGCACGGCGTGGGGCGCGACGACCCAGCCCACGCGGTAGCCGGGCGCGAACGTCTTCGAGAAGGACCCGAGGTAGAGGACGCCTTCGTCGTCGAGCGACCTGATCGCCGGGAGCGGGTCCCCTGAGAACCCGAGCAGGCCGTACGGGTTGTCCTCGAGAACGAGAACTCCGTACCGCCGGGCGATCTCGAGGATCTGCGGCCGACGGGCCAGGGAGATGGAGACGCCGGCAGGGTTGTGGAAGTTGGGCACCGTGTAGAGGAACTTCACACGGCGGCCGTCGGCCGCGAGCGACGACAGGCACGACTCGAGTGCAGCGGGGATTAGACCGTCTGCGTCGATGGGAACGTGCACGACGTCCGCCTGGTACGCACGGAACACCCCGAGCGCACCGACGTACGACGGGGCTTCGGCGACGACGACGTCACCGGGGTCGACGAAGATGCGGGTGACGAGGTCCAGGGCCTGTTGCGATCCCGTGGTCACGACGACGTCGTCGGGGTGGGCGTCGATCCCTTCGAGCGCCATGACGTCGAGGATCTGCTCGCGCAGCGTCTCGTCGCCCTGCCCCGAGCCGTACTGCAGGGCCTGCAGGCCGCGGGTCGCGACGACGCGCTGGGCCAGGTCACCGAGGACGTCGAGCGGAAGGCCCTCGAGAAACGGCATGCCCCCGGCCAGGGAGACGACCTCCGGACGGTTGGCCACGGCGAAGAGGGCCCGGATCTCCGAGGATCGCATCCCGTGGGTGCGCTCCGCGTACGAGCCGAGCCACCGGTCGAGGCGCGTTCCCGTGCCGGCGGCGGTGGACGTGGGGTGCTGGCCCGACGTCTCGCCGGCGGGCAGGGGAATCTCGCTCATGCGGACGAGTTTCGCACGGCGCGGACCGAGGACCCGGCACCGTTCCGCAACGGGGACGCGGAATGAGGACGCCAAGGGACTTCGACGACGTCTGGACGAAGCTCGATCCGGACACGGAAAGGCCCTCGGCACCGTGGCTGCCGAGGGCCTTTCCGCAGGACGTGATCAGACGGAGGTGAGCACGCTCTCGATGTCCGCGGCGATCATCGACTTCGGGCGGGCACCCACCCGCGATGCCACGAGCTCTCCGCCGAAGTAGATGTTCAACGTCGGGATGGAGACGATGTTGTAGTCGCCCACGAGCTTCGGGTTCGCGTCGGAGTCCACCTTCACGATCTTGATGCGTCCCTCGTACTGGTTCGAGAGCTCCTCGAGCACGGGCGCCACCATGCGGCAGGGGCCGCACCACTCGGCCCAGAAGTCGACGATCACGGGGATCTTCGACTCGAGCACCTCCGCCTGGAAGGTGGCATCGGTGACGACGGTGGTGCTCATACGATCTCCTCGACATAGGCCTCGATGGGCGGGACGGGTGCGACCAGGTCGCCGAGCGACGCCAGGAAGTGCTGGGCGTCGAGGGCCGCGGCGCACCCGGAACCGGCTGCGGTGATCGCCTGCCGGTAGGTGTGGTCGACGAGGTCGCCGCACGCGAAGACCCCGGTCACGTTGGTCGCCGTGGAACGACCGATGACCTGCACGTAGCCCTCGTCGTCGAGGTCGACCTGACCGACGAGCAGCTCGGAGCGCGGGACGTGGCCGATCGCGACGAAGACGCCCGTCGCGGTGTGCTCGCGGGTCTCGCCGGTGAGGGTGTCGCGCAGGGTCACACCCGTGACCTTGGCGTCGCCGTGGATCCCGACGACCTCGCTGTTCCACGCGAACTCGATCTTCGGGTCGTTCGCTGCACGGTCGGCCATGATCTTGGAGGCGCGCAGGTGGTCGCGGCGGTGCACGAGGGTGACGCGCTTGCCGAACCGCGTCAGGAACGTGGCCTCCTCGACGGCGGAGTCGCCACCTCCGACCACGATGATGTCCTGGTCACGGAAGAAGAACCCGTCGCAGGTGGCGCACCACGAGACGCCGCGGCCGGACATCCGCTTCTCGTCCTCGAGCCCGAGCTCGCGGTATGCGGAACCGGTGGCGAGGATGACCGCGCGTGCACGGAACGTGTCGCCGTTGAGCGTCTCGATGACCTTGATGTCGCCCGTGAGGTCGAGCGACGACGCGTCGTCCCAGAGGACCTCGGCGCCGAACCGCTCGGCCTGCTTCTGCAGCGACTCCATGAGCTCGGGGCCCTGGATGCCGTCGGGGAAGCCGGGGAAGTTCTCGACCTCAGTGGTGTTCATCAGGGCGCCACCGGCGGTGACGGACCCGGCGATGACGAGCGGGGCGAGGCCCGCGCGCGCGGCGTAGATGGCTGCGGTGTACCCGGCAGGACCCGATCCGACGATGACGAGGTCGCGCACGGAGTCGGGCGCAGCGGTGGACTGGTCGGTCACGATGTGGTCCTTGTGTCGACGGTGCAGCTCGGGTGTGGAGGCTGTCGGGATCAACAGATCCTAGGCGCCAGATGTTCCGGGGAACGACCCGCGCCGGTGCTCGGTGACGACGCTGCGGGAGCGGCATGAGGACCGCCCGAGGAACCGGTGCGATTCGCGTCCAGAACGGATCTGAACAGCAGCGTCAGGACAGCGAGACCTCGGTGAGCTCGAGCCGGAACGACCCGTCCGCGGTGGTCGGCAGCTCGGTGACCCACAGGACGAGCGACTGCGTGTCCGCCGGCGGGACGAGCGGGAAGGTGCTCTCGGGGCCGAAGGAACCGGATGCCAGGACGGGACCGTCGGTGGGGTGCGCGGCATCGGTCGCCCGGATCTCGACGTGGCCGCCCGTGCTGTTCGAGCGCAGGGTCACCGAGTTCACCGTGGTCTTCGTGGTGAGCGTGATCGCGTAGCCGACTGCGGGCTTGAACCCGGCGAAGTCGGCGCGCTTGTACGTCTGGGTGTACCAGAACGTCGCTGGGTCACCGTCGAACGCCTTGGCTGCGTCTTCCTGGTGCTCGCCGTCGGCGTCCGAGGGGTCGATGGTCGTCGCCGATGCGATGACGGGTGGTCCGCCGGCCGCCGGGGCTTGCGGTGCTTGCGAGGGAGCCGCGGCAGCGGGGGCCGACGCGGCGGCGCTCTGGGACGGGAGCGGCTCGTCCGCGGCCGGGGACCCGGGGTCGAAGCCCGAGGAGAGCGTGCGGATCGCGATGATCACGCCGATGACGACGGCGACGACGACGATGATGAGCACGAGTGCCGTGGGGTCGAACCGACGCGCGACGATGGGCACCTCGGGCGTTCCGACACCCATGACCTCGTCGAAGCCGGTTGCGGTCGTCGCCTGTGCCACCGGGCGGCGTGAGACGGTCGGTGCAGACGCCGCAGGGGGGATCGACTCTGGGCGCGGCGGGGTGGCAGGGGGTGGTGCGACGACCGGAGCGGCGACCGGCGCGCCGGTGGGCGGAGCTGCTCCCGCACCGAGTGCGTTGCCCTTGGACGGCACCGCCGGCGGCGGGGTGCCCGGCCGGTTGGCGCCGGGGGGCTGCGTCTGGGGAGCCTGGAACGCGTTGCGCACGGACTGGCGCTGGACGACCGCAGCGACGGCGGCACCCTCGACCAACGTGACATCGGGCTCGGGTGCGGCTGCGCCGGTCGGCGGGAACTGACCGTCGACCGTCGTGGTGGCCAGGGCGGCGTCCTCACCGAGCCCGGAGGTGCGGATCTCGCCCCACGGCTCGAGCTCACGAACGAGATCGCCTGGGCTGTGCGGTCCGTCGTCGTGAGGGCCCAGCGTCACGACGCAGAGCGTGTCGAGGTCGTTCGGGATGCTGGGCACCAGGTCAGCCGGTGGCACGGGCGAGCCGTTGACGACCGGGGCGAGCGGAAGCGTGTCGCCGCCGGTGGGGAGCCGTGAACCGGGGTCACCGGGCCAGTAGCCGGTCAGGGCGGCGTAGAGCAGGCGCACGAGCCCGACGGCGTCGGCACGGGTGGTCGATCGGGCGTCGCCGCCCGCGTCTCCGAGCAGTGCCGCGTCGAGCGCGAGCCCACCGACCAGGACACGACCGTCGGGGCTCACGTGCACGACGGACGGCCGTAGGGCGAGGTGGTGGACTCCGCGGCGCCGGGCGACCTCGAGCGCGGTCGCTGCCTCTCCGACGACGGCGCGGGCCTGGTCGGCGGTCAGCGGGGCACGGCCGGCAAGCTCCGCGAGCGACGGACCGACGAGCTGCTCGGAGACGACGTAGCCGTAGCCGTCGTGCGAGCCGACGTCGAGGACCCGCACGAGCCTGGGGTCCGTGACGAGTGCCGCCCTGCGTGCGGCGTCGAGTGCAGGTGCGACGGCGCCGGACTCCAGGACGCGGACGCGGACGGCACGGTCGAGGATCTGGTCCGTGGCGTGCCAGGCGCTGGCGCCCGCGAGGTCGGAGTCGACGGGGGAGAGCACGCGATAGCGACCTGCCAGCACCGTGCCACGACCGACGACCTCGCTCACCAGCACCTCCGCTCGACGACCACGACAACGACGCTCTTCACCACGTTGATCTGCGGGACCCCTGCATGCTAGCCGCGCCGACCGGGAAGCTTGCGAAGAATGGGCCCGAGCAGGCTGTCGAGCTCACGCACCCGCAAGCCGCGCAGCACGCCGACGTAGACGAGCGCCATCACGGTCCCGACGACGGCGCACTCGATCACCGAGGCGACGAACCGACCGGACAGCACCTGCGCGAGCAGCCACAGCACGGCGAGGCCGACCGCGGCCGACGCGAGGGCGGCCACACCTGCGCGGGTGTACATCCGCAGGACCCGCGACCCGTCGAGCGAACCGACCCGCCGGCGCAGGAGCACCTGCGCGTACAGCATGCCGACGACGTAGGACAGGCTCATGGCCAGGCCGATGCCGACCACCCAGTGCGTGGCCGGCAGGAAGGTCTCGGACGCCAAGGACCCCAGGGCCACGACCGCCGCCATGACGATCTGGATGGGCAGCATCGACCGGGCGTCCTCGTAGGCGTAGAACACGCGCTGGTACAGCGACCACACGCCGAAGGCCGGCAGTCCGACGATCATCGCCAGCGCGATGGGGGCGATGGCTTCTGCGGACTGGGACGCCGCCGTGAACAGCAGCACGCGGCACAGCGGAAGGGCGAGCACGGCGATCGCGGCGGTCGCGAACACCGTGAAGACGCCGACGATCCGGAGGCTGTTGGACAGGTTGCTGCGGACGCCGTCGGTGTCGTTGTCGTGCGCGTGCGCGGAGAGGCGCGTGAACATCGCGGTGGCCAGCGACACCGTCACCAGTGAGTGCGGCAGCATGAAGATGAGGAACGCCATGTCGTAGGCGTTGTTTCCGGCGACGGACCCCGGGGCTGCTCCGGCTGCGGAGTCGGGCGCGGCAGAGGCCACGTTCGACACCACGATGTAGCCCAGCTGTCCGACGCTGAGCCCAGCCAGCGTCCAGGTCGCAACCTTGCCCGCCGTGCCCAGACCCGACCCGCGCACACCCCAGCGCGGCCGGTAGTGGACGCCAGCCCGACGCAGGGCCGGCACGAGGACAGCGGCCTGGGCGACCACGCCGAGCGTCGCGGACAGTGCGAGGAACGCGGCCTGTCCTGAGCTCAGGTCGTCGGCCTGCACCACGCCGTTCCTCTTGACGCCCTGGAACAGGACGATGAACAGGATGAAGCCGACGATCGACACCACGTTGTTGACGACAGGCGCCCACATGTACGGCCCGAACGATCCTCTGGCGTTGAGCACCTGGCCCAGCAGGCCGTACGCACCGTAGAAGAACAGCTGCGGGATGCACCAGAACGCGAACGTCACCGCGAGCTGCGTCTGTGCCGGGTCCTGGAAGTCGGAGTAGAGGTCCACCAGGAGCGGTGCGGCGAGCGTGAGGGCGAGGGTGATCCCGAGCAGGACGGCGAACCCGAAGGTCAGCAGCCGGTCGACGTACTCCTGACCGGCGTTGCGCTTGTAGGCGCGAACCACCTGCGGCACGAGGATCGCGTTCAGCACACCGCCGATGAGCAGCATGTAGAGGATGTTGGGCAGCTTGTTGGCGACGGCGAACGCGTCGACGGCCTGGCCCGTGCCACCGATCGCAGTCGCGAGGGCCGTGGCGCGCAGGAACCCGAGGGCTCGCGACGCGGCTGTTCCCGATGCCATGACGGCGGCCCCGCGGCGCATCCCGCCGGTCGAGGTGTCGCTCATGAGTCTCCCCCGTCGCCCGGCACCGGCGCGGGCGGCTTGTCGATGTCGACCCGGCTGCCGCGACGTCCGCTCTGACCGCGCCGGATGGTGCGGATGATGCCCAGCACGATCCCGATGGCCAGCAGGACACCGACCACCTTGGTGCCGACCCCCTCGATCGTCGGTGTCACCCGGGCGGTGAACGCGACCGGCTCGGACACCGGTGTCCCGTCGGCCGAGGTCAGGCGCGAGACGACGACGACCTCGCAGTTGGCGCGGGCGTGCAGCGTCACGGGCACGACCTTCGTGCTCCGGGCCTCGACGGTGACGGTCGGGACGTCCTCCGCCTCGAGGCACGGCTTGCTCGGCTCGACGGTGAGCTGCACCGCGACGGGCACCGTGAGGTCGTTGGCCACGGTCATCCGGACGTCACCGGTGGAGCTGATGACGTTGACGTCGCTCAGGCGGCCGATGGACAGGCCGCTGGTCCGGGCGTTGACGTCGGCGAGCACACGAACCACCAGGTCCGCGCGCGGGACGGGCTGGCTGCGCCACGCCACCGCCAGGGGTGCGACGACCTCGGCGTCGACACCGTCGAGCAGCTGGCCGGGCTCGTCGGTGACGGTAGCGAAGGCGATCGCCCGGGACCGTGCCTCGGCCAGTGCCCCGACACTTTCGGGGGCGAGCTCGGCGGAGTCGTCGGTGCTCGCCGGGAGCGTCCCCTTCGCGGTCGGGACGTCGGGGTCCAGAAGCGTCGACGGATCGGCGAGGTCCACCCACGGCGCGCTCCCGAGCGCCGCCAGGAGCGCGGTGACGGACGTCGCGTCGGGTAGCCACTCGCGGCCTGCGGTCATCAACAGGTGCGGCCGGTCCGACCCGGTCTCTCGCGACACCACGGCCAGCTCGGCGAGCGCCCGCTGTGCGGTCGTCGCGGGCGTCGCCTGCGGGTCGACGGAGGCGGGGTCGGCGAGCAGGCCGCTGAGCCGGGCGTCCGGGACGAGCGCGTGCACGGTGCCGGCCGGCGTCCGCACCGCGGTGCGAGCCGACGTCGTCCTGCCATCCTTGAGCTCGTCGACCTGGACGGACCCTGGCGCGACGACCACCGCGGGCTGGTCGACCTGTGCCGTGACACCGATGGCCGTCTGGTCGAGGGTCTCGGTCGACGGGGCCCACAGGATCCCCGCTCCGTCGACCCCTGATGCGGCGGAACCGTCGACCGCGAGCCGCACGAGACCGGCCTGGTCCGCCTGGCCCGCCGCGCCGATGTCGGGATCCGACCACGGCAGGGTAAGGACGTCGTGGTGCGCGAGGTCCGCGTCGAACGACGCACCCCAGGTGTGCGCCTGATCGCTCCCGGACGCCGCCGACGCCAGGAGGGCAGGGTCGACGGCGACACCGATCCCCGGGCTGGCCGCCAGCACCGACGCGAGCTCGTCGAGGCGGCCGCCGGGCGCGACGAGGTCGTCGAGGGAGGTGGAGCGGGTCGTCAGCGGATCAGCGCCGGGGCCGACGACCGGCACGAGCACGGAGACGGGGGTGGGAGTGTCGTCGGCGTCGTCGGTGTACCAGAGCAGGAAGGTGCGTTCGAGGCCCACCCGGGAGCGGCCGTCCATCACCTCGACAGACAGTCCGCGCGGACCCCACGTGTCCGGCAGGTTCGTCAGCTGGATGTTCTTCGCCGGTACTCGCAGCTCGACGGAGGCGGACTGTCCGACCGCGAGAGGGCCGGGCACGGCGGACTCGGCGACCTGCGGGCAAGGGCGCTTCGACGTGCAGCTCGCTTCCGACGACCACGCCTCGACGTCGTCACGCGTGCTGATCAGGAACCGGCTGAGCCGCAGGATCGCGGTCGGCTCCTCGATGACGTCGGTGCCGGTGTTCGTCAGGGTGGCCCGAACGGTGAGCTCCTGACCGGGTCGCAGGACGGACGGCGAGATCTGGTCGACGTGCACGGTGACCGGGAGGTCGTCGTCGGGCGCGGCTCCGGCAGGTGCGGCAGCGACCGTGAGTGCAGCGCCCAGGGCCAGGGCCGTGCAGAGCACCCGGCGCAGCGTCGAACGCGCGCTCATGCCTCGTCGACGAGGACCAGCAGGGCCGCCTCGGCGAGCCGCCGCTCGTTGGGGTAGGCCAGGACGTCGTGCAGCTGGGCGACAGGGACCCACGCGGCCTCCTCGGCCTCGCTGTCCGGATCGCCCTCGACGGACAGGTCGCCACCGACCGCGCCGAGCAGGAAGTGGTGGACCACCTTGTGCACCCGGCGGTCGTCCCCGCTGAACCAGTAGTCGATGACGCCGAGCTGTCGCAGCACCGTTCCTTGGATGCCGGTCTCCTCCGCGATCTCGCGGACGGCCGCCTCCTCGGGCGTCTCGTCGCCTTCAAGGTGCCCCTTGGGCAGGCACCACTCGAGGCGCCCCGCACGGTTGCGTCGAGCGATCACGGCAGCGTGGTCCACGCCGTCACGTCTGCTGACCACGATTCCGCCGGCGGAGGTCTCGTCGACCACGGGAAGCGGTGCCGGTGCAGGTCTTGCCTGCGTCAGGTGCGGGTCGATGCGCAGCGCGTGGCCGCCCGGCGGCGCAGGTACGCCCCCGGGGAACGGTGGGCGCGCCGGGCTCGACATCCCGCCACTGTAACGACTCGGCGCTCGGGCCGAGGCCACCGTGACGGTGGAGCCGACCGCTGCGTCTGGCAGGCTTGGACGAGTGCCCGCCGAACAGCCCGAAACACCAGACACGCCCCAGGACTCCGAGCTTGCCGCCCTGCGTCGTCGAGCGCTAGGCGTCCTGAGCAGTCTTCCAGCCGACGCGTTGGAGCTCGGCGAGGTGTTTCGCGCGGCCGGGCACGAGCTCGCGCTCGTCGGTGGGCCGGTGCGCGACGCGTTCCTCGGGCGGGCCTCGGCGGACCTGGACTTCACGACGTCCGCGACGCCCGACGAGACTCTCGCGCTGCTGGCGCGGTGGGGCGACGCGCACTGGGACATCGGCAAGGAGTTCGGCACGATCGGTGCGCGACGGTTCGCGGGACGGCGATCGCGCAGTGCGCACGACGTCGTCGTCGAGGTCACCACGTACCGCACCGACGAGTACGACCCGGCGAGCCGCAAACCGCAGGTCGCGTTCGGTGACTCGCTCGAGGGGGACCTGTCGCGTCGCGACTTCACGGTCAACTCCATGGCGGTCCGGCTGCCTGACCTTGCGTTCGTCGACCCGTTCGACGGGCTGTCGGACCTGGCCCTGGGAGTCCTGCGCACGCCTGTGGACCCACGGCAGTCGTTCGACGACGACCCTTTGCGCATGATGCGTGCAGCCCGCTTCGCCGCCCAGCTCGGGTTCGCGGTGGATCCTGCCGCCCGGGCTGCGATCGTCGACATGGCCGACCGGATCGCGATCGTCAGCGCGGAGCGTGTGCGCGACGAGCTGAGCAAGCTGCTCGTGTCCTCGAGCCCACGCACCGGGCTGCAGGTCCTCGTCGACACCGGGCTGGCCGGCCACGTGCTGCCGGAGCTGCCCGCTCTGCGCCTCGAGATCGACGAGCACCACCGGCACAAGGACGTCTACGAGCACTCGCTGACAGTGCTGGACAAGGCCATCGCCCTGGAGACCGGCCCGGATGGCGCCGTTCCCGGCCCGGACCTGGTCCTGCGGCTGGCCGCCCTGCTGCACGACATCGGCAAGCCGCGGACGCGCAGGTTCGAGGCGGGCGGGGGCGTGAGCTTCCACCACCACGAGATGGTCGGCGCCAAGCTCGTCGCGAAGCGGCTCAAGGAGCTGCGGTTCGACAAGGCGACGGTGCAGGCGGTGTCCCGGCTGACCGAGCTGCACCTGCGGTTCCACGGCTACGGCGAGGGTGCGTGGACCGACTCGGCCGTCCGGCGCTACGTCACCGACGCCGGGCCGCTGCTGGAACGGCTGCACCGGCTGACGAGGTCGGACTGCACCACCCGCAACGTGCGCAAGGCGACGAGGCTGTCCGAGGCGTACGACGACCTCGAGCGCCGGATCGTCGTGCTGCAGGAGCAGGAGGAGCTCGACGCGGTCCGCCCTGACCTGGACGGCACGCAGATCATGGAGCTCCTGGGCATCACACCGGGGCGCGAGGTGGGCGAGGCCTACAAGTTCCTGCTCGAGCTGCGGATGGAACGCGGTCCGCTCGGTCCGGAGGCCGCAGGCGAGGAGCTCCTGGCGTGGTGGGCTAGTCGGTCCTGACGACGAGCAGGCACACGTCGTCTTCCTGGTGCGTGCCCACGAGGGTGGCCACGAGCTGGTCGCGGATCGTCGCCGCGGAGGCTCCCTCGGGCGTGACGGCGAGCTCGTCGGACAGGGCCACGATTCCTTCGCGCAAGCCGCGGTCACGGCGTTCGACGAGCCCGTCGGTGTACAGGACCAGGACCGCACCGGCCGGCACGACGACCGCAGCCTCGGCACCGCTCGGGCCGCTGACGCCGATCGGGGTGGACAGACCGCCGTCGAGGGGGATCACGGTGCCGCCCGGCAGGCGTAGCAACGGCGGCGGGTGGCCGGCCCTGGCGTAGGTGACGTGTGCACCGTCGTCGGCAGGAGTCCACCGCAGGTAGACGCATGTGGCTATGTCGGCGATGTCGAGCCCGCGGACCAGCTCGTCGGCGCGGGCCAGCACGGCACCGGGCGAGGAGCCTTCCCAGGCGTAGGACCGCAGCAGCGAGCGCAGCTGTCCCATCGCCGCGGCTGCTTGCAGGTCGTGGCCGACCACGTCTCCCACGGCGAGGCCCACCGTCCCGTCGGGCAGGGGCAGCACGTCGAACCAGTCGCCACCGACCTGGGCCTGGCGTGCAGAGGGGACGTAGGCGGTCGCGACGTCGACGCCCGGGATGGCGGTGATCGTCGGCAGCAGGGACTGCTGCAGCGTGAGGACGGCGGAGCGTTCCGCGACGAGGAGGCGGACGTTGTCGAGCGCCAGGCCGGCGCGGCGTCCCAGGTGCGCGGCGGTGACCACCGCGTCCGGGCTGAACTCGTCGACGTTGACCAGGCACAGGATGCCGATCACGCGGTCCCGGGCGCGCAGCGGTACGAGCATCGCCGACCCGAGCCCGAGCCGGTGCAGGAGCTCGAGCTGCACCGGTGTGGTGCGGCCGGGCAGCCTGGGGAGGTCGATGAGGTAGGGCCGCGCGACGAACCCTGGTGGGCTGTTCAGCGCCTCGTGGACCTTGGGAGACCGCGAGAGCCACCCGAGGCCCTCGCCTGCCAGCTGGAGGGCGAGGTCGCGGTCCTTCGGGTCGCTGGTCACGAGGTGCACGCGGGAGAAGCGTCCGCGCTCGTCCGTCATGGCGACGAACCCCCAGGTCGCCAGCGCCGGGATGGCGACGTCACCGAGCGTGTCGACCGCGGCGTCGTAGTCGAGGTTGCGGGCGAGCTCGTCGCTGACGCGCGCGAGCAGGTCGAGCCGCGCGCTCGCCCGCTCGTCGAGGCTGACCTCGAGGTCGCGCAGAGGCTCGGCGGGCAGGTCGGCGCTGAGGGCCGCCTGCACACCGATGAAGTGCGTAGTCGCACCCGTCTCGTCGTTCACCGGGCTGATCACGACCTGGTTCCAGAACGGCGAGCCGTCACGGCGGTAGTTGCGGACGACGGTGGCGATCGTGCGGCCCTCGTCCAGCGCCGTACGGATGCGGGCGACCTCAGTCGGGTCGGTCTCGGTGCCCTGGAGGAAGCGGCAGTTCCGGCCGAGCACCTCGTCCTCGGGGTAGCCCGTCAGCCGCGTGAACGCCGCGTTCACCCAGACCAGGGGGAGGTCCTTCGCACAGGCGTCGGCGATGGTCAGTGCGAGGTCGCTGTCCAGGACGGACCGCAGCGGCAGCTCGTCGGTCACGCGGCAACCGGTTCCTCGGCGACGGCCTTCGAGCCGACGCCGCGTGAGGCCAGGCCGAAGACCAGGGCGCTCACCACGTAGCCCACGGCCAGGATGACGAAGAGTCCTCGCGAGTAGCCGGTGTCCGGCAGCGTGAGCGCGCCGAGCGCGGCAGCTCCGACGAACGCCGCGTTGTAGAGGACGTCGTAGAGCGCGAACGCCCGGCCGCGGTAGAGGTCGTCGGTGTCCCGCTGCACGATCGTGTCCACCGCGATCTTGGCGCCCTGTGCCGCGAGCCCCAGCAGCAGGGCGGCGGCGAGCACCACGGCACGCGACGACGACGTCGCGAGCAGCAGCTGGCTGGCCGCGGCGAGCAGCAGGCAGGACACGATCCAGACCTGCGGTCCGGTGCGTCGCGCGACCACCGGTGTGACGATCACGGAGAGGAAGAACCCGAGCGCCGACGCCCCGAGAATCGTCGCGAACGTCTTCAGCCCGTCACTGGTGTCCGCCGGGTCGCTGAGCAGGTTGCGGGCGATGAGGATGCTCGCGATGAAGGTCACGCCGTAGATGAACCGGTGCACGGCCATGATCCCGAGCGCCCGGGCCGGTGTGCGGCGAGCGATCAGGTACCTGGCGCCGACCACGAAGCCACGGAAGATGAGACCGAGCTGGGCACGGAGCTGGGCGGCATCGGCACGCTCGTCAGGACCGAGCCGGTTCTTGCCCAGCCGCGTGGACAGGAGCGCTGCGGTCGCCATGACGCACGCCGCGACGATGAGTGCGGTCGCGTCACGCCCACGTCCCTCGGGGAGCACGAACCCGAGGACGAGCCCGACCGCGCCTCCCAGTCCAGCGGCGGCGGCGCCGAGCGTCGGCGTCAGTGAGTTGGCGGTGAGCAGGAGCGGACCGTCGACGGTGCGCGGCAGGGACGCGGACAGGGCGGACAGCAGGAACCGGTTGACCGAGAGGTTGGCCAGCGCCAGCACGTACACGGCAGGCGTCACGCCCGCCGTCAGCATGATGGTCGCGATCAGCGTCGTGAGACCGACCCGCACGAGGTTGCCGACGAACAGCACCTGCCGGCGGCGCCACCGGTCCAGCAGGACGCCGGCCCACGGTCCCACGATCGTGAACGGGAGCAGCAGCACAGCGAACGCGATCGCGACGCCGGACGCCGTGCTGGCCTTCTCGGGGGAGAAGAAGAACAGGGTGGCCAGCCCGACCTGGAACATGCCGTCGGCCGCCTGGCTGACCAGCCGGACAGCGAACAGCTTGCGGAAGTCCCGCAACGGCCACAGGGCCTTGAGGTCGGCGATCACCTGCACGCGGACATCCTCGCACCCGACTCCCCGCGCGTACCTCAAAACGCTGCCCGTGCGTCCACCGGCCGTCACCGCCGTGTTCGGGCGCCTGCGCCGAGCGCGCCGGTCATGCGACGACGAAAGGAGCGCACCCCGGTGCGGGGTGCGCTCCTTCTGTGTCGTTCACGGAGGTCGCGCTCGGGTGAGCGCTGCGCCGCCGTTGCGCTACGAGCGAGTGCGCTGACGCGCGATCACCGGTAGCTGCACCTCAGTCAGCGGTCGCGCTCGCCGGCGATGAAGGCCTCGAGCTCGGAGCGACCGAGGGTGTCCTCCATCTGGACCGGCGGGGACTTCATGAAGTACGTGGACGCCGACAGGATCGGGCCACCGACGCCGCGGTCCTTGGCGATCTTCGCGGCGCGCAGGGCGTCGATGATGATGCCGGCCGAGTTGGGCGAGTCCCAGACCTCGAGCTTGTACTCGAGGTTCAGGGGCACCTCGCCGAACGCGCGACCCTCGAGGCGGACGTAGGCCCACTTGCGGTCGTCGAGCCAGGCGACGTAGTCCGACGGGCCGATGTGGACGTTGCGGTCCTCCTTCTTGCCGCCCAGCGGGCCGGTCAGGTTGGAGGTGACGGCCTGCGTCTTAGAGAGCTTCTTGGACTCCAGGCGGTCGCGCTCGAGCATGTTCTTGAAGTCCATGTTGCCGCCGACGTTCAGCTGGTACGTGCGGTCCAGCACGACGCCACGGTCTTCGAAGAGCTTCGCGAGGACGCGGTGCGTGATGGTCGCGCCGACCTGCGACTTGATGTCGTCGCCGACGATCGGGACGCCGGCGGCCTCGAACTTCGCGGCCCACTCGGGGTCGGACGCGATGAAGACGGGCAGGGCGTTGACGAACGCGACGTTCGCGTCGATCGCGCACTGGGCGTAGTACTTCGCGGCGATCTCGGACCCGACGGGCAGGTAGCAGATCAGGACGTCGACACGGGCCTCGCGCAGGGCGGCGACGATGTCGACCGGCTCGGCGTCCGACTCCTCGATGGTCTCGCGGTAGTACTTGCCGAGACCGTCGTTGGTCACGCCACGCTGCACGGTCACGCCGAGCGGCGGGACGTCGGCGATCTTGATGGTGTTGTTCTCGGAGGCGCCGATGGCCTCGGAGAGGTCGAAGCCGACCTTCTTCGCGTCCACGTCGAACGCGGCGACGAACTCGATGTCGCGGACGTGGTAGTCGCCGAACTGCACGTGCATGAGACCCGGCACGGTGCTGTTGGCGTCTGCGTCGGCGTAGTAGTGCACGCCCTGGACAAGCGACGCGGCGCAGTTGCCGACGCCGACGATGGCGACGCGGATGGAGGTCATCCTCGCTCCTTCTCGGTGGTTCGCGGTGGTACGACGTCGTCGTCACCAGCGGTGGTGTCAGCAACGGCCGGATGGCCGGTGCCTGCAGGACGGGTGCGACGTACGCCGCGCTCGTTGTCGATCAACCCGTCGAGCCAGCGGACCTCACGCTCGACCTGTTCGAGGCCGTGCCGCTGGAGCTCGAGGGTGTACTCGTCCATGCGCTCGCGGGTGCGGGCGAAGGACTGGCGGACCGTCTCGAGACGTTCGGTCAGGCGCGTGCGCCGACCTTCGAGGATCCGGAGCCGGGTCTCGGCGTCGGTCTGCGCGAAGAACGCGAACCGGACGTCGAAGTTCTCGTCCTCCCAGGTGGCCGGCCCGGACGAGGCAAGGATCTCCTGGAGGTGTTCCTTGCCGTCGGCGGTCAGCTGGTAGACGATACGTGCGCGCTTGGACGCCACGGTGTGGGGTGCGACGACGGACTCTGTGCCCTGGATCCAGCCGCGGTCCACGAGTGACTTGAGGCAGGGGTAGAGCGAGCCGTACGACAGTGCCCGGAACGAGCCGAGCACGAGGTTGAGGCGCTTGCGCAGCTCGTAGCCGTGCATGGGAGCTTCGTGCAGCAGCCCGAGGATTGCCGGTTCGAGCACGTCGGAACGACCGCGCACGGGCACCTCCTCTGCTTGCTGTCGACTCTCGATGTATCAACTCGATACATCTGGAGAGTATGTCGAGTCGAGCGAAGAGGGCAAGTCCCGTTCCCGTGAGGTGACCTGCGCCACATCTGGCCGCCCGTCTGCGGCGGGCCTCGGGGCAGGCGGTAGTGATCGTGTGAAGGGTGGGCGCCCAGGCCCGACGGCCCAGGGTTCGCCCAGCAGAGTCCTCCATACTGGGCACCGTCGGCAGAGGCCTGCCCGGAATCACCGGGGCCTCACGTCGCCGCGACCACACTGATCGACGGAAGGCACCGCGTTGGCAAGCACGAACCGAAGGGCCACGCCCGCACGCAGCAGGCGCAGCGCCCCGCGCGGGTCGAAGCGCCGTACGGGTCCCACGCAGAAGACGAAGTTCTTCGACTACCCGCGCACCGGCTTCCACGGCCTGCACCGCTGGCTTCCGTCGTGGCGCGTCCTGGTCGGGACCATGCTCGGCGTGGCATTCCTCGGTGCCGGTGTCGTCGTCGCGGCGTACGCGTTGATCGAGGTGCCCTCCGCGTCGGCGGACGACGTCAAGATGCAGACGACCACCGTGTACTTCGCCCCGCACGACGACGGCACGCCTGGCTCCGTCATGGGGACGTTCGCCACCCAGAAGCGCACGATCGTCGACGACTACAACTCGCTCCCCGTGTACGTGGGGCAGGCGACGGCGGCGTCCGAGGACAAGACGTTCTATACGAACAACAACGGCATCTCGATCACCGGGATGGGCAGTGCCCTGATCGACAACCTCAAGCACGGCACCTCGCGCGGCGGCTCCACCATCACGCAGCAGTACGTCGAGCGGTACTACGTCGGCACGACGACGACCGACTACGTGGGCAAGGCCAAGGAGACGCTCATGGCGATCAAGATCGCCAAGACGCAGACCAAGCCCGACATCATGCTCAACTACCTGAACTCGATCTACTACGGTCGCGACTCCTACGGGATCCAGGCCGCCGCAAAGTCGTACTTCGGCGTCGACGCCTCGGCACTGACCGTCGAGCAGGCCGCGCTCCTTGCCGCGGTGATCCCGTCGCCGAACAACTGGGACCCGGCCAACAACCCGAAGAAGGCCGAGGCCCGCTGGAACATCGTCCTCGACTCGATGGTGGAGCAGGGCTGGGTGACCGGCGAGGCACGTGCCGCCATGGTCTTCCCGCCGACGATCCAGTACGTCGAGTCCAACACCATGGCCGGCACGAACGGCTACCTGCTCGACATGGTGCGCAAGGAGATGCTCAAGACCTACGACGTCTCCGACGACGAGCTCAAGCGCAGGGGCTTCTCGATCGTCACGACCATCAAGGAAGACATGCAGAACGCTGCTGTCGACCAGGCCACCCAGTTCGCCGCCGGCACGCTCGAAGGCCAGGACGGTGCGGTCCCGAACGAGGACATCCGCGCGTCGATCTCCACGATGGACCCGTCGACCGGCGGGATCCTGGCCCTGTACGGCGGACCTGACTTCCTCGTGGACTCCCGCAACCGGGTCGCGTACGACAAGATCCAGGCGGGCTCGACGTTCAAGCCGTTCACCCTGACCGCCGCCCTGGAGCAGGGCGTCCCGCTCACCACCAAGTTCAGCGGTCGCGACGACATGAAGATCCCCGGCTGGGACCCGAACGGCGACAGCATCGTCGGGAACTTCGGCAACGAGTCGCTGGGGACGATCGACCTGGTGAAGGCCACCGCGGAGTCGGTCAACACCGTGTACGCGCAGCTCAACATGCAGGTCGGCTCGGACAAGACCGCCGACGTGGCCGCGCGGGCCGGTGTGCCGGACCCGGAGATCAACAACGCCAACGTGCTCGGCACCGAGACGGTTCGCCCGCTCGACATGCTCGACGCGTACGGGACGCTGGCCTCGGGCGGGACGCACCACACGGCGCACATCGTCGCCACGGTGAACGACTCGAAGAAGAACGTCGTGTTCAGCGCCGACACCAAGGGCGTCGAGGTGTTCGCCCCGGACGTGATGGCGGACGTGGCCTTCGCGATGCAGCAGGTGGTGCAGGACAAGCACGGCACGGCGCATCAGTGGATCAGCCCGCTCGACCGCCCGATCGCCGGCAAGACCGGAACCCAGCAGGAGCAGAAGTCGGCATGGTTCATCGGCTTCACGCCGAACGTCGTCACCGAGGTCTCCCTGAGCCAGCAGGTCCACGAGGAACCGCACGCCGGCACCGTCACGATCGACTACGTCAGCAAGCTGGCGTCGAAGAAGCAGGGCGTCACCGGCGGTTCCGTCCCGGCGTTCCTGTGGCAGTCGTACATGAAGAACGTCTTTGCCATGCCGAGCTACGCGACGGTCATGGAGTTCCCCGAGCGCGCGAACGTCGGCGGCAAGGTGAAGCCGACCGCGGCGCCCGAGACGACGACACCGGCTCCCGCGCCGGTCGAGACGCAGCAGGCGCCGACGCAGGTCGCCGTGCCCTCGGGCATGGAGGGCAAGCTCGAGGCTGACGCCACGGCGACGGTCGTGAACGCGGGTCTCGTCCCGACCATCACGGCAGAGTCCTCCGACACGGTGACCACCGGTCGCGTCATCCGTGTCGACCCGGGCGGCGGGACGGTGCTGGACAGCAACGCGACCGTCACCCTCGTCATCTCGACGGGCCCGAAGCCTGCCCCGACGCCGACCCCGACCCCGACGCCGCCCGCCCCGGCCCTTCCCGCGGCACCCGCCGCACCCTGATCCGCTCCTGGGCCGCCCGGCCAGCGCACAGTCGATTTCGGCAGGTGCCCTGCGCCGGGTAGCCTTGGGGGCTGCTGTGCCCGCAGGTTCCGCCGCCATCGGCGGGAGGTGCGGGCGTCGTCGGACACCGGCGACGCGCAGCGACGCACAAGAACCCTCCTGCCACGGATCGACCGTGGCCGCTGAGACCAGAGGAGGTGGGTATGAGCCTGCGTCAGTACGAACTCATGATCATCCTTGACCCCGAGATCGAGGAGCGCACCGTTGCTCCGTCGCTCGACAAGTACCTGACGGTCGTCAAGACCGACGGTGGCACTGTCGACAAGGTCGACATCTGGGGCCGTCGCCGTCTGGCGTACGACATCCAGAAGAAGTCCGAGGGCATCTACGCCGTCATCGACTTCCACGCGACTCCCGCGACCGCCAAGGAGCTCGACCGTCAGCTCGGCCTCAACGAGGTCGTCCTGCGGACCAAGGTCCTGCGCGCCGACGCCTGATCTTCTGCATGTGGGTGGTCGCACGTAGCGTCCGCTCCCACGTCAACTGACTGATTCCGAACGAGCGAGGAGCTGGGTATGAGCGGTGAGACCGTCATCACGGTGATCGGGAACCTGACCGGGGATCCCGAGCTGCGCTTCACCCCCTCGGGGGCTGCTGTCGCGAACTTCACCGTCGCGTCCACCCCCCGCACGTTCGACCGCCAGAGCAACGAGTGGAAGGACGGCGACACGCTGTTCCTGCGCTGCTCCATCTGGCGGGAGGCGGCCGAGTCGGTCGCCGAGTCACTCACCAAGGGCACCCGCGTCATCGTGACCGGCCGGCTCGTGCAGCGCTCGTATGAGACCCGCGAGGGCGAGAAGCGCACCGTGTACGAGCTCCAGGTCGACGAGGTCGGCCCGTCCCTGCGCTACGCCACGGCCAAGGTCACCCGGACTCAGCGTTCGGGTGGCGGCGGCGGTGGCTTCGGCGGAGGCGGCGGTGGCGGCTACAACGGTGGCGGCGGTGGCTCCAGCGGTGGTGGCGGCAGCCAGCAGGACGACCCGTGGGCCACGCCCACCGGTGGGTCCGGCGGCGCCGGCTACTCCGACGAGCCTCCGTTCTGATCGGCGCCTGACTTTTCGACACTCCCCATCCCTGGGCACGGCAACGCCCAGGGCTCCAGCAGACAAGGAGCACCACGATGGCCAAGGCCGTGGTCCGCAAGCCAAAGAAGAAGCTGAACCCGCTCAAGGCGGCGAAGATCGACGTCGTCGACTACAAGGACACTGCGCTGCTGCGCAAGTTCATCTCTGACCGCGGGAAGATCCGCGCTCGCCGAGTGACCGGTGTGTCCACCCAGGAGCAGCGCGCGATCGCGCGCGCCGTCAAGAACGCCCGCGAGATGGCACTCCTGCCGTACTCGTCGTCGGCACGCTGAGAGAGGAGACCATCATGGCGAAGATCATCCTGACCCACGAGGTCACCGGTCTCGGTGAGCCCGGCGACGTGGTCGAGGTCAAGGACGGGTACGCCCGTAACTTCCTCGTCCCGCGCAACCTTGCGACGCCCTGGACCAAGGGCGCCGAGAAGGACGTCACCGCGATCCGCAAGGCCCGCAAGGCCCGCGAGATCGCCACGCTCGACGACGCCAAGGCGATTCGCGACTCCCTTCAGTCGAAGGCTGTCGTCGTCACCGCCAAGGCCGGCGAGTCGGGCCGTCTGTTCGGTGCCGTCACGACCGCCGAGATCGCCGAGGCGGTCAAGAAGTCCGGCGCACCGCAGATCGACAAGCGCAAGGTCGAGATCGGTCAGCCGATCAAGGCCCTCGGCGAGTACAAGGTGTCGGTCCGTCTGCACGCAGACGTGGCCGCGACGGTGACCGTCAAGGTCGTCGCAGCCTGAGCTGAGCACGCACGACGAAGCCCCGCCCTCCATCAGGAGGGCGGGGCTTCGTCGTACCGGGTGAACGGTCTGGCTAGGCGACGCCGAGGTAGGCCTGCTTGACGGCCGGGTCGGCGAGCAGCTCCTTGCCGCCGCCGCTCGTGATCACCTCGCCGCTCTCGAGGATGTAGGCGCGGTCCGATCGCGACAGCGCCTGCTGAGCGTTCTGCTCGACCAGGAGGATCGTGGTTCCGGTCGCGTTGATCTCCGTGATGATCCGGAAGATCTGCTGGATGACCAGCGGGGCGAGGCCCATCGACGGCTCGTCGAGCAGCAGGAGCCGTGGACGGGCCATGAGCGCGCGGCCGATCGCGAGCATCTGCTGCTCGCCTCCCGACAACGTTCCACCGACCTGCGTCCGACGCTCCTCGAGCCGTGGGAAGAGCTCGAACACGCGCGCCAACGTCGAGTCGTGCTCGGCCTTGGTGTCGAACGTGCGGGCGTACGCGCCCATCTCGAGGTTCTCCATGACGGTCATCCCCGGGAAGACGCCACGGCCCTCGGGGGCCTGGACGATCCCGGCGAGGACGCGCATGTGCGCCTTCATCTTGGTGATGTCCTGGCCGTCGAACCAGATCGACCCGGTCGACAAGGGCCGGATGCCGGAGACGGCACGCATCGTGGTCGTCTTGCCCGCGCCGTTGGCGCCGATGAGCGTGACCAGCTCACCTTCCTCGACGGTCAGGGAGATCCCCCGCACCGCCTCGATCCGTCCGTAGGCGACGGTCAGGTCCTTCAGCTCAAGCAGTGGCATCGTCGGGCACCCCCAGGTAGGCGGCGACGACGGCCGGGTCCGCGGAGACGTCCGCGGGTAGGCCGTCGGCGATCTTGCGGCCGAACTCCAGGACGACGACCCGGTCGGTCACGCCCATCACGAGGCGCATGTCGTGCTCGATGAGCAGGACCGTGAACCCGTCGTCGCGGATCTTGCGGATGAGGTCCATCAGCTGCTGCTTCTCGGCGGGGTTGAACCCTGCGGCGGGCTCGTCGAGGCAGAGCAGCTTGGGTTCCGTGGCGAGCGCGCGCGCGATCTCAAGCCGGCGCTGGTCACCGTACGGGAGGTTGCGGGCCTGCTGGGTCGCGCGCTTGCCGATGCCGACGAACTCCAGCAGCGCCATCGCGCGCTCCAGCGCGTCACGCTCCTCGGCGCGGTGGCGACGGCTGCGGAACACGGCCCCGGGGACCGACGTCCTGTGCCGTGCGTCGGTGCCGACCACCACGTTCTCCAGGGCCGTCATGTCGCTGAACAGCCGGATGTTCTGGAACGTGCGGGCGATGCCGAGCCGGGTGATCTGGTTGCGCTTGATCGCGCCGATCGTCTTCCCGTCGAACACGACGCTTCCCGACGACGGCCGGTAGATGCCCGTCATGGTGTTGAAGCACGTGGTCTTGCCGGCGCCGTTGGGACCGATCAGGCCGAGGATCTCGCCGCGGCGGATGTCGAACGAGACGCCGTCCAGCGCGGTGAGGCCGCCGAACTTCACGGTCACGTCGTTCATCGAGAGCAGCGACTGGCCGACCTCGGTCTGGATCGCGCGGTCGGGCGCGATCATCTCGGCGACCTTCGTCGGGTCGGCGAGATCGGGGTTCACGTCCGCGACGTCGACCCCTACCGCGAGCTCGACCTCCCCGTCGGGCAGGTAGATCTCGTTCAGGTCCGCGCGCGTGGTGATCGTGTCGTCGGGCGCGCGGAACTGCTCGTCGTCCTCCGACCCCGCGCCCATGCCTCCGGGAGTGCTCATCGGGTGCCTCCCTTGGTGTCGTCGCCCGACGGCGTGGCTGTGGCCGGGACCGGCGTCTTGGCCGCGAGAGCCGCGGCAGCCAGGTAGGCGCGCCGCGACGCGACGTAGACCTGGCGACCGTAGGTCAGCAGCTTCTGCCGCGCCGGGAACAGGCCCTGTGGCCTGAAGATCATCAGGACCATCAGGGCGATCCCGAAGAACAGGTACTTGTAGCTCGCGATCTCGTCACCGTTGATCGGGATGCCGAACAGCTGCGTGCGCCCGAGGAAGAAGTTCGGCAGGTACACGATGATGAACGCGCCTGCGATGACGCCCAGCTTGTTGCCCTGCCCGCCGAGCACGACGGCGCAGAGGAAGAGCATCGAGTTGATGACGTTGAACGTGGACGGGACCACGAACTGGACCTGCCCGGCGTAGAGCGCTCCGGAGAGGCCACCGATCGAGGCGCCGATCACGAACGCCCACAGCTTGAACTTGAAGGTGGGCACGCCCATGATCTCGGCGGCGTCCTCGTCCTCGCGGATGGCGACCCAGGACCGTCCCACGCGGGACCGCTCCAGGTTTCCGACGATGACCAGGACGATGATGATCAGCACCATCGACAGCCAGAACCAGAACGCGCCGGAGTTTAGCGGCGGCGTGGTGTTGCCGGCCGAGAAGACGCCGTTGGGTCGTTCCTCGCTGACGCCGGCGACCGGGTAGGCGATCTGCGACAGACCGCGTCCACCGCCGGTCAGCTCGGTGAGGTTGTCGGCGAGGAGCCGCACGATCTCACCGAACCCGAGGGTGACGATGGCCAGGTAGTCGCCGCGCAGACGCAGGGTCGGCGAGCCCAGAAGCAGGCCGGACAGTGCGGTCACCGCGATCGCGATCGGGACCACAGCCATCCAGGCCCAGTCCGTGGAGAGCCAGTCGTCGGTGAGGTTCCACGGGCTGTCCGGGCTGGTCAGCAGCCCGACGGTGTAGGCGCCGATGGCGTAGAAGCCGACGTACCCGAGGTCGAGCAGACCGGTCTGGCCGACGACCACGTTGAGGCCGATCGCGAGCAGCGCGTACATGCCGAACTGCGCGAGGACGCTACCGAAGTCGGTGCCCACCGTCGTGATGACGGGCAGGCGCAGCACGGGAAGGAGTGCGATGAAGATGATGATCGGGGAGCCGACCAGCCACTGCGTGTGGCGTGGCAGGGCGTCCCACCACATGCGTAGCCGGTCACCGAGGCCGAGGTGCAGGCTGTCGGCGGCGGTGGTGCTGGTCGAGACGTCGCTGCTCATGCTCGTGCCCTCCCGAGGGACTCACCCAGGATGCCGGTAGGTCGGAACATGAGCACCAGCACCAGCAGGACGAACGCGACGACGTCGCGCCACTCGGTCCCGAAGACTGCCTGGCCGTAGAGCTCCATGACGCCCAGCAGGAGGCCACCGAGCAGGGCACCGCGCAGGTTGCCGATCCCGCCGAGGACGGCGGCGCTGAAGGCCTTGATGCCGAGGATGAACCCCCCGGAGTAGATGATCCCGCTCGGCACGCGCAGCGTGTAGAAGAGGGCGGCAGCGCCGGCGAGGACACCGCCGATGAGGAACGTGAGCATGATGACGCGCTCCCGGGACACGCCCATGAGCGTTGCCGTCACGGGGTCCTGGGCGACGGCGCGGATACCGCGGCCGAACTTCGTCGCGTTGATGAACCGGTCCGTGATGAACGCCAGGACCAGGGCCGAGACGATGATCGCGATCTCGATGTTGGTGACGGTCGCGCCGAAGATGCTGAAGACGTCCACCGGCTCGACGAGCCGGATCGGCTGCTGGGCGTTGACGCCGCCGAGCTTCCCGTTGGTCAGCTTCGGGAGCACGAAGTGCACGAACTCCTGGATCACGAACGAGGCGCCGATGGCGGTGATGAGGAACACGAGCGAGGGTGCGCCGCGCTTGCGCAGCGGCCGGTACGCGACCCGCTCGAGCCCGACGGCCGATCCGCCGGCGACGATCATGCCGCCGATCAGGGCGATGCCGAGGTAGAGGATCGTCATCGGGATGCCCTCGTTGTACGCGTTCCCGCTCGGCGTGAAGCCGAGGAGCAGGAGGGTCCCGTACACGCCGAACATGCCGAGCATGAAGATCTCGGAGTGTGCGAAGTTGATGAGGCGCAGAACGCCGTACACGAGGGTGTAGCCGACGGCGACGAGCGCGTAGATCGAGCCGTAGGTCAGGCCGTCGATGGTCAGTGCCCAGAAGTTCCGAGCTAGTGCGCCGAGGTCGAACCCGATCATCGGGTCGGCAAGGACCTGCGCGCCTGCGTGCAGGACAGAACTCATGGGACTCCTTGAGCGGGGGGTGCGGGCGAGAGTACGTCACGACGGCCGGGTCCAGGTGGACCCGGCCGTCGTGTGCGCGCTACTTGACCTGGTAGATCCAGATCAGGGCGGAGGCGAGCTCGCCCGTCGACTCCCACTTGTAGTGGCGGGCCAGGCCGTCACCGTCGTAGTTCTTCACGAAGTCGACGAGACCGGCACGGTCCGTGACGCCCGAGTCGATGCCCAGGAGCATGATCGTGGCCAGGTCATAGGCCTCGACCGAGTAGACGCCCGGGGCCGCGTTGAACTTGGCCTGGTAGTCGGTGGCGAACTGGTCCGGCGCGGGGCCGCACGGGCAGGACAGGTAGGCGTCCTTGGCGGCGTCGCCGGCCTGCTTGACGAACTGCGGGTCGTTGCTGCCGTCAGCGGAGACGAAGGCCGCCGTGACGCCGCTCTCCTTGAGCTGCGAGGCGAACGGTGCACCCTCGGCGTAGTAGCCGGCGTAGAACACCGCGTCCGGCTCCTCACCCTTGATGACCTGGACTGCGGCGGAGAAGTCCTTGTCGCCGGTCTTCACCTTCGCGGCGCAGCTGGAGTCGGCTGCGTCACCGAGTCCCGTGGTGATCTGCTCCGCGAGGCCCACGCCGTAGTCGGAGTCGTCCTGGACGACGCAGACCTTCTCGAACTTGAGCGTGTTGACCAGGTAGGCCGCGACGGACGGGCCCTGGACCGCGTCGTTGGCCAGACCGCGGAAGAAGTTGTTCCAGCCGTTCTTGGTCAGGTCCGGGTTCGTGGCCGAGGCGGTCAGCGAGAGCAGACCGGCCTGGTTGAAGACCGGGCCGACGGCCTTGGTCTCGCCGGAGAACGCCGGGCCGAGGAGCCCGATGATCGAGGTGTCGGCGACGATCGTCGGCGCGACCTGCGTGGCCTTCTGCGGGTCACCCTCGGTGTCGAACTGCTTGATGGAGACCTGGCAGTCGGGCGAAGCGGCGTTGTGCGCGTCGATGGCGAGCGTCGCGCCGTTGAGGATGTTGATGCCGAGCGCGGCGTTCGGGCCCGTGAGGGCACCGGCCATGGCGATCGTCACCGGGGCGCACGTCGCGCTCCCGTCGCCGGCCGGGTTGGCGGGCGTGCCGCTGCTGTCGGCCTTGACCTCCGTACCGTCCTGGTCGACCTGGACGAGGGGCTGGATCGAGAGCTCTGCGGAGCCACCCCCGGTCGAGGATGCGCTGGAGTCCGATCCGGAGTCCGTGGACTTGGACGAACACCCGGCGACGGCGAGGCCGACTGCAAGGACGAGCGCCGTTCCCGCAAGGCGCGGAGTCGATCTACGCATGTGATACCTCCGTGGATGTGCGTGGCCGCCCTTGAGGGCGGTCCGTTTCCCGACGGTGCCGGGGCTGAAGGAAAGGTAAGCCAGTGGGGTTACCGGGGCGTTTCGATTCACCCCGAAACCTGGTGTCGAATCGAGAACGCGCAGGTCACAGAACGATAACGATGCCGTCGTCGACGGTGTTCGGGGACGACAGCCTTGGCGTACCCCGCCGCGCGCAGTCTGACGCTTTGTCGTTCCGAACGCCAGCGCCGAGCCGTCAGGCGCCGGTGACCAGCCATCGAGAACCGCGGGCGCGCAGGCCTGTGGAGACGGCCCGCGCGAGCATGAAGACGCCCGCGAACGCCGCCCACAGCCAGGCCAGCCCTGCGACGGCATCGGGCGGGGAGGCATGCTGGACGGCGAGGGCGCAGGGCACGTAGACCGTCAGCGTGCCGATGCCGGCCCAGGCGAGGAACCGTCCGTCGCCGGCGCCGATCAGGACACCGTCGAGCACGAACGTCCAGCCGGCCATCGGCATGGTCAGTCCGGCCACGACGAGGGCGCCGGCGGCCGCGTGCTGCACGGCCTCCGACGACGTGAACACCGGGACGTACAGCCAGGCCAGCCCTCCGAGGACGACACCGAGCGCGGCACCCGCCCCGACACCCCACTGCAGGGTTCGGCGCAGGAGGGTGCGCACCAGTCTCACGTCGGACGCGCCCAGCGCGTGCCCGACGAGGGCCTGGGCCGCGATGGCCAGCGCGTCGAGCGCGAACGCCGCCAGACCCCAGACGGCGCCCACGACCTGGTGCGCGGCGAGCGGGACGGGACCGAGGCTCGTCGCGACGACGACCGTGAGCAGGATGGCCAGCCGCAGCGACAACGTGCGGACGAACAGAGGAACGCCGGCGCGGGCGTTGGCCAGGATGCCGCCGACCGCGGGCCCCAGGGACGCACCGACCTTCCGGGCGCCGCCGACGACGACGACGCTCAGCGCGATGCCCATCGCCACCTGTGTGAGAGCCGTCCCGAGCCCGGAGCCCGCGATGCCCATGCCGACCCCGTAGACGAGCACGATGTTGAGGATCGCGTTGCCGACGGCGCCGACGCTGGCGACGACCAGCGGCGTCCGCGTGTCGAGGAGCCCGCGCAGGGCGCCGGTCGAGGCGAGGACGAGGAGCATGCCAGGCAGGCCGGGAGCCGACCACCGAAGGTAGGTCACCGCCTGCGTCGCGACCTCGTCGGAAGCTCCCAGAGCGTCGATGAGCCACGGCGCCGCCAGCCAGGTGGCGACGGCCAGCACGAGGCCCAGACCGAGCGCCAGCCACATGCCGTCGACCCCGAGCTGCAGGGCGCCCGCGGGGTCACCGCTGCCGAGGCGCCGCGCGACGGCCGCGGTAGTGGCGTAGGCGAGGAAGACGCACAGGCCGATGACGGTGATGAGGACGGTCGACGCGAGTGCGAGGCCGGCCAGCGGGGCGGTTCCGAGGTGGCCGACGACGGCGGAGTCCACGAGGACGAACAGCGGTTCGGCGACGAGTGCACCGAGCGCTGGGACGGCGAGGGCCAGTATCTGCCTGTCCACGCCCGCAGGTGTGTGTCCGACTGGTGAAATCGCGGCCAACCTTTCCTCGATCCACAGGAACCGCTCGGCGTTTGCGCCGGTCCCGGCGTCGGGCGCGGGCGAAACCTGCCCGTCATCCACATGTCTGTCCACGGCCTGTGGGCAACTCGCCAAGGTTATCCACAGACCATCGACAGGTTTGGTCGCCCGTCCACAAGGCCGCTCACAGGCATTCGTGGCTTCGTTTGGACGCACGCCCAAAGGCGCCTACCGTCCAAGAGCGAGGTCGAGAACGGGCCTCGCACGGGCCTGAGTGTCAGTACCCCAGAGTACATATGTTCGAACGATGACGATGGGGAAGCGATGACGATCGACGAGCTCGAGTACGGCGCGCCGGCCTCTGCGGGCCGCGGTGGCGGCGGCTACGACAGGACCCCTCCGCAGGATCTCGACGCGGAGCGCTCGGTGCTCGGCGGGATGATGATCTCGAAGGACGCCATCGCCGACGTCGTCGAGCAGATCCGCGGCACCGACTTCTACCGGCCCGCGCACGAGGTCATCTACGACTCGATCCTCGACCTCTACGGCCGCGGTGAGCCCGCCGACGCGATCACCGTCGCGGACGAGCTGACCAAGCGCGGCGAGATCGGCCGCATCGGCGGAGCTCCGTACCTGCACACGCTGATCTCGTCCGTCCCCACCGCCGCGAACGCCGGCTACTACGCGCGGATCGTGCGGGAGCGGTCGGTGCTCCGCAAGCTCGTCGAGGCCGGCACGCGCATCGTGCAGCTCGGCTACGGCACGGACGGCGGCGACGTCGACGAGATCGTGAACAACGCGCAGGCCGAGGTCTACGCGGTGACCGAGCGGCGGTCGTCGGAGGACTACCTGATCCTCGGCGACATCATCGGGGGAGCGGTCGACGAGATCGAGGCGGCCGGACACCGCGGCGAGGGCATGATCGGGGTTCCGACGGGCTTCTCCGACCTCGACCGACTGACCAACGGACTGCACCCGGGTCAGATGATCGTGCTCGCAGCCCGGCCGGCCATCGGCAAGGCCCTGGCCCTCGACACCCCGCTGCCCACACCCACCGGGTGGACGACGATGGGGTCGGTCCAGGTCGGCGACCTGCTGATCGCCGCAGACGGCACCCCGACCCGTGTCGTCGGCGCGACCGGGGTGATGACGGATCGACCGACGTACCGCGTGACGTTCGATGACGGCACGGTGATCGTCGCCGATGCCTGGCATGAGTGGGAGACGAGCACCCGCGCGGAGCGTCGCGGAATCTCCGGGCCGGTCTCCGGTCTGCGGACGACCGAGGAGATCTACGCGACCGTCCGGTGCGCGACGGCCGACGGCCGTGCGAACCATTCGGTCGTCACGGCACGTCCCCTCGACCTCCCCGCGGCCGAGCTGCCCATCGACGCCTACGCGCTCGGCGTCTGGCTGGGCGGCGGCCACTCGGCCTCGGCCCGCTTCACCAGCGCCGACCCAGAGATCGCGATGATGATCGAGGGCCGCGGGCTCGTCGCCCGCGACATGGGCCCTTCCGGTGCAGGACCGGCGCGGCTCTACCAGGTGCAGCTTCCCGTCGACGTCGTCCCCAAGCGCTCGTGCGAGGTGTGCGGGACCGCGTTCGTGCCTCGCGGGTCGCAGGTCCGCACCTGCGGTCGCTCCTGCGGCGGCAAGGTCAAGACGCTGACCGCGCCCGTTCCCGTCCCGACCTGCCCCAACTGTGGCGTGGCGACGACCGGCCTGCTGCGGTGCCAGTCATGTCATGACGCGAACGGCACGGTGCACGGACGCCTGCGGACGCTCGGGGTGCTCGGTGACAAGCACATCCCGACGTCGTACCTGCGCGCGTCACAGGGTCAGCGCCGCGATCTGCTGGCCGGTCTGCTGGACACCGACGGCACGGTGAGCCCCACGGGAAGCGTGCAGATCACGCTGACCAACCGGCGGCTCGCCGACGACGTCCGCGAGCTCGTGCACTCCCTCGGCTACCGCACGGGCTGGTCGACCAAGCGGGTCAACGGTCGCACCGAGGCTTCCTCGACGGCGTTCACCCTGACCTTCACGACGGACGACGACGTCTTCGCGCTCGAGCGCAAGCGCCTGGTCCACAAGGATCGGCGCAAGCCCTCCACCGGCCGCCTGACGCAGCGGTTCATCGTGTCGGTCGAGCCCATCGACAGCGTGCCCGTGCGGTGCGTGCAGATCGAGCACGAGTCGCACCTGTACCTCGCCAGCCGGTCGATGATCCCCACGCACAACTCGACCATGGGCATCGACATCGCCCGGTCGGCGTCGATCAAGCACAACATGACGTCTGTGGTCTTCTCCCTCGAGATGAGCCGCAACGAGATCACGATGCGTCTGCTCTCCGCCGAGGCGCGCGTGCACCTGCAGAAGCTGCGCAACGGTCAGATGGGCGAGGACGACTGGGCCAAGATCGCCGCGACCATGGGCAAGATCTCCGAGGCCCCGCTGTTCATCGACGACTCCCCGAACATGTCGCTCATGGAGATCCGCGCGAAGTGCCGGCGGCTCAAGCAGAAGCACGACCTCAAGCTCGTCGTCATCGACTACCTGCAGCTCATGTCGTCCGGAAAGCGCGTCGAGTCCCGCCAGCAGGAGGTCTCGGAGTTCTCCCGTGCACTCAAGCTGCTGGCCAAGGAGCTCGAGGTTCCGGTGATCGCGATCAGCCAGCTGAACCGTGGCGCCGAGCAGCGCACCGACAAGCGCCCCCAGATGAGCGACCTGCGTGAGTCCGGCTCCATCGAGCAGGACGCCGACATCGTCATCCTGCTGCACCGCGAGGACGCCTATGAGAAGGAGTCGCCACGGGCGGGTGAGGCCGACGTCATCGTGGCCAAGCACCGAAACGGGCCGACCGACACCCTCGTCGTGGCGTTCCAGGGGCACTATTCACGCTTCGTGGACATGCAGGCCTGACGCCCGCTGATTGTCGACGAGCTGTCGAGATGCAAGATTCTTTGACTAAACGGCGACGATAGTCTGACTACCCGATGTGTCCGAGTTCGGAGCGCTGGCCCGGCGCCCGGCTCATAGTCCAGCTCGCCGCAGTGCCGGACCGATGCACGCTCAGACCGCTCGGGCAACGAACAGCCAGGATCTGGCAGCTCGTTGCCAGTCGTGCCTGATTACGCAGGTCCTGCCCCGCATCCTTCGTCGACGTGCGCGATCACCGGTACACCCGTACGGCTCGTCCCGGCGGCACGGTCACGGTGCTGCTCGGGTGAGGGACTCCAGGAGCTCGCGACTGCGGCGGTACTTGTCCCCCAGGCGATGGGCGACGTGCGGAGGCAGTGCCGAGACCCGCTCCGGATCGGTGTTGTCGTCGAGGTCGGCATGCTTGACGACCACGGCGAGCGGATGTTCGGCCACCCTGCGCATGCTCTCGTCGAGGGTCTCGCCGGGCCGCTTGCTCAGGGCGTCGACGGCGGCGACGACGGCCGCCGGGCAGCCGAGGGCGAGCAGGTCCGCTGCTGTGACCGGGGTGTCCTCGAGGACGTCGTGGAGTACTGCGACCATCCGCGCATCGTCACCCTCGACGCGCGCCATCACCCGCAGGGGGTGTCCGATGTAGGCCTCCCCGCCCTTGTCGGTCTGTCCCTCGTGCGCTGTCGTCGCAAGTCTCACGGCTGCGTCGAGGTCGAACACCGAGCCGGTCACGAGTCGCTCCCCTCGTTGGTACGACGGGAGTTGACCCATCGTTCGAAGTCGAGTGCGGCCGTGGCGCTGATGGGCCGGAGCTCCTTCTCATACATGTTCAGTTCCGCCAGCGTGACGATGCCCGTGGTCTCCCACGTACCGTCTCCGCGGAGGATCTCGCTGATAGAGCCTTCGGGCGTTGCCGTCCGCCGAACGATCGTGTGGGTTCGAGAGATGTCCTCCCCCTCATAGAGGAGAGCCCAATACTCTGTTTCGACTGTCATCGGACCTCCGGTGCTGCTATCGATCGGACACCTGGTGGTGTCGGGACGGCGCGGAAGAGCTGCAGCATTTCGGCTTTGAGCCGCGCGGCCTCCTGTGGAGTCACGCCTGGCAGGCGGGCTTGTTCGTACAGGTCGTGTCCGCTCATCTTGACCTCGAAGCTGGTCGGGGTGTGGAACTGCAGCTCGAACACCGGTCAGCTTCGAGGTGAAGATGAGCGGACACGACCTCTATGAGCAGATCCGCCTGCCGGACGTGACCCCCGCGGACAGGGCTCGGCTCGAGGCGGAGATGCAGCGTCTGTTCAGCACCGTCCCGACGCCACCCGGTGTCCAGTCGATCACACCCCCGGAGATCCCATGACGGCCGAGACCGAGTACTTCGCGCTCCTGTGGGACGGCGACGACGTCTCCGCACCTCGCACTATCCTGCGGCGGCGGCCAGCGCCCGAAGGCGCCATCGAAGAGATGCTCCGTGGCGACGGTGCGTGGTACTCCACGGGTGTCCTCGCCCTGGTGAGGCTCAACATGTACGAGCACGAGGTACAGCCGATCAGCATTGCAGCCGCACTCGACTTCGAACGATCGGTCAACTCCCGTCGTACCAACGAGGGGAGCGACTCGTGACCGGCTCGGTGTTCGACCTCGACGCAGCCGTGAGACTTGCGACGACAGCGCACGAGGGACAGACCGACAAGGGCGGGGAGGCCTACATCGGACACCCCCTGCGGGTGATGGCGCGCGTCGAGGGTGACGATGCGCGGATGGTCGCAGTACTCCACGACGTCCTCGAGGACACCCCGGTCACAGCAGCGGACCTGCTCGCCCTCGGCTGCCCGGCGGCCGTCGTCGCCGCTGTCGACGCCCTGAGCAAGCGGCCCGGCGAGACCCTCGACGAGAGCATGCGCAGGGTGGCCGAACATCCGCTCGCCGTGGTCGTCAAGCATGCCGACCTCGACGACAACACCGATCCGGAGCGGGTCTCGGCACTGCCTCCGCACGTCGCCCATCGCCTGGGGGACAAGTACCGCCGCAGTCGCGAGCTCCTGGAGTCCCTCACCCGAGCACCGTGACCGTGCCGCCCGGACGAGCCGCACGGGTGTACCGGTGATCGCGCACGTCGACGACGAGCTGAGTGCCGCTGTGAAGGAATCGGACCCGCGGCCATCGGCGCTGAGTTGGTCGCTCCGACCGAATTCCTGAGAGCACTTGGGAGAACAGCCGGCGCACGCAGGTTGGCGGGGCCCTGGCCGTGCCTGCTATCTGAGCTTGGGGATGAGGTCCTTGAGGTCGACGACCTCGATCCGAGCAGCCAGGGTGAACTCCGCCACGGTCATCGCCTCAGAGAGGCCCTCGGGCGTGCGCAGCTTGAGCGCGGCCTTCGAGAGGGTCTTGCTCGCCTTGCGCGCGCTGGTCCGGAGGGACCGCACCGGATAGTCACCCACGACGAAGACCTGCCGTCGGCGGCTGGTGGTGTCGAGCGACAGTCCGACCACGTCAGCGAATAGGCCGCGCTGCCGCATTCCGTCGTTACCTTTCCAGGAGGACAGCTTGGACTCGGCCACACGATGGGTCGTCTCGAGGTCGAAAGCGCGGTCAGGGTCGTTGCCAGCACCCAGGCCCGAACTCGGTGAGCGACGACGGTGCCGTCAGAGCGCCGCACACTGCTTCGGCCGTGGTCTTCGTCCGTGACCGTGTACTCGACAGGAGTGGCCAGGCGGTCGTTCGTCAGCCACTCCAGGTCGTGCCCGGTGCGCCACTCGCCGGCCGCCTGGAGCGCCAGGTACGTCTGCAGGACGCGGACATCCGAGGTGACGAGGTCCACGCCGTTCGACGCGCCGCGTTCGATCGTCTCGACCGTCACCACGCCCGCGTCCTCGCGGCCGACCTCCTCGACCTGGGAGTCCCCGATCCGGAAAGCCTCTCCCGGTCCCGGTTCGTCGACCCATCGGCCGCTCTGCTCGATCAGCTCGATCACCTGCGGGTCGATACGTAGCGTCATTTCGTGAGCACGCGGTCTGTCAGAAGATCCTTCACGGGTATGGCCTCGCCGTTCTTCATGAAGCGCACCTGGAGCGCGCCACCGGGGCGCCCGAACGAGGGCGCGATCTCGGAGACCGCGATCGGTCGCGAAGGCGGAAGACTCGCCGCGGTCCTCCCGATGACGTCCGTGTGCCGAGCCGCGGTGGAGCAGAAGACCATCACCCCGATGTTCTTCAGGGTGATGGCCTTCTGCCTCGTCCTTCCCCGCGATGCGCGGCGAATGGTCAACGGATGAGCACGAGAGCAGCCGGCCGCCCCAGGCCAGACGGGCTAGGACTGCTGTTCGGTGACGCTCAGCACCCAGGTGACACCGAATCGGTCGGTGAGCATCCCGAATCCGGCCGACCACGCCGACGCCGCCAGCGGCTCCACGATCGTGGACCCGGCGGCCAGGGCCTCCCAGTAGCCGGTGGCTTCGTCGAGGGTGTCAGCGCTCAGGGCGAGGAAGAACGACTGGTCGGTGACCGTAGTGCCGTTCTCCCGGCGTGCCGACCCGGCGATGCGGGGGGTGTCTGATGCGCCGGGGATGTCGTAGGCCATCAGGGTGAAGCCGGCGGGGCTAGAGACCTGGCCGAAAACGACCTTGTCGGAGTCGGGGAGCCCGGCGGGCGTTCCGAACTCGCCGTAGGTGCGGACAAAGGTTTCACCGTCGAAGGCAGTCGCGTAGAACTCGAGCGCGGCACGGGCGTCGCCGTGGAAGTTGAGGTGGGCGACGGGGGTAGCAGACATGGTGTTCTCCCTGATTCGATGCGAAGTCATCGCGGCAGCCGCTCTATCGGGCTGCGAAGACCGTCTCAGCAGTTCCGGTCAGGGAACGTCCGCTTCTCCACGCACACTTGACCTATGCCGGTTGCATCTTCGTCATCGACCTCGAAGCGCCTACTCGCACTGCTATCGCTGTTGCAGTCGCGTCGCGACTGGCCGGCACCGGTGCTCGCCCAGCGCCTCGCGGTCAGTGAGCGCACCGTGCGTCGTGACATCGACCGATTGCGCGAGCTCGACTACGCCATCGACGCGACACGCGGCCCCGACGGCGGTTACCGCCTAGAGGCTGGCAGCCAGCTGCCCCCGCTCCTATTCGATGACGAGCAGGTGATCGCCCTCACCCTCGCTCTTCGCACTGCGGGCACACTCGGTGCCGGCGTGGAGGACGCCGCCGAAAGGGCCCTGAGCACTGTTACCCGGTTGCTGCCCGCTCGCCTGTCCTACCGCGTAGCGAGCCTCGTCGATGGGCTCAGCGCAACGGCGGGTGGCCCGGTCGTTCAGGCAGACCCGGCGGTGCTGCTACGTATCGGCGAAGCGATCCGCAGCCGCGAGGAACTGCGCTTCGACTACGCCTTTCCCAGCGCGACGGCAGGCTCGACAGCCCCACCCGTGCGGTCGATCGAACCGCACCACCTCCTCCTCCACAACGGCAAGTGGTATCTGCTCGGCTACTCTCCCGCACGGGAGGACTGGCGAACCTACCGCGCCGATCGCATCTCCCCGCGCACCCCCAACGGACGACGATTCACGCCACGACTGGTCCCGGGTGGGAACCCCGCCACGTATCTCGCCGCCCGGTTCAAAGGATCGACCGGAGCCGACAGATGGCCCTGCCACGGCGAAGTGACACTGCATGCGCCTCTCGCCGACATCGCCCCCTATATCGGCGACGGCACAGCGCAAGCCCTCGACGCGGACCAGTGCCGAGTACACCTTGGGGCGTGGTCTTGGGAAGGCCTGGCCGCAGAGTTCTGCCGCTTCACCGCGGCCATCAGCCACGCCCAACCAGCCGAACTCCGCACCGCATTCGCTGCTATCGCCGCACGAGCAGTCGTCGCGTCAGCGCCCTGAACCGCCTGGTCGAACATGACACGCGAGCTACCTCGGCTTTGAGTCCGGTGGTGCGGAAGTTGCGGCCAAGCAGACGTGGGGCGTCGCCGGTAGCACAGCGGCGCCCCGTTCTTCTCTGCGGCGAGGCCCGGTCGTGAAGGACTTCGGCATCTCACTGCGACAGGCGGCGCGCGCGCTCCGCGATGAGCAGCCGGATACGTTCATGGTCGTTGCGGAGCCCCTCGTAGACGTCGGCGAAGTACGTCACGCGGAACAGCTCTTGGAGGTACCGGACTACACCCGCCTGGAATCGGTCGTCGCCGGCGCGGAGACGTGCCGTGACGTCCGGGTGAGCGGCGAGTGCTCGGTCGATGACGACGACGGCACGGTCCGGGTCCGGTACGTCGGCGAGCTCGGCGATGATTGCGACCGCGGGAGGACCGAAGGCCCAGTACTGACTCCACGGCGACGTGGCGGCGAGCGTTCGCGCGGCGGTCGGAGGAGCTGGCCACATCTGCAGCAGGTACCGCTCGGCCGGACTCTCGTCCGACTCATGAGGTCTGTTGAACTGCTCACTGCCGATCTGCCCGTCGAGCACCACGTAGCGGACCCGGACGTCGATGCCTGGCGGCACGGGGATCGCGACCACGCCCGTGCCGGCCCACCCGCACACCTGCGCACCCTCACCTGTTCGGAGGGACATCTCGACGACGGCGTCCCACGCCGGGTCGAGCGGCGGCTGCCGTTCGAGGACCTGTGCCTCCACGGCGACGCGGCCGTGCTGTCGCGCCGTGGTGAGGACGACGTTCTCGCCGAGCTCGCCGTTCGCCAAGCCGAGGTTGTCGAGCCCGTAGGCGTGGCCGCCGAAGCCCGGTCCGAGCTCGATCTGTGAGTAGTCGGCGTCTACCTCACCAACATTGACGATCATCCGGCGAGCGTACGGTCGAATGCGACGCGGGGCCGTGACGACTTCTGTGCAGCGCGGGTGGACAGTCCAACGATGACGCGCGGCGATGGTCAAACCGTCCTGCATCTCGACAACGAGCCCTCCTTTGCACAGATGCCCTCGCATGTTCCATACGAGGGTGTGGTGCGGTGTGATGTCCGACTGGGCGCTCGGGACCCAGCTCGGGGGCCAAGCGATTGTGGTTGCTCCTCGAGAGGGATCGGTGAGTCCGAGAGGTGCCGGCAGCACGGTCGTCAACTACCACTGGAATCGCTTGGAGAAGGCCTCCACGGTCGTCGTTACCCAGAACACGGCGGCGGACGTCCGACCGATGGACAGTACGAACTTCAATGCGGACAAGATCGGTCGACGTCACCACGACACCCGGGGGGCTTGGCGCGCCAAAACCCGTTCCGGGTCGCGGTGCCGCGGACAGGGCCGGGATGGCGTGATGACCGTCGCAAAGCTCGCCGCCGAGCTTGCGCTCTACGGCCCCGTAGGTGGCTCGCGTCGCCCTCGATCACGTTCGGGTGGCCGTCACGTGCGACCCCATGCCCGGTACCAGGACGGCGATGTTCTCGGCGGTGTCCATGCCTCCGAACGCGATCGCTGCCCTGCCTGGTAGCGACGTGCCATCGAACAGATCCTCGCGCGCAGTGTGCACACCCCACCCGTGAGCGAACAGATCCGTCAAAGTCGCCCGCCTCCGGGCAGTCGAACGGTCCTGCGTCTCGATGCACACACTCGGCACGCCACACGCGGAACGCTCCGCCTGACGCGAATCGAGTACAGCCGTCTGGATTGTCGCGTTGCGGCCGGATGCGCTTGGCTGTGACTGCCGGTGTCGTGGGGGCGAGGAAAGGGGCGACGCGAACATGAGTGCGAGCGACGCCGATCCGGCGCAGGTGCCGAACCTCTTCCGTGCGGCGGTGGTCTCGGCGCGCAGCTCGTCGGTCGAGTCGGCGAGCGCGTTGTCGACGGCGATCGACAAGGCGATCAAGGCGATGGCGAACGGTGCGTGGGTCGGTGGCCGGGCGGGCGACCTCGAGGACCAGCTGACCTCGTGGCGCACCACCTGCCAGAACGCGGCGAACGGCGCAATCGACGAGTTCGACCACGCACTGCGCGGGCAGCCGGACATGGTCGAGGCGAACTCGTGGCAGGCGCACTGGCGGCCATGGCTGAGGTGAGCATCGACCTCGACGCGATGGACGACCTGATCGCGTCGCTCGACACCGCACGCGAGACCGTCACGGGGGCGGCGGGGCGGCTGCGCGGCCAGCTCGAGCGGGTCGAGCTCTCGACAGGCACGCTGGCCCAGGTGGGGTACGGCGGTGGCGTGGAGCACGCGATCGGCGAGGCGTTGCGGGACCTGAACCGGCGCCGGGCGATCGCCCGGATGATCGAGCAGGCCACGCCAGGTCTGGCGGTCGTCTCCTTCGGCGACTCGGTGCTGTCCACGACGTCGGACGCCGAGATCGCCGGCCTGGTGGACACGGTGCTGGGCAAGCTCAAGGTCGACGAGGACGACTTCGACCCGCGGGGCGTCGACCCGGAGCTGCTGCGCATCCTGGCGGAGAACCAGAACGACCCGTACTTCGCCCAGGCCTTGGCGTCCCGGGTGACCCCCGGTGCGCTGGCGGCCTACCTCGACCTGGTCAACAGGGGACGGGTCGGTGCGGGGCTCGACGGGGTGGCGGCTTTCGACCGCGACTACGACGCGCTGCTGCGCGGGCTGGGCATGACGCTCGGCCTGGCCAGCCAAGGGACGGGCGACGTCGCGGTGCCCGGTATGACGAAGGCGTGGACGGACTTCGCGGGCGACGAGCGCCTCCGGTTCGCCCACGGCGGGCAGCTGAACCTCGTGTCGCTCGTGATCGAGCGCGGGTTGTGGTCCGACGACTTCCTTGTCGACGTGTACAACACGATCCGGACCTCGGAGGGCGACGGTGGCGCCGAGCAGTGGGCCGTCGGCGGGCCGTGGCTCGTCACCGACCCACGGCCGGAGCGCTCGCCGGAGTGCGACCTCATGCAGGACCCGCTGTACGGGATCTTGACAGCGATGCAGTCCAACCCGGACGCGGTGCGGCGGGTGTTCGGCACGGCCGAGACCCGCACGGTCGACACGGGAAAGTCTTCCGTAGTCGTGAACGCCGCGATGTGGGAGTTCCTGCACGGCCGCCCGGGCCTGGACGAGCTCACCGCCGGCGCCTTCGCGCTGGCCGTGCAGAGCGCGATCCTCAGCCCACCCAAGGAGGGCCAGGACGCGTTCCAGCCCCGGCTTGCGGGCGATCTCGGCGCGGTGGCCAAGGCGCTGGACGAGGAGTCCGATGTCGCCAAGGAGAAGGCCGGCCCGTGGTGGAAACAGCTGCTGCACGGCCTGCTCGACGTGGTCGGCCTCGTCCCGGTCCTCGGCGAACCGGCGGACGTGCTCAGCGGTGTCTGGTACTACACCGACGGCGACTGGGTGAACGGGTCCCTGTCGATGGGCTCGGCGATCCCCGTGCTCGGCTATGCGGCCGTCGGCGGGAAGTGGGTCAGGACCGCCCTCAAGGCCGAGGACCTCCTGGAGCTGGAGAGGCTGGCCGAGGCCGGCGAGCTGATCACCGCCGTCGACCGGGCATCGGGTGCGTCGCGGGTGTTCGCGCGGGACGGTCGGCTGCTCGACGAGGCTGCGGACCTGGCCGACCCGGCCAACTTCGCGCCGGAGAAGTTCCTCAGCGACGCCGAGCTCAAGCGGTGGAACGGCATGAGCTCGTTCATGCGCAAGATCATCGCCGGCAACAGGTTCAACGCCTATGCCAACCGTGCCTACGACTACTCCGAGATCGCGCTGGAGACAGGCCGGAAATCCCGCTTCCGGCTCGACGCATACACCCCGGATGAGGCGATCGTGTCCCGCAAGCTCACCCAGCTCAACGACGTGAGCGTCGCTACCGCGAAGACGTACATCGACGAGTTCGTGAAGAAATACCCCGAAGGAACCAAGATCGCGAACACGAAGAAGAACCGCGACCTCGGTATCGTCGGCGACCGACTGAACGGCCCCATGGTCCTCGAGGTCCCCCCGCAGGTCGGCGGTAGGGTCGACCCCGCGATCGTGGCCTATGCCGAGTCCAAGCAGATCTTCATCCGCGACGTCAATGGCACCTATTACACGAAGCCCCCGGAGTGACGAGATGACGTTCCTGTACGGCCGCTCGTGGTTCTCGGACGAGCGAAAGCCCGTCGAGCCGATCACCGAGGAGGAGGCGCGGCGCGTCTTCGACAAGGGCCCTCAGCTGGGCGTCGCGGCGGTGGACGGCGTCGGGTCCGTCCCGCGCTACACGCTGACCATGAGCGCGCGGGCCGAAGACATCACGGTGCACCTCTACGACGAGCACGGGTCGGAGGTCTCGGCCCTCTCCTATGACACGCAGCAAGGGCGCCTGTTTCTCTTCAACGTGACCGAACGGCTCTACCCGGACGACGGTCAGTACCACGGCACGCCTGGCTACCTGGCGACCCGGACGTACTACTTCAAGCCGGACGGGTACAGCCGGCTACGCACCAAGGTCAAGGCCGCCCCGGCGGCGACGATCGAGGAGTTCACCGGGGTGAACGTCTCCGACCACTGGCTCGACCCGCTCGAGTGGGGTGACTGGGACCGCATCGGCGAGTACCGGCCGAGCGCCGTCTGACCCGAGTTCCCGTACGTCGCGGTGCAACGACGTCGTTCAGCGCTGACCCGACCCGCGGTGCCACAGATCGCCACGTCCCGTAGTGGCGCATCGCGAGCGCGGTGGACGACTTCTCCTGGTTCGACGCCTGGACGAGACTGCTGGTCAGCGGCGACTGGGCCCTGGACGGCGGCATGTGGACGTACACCCGAGAGTGGCAGCCTGAGCTGCCCAGCTGGTACTGACCGACTGATCTCGCTGGATGGTTTCGCGCCCGCAGCCGAGCTCATCGCGTCCGGTGCCCTGGTGGCGTGCCGGAGCCCTCACGGCGTGGGGTCCGAGGCGATCTGAACCGCCCTGGGTTGGTTGGAGGGCTCTCGACTTTGGAAGCGAGGATGCAGCCAAGCCGGTTGCAGCACGGAGTCGCGTCCTCGATGCACACGCGCGCAGGATCAGCGGTCGGGTTCGAGCTCCCGAGCCAGGTCGTCCGCCTGCGACCGCTGCTCGGCGGCACGCAGCTGCGCGATTGCCTGCATCGCGACGCCTTGGAGCCGCCTGACCGGTGCGACCGGGCTGGACCCAGCCGCCGGAGATCAAGACCGTGCGCCAGTGCCACCGCGAGCCCGGGCGTCCGAACGCCGGAGTCATCGATTTTCGTACGTGGACGCCCAGCCCAGGGTGTCGGCCGCGTGCTCCGACAGACCAGAGTGACGCTCCTGGGCGCGCGCGGAAACCAGCCGGCCCGCATCGCCGAGGCTCGAGGTCGACCAGTCGACCACGGTGCGACCCGCCTCGGCGACGATGACTTCGACGAGCGCGAGCAGCTCATCCGGAGACCGCTGCGTCGCGCACGCGCGGGCTGCCTCCCGGTCGACCTTCGGGTACGGCCGGCGGCCCCGGCTGTAGTACGCCACCACGGCGGCGCTCAGCTCCTCGTCCACGATCTCGGTCACGGGTACACCTGCCTCTCCACGCCGGTCTCGGCGTCGATCTCGATGATGCGGGTCACAACGGGGTTGTCCTTGAGCCGTGGCAGCCCGACGGTCTGCCGCACGTTCCCGGGTCGCAGCGACGAGCCGACGACTGCCCGCACCTCCCCGGACACGCCCTCGGCGTAGGCCGCGGACGCATCGGCCCACACCTGCTGCACGCCGGCATCGTCAGGATCCCACTCGGGCAGTTCGATGCCTCGGTCTTCCATGAGCGTCTCGAGCGTCGCGCCGTGGTTGTGGGACGCGGCGTCGCGTGCGGGTCACACCCGTACCCCCGTTTGCAGCTCGGCGAGGGCGGCACGGGCCTCGTCTGCGTCATGCAGGCCGATCGATGCGCTCCGGGCACGCCCGGCCGCGATCGCGACAGCGACCTTCCCGATGTCGCCGGCCGCGACGGCGCCCTGGGCGAGCCGGCTGGTCACCGGTCCGAGCACCAGGGAGAAGACCCGTCGAGATTCGCCGCTCTCCGCGGCCGCGACCCGCTGCATCATCAGCAGGGCCGCCTGCTGCATGCTGACCAGACCACTGCGGGGGACGGGCCAGGTGGCCGAGTCGCCGACGACGACGGTGTAGGCACCGGCGTCGCTGAGGTGCGGGAGGGCCGCGCGCAGAACGGCCATGTGGGTAGTCGCCAGTTCCGTGAACGCGCCCGACCAGTCGCTCTCTGCGATCTCTGCGAGCGTGCCGCCCTGCCACCAACCACCGATCGCAGCGAAGACCGAGTCCAGGCCGCCACGGAAGTGCACCACCTGTTCGACGAGGTCCTGGGCTCCGGTGAACGTCGTGTAGTCGTGCACGACCAGGTGCAGGTGCTCATCGGCGGTCTCGCCGAGCAGGCTGCGGAACTCCTGCGCACGCTCTTCGGTGCGGGTGGGAACGATCACCTCTGCGCCGGCGGCCAGGAAGGCTCGCACGGCCCCCTCTCCGACCGCGCCGGTACCGCCAGGGATCAAGGCGCGGTGGCCCGCGAGGTCGGGGGTGGTCGGAACGTTCATGAGTCCTCCATCAGAAGACGCGCTCATTGGTCAGAGCAACGTTGGGTTGCCCAACGTATCTCAGTTCGTTGGGATGGTCAATGTTTAGACTGGCCGCATGGCCGACGATGTGACCCGCCCTCCTGCCCGGCTTCGCGCCCTCGTCAGCTGGCAGGTGAGCAAGGTCAATACGGTGGGGTCTCGGCTCACCTCGGCACGCATGCCTCTGACGGGGCGAGCCGACTTCGCGGTGCTGGCCGCCTTGGAGGAGTACGGCACCCTGAGCCAAGCCGAGCTTGGCCGCCGGCTCGGGCTGGACCGCAACGACGTCAATGGTGTGGTGAACCGGCTCCAGGGGGGTGGGCACCTGACGCGTGATGTGGATCTGGCCGACCGTCGTCGCAACACGTTGTCCCTGACCGACGCCGGACGGCGGTACCTGGACGACTTGCAGACGTCCACCGACGCCGTGCAGGCCGAACTGGTCGCCGCCCTCACGCCCGACGAGGGTGCGCAGCTGCGAGCGTTATTGACAAAGCTCCTGGAGTCGCATCCCGTCGTGCCCAGCTAACGCCCTGACCCGCTCCCGTCTCTTACGAGCCAGCCGACGACGCGGGAACCACCGTTGCTGCAGGGGCTCAGGACTTTCGTTCGCCTGGTTCTGGGGTCGCGTTTCCCGTCGTTGCGGATCGTCTCAACGACTTGACCGATCGAGAGAAGCTCGCAGGCTCCGCCCCGGAGAGCGGCACGCCCAGCAGACGACCGAGCGCCTCATCGGAGACGGGCTTCGCGCGGCCGAGCAGCTGGCCGCCAGCATCTGTCAGCTCGATGACCGACGGGCGCCGGGCATTCGGGTGAGGCGCGCGCACGCACCACGCGGGAAACCTCGCGATCCGGACGTACTACGTCAAGCCGGACGGGTACAGCCGGCGTGCACCGACGGACGACGTTCAGCGTCCACGACCGAGTGCGGATGGCCGGCGCCCTGGCACCCGGCGGTCAGCAGGGTGACGGCACAGACGACGATCCAGACGCGAGACGACACCCGCAGCACGTTTCCGGATCCCGGCTCCGGCAAGTCCGCGTTGCCCAGGCTCCCACCCGAACAGCCCCCTACGATGACCGACCGGTGCGGCGGACCACCGGCGCACAAAAGGATCCGAGGAGCCTCGTTGCCGAACGTCTGCGAGAACGTTGTCATCGTGTGTGGCCCCGCCAAGGACGTCCGGGCGTTCGTCAAGACTGCCGCCCGCAGAGGCAGCACCTTCTCGTTGAGCAAGCTGGACCCGCTTCGACGTGGCACCGCCGGACCCCAAGCACAGCTCGAGCAGTGGGGAGCAGCGTGGGTGGACGCAGTCGACCGGCACCTGTTCAGCGTCGGCGGCGTCGCCGTGGCCGCGTTCTCGGTGCACAGCGCATGGTCCCCGCCTACGTCCGCGCTTCGACGCATCAGCGCGCGCTGGCCCACGCTCACATTCTTCCTGTGCGCTACGGAGGGCGGGAACGAGTACGCCAGGGTCTTCGGGTTCGCCGACGGCGAGGAGCCGTGGACCTGGGCACCCGAGCGGTTCCAGCGCCTCCAGCTCGCACTGCGTGATGCGGACGGCAGCCTCTACGCGCACGACGGGGCGCCGTTGACGATGTCCGCGACGGCGATACGTGACCGGCTCTCGACGCTCCTGACGTCGGACCCGCAGCTCGTCGTCGTCGACGCGACCTCGGGGCGGATGGTGGATCCGGCGGACTGCGCGCTCGGAGCGGTCGAAGGCGTGTCGGCCTGCGCCATGACGATCGGCCTGTCGCCTGTCGCTCGGGTCCTTCACGGGGCGTTCTGGGGACCCGAGGAGATCGACTGGGACCTCTCCGCCGAGATGGACTGGCTTCCCGGCGCGGCCATCGCCGCGTTGGCGGAGCCGAACGCCGATCCGGGACGGATCGTCGGCATGTTCATCTCGGAAGTCACGCGCCAACCCGCTGACAGCGCGGTCCTCGACGACCTGTTCGCCGAGAGCGCGACGCACACGGCCGCGATCGAGCTCCTTGCTGGGTACTGCCGTGGCAGCCAGCAGATGACTTTCGCCGAAGTCATCACCGTCCTGCGTACCACGCCGCGCTAAGCGGCAGTTCGTCGAGCAGCACGGAATCCACCTGATCGTCATTGAGCCGTCAGACCTGACGAAGTTCGACGCCATGCTTGCCCGCTGGCTCTGACGCGGTCCGGCGCGGATGGTGTTCGGGGCTTCCTGCGGTGTTCGGGTGACCAGCTGCGCGAGCCGGGATGCGCCGCACCGTCCCGCTGGCCCAGGCCCGCCGACAATCAACGCGGCTCCTTTCAGCAGCACGAGTTAGCTTCGTATGTCCCTGTTCGGCCCACACACCGGTGCCGTGGCCTGAGTCGAGTGGGGTGATGCGGTGTTCAAGGCCGCGGTCGCGCGAGTCATGCCCGGTTCCGGCGCCCGCTGTCGCCATACTCCCGCTATGGACGCTGCTGACCCGCTGCGGGGGTTCCGCCGCCTCCTGGCCGGGATCGCGGCCGTCGCCGTCGCGTGGTGGACGGGCACGGTGTTGCTGGCGTTCCTGGTGAACACGGCAGGCCCGATGGGTAACGCGGCTCTCCTGGCCGCGATCGTCGCGGTGGTGGGCACCGTGCTCGTCGCCGGTGCCGTGCTTGTCGGCATGACGGCCGTCGCGCGGCGCAGCATCGGCGCTGGGGTGGGATGTGCCGTAGCTGTGGTCGTTGCCGCGTGGGTGCTCGCACCGATGGTGGTGGACCGGCACCAGAGCTTCGTCGACCCCCCCGACCGCACCGCCACGTGCAGCGGCTGGGAGTTCGACCACTACCCGCCGGGTACGTCCGACGCGTCGGAACTGATGTACTGCGTCGGCGTGGAGCACGCGGTCGACGGGTGAGCCGGGCGCGGACTCCCGGCTGCCGCCATGAAGCCTGGGGTCGCACGGCCGCGCAGTCCTGCACGGCCGGCCGCTCCGGCGGCGTACGTTTGCCCGAGCTTCCACGACAGTGCCTGACACCGACGCGTCGTGCAGATCGCCAGCACCGAAACCAAAGCCTTCGAGACGGCGGACATCCCCGCGGCGGCGGTTGGCATGCCCGCGCTTCGCGTGGCCGCCCTGGCGTCCTGCTTCAACTACCCGGCTTGTCCCGGTCTATCCGCTCGGCTCTTGCCCGGGCAGCTGGCGGACGTTCCGCGCACGGCGTGACGCGACGTGACGTGCGGGCTTTGCACACGGACGTGCCAGTGCCGCTAGGTGACCGCGGTCCGCGGTGTGATGCTGGCCAGCATGATCGACGACTTCGCGAAGGCCTACCTCCACGACGACATTCGAGAGGCTCGCCAGTCGTTGCTCGGAAGGCTGGACGGCGTCTCCGAATACGACGCACGACGCCCGCTGACCAGGACCGGCACCAACCTACTCGGCCTGATCAAGCACGTCACCATGTCGGAGGCGTGGTACTTCGGCGTGGTCTTTGGTCGGCCCTATTCCGGCCAGCTGCCGCGGTTCGACGATCCCGGCTATGCAAACCGCGACAGCTTGTGGGTGGAGGAGCACCAGTCGCGCGCGGACATCGTCGACGGATACAAGCGGGCGTGCGATCACGCGGATGCCACGATCGAGGCGCTGCCCATCGACGCGGCTGGCTACGTCCCCTGGTGGCCGCAGCCCGACGTGAAGCTGTTCAACGTGATGGTCCATGTCCTCTCGGAGAGCAACCGCCATGCCGGTCACGCCGACATCTTGCGCGAGCAGCTGGACGGGGTTGTCGGCGCGAACCTGTCCAAGAGCATCGACATCGACGACGCCGACTGGGCCGTCTACCGCGCAAGGATCGAGACCGCGGCTCGGGCAGCAGCAGGTCTCGACTCTTGACCGAGCGCCGGCACATCCCGTCGACGCTCCGTCGCCTGGCGAGACCCCTCGCCACGCCTGGGTGACGCGTCACCGCCCAGCCTCCTGGCGGAGCGGGCGGGGGCTCCGTACGTCGGCTTGACCTCGCCAGGCGACGCATCCCGGTCAAGCACGACGCTCGACGACGATCGATCTGTGGCGCTTGTCGAGACCCGGGATCCTCCCTCGCGAGTCACCGCGGCGGCGTACACGCGCCGGGCGCAATCCGACGCACTCCTCGGGTCACCGTTCGAGGAGGTACGGGCTTCCGTCAGGTCTTGTCATTCGTTCGAAGGCGCCGCGGATCTCTGCTTCGCGCTCGCGCTCGTCCTCGGAGACGTCGCGTCCGTGGCTGTCTGGGGCGCTGACCGTCGGCGGCCCCACGAAGCGCAGCAGGAACAGCGTGACGTGCTCGTTGAACGCGTCGAACCGGTCGGAGAAGCCCATCGTGATCCTTCATTTGCGCACCAAAGGTTAGTGCACGAAACGCTACCATAGGATAGGAGCATGCACACTGTGACGCCCGACGCCGTCGAGACCGATCCGCTCGCCGTGGAGGCGCAGCTGTGCCTGGCCGTGTCGGCCGCCTCTCGCGCACTCGTGGGTCGCTACCGACCGCTGCTGGCGCCACTCGGCCTGACCCATCCCCAGTACCTGGCCATGCTCGCGCTGTGGCAGCACGGCGAGCTGTCGCTGAAGGAGCTCGCCTCGCTCCTCGAGCTGGAACCGGCCACGGCGTCCCCACTCGTCAAGCGGCTCGAGGCCCTCGGGCTCGTGTCCCGGAGACGTGGCAGCGCCGACGAGCGAGTCCTCGTCATTGCACTGACTGAGAGAGGGCGTGCCATGCGCCAGGACGCGGTCGGGATCCCGTCGGCCATGCTCGCCGACCTGCAGATGACGCGAGCGACCCTGGACGAGATCCGCGCCGGTGTGGACCTGCTCCTTGCTGCCGTCAAACGTGCGACGGCCGACGACGCCTAGTCACCGAGACGCTGACTCCCGAAGAGCGCCGCGTGGTGGACGACCTGGCGCTCTACGCCGGCCCGTTCGGCGGGTCCAACCACCTGTAGTGGTCGAAGCCGGAGACCGTCGGGTTCGCACGGGCAGGCTCACCGCCCGGTGAGCGGGCGGCGGGCGCGGCTGGCCGGGTCGATGACCTGCTCGTGCCGCGCCAAGCAGCGGACGGTTCGAGGGTGACGCCTCGACGTTCGGTCGGCCGCTCTCAGGCGGAAGCCGGGTCGGCGGGGCCGGCCTGGATCATGTCGAGGTCGCGCACGGCGAACCGGTGGTGCTCCCACTCCTCCTCGAGGATGGTGTGCAGGCAGGAGCGGACGGTCTCCGGGTACTGCGGCGCGTGCGGGTTCCTGCGCTCCTCGGCCACCTGCTCCGCGGTCAGGTCCGCAAGGAAGTCGCGGACCATCGCGACCCGGTCCGCCCGGGCGTCGAGCACCTCGTCGTAGGACGGCGTCTCCGTCGTGAAGACCGAGAGGTCGACGTCGTCGGCCGCCGTGCCCACGTCCAGCTGACCGAGCGGGTGGAACGGCTGGTCGAGCCCCAGGATCGCCTTGCCCAGCCAGGTGTCCGTGGCGAGGACCAGGTGCCGCAGCGTCTGCGCGAACGTCCATTCACCGTCGACGGAGACGTCCACCGTTCCTCCCGGCATCGCCGCAGCCCGGTCCAGCGTGGCCGCCCAGGTGCGCTCGAGCACGGCCCACGCCGCGCGCAACCCGTCCGGGTCCGCCGCCCGGCGCTGCGACCGGCCGGGGAAACGACGGTCGAGCTCCGCCTCGACGTAGGGGATGACGTCGACCCCGTTGACGCGGAAGTAGTCGCCATGGGGCAGCCAGGGGGCGTCGACGTCCGCTCGGGCCACCTCGACCCCGCGCATCACGACACCGGACAGGTCCGACTCGACGAACCGGGCGCCGCTGAGGTTCGCGCCGACAAAGGTCGACCCCTGCAGGTCGTCGGAGCGAGTGAAGGCTGCCATGGGGGTCTCCTTCGTCGGTGCGGTCCCGTGGCGTCCATTGTTCTGGCGCCCTCTGACATCGGCGACCGGGACGTCGGAGGGGCGTCCTCTCCATGGGCGACGTCATGATCGTCATGGCTGTTGGCGTGCTGTAGATGGTCTTGGTCGCGCGGGACGGCCGGGCGAGAGGGACGCCGGAGCAGGCTCTCCCCGAGATGCGGGTCCGAAGACCTGTGCCCACGATGGACGCGGGCTTGTGACCACGTGCGCGGTGAGACCGACCGCCGCACCGGCGGCCCGCACCCCCGAGGAGAACAATGCGTGCAGTCGTCTACCGAGGCCCCCGTCAGGTCGAGGTCACCGAGGTCCCAGATCCGACGATCCAGGCGCCGACGGACGCAGTCGTCCGGATCACCACCACCAACATCTGCGGGTCCGACCTGCACATGTACGAGGGCCGGACCAGCGTCGAAGAGGGCAAGGTCCTCGGCCACGAGAACATGGGGATCGTCGAAGAGGTCGGCCCGGCGGTCACGCGCATCAAGGTCGGCGACCGGGTCAGCGTGCCGTTCAACATCGCGTGCGGCACGTGCCGTAACTGCCTGCAGGGCTGGACGTCGTTCTGCACGCGCACCAACCCGACCGAGGGCATGGACGGCGCGGCGTACGGCTACGCGAACATGGGCCCGTACGACGGCGGCCAGGCGGAGTACCTGCGCGTGCCGTTCGCGGACGTGAACCTGCTCGAGCTCCCGCCGGGCACCGAGCACGAGAACGACTTCACGATGCTGAGCGACATCTTCCCCACCGGCTGGCACGGCACGGTGCTCGCGGGGACGCAGCCGGGGGACGACGTCGTGGTGTACGGCGCGGGACCCGTCGGCCTCATGGCCGCGCACAGCGCGCTGATCCGGGGTGCGGCCCGTGTGTTCGTCGTCGACAAGGAGCCCGACCGGCTCGCCCTCGCGAAGCAGATCGGCGCGGAGGCGGTGGACTTCTCGGCGGGCGACCCGGTCGAGCAGGTGCTCGACGCCACGCAGGGTCGCGGCACCGACCGCGGCGTCGAGGCCGTCGGCTACCAGGCGCACGACCCGTCCGGCGAGGAGCACCCGGAGCTCGTGCTCGACAACCTCGTCAAGACCGTCCGGACGACGGGCGGCATCGGTGTCGTCGGCGTCTACGTGCCGCAGGACCCGGGCGGGAAGGACGAGGCCGCGCAGCAGGGCCGCATCGGCTTCGACTACGGCACGTTCTTCACCAAGGGTCAGCACATGGGTACGGGCCAGGCGCCCGTCATGCGCTACAACCGTCAGCTGCGCGACCTGATCGTCGCCGGGCGCGCGACGCCGTCCTTCATCGTCTCGCACGAGCTCGGGCTCGACGACGCCGCGCACGGGTACGACCAGTTCGACAAGCGTGTCGACGGTTGGACCAAGGTGCTGCTGCACCCGGGGCAATCGGCATGAGTGCGGCCGCCGTGAGCGGGCGGGGAGACGACGGCTCGGGCGCGCGCGAGCAGATGACGGACGAGCCGGTGGCGACGCTGGAGCTCGTGCACTCCTTCGAGGGTCCGATGCCGACGGGCGTGACCGTCTCGGCGGCCGGACGCGTGTTCGTCAACTACCCCTTGTGGGGCGACGACGTCCCGGCGACGGTCACCGAGCTCCGCGACGGCGAGGCGGTCCCGTACCCCGGCGAGGCGTGGAACTCCCCGTCGGGTGACGACGACGCCGGTGCCTTCGTGTCGGTGCAGAGCGTGGTCGTGGACCCGGCGGACCGGCTCTGGGTCCTCGACACGGGCAGCCCGCTGTTCCAGCCGACGAAGCCCGGCGGCCCCAAGCTCGTGTGCGTCGACCTCACGACCGACCAGGTCGTGCAGGTCATCACGTTCGACCCGGCCGTCGCGCTGCCGAGCACCTACCTCAACGACGTGCGCTTCGACCTGCGCCGCGGCGAGGCCGGCACGGCGTTCATCACGGACTCCTCGGACTCCGGGCCGAACGGGATCATCGTCGTCGACCTCGCGACCGGGGAGTCGTGGCGCCGCCTGCACGAGCACCCGTCCACCAAGGCGCTGCCGTGGAGCGAGTTCCGGCCGGTCGTCGAGGGCCGCCCGATGGTCCAGCAGCCGTCGCCCGACGAGGAGCCGCAGCCGGTCGCGATGGGCGCCGACGGCATCGCGATCTCCGCGGACGGCGAGCGCCTGCTGTACTGCCCGCTCGCCTCGCGCCGCCTGTGGAGCGTCTCGGTCGACGCGCTCGCCGACCGCACGCTCGACGACGGCGCGGTCGCGGCGACGGTCGTCGACGAGGGGGACAAGGGGACCGGCTCCGACGGGCTCGAGACGGACGACGCCGGCCGGGTCTATGTCACCGCGTACGAGCACGACGCGGTCCTGCGCCGCCTGCCCGACGGGTCCTACGAGACGCTCGTGCACGACCCCCGGCTGCTGTGGCCGGACACCATGTCGGTCGCCGCGGACGGGTACCTGTACGTGACGGCGAACCAGCTGCACCGCCAGGCCACGTACCAGCGCGGCAAGGACCTGCGTCAGAAGCCCTATGCGCTCTTTCGTACGCCCATCGACGCCCGGCCGGTGCGGCTGGTCTGACCGACGCCACCCTTGGCCCTCGTCGGCCACCCCGGGGAGGGCTCACCTCGTGAGGTGACCCGACCGCGGGTTGCGGCTGCGCAGGACTGGTGCGCGCTCAGACCGCTCGGGCAACGAGCGGCCCGATCCCCTCTGTCTGCACGTGTTTAGTGACCCAGATCACGTGACGAACATGTTCGTGACGAACATGTTCGGTGTACTGTTCCACGTATGCCGAACCCCGGAGGAAGTCGCCGCGACCGCCCCGCCAAGCCCGCGCTCTCGCTGCAGTGGATCGTCGCCGAGACGATCAAGATCATCCGTACCGAAGGACTGGAGAGAGCGACGATGCGCCGCGTCGCGCAGGCGCTCGACACGGGACCTGCGTCGCTCTACGTCTACGTCGCCAACACCGCCGAGCTGCACGCGGCGGTCCTCGACGAGCTGATCGGGGCGACCGAGCCGGAACCGGGCGACTGGATGGCACGCCTGCAGTCGGTGCTGGGCTCCTATGCCGACGTGCTCTTCACCTACCCAGGACTGGCGCGCTCCGCCCTCGTGCTGCGCCCGACAGGCCCCCACGCTCTCCGTCTCTACGACCAGGTCCTTGGACTGCTGCTGGAGGGGGGCATCGCCGTCGAGCGAGCAGCGTGGGGCGTGGACCTGCTGCTGCAGCACGTGACCGCGACCGCGGCTGAGCACAGCGCTCCGGCGCGCGCCGACGTCGACGCGCCACCCGACGGCGCGGCCCAGATGGACGTGCTCCGCGGTGCGCTTCGTGGCGCGGACCCGGTGGAGAACCCGCACGTCGCCGCACATGCCGAAGCCCTGCTGGCCGGCACGCCGGCGCAACGCCAGGCCTGGGCGATCCGCGCCCTGGTCCAGGGCATCGCCACTACGCCTACCCAGTCCTGAACCGACCGTCCACATCACGAACGAGGAGCACACCATGAGCACGCACTACCCGATCGCGATCATCGGCGGTGGCCTGGGCGGCCTGACCGCGGCGCGCGTCCTGCACGCCAACGGCGTCGCCGCCACCATCTTCGAGCTGGAGCCGAGCCGTCAGGCGCGCGTCCAGGGCGGGATGCTCGACATCCACGAGTACAACGGCCAGGAGGCCATCCGTGCCGCCGGCCTGTGGGAGCCCTTCACCGCGATCGTGCACCCTGGTGGTGAGGCGATGCGCATCCTCGACCACACCGGCGCCGTCCTGCGCGAGGAAGAGGACCAGGGGCAGCTCAGCCGCCCGGAGGTCGACCGCGGCCAGCTGCGCGACCTGCTGATCGACTCCCTTCCTGCCGACGCGATCCGCTGGGGCTGCAAGGTCACGGCCGTGCGTCCGGTCGAGGGCGTGCCCGGGCGGCACGAGGTGCAGTTCGCGGACGGCGAGACGATCACGACCGATCTGCTGATCGGCGCAGACGGCGCCTGGTCGAAGGTGCGTCGCCTGGTGTCGGACGCGGTGCCGGCCTACACGGGCATCTCCTTCATCGAGGGTGACCTGCACGACGCCGACAGCCAGCACTCCGTCCAGGCCGAGGTGATGGGTGCCGGCATGCTCTTCGCGTTCCGGGACAACACTGGAATCCTGGGGCACAAGGAGAGCGACGGAAGCCTGCACTTCTACCTCGGCGTGCGGGCCCCTGAAGACTGGGTCGACACGATCGATTTCACGGATGCGTCCGCGTCCCGGTCGAGCGTCCTCGCGATGCTCGACGGTTGGTCCGACGAGCTGCGTGGACTGGTCGCCCACGCCGACGGTCCGCTGCAGCCTCGGCGCATCCACGCCCTGCCCGCTGACCACTCGTGGCAGCCGGTGCCTGGCGTGACGCTGCTGGGTGACGCCGCGCACGTCATGTCGCCGTTCGCCGGTGAGGGCGCGAACCTCGCCATGTACGACGGTGCTCTTCTCGCCCTGGCCCTCGTCGAGCACCCCGGCGACGTCGAGGCGGCGGTGGCGGCCTACGAGTCCGCGCTGTTCCCGCGCTCGGCAGAGGCCGCGGGCGAGTCGGCGAGCAGCCTGGACCTGATGTTCAGCGAGGGCTCGCCGCGCGCACTGGTGGAGATGTTCGCGGCCTTCGACGCTCAGGCGGAGGGTGCCGAGGTGGTGGCGCCGTGACGGCGGGCGTGCCCGTGATCGCGGTGGTCCTGGCGAGCACCCGACCGGGGCGCAAGGGAGAAGGTGTCGCCCGATGGGTCCTCGACCAGGCATCGACCCGGACCGACGCCACCTTCGAGCTGGTCGACCTGGCCGACGTGGCCCTGCCTGCGCTGGATGAACCCGTCCCGCCCGCGACGGGCCGCTACAGCCAGGCGCACACCCGCGCGTGGGCGGACACCGTCGACCGATTCGACGGATACGTGTTCGTGACCCCGGAGTACAACCACGGCTATCCCGGAAGCCTCAAGAACGCACTCGACCGCGTCTATGCCGAGTGGAACACCAAGGCCGCCGGATTCGTCTCGTACGGCGTCGACGGCGGCACACGCGCCGTCGAACAGCTGCGACAGGTGATGGCAACCCTGAAGATCGCCGACGTCGGACCGCAGGTGGCCCTCAGCATGCGAGATGACTTCGTCGGTTTCGCTGAGTTCGCTCCGCGGGAGCACCACAGCGCGGTCATGACGACCGTCCTTGACGACGTCATCGGCTGGGCGCGAGCGCTGCGGACCCTCAGGTAGCGAAGGTCGGCGACGCCCCTTCGGCGCGGTCCAGCCGTCGTCGATCTTCACGGTTGCACAGCGCCGGGGGTCCGCGGCCCCCGGCGCTCATCGGCGCAGGCAGAGCCGGTGCCGCATCTGAGCCCCGCCGACCGTCGTCGTCATCCCCGTCGAATGGCCCTCGTACTCGGGGGCGTCCCGGGTGGCTGACCATCGGGACGTGGGAGCTGCTGCTACCCCGGGAGAGCGATCCTCGACATCGCGACCTCGAACAGGCCGCTGACCTCGACCTGGACGGAGCCGTCCGGCTCGTTCCGCGACACCCGCTGCAGCACGCCCGACGGGTCCCGGTAGTAGACGTCAGGGCTGACCGGGCCAGCTGCGTCCTCGCCCGAGCGGGCCAGCCCGACCATGGCGTCCAGCGCGGTCACCACGGTCGCGTCCTCGATGATGTGCACCGCGACCGTGTGCCGGTGCGGGACGGCGACCAGCACGCCGTAGTCGGGGCGCTCGATGCCCAGGAGCGATCCGAACAGCTCATCGAGCAGCAGCAGCCGGCTGGCGCCGAACAGGTCCTCGCAGGTGAGCAGGTGGATCACGCCGCCACCGCGCGCAGTGATGGTGCGATGCTCCGGCGGGGGCAGGCGGCGCAGGTTCGCGAGAGCGGTCGGGCCGACCGCAGCCCAGCCGCCGAACGACTCGAGGTTGGACAGCGTCGCGACACTGTCGGGGTAGTCGACACAGGCCCGTACGACGAGTCCAGGAGCGAGGTCGAGGCCATCGCCCACCACCTCGTCGCTCATGACGCGGGCGTACACGATGTCGGAGATCTCCTCGATCGTCGTCGGTGTGGCGCGGTGCTGGGCCGTGACGATGACCGTCGCGTGCTCCCGCACCAGGGCGGCGCGCTGCCGCTTCGGGGTCGCCGCGACCAGTGCCGCAAGATTCCCCAGGCCGTAAACGGCGCCGGCCGTGTCGACGAGGTGGTCGGCCATCGCTCGCGGCTCGGGCGCACCTGCACGCGCGAACGCCTCGACAGCCGCGCCCCGGAGCCACTCGGCATCGTCGATCGAGAGCATTGGCAGCGAAGGGTCCGGCACAGGGGCCGGACGCGAGAAGAGACCCATGCGGTGAGTGTAGGGAAGGTGAGCGGGCGGCTCGCGAGCCGTCGGCCACGTGCTGCGACCGTCGGCGCCGGCCGCGCCGCGGCGGTCAAGGTACGACGCTCAGCGTCCGTCGATCTGGTGCGCATGTCGACAGCCACCGAGCTTGACTACCCGACATATCCGAGCCCGGCGCCCCACGCCGCGAGGTGCATCGCTTCCGTCGTGTGACGAACGTGACCTCCCGAGCGATGCCGCAGATGCCGATCACGTCGGTGGTGCGTGCGCGTCGTCGACCTCGCGGTGTGTGCACCCCCTGTGGCCCAAGCGGACGCAGCGTTCACACACCCGTACCGGGTGGCGTCGCGGATAAGGAAACACCTCATGCTCAAGATCACAGACGCGAAGCGGTCAGTGCTGACCACCGCAACCGCAGCGACGATGGCCGGCCTGACGATCGGCATCCTCAGCGGTTGCACCGCCTCGGCCCACGACGGCAACGCCTCTGGTGCACAGCCCGCAGCGTCCGCGCCCGCTACCTCGGTCCCACCGATGGCGGTCGAGGCTGGCGCGCCCGTGACGGCCGACCAGGTCCTGCCGGAGCGGACGACGGCGTACGCCCTGCCCGACGGCACGTTCGTCGCAGTCGTCAGGGACCAGCCACTTCCCGCTCCGGTGCAGGCGGCCATCGAGGCGGGCGCCCTGGCGGCCATCCCTCTGACCGCCGACGGTGGCTTCGACACCGCGGAGACGACTTTGCACGCTGCGTACGCCTTCGCAGGCTCCGCCTCGCACGACACGGGCAAGAAGATCGCGGTCGTCTACCAGTTCGGGGCTCGCATGTCCTGGGGCATTGACACTCCGATCACCGTCGGCTGGCAGGGCGCGATCTCAACCCAGGATGTGCCGAAGTCGTTCAAGGCGGACCTCGACAGCACGCTCGTGGTGGTCCAGGAGTTCATCTCAGCTCAGAAGGACCCCGCCGACTGGGCGATCGTCATCCGGCGCTGAGGAGCCGGCGAGCCGAGACACCGGGCCACCACGGTTGCTGACGCTCTCGGCTGGCACCTGAGTCGGTAGAGCCTGCTGCCGCCGAGGCGTAGACCGCTTCGAGCCGAACCTTGCCGAGTGGGTCTTCGAGCAGTCTTCTCAGGTGGCCCGACCCATGTTTCGCGCCGGGTGGAGCCAAGCGCGACCATCGCTGAGCCCGCTGAACATCTTGACCGGCGACGGGCCAGGTCCGGCCGCGGCCAAGGTAGACGCTCCAGCGTGGTGGATCTGTCCCTGCATCTCGACAACACACCTCATGCGTCGCCCGAGTCATGGGTCTTACGGCACGAGCACGACGCCGCCGCGGCGGCCGGAGCCGGCCTCGAGCGCGGCGTACGCGGCGGAGGCCTGGCGGAGCGGACAGGTGGCGGCCACGCGCGGGGTGATGGTGCCGTCGGCTGCGAGCAGGGCGAGGGCCTCGAGGGCGCTGCCATCGCTGACCACGGCCAAGGTGGCGACGCGGATGCCACGCTCGGGTGCCGGGGTCGACGGGCGCGTGAACGCGACGAACGTCCCCCCGTCGCGCACCGCGGCGAGGGACGACGCGCCGAGGACCGCCGAGTCGAGAAGGCCGTCGGCCCGCAGGGTCCCGAGGTCGGTTCCGCGGACCACGAGCTGGGCACCCGTCCGTTCGACGAAGGCGCGGTCGGCCTCCCGCGCGACGGCCAGGACGTTCAGACCGCGGTGCCGGGCCAGCTCCGTCGCGAACCCGCCGACGCTCCCCGCGGCGCCGGTGATGGCGAGCGTCGAGCCTGCGGGCAGGTCGAGGAGGTCGAGCGCCCGCGCCGCGCTCAGCGCGTTGAGGGCCACCACGGAGGCCTCGACCGACCCGAGGGACGCCGGACGCCGGCCGACGGACGCCCGGGGAAGGACCACCGAAGAGGCCTGAGTGCCCGTGAGCGTCTCGAACCAGTCCGACATCGCCAGCACCGGGTCGCCGATCGCAAGGTCCTCGATGTCCGCGCCGACTTTGTCGACCACACCCGCAAGGCTCCAGCCCAGCACGTACCGCTTCGCGGGCCGTAGGGGAAGGTGCCCACGCAGGGCGGACACGTCCGTGGCGGTCACGGGGGCGGCCTCGACCCGGACGCGCACCTGCCCGGGGCCGGGTTCGACGACGGGGACGTCGACGACCTCCACCACCGCGGTGGGCCCGGGCGCGCTGACGATGACGGCGGGCATGGCAGCTCCTCGGGTCGGTGCCCTCATCGTCGCCCACTCCCATCGACGTCACCGTGCGCGGCGCGAGCGTGTGTCCTGGGGAGCACCCGCCTCAGCACCACGAGTGCGACGAGCGTGCCGAGGACGGCGAGGGCGAGGGGTCGCAGTGTCAGCGCCCACGGCCACGATGGGCCGTCGAGCGTGAGGTCGTCGACGGGGTACTCGAGGACCTTCGCCGTCCACCGAGCGGTGGCCACATCGGTCGTCCGCGCCAGGTCCTGCAGCACGGCGTCGTACGCGAAGCCGGGTCGCCGGTGAGGGTGCACCGTGGCCGGCCCCGGGATCGCGTGGTGCTCTGCCGTGCCGGGTTCGACCAACCGGTCGAGCCCCGCGATGGAGGCGGTGCGCGGCACGAACGTCAGTCCGTGGCGGGACGTCACCGGCCCGTCGCCCACGGCGACCGTGTCCGCGGCCAGCGACTGCGCGTACGTGTCGAACACCGAGGCGAGCTCGATCTCACCGACCCCGTCGGTGAGCGGGACACCGATCCGCGGTCGGTCCCAGCCGAAGGCGGCGTTGACGCCCGCGACGGCGTCCGACGGCGCGAGCCGCGCCTTCTCCATCCGCGGCGCACCGCCCGACGCGTCGTACGGCCAGCCGATCGCCTCCGCGGCCCGCACGGCGGCGTCCGCACTGACCAGCCGTTGGACGGCGTGCAGGGTGCCGTCGATGCCCGACAGGACGCCGGCGGTGCTGATGACGGAGCCGTCGTCGACGTAGCGCGTCCCGGCGACCCAGTCGACGGCCGGGTAGGTGCGTGCCCACTCGCCGAGGCGCAGCCAGTGAGCGGTGGCCACGTGCCCGTCGAGGAGCCCCGCCGAGGCGACCACGGCCGCGCCGTTGCAGACGCTGAGGAGCACGGCGCCGCGGTCGGTCTGGTCGGTGAGCCACGTGGTGACGGGCTTCGTGCTGGGCCGGCCGACGTCCGGCATCGCGGGCACGACGACGAGGTCAGCAGGTCCTCCCACCAGGTCCTCGAGGCCGTCGAACGTGAGGTCCGGTACGAGGTCGAGACCGCCGGTGAGTGGCACGGGCCCGCTCCCGGACGCCACGGTGTAGACGTTGAACGCTCCGGTGGTCGCGAGGATCTCGAAGGGGGCCAGCGTGTCGGACGCGACGGCGCCCTCGTCTCCGACCACGACGGCGACCGTCCGCAGGGCCGGGTCGTACACGGCGGGGGTCGGCGGCGGGGACGCGCCGTCGGTGCGCGGGTCATTGAGACCGAGGACGGTGTCGACGGCGGTCGGGGCGCCCAGAGCAACCGGCAGCGCCACGGCGGCGAGCACGAGCAGGACGATCCGCAGGAACGCGCGCACCCGGCTCACCACCCGTACGCGTGACGGTGACGCAGCATGACGGCGAGCATCCCGAGCACCATCAGCACGTGCCCGACCGTCATGAGCCCCATGGTGGTCAGGGACCCCATGAGGCTGACCGGCAGCAGCAGCAGGAACGGCACGTACATCGCGGCGACCATCTCGGCGATCAACGCCAGCCCGTGCCCTCGGACGCGCATCCACACCGCCATGCCGAGCGACATGTTCGTCGCCATCACCATGACGTGCGCCGTGGTGCTCTCATGCAGGCCCGGCCAGGCGAACGACCAGACCGGCTCCAGCAGGACCATGCCCGCCACCATGGCGACGACCATCTCTACCGCGTGCTGCACGAAACGCAGCCGCGGGTGCCGGCCAACAGTGTGCTCGTCGTGGTTCATCGTGACTCCTCCGCGTATCCGACGTCTGGACACACGACAGCCTCGACGGGCCGCGGGGCGCGGTCAGGTGCCGATCGTCATGCCTGAGGTCACATCCCGGGAGTGACCCGGGCCGTGAGGGTCACGGCCGGAGGATGCCAAGGTCTCGGGCGCGCAGGGCCGCCTGCGTCCGGTCGCGCACCCCGAGCTTCGACAGCACGCTGCTGACGAGGTTCTTCACGGTCCCCTCGGCGAGGTACAGGGCGCCGGCGATCTCTCGATTGCTGAGCCCGTCGGCCAGCAGCCGCACCAGGGCGACCTCGCGCTCGGACAGCGGATGCGCCGACGGTGCTGCCGGTGCCGCGTCCGCGGGCATCTGCACGACCCGCGCGACGAGCTTCGCCGTGACCGACGGCTGCAGGACGGTCTCCCCCCGCGCCGCTGCGACGAGCGCCTCGACGAGCCGTGACGACGTCACGTCCTTGAGCAGATAGCCGACGGCACCGGCCCGCAGGGCGGCAAAGACGTCCTCGTCGTCGTCGAAGGTCGTCAGGGCGATCACACGGACGTCGGGCTGCTCGGCGCGCAGCCGCGCTGTGGCGGCGATGCCGTCGAGCACCGGCATCCGCAGGTCCATGAGGACCACGTCGGGTCGGGCCGCGGCACTGATCCGGACGGCGTCGTCCCCGTTGGCCGCCTCGCCGACGACCTCGATGCCCGGCTGCACCTCGAGGAGGGTCGTCAGCGCCTCGCGGAAGAGCGCCTGGTCGTCGGCGAGGAGGACCCGGACGGTCATCCCGGCACCTCCACGACGAGGGTGGTGACGCCGTCGGTCGCGGCGGAGCGCAGGGTCAGCTCCCCGCCGATGCTCGCCATGCGCTCCCGCAGACCGGCGAGCCCGAAGCCGTCGGCCTGCTGACCGGCCAGGCCGCGACCGTCGTCCCGGACCTCGAGTCGCACGTGGTCGTCGTCCTGGAAGTCGAGCACGACGGCGGTGCGCGTGGCGTCCGCGTGCTTCCTGACGTTCGTCAGGCCCTCCTGCGCGGCACGGAAGAGCGACTCGTCCACGTCGGCGCGCAGCGGGCGGGCCTGGCCCCGGACGTCCAGCTCGGTCGGGACGCCCGCCTCCGTCGCCTCGGCGGCGAGCTGCCGCAGCGCCTCGGCAAGGACGGGGCGGTGCTCACGCAGCGCCGCCACGGACCGCCGGACCTCGGCAAGCGCCTGCCGCGACTGGTCCTGAGCGTTCGCGAGCATGGCGTCCAGACGATCGGGACCTGCCGTGGGGATGACGGCTCGAGCAGCCTCGAGCAGCATCTGCACGACCGTCAGGTGGTGGCCCACCCCGTCGTGGATGTCGCGTGCCAGACGGTTGCGCTCCTGAATGGTGGCCAGCTGCTCCGCCTGTGCGGCGTATCCGCGCAGGCGCTCGTTCGCGGCAGCGAGCTCTGCTCGCGCGCTGCGCTCTCGCACCAGCAGCTCGGTCACGATGAGCGTGAACGTGCTGACTGCGAGCGTGCCGAGGGCCTCGCCGAGCACGCGCGGCCACTGCATGCCGAGGTGGACGAGGGGGAGGACGGCGGCCACCGCGACCGCGGCGGGCAGCGGCAGGAGCAGGACCGATTGCGCGACCAGGACGACCAGGAGCAGGACGGCGCCCACAGCGGCCCCGGACAGGGAGAAGACCGCGAATCCGAGCACCAGCTGCACGCCGACGTACCCGGCCGCCCACCAGACCCCGCGGCCGTCGACGGCCCGGAAGCCGAGGATCGCGAGCGCGGCGTACGCGAGTCCGACCAGCAGCGTCGGTACGAGCTCGGCGGGGTGCTCGGACCCGAACGGCAGCGTGAGGTAGGCGATCACGGTGAGAACGGCGAGCGCCCGGTTCACCCGGTCACTGTGCAGGACGTGGCTGCGCCGGTCAATGAACCTGTCGTGACGGAACTGGACGCTGGGCCCGCACCAGGTGCGGGGTCACCGCTCGAGTCGGGGGATGGGGATGCCGAGCCGGCGGGCTTCGCGCACCGCCCGGACGTCAGTGGGCGGCTCTAGCCTCGGCGCATGTTCCACGTCACCAGGGGGTCCGGGGCCCCGCTGCTGCTCGTCCACGGATTCTGCGTCGACCACCGGCTGCTGCTCACGCTTGATGGTGCCGCCGGTGCCCATGGGGGGTGGCGACGCATCTACGTCGACCTTCCGGGGATGGGTCGCTCCGATGCCGGTCCAGAGATCGACGGCTCGGACGCCGTCGCCGCGGCGTTGGTGCGTTTCGTGCAGGAGGAGCTTGGCGACGAGCCCTTCGCGGTGCTCGGCAGCTCCTACGGAGGCATGATCGCGCGAGACCTCGTGGCGCAGCTGCGTGACCAGGTTCTCGGCCTCGCGCTCCTCGCACCGCTCGTCGAGGCGGAGCCCGCCGCCCGTGACGTGCCGCCGCGGACCGTTCTCGTCGAGGATCCGACACTTCTGTCCTCGCTCGACCCGGACGACGCGCGTGAATACGCCGACATGGCCGTCGTCCAGTCAGCCGAGGGCTGGGCTCTGTTCCGGGACCACGCACTGCCGGGCCTGCGTGCGTTCCGGCCCGAGGTCATCGATCGGCTCCAGGCCAGGTACGCGCTCACGAAAGAGCCCGAGGCCGGTTCTCCGCCGTTCCTGCGCCCGACGCTCCTGGTCACCGGGCGCCAGGACCACGTCGTCGGCCACCGCTCGGCCGCTGCGCTCGTCGAGCGGCACTACCCGCACGCCACGACCGCGGTTCTCGACCGCGCCGGCCACAACGTGCACCTCGACCAGCCGGTGCTCACCGCAGCTCTTCTCGACGACTGGCTCTCGCGGATGGACGTCGACCGGTAGCCGACGTCACCACGCACCTCTCCGCTGCGGCCCGGGTGGTGGCGTGCCAACCTGAACCCGAGCCATCCGCCGGGGGAGGTGAGCTACGTGCCAGAGGCGCTGCTCCTTCTTCTGGTCCTGCCCTTGCTCGCAGGGTTGTGGGCACTACGGCGGCAGAGCACCAAGGACCCCGCGCGCCGCAGCGGGCAGCGCGACGATGCGACTCGGGAGCCGGACCGAGCGGCCTCGGACATGACCGTCGTCGGGAAGGTCGCGATGGCGGGTCTGGTCGCGGCCGCCCTGGTGATCGGCGTGCTACGCGTCACTGGCGGTGGCCCTGGATGGATCGTGATCGCGGCGTTGGCCGTCGGGGCCGTGTGCTTGACCACGGTGATCCTGAGCGAGAGGCGCCGGACCCGCTCACCCGGCTAGCGGTGTCCAGGAGGGTCAGCGCTCGTCGACAAGGGCTTGGGCGTAGGCGCTCGGATCGATGCCGGCGTGCGCTGCTGCCCTGGTCAGGTAGAGGCGTGCGGTGTCGGGATCGATGCCGTCGCGCGCCATGAGGTACCCGACGGCGATCTCGACAGCTTCACGCCCGGCGAGACGGGCAGGACCTTCGCGGGCGTCGTGCAGGCCGTGCATCGGTAGGTCGTGATTCATCACGGCGGTCTGGGCTGAGGCGCCGACCAGTGCCAGCAGGACGTTGGTGTGCGAGGTGAAGGCGTCGGGCCGGGTGGCGTAGGCGCTCAGCTCCCCGGTGACCCGCTCGTGCTCGTAGAACGCCATGGAGATGCTGGCGGCGCAGCGCGCGTCGGAGTCGGCGGCCCGTTCGTGTCGCCAGCGCCGCTCGGACAAGACGTCGCCGAGGTCGGCCGACCGGCGCTCCTGGGGAGGCGGCGCGAGCTCAGCGGCTGGGTCGGCGAGGGCCACGGTCACACCCGATGACGGCTCCGTGAGGCAGATCGCGATGCACGAGGGCACGAGCTCGGCGATCAGCTGAGCGCGGTCCAGCAACGCATCGCCTAGCCCAGGGCTGCCCTTGCTCTCGAGCATGTCGAGCACGCGTCGGCTCTCAGGAAGAAGAAGCATCGCGGCCCACCGCCCAAGCGAGACGGTTCGGCCCGGGGGGGTGTCGGTGTGCATGGAACCGTTCCTGACGGGCCGCGATCGCCCGGCGTAGTGCCGCTCATCGCAGCCGGTCCGCTCAGAAGGAGCAGGCTCAAGGGAGCCGACGACCCTTTCAGCATGCGCCCCGATGTCAAGCGGTCAGCGGCGCCGGCCGACGACCTCGATGCTCCGCCGGGCCCGCACAGTGAATCTGGGCATCGCCTCGCTCCGCTAGCCCTTGCCCGCGGCGCGGTACGCGACACCCGCAGGAGTCGGGGTAGACCCGTCGCGGTACAGACCCGTCCCGGGTTCGAGGGCCGGCAGCCCGAACCACGCGTAGCGCTCGACGTACGGGGTGGACTCGAACATCGCCGTGGACGCGGCGATGAAGGCAACCATCTGGTCGTCGGAGGCGACCCTCCCACTGCCCGAGAAGTCGATCAGGCTGTACTCGGTGACCCAGATGGGCAGCCCGTAGCGCGCATGGACGGCGGCTACGTACCGCTGCAGCTGGTTGACCGCATCCGGCCCGAAGTCCGAGCCGTACCAGTGCAACGTGATGAAGTCGACGCGCAGACCACGAGTCTTGGCGCCGGTCATGAACTGATCCAGCCAACCACCCGCACGGTCCGCGCCCCAGGCGACCGCCGGGCTGCCCAGCCGCTTGCCGGTTGCCTGCAGCTGCGGCCAGAGCTCGAGCGCGCGGTCGACCGTCATGTCGGCCTGGCCACCCATGTCGGGCTCGTTGAAGCCGAGCAGCGTCGATCCGGGTGCCGCGAGCGCGCCCGGCGTCACGTTCGCCGCACCCCAGATCATCGGCACGTACTCGACGCCGGGCGGCGCCGGCATCGAGGTGTTCGACGTCGACCAGTTGTAGTACCAGCCGACGCCGACGTCCTGCAGGGCCGCCGTCGCACCCGAGAACTCCCACGTCGCGACGCCCTTCTTCGCGGTGTGCGTCGCGGGGGGCAGCGGCGCTGCGGGGGCGGGCGCGGCGGCGCCGGGAGCCTTGGGCTGCGTGGCCGTCGAGGGCTGCGGAGGTGCCGGCGCGGGCGTCCCGACGGCTGCGGGCGCCCCCGCGGTCGGCGACGGGACCGGAGTCGCGACAGGGGTCTCGGACGCGGTCGCTGTCGGCGTCGGTGGGGCCGTCTTGGGTCCGGACGAGGCGGCTGCCGGCCGTGCCGACGCGCTGGGGCTCAGCGGAACCGGCGATGCGACCTCAGGTGCAGCTGAGGACGAACGCACCAGCGCGATGCCCCCGCAGGCGGCGAGCAGCACGACGACAGTGAGGAGCGCGATGCGTCGGCGGCGAGACGTCACCCAGGAGGGAAGCATGGCAGGCATGATCGCGTACGAGGGCGGACCTGGTGTCGGCGTCTCGCTGAGACGTCTGGCATCAATCGTCAGGTTCGAACGATCAGGTCTGCGCGAGCGCCAACCAGACCGTGTAGGAGATCCAGGCCAGCGCCACCGCGCCGCCCACGAAACCGGGTCCGGCGTGCGGCCCACGGGACGAACGCCAGGAGACCTCCGCTCACCGCTGCAGCACCCAGCCCTGCGAGCAGGCTGATGTACGGCCCTGGCGTCGCCAGACGTCAGATCGGCAGTTGCCGAAGCCGCAGGCTGCGACCACCAGGGCGACCCAGGAGAACGCGGAGTCGACCGCGACCGCGACGAGCACAGGGATGATCAGCCAGCTCGACCGCCCCCGAGGACTCGATCCTGCCGCCGACCTTCGCCGACGCACCGAGTGTCACCGTGGCGCCTGCACGAACGTGACCGGCGATCTGGCAGTTCGTCGTCAGGTAGACCCTCCCCGAGGCGATCAGGCTTCCGCCGACGTGTTCTCACGGGCTTGCTCAGGTGTCAGGTGGCGTCGTCCCGAGAGGAAACGTCACCTCCACGACAAGACCGCCCTGGGGCCGTGGGAAGGCGGTGGCCGTCGCACCGTGGGCACGGGCGATCGCGCTCACGATCGACAGGCCGAGGCCGTGGTGGCCGTCGTGGACGCTGCGGTGCAGCCGCTGGAACGGCTCGAACAGACGGTCGACCTGGTCCGCGGGGACGGCCTCGCCGGTGTTGGCGACGACGAGCACCGCGGCGCCGATCGTGCGGCGGAGGGCGACCTCCACGGTGCCGCCTGGCACGTTGTGCTGGATGGCGTTGTCGCAGAGGTTGACCACCAGCCGGCTGAGCAGCACCGGATCGCCGGGTATCCGCACCGGCCGCAGCGATGTCGTCACCTCTAGGCCGTGCAGCGCAGCCTCGGGCACCCGCTCACGCAGCGCGAGCTCGACCAGGGCCGCGAGGTCCACCTGCTCGTCGGCACCGCGGCCCTGCGCGCTGCTGGACAGCGTGAGCAGCGACTCCAGCAGCTGTCCGCGCTGCTCGCTGATCACCAGCAGCCGGGCAAAGTTCGACCGGAACGACTCCAGACCCGCTGCAGGGTCGATCAGCGGTTCCTCGAGCAGCGCGCGCTCGACAGTGAGCGGGGTCCTCATCTCGTGCGCCGCATTGGCGACGAACCCGCGCTGCGCGTCGAGCGCCGTCTCCAGCCTTCCGAGAAGGCCGTCGACGGTGTCGGCCAGATCCGTGAGTTCAGTGCGGCGACCGGGAAGGGCCAGCCGCTCGTGCACGCTTCGGAAGGAGATCTGACGCAGCACCTGGGTCATGGTCAGCACCGGACGGAGCACGCGGCCGGCGATCAGCCAACCGAGCAGCAGCGAGATCACGGCCATGAGGGCGAGCGCGATCAGGGGCTGCTCCACCCGGTCGGCGAGCTGACCCCCCGCGTCGAGCTCGGAGAGCTCCGGGAGCGGCAGCGGGCTGTCGTCGGCCGATTCGGGCGGACCCCAGGCGTCCAGGGTCTCGGCCAGCGCCCACATGATCCCCAGAAGGGCCGCGCTCGACATGACCGAGACGAGGCAGTACAGGAGCGTCAGTCGGAGCCGCAGGGGATGCTTTCCGAACCGTGTTCTCGACCGCTTCCGCTCCTCGGCCCGCATGGTCAGATCCGGTACCCGGCTCGGGGCGCCGTCTCGATGACCGGCGGGTCGCCGAGCTTGGCTCGGAGCCTGTTGACCGTGGCCTTCACCGTCGTGGTGAACGGGTCGGTCGCCTCGTCCCAGACCCGGTCGAGCAGCTCCTCGGCAGACACGACCCGGCCGGCACAGGTCATCAGGTATTCGAGCACGGCGAACTCCTTCGGACTGAGGGGCAGACGGGCCCCGGCGCGTGACGCGGTCCGCTGTGCCGGATCGAGGCGCAGGTCACCGCGGGTCAGCACCGGCGGCGCGGACGGCTGCGAGCGTCTGGCGAGCGCTCGGATCCGGGCGACCAGCTCGGCGTACGCGAACGGCTTGGGCAGGTAGTCGTCGGCGCCCAGTCCGAGCCCATCCACCCGGCTCGCGATGGTGCCCGACGCGGTCAGCATGAGCACGCGGCTCGTCGATCCGCGGTCGACGAGCGTGCGACAGACGTCATCCCCGTGCACCACCGGCAGATCACGGTCCAGCACGACCACGTCGTACGGGACCACCGTCACCCGCTCCAGCGCCGCCCCGCCGTCATAGGCCACGTCGACGGCCATGCCTTCGCGCCGGAGCACCCGCGCGACGGAGTCGGCCAGGTCGGGCTGGTCCTCCACCACGAGCACCCGCATCACAATCCTCCTCCGCGTGACCGCTCGGCTGCTCGGGCCGACGCTAGCGATCGACCGGTCACGGTCGGGTCACAGCCGCGCGGACCGTGCTGTGACCGTGCCCCGCCTAAGAAGTGTCACTGAGAGCACCAGCCCAGGAAAGAAGGCGGGGAGACCAATGACTGTGGCAATCCGTACGACCGCGCTCACCAAGCGCTATGGCCGCCATCTGGCCCTTGACGACTGCACGTTGGCCATCCCGCAGGGCCGGATCGTCGGCCTGGTCGGCCCCAACGGCGCGGGCAAGTCGACGCTCCTCGGGCTGATGTCGGGCATGGTCGCGCCGACGAGCGGGAGCATCGAGGTGCTCGGGCGTAGGCCCGCCGCCGGTGCCGAGCAGCTGTCGAGGGTCGGGTTCGTCGCCCAGGACGCACCGGTCTACGGTCGGCTGACCGTGGCTGAGCACCTCGTGCTCGGCGCACGGTTGAACCCGCGGTGGGACGACGCGTTCGCAGTGCGGCGGACGCGCGAGCGCGGGCTGGACCCAGGGAAGAAGGCCGGCTCGCTCTCGGGCGGCCAGCGGGCCCAGCTGGCGCTGACGATCGCCGCGGCCAAGCGGGGCGAGCTGCTGGTGCTCGACGAGCCGGTGGCCGCGTTGGACCCGCTCGCGCGGCGCGCCTTCCTGCGTGACCTGCTCGACTTCGTCGACGAGCTCGGGGTGAGTGTCGTGCTCTCGTCGCACCTGCTCGGTGACGTGGAGCAGGTCTGCGACCACCTCGTCGTGCTCGCCGGCGGCCGCACCGAGCTCGCCGGCGACGTCGCCGACCTGCTCGGCGTCCACCACCGCATCACCCGTCGCCCGGGCGAGGATCTTCAGCTGCCGGCCGGGGCCGAGGTGATCCATGCCGAGACGAGCGGCGGCGAGTCGGTCATGATCGTCCGCTCCGCGCAGGAGCCTGCGAGGTCGGAGCCGGTCGACCTCGAGGACGTGACCCTTGCCTACCTGACCCGGGCCACGACGGCGGTCCCGGCAGCCGTGACGGGGGCGGTCCGATGACCTGGCTGACCTGGCGGCAGGCCCGTGCGCAGCTTCTCGTCGCATCGGTCGCGCTGGCAGCGCTCGCGGTCTACCTCGTCAGCCTGGGCGGCTCGATCCGGCGCTTCTACGACGAGCGGATCGCCGGTTGCGAGGGGCAGGCCTGTTACCTCGCACGGTGGGACCTGCGGGCCGGTTTCGACGACGGGGTGTCGGTCGCGATGGTGCTGCTCCTCGCGGTCCCCGGCCTGATCGGCGTCTTCTGGGGTGCGCCGCTGGTGGCCCAGGAGCTCGAGCAGCGCACCGAGCGGTTGGTGTGGAACCAGAGCATCACGCGTCGCCGGTGGCTGGCGGTCAAGCTGCTGGTCGTCGGCCTGTGCGGTGCCGCGATGAGCGGCCTTTTCAGCCTCCTGCTGACCTGGAGCGTGAGCCGGTACGACCAGGTGGTCGGTGGGCGCTTCGCGGCCTTGGGCTTCGCGTCGCGCAATCTCGTGCCGATCGGGTACGCGCTGTTCGCATTCGTTCTGGGCAGCGTGATCGGCATGGTGCTTCGGCGCACCCTGCCGGCCATGGCGGTCACCCTCGTCGTCTTCGCGGCCGTCCAGCTCCTCGTCCCGACAGCCGTGAGACAGCACCTCGTACCGGCCGTCACGACGACTGTCGCCGTTGACGCCGCCGTCCTGAACAGCGGGGTCGGGATGCGCCTGAATGAGGACGACACCTTCGACCTGCAGGGGTACGTCGCCGAGGGCAGCTGGTCGCTGGACTTCTCGGCGCCGCTGTCCAAGGCGGACGGCTCCTCCTACACGGGCGAGGACGCGAAGCCTTGCCTCCTTCCCGAGGACATGGCGGCCGGCGACGCCTGCGTCGTCGCGCAGGACCTGCACTTCGAGTACACCCATCAACCGGCGGACCGGTATTGGACGTTCCAGTGGATCGAGCTGTCCATGTTCGTCGGCCTCGCACTCGTGCTGGCCGGGTTCGGCTTCCTCTGGATCCGCCGCCTCTGACGGTCCGGGCCCCGCCGTCGACGAAGCACTCCAGGCCATTGGCTCTCAGCGGCCCTCGTCGCGCGCCCAGCCCTTCAGCCCTTTGCCGCACGACGACTTCTCGAGAGATGGGCGACGCGTGCGACGGCGGCGATCACGCCGTCCGTCGAGCTGACCGGGCTCGCACACGCGATTCGGGCGTGGAGTCAGGTCGCGGGCTAGCATTTTCGCCAGGACCGGACCTCGGGCGGCGTGCGGTGGAGGTGGACGGTGCATCACGATCACGCGCACGACGGGCGGGTCGCTCGTCTGCTGGAGGCGATGCCCGCGGCGATGTTCCTCGTGGACGCCGACTGGCGGTTCAGCTACGTCAACGCCGCCGCGGAGGCGCTCCTGGGCGCGACGCGCGCGGAACTGCTGGGCCAGCGCCTGTGGCAGCGCTACCCGGCCGTCGTCGGAACCGCCTTCGAGCGGAACTACCGCGCTGCGGTCGCGACCGGTGAGTCGGTGACGTTCGAGGCGCCCGGCTCCTTGAACGGTGAGACGGCCTACGAGGTGCGCGCCTGGCCCGGACCGGACGGGCTGGCCGTGTACTTCCAGGACGTCACCGCCCGCCGCCAGGCTCAGCTGCATGACGCCCGTGAGGCGCGACGTGCGGCTCTGCTCGGCGAGGTCACGGCCCAGCTGGCCGAGGTTCTCGACACCGAGCAGGGCCTGAAGCGCCTGGCCCGGCTGCTGGTGCCCGAGCTGGCGGACTGGTGCGTGGTGACGTCCGTGGACGAGCACGACACCGGCCGTGCGCGCCTGGTTCAGGAGGTGGCCTGCGCCCACACGGACCCGGCCGCTCTGCCCCTCGTCGAGCGGTACGTCAAGGCTCGTGGCGAGGCGGCCGTCGACACCCCGTACGTCAGGCGCGCGCTGCAGTCCGGCGAGGTCATGGCCGTACCCGCGGGCTCTGCCGAGAGCATCGGTGCGAGCCTCCCTCCCGGGGAGGCGCGCGACCTGCTCGCCGAGCTCGCCCCGGACAGCGGGCTGCTGTTCGGCCTGCGCGGACGGGGCCGCACGACCGGCCTGGTCACCATGTTCAACTCGGTCAGCCGTGGAGGCATCAGCCCAGAGGACCTGATCCTCGCCCAGGAGATCTCCACCCGCGCCGGTCTCGCGCTCGACAACATTCGCCTCTACCAGCAGCAGCGCCGGGTCGCCGAGGGCCTGCAGCTGTCCCTGCTCAGCGCACCGGCCCACCCGGACCACGTCCAGGTCGCCGTCCGCTACGTGCCCGCCGCCGAGGCCGCCCACGTCGGCGGCGACTGGTACGACGCCTTCATGCAGGCCGACGGGCACGCCGTGCTCGTCATCGGCGACGTCGTCGGCCATGACCTGCGCGCGACCGCCGCCATGGGTCAGCTGCGCTCCAAGCTGCGGGCCGTCGCCGTGGCCACCGGCGCCGCACCCGGCGACCTGCTCACTCGGGTCGACCAGACGTTGCGCACCCTGAACTCGCGCGCGATCGCCACCGCCGTGGTCGCCCAGATCGAGCCGCGCGCCGCCGGCTCACCCACCGGCTCGGCCACGATCCGGTGGTCCAACGCCGGTCACCCCCCGCCCATGCTGGTGGCCCCAGACGGTGCCGTCACAACGATCGAGAACGCCCGCTCGGACCTTCTGCTCGGCGTGCAGCCGGACACCGACCGGCAGGAGTCCACCCTCGAGCTCACCCAGGGGGCGACGTTGCTCCTGTACACCGACGGCCTCGTCGAGAGCCGCAGCCAGCCACTTCAGCGCGGCCTCGATCGACTGAGCTCCACCCTCGGCCCGCTCGCCGAGCTCGAGCTCGAGACGCTCTGCGACCAGCTCTTGACCGAGATGCTGCCGCCGTACCCCCAGGACGACGTCGCCATCCTCGCCATCCGCTTGCGCCCCGCCCCTGACGGCCCAGGACGACACTCCGTCGAACCGGCGCCGACACCGTGGTCCGAGGGGTAGCCGAGGTCAACCTGCTCGTGACGACGACGCGCCGCTCCGTCGGCACCGTGGTCGCTCGTGCGCGTGTCGTTGGGCAGGACGACGAGCGGGCCGCCCCGTACCGGGGCCTTACTCCTGCGCGGTGAGAGCGGCGAGCGCCTGCATCAGATCGCTGCGCTGTTCCTCGTCCAGCGGTGCGAAAAGCTCCTCGAGCACACCCGCTGCCACCTCGTGGCCACCTTTGAGTGCGGCCCGACCGGTGTCGGTGAGGGTGTGCACGAGCCGGCGCCCGCGTCCCGCCGAGCGCAGGATGAGCTCGCGTTCCACGAGCCGCGTGGCGAGCGTCCCGAACGCCTGGTCGCTCTGGAACGTGGCGACGGCGAGGTCGTGGCTCGACGCGTCGGGCATCCGGTCGATGGCCCGGAGGGCATCCCACTGCACGAGGCTGACGCCGACGTCGCGGAGGGCGGCGTCCATGGTGCGGTGGTTCCGGTACTGCGCGCGTTTGAGCGCGTGCCCGAGAAGCGCGAGGTCCGTCGTCATGGTGCTACGGTATCAACACGTTTACATCAATATGTTTAGTTAGGCGGATCATGACCAGCATCCTCCCTGCAGACGTCCCCCTCCTCGAGGCCGGCGACCCCAGCGCGCGACCTGCGTTGGTCCTCCACGGTGGCGGCGGACCTCGGACCGTCGCGCCGATCGTCGGGCAGCTCGCGGCGACCCTGCACGCCTTCGCACCCACGCACCCCGGCTGGGACGGAACGCCCCGGCCGGAGTCCGTGGCCTCCGTCGCCGACCTCGCGCACGCGTACCTGGCGCGGCTCGTCGACCGTGGGGAGCGCGACGTCGTCGTGGTGGGCTCGTCGATCGGGGGCTGGATCGCCCTCGAGATGGCCGTGCAGGCCGCAGCCCACGAGCGGTATGACGGCGTGATCGGCGCCCTCGTGGTGGTCGACACCGTGGGAGCCGTGGTCGACGGTGAGCCGATCGCCGACTTCTTCGCCCTGGACGCGCGCGGTCTCGCAGAGGTTGCGTGGCACGACCCCGAGCGCGGCTTCATGGATCCGGCCCGCCTGACCGACGAGCAGCGTGCGATGCAGCAGGAGAACGGGAAGACCATGCGCGCCGTGGCGGGCACGAGCATGAGTGACCCGACCTTGCTCGACCGCCTCGTGGTGGTCAAGGTCCCCACCCTCGTGGTGTGGGGTGCCAGCGACCGTGTCGTCACCCCGGCCTACGGGCGGGCCGTCGCCGCGGCGGTGCCCGGGGCGACCTTCGTCGAGATCGCGGCGGCGGGTCACCTCCCCCACCTCGAGGCACCTGCGGCCACCTGGGCGGCGATCGACTCCTTCCTCGGATGAGCTGGGCGGTGAGGAGGCCCGGCACCGGAAGACCCGGCCCGGCCAGTGGCCGGACCGGGTCTCCCTAGGGTCACGACGGGTCAGAAGCCGCCCGCAGCGTTGCACTTCGCGGACTGGTTGATGCAGGTCCGCACCCGCTGGGCCAGGGCGGCCGGATCCCAGGCGTTGAAGAAGTCACCGTGCATCGAGAACGTCGATCCCGAGGCGAGAGTGACGTTCGTCGTGTCCATGCCGAGCGGCCAGGACATCACGAACGACAGGTGCGGGAGCGCGACGGGGTGGGTCGTCGGGCAGCCTCCCGCAACAGGGTTCGCCACATGGGCCTTGTGGTCGGGGCTGTCGAGGTGGATGCCGTCCCAGCACTGGGGGAACACCAGCTGGTAGGTGAGCTGGGCGGTCGGCGCACAGATCGGCATCACACCGTCCGCGGTCCGGCCGGTGGCCCCGCCGATGCCCGCGCACCAGAAGTGGTTGCCCTGCTTGTCCGGGGTGTCCGTCTGCTGCTTGGCGTTGCCGACGATCATCCGGAAGCCCTCAGGGAAGGGCTGCACACGGCTCGGGTCCGGAACGCTCGACCCGTAGTAGACGATGACCCCACCGACGGGGTCCACGGCCGTTCCGTTCGAGTAGAGCGTCGGGACCCAGTACGCCGACTTGTCCTCGACCGGGTTGCAGTTGGTGCCGCCGGCCTTGAGGGAGGCGAGCGTCGTGGCCGCATTGGTCGTCGTGGCCCCGAGGAAGGTGTGGTTGTGCGAGGCGCCGGGCTGGTTCGGGAACACGATCGGGTCGTCGTTCAGGTGGTGGCTCACCTGGCACAGGGCGTGGAACTCGGGGACCCGCACCGGGTTGTTGGTGATGGGCTTGGGTGTCAGCGCGAAGAACGCCTTGGTGTCGGCGGCCTGCTTGACCGGGTCGACGGAGATCCAGCCCGCCGTCGGCATCGGGGGCATCGTGTGCGACTCGTCGGCAGTGATCGTGAACCAGTTGAGGTTCACGAAGTCGCCGGCCTGCGGGCTGTGCATGACCAGGTAGACGGTGTGCGCACCGGTGGCCATCGTCATCGAGCTCGCGGTCTTGGTCGTCCACGTCTGCCACGAGCCCGTGGACGAGACGGCAAACGTGCCCAGCAGGGGGCCGGTCTGTGAGTCCGCGCGCAGCTCCACGGTGCCGCCGGCGCTGCTCGCCGAGGCCAGGCGCAGGGTGGCGTTGTGGGCGCCCGCCAGCCCGAGGTTGACGTTGTCGTACCGGAGCCAGTCGCCGTCGGCGAGCCAGCCGACGTTCCTGCCGCCGCCCGCGTCGCCCGTGTCCTCGGTCTGGGCGCCCGACTGCGCGCTGTACGACTCCGCCTGGACCGTGACGGTCTCCGCTGCGGAGGCTGCGTTGAGCGGTCCGACGGTCACGGCGAGCGCGCCGGCAACGGCGAGCGTCAGGACGGCCACCGCACGGCGTCCGCGCAACGTCCGGCCGGGTCCTGTTGCAGCCGGCGACGCTGCCGTCCGCTGGGGTGTGCTGTTCACGATTCCTCCGAGATCGGACGAAATGGGCATAGCGCACCGTACTCGCTCAGGGAGCGTTCTCTCAATGCTGAGACGGTGATTGCCGCACAAACCCGCGGTCTCTCACCCGCTCGATTGTCTGCGGTCGGGATCCGATTCAGAGAGCGCTCCCTAAATGTGTTCACGCTCGGACGTGGCGAGTTGGCGCCCAGCTCGGCCTTGCATCCTGGTGTGGGGGACACAGCCCGCGTCGGTGCCTGCATCCGGCGCGGGCCGCTGAACCGCGCCTCATGCGACTGTGCCCGAGGCTTCCGCACAGACGCAAGGAAACGCCGGCCGGCCCGTCAGGGCCGGCCGGCGCACGTCACCTGCTGCGTCTCGTGACGACAGTGATGCCTCTCGTCACGGGTAGCTCAGCATGTAGGCGTTGTTCGTGCCGCTGTTCACCCCCGGGCCGGTGCCGTTGATGACGTGGGACATGCTCCCGACGCCCCCGAGGGAGACCACGGCCATGTTCTGGAAGCGCACGTTCGCGTTCGCGGGCGCCTCGAACGTGTTGAAGAGGTTGACCGTCGGGTCCGCCTGGAAGAACACGTAGCTGCCGAGACCCTGACCCAGGAACGAGGTCACGTTGTTCGCGACCTTGATCGACGGGTAGCCCTGGGTCGAGCCGTTCATCCACGCGGCCTGGTTCGGCGGGTCGTACGGCTTCTCGTTCTGGAAGAAGATGATCCGCCCGCCCTGGCCGTTCCAGATGACCTCGTTCTTCTGGTAGTGCTCGACGAACAGGCCGGTCGTCAGGACGTTGTTGCCGTTGACGACGAGACCGGTGTCGGCAGTGTTGATCGTCCAGCCGACGGTGCCGCCGTTGCCGTGGTCGGCGCGCCACATCCACGTGTGGTCGACGATCGTGTTGCTGCTGTTGACGACCAGCGAGTTGGTTGCCTTGCCGGCCACGCGGCCGCCGATGCGGAAGAAGACGTCCTGCACGGTGACCGGGTTGGCGGCACGGTCGGTGCCGATCCCCGCGGTGGTGCCGACCGTCATCAGGGAGCTGCTGTTGGTGGTGCCGGCATCGATGAACATGCCCTTGACGCGGACACCGTCGACGTCACCGATCGAGATGGCGGTGACGCCCCCCTGCGGGACCAGCGTGGCGTAGCCCATGCCGAGCAGGACGGTGTCGGGCCGGTTGACGACGATCGGCGCGGTGAGGTTGTAGACGCCCGGCGAGAACACGACGTGGCAGCCACCGGCGATGCGGTCGTTGATCGTCGCGACGCTGTCCGACGGGCGTGCCACGAACACCTGGCTGAAGCTGACGGACGTGCCGGGGGTCGGCGCGCCGACGGCCCAGCTAGGACCGTTCGCGTTGGTGCGCAGGCTCGGCAGGAACAGGCGGTACTCGTTGTTGGCGAAGTAGATGTACGGGACGTCACGCGTAGCCGGCGTGGAGCCGACGTTCGTGTGGTGCACGCCGCTCGGTGCGGTGGAGAAGTTCGTCGCCGGTGCGCCGTTCACGCCGGAGAAGACCATGTTCCAGTTGGAACCGCTCCAGCTGCCGAACGTGCTGTCCTTGCTGTACCACTGCTGCTGGGACGCCGACTCGACGGACCCCGAGACGCGGGTGTCCGAGATGTAGCCGCCCGAGGACCAGCCGTACGACGCCGGGAACAGGTCGAGGCCGCCGTTGACGTTCATCCGGCGGAACGGTGCGGCCTGGGACACGCCCCAGCGGTTGCGCCCACCGTTCGTGTTGATCGTCATGTTCTCGGCGCTGCGCCAGAAGTTCTGCGTCGCGTTGCCGGCGTCGCTCGCGTTGAACGCGTCGACCGTGACGGCGCCGTTGATGGTCACGCCGTCGGGGTTCTGCGCGAGGCCCTGGATCGAGGTGTTGAAGCCGATGTTCGCGTACACGTTGTACGAGCCGGGCTTGAACAGGAGCGCGTCACGCCGGTCGTGGAACTGGTGGCTCTGCGTGTCCTTCTGGGCCTCGAACACCTCGTTCAGCGACGTCTGGATCGTGGCGTCCGGCGTGCTGTCCTCGAAGATGCGCACGTTCGGGCCGAAGTCGGGAACGGTCGGCTGGGCGGCGCAGGTGGTGGGAGGAGTCACGGTGCCACCTAGGTTGACCTGGAAGTCCCAGAGCGAGTAGCCGTAGCCCGTACCGCGGACGGTGCCGGTCATGCGCACGTAGCGCCCGCTGCCGTTGACGGTCAGGGTGTCGATGCCGCCGTCACCGGTCGTCGTGGTGAAGAGGTTGGTCCACGGGCCGGTGGCGGAGTCGCTCGACTGGACCTGGTAGGAGCGGCCGTACGCCGCCTCCCAGTTGAGCACCACGCGGCAGATGCTCTGCGTGCTGCCGAGGTCGACCTGGACCCACTGCGGGTCGGAGGCGGCGCTGGACCAGCGCGTCGTGGTGCTGGCGTCGAAGGCGCTCGCGGCGGGCGTGCCGGCGTTCTCCGTCGACGACGCCGACGATGGCTTGTTCAGCGCCGAGTTCACGCCCGTGTTGCACGTGGTGGGCGGCGGGTCGCCGGCGCCGCCGAAGACCTGGAACTCCCACAGCGAGTAGCCGTACGCCGTCCCGCGCTGGGTGCCGTTCATGCGGACGTAGCGGCCGGAGCCGGCCACCGTGAGGGTGTCGACGCCGCCGTCACCCGTCGTGGTCGAGTAGACGTTCGTCCACGGTCCGGTCGCCGACGTGGAGACCTGGATCTGGTAGGCGCGTGCGTACGCCGCTTCCCAGTTGAGAACCACCTGGTCGATGGTGACCGTCGCGCCCAGGTCGACCTGGATCCACTGCGGGTCGGAGAACGCGCTCGCCCAGCGGGTGCCGGCGTTGCCGTCGACGGCGTTCGCCGCGGCCGTTCCTGCGTTCTCCACCGAGGACGCGGTCACGGGCTTGCCCTGGGAGACCAGTGGGCTCGCGGCGTGCGCGGTGGGGACGAGCGGGGTGATGGTCGCGTACGACATCAGCATCGCGACCGCGGTCAACACAATGATGATCAGACGTCGTGGCAGAGGTGTGGGCGCCATGAGGGTGGCGGTCCCAGCAGATCGGGTCATAGGTGATGCTCCTTGGGAGCTCGCAGAAGGTTGGCGGAGGCACCGCCGCTGCTGCGACGGGGAGGGGATGCGCGCGCAGGGGTCAACCTGCGCGCACGGGACGATCACGACCTTGTGAGTCCGGTGTCACTCATCAGGAAGAGGCTCCGCTGCCTCGTCCTGGGTGACTTACTAACAGGACAGTAAGTGAATTCACCCGCTGGCGCCAGAGGGTGAGACAGCCTGCGCGGTCACGGCCTGCCGGCGTGCAACCATTCCCGCTGCCGGACCCGTCTAGCGGGTATGAGCACACAGAGAGCACGCACATGAGACCGGACGAGGACTTCCGGACGTGGGCGGCGCAGCACCGCCCGATGCTGGTCCGCACCGCGACCCTGCTGACGGCGGGTGACCCGCACACCGCCGAGGACGTGGTCCAGACTGCCCTGACCAAGCTCTACCTCGCGTGGCCCCGGCTGCGCGCGGCGGACAACCGCACCGCGTACGCCCGTCGGGTCCTCGTGAACGCGTTCACCGACGAGATGCGTGCGACCCGGCGGCAGCGCGAGCACCTGCGCCCCGAGCTGCCGGACCGCCCGGTCGGCGGCGGGACGGTCGGCGAGGACACGCGGCTGGTGTTCGAGGCCCTGGCCGAGCTGCCCGAGCGCATGCGGGCCACGGTCGTGCTCCGGTACTTCCACGACCTCAGCGTCGCCGACACCGCGCGAGCGCTCCGGTGCACGCAGGGAACCGTCAAGAGCCAGACCGCCCGGGGCCTCGAGAAGCTCGGGCGCCGGCTCGGACCCCTGCTCCACGACGACGACCCCCGCCCGGTGGGCGCCAGTACCCCTGCGGGTGCGACAACCCCCTCCGTCCACCCCGTCACGACCCTTGGGAGCCTGTCATGAACGACCTCCACACCCTGCTGTCCCGCGCCGCCGCCGACATCGACGCGACGCCCACGGCCGCCGTCCTCGACGACGACGTCACCCGCGGGGCGCACGCCCGTCGCCGCCGCCGGGGCTTCGTCGGCAGCGGCCTGGCGGTGGTCGCCGTCGCCACGGTCGCGCTCGGGGCGTCGCTCGTGCCCACGGCGTCCCCGGCGGCCGCCGCCGAGCTCGTCGAGTACACCGCCGAGCAGCCGCCCGGGTTCACCATCGCCGAGGTTCCCGAGGGGTGGCACGTCCTGTCGTCGGATGCGAGCAGCCTGATCCTGGCGGACGCGGGTGACGACGGGGCGGACCCGAGCATGGTCGTCGGCCGGATCGTGGCGAGCCTCGTGAACGAGGACTTCATGCCGACCTCACTGACGGCCGAGACGGTCACCGTCGACGGCCAGGAGACGCTCGTGTACGACCTCCTCGGCGAGGACGGCACCCCGAGCGGCACGCTCGGGGTCTACGTGCCCGAGGGCGGCGGGGACTACCTCGAGGTCCAGCTTCCCGCGACGCTCAACTGGACCCCCGAGATCGCCGCCAGGTTCGCCGACGGGCTCGACGTCACGGACAGCGCGGAGCACACGGTCGGCTGACCCACCGGCCGGGCGGTGGAGGGGGAGGGCCCTCCGCCGCTCGGCGGCCGCCGGGTGCGGAGAACTAGCCGAGCCGGCTCGGGCGCACCATGGCGGTCAGGTCGGGAGCGTCGAAGCCGTGGTCCCGGTAGACGCCGTGGGCGTCGTCCGTGAACAGGATCCAGCGGAAGTTAGCCCCGGGGCCGTCGTCGACCATCGTCGCGACCAGCCGGTGGCCGAGGCCCTGGCCTCGGTGCCCCTCGTCGATGTAGACGTCGGCGAGGTAGGCGATGCCCACACCGTCGGAGACCGCCCGGGCGAACCCGACCTGCTCTCCCGTCGTCTCGAGGTAGACGCCGACGACGCGCCAGGCGCCGTCGATCTGGCGGTCGACGTCCGTCCGGGTGCGCCATCGGCCCCAGTACGCCTCGGTGGACAGGAAGCGCCAGACGGCCTCCCTGTCGATGCGGCCCGGCGAGTCGCTGAGGATGTACGTCACGGCCGGTGACCTTACCCGTCGAGGTCAGCCGGGATCGGGCATGGACGTCCGCGCAGCGGTCAACGGGCGAGGCGGTGCGAGCGGCGCGCGGCCGTCATGTCGCCCACCCGATGTAGAACATGGACGAGGCGATGTCGTCCCATCCGTACCGGCGAAGATCCGGGTAGGACCCGGGCCAGGGGGAGTCGGCTTCGACGTGCAGGCTCCAGCACGACAGCCTGGAGCCCCCCATGTTGATGTCGGAGCAGAGGACGCAGAACGCTGACGGGTTGTTGATCGACGACAGCTCGCTCAGGTCGACCGAGGTCACCTGGTCGTTGATGTTCGTGTACCACCACAAGACCGGGAACACGCGGCGGAAGTCGGGAATCGCGCCCCACTGGGTGTCGAACCGCCAGCGAGAGCCTCGCAGGTTCGGATCCGCGTACAGGTTCATGTATCCGAACGCGCCGCCGCTGGACGCGGCCGGGTTCACAGCCGGTGCTCGCTTGGCAGCCGCGAGCTCCTCGGGAAAGTCCGACACGAGATCGAGCAGGAACTCTGAGTACGGCTCGAACGAGGAGAAGGCGTGCAGTGTCTCGCCGTCGCGGGAGACGACGTAGTCCAGGGGGCCGGGGTGCAGCGCGATCTTGCGCGGATCGGCCTTCACACCGTCGAGCTCCACATCGACCTGCGGCACCTTGACGCGCGCGTTCTTCGCGTTCCTGGGTGCGCTCGGCGTCAGCGTGGCAAGACGTTCACGGAACCCGAGGATGTCGGGTGGTTGCATGGCTCCCCCTTACCTAGCCGCGACTCCCTTCCTGACAGCATTCGATCGTCCTCTCGGCTCCGGGGTTCCTCAAGAGGTTTGGTGGCCGGCAGCGGGAGCGGGGGTAGCCGTCGACGGCGTTCGCCGCGGCGGTTCCTCCAAGCCATCCCAGCGGGTGCACTCGGACGCGCATCCGACCGGGTGTCCGGGAGAGCAGACGACGCTCCCGGACTGAGCATCACGGGGCGATTGCTGCATTCGAGTCGGCGTAGACGAAGGACGGTATGGCGCGTGCGATGCGGACCATCCATTCCAGACGCGCCTCGACCTCGACCGGATCGAGCTCGCCTCGCCGGAAGCTCACCAGCTGGTCGCCCATGATTTGCAACGTCGCGTCCGACGGACCGTCGAGCATGAGGGCCACGACGTTCGGTGCGAGCAGGGCGTGACCTGTGCGGTCGTCATAGGCGAGGACGCGGCGGCGGTCATTGAACGCGGCCGACTCGGTGTCCAGGTCCCGCATCCCGGCCCCGGACGCCAGCTTGCCGAGGCGACCTTCGGACAGGAGGTTGAAGGTGGGCAGAGGTCCAGGCAGCGTCAGTGCGCACAGCGTGTGCGTCCCTGCCACGCTCACCCCCATGAGCCGGAAGAACGGCTTCTTCGGGCGGTCGATCCACACGCGCTCGGGGACGACGGCAGCCAGAGCGAGGTACCCCTCGAACACCCGGGTCCGGACGTCCGTGGCGACGATGCGCCCGGGCAAGCCCTCGTAGCCGAGTCCGAGCCGGTCGATCAGGCCCGGGTCCGTCCCGACCGCCGCCCACGTGGTGGACGCCGGTGGATAGGCGACCACCGGACCGTCGGCAGGCACGGACGGGTGTCGTCGCTGGTACGCGGGCACGACCCGGAGGAGGACGTACGCGCCCACAGCCCACGGCACGATCGTGAAGATCACCTCGACGGCTGGGCCGAGGTTGAGCGTGAAGTCGCCGTCGATCTGCACTCGCACCCCCGCTCGTCGCGGCACCGTACCGCTGCGGCACGACGCCGCGCCCGCGTCGGGCGCTCGCGTCACCCGGACGGCCGTCTCGAGGATCATGTCTGCGGACACCTCAGGAGGAGCGTGCGATGACGGACGAGTACGACGCAGTTCGGGCGAAGCTGAACGACGGATCGCTCTACGTGGACTACGGCCCTGGGCTTGAGGCGCTCGAAGCCGAGCGCGTCGCCGGAAAGGAGCTGACCTACGACTTCAACCACTCGCGCCCCGGCGAGGCGGCGCTGCGGACCGAGATCCTGCACCGGCTGCTCGCGAGTGCGGGGGACGGGATCTGGATCGAGCCCCCGTTCCACGTGTCGTACGGCTCGCACGTGCACATCGGGGACGGGTTCTACGCCAACTTCAACCTCGTGCTCGTCGACGACGCCGACATCCACATCGGCGACCGCGTGTTGATCGCGCCCAACGTCACGATCTCGACCGCCGGCCACCCGACCGTGCCTGAGGAGCGCGTCGGTGGCTGGCAGTTCTCCCGGCCGGTGCGGATCGAGGACGACGTGTGGATCGGCGCGAACGTGGTGATCCTGCCCGGCGTGACCGTCGGAGCGGGGAGCGTGATCGGCGCAGGCTCCGTCGTCACGCGCGACATCCCGGCGCGCGTGGTCGCCGTCGGGTCGCCGTGCCGGGTCGTGCGGTCGGTCGACGAGCCGGGACGCTGAGCCGGACCGGTGCAGGCGCTCACCAGCCGCGGGTACCCGGTCCGCCCTTGAACGGTCCGACGACGCTCGAGGTGATCCAGCCACCGTAGAAGCCGCCGTCCTGCGCCCGGACGACCTCGCCGTCGACGGTGCAGCGGTCCATGGCACCGGGCATCACGGCGATCGCGTCGACGAGCACCTCGTAGCCGGCCGCCGGTTCGGGGTACGTCCATCCTGCCCGGGGCGCGACGGCCGTCCCGCCGACGATGTCGAGGTACGCCGCCTGCCCCTTCCACTCGCACCAGGAGGCCCCGTCGGCGGCGCGCAGCGACCCCGCGGCGAACGCCGAGCGGGGCAGGTAGTAGGTCGGCGGGTGGCTCGTCTCGAGCACCCGCCACCCGGACGACGTCCGTGCGACCACCTCGCCGCCGAGCAGGATCACGAGCTCGGCGGTGCAGCGCTCGACGCGCGGGGGGCGCGGGTAGTCCCACACGGACTCCTGCCCGGGCGCGGGACGGACCGGCACGGGACGGGGCACCGCTCGACGGTACGTCCACCCTCTGCCCGGCGCAGCCCGGCGGCGGGCCCTTCGCTCGTCGGTCGGGCGAGGTCGCCGGGTCCAGGTGACGATGGGGCGATGACTCCATCGACGGAGGTCCCGGACGAGGGCCACACTGCCCCTGCGGGCGTCTCGGACCAGCTGGTCGAGGCGGTCGGAGGCGTCACCGCCGCCTTCGAGGTCATCGAGCACGCACGCGGGATGCTCTACGCGTTCCACCGGCTCGTCGGCCGGGCCGACAAGGAGCTCGCCGAGGCTCTCGACCAGCTCGAGTCGGCGGGGCGTCCTGATCTGGCCGAGGCACTGCGGAGCGAGGTCGTCGGCCGCAACGTGATCGACGGGCGCTGGACGTTCCAGCTCGTCGAGGAGTTCGACTCCGGGTACTACACGGCGTTCGCCGACGCGGAGAGGTCCGTCCGGGACGCGACCCTGGGCGGGCGCCGGCACGTCTTCGAGGCGCAGCTCAAGGAGCGCGAACGGACGAACGGACGCCCCGGGCACGAGGCCCGCCCGGCGGGCACAGCATCGGGGTGAGCCCTGGTCGGGACCTCAGGCGGGGACGTAGCGGAGCAGGAGGACGCCGGAGGCGAAACGGCGGGACTCCGTGAGATCGAGTCCGAGCGCACCGGACCCGTCGAACAGGCGTCGTCCGTGCCCCGCGATGGCCGGGTGGACGACCAGCCGGTACTCGTCGACGACGCCGGAGCCGACGAGCTCCCGCACAACGCTGACGCTTCCCGTGACCACCACGTCGGCACCCGGTGCGGCACGCAGGCGGGAGACGTCACCGGCGAGCGGGCCTCGCAGGACGACGCTGTTGGCCCAGCCGGGGTCGTCCATCGTCGACGACACGACGTACTTGGTGACCCGGTTCAGCTGCGCGGTGATGCCCGTCGTGTCGTCGAGCTGGCGGGGCCAGTAGGCGCGGAAGTCCTCGAACGTGCGCCGCCCGAGCAGCATCGCGTCGCAGGTCTCGTCCTGCCGGCGCAGCTCTGCCTCGAGCTCGACGTCGTGCGCACCGCCGGCACCGGCTGGTCGGAACCACGTGTCGGACAGGTCGACGACGCCATCGAGAGTGATGTTCTCGGTGACCACGAGTCGCATGGGACGTCCTTCCGTGCGGTGACCAGGGTTTCCTCGAACACCCTTCATACCTGCGCCTAGCGGTCCCCGTCCGCTCGTCGGCGCCGTAGGGTCGCGCCGTGACCCTTGCGACGCCGGACGCCCCGGCACCCGACGCCGCAGGTGACGTCGCGGCGTCACGCCGTCGGCGCGTGATAGCGGTCGTGGCGGTCCTGCTCGTCGTCGTGGGCGCCGTGGTCGTGCGCCTGACGTTCTTCGGCGGCGGGTCGGAGTCGACGGCGTGCACGGTCGTGGCGGACGGGCGCGACGTGCGCCCACCTGCTGCCGTGACGGACGCCGCGGCTCGGGTCCGCGAGCGTGCAACGGAGGCGGCGGCCACAGTGACGGCGACCTGCAGCCTGGTCCCTCCGGCCGACCCGTCGTCTGCGAAGGACCCGGCGGACGACCCCGCTCAGTGGGTCGTCGGTGTGGATGCCGAGGCGGCCGACATCGATGCGGTGGCTGCGGCTGCCGACGCCGTGCTCGCTGCCGCGGCACCCGAGGAGCCGTTCGGGTGGCACCTCGAGGTGCACGACACCGAGCGCACCCTGGCGGTCGTCGTGACCCCGGGCGGCGACACGGCCCTGGTCGACGACGCGGTGGCACTGCGCCGGGTGCCGGGCGTGGTGGAGGTCTGGTTCGGCATCGACGACGGCCGCGTCTCGGTGGCCACGGCGGACGACGTCGCGCCCCTGCTGGCCGCGACCCTCGGGCGGCACCTGCCGGTCACCACGGTCGAGGCGCGCGACGACTGGTTCGAGGTGCAGCAGGTGCAGACCGGCACCTGGCCCGACGGTGACGCGGTCGCGCTGGCCGCCGAGGTGGCTCGGTGGGAGGGGGTCTGGCGTGTCGTGCTCCGGGGTGGCGAGCCCGCGTCGCCGGACCTGACCGTCGAGGCCGACGACGACGCCCGCCGGGCGGAGGTCGCGTCCCGCCTGGCCGGGACCGCGCGCACCGGTCCGCCGGTGGCGTACCACGTGCTCGCACAGCAGGTCGCGCGGGACGGGGTGCTCGGCGGCCCTGTCCCCGAGCCGGCCGCTGACCCCCCGGCTGACCTCGCCGGCGTCGCAGCGTGCCGGGGCGACGAGCTTCGCGTGGAGGTGGCCGGCGTCGACGCGGCGCTCGGCCAGCGCTACCTGGGACTGCTCGCGACGCACACCGGCGCCGCCCCGTGCGTCCTGTCCGGGATTCCGGAGCTCGCGTTCACCCGCAGGTCGGGAACCCCCACGCCGGACGTCACCCAGCTCCCGGATCTCGTCGCCCCTGACGTGCCGCCCGCGATCCTCCTTCAGCCTGGGGGAGTCGCCGGGGCGCAGGTGCGGTGGGGTGCGATGTCGACGTCGCAGGACCCGGATGTCGCGGTGCGGGTCACCGTCCGCGCCATCGCGGACGGCCCGGTGGTCGATCTCGTCCTCACGGACCCGCTCGACGTGCTTGCTGGGGCGACCGTCAAGGTCGGACCATGGCGGACGTCGGATGATGCAGGGTGACGCGTCGGTTCGGCTCGACGCCAGGCGTCCAGCTGCTCCAGCGCATCGGTTCCGCGCGGTAGCACCAGTGAGCGACGTCGTCACGATCGAGGCGGTCGCTCGCGTTCCCCTCGTCCGGGAGGCGTGACCGTGGAGATCCAGCTGAGCATGGTCGGGATGATCGTGCGGGACATGCCCACAGCGCTGCGCTTCTACCGGCTCCTCGGGCTCGACATCCCGTCGTCCGACGATGCCAAGCCGTTCGTCCTGCACCGCATGGGCAGCGGCGTGACGATCTTCTTCGACACGGTGTTCGCCGCCAGGTACGACGCCGACCACCGCCTGCCGACGGGTGCGGGCTACGGATCGCTGTTCGAGTTCTTCCTGGGCGACGACGCCGCGGTCGACGCCATGTACGCGGAGCTGACCGCCGCCGGGTCCCACGGGCGGATGTCTCCCTAGCAGGCGTCAGGGCCCTACGCCGCGATGGTCGACGATCCCGATGGGCATGTCGTCCTGCTGACCTCGGACGACGCGCTGCGCAGCACGTCCTGACCGCTTCGGTGTGCGCCGATGTCCCCCTCGGCCCGTGATCGGCATCACTTGAACATGTTCAACTGCCCGTCTAGCGTGGGCATTGTTGAACACGTTCAACCGGCCGACGTGCATGGCGCGGCTGACATCCCTGCCGAGGAGCGATCGATGAATCTCACCGTCATCACCTATCTCGTCTACATCGCGGTCAGCGTCGCGCTGACGATCTGGGTCGCCAGGACCCTGACGCGGAACGGGGAGATCTTCCTCATCGAGGTCTTCCACGGTGACGAGAAGATCGCCGCCGCGACCAACCGGCTGCTCGTCGTCGGGTTCTACCTCGTGAACCTCGGATTCGTCTCGCTCATGCTCCGCGTGAGCGAGCCGATCACCTCCGCCCAGCAGGCAATCGAGGCGCTGGCCTCGAAGCTCGGCGCCGTCACGCTCCTGCTCGGGGTCCTGCACCTGGCCAACGTCCTCGCCCTGAGCCAGGTCCGCCGACACCGCGTCGCCCCCGCCCAGCCGCAGGCCGCCTACCCGGTTCCTGGGCAGGGACGGCCGCCGGCACCACCCGCCTACGGAAGCCCGTACGCCCCTCGCGCCTGAGCTCGCCTCTCTCGGCATCCCGAACGCCCTCTCCAGCAGGAATCCAGGAGTCGACACATGAACGGCACCCGTGCAGCCGCCGGCTTCCTCGTGGCGGCTCTCCTCCTCACCGGCTGCGCGTCCCGCAGCGGCGAACCTGCCACGTCGTCACCGTCCGTGTCGCTCGGCGACGAAGCACCTGCCCCCACGGCGACGTCGGACCCCGCGCTCTCCGACGAGGACCCGGAGGTCGTGGCGGCGGAGGCCGGCTTCAAGGCCCTCATCGCAGCGAGCGACGCGGCATTCCAGGCCGGCTTCAGCGATCCGGCGCTCAACGACGCCGTGCTCCGGCTGACGCCGTCCGACGACCTCGACCACCAGGTCGCCGGGATCGCTGCCATGCGGAGATATGGTGTCGCGAAAGTCGGGGACACCCAGGTGAGATCCGTACGGGCGATCGAGCACGTCGGGGACCCGTCCCGGAGCGGAGGCAGCATCGTGACGCTCACGGCCTGCGTGGACCGCACCGCCACGGACCTCGTGTTCGTCGAGACCGGCGTGAGCATGGACACCGTCGCCGACCTCGCCCCGTACCGAGGAGTGGGCCTCGTGCAGGTCAGGATGCAGGACCGGCCCGACGGCGAGTGGCGGGTCGAGCGAATCGACCCGGGGCCCGAGGGGTCGTGCTGAGAGCATGACCGTCGCACCGACCGACCCCACGAGCGGCGCTCCGACCGACGCCGCTCCGACCGATGCCGCTCCGACGGACGCCGCTCCGACGGACGCTGCCCCCACAGACGCTGCTCCGTCTCGACGCGGCGAGGAGACCAGGGCTCGCATCGTCGAGGCTGCGCTCGCGCTGTTCCAGGAGCGCGGCTACGAGAAGACCACGATGCGGGCCGTCGCGACGGAGGCGGGCGTCAGCCTCGGCAACGCGTACTACTACTTCGCCTCCAAGGAGCACCTGGTCCAGGGTTTCTACGACCGGATTCAGGACGAGCACCGCGACCGGTCCCTCGCGCGCCTGGCGGGCGTCCGCGACTTCCCGTCCCGGCTGAGGATCGCCGAGGAGTCGTTCCTCGAGGTGGCCGCCCCGTACCACCGCTTCGCCGGCCGGTTCTTCGCCGTCGCCGCCCAGCCCACGAGCCCGCTCAACCCGTTCAGCGCGGAGAGCAGGAAGCCCCGGGAAGCCTCGATCGCGATCTACCGTGCCGTCGTCGAGGGCAGTGACATCAAGGCGGACGCCCGCTTGCTCACCGAGCTGCCCGAGCTGCTGTGGCTCGCGCACATGGGCGTGACCCTCTTCTGGGTGCACGACCCGAGCCGCGGCCAGCGCAGGACCCGTCATCTGGTGAACCGGACCGCCCCGCTGGTCGACCGGCTGGTCCGGCTCTCGCGCCTGCGGCCGCTGCGCCCGGCGGTGAACGACGTGCTCGCGCTCGTGCGCGAACTGCAGGACCCCACCGCCGACAACGACGAGCCGGAGTCCGATCAAGCGCACACCTGAGCCCTGCAAGGGCCTGGAGGTCGACACGAGACGTCGAGACGACCGTGCCCCGCATGTGAGCTTCGCCGTTCGCTACCTCGTGTGGGGTTGACGAGAACGGCCAGGTCGTCGCCTGGCTGGAACACGTCACCGACGGGGACTACGAGCGTCGCTGATCGGACTGTGCAGCGACTCCGACGGTCGCCAGCCAGACGGCCGGCTGCTCAGACGTCGCGCTCCGAGGCCGGAGCTACGCCGTGACGCCTGCGGTTGCGCCGGTCAGCTCGGGCCGCCAGCACGGTCGTGACAAACGCAAGGAACCCGAGAGCTCCGCCCACCCACGAACCGACTGTGTCGCTGATGGTCACGCTGAGAACGACCTTCGCGACGAAGCCCGCGACGAACAGGGTCAGCGGGACCTTCCACCACACGTCACGAGACATGATGCTCGCCTTTCACGGCGCGACGCGATGCTTCACGATGCCGCCCGCGGCGCAGCCGACCACCAGCGCCAGGACGCCGATGACCGCCAGCGCCGCGACACCATCGAGTCCGGCGGCCGCGGTCAGGACAAGTCCGCCGAGGCCGCCGACGGCAGCTCCGACCGCGCCGGCCAGAGACGGCAGCCATGTCGTCACGATGAATTTTCGCGCTGCCGATGTCAGTGCGCATGCCGTGCCGGCCCGGGTCGCCACGTAGTGAGTCGCCACGTAGTGAGCGGCGGCTCGTTCTGGTGCAATGGCTGCCATGCAGTTCCGGCGGTTCTCACCGGCACGCTGCGCGGGATCACACCTTCACTCGCCTGACGGCGAGTCGCGCGCCACGTCGCGTTACGTCTGCCACCTCTCGGTCGTCATCCCCGTGACCACACACGCGAGCGGGAGGGCGACGTGACCGAACCAGATCCACGACCGGACGCCTTGGCGCGGACGTTCGAGGGTGAGCGCGCACGTCTCCTGGCGCTGGCGCACCGAGTCCTCGGGTCATGGGCTGATGCCGAGGACGCCGTGCAGGAGACGTGGCTCCGGCTCGCGCACCAGGAGCCGGACTCGATCGACAACCTTCGGGGATGGCTCACGACCGTCGTCGGTCGCGTGTGCCTGGACATGCTGCGCTCCCGAAAGGGCCGACCGCGGTCCCCGCGCGACGACTCGCTGCAGGACCTGGTGGTGGTTGCGGACGACGCCCCGACCCCCGAGGACGACGCCGTCCTCGCCGACTCGGTAGGGCTGGCCCTGCTCATGGTGCTCGAGACGCTCCGGCCCACCGAGCGACTCGCGTTCGTGCTGCACGACGTGTTCGCGGTGCCGTTCGAGCAGATCGGCCAGATCGTCGGCAAGTCCACCGATGCCACGAAGATGCTCGCGAGCCGCGCTCGCCGCAAGGTGCGGGTCATGCCGCAGCAGACCGACCGGCAGCAGGGCCGGACGGTGGTGGACGCGTTCCTGATGGCGTCGCGCCATGGGGACTTCGAGGCACTGCTCCGGGTGCTCGACCCGGACGTCACGCTGCACAGCCACACCGCACACGGTGTGCTCGTGAAGATCGGTGCCACCGAGGTCGCGACCGCCGCCCAGCGCGGTGCTGGGGCGTTGAGGGCACGCACCGTCCGCGTCAACGGTGAGCCGGGTTTCCTGCTCTGGGACACGAAGGGGCGTCCGCGCGCTCTGATGGCCTGCACCGTCGTGGGGGGAAGGATCGTCGCCATGGTCTCGGTCCTCGATCCCCGGCGACTGGCGCAGCTGGAGCTCCCGGAGCCACCGCGCGAGAGCTGAGGCATCACGCGAACGGCTGTTCCATGAAGCGTCCCCAGGCGACGAAGGCGAACAAGGACAAGAAGGTCAGGTCGCCCGCCAGGAAGATCCATTCCTTCCGGCGGAACCGCGTGGTGCCAGCGCCGGCCATGAAGAGCATCAGGCCCGTCGCGGCCAGCGGAACCAGCACCGGAGCGACGTCGACAAGTGCGGGCAGGACCAGGCCGAGCGCTCCGACGATCTTGATCGTCCCGATGACCTTCATCTGACCGTCGCTGAAGTCGTCGACCCATTGGGCGTTCGCGCCGCCGAGTGCGCGGTACCGCTCCTTGGGCATCACGACGAAGGCGACTCCGCCCACGAGGAAGGCCGTTGCCAGGACGCCGGCCACGACCCACAGTGCAGTGTTCACGGTTCGCTCCTTCGCTCATCTCGGCCCATCAGGCCGTCGCAGAGATGACGGCGTCGAGCGCAGGAACGTAACCGCAAGTCGCCTGCCTGGGTGCCGGTCGGCGTGCCTCTCGCGGAACGCGTGGGTCCCTCAAGATGCTCATCCGCTGGGTGTTGGCACGATTGCGGGATGGAGACCGCACTTGGCACCTACGCCACGACCACCTCCCGCGACCGGATTCGCCAGGTCACCGTGCTCGTCGGCGCGGTCGTCGCGATCGGCGGGGCTGCCGTCGGCTCCGGAGCGTTCGGCGGGCAGCCCATCGCCGAGGCCGCGGACGGCGCCCTGTCCGCGACGGCGACTCCGCTGGCTCCGGACACCCCCGCCTTCTCCATCTGGTCGCTGATCTACCTCGGCCTGGCCGCGTTCGCCGTCGTGCAGGCCCTGCCTCGCCAGGGCGCCGACCCGCGACTGCGCGCGGTGTCGTGGTGGGTGCTGGCGTCGATGCTGCTCAACGCACTGTGGATCGGCGTCGTGCAGGCCGGCTCGGTCGGCGGCAGCGTCGTCGTGATCCTCGCGCTGCTCGCGGTCCTGTCGGTGGTCTTCGTCCGGCTGGTCCGCCTCCCGCACACCGGGTCCGCGACCTCCCTGATCACCGACGCGACCATGGGCCTGTACCTGGGCTGGGTCAGTGTCGCGACGCTCGCCAACATCGCCGCGTTCCTCTCCGTCGCCGACGTCGGCGAGCTCGGGCTCGGCGCGACGGCGTGGTCCGTGGTCGTGCTCGGCGCCGCCGCCGCGCTCGCGGTCGCCTATGCGGTGTTCGGCCGCACCCGTCCCTCGGTCATCGTCCCGGTCGGCCTCGCCATGGCCTGGGGTCTGGCGTGGATCGGGCTCGGCCGCACCAACGGCCCTCTGCTGGACGAGACCGTCGCGACGGCTGCGTTCGTGGCGGCCGCGGTCGCCCTGCTGGCGCCGGTCGTCATCTCCGTCGCGGCGCGCCGCCGCTGACGAGAACGCCATCCTCCGCGCTGGGAACGAGGGCGACCCGACGGTCAGGCGGACTCGCGCGCGACCAGGTGCACGATGTCCGAGCCGGGGTGGCGCGGTGAGGGCCCACCCGCCAGCCCGCTGACCACCAGCCGCGCGATGTGCTCGGCGACGGCCCGCTGCTCGGTGGTCACCGTGGTCAGGGGCGGAGCCGAGAGGGCGGCCGCGGGGATGTCATCGACGCCCACCACGGCGAGGTCTGCCGGCACGGCCAGCCCGGCGAGGCGTGCCCCGGCCAGCACCGCGAGGGCCACGTCGTCGTTGTAGGCGCAGACCCCGGTGACGCCGGCGGCCGCCCATGCCTTGACGACCGTGGCGGCGTCCTCGGGGACCATCGGCATCGTCCGTACCTCTGGTGCGTCGAGTCCTAGCTCGGCGCACGCCGAGCGTGCCCCGGCGAGCCGAGGGACGGCGAACCCCTGGACGCGCGCGTCGTCAGGGTAGGCGTAGCCGAGCCGGCGGTGACCGGTCGCGGCGAGGTGCTCGGCCTGCATGCGACCGACCCGCTCCTGGGAGATGCCCAGCTCGCCGGCGCGGGCGTCGTCCCCGCTGAGCAGCGCGACAGCGACGGTGACCCCGGCGGCCCGCATGGCGGCGACGTCGGCGGGGTCCAGGCTCTCCCAGGCGATGACGGCGGCCGGCCCCAGAACTCTCCAGACCTCGTTCACGGGGCGGCCGGCCGCGCGCGGGTGCGCGATCAGCGTCAGCCCCTGGTTGGCCAGCGCCGTCGACAGGAGCTCGAGCAGTGCGCCGACCGCTGGTCCGATGGGCCAGTCCGGCAGCAGGCACAGCACGACGTCGGAGCGACCGCTCTGCAGCGCGCGGGCCGCGGCCGACGGCGCGTACTCGAGCCGCGCCACCGCATCGAGGACCCGCTGCCGGGTCGCGTCGGGGATCTTCTGGTGAGGCGTCTCGTTCAGCACGTAGCTCACCGTGGTGCGGGAGACACCGGCCTCGCGCGCGACGTCGGCGCTGGTGATCCGCTTGGGCCGACCGGCCACCGTCATGCTCACGACCTCCTCGATGATCCATGCCTTGCGTCGGGAGAACTCTGCCGCTACCTTACTGACACGCGCAAGTGACGCGTATCAGTGAAACGCATCAGTAGGACGTCGAGAACCGGCACCTCCCAGTGACTGTTCACCTGGACGGAGACGACCATGCGTAAGGACGCGGTCGAGCACAGCCCCATCACCCTGGACGCCGCCGAGTCGCCGGCATCGCTGGTGTCGTCCGGCATCCCGGGCCACGAGCGCCCAGTACCCCCACCGACCTTGGAGCGCCCGACCCGACCGGTCGGCCCGAAGTTCGTCGTCCCCTTCGCGTTCGCCCAGCTCGCGCTCTTCATCGCGCTCCTCGGCCCGGTCATGGTGAGCATGGCCATCAAGGTCACCCAGGTCGTCGGCGAGGCCAACGCCACGACCGCGCAGGGCTTGATCCTCGGCGTCGGCGCCCTGGCGGCGCTCATCGCCAACCCGGTCTTCGGCCGGCTCTCGGACCGCACGATGTCGCGGTGGGGCCGACGCCGGCCGTGGTTGGTCGGCGGTTCGCTGGCCATGGCGGCGTTCCTCTTCGTCATCGCGGTCGGCAACAACGTGCCGACCCTGCTGATCGGCTGGTTCTGCGCGCAGCTCGCGGCGAACGCCGCCTTCGCCGCCTACCTCGCGACGATCGCCGACCAGGTGCCGCCCCGCCAGACGGCGAAGATCAGCGCCCTCGGTGGCGTCATGCAGAACGTCGGCGTCCTGGCGTCCATCTGGATCGCCGGCCTGTTCACCGAGCAGATGATCCCGCTGTTCATGGTGCCGGCCGCGATCGGCGTCCTCGGGATGCTCGTCTACGCGGTGGTCCTGCCGGACCAGGTGCTGCCCAAGCGGCCGCCCGCGATGACCCTCAAGGCCTGGCTCGACACGTTCTGGCTCAGCCCCCGCCGCTACCCGGACTTCGCCTGGGCGTGGATCTCGCGCTTCCTGCTGATCCTCGGCAGCTTCATGTTCTCGACGTTCCGGTTCTTCTGGATGAAGGACGAGCTGGGTCTGTCCAACGAGGAGGCCACCTCCACCGTCTTCACCGGCGTCCTCATCTACACCATCGTCCTGGTGGTCATCGGGCAGCTGGCCGGGTTCCTGTCCGACAAGCTCGCCCGCCGCAAGGTGTTCGTGTTCGCGTCGACCGCCCTGTTCGCGATCGGCCTGGGGATGCTCACGCAGGTCAACACAGTCGGCGGCTTCTACGTCGTCGAGGCGATCCTCGGTGCGGCCTACGGCATCTACATGGGCGTCGACCTCGCGCTCGTCATCGGCGTCCTGCCCAACCCGGACGACGCGGCCAAGGACCTGGGCGTGTTCAACATCGCCAACGCCGGCCCGCAGTCGCTCGCCCCGTTCCTCGGCGCATTCCTCATCGGCGGTGCCGCGAAGAACTACGACCTGCTCTACCTGACCGCTGCGGCGCTGACGTTCCTCGGCGCCCTTGCCATCGTCCCTGTGAAGAAGGTGAAGTGATGACCACCCAGACCGACATCGACACCACTGCCCTGGTCCGTTCGCTCGACCTCGAGACCAAGGTCCGGCTCCTCACCGGCGCGACCTCGTTCACGCTTGCCCCCGAGGAGTCCATCGGGCTGGGCGAGCTCCGCCTGTCGGACGGCCCGACCGGCGTCCGTGGCCTGAAGTTCAGCGGCGGTCGCACGGTCGCCCTGTTCCCGAACGCGACCCTGCTCGCCTCGGCGTGGGACGAGGAGACCACCACCGAGGTGGGCCGGCTCCTCGCCGAGGAGGCGCTCGCGCAGGAGATCCACGTGGTCCTCGGCCCGACGATCAACCTGCACCGCTCGGTGCTCGGCGGCCGGCTGTTCGAGGCCTACTCGGAGGACCCGCTGCTCACGGGGAAGCTCGCGGCGGCCTACGTGCGAGGCCTGCAGTCCCTCGCCGTGGGCGCCTGCCTCAAGCACCTCGTCGCCAACGAGTCCGAGACGAACCGGAACTCGATGAGCTCCGTGGTCGACGAGAAGACCCTGCGGGAGCTGTACCTCCTGCCCTTCGAGATCGCGACCGCCGAGTCCGACCCGTGGTCGATGATGGCCGCGTACAACGACGTGAACGGTGTGGCCGCCACGGAGCACGACCACGTGATCAACGAGGTCGTCAAGGGTGAGTGGGACTACAGCGGCCTGATCATGTCCGACTGGTTCGCGACCAAGACCGCGGCACCGGCAGCCGCCGGTGGCCTCGACCTCGTCATGCCCGGTCCGGCCGGCCCTTGGGGCGAGACGCTGGTCGCCGCCGTCCGCGCCGGCGAGCTGGACGAGTCGGTCATCGACGACCACCTGCGCCGGCTCCTCGTCCTGGCCGACCGCGTGGGTGCACTCGGTGAGCTGCGGGAGTTCCCGGCCGACCTGCCGGCACCCGACAGCGCGGTCCGCCGCGAGCAGCTGACCCGGCTGGCCGCTGCCGGGATCACCGTGCTGACCAACGCGCAGGAGACGCTCCCGCTCTCGCGCGGCACGTCCGTCGCTCTCATCGGGCGGCACGCCCTGGAGACGATCGACATGGGTGGCGGCTCGGCCCAGGTCAACCCGCCCTACCAGGTGAGCGTCGCCGAGGGACTCACGGCGCTGCTGGGGGACGACGTCGAGGTGGTCGACGGCGTGGAGGTCCGCACGCGACCCGTCCCCGCGCGGCCCGGCTTCGTGCTCGACCCGGACACCGGCCGGCCCGGCGTGCACCTCACGCTCCTGGCCGCCGACGGGACGGTGCTGGACGAGCAGCACGACGCCCCGGCCACCGTCGTCGTCGGGTTCGACGACGACTTCGACCAGCCCGTCGCGCGCGTCCGGTTCCGCGCCCGCGTGGCTGCGGAGGGTCCGGTCGAGGTCGGGGTGATCGGCCCCGGCACGTGGGACCTGCGCATCGGCGACTCGTCGCTGAGCTACGACCTGCGCACGTCGGGTGCCGGGTTCGGCGAGGAGCTGCTCGCTCCGCCCGTCGAGACGAGCACGGTCGACGTCACCGGCGACGACATCGTCGACGGGGTAGCCATGCTGCGCCCGCCGACCCGCACGGAGGTCGTCGAGGACGTCAGCGAGCTCGACGCCGAGGCCGAGCCGTTCGGCGGCGTCGGGCTGTTCGGGCTGGTGGCACGCCCGGCTCCCCGGGCGCACGACGAGACCATCGCCGCGGCGGTCGAGGCGGCCTCCCGCGCGGAGGTCGCGGTCGTGGTCGTCGGGCTCACGGAGGAGCAGGAGACCGAGTCGGTCGACAAGTCGACGATCCGTCTGCCGGGCCAGCAGGACGCCCTCGTCAGCGCCGTGGCGGCCGCAGCCCGCAAGACGGTCGTCGTCGTCAACGCGGCGACGCCCGTGCTCATGCCGTGGCTCGACGAGGTCGACGCCGTCCTGTGGGCCGGGCTGCCGGGACAGGAAGGCGGTCACGCGGTGGCCGCGACGCTGCTCGGCGACCTCGAGCCCACGGGTCGACTGGTCACGACGTTCCCGGCGGAGGAGGGCGCGGCCCCGGCGTGGTCGGTGACTCCGGTGGACGGCAAGGTCGAGTACACCGAGGGCACGTTCATCGGGTACCGCGGGCACTGGGCCGGTCAGGCTCCGGAACCGGCGTTCTGGCTCGGTCACGGGCTCGGGTACGGCACCTGGGAGTACACGGACGCGACCGTGTCCCTCGCTGGGCCCTCGCCGGTCGTGTCGGTGACGGTGGCGAACACCGGGGGCCGCGACAGCCGCGAGGTCGTCCAGGTCTACCTGGAGCCCGCGGAGGCGGACGAGCCGGTCCGGCTCGTGGGCTGGGCGGCGGTCGAGGTCCCGGCGGGTGGCTCCGCGAGCGTGCGGGTCACCACCGACCCCCGGCTGTGGCGGGCGTGGGACACCGCGTCGGCGCAGTGGTCGCGGATCGCCGACGGCGGACGCCTGCTCGTCGCACGCGGCCTCGGCGACGTCCGGGCGAGCCTGCCGCTCGGCTGACGCACGCCCAGAGGCGGGCCCGGCGTCCCCGGGCCCGCCTCACACCACCGACCTACGCTGGACGAGCGACACGAGGAGACGTCATGGAGTACACGCGACTGGGACGCTCTGGCCTGCGGGTGAGCCGCATCGGACTGGGCTGCATGAGCTACGGAAGCGCCACCACCGGCCTGCACCGCTGGACCCTCGACGAGGACCAGGCCGCACCGTTCTTCCGGCAGGCGGTCGAGTCGGGCGTCACCTTCTGGGACACCGCCAACGTCTACCAGGGCGGCACCTCCGAGGAGTTCGTCGGCCGCGCCGTGCGGACCTACTCGCGTCGCGAGGACATCGTCCTTGCCACCAAGGTGCACGGCACCATGCACGACGGCCCGGGCGGCAGCGGGCTGTCCCGGTCGGCGATCCTCGAGCAGCTCGACGCATCGCTGCGCCGGCTCGGCACCGACTACGTCGACGTCTACTACATCCACCGGTTCGACGACGCGGTCCCCGTGGAGGAGACCATGGAGGCGTTGCACGACGTGGTGAAGGCGGGGAAGGTGCGCTACCTCGGCGCCTCCTCCATGTGGGCGTGGCAGTTCGCCAAGCTGCAGCACACCGCGGAGCTGCACGGCTGGACCCGGTTCGTCGCGATGGAGGACCAGTACAACGTGCTCAAGCGTGAGGAGGAGCGGGACATGATCCCGCTCTGCCTGGACGAGGGCGTCGGACTGACCCCGTACTCCCCGCTCGCCAAGGGCCGTGCCGCTCGTCCGTGGGGTGAGCAGACGGCTCGCTCTACCACCGACGCGGTCGCGAAGGCGTTCGACCGGGAGGACGCCGACCGGCCCGTCGTCGAGGCCGTGCAGAAGATCGCCGCGGACCGTGGCGTGCCCATGGCGCAGGTGGCGCTGGCCTGGGTCCTGTCCAAGCCGGTCGTCGCGTGCCCCATCGTCGGCGCCACCAAGCCCCACCATCTCGAGGACGCCGTGGCGTCGCTGGACCTGGAGCTCACGGTCGACGAGATGGCCACGCTGGAGCAGCCGTACACCGCCCAGGACAACTACTGGTGGTGACCGTGCGCGGCGGCTCTCGGCTACCGACGCGAGCGACAGACTGGGCGCATGGGTGAGCGATGAGTCGGGCAACGATCGGTGACGTGGTGCGCCAGCTGTGGGAGGAGGGTGCGCGGCACGGGCGGCCACCGGAGCCGACGCCGGAGGTAGACCCGTGGGACGACGACGACGACCTCTACCGGGCGGGCGGCGTGGCCGCGGTGGTGGTCTTCGCGGGCTCCCCGTCGATCACCGTGCGGCTGGGCGACGACTGCAAGGACGTCGTCACGGTCGAGGACGCGCTCGACTTCGACGTGCCGCGTGCGGACACCGTGCTCATCGTCCGGTCGCTGCTGAGCGGGCGTGCCCGCCTCGCGGGGTCAGGGGCCTCGAGGGTGGCCAGGTTGTTCGGGTTCGGGTCGGCCTCCGTGACGGTCCCGGTAGACCAGGGCCGCGCGTACACGGCGCAGATGTCGTCGTTCATCTGGAGCGCATGGCTCACCTCGTTACCCGTCGAACCATGACGACCGCGTCCGTTGCCGGCGGTTCGCTGACCCATCGACGACGGGTGGCGCGAAGCCGCCCTATCTCTGCTAGCAGCGGATGACGCGAGCTGACGCGCCTCAGCTGTCGCAGGAGCACACGAGGTTGCGTTCGAGCACCTGGTCGCCGAGCTCCGGCTGCGCCCACGCCTCGGCGGCTGCGCGGTCGGCGAACGCTCTCGGCGCGAGGCGTCCGTCGGCCATCATCACGACGGCCTCCATCTGCTCGCGAGGATCGATCCATGTGGTGCTCATCCGCGGTCTCCTTCGTGTCCTTGTGCTCAACCGGGGCCCGCGCTGGCTGATTCCGTGCCGGCGCTCACCTCGATCCATGCCTCCGCCCTTCCCGCACGCCGACTGACGTGCGGGAAGAGCGCAGCCGACGGTCACAGCGTGGTGATCAGCCCCCCGTCGATGACCACGTCGCTCCCCGTGATGTTCGCCGCCCGGTCGCTGGCCAGGTAGAGCACCAGGTCGGCGATCTCGGCGGGGGTGGTGAACCGGCCGGACGCCGCGGCGGCCTCCTGCTGACGCACGACATCGGCCGGGTCGGTCCCGGCGGCGCCCCCGACGGTCGCCGCGACGCCCCCGGCCCCGAGCCACAGATCGGTCCGCACCGGGCCGGGGCTGATCGTGTTGACGCGGATGTCCGGGCCGAGCTCCTTGGACAGCGACTTGCACAGGTTGGTGAGCGCCCCCTTGGCGGCGCTGTAGTCGATGACCCCGGGATCGGGCAGGAAGGCGTTCACGGAGCTGATGGTGACGATGTTCGCGCCGGGCCGGCCGGACATGGCGGGGATGGCGGCGCGCATCGTGCGGACGGCCGCGAGGAAGTTGATGGTCAGGGCCCACTCCCAGTCGTCGTCGGTGAGGGCCACGAAGCCGCCGAGCCGGGGGCGGACCGCGCCGACGTTGTTGACCAGGAGGTCGACGCCGCCGAACCGGTCGACCGCGGCGGCGACGAGCTGCGCCGGGCCGTCGGGCGCGGTCAGGTCGACCGACACCGCGTGCACGTCGGCCGTGCGGCTCAGCTCGTCGAGCTCGCTGCTGCCGCGCAGCGCGCCCGCGACGACGGACGCTCCCTCCGCGGCCAGGGCCCGGGTGATGGCCAGCCCGATGCCCTTGCTCGCGCCGGTGACGACGGCCGTCCTGCCCTCGAGGTGGAGGTCCACCCTCAGATGCCCTGGTCCTTGAGCCAGGCCAAGGATGCATCGGCGACGTCGCGCCAGCCGTGGTCGATGGTCAGCGAGTGGCCGCGGTCCGGGAAGTCGAGGAGGTCCGTGGTCGCCTCGCTGTGGCGGTACTGCTTGAGCGTGGCCTTGGTGACCGCTTCCGGGACGGTGTGGTCGCGACCGCCCGAGATCAGCAGCAGCGGCCCGCGCCCCGCGTTGCCGGTGTTGACCTTGGCGGGCGAGTGGGGGTCGAAGTTGGCGGCCGCGGCCTCGAACAGCGGGCGGCCGGGGGCAGGGATGGTCCAGCGAGCGTGGAGCGCGTCCGACTCCTCGGGTGGGATCGCGTTCCCGAAGGCGAACCGGAACTGGTCGGCGGTCAAGGAGACGGCGCGGTGCCGGTTGGCAGGGTTCTTGAACACGGGAAGCGTCGCCTTGAGGGCCGACAGCGGCAGGGGGAGCACGCCCTTGATCTGGGCGGCGTCGATGGCGACCGCGGCCGCGGCGAGGTCGGCGCCCAGGAGCTTCTGCGCGATCATGCCGCCGAAGGAGTGCCCGACGAGGATCGGCTTGGTCCCCAGCCCGGCGATGACGGACGCGACGTGCTCCACGACGTCGTCGATGCCGTGGTCGGCGATGTCGTCCGGGCGTGCCCGCGCCTCCTCGACCGTCTCGGGGTCGCCGGGCCAGCCGACGGCGGACGCTTCGTACCCCGCGCTGGTGAAGTGGTCGATCCAGTCGTCCCAGGACCGGGCGTGCAGCCAGAGGCCGTGGATGAACAGGACGGGAGCGCTCGCGGACATGGGGGTTCCTCCCTCGCGTCGTAGGTAGACCGATCGATCTACCTACCTGGCGCTTACCGTAGAACCATCCCCCTGTCCGGGGGAAGGGGTCCGAGCGAAGGAGTGGGCGCATGGCTGACCGCCGCACCTCCGACGCCAGGGAGCGCATCCTCACCACCGCTGACCGGCTGTTCTACGACGAGGGCATCCACGCCGTCGGCATCCAGCGCATCGTCGAGGAAGCCGCCGTCACGCGGGTGACCCTGTACCGGCACTTCCCGTCCAAGGACGATCTCGTCTCGGCGTACCTGTCGCGTCGAGCCGACCACGACCACGCACAGGTCGACGGAATCATCGCGGCACACCCGGACGACCCTCGCACCGCGCTCACCGAGCTGGCTACCGCTCTCACCCGCGACGACTTCGCCGGGATCAGTCGCGGCTGCCCGTTCATCAACGCGTCCGCCGAGTTCACCGGGTCGCACCCTGCCCGGGTGCACGCCGCCGAGATCCGGCGCTGGGTGGTCGAGCGGATCGAGGAGCTCCTGCGTCGGCTCGACCACCGGGACCCCGTCGCGGCCGCGCAGCAGCTCATGATGGTCAGGACGGGCGCGGTCGTGTCGGGCGCGCTCGACGCCAACGACCGGCTGAGCGCCGACTTCCTGCAGGCGTGGGAGAAGCTGATCGACGACGGGCTCACTCGCACCGCGTAGGACCTCGCTCTCCGGATAGGGGCGCCTCGTCTCGTGCTCGCAGGATCTGTCCGCCGACGTCCGGATGGCGCCACACGGCTCACGCGCCGACGATGGGAACGACCCGGTCCGCCGGCCGGGCACGGCAGGGAGGGCGCGCATGAGTGAGACACCGCAGGACCCGGACGCTGGGACGCAGGAGGGCGGCTACGGCTACCCGACCCTTGAGCAGGAGGTCACCCCGGAGGCGCTGGAGGCGGGTTCCGGGTCCGGCGACTCGGCCGGCGTCGGTTCCGAGACTCCCGAAGACAGCAGTGACCGGCCGACGCCCGGCGAGCCTGTGGAGGACCCGCCGGCGCTCGAGCCGACTGACTGACAGCGACGTCCAAGACCGAACCATGGTGCACGTCCGGATCCGGACGCCCGCACGGGTCGGCGTAGGAACCAGCTCGGGCTCCGGGGGGTATCACCACCGGAATGCCCACGTGAGAACCCACAGGTCATGCTGACCCGCAGGCAAGGCCTCTGGCTGCTCGCGGTGATGTTCACACCGTTGACGATCGTCGGCGCGGTACTCGCCGTCGAAGCCGGTGACGCGTTCATGTGGCCGCTCCTCCTCGGGAGCGCCCTCATCACCGTCGTCGTCGACACCTGGCTCGTCGTGGATCTGCGGCGAGCCCGGCACCGGTGATCGGCGTCCCGCGTCGTGGACCGAAACTGCCGCGCGCGGACCGCGGGTCTGCCAGCATCGGGGCGTGACGGACACCGCGACGCTGCCGACGGAGGTCGCCGAGCACGTCGGCGCCCCGGAGCCGGCCGCATGGTCGCGGCGCGTGGTCGCTGCGCTGCTGGACGGTGCGATCCTCTCGGGCGCGACCTGGTTGGTCCTCGGGGCCGACGGGAACGCGCCGTCGTTGACGCCGTACGCCCTCCTCGGTCAGAGGCAGCCCGCCGGTCAGGTGCACGACGCGGTCTGGTGGTTCGCGAACCCCTGGCTGGTGGGTCTCGTGGTCGGCCTGCTCCTGCTCCAGGGATGGACGGGGGCGACGCCGGGGAAACGAGTGGCCGGAGTCGCTGTCCTGCGGGCCACGGACCGGCTGCCGGCGGGCTTCCTGACGTCGGTCGCGCGGTGGGTCGCCCATCTCCTCGACGCCATCCTCCTCATCGGCTACCTGCGCCCGTTGTGGCACGCGAAGCGGCAGACCTTCGCCGACTCGATCGTCGGGACGATCGTCGTCACGACCCGGGAGCCCGCCCCGCACCCGTGGTTCGCGCGTTTCCGGCGGGCGCCGTCCGCTCTCGGATCCACCGTGGTGAGCGTCGCGGCGCTGGCAGCCTGCGTGCTGGGCGTCGGCTTCTCGATGCCGCTGAGCTCGTGGGGCAGCTCATGGGAGTCCGCTGTCCCGTGCGACGAGGACGGCACGGTGTCCGGCACGAGCGCCTCAGGTGACGCCCGCCGCACCGGCGGGAGCCGGAGCGAGCAGCGGTGGTGGGTCAAGCGCACGACGGACGAGGCGGTGGACAAGGAGCTCCGGGTCCGGTGGCTCTGGCAGCCCTCGGGAGCGCAGCCGGCCGACCTGCGGTTCGAGACCGAGATCCAGCGTGTCGACGGGACGACGATCGCTGAGACCCAGCAGGCGGTGGTCACCGGCTGGTCCGATCGGGTCTCCCTCGACGACGCGACCGTCCCGGCTGCGGACCTCGCGGAGGCCGGGCCGGCGTGGACGGCGCACGCACGGCTCGTCGCCGACGGTGTGGTGGTGGGGGCGTGCACCATCGACTCAGCAGACTGGGCCGCCGCCGACCGGGGCGCCCTCGACGACTGACGAACGGCCCGCCCGTCGGTCGACGCTGCGCGCACGAAAGGCAAGTCACCGGGGCTCGCGAGCACGTAGGCGGTGGGTCCCAGCCGCTCGACCAGCGGCGGACGGGTCAGGGGGCCGGCGTGCCGCTCGGGCCGATCGGGAGGGGCTGCCCGGCGCGGAGCATGTTGCCGGCGGTGGCCTTGGCCTCGAAGACGTCCACGTGCCACAGCGCTGCGAGCGTGATGCCGTCCTCACCCGTGTAGCCCGCGTCCCAGTACGCCATCGACTCCAACATCCCGATGGTCTCGGGATCCGTCAGGTCGAGCGACGCGCCCGGCGCGATCGGCACGGTCTGCCCGTCGAGCAGCAGCTGCCCCGCACGTCCCTTCGCCTCGAGGAGCTCGACGTGCCACAGGTCGGCGAGCGCGAACGCGTCCTCCATGTAGTAGCCGGCACCCCAGAACGCGTCGGACCGCTCCTGCGTGTACTCCTCCGCCCCGGCGAGGGGGTCTGCCGTTGCTGGTTCGGGTGCCGGGACCACATGGACCACCGGCGCCGGGGTGGCCACGCCGCCCGCGGTCACCTGCTTCGCCGGCCGCTCGTTGGTTGCGAGCGCATAGGCGGCCCCGGTCGCCCCGACCGTGAGGGTCACCGCGACAAGTCCGATGGCTGCCGTGCGGCGGGGAGAGTCCGTGCTGGTGGTGCGCGGCTTCATCGGTCCTCCGGGGACTCGTGCGTGTCGACGTCTGCCGACCGTATCGCGTGAGGCGACGTCGACATCTGCGTGATGCTGCGCGGGCGTCCCAGCTCACCTGACGGTCCCGGTCAGCCGTCGGTCCGTCAGGCAGGCACGTCGAGGACCCGCACGTCGGTCAGGCGTGCGGACGTCTCCCACAGCGCGACGCGACGGCTGCGGTCGGCGGCGACGGGTGCGAAGGGAACTCCGAGGGCATCGGGTGCGGACCGTGAGCCGGTCGGGCCCCAGAAACGGTCCGTCGACACGTCCGGTGAGAGCGCGGCTGCCAGGACGCCCACGTCGGCCGGCTCAGGTTCGCGGCCGATCGCGCGCGCGACGAGCGCGGTCACGGCCCTGGTCGCGGCGGACGGGTAGGTCGCGTGCAGCGGGGTGCGCGCCATCCCCGGGTGTGCCGCGAAGCTGCGGATGGGGCTGCCGCTGTCCCGGAGCCGGTGCTGGAGCTCGACGGCGAAGAGCACGTTGGCCAGCTTCGACCGGTTGTAGGCGCCGCCGGGCGAGTAGTGCTGGCTGTCGGACAGGTCGGTCAGGTCGAGCCGTGCCCGTGTGTAGAGCGCCGACGACACGGTCACCACACGAGGGTCGGTCCCGTGGCCCAGTGCATCGAGGACGCACCCGGTGAGCGCGAAGTGCCCGAGGTGGTTCGTCGCGAACTGGCTCTCGATGCCGTTGCGATCGTGCCGGAGCGGCACGCTGCTGATGCCGGCGTTCAGGACCAGCAGATCGAGCGCGGACTCGGACGCGGTCGCCCCGAACGCCCGCACGGAGTCGAGGTCGAGCAGGTCGAGACGAGCGACCCGGATCCGGTCGGCCGGGATCTCGTCGTCGCTGACCGCCTGCTGGATGGCGCGCTGCGCGCGGGGGACGTCACGGACGCCGACGACGACGGCCGCCCCGAGCCGCGCGAGCGTGCGGACGGTGACCAGGCCGAGCCCGCTCCCGCCGCCGGTGACGACGGTGCGTCGGCCCGTGAGGTCGACGTCGGCAGGGAAGGGATGCGGGAGACGGATGCGCTTCGTGGTGGACATGAGGCGACGTTAAAGTCTGACATCAGCGTCAGGGTCAAGGAGGGCAGCATGCAGATCGGTGAGCTCAGCGAACGCACCGGCGCGAGCGTGCGGTCGTTGCGGTACTACGAGCAGCAGGGTCTGCTGGAGTCGACCCGGCGCGCCAACGGGTACCGGGAGTACCCGCCGAACGCCGTGGCGACCGTCGAGACGATCCGGGCGCTGCTGGACATCGGTCTGTCGACTGCGCTCGTCGCCCAGGCACTGCCGTGCACCGTGGGGGAGCGGTCCGAGGCGGCGTGCCCGGCGCTGCTCGGCCAGATCGCCCAGCTCCGGGACGACATCCGGGACAAGGCCTCCCGGCTCCGCGCGATCGAGACCTCCCTGACGTCGTACATCACGGTCAACGCCTGACGGTCGGTCGGCCGAGCCTGATGGCACCGGTCGGTGGCGGCCTCCGAGATCCGGGTGTTGTGCGCAGTGACGCAGTGACCCGGGGCGGTCCAGGTGCTCGCGGATGCCGGTGCTACCGTTTTGCCGCGTCGGCGGGCGCCTTGAGCCATTCGTGACTGAGATCCAGGCCCGAAGATCCGGGAAGGATCTCCGAGGGTTCTGTCCAGCCGACGCGAAAGCAGCAGGTCAGAGGCCTTCTCTCGTTGAGGGGAGCGGCCTCTGACCGTCGACAGCAGCGCAGCGAGAGCCGGGTGGCGACTCTGCTGCGCCGACATGATGGGGGCTCAGCGTGGCAACAATCTCTCGGGGACCGGACGCAGCGTCACGCGGGCGTAGGGGTTTCGCAGTGGCGGCCGGTGTCGTCGTACTCGTCGCGGGCCTGACCGCGTGCGGCGACGGGGGCCGCAAGGACCACGAGGAGGCCCTGGCGGCCTACACCGCGTCCGTCGACGAGTTCCAGGCGAAGCGCGCGGCCTACGACGAGGCGCACGCCAAGGTCGCGGCCCTGGTCGCTCCGGCCACCGAGGCCCGGGCGAGCGTCCCGGCCGACGACCCGATCGCGACGGCGTTGGACGCCAAGCTGGCGCTCGTCGACGACGCCGATCCCGCCACGCTCGTCGAGGCCGACGCGAGCGAGTCACCCAAGGACGTCAAGGGCTCGACGACCGAGCTGCGCGAGGCCACGGACGCCAACACCGAGGCTGCTGCCCGGCTGGCGAAGGCGACCGCCACGGACGAAGCGACCTTCACGGCCCTCGAGCCACTCGCCGCCGAGGCTGTCCTCGTCGACCGCATCGTGAAGTGGAATGCCCTGCACACCCGCTGGGAAGACATGGTGAACGCCAAGTTCGTGCCGAAGCTCGAAGAGGTGGCCCAGTACTGCAAGTCCATCGGTCAGTTCCAGATCCTTCCCCAGTGCCTGGACCAGCGCCTGCTCTTCGCCGATGCACCGCACTACGCCATGAGCGAGTGGATGGACGACAACGCTGAGGTCAGTACCGCGGAGACGGACGTCGCGGCCGCGGTCGACCGGAGCACGCTGGCCGGCGCGGAGGATGCGACGTCGCGCGCCACACAGGTCGAGGCCGTGACGGCGCGCCTCGAGGGTCAGCTCGAGGCCGGGTTCCAGGCCGGGGCCAGCATGCCCTGACCCCGGCTGGGCGCGCCGGCGAGGAGACGGTCCCTTCGCGCGCCGCTCACGCCGCCGGCTGGGTCGACGGCACGTCAGGTTCGGTCCGCAGCTCGCGCGGGAGCGGCTCCTGGTGGAGCACGACCAGGTCGGACACCGCTCGGGTGAGGACCACGTAGAGGCGGTTCCACCCTCGCGGCTCCTCTGCGACGATGCGCGCCGGCTCGAGGGCGACCACCGTGTCGAACTCCAGCCCCTTCACCACCGTGGCCGGCACGACGGTGAGGCGGTGGACGGCCAGGTCCTCGGGGGTGCCCCACGCGAGGCCTGCCCGCGACAGCCCCTGGGCGGCGGCCTCCACGAGCGAGTCGGGTACGACCAGTCCGACCGATCCCTCTCGCTCGAGGGCAGCACGGCACTCCTCGACCGCGGCCGCGACGGTGTCCGGGACGAGACGCACCCGCAGGGAGCCGTCGTGGCGCAGCGACGACGCGACGGGGACGTCGAGGTCCAGCGCGGGGACGAGCCGGTTGGCGTAGTCCATGAGCACGGACGGGACGCGGAAGCCGGTGGTCAGGTGAACCACCGCGGCCTCGGGCCGGCCCAGATGCGTCGCCGTCTCGCTCCAGCTGCGGGCCGCCCACGGCGTGGTGCCCTGCGCCAGGTCACCGAGCACGGTGAGCGATCCGTGCGTGCTGCGCCGCGCGAGCGCACGGCACTGCATGGGCGACAGGTCCTGAGCCTCGTCCACGACGATGTGGCTGTAGCGCCGCGGCTGGTCGATGAGCCCGGCCACCTCGTCCAGCAGGTACGCGTCGCTGCTGCTCCACCGAGCGGCACGGTACGAGCGCGCCGGCCGAACCTGGTGCAGCAGCTCTTGTTCCGCGTCGGTCAGGATCGCCTCGGCGGACTCGGCGAGCAACGCACGGTCGGACAGGAGCCGGTGCACGAGCTCCTCGGGTGTGACCGCGGGCCACACCGCGTCGAGGAACCGCGTCACCGGTCGGCTCCGGCTCGTCGCGCGGAACCAGGACTCGCTGGGAGCCTGCGAGTCGCGCACCTCGATCTGGCGCTGCAGCCGGCCCACCACGCGCGCGCGGAGCCGGTCGCGGCCCGTGGAGTAGGTGGGGGAGGACTCCCTCACCTCCTGCACCACCCGGTCCAGAGCCGCGGGGCCGAGCGTGTAGCGGTAGGAACCGTAGGTCACGGTCACCGGTTCCTGAGCCGGCACCACCTGGCTCCAGAGGGCGCGGTGCAGCAGGGACGCCATGCGCACGTCGTGCTTGAGCGCGGCGACGGCCGGCTCGTCGACGCGCCGTGCGTCGACCGGGTACAGCTCGTCGATGCTGATCTGCTCGACGTCGAGCTCACCGAGGGCCGGCAGGACGGTGCTCACGAACTGGATCAGGGCGCGGTTCGGCCCGACGACGAGGACGCCACCGCGCTCGAGCCGCTGACGGTGCGTGAAGAGGAGGTAGGCCGCGCGGTGCAGCCCGACGGCGGTCTTGCCCGTCCCCGGCCCGCCCTGCACGCACAACGAGACGTCCAGGTCGGCGCGCACGAGCTCGTCCTGCTCGGGCTGGATCGTCGCGACGATGTCCCGCATGGGGCCGACGCGGGGGCGCTCGATCTCGTCCGTGAGGATGCGGCTGGACGGGCCCGACTCCTGCCCTCGGTCGAGGTGGTCGTCCTCGAAGCTCGTCAGCTCGCCGCCCGAGGAGCCGAAGCGGCGTCGGACCGCCACGTTGAGAGGCTCCCGGGTGCTCGCGCGGTAGAACGCCCTCGACACGGGTGCGCGCCAGTCGAGCACGAGCGGGTGGCTCGCGTCATCGGTGACGTGCCGGCGACCGACGTAGTACCGGGTGGCGCCGTCGTCGAGCGCGTCCGTGAGGTCCAGCCGGCCGAAGAACAGCGGCGTGCTCGCCTGGTCCGACAGCTGCGCGACGCGGCGGGTCAGGGTGAAGCCGAGCCGCTCGGCGGCGTACGCGTCGCCCCCTGTCCCGGCGCCGACGTCCAGCAGGTTCTCGGCGCGTTCGCGCATGCGGCGCAGGGCGTCCCGGGCTGCCGCCAGGTACTGCCGCTCGGAGTCGAGCTCGTCCGTGAGCGCCGCGGGCGGTTCGTGCGGCGTCATGACACCCTCCGGCCGCCGGGACGCGGCGCGGTCGGCATCCGCCCACGGGAGGCGACGTCGCGTGCCTCGGTCAGACCCCCGTGTGCCACGGCCGAAAGCCTATCGAGGTGGTCCCACCGGCCGGCGCGACCCCTCAGCGGCGGGCGTGTGCCGCCGTTCTCGGGCGCGGACCACGAGCACCGTCGCGGTCCAGACCAGCGCAGCACCGACGAACGCGCACGAGACGGCGACGAACGTGCCCGGGAACTGCTGGTGAAGCTGGGCGGTGCAGTACGCATCCGCGGTCACGCCGGCCGCGAGCTCGGCGTCGTAGACGTCGTCCTCGAAGCAGCTGCGGCCGATGGCGTACGCCCCGGCCGCCAGGAACATCCCCCACGGGAGCAGAAGGACCAGGAGCCAGCGCAGCTCTTGGAGGAGCGACATCGTCGGGCGTCCCGTGAGCCGCCGCCGCTGCTGGGCGAGCCGCCGCAGCGTGTACGCAGTCAGCCACGGCGCGACGATGACCAGTAACCAGAAGACGGTCGCATCCACCACCCGCATCACCTCCGTCCCGGGCGAGACTAGGTCGCGGTCGACGTCGGAACGGCTGAACGAGCCCTCGGTCACCCGTACGCGCACGTGATCGACCTGACGCTCGCCTCAGACCAGCGGCCGGTCCACTCAGTGCACGGCCGCGAGGACGATGCCGACGGCGATGAACAAGCAGCCGAACACGCGGTTCACGGTCCGCCGGCCCGACTCCTCCGCGGTGAGGCGGACGAGCCCGCGCGCGGCGCTCGCGAAGAGGAACCACATGACGAGGACGTCGACCGCGACGACGGTGGCCGCGACGATGGCGTACTGCGGCACGAGCGCCCGGTCGAGCCGCACGAACTGCGGCAGGAAGGCAAGGAAGAACACGATCGCCTTGGGGTTGGTCAGGTTCACCAGGAGGCCGCGGCGGAACATCGACGACGCGGGCTCGCGGACCGGCTCGGTGACGGCGCCGACAGCAGACGACGCCCGGAGCTGACGCACGCCGAGGTAGATCAGGTAGGCCGCGCCGACGTAGCGGATCGCGTCGAAGGCCAGCTGCGAGCGGCTGACCAGTGCACCCACGCCCGCGGCGACGATGGCGATGTGCACCAGGAGCGCGACCTGCTGGCCGAGGATTCCCCAGATCGAGCGGGTCCACCCGGAACCCAGCGAGTTGGACATCGTGTTGACGGCCCCTGCGCCGGGCGTGCAGGAGATCACCAGGCAGGCGCCGACGAGCGCGAGCCACAGCGACAGGCTCACCCGCAGAGCACCGGGACGTAGATGTCGTCGACGATCTCGTCGATGACGTCGTCGGGCACGCGCCCGAGCCTCATGAGGGCCTCGTGCCGGAACAGGTCGAACGCGAGGGTGCGCGTCCGCGGTGTGAGCCGGTCGGCGCGCACCTCGCCGCGGGCGACGGCCCGGTCCACGATCGTGTCCACCGAGGACTGTCGCTCCCCGACGATCGATGCGCGCAGGTCCGCCGGCGTGCTTCCCGTCTCCAGGAAGTAGTCACCCAGGTACGACGTGATCAGCGCCGTGATCGCGATGCGCTTCTCGTTCGCCTCGCGCAGCAGCGCCACGGTGTCGTCGCGGAGGCTGCCGGTGTCCGGGACCTCGATCACGTGGCGCAGCAGCTCGTGCGCGACGGCGGCGCGGACGAGCTCGGGCTTGGTGGCCCATCGTCGGGTGATCACGGGACGGCTGGTCCCGGCACTATGTGCGACGGAGTCGAAGGTCAGCGCTCCGTACCCGCGCTTGACGAGCTCCTGCCAGGCGGAGCTGAGCAGCGCGTCCTCGAGCGCCGCACCGCGTCGACGGGATGCCGGTGCGACGGTGTCAAGATGCATGTACGGATCTTATCAACGGAGGATCCGGAGTTGGCGGTCAGCGGTACCACTCCTCGGCGATCGACGAGAGCGTGGACGGCCGCACACGGTCCCCCAGGCCGTAGAACTGCTGGAAGCTCATGATGAGAGGGCGCCAGCGATCGGGGTCGATCCGGTTGGCGGTGCCGGCGACCTTCAAGGACTCCTCGACGTGCACGTGCGTGACCGTGAGCTCGACGGCCGCCGTCCCGCCGTCGCTGCCACCGAGCGCATGGATGTGGGTGACGGTCGCCTCAAGGTGCACGGGGCACTCGGCGACGCGGGACGGTGCCACCGTGGTGGACTCCGCCGGGGTGACCCCGGCCCGGCCGAACTTGTCAGGCTCGTAGCGGTAGCCCACCGCGCGCTTGCGGGCCGAGACGGGGTCGTTCCCGGTGGTCAGAGCGAGCCGGTCCACAGCACCGACCTGGTGCACCGACGGCAGGTTGAGCACGCACTGCCCGGTCTCGGCGAGGTTCGCAAGGGTGCGCGACCGCCTGCCCAGACCGATCACCGCGGTGTGGCCGAGCCAGAAGACCGAGGAGATCGGTGCCAGGTTGGGCCTGCCGTCCGCACCGATGGTGCTGACCAGCACGACGGGTGTGCCGAAGTAGAGGATCGACGGGTCGATCGAGACGTGCGGCGTCATCACAGGGCCTCCGAGACCGGCGTAGCGGGCGAGAGGTCGCCCTCACCGAGGAGACGCGCCGGCTGGGCGGAACGTGAGGCCCGTGGTGAATCGGGCTGCACGTCGGTCATGCCGGCGGGTTGCCTGCAGATCCGTGTCTAGACCCGGACGGAGCCTCCAGAACCGGTCGGCGTGACGGCGGCGACCACGGTGGCCACCACCGCGCGCTCGCCTTCCTCGAGTGCCATGTTCCCGGTGCTGAACTCCCGGGCCGCTGCGTGCATGACGCTGTACGTCACGGTGACCAGCCAGTCGGCGGTCAGGTCGGACCGGAAGTCGCCTGAGGCCTGTCCTCGGTGGATCAGCTCGGTCATGCGCGTCAGGTGCGGGTCGTGCTGCGATCGGATGCGCTCGGGCGGCAGCTCGGTCTCGGCCGCGGCGAGCAGCCCTCGGTACCGGTGGACGACGCGCCAGCTCGCTCGCACGATGCGGACGAGAGCGTCGACGGGATCCCCTGCGGTGTCGACATCATGGAGCAGCTCGACCGAGCGCTCGCTCACGTTCCGGAAGACCGCGTCGACGAGCTCCGCGCGCGTGGCGAAGTGCCCGTAGAGCGTCACTCGGCCCACCCCGGCGGCCTCGGCGATGCGCGACATGGTGGCGTGGGGATCCTCGGCCAGGCAGGTCTGCGCCGCCTCGAGGATCGCTGCGGCGTTGCGCACCGCATCGGCACGCGGTGCACGGTCCGTCGGTCGGGCCATCACGCGTCACTCTCCTAAGTCAAACACTTGTGTTCGACATCAGCGTAGCGTAGACATCTCGTACAGCAATGTACGAGATAAGGAGATGCGCATGACCACCACGACCGCCGCACGGCTCGAGGGCCGCGCTCAGACATCGAGGGGCCGGGCCACGGTCCTCGGCCTCCTCGCCACCGCCCAGCTCATGCTGATCCTCGACATGACCGTGGTGAACGTCGCGCTGCCGGCGATCAGCTCAGAGCTCGGACTCACGACGACGTCCATCGCGTGGGTGCTGACCAGCTACACGGTGACGTTCGGCGGACTGATGCTCCTTGGTGGACGGGTCGCCGATCTCGTCGGCCCGCGTCCCTGCGTGACCACCGGTCTGCTCGTGTTCGTCGGGGCGTCGATCCTCAGCGGGGCCGCCCAGACCCCCGAGATGCTGCTCGCCGGCAGAGCGTTGCAAGGGGTAGGCGCCGCGATCCTGTCGCCCGCGGCGCTCGCGCTCGTGCTCTCGGTCCACCCGGGCGAGCACCGGGCACGTGCCATGGGGCTCTGGGGCGCCTTGAGCGGCCTCGGGGGCGCGCTCGGTGTGGTGGTGGGCGGGGTCCTCACCTCCACCGCAGGCTGGCGCTGGATCTTCACCATCAACGTGCCCATCGGCGTGGCCATCCTCGTCTCGATGCCGTTCGTCGTCCCGCACGCGCCTCGACCGCCCCGGGGTCGGAGACTGGACCTGCCGGGAGGCCTCCTCGTCACGGCGGCCACGGGTTCGGCCATCTACGGCCTCACGCAGGTGGCGCAGCACGGGTGGGTGTCGATGAGCACGGCGGCCCCGCTCGCCGTGGCGCTGCTGCTCTACGCCGTGTTCGCCGTGGTGGAGCGCCGGACGCCCGACCCACTGCTGACGGTCACGCTGCTGCGCAGGCGGCCGGTCGCCGCAGGCGCCTTCCTGATGCTGGTCGGAACCGCCCTGATGGTCGGCGGTTTCTTCCTGGGCTCGTTCGCGCTCCAGCGCGTCGACTCGCTCACCGCCGCCCAGGTGGGCCTGGCGTTCCTGCCGGTCGCCGCGGCCGTGGTCCTCGGTGCGCACCTCGCCGGCCGTCTTCTCGGCCGGGTGCCCGCCACCGGCGTCGCCGTCGTCGGGCTGCTCCTCGCCGCCGCAGGGAACGGGGTCGCCGCGCTCGGCACGAGCGCGGTCGCCGTCGTCCTCGGCCTGACGGTCGCGGCGTTCGGCATCGGCGGAACGTTCGTCACGGCGTTCACCGCAGCGCTCGCGGACGCGACGGCCACGACCGGTGGGCTGCGCTCCGCCCTCGTGAACACCTTCCATGAGCTCGGGGGAGCGTTCGGCGTGGCCGTGCTGGCGTCAGTCGTCGGTGCGTCGTTGGCCGCGGTGCCCACCGAAGCCGACCTGACGCGTGCGTTCGGCGTCGCCGCGGTCGCGGCAGCGCTGGCCGCGGCGGGAGCGGCCGCCCTGGTGCCCCGCACGATCCGTACCGACGTCGCCCCCACGCATCACCACTGACCGAACCCAGCCGCCCGACCCGACAGGAGCCGTACCCATGAAATCAGCACTGATCATCGCCACCACCCACCGGATCCTGCCCGGCGCGGGGGACACCCTGAAGGCCGCGACCGAGCGGTACACGGAGCACGTCCGAGCCAACGAACCGGGTCTGATGGCCCACTACAGCTACGTCGACGAGGACAACCTGGAGCTCACGCTGGTCCAGCTGCACCGCGACGCAGCCTCGGCCGACGAGCACGTCCGCGTGGCGGGCGAGCTGATCGGAGCCGGGACGGCGCTCGCGCCCACCGTGCGGATCCAGGTCTACGGCGAACCGGGGCCGATGGTGCTGGCCGCGGTCGAGCGCAACAGTGGAGAGGGAGTCACCGTGGTCATGGCCCCCCACGCCGGTCCCGGGTTCCGCCGATGACCGCGGTAGCGCGCTTTCCTGCCGGTGGTGAGAACGAACTCGCACGCGGTCCCGCTGGGTGGGCTTACTCGGCGGAGGTGTCGAAACCCGTGGCTCGGACCATCCGAGCTGGGACACCGGCTACCACCGTGTCCGCGGCGACGTCCCTGGTGACGACCGCGCCCGCTCCCACGATGGCGCCGTCACCGATGGTCACGCCGGGGACGATCGCGACACCCGCGCCGATCCAGACCTTGCGACCGATGGTGACGGGCGCCGGAACCATGTCGGCGCGTCGCTCCGGATCGGCCTCGTGGTTGAGGGTGACGACCGTGGTGCCGTGCCCGATGAGCGTGCCGTCCCCGATAGTGATCCCGCCAGCGTCCTGGAAGGTGCAGCCGATGTTGATGAAGACGTCGTCGCCGATGACGAGGTTCTTGCCGAACTCGCAGTGGAACGGCGGGAAGACCGTGACCGACTCCGCCACCGGCCGGCCCGTGAGCCGGGACAGCAGATCCCGGACCTCCTGCGGGGTGCGGTAGCCGCTGTTGAGCTCGGCGGTGGTCCGCAGGGCGTCCTGCGCCGTCTCGTGCAGGAAGGCGTGGTGAGCGGAGCCGCCCTCGATGGCGGCTCCGCTGCGCACGTGGTCGAGGAAGTCCTCGAGCTTCACCGGGTGCTCCTGTCCTGGGACTCGACGGGGGCGTCGGCGGCCCACGACGCGAGCAGGCGCAGCCGGTCGGCCGACGGTGAGCCGGGCTCGGCGGTGTAGACCAGCAGCACCTGGCCCGGCTCGGCGGTGATGGCCAGCTCCTCGTACGCGAGCGTGAGGTCGCCGACCACGGGGTGGTGGAACCGCTTGGTCCCGGCGCCGTGGGTGCGGACGTCGTGCGCACCCCACAGCCGGCGGAAGGTCTCGCTGCGCGTGGAGAGCTCGCCGACGAGGTCCTGCAGTCCCTTGTCGTGCGGGTCCCGGCCGGCCTCGGCCCGCATGATCGCGACGCACATCTGCGCGAACAGGTCCCAGTCGGGGTAGAAGTCGTGGGCTGCGGGATCCAGGAACTGGAAACGGGCCAGGTTCGGGGTGCGTCCGCCGTCGCCGATCACCGGGGAGTAGAACGCGCGGCCGAGCGCGTTGGTGGCCAGCAGGTCCTGGTGCTGGTCGCGCACGAACGCGACACCGTCGGTGATCGCCGACAGGGCCCACTGGAGGCTCGGTCGGGGTGTCGCGGGCCGGGTGCTCCGACGACGCGCGCGTCCCGACGAGGGCACGCCGTCCGCGGCGCGGGCGAGGTCGAACAGGTGCGCACGCTCGGTGTCGTCCAGCTGCAGCGCCCGGGCGACGGAGTCCAGCACGGACGCGGACGCTCCGCCGATGGAGCCCCGCTCGAGCTTGGCGTAGTACTCCACGCTCACGCCGGCCAGCGCGGCGACCTCGCTGCGGCGCAGCCCTGGCACGCGCCGGTTGGTCCCCCCGATGACACCCGCCGTGTCCGGGGTGACCTTCGCGCGCCGCGACATCAGGAACTCGCGTACGTCTGCTCGGTTGTCCATGTGAACGACCGTAGGCCGGGTCATGCCGACGTGGGAGTCCGTGCGAAGGGGTGCACTGCCGGTACACCCCTCGTCAGGGACTCCCCGGCGCGCGACGGCCGGGGTTGGCTGGTGGACACACCGACAGAGAGGCACCACCACCATGCGCGCAGTCATCATGTACGCCCCGGGCGACGTCCGGGTCGACCAGACCGAGCGGCCGACGATCGTCGAGCCGACCGACGCGATCATCAAGCTGGCCGCGACCTGCATCTGCGGCTCCGACCTGTGGCCGTACCGCGGCGCGGACGACGTCGACCACCAGCCGATGGGCCACGAGTACGTCGGCGTGGTCGAGGAGATCGGCACGGACGTCACGGCCATCGAGGTCGGCGACTTCGTCGTCGGCACGTTCTTCTCCTCCGACAACACGTGCGAGATCTGCCAGGCGGGCTACCAGACCCACTGCGTGCACCGGGGTCCCGGAGCGGTCCCCGGTGCCCAGGCCGAGTACGCGCGGATCCCGCACGCCGACGGCACCCTCGTCGCGACCCCCGGGATGCCCGACGACGACCTGATCCCCTCGCTGCTGGCCGCTTCCGACGTGCTCGGCACCGGCTGGTTCGCCGCCGTCGCCGCCGAGGTCGGCCCCGGCAAGACCGTTGCTGTCGTCGGTGACGGGGCGGTCGGTCTGCTGGGGGTGCTCGCCGCCAAGCAGCTCGGCGCCGAGCGGATCATCGCGATGTCCCGGCACGCCGACCGTCAGGCACTGGCCCGGGACTTCGGCGCGACCGACATCGTCGAGGAGCGCGGCGACGCCGGTGTGGCCCGGATCAAGGAGCTCACGGGCGGCCTCGGCGCGCACTCCACGATCGAGGCTGTCGGAACCCAGGAGTCGATGATGCAGGCCATCCGCGCCACCCGGGCCGGCGGGCACGTCGGGTACGTCGGCGTCTCCCACGACGTCGCGCTGCCCGGCCAGGAGCTGTTCTTCTCCGGCGTCCACCTGCACGGCGGACCCGCACCGGTGCGCCGCTTCCTGCCCGAGCTGATCAAGCTGATCTGGGACCGCCAGATCGACCCCGGCAAGGTCTTCGACCTCACCCTGCCCCTCGATCAGGCCGCCGAGGGATACCGGGCGATGGACGAGCGGCGCGCCACCAAGGTGCTGCTCACCCTCTGACCACCACGGAAGGACGAGATCACATGCGACTCACCACCAGCGGTGGCCAGTCGGCCACCGGTCCTGAGGACTGGTTCACCGGCACCGTATACATCGACGGCATCCGCAACCCCGACGACCAGTCGGCCGTCGGCTGCGCGCACGTGCGGTTCACCCCCGGCGCACGTACCGCCTGGCACCACCACCCCAAGGGCCAGACGCTGTACGTGACCGACGGCATCGGCTATGTGGCCAGTCGTAGCGGCGAGGTCCGCGAGATCCGCCCCGGCGACGTCGTCTACATCGAGCCCGGCGAGGAGCACTGGCACGGCGCCACGCAGGACCGGTTCATGGCCCACGTCGCCATCCAGGAGGCCGACGAGCACGGCCAGGTCGTCACGTGGCTCGAGCACGTCACCGACAGCGACTACGAGCGACGCTGATCCGACCGCACCCCTCACGGCGACGGCGTGCGCGGGTCACGCCGACGACGGCGCGGGAGCGCGGAGACCGAGCGAGTGCAGCTCGAGGGACGCGAGCGCGCGCATGATCTCGGGATCTCCGCGGCGCCACGCGTTCGCCGGGTCGTCGCTCACGCGGGCGAGCGCACGGACGGGCTGCGTGGCGAGCGCCCGCAGAGCGAACAGGTCCAGGTCGGCTGCGGAGTCCAGGATGCGTGTCGCCGCCCGCGCGCGGTTGACGAACCGCGCGCGGGAGTACAGCCAGCCCGCCGCGACGAGCACGATCGGGACCGCGGCGATCAGGAGCCCGAGGACCAGCGCGAGGTGCAGGGCGCCGTGCTGCACCTCGACGCCTGCGCGTGCGATCGAGTCCCCGGCGCCACCGGCCGTGGTGAACGGGGCGCGTGCGTCGTCGCCCACGAGCGGGAGGTGCGCGACGGTGTCCCCGGCGGAGGACATGCTCTCGGAGAGCGAGGAGCCGGCGTCTTCGAGGGTGCGCCCGGGAGCGGCGAGCCGTGCCACGACCTGGTGCACCCACAGCCCTGCGCGCACCCAGAACACGATCCAGCCGAGGACCAGGAGGTCGCCGACCATCTGGCGTGCACGGCGGCCGGGGGTCTGTGCGTAGAGAGTCACGACCACATCCTTGGCCTGCACCGGCCTCCGTGCTCGGGTTCGGGACCCGTGAGTGCGGCCGAGGTCGGGTCGCGGCTGCGGGTCGGCGCCTCAGCCGTGTGCGGCGTGGTCCGCGAGCACCGTCTGCAGAACGCGCCGAGCAGACGCGTGCGCGACCGGGTCGGCGCGCTGCCGGTCCATCGTGATCAGCGCCTTCCACAGCGCCCACCCCCGCGCTCGGGCCCACATCCCGGAGTCGGCGTCGACCCCTGCCCGGAAGGCGTCTCGCGACGAGCCCTCGAGAACGGTCCAGGTGATGACGAGGTCGCAGGAGGGGTCGCCCCAGCCGGACGTGCCGAAGTCGATGACGGCGCTCAGGGCGCCGCCGCTGACCAGGAGGTTCCCGGGGGCGATGTCACCGTGGAACCAGACGTCCGGCCCGTGCCAGACCGACATCAGCGCGGCCTCCCACACCTCCGTCGCAGCCGGTACGTCGACCTCACCTGCGAGCACCTCGAGCGCCTGACGTGTCTCGTCGTCGTAGTGGCGGACCGGGCCACCACGCCACCAGTTGTGCGCACCCGGCTCCGGGCCCGGTCCGGGTGCGCGTCGCAGCGCCCTGAGGAAGGCCGCGAGATCGACCGCGAACCGCGTCAGGTCCCCAGGCGGGGCCTCGTCGGCGGAGTCGCCGGGCAGCCACCGGTACACGGACCAGGGCCACGGGTACCCGTGACCGGGCGCGCCCTGCGCCACGGGAGCGGGGATGGGAAGCGGAAGGTGCTGGGCCAGCACGGGCAGCCACCGCTGCTCCTTCACCACGGAGTGCGCGTACCCCTCGGCACTGGGCAGGCGGACGAGCAGCTCGTCGCCGAGGCGGAAGGTGCGGTTGTCCACGCCGCTGCGTGGCACCGGTGACACCGGGAGCCCGGACCACTGGGGATGCTGCTCGGCGAGGAGGCGGCGAACCAGGTCGACCGTGATCTGAGGTTCGGCAAGGTCGGTCATCCACTGCAGCGTAGGTCGGGCGTGCCGACTGTTTCACGGCAATTCCGCCCAGCAGGGTGCGCACCCGCGAGGTGACGTTCGCTCAGCCGGACCGCACGTCCCGGCCGGCCGGCCCGGATAGTCTCGCGATGCGACCCTGCCCCGGACCGGTGGGACGGCGCGCTGCCAAGGGAGGCATCGGTGCAGGCACTCACCGTCCATCGGTACGGCAACCCGGACGCCGAGCCGGTGGTGCTGGTCCACGGGCTGACCGACGCAGGGACGACGTGGCCGGACCTGGTGGCGCACTGGGGCGATCGCTGGGACGTCTACGCGCCCGACCTGCGTGGTCATGGACGTTCCCCGCACCTGACCGACGACGAGGTCACGAACGCGTCCGAGGTTCACCTCGCCGACGTCGTGGCTCTCGTCGATGCACTCGCCGAGCCGGTGGCGCTCATCGGGCACTCGCTGGGCGGGAACCTGGCGCTCCGCACGGCGCTGGCGCGACCGGAGAAGGTCTGGGCGTTGGTGCTGGAAGACCCCGCGAAGCCGCCTGTAGGGGGGCCGGACCCGGTGTTCGTCGCCATGACCGAGGACTTCCTCCACTCGATGCGCGACGTTGCCGGACACCCCGAGCACGTCGAGCGCATGCTCGCGGAGACGAGCTGGAGCCGGACCGAGATCGAGGCGTGGGCCGCCTGCAAGCCGGCTGTCGACCTCGAGTACGTGCGGCGCGGGCTGACTCTGGGCGATGCCGCGTGGGAGGAGCTGTTCAACGCGCTGACCGTGCCGACGCTGCTCGTCGTACCGCCGGTGTCGGACATGGCGCCTAGCCCGGAGCTCCTCCACAACCCGCTCGTCCGGACGGTCGTCGTCCCGGACTCGGGCCACTGCGTCCGGCGTGACCAGCCGGGCCTGTACCACCAGTCGGTCGACGAGTTCCTGGCGGAGGCTCGGCGGTTGCGCCGCGGTCCGGACATCGCGCAGTAGGAGGCCGGTTCTCCGGGCGGTAGCTGAGCCGGCGGCGGAGGATGGGCGCGGTAAGCGCCCCGCACCACGCAGGGAAGGCCGACGAACCATGGCAGCTGCGCTCCACGTCGCGATCACCGGCTCGGATGCCGCCGACGGCTCAGCCGATGCACCGCTGCGGACGATCACCAGGGCCGCCGCTCTCGCCCGACCGGGCGACCGCGTCGTCGTGCACGCCGGTGAGTACCGGGAGTGGGTCCGCCCGCAGCGGGGCGGTCTGAGCGACCGGCGCAGGATCACCTACGAGGCCGCGCCCGGCGAGCACGTCGTGATCAAGGGCTCCGAACCGGTCACCGGGTGGGTTCCGGAGGGCGGGACGGTGTGGCGGGTGACGATCCCCAACGCCCTGTTCGGCTCGTTCAACCCCTTCGCCGAGGAGCTCGACGGCGACTGGGCGGTGTACGGACCCGGCGCCGCCCGGACGCACCTGGGCGACGTGTACCTCAACGGGAAGAGCTTCTACGAGGTGCTCGACCGCTCCGCCCTGCCCGACCCGCCGTTGCGGACGACCACCCTCGACCTCTGGACCGGGACCACCGAGACGGTCCGCGACCCGGAGCAGACGAGGTACGTCTGGTTCGCGGAGGCCGGCCCCGACGAGACGACGCTGTGGGCGAACTTCCAGGGCGCGGACCCCAACGCCGAGCTCGTCGAGATCAACGTCCGCCGCTCGGTGTTCTACCCCAGTGAGCACCACCTGGACTACATCACCGTGCGCGGGTTCGAGCTGGCGCACGCGGCGTGCCCCTGGACCCCGCCGACCGCGGACCAGCCGGGCCTCATCGGACCGAACTGGGCCAAGGGCTGGATCATCGAGGACAACGTCATCCACGACGCGAAGTGCTCGGCGATCTCCCTGGGCAAGGAGGCGTCGACGGGCCACAACTACGCGACGTCGCGACGGGACAAGCCGGGGTACCAGTACCAGCTCGAGTCGGTGTTCGCGGCGCGCCAGATCGGCTGGGACCGGGAGCACGTCGGGTCGCACGTCGTGCGTCGCAACACCATCTTCGACTGCGGCCAGAACGGGATCGTCGGTCACCTCGGCGCCGTGTTCTCGACCATCGAGGACAACCACATCTACAACATCGCCGTGAAGCGGGAGTTCTACGGGTACGAGATCGGCGGCATCAAGCTGCACGCCGCCATCGACGTCGAGATCCGGCACAACCGCATCCACGACTGCACGCTGGGAACGTGGCTGGACTGGCAGACCCAGGGCACCCGCGTCTCGCGCAACGTGTTCTACCGCAACACCCGGGACCTGTTCGTCGAGGTGTCCCACGGTCCGTATGTCGTGGACCACAACGTCTTCGGCTCGGCCGCGTCGCTCGAGAACTTCAGCCAGGGCGGCGCCTACGTGCACAACCTGGTGTGCGGCACGGTCTGGCGGCAACCCGTGGTCGAGCGGCCGACGCCGTACCACGTGCCGCACAGCACGCAGGTGGCCGGCTATGCCGCGATCCTGGGCGCCGACGACCGGTACATCGGGAACGTCTTCCTCGGCGACGGCACCGAGGCCTACAGCGCGACCGCCGGCACCGGGCGGTCGGCACGGCACGGCACCGTCGGGTACACGGGCCACCCCCCGACGCTCGCCGCCTACCTCGCGCAGGTCCACGACGTGTCCCGCGGCGACCACGAGCGGTTCACCGGCGTGCTGCAGCCGGCCTACCTGCGCGACAACGTCTTCGTGGGCGGCGCGGAGCCCGTCGACGGCGAGCCCGGCGCTGTGGTGCTCTCGGAGGGTGACGTCCACGTCGCGATCGTCGAGGACGACGAGGGGTGCTTCCTGGAGACCCGCCTCCCGGCCGGGTTCGACGACGCGCGGCTCCCGGTCGTCACCGGGGAGGACCTCGAGCGGGTGCGCTTCGTCGACGCCGACTTCGAGGAGCGGGACGGCAGTCGGCTGGTCCTGGACACCGATCTCCTCGGAGAGCCCAAGGCCGCCGGTTCCGTCGTTGCCGCCGGCCCTGTCGCCGCCCTGGCGTCCGGCGAGTCCCGGACCAGGATCTGGTGAGGGTGATCGCCGTCGATGCGGCCCCTCGTTAATCTTCCCGCATGGCACTCCTAGGCCCACTGGTGGCGTACCCGCCCACTCCGCGTGACGCGGCCGGCAGGGTGGCGGAGGCAGCGCTCGCAGCGCTGGTCGACAGGGCGGTGGGTGCGGGCGTCGATGGCATCGCGGTACTCGGGTCGACCGGTGGGGCGGCCTACCTGGACCGGGCCCAGCGCCGTCGCGTCGTGGAGGTCGCCGCCGAGGCCGTCGCCGGGCGGGTACCGCTTGTGGCGGGCATCAGCGCAGCCACCACCGAGTCCGTGCTCGCGCACGCCGACGACGCCTCACGGGCCGGCGCGGATGCGCTGCTCCTCGCGCCCGTGTCGTACCTGCCGCTGTCGGACGACGAGGTGGTCGGGCTCTATGCGGACGTCACGCGTGCCGTGGACGGGCAGGTCTGGGTCTACCACAACCCCGTGACCACCAGATTCGCGTTCAGCATCGAGACTCTGCTGCGGGTGTCCGCCCTGCCGGGCATCGGCGGAGTCAAGGACCGGGGCAGCGACGCGGCCGAGATCCAGAGGCGCGCTGGTCGGCTCCGTGCGGACGCCCCGACGATCGAGGTGGGATACAGCGGAGACCTGCTCGGCGTAGAGGGCCTTCTGGCGGGCGCGCGAAGCTGGCACTCAGGCCTCGCGTCGGTGCTGCCGTCCGCCTACGTCGCGATCGCACGGGCGGCGGTCCTCGGCGACCGTGACAGCGTGGACAGGCTTCTTGCCGATGTCCGACCGATCGCGGAGATCGCCCTCACGGAGGGTGGCCCCCGAGTCGTGCACGCCGTCGGCGAGATCCTCGGTCTGCGGACCGGACGCCTCCCCGCTCCGCTGCTCGCGCCCGGACCCGAGGTCGTTGCTCGTCTGGACGCCGCTCTGTGCGGGCTCGGCACCCCGCGCGCCGCCGGCGAGCGTTCCTGAGCGTACGGCAGACGGCATCGCGGAGCACCGTCGGGAGCCGACCGACGCTGGTGACGGCCTCCCACGCGCTCTGACGGCACGATCGGGCACCGGACGCGGCCGATCAGTCGACCAGGTCGCCCGGCCGCGCGCTCCCGGATGCGGCGCCGTCGACGGCGATGCACCCTCGAAGAAGCCTGTCCAGCGCAGCGGCAGCGGCTGACGCCGGGCCTGGAACCGTCCGGCGCGCACGAGCACACCGGGAGGACCGACATGACTGCCGACGACACGAGCTACGGAGCAGGCCCGGACGGCGGACGGCTGCGCACAGGACCGGACACGTCAGGCTCGCTGAAGTACTCGCAGGAGATCACCTCGCCGGACGACGAGCCGGAGCGCCCCGGCCGCAGCCTGGCCACCACGCACCACGACGTGATCCGGCAGTGGGCCCAGGAACGCGACGCGGTGCCGGCGACCGTCGAGGGCACCGAGCACGGGGATCACCTCGGGGTGCTGCGCTTCGACTTCGGTGGCGACGACGAGCGTCTTCGACACGTGAGCTGGGACGAGTGGTTCGACACCTTCGACGCCCGACGGCTCAACTTCATCTACCAGGAGGAGCGCAAGGACGGCCGGGCGAGCAACTTCTTCCGGCTCGAGAACCCCGACCGCGAGGACGCCTGAGCAGGGAGCACGCAACTCAGCGGGGTCCCTGCACCACCGTGAGCGGGAGCGCCGCCCGCGCATGGGCGGGGACCGCCGGCCGCAAGGGTGGGATGGCGGCGACCCGCCGGTACGGCTGGCCCTGCGCGGGTCGGGGATCGTGCTGACCTGCGTTCGGCCACATCGAGCACGCCCGCTCGGCCTGCGCCGTGATGGTGAGGGACGGGTTGACACCGAGGTTCGCGGAGACGGTCGACCCGTCCATGACGTGCAGGCCGCGGTAGCCGAAGACCCGGTGATAGGGGTCGACGACGCCCGTCGAGGCGTCCGTGCCGATGGTGCAGCCGCCGAGGAAGTGCGCCGTCATCGGGACGTCGGCGACCTCAGAGAGCGTGCTCATCGCGAAGCCGTCCAGGTGGTGCGCCATCCGCCGGTAGGCGGCGTTCGCCTGGGGGATCCACGTGGGGTTCGGCTCGTCGCCGCCACGCGTCGACGTCAGCCGCCAGCGCCCGGTCCACGTCCGGCGTGGGCGCACGGTGATCGACGCGCCGCCGGTCTGCATGACGAGCCCGATGACCGCCCGGTCGGAGAAGGACCGCAGCCCGGTCAGGATCGAGAGCGCCCTGCGCGGGTGCCGGGCCATCTGCCCGAGCCACCGGACCCAGCGGGGCGCGCGACCGCCGCCGTCGGTGAGGACCGTGCCGAGCAGGCCCATGAGGTTGGAGCCGTGGCCGTACCGCACCGGTTCGAGGTGGGTGCGCTCGTCGAGCCACACCGACGAGGTGATCGCCACGCCGCTGTTGACTCGCGGCCCCGCCGCGCGCGGCCTCCGGGTCGCGCCGCCGAGCGCCTCGGAGTTGGTGCGGGTCAGGTGACCGAGCCGGTCGGACAGGTGAGGCAACGTGCCGTCGGCCTTGAGCCGGTGGAGCAGCTCCTGCGTACCCCAGGCGCCGGCCGCGACCACGACCTGGTCGGCGATCAGCGTGGTCGGCGGCCGCCGACGGCCGGTCGGGACCGTGACGACGTCCCAGCGCCCGTCGGGCCGCGGGGCGAGCGACGTCACCGTCGTGTCCGGGACGATCGTCGTGCTCGCGCGCTCGGCGAGCCACAGGTAGTTCGTCTCGAGGGTGTTCTTGGCGCCGTGCCGGCAGCCGGTCATGCACTCCCCGCACTCCAGGCAACCTCGGCGCTCGGGACCGGCTCCGCCGAAGAACGGGTCCGGCACCGCCTCGCCGGGGCGTCCGAACACGACCCCGACCGGCGCCTGCCGGTACGTGTCCTCGACGCCGAGGTCGCGGGCCGCGGCACGGACCACCTCGTCGGCAGGCGTGACGGTGGGGTTGTCGACGACGCCGAGCATGCGCCGCGCCTGGTCGTAGTGCGGCGCGAGCTCGCTGCGCCAGTCGGTGATCGACGCCCACTGCGGGTCGCGGTAGAAGTCGTCCGAGCGAGGCTCGTACAGGGTGTTGGCGTACACCAGCGAGCCGCCGCCCACCCCCGCCCCGGCGAGCAGGACGACGTCCGGCAGGACATGGATGCGCTGGATCCCGTGGCACCGCAGGCGGGGCGCCCACAGGAACCTCCGCACGTCCCACGACGTGCGCGGCAGGGTCTCGGGGGTGAACCGCCGCCCCGCCTCCAGGAGCGTGACGCGATAGCCCTTCTCGGAGAGCCTCAGCGCCGCGACGGACCCACCGAACCCGGATCCGACGACGACCACGTGCGGAGCGGCAGTGTCACGCATCACGCACCTCCACGCGTCGTCGCTGGTCGAGACGACGACGATAGCCTCCGGCGGCGCGCGCCAGGCCTCGTAGCGGCCGACAGATGGGCGCCACCGGCGCCGCACGCCGCTCACGCTCTGCACCGCGGAAGGGACTTGTATAACGATTTCCACCAGAGCGAGCCGATGGGCTCTAGCCTGCCGGGTGGAGGTTCGTCGACGAAGGGAGCCGCCGGTGTCCGAGACCACGCTCGAGGCCCTGGGCGGGGCTGCCACGCCCCCCGCCCAGTTCGGTCACGACGCGCTCGTCGTCTGCGACAACCTCGTGCGGATCTTCCAGTCGGGAAGCGTCGAGGTGCAGGCACTGCAAGGGCTCGACCTCTTGGTCGACGAGGGCGAGATGGTCGCGATCGTCGGAGCGAGCGGGTCCGGCAAGTCCACGCTCCTGTCCGTGCTGTCCGGGATGGACGCACCGACGGCGGGCCGGGTGCGCGTGGGTCGCTGGGACCTCATGGCCATGCACGCGCGGGACCGGGTCGCCTACCGCCGGCAGATGGTCGGCTTCGTGTGGCAGCAGACCTCGCGCAACCTGCTTCCGTACCTGAGTGCTCGGCAGAACGTGGCGATGCCGATGACCGCGGGAGGGCGTCGACACCGGGTTGCGCGGGCGGGTGAGCTGCTCGACCTCGTCGGTGTGGGGCACGTCGCCGACCGGCGGCCGCAGGAGATGTCCGGCGGTGAGCAGCAGCGTGTCGCCATCGCGACCGCCCTCGCCAACGAGCCGCAGCTCCTGCTGGCCGACGAGCCGACGGGCGAGCTCGACACGACGACGGCGCGCGAGGTGTTCGACGCCCTGCGCACCGCGAACCGCGAGGCCGGCACCACGGTGGTGGTCGTCACGCACGACTCGGCGGTCAGCGGGCTGGTGGAGCGCACCGTCGCGATCCGGGACGGGCGCACGAGCAGTGAGGTGCTCCGGCGGGACGCGGGTGGGGACGTCACGCACGAGGAGTACGCGGTGATGGACCGGGCCGGTCGGGTGCAGGTGCCGCGCGAGTACCGCGACGCACTCGCGCTGACCCGCCGCGTGCGCCTGGCGCTGGAGGCCGACCACGTCAGCGTCTGGCCCGACGGCAGCGCGCGGTGAGCGCCCCCGCGGTGGGCGCGCAGCCCGGTGCGACGGTCCACGTCCGCGACGTCCACCGCACGTTCGGCAGCGGCCGGTCGGCCGTGCACGCTCTGCGTGGCGTCGACCTCGACGTCGCCCCCGGTGAGCTCGTGGCCCTCGTCGGACGTTCCGGCTCCGGCAAGACCAGCCTGCTCAACGTCGTGGGCGGCCTGGACCGGCCCGACGAGGGAACTGTGCACGTCGACGGTGTGGACGTGGCCGCGCTGTCCGAGGACGAGCAGGCCATGCTGCGCCGCGACCGGGTCGCGTTCGTCTTCCAGACGTTCGGCCTGATACCGGTGCTGACGGCGGCGGAGAACGTCGGGGTGCCGATGCGGCTGCGTGAGGCACCCGTCGCCGAGCGCGAACGCCGGGTCGAGATGCTCCTCGAGCTCGTCGGGCTGTCCGCGCACGGGCAGCAACGGCCCGACGAGCTGTCCGGCGGCCAGCAGCAGAGGGTCGCGATCGCCCGGGCCCTGGCGGCCTCGCCTCGGTTGCTGGTTGCCGACGAGCCGACCGGACAGCTCGACACCGAGACCGGACTGTCCGTGATGGCGCTGATCCGGGGCGTCGTCGAGGCCGAGGGCATGACGGCTCTGGTCGCGACGCACGACCCGGTGATGATCGCGCTCGCGGACCGCGCGGTTCGCCTGGTGGACGGTCGGCTCGTCGGGGCAGCCGAGAGTGGGTGAGCTGCTCTGGCGTCGCGGGCGTGCCCAGCTCGCCGTCCTGGCAGCGGTGCTCGCGGTCATGGTCGCCGGCGCCGGTCTGGTGGGTGCGTGCGTCCTGCTCATGACGGCCTCCCCGCAACGTGCGCTGCAGCTCGCGATGGCCGACGCCCCGGCCGGCGACGTCCAGGTCGGCGTCGCGCTGGGCTTCCCCGAGGACCCCGACGACCCCGATGTGGACGAGCGCGTCGCCGCGACCGCACGGGATGCCTCCGGGGCCGTCGCCGAGGCGTCGGACCTGCTCACGTCCCCTTTCGGTGACCTCCCGACGACCGAGACCGTGTGGACGTCGACCGTCATGGGGTACCTGCCTCCCGACGGCGGCCCCCTGCGCCTGGCCTACCTCGCCGAGCTCGACGACCTCGATTCCCGCGGGACGATCGTGTCGGGGCACTGGCCCGCCGCGGCGGACGAGGTCGCGCTGCCGACCTCGACGGCACGAGCACTGGGTCTCGACGTCGGGAGCTCGACGTCGCTCGCCACCGACCCTCGCAGCGCCGGCGCCGGGCTGACGGTCGTGGGCACGTTCGTCCCGCGACCCGGTGACGCGTGGGAGGAAGACCCGCTGCTCGGTTCCGGGGTGAGCCCGAACTACCGCGGCTACATCACGGCCTACGGCCCGTTGCTCGTCGCGCCCGGTGCGCTGGCCGCCAGCGAGATCCCGCTGCGCCGGGTCACGTTGCGTGCCCAGCCCGACCTGACGGGCGCCACCGCCGCCGAGCTGGCTCGTGCCGGCGCGGCTGTCGACGCCCTGCCCGGTGCGCTCGGCAGCGCATTGGGCGACCGGACCCAGAACGTCGTCACGGACCTGCCGTTCGCGCGGACGATGCACTCGGCCGGCGTGCAGCGTGGCGTGACCGGCTCGGGGGTGCTCGCGGTGGCGCTGCTGGGCGGGGCGCTCGCCGGGACCACCGTCGTCCTGGCTGCACGGCTGGTCGCCGGCCGGCGTGCGGCCGAGGCGGCACTCCTGTCCGCTCGCGGTGCCGGCCGGACGCGTCTCGTCGGCCAGGCCGCTGCCGAGGCCGGTGCGCTCGCTGTGCTCGCCGTCGTGCCGGCGACGGCACTCGCCCTCGCGCTGTACCGGGTGCTCGCCGGCGCCGTCGGCCTGGACCCCGTCGGTGTCCCCGAGGGTGGCCTGCTCCCGCTCGTCGCGAGCGTCACCGCCGTCACGCTCACCCTCGGCGCCCTGCTCGTGCTGCCGTGGCTGCGCACCGAGGCGCCGCGAGGCCGTGAGGACCGCGTGGGAGTGGTGGCCCGCTCCGGCGCCGACCTGCTCTTCCTGGCGCTCGCGGCTCTCGCGTACCTGCAGCTGAGGGCCCACCGGGTAGCAGGTGGCGCGACGGCCGACCCGGTGCTCGTCGTCGCCCCGGTGCTGTGCCTGGTGGCCGGGGCGGCGCTGGTCCTGCGCCCGCTCCCGCTGCTCGCGCGACGGGCCGACGCACGCGCGGCGTCGACGCGCTCGCTGACCCTCCCGCTCGCAGCCTGGGGGGTGGCTCGTCGACCGCAGGGCGCGGCGGCGGCGTTCCTGGTGGTGCTGGCGACGGCGTCCGCGACGTTCGGGGTCGGGTTCGCGGCGACCTGGACGCAGTCCCAGCGCGACCAGGCCGCGGCCGCGGTCGGGACCGACCTGTCGGTGCCTGCGCAGCTCGACGCGCTCGGTGCGGGAGATGCCCTCCGCACAGCCACCGGTGGCGGCCGGGTCAGCCCGGTCACGAGCCGGGTCATCACGCTCGGCTCTCGAGCGCAGGCGGGCGACGAAGCGGTGCACCTCGTCGCGGCGGACACCCGGGAGGCGGACGGGCTGCTGCGCGGCCGCCTGCCGTCCGGAACCTGGGCCGATGCCGCGTCGGGCCTGGCGCCCGCGGGGCCGGTCGGGGGTCTGCGCCTGACGCAGACGAATGCCGACCTGGTCGCGTCCGGGCACGCCGCGGGCGACGTGGAGATCACCGCAACCCTCAGCCTGGTCGTCCAGGACGCCGACGGCGCTCGTACGGCTCTGCCCGTGGGAGTCGTGCCGCTCGACGGCGCTGCTCACGACCTGGCCCTGGCCGTGCCCCCGGACGTGCAGGTGGTGGCCGTGGACACGCGGCTCTCGGCTGCGGGCAACGCCGCCGACACCGACCAGTCGAGCTCGGTCGGGTTCGGGATCGACCTGGTCCTGCGCGACGCGACCCTGTCGCCCGGTGCCGCGTGGTCGGTGGCGCGCGCACCTGCGGAGGACTACGTCGTCGCGTCGCTCAACCACATCACTGCCGACGCCGTACCCGACGGCGTCAAGCTGACGCTCGAGGGCACGGCGGACCTCCCCGGCATGTTCTGGTCGGACGGTGTCCTGACGGCGCTCGCCTTCGAGCCCGTGGACATCGTGCCCGTCGCGGTCTCCGAGCGCCTGGCCGACGAGCTCGGTCTCCAGGTAGGCGACAGCGTGCAGTTCACCCTCGGCCTGACCCCCGTGCAGGCGAAGGTCGCCGGCGTCACCGCCTACGTGCCGTCGCACCCCCGCGACGCGGCACTGCTGGCCGATGTGGACACGCTGTCGCGCGCCGCCATCAGCCACGGCAACCTCGACACCCTCACCGACGCCTGGTGGGTGGGCGGCGCGATCCCCACGCGCGCGGCCGCCACCCTCGAGGCCCAGGGGATCGGCCCCGTCACCGAGCGCACCGCCGTGGCGAACGAGAGCGCCGAAGGTCCCCTGCGCGCTGCGCAGCGGGCAGCGGCCGCGCTCCTGGTCGTCGCCGCCCTCGTGCTGACGCTGGTCGGTACCGCGCTGCACTCGACGGCGACGCTGGAGGCACGCGAGGTCGACGTGGCCCGGCTGCGTGGGCTGGGCGCACCGCGGCGGTCCGTGCTCGTGTCGGTGCTCACCGAGCAGGCCTTCCTCATCGCGGTACCCGTGCTGGCCGGTGCGCTGCTGGGCGCCGTCGCCTGCTGGGCCGTCGGCCCCCTTCTGGCGGTGTCCGCCGTCGGTCTGCCGCCCGTGCCGGCCGCCGTCGTGCGCTGGCCCTGGCAGGCGCAGCTGGCGACGGTCGTCGTGCTGCTGGTCGGCTGCGCCGCGCTCGTCGTGCCCCTCGCAGCCCGTGCGGTGCGCCGCTCGACGATCGCTCGTCTGCGGATGGAGCCGAACGGATGAGGGCCGCATGGCGCCGGGCCCGCGCCGACCTGTGGCCGCTGCTGGTGACCCTCCTGGTCGTCGCGCTCACGGTCGGGCTCACCGACGCGGTGCCGCGGCTGCTCATCGGCCGAGCCGACGTCGCCGTCCGCGCGGCCCTTGCTGCAGCCGACCCGCCGACGGACCTCGTGGTCACCAGCATGTACGGCCCCGGGGCGTCGGACGCCGCGGCCGGTTCCTCGGACACCACGGCCAGCGTCGACAACGCGGCGCGCTGGATCGACGATGCGCTGCCCCCGTCGCTGCAACCTGTTCTCGGGCCGCCCGTCGCCGCGGCGACCAGCACCGATCTCACCCTGAGCACGCCGGGGCTGCCGACCGGGGGCGTGCTGTGGATGGCCTACCTGTGGGCGGGGCACCAGCCTGCCGTCCGCTGGCTCACCGGCGCGGCCCCAGGGCACCCGGGGGAGGACGGTGCGGTGCAGCTCGGGCTGTCCCGCGACGTCGCCCGCGTCCTCGGTGTCGGTGCAGGCGACACGTTCCAGGCGCGCATGCCCGACAGGACGATCGTGCCGGTGCTGGTCACCGGCGTGTTCGAGGCGACAGATCCGCAGGACCCGGCGTGGACCGCGCGGCCCGAGGTGCTGCGGCCGCGCGTGGTGGGGTTGAGCAGCGAGCCGTCGACCGTGGTGGGCGGGCTGCTGACCGCAGCATCGCTGCCCGCGGCCCGAGCCGCTCTCGAGCCGGACGGCGTGACGCGCACGTTCCGGTTCCCGGTGGACCCGCAGACCGTGGACTACACGCACTCGCGCGCGCTCGGCACGCAGATCGCCGCGCTCGAGGCCTCGCCCGAGGTGCTCCTGGCGCCCGGGCCCGGGCCGACGGTGACGTCTCGGCTCGACCTCGTGCTCACGCAGGTGCGGGCGCGCGTGGCGGCCACGTGGACGCAGGCCATGGTGGTGCTCGCCGGACTGGCGTGCGGCTCCGTGCTGGTGCTCCTGGTCGCAGCCGACCTTCTCGCGCGCCGGCGTCTCACCGCACTGCGCACCGTGCGCGCCCGCGGCGCCTCTCTGGCCGGCATCGCCGCGGCTTCGGCAGCCGAGTCGGGGGTGGTCGTCGGTGTGGGTGCCGTGGCGGGTCTGGCGCTCGGCGCGGTCGCCGCGGGGGGCGCGGTGACCTGGCCGTGGGTGGTCGTCGTGGTCGCTGTGGGCGTCCTTGCACCGCCCGCGTTCGCGACCGTGACCGCGGCACGCAGCGACGCCCGCCGTGTCCCGACCGACCGGCACCGCCGTCGCCTCGCGCAGCGCGTACGCGTGGTGCGACGGGTGTCGTTCGAGGCTGCGCTGCTCGTGCTCGGAGTCGCCGCGCTCGCGGTCCTGCGCGGGCGCGGCGTGAGGTCGATCTCCGGTTCTGCCGACCTGGTGCTCGCTGCCGCGCCGGTGCTGGTTGCCGCTGCCGGCGCGCTGCTGCTGTGGCGTGCCGTCCCCGCTCTGCTGGGCGGTGCGCTGCGCGTCGCTCGCAGGTCCCGCAGCGCCGGACCGCTGCTCGCCGTGGCACGGGCCCGCTCCACGGGAGCGGGGCTGCCGTTCGTCGCGCTCGTCGTCGTCACGATGCTCGTCTCGCTGTGCGGCGCGCTGGCGGGCACAGCACGCGCCGGTCAGACGGCCGGTTCGTGGGACAGCGTGGGTGCCGACGTCGTGGTCCGCACGGACTCGCCGAACGCGGCGCTGGCCGACGTCGCGGCCGATCTGGCCGCCGCCGACGGTGTCGACGCCGTCGCCTTCGGCCGCGTTCAGGACCGCGCCGACCTCTTCGACGTCGACGGGGTCGACACCGTCCGGGTGCTGGCGGTCGACCCGGTGCCGTACGGAAAGATGCTCGCCCGCACCCGGTTCGGGGCCGACCCTGCGCTCGCGACGTTGGCCGACGCGTCCGGCGTCGCGGTCGACCGCACCGCACCCGGTCCGGTGCCCGCGCTCGTGCCCGCCGCGATGCTGGGTTCTCGACCGTCGCTCAGGTGGGGAGGTGTGACGGTCGATCTCGACCCTGTGGGCGAGGTCTCCGCGCTGCCCGCGCAGCTGCCCGACGGCTCGCCCGCCGGTCCCACGGTGGTGGTGGATCGTGCGGCCCTGACCGCGGTGGTCGGAGCCGTTGCCGCTGCACGGGCCGAGCAGACCGGGTCGGATCTGCTCGGCGCCGAGCCGCAGGCGGTGGACCCGGACACCGTGTGGGCGGTCGGCCCCGGTGCCCCCGCGGCTGCGCGAACAGCGGCTGCGCCGGTCACGGCGAACGTGCTCCCTCGCACGCAGTGGCTCGCGGACCGGCGGTCGGACCCGCTGGCGGGTGGGCTGTTGGCGCTCGTCGGCCTGGTCGCCGTCGTGTGCGCAGGGTTCGCGTCCATCCTTGTCGTCCTGGGCGCGGCTGCGTCCGCTCCCGAGCGCGCCCGGTCGCTCGCGACCGCCCGCGTCCTAGGGCTGCGCGGGCGAGACACGGTGCGACTCGCTGCCGGCGAGCTGCTCCCGCCGACGCTGCTTGCCGCGGTAGGCGGCGTCGTGCTCGGCATGGTGCTGGTCGGCACCCTCGTGGCACCGCTCGCGCTGCGCCTCGTCACCGGGCAGGCGACGGATCCTGGGGTCGTGCTGCCGTGGTGGGCGGCGGCGCCGGTCGTGGTCCTGGCGGCGACCGTGCTGGCGGTCGTCGTGGTCGAGTCCTCTGCCCGCCGCCGCGAGCGGCTGGGCCAGGTCCTGCGGGTGCGCTGAGCCCGTCCGACCCGGCCGCACCCGGCAGCCCGGCGTAGACGCCGGGCGCTGATCGCGTCGTACCGGCCTGTGCGCGTCCTCGAGCGCAGCGCCACGTCGTCGTCGCCTGGCGGCGAGGTCACAAGATGCACTTGCGCATCTTATTACGACGACGGTACGGTGCGGATAAGAGACAGCCCCGCATCTTATTTGGAGCACCGACGATGGCCCAGGACACCGCCTCACCCAGCCGTACCGAGCCGGAGATCGACCCGCAGCTCAAGCGGCTCGCGACCGCGCTCATCGTCGGCGGGATCGCCGTCATCCTCGACACCACGATCGTGAGCGTCGGCCTCCACGAGCTGGGCGCCTCGCTGGACGCGTCGGTCTCGACGATCCAGTGGTTCAGCACCGCCTACCTGCTCGCGATGTTCGTCACGATCCCGTTGACCGGCTGGGCGCAGGCCCGGCTCGGCAGCAAGCGCCTGTGGATCCTCGCGCTGACCACGTTCGTCCTGGGGTCGACGCTCTGCGCGACCGCCTGGAACGCCGAGAGCCTGATCGCGTTCCGGGCCGTCCAGGGGCTCGGCGGCGGCATCCTCATGCCGCTGATGACGACCATCCTCATGCAGGCGGCCCGGGGCCGGAACACCGGACGTCTCATGGCCACCGTCAGCCTGCCCGCCGCGCTGGGACCGATCCTCGGCCCGGTGCTCGGCGGCCTGATCCTGAACGTCCTGTCGTGGCAGTGGCTGTTCCTGATCAACCTGCCGCTCGGGATCGTCGGACTCGTCCTCGCTGTGCGCCTTCTTCCCGCCGACATGCCCGGGCGGCGGGTGCCCCTCGACGCCGTCGGGCTCCTGCTCGCCTCGCCCGGCATGGTGGGCGTCATCTACGGCCTGAGCCAGGTGGGTGTCGTCGGCGGGTTCGGGCACCCTCGAGTCCTCGCACCGCTGCTCGTTGGCCTGGCACTCCTGGGCGGCTTCACCTGGTGGGCGCTGCGACGCGGACCGCAGGCTCTGATCGACATCCGGCTGCTGCGGCACCGCGCCCTGGCCATGTCGACGACGCTGCTGTTCCTCACCGGTCTCGCCCTCTACGGCGCCATGCTCCTGCTCCCCTTGTACTGGCAGCAGGTGCGCGGGGAGGACGCCCTGGGGGCCGGCCTGCTGCTCGTCCCGCAGGGCATCGGAGCCCTGGCCTCCCGCACCGTCGCCGGACGGCTGACCGACTCGATCGGCGGGCGCTGGGTCGCCGTCACCGGGTTCACCGTCCTGACGATCGCGACCGTCCCCTTCGCCCTGTCGAGCGAGCGCACCAGCACCTGGTTCCTCATGGCGATGCTGCTCGTGCGCGGCTTCGGGCTGGGTGCTGTGATCATCCCGCTCATGACCGGCGCGTTCCTGGGTCTCGAGCGCGACGAGGTGCCGCACGCCAGCATCATCACGCGCGTCGCCCAGCAGATCGGGGGCTCGTTCGGCACCGCGGTGCTCGCGGTGATCCTCGTGAGCTCCGTCGCCGGGTCCGCGAGCCTGCACGACCTTGCCGGTGCGTTCGACGTCGCGTTCTGGTGGGCCACCGGGTTCACAGCCCTCGCCGCTGTGCTGGCGCTGCTCCTGCCTCGGCGGAAAGCACCGCAACCGTGACGGGTACCTGCCGCCGGGCAACGCCGCTGCACGGATCTCATACGTGAGGGTCGGTGACCGCACCAGCACGCAGGTGGAACGGGTTCCCGTCGGGGTCGGCCAGCGTCACACCGTGGTCGTTCGGACCGTCGAGGCGTGCGGCACCGAGCGAGACCAGCCGCTCGATCTCGTCGGACAGGTCGCCGGTGGTCACGACGACCTCGAACCGCAGCCGGTCCCTGCTCGCCTGGGCCGGAGCGGGATCGTCCCATGCGTCCCAGGAGAGCTTGGTGCCTCCCTGCGGCGACTGGATCGCGACCTGTTGGCCCTCGTCCCAGACCACCGGCCACCCCAGCGCCTCGGCCCAGAACGCGCCGACGTCCCGTGTGCCGTCGCACGTGAGCTCGCCGAGCGGGCCGCAGCCGGCGAGGTAGGCGTTCCCGGGCTCGATCACGCAGTACTCGTTGCCCTCCGGATCGGCCAGCACCACGTGTCCTTCGTCGGGACGCTGTCCGACGTCGAGGTGGTGCGCGCCGAGCCCGAGCGCCGCCTCGACGGTGCGCTCCTGGTCGCCTGGGCTCTCGCTGGTGAGGTGGAGGTGCATCCGGTTGCGACCCGCCTTCTCGGTCGGGTTCGGCACGAACCGCAGGCCCAGCTGGGTCTGTGAGCCGGGGAGCAGTGCGCCACCCTCGGAGTCGTTGCGGGGCTCGCGCGCCAGGACACCGCCCCAGAAACCCGCCAGAGCTTCGGGATCACGGGCGTCCACATCGAGGGCCACCAGTCGGCAGGGCACGTCCCCACGCTAGGCGGCGCGCCGATCTCGGGCACGCCGGCGACGTCGTGATCTCCAGGCGAACCCGTCTGGGTGCGTGCTCCCGGATGCCGCGCGACGATGACCTTCGTGACCGCAGACCGTGATTTCCCTCCGACGCGCTACCAGCGCTGGATGGCGAGCAGTCCGCGACGCGCGAAGGTGGTCTTCGTCGCCGTCGCGTCATCCTTCATCGCGCTCGCGACGTTCGAGTCGGTCGCGTACGGCGACCACGGAGCGTGGTGGGGCGCCGTAGCGATAACCGCCAGCATGTGTGCCCAGTGGAGCCTGATCGGTTCTGCGTGTCAGCACGTCCGGCAGTACGACGAACGACACCGCGAAGCACCACCGACCGCCCTCCACGACCGGTGACGGTCGGGGTCAGTTCAGCTCGCCCGCCCGGCCGACGTGCTCTGCACCGATGCGAAAGAGGACGCTTCGCCGCAGAGGGTGGCCTTCGGCGATCGTCGGGTAGTCGAAGTCGTCGGCCGGGTCACGCGTCATGCCCAGCCGACGCATCACGGCCTGGGACCGCTCGTTGGCAACCGCGGTGAACGAGACGATCTCCGACAGGCCGATCTCGTCGAAGCCGACGGCCAGTGCCTCGCGCGCCGCTTCTGTCGCATAGCCGTGCCCCCAGGCCCATCGCGGGAGCCGCCAACCCACCTCGACGAGCGCCGGGTTCCACGCGGGTCGAGCAAGCCCCGTGAAGCCGGCGAAACGCCCGTCGACTCCAGTGCCCACCGGCCCCACCCGTTCTCCACCAGCTCGGCCTGCGCACGTGCCGCGAGAGCGTCGCTGGCTTCCCGCGTGAGCGTGGACGGGAAATACCTCATCACCTCGGGGTCGGCGTTCATGGCGGCGAACGGCTGCAGATCGGCTTCCGTCCACCCGCGCATCAGCAGGCGTGCGGTCCGGCGTTCCAGCGTCACCCGGGAACAGTACGCGGTGCCGGCACGGGTTCCGACGGGACCCTCGAGGTGGGCGGCGTCGGCTCCATCGCCCGACCGGCGGTAAGACAGGGCGGCCGTTCCACAGGGTCGAGGTCAGGCCGCCTGCGAGACCGAGACGCGGTCACGTCCCGTGTGCTTGGCCTGACGCAGTGCCCTGCTCGCCACGTCGAGCAGCGTCCGCGGGTCCTCGACGTGGGCCACCCCGAGGGACACGGTGATCTCGAGCCCGGGCGCGTAGCTGGACCAGTCCTCGGCTCGGACCTCGTCGAGGATCCGCTCCGCGACGAGCTCCGCTCCGCTGGCGACCCTGGCCGACGACTCGAGGTCGAGCCCGTCGCCGCCCAGGATGACGATGAACTCGTCACCGCCGAACCGGGCCAGCAGGTCGCCTCCTCGCACCTGCCGGCCGAGCAGCCGCGCGAGCCGCACCAGGACGTCGTCCCCCACCACGTGCGAGTGCTCGTCGTTCACTTCCTTGAACAGGTCGACGTCGACGAACACGGCACTGAGCGGCCCGCGGGAGCGGCCGATGAGGTTCTGGATCGCGCGTCGGTTGCCGACCCCGGTGAGCGGGTCGAGCGTGGACAGCACGGCAGCGCGCTCCGACTGCGCGACGAGCTCCTGGATGCGCATCTGCCGCCGCACCGCCAGGAACCTGCCCTGCCTCTCGGCCCAGAGCTGTCGCGCCACGCGTCGGAACATGTCCTCGAACCGCGCGAGCGCCGGGTGCTTCCCGAACCGGAGGCGGTCCAGCATCACGAGGACGGCGTCGGCGGTCTGCAGCCAGAGGTCCCTGCGTGACTCGATCGCCTGGGCGCGTACGCGCTGGAACTCCACCTCGGCCTCGTCGTACCGGCCCTCGCGGAGCAGCACGTACCCGTACGCGCAGACCATCATGAGCCACTCGATGCGCCTGGGGTCGATCCCGGGCCCTCGCCAGATCCGCTCGAGAACCACCCGCGCACCGACCGTGTCGCCCAGGCCGCTGAGGGCGAACGCCTCCGCGACGTCCGCGAAGTGGGAGTTGCGGTCGGTCGTGGAGCCGTCCATCAGCCGACGGAAGAGCGCGGCGCGCGAGGCCAGCTCCACAAGGCGCTCACCGGCCTCCTTGTTGGCCCCCATGACGAGCAGCCGCAGGGACCACTCGGCGAGGAAGCGCAGCGCGTCGACCACGACCTGCGACGCGAGCTCGGGGCCGAAGAGCCGGTGCACGTGCCGCAGCAGCTCGTCGGCGTTCTCGAAGAGCTCGACCTGCGCGAGCGTGTTCGCGATGATCGCTGCCGCGGAGACCTGGTTGTAGGAGGCCCCGTCGACGGTGCCGACGAGCACCCACGCCTCACCGAGCAGCTCCACCGCGCGGTTCACGTCGGACGAGGCGACCGCGGCGTTCGCCTGCATGGCCAGCGCCTTCGCGCGCCAGTACGGGCGCAGGTCGTCGGCACACATCGCGTAGAGACGCTCCGCGCTCTCGAGCGCCTCGGCCGCGCGTCCGAGCTCGCCCAGGATCCGGCTGCGCGTGAACTCGAGGTAGCGGGTGGTCTGCAGCCCGGCTGCACCGACGCCCCGGGTGACCGCCAACGCCACGTCGCACAGCAGGAGTGCGCCCGCGGGGTCCCCGTGGAGCGCCTCGAAGTGCGCAAGGTCGGCGAGCTCGTCGAACACGTCGAACTCCGCGCACACCACGAGCTCAGTGGTCACGGGGTTCTCCAGGGATGGGTGCACGGGTGTGCCCGTACGTGTCTGTACGCCTATCGGCACTCGACCCGGACCTGTGAGGAGTCGCGGTCCGGATGGGGATGCGGCGAGCCTGCTCGGGCATCGCACCGGCCCACGTGCTGGGCCGACCGCGAGCCTGTGGGCGGTCATGCTCCAGATGGTGTGGATCGTCAGGGCGTAGCCGTGGTGCCGGCCTGGTCACTTCCGCCGCGGGCGGCGTCGAGACGCTCGAGCGGGCTCGGTCCGTCGTGCGGTTTCGGCGGGGCGTCGAGGTGGCGGACGCGGAGCTCGTCCATGAGCTCGTCGACGAACGCTGGACCCTGTTCCCGCATCAGCTCCTGCCGGCTGCGGAGCTCGGCGCTCCCGGGCCGCCAGTCGAGGCCCCAGTTGCCCAGGGCGTAGAGGACCGGGAGCGTCTGGATGCCGGCCTCGGTGAGGCTGTAGCGAGCGCGCTGCCCCCGGGCGGCCGTCCCCCGGGTGAGGATCCCGGCCTCGACGAGGCGCACGAGGCGGTCGGCGAGGATGTTCGACGCGATGCCCTCGATCGAGCCGGTGAGCAGCGCCCGGAAGTAGCGGCGGTCGCCGAAGACGACGTCGCGCAGCACGAGCAACGACCAGCGATCTCCTAAGACCTCGACGGCGGCGTTGATCGGACACCCGGATCGTGGTTCCACGACTCCTCCTTGACACTCGATAGCACCTCGATGATAGTGGTTGCAAAGTGCAATCACTATCACCGAGAGAGGGCGATGATGGGCCGCTTCGTCTACGCGATGAACGTGTCCCTCGACCTGCGCATCGAGCAGGTCCCCGGGGACAACGGTGCCGGCGACTGGCTGCGCATCGATGAGGAGCTGCACCGTGAGCTCAACGCGTGGGCAAAGTCGGCCACGCGGATCGTCCACGGCCGGGTCTTCTACGAGACGATGGAGGAGTTCTGGCCGCACGCGCACGAGGACGCCTCCCTGCCGGACGCGCTGCGCGAGTACGGCGAGATCTGGACCGCCAAGCCCAAGGTGCTCGTCTCCCGCACCCGGCACGCTGCCGACCACAACACGCGGGTCATCACCGGGGACGACGCGATCGCACAGCTCGCGACGCTCCGGGCAGAGACCGACGGCTTCATCGGCGTGGGTGGCGCGACGCTCGCCACCCAGCTGCTCCGGGCGGGACTCCTCGACGAGCTGCTGCTCACCACCCATCCCGCGATCCTCGGCTTCGGCAGACCGCTGTTCGACGACTACGACCGGCCCCTCGGGCTCGACCTGCTCGAGCACCGGTCGTTCGACTCGGGCGTCACGGTCCGCCACTACTCCATCCGCGACGAGAGAGAGGACAGCTGATGCTCACCCAGGTCGCCGAAGGCGTGCTCGTCCACGAGAGCGAGTTCCTGCAGAGCAATGCCGTCGTCGTGCACGGCGACTCAGGCGCCCTGCTGGTCGACCCGGGTGTGCTCAGCGACGAGCTCGCCGGCATCTCGGCCGACCTGGACAGGCCGGTGGCCGCGGGTTTCTCGACGCATCCGCACTGGGACCACCTGCTCTGGCACGCCGCGTTCGGTGCCGCACCCCGGTACGGCACGGCGCGCTGCGCGGCGCTGATCCAGGCCAAGCTGTCGGACCCGGGCTGGGAGGCCGACGTCGCAGCGATGCTGCCCGAGGACATCGCGGGGCAGGTGCCGCTGGACGACGTCTTCGGCCGCATCACCGGCCTGCCCGCGGGGGCCTCGCGGATTCCGTGGCACGGTCCTGTGGTCCGGGTCATCGAGCACTCGGCGCATGCGCCGGGTCATGCGGCGCTGTTGATCGAGGAGCGCGGCGTGCTCGTCGGCGGCGACATGCTCTCGGACGTGCTCGTCCCCATGCTCAGCTTCGCCGCCGAGGACCCGATCGGGGACTACCTCGCCGCGCTGCAGCTCATCGAGGCCGCGGCCACGGGCGTCGAGGTCCTCGTCCCCGGGCACGGCTCCGTCGGAGACGCCGACGAGCTCCGGGCACGGATCGACCAGGACCGGGCCTACCTGCACGCCCTGCGCGACGGCCGCACCCCGGACGACCCGCGGATCGGCCCGTCCGCCAAGGCCGGCTGGGAGTGGGTGGCCGATGCGCACGAAGGGCAACGGCAGCACCTCGCTCGCACGAGGGACCGCCAGGCGACGGCCTGACGGGTACGGCCGTACCGGCGGCCTCGTGCTGAAGGTCAACCGGTCCGGGACCTGTCCAGCCGTACAGGTAGCCGCTGGAAGCCGGCCGACTCGTAGGTGGCGACGGCGGACGCACGTGCGCTCGGCGTGCAGACCAGTGCGCACGACGACCCGAGCTTCTTGAGCTCGGCCGCGGCGGCCACGCCCACCATCCGGCCGTAGCCGCGCCCACGATGCTCGGCGTGGACGCCCAGAGGCTCGACCAGACCGGGCCTCCCCGGGCCGGCGGACCACACCGTCACGCCCGCCACCGCAACGCCGTGTTCATCACGCGCGAGCAGGCACCGGGCGTCGGCGAAGGGCAACCCGGCTGCCATCTCACGCCACAGCGCGTCAGTGAACGCGGGCCTGTCCCATGCGGACCGGTGGACAGCTGTGAACTCGGGCTCCTGCCCCCACCCGACGACCTCCGTCCGCACCCCCGTGTCCTGCACCGCCGTCGAGAGGTCGTGGCGAAGCGGCGTCCACGACTCGCCGGGACCCCATCCGGACTCGGACAGCAGCTCCTGCAGCCGGGTGCCGTTGGGGGACTCGACGGAAACCCCTCCCGCGGGCAGGACGCCACGTCGGGGCTCGGACAGGTCCGAGAGCACCCGGCCGGCGAGCTCCTTCTCACGCCAGACGAGGGGTGCGACGGTCAGTCGCAACGTTCGGGGACCATCGAGGAACCCGATCGCCACGATGTGTCCACGCCGGCGCCAGGTCCGAACGGCCGCCGCCACGGCCTCCGCACCGAACCGCCAGTACCAGCCCAGGTCGCCAGGATGCAGCTGCATCGGTGAGGCGTCGTTCTGCCAGTCTCGAAGGACCCGTACGACGTCGCCGAGCTCGTCTTCACGCGGTGTGCTCAGCTCGATGGCCACGTTCGCGATCACACACCGTCGCGACGTGGCGTGCACGCGAATTCACCGGCGGCGCGCGAGTGCAGAGGCGGGCGGGTCATCACGACCCGCCCGCCTCGGTGTGCGTCAGCAGAACTTGTAGACGTACCCGCTCGCACCCTTGGCCACGACGTCCCGGTCGCGGTAGATCACGCTCGTCGTCGCGCCGCGGGCCGTGCAGGCTTTGTTGAAGTTCGACGTCCCACCGTTGTCGGTGTACTCGATCTCGTACACCTGGGCGCCGTACACGTCGGTGAACTCGCCGCACTCGCCGTAGACCTGGCACTCCTCGACGACCGCGAAGTCGAACCCGATCGCCTTGCCGTTCGCCGCCATGGAGGAGTCGTTCTTCTGTGCGATGGCCAGGCCGTCGGCGTGTGCCCGCGTTGCCAGCAGCTTGGCGAAGTCGATGTTGTTCTGCTTCGTCAGCCGCTTGCCGCTGCGGTCGTAGCTGTCGAGGTTGTCGGGCTCGATCGCGCTGTACCCGCTCGCCTTGCAGCCGTCGATCCAGCCGCCGACGATCGCCAGCAGCGCCGTGCGCTTCGCGGCCGTCGACGTGTCGAGCAGCATCTCGTTCCAGGCGCTGTCGACGACGTAGGACCCGTTCGCCTTCTTCAGCAGCAGGTCGTTGTGGTTCGTCTTCCACCAGTCCGCATCGCCGGGCTGGGTCTGGAAGGCGTTGACGTAGCAGATGTTGTACTTGCCGGCCGCGGGTGCCTCGAGCCGGTCGCGGTCGACGATCTGCACGCTCGACGACGGCGTGTACGCACCGCCGATCTGGTAGTCGAACTGCCCGTTCGCGGGCGGCAGCGCGAAGGACGCGGCCGAACCGGCCGACGCGAACGCGCCGACCAGGAGAACCGCGCCGCTCAGGGCGGCGACGGTGAGGCGTCGCACATGGGTAATCATCGGGACCTCCATCGAGGGGTTCGCGGCGCTGTTCATCACTCGTCCGGGGCACCCCTCGGCGTCCCGGACGTGGCACGACGTCTCCGCCGGCCAGCAACCGCGGTCGAGGAATGTCTAGCGCAACCCCGGGGTCGGCGGGCACAGGTGATCAGAACCGGTGCGCGTTTTGCGTCACGCCGGCGCGCCCGGAGCTGACTCAGGAGAGGTCGGCGCGGGCGAGCAGGTGCGAGCGTTCGACCTCGTTGGAGGTGAGTGCCGCAGCACGCCGGAACTCGGCTCGTGCCTCCGCGGACCGGCCCAGCCGTGCCAGCAGGTCGCCCCGCACGCTCGGGAGCAGGTGGTAGGTGCGCAGGGCGGCGACGTCAACCAGCTCGTCGGTCACGGCGAGCCCCGCGGCCGGTCCCTCAGCCATCGCCACCGCGACCGCGCGGTTCAGCTCGACGATCGGTGACCCGGTCAACGCCACGAGGTCGCCGTACAGCGCTGCGATGCGGACCCAGTCGGTGTCCTGAGAGTGCGGCGCCCGCGCGTGGCACGCCGCGATCTTCGCCTGGATCGCATAGGAACCGGTGCCGTCGAGCTCCTCGGCCCGCGCGAGCGCGGCGAGACCGTGCGTGATGAGCAACCGGTCCCAGCGCGCACGGTCCTGCTGGTCGAGCGTGACCATCTCGCCGCCAGGACCCGTGCGGGCGCGCAGTCGCGACGCCTGGATCTCCATGAGCGCCACCAGGGCGTGCGCCTCGGACTCGTCGGCCGCCAGCGCCGCGAGCATGCGACCCAGACGCATCGCCTCCTGGCACAGCTCGGCGCGTGCCCACCGCTCGCCGGCGGTGGCGGTGTAGCCCTCGTTGAACACCAGGTAGACGGCCTCGAGCACCGAGCCCAACCGGTCGCCGAGCTCGTCACCGACCGGGACCTCGAACGGCACCTTCGCCGCGGTGAGCGCCCTCTTCGCCCGGGTGATGCGCGCCGCCATCGTGGTGGCCTGCACCAGGAACGCCCGCGCGATCTCGTCGGTCGACAGCCCGGACACCATCTTCAACGTGAGCGCCACCCGCGCGTCGACCGAGAGCACCGGGTGGCAGGCGGTGAACATCAGCCGCAGCACGTCGTCGTCGATGGTGCGGTCCAGGTCGATGTCGTCCACCGGGCTTCCGTGCGCATCGAGCTCGCGCCCGAGCAGCTCGACCTTCTTCTGGAGCGTCACCGCGCGACGGATCGCGTCCACGCCACGGCGACGCGCGACAGCCATGAGCCAGGCGCCCGGGTTGTCCGGGACGCCCGACTCGGGCCACTGCTCGAGCGCTGCGACCAGCGCGTCCTGCGCGAGGTCCTCGGCCAGCCCCACATCGCGCACGATCCGGGCCAGGCCGGCGATCAGCCTGGCGGACTCGATCCGCCAGACCGCGTCGATCGCCTGCTGGGTCGCTGAGGGCACTACTTCTCGGCACCGACGTCCGCGCGCGCCTGGTCCTCCGCCGCTGCGAGCTCGGCGGAGAACTCGGCGCCGAAGTCGTCGGCGTCGAGGATCTTGCGGAGCTCGACCGTGCCGCTGCGCAGCGGCGAGCGCTTGACCCACTCGACCGCCTCGTCCATGGACGCGACCTCCCAGATCGAGAAGCCGGCGATCAGCTCCTTCGTCTCGGCGAACGGCCCGTCGATCACTGTCGCGTTGCCCGCGCCGTCGAACGCCACGCGCTTTCCCTTGCCCGAAGGCTGGAGACCGTCCGCGGCGAGGACCACGCCCGCCTCGACGAGCTTCTCGTTGAACTCGCCCATCGCCACGAAGTCCTCCGTGGAACCGAGCTCGCCGGACTCGGACTGCTCGGTCGCCTTGCCCAGAACCAAGACCCTCATCGCTGACTCCCCATGTCTGCCCAGAACCGGCCCGGGTGGCCGGTTCAACTCTGGCTTGCCGGTGCGTCGAACGGGAAGACCTGGAATCGACAGCGCGGTGCCCCCGTCTTGTCGGCGTCGCCACAGCCACCGCTGGGGCAGGATGACGAGGTGCCCGTGACTCGCCCGATATCCCTCGACGACGCTGAGGCCCTCACGGCGCTGCTGGCCGAGAACCGCGAGTTCCTCGCGCCCTGGGAGTCCGTACGAGACGACGGCTACTTCTCGCTGGAGGGTCAGCGTGAGGTCCTCCGGGGCCTCGTCGAGGTGGAGCACGCCGGTTCCGGGCGAGCGCATGTGATCCTCGACGACGAGGGGTCGGTGGTCGGCCGGATCACGCTGAGCGGGATCGTGCGCGGGGCGCTGCAGTCGTGCGCGGTGGGCTACTGGGTCGGCAGCGCCCACAACGGGCGGGGGCTCGCGACGGCGGCCGTCGGCGAGATGCTCCAGGTCGCATTCACGACGCTCGGGCTGCACCGAGTTCAAGCCGAGACCTTGCTGCACAACTCGGCGTCTCAGGCGGTCCTGCAACGCAACGGGTTCACCCGTTTCGGGATGGCGCCCGGGTACCTCAAGATCGCAGGCCGTTGGCAGGACCACGTGATGTGGCAGGTGCTCAACCCTGCTGCCGACGTGTGACCCGAGCAGGACGACCGGCACGCGAACGTCGAAGTGATGTGGGTCGCAGCAGCCCCGGTGCGCCGGGCGCGCATGGCACGATCGCGCCGTGGACACGGGCTCTCGGCATCTCAGCGTGCGCATCGACCGGCCGGTCTGGGAGGTGTACGCGTTCGTCTCCGACCTCGCGAACCTTCCCCGGTGGGCTCCCGGCCTGGGGTCGCAGGTGGTGCACGAGGACGGCAGCTGGTTCGTCGAGACGTCCCAGGGACGCGCGCGGGTCGAGATGGCGCAGCCGAACACCTTCGGGGTCCTGGACCACGAGGTGACGACGCCGTCGGGGGAGACCGTGCATGTCCCGATGCGCGCCATCGCGGACGCGGACGGCTGTGAGGTCGTCTTCACGGTGCGCCGCGCGGACGGGATGACCGATGCCGACCTGGACCGCGACGCCGCGCTGGTCTCGGCGGACCTGGCACTGCTCAAGCGCGTGCTGGAAGGGACGTCCGTGACGATCCACCAGGACGACCCGCACCGCCCCGACGTCCTGGACCTGCTCGGTGAGCACCTGACGGACATGTTCGCCGAGTCCCCGGCGGAGTCGGTGCACGCCCTGGACCCGACCGCACTGACCAGGCCGGGGATCACGTTCTGGACCGCGCGCCGCGACGACGGCTCGCTCCTCGGCTGCGTGGCGCTCAAAGAGCTGGGACCGGCGGACGGCGAGCTCAAGTCGATGCGCACGGCGACCCATGCGCGGGGGCAAGGCGTCGGTGCGGCGTTGCTGGCGCGCGTGGTCGCCGAGGCGAGCGACCGTGGCTACCGCACGCTGCACCTGGAGACGGGCACGCAGGACTACTTCGCGCCGGCCCGTCGACTGTACGAACGCGCGGGCTTCGTCGCGTGCCCGCCGTTCGCCGACTACCGCACCGACCCGTACAGCGCCTTCTACCGCCTGACGCTCACCTAGGCGCGGCGTTGCGCCTCCAGCCGCCGGCCCGAACGACCGATGACTCCTAGGTGCACCCCGCTCCCGACGACCTGAGGCGCTCGCCGAGCGGGCGTGTTCCTCAGTGGGTGATCGATGAGAGCCTCCCGCCGTCCAGTCCGCCACCCCCGCCCCACCGTCGACGCGGCCGAGGTGTCTGGGCGCTGCTCGTCGTCGTGAGCCTGGCCGTGGCCTGGTTCCTGACCGGAGGCGTCCCCACGGACGTCGCCACGACGGCGCTGGACGACGCGCGCGCGGCGCTCGACGGGCAGGCCGTGAAGGTGCCACTCCCGTCGGCGGACGTGGTCACGCTCGCGGACGCCGCCTACCTGTCCGACGAGGGCCGCGAGGTCTTCTACGCCACCCGCCCGGAGATCCTCGATGCGGCCGCGTTCGCCGGGCGGTGCGACACCAGTGAGGTGTCACCGCGGCTCGGGACGAGCGGCTTCGTGGGGTGCTACCAGCCGGGTGCGGACTCGATCGTCGTGTACCGGCCCGCTGATCCGCGGCTCGCGGGGCAAGCGGTGGTCACGGCGGCTCACGAGACGATGCACGCGGCCTGGGTGCGGCTCACCGCGGCGGAGCGCGACGAGCTCACACCGATCCTGGACGCCGCGGAGTCAGCGATCCCGGTGGACGACGACATCCACGAGCAGATCGCCAGCTCGACCGGAACGCACCAGGAGAACCGGCCCACCGAGCTGTTCGCGTACCTGGGGACGCAGGTCGGCGGCCTCGACCCGCGGCTCGAGCAGGTGTACTCGCGGTTCGTCACGGACCGCGTGGCGCTCGTCGCGGTGAACACCGGGCTCACCGACCTCGTCGACGGCCTGGCCCTGGCGATCACCACCGCGTCGCAGGCGCTGGCCGACGCCCAGGCCGCGAACGCGCACGAGCGCGCGCAGCTCGTCGCGGACGTGACGTCGCGCGACATCTATCGCCAGAACTACCAGGCCAAGGTCGACGAGGTCGCCGCCATGTCCGACGACCAGAGGTCCCGGCTGCGGTTGTCGTGGGGTCTGGTGGGACGGCACCGAGCTCCCGATGGCGCGGGCCGACGCCACGCTCGCGGCCGCCGCCGCCCTGCTCGCGCGTGACGACGTCGACCTGCCCGCACGGGACGCGAGTATCGCCGCGGCCGAGGCGGCGGCTGCCGCAGAGAGCGCACGCATCGACGCGCTCGTCGCCGACTTCACTGCGCTTCAGGACGAGATGGACGCGAACGCGACCTGACGACCCTCTCCCTTGACCGGGCCCCTACGGCCGCGGGACGGTGTCAGCGCGGACGACCAAGGGAGCGGGCATGGCGAAGGACTCGGCGAGCGGCGCCGGTGGTGGGGTCGTCTACGGGCTGGGGTTCATCGGGGCAGCCGTGTACTACTTCCAGGCTGCGGACACGTTCTGGCTGTTCGTCCTGGCCATCCCGAAGGCTCTGATCTGGCCGGGTGTCCTGGTCTACGAGCTGCTGAAGAGCGTCTACGGCGGCTGACGTCAGCCCCGCAACGGGCGCCCGCGCGCGTCGCGGGAGAACCGACCGCGTCGCACCGACAGGTAGAGCAGCCCTTCGGCGAACCCGACGACGCACACGGCGAGCGTCGCCAGACCGAGCGTGAAGAACCCGCCGACGACGAAGAGCGCGAGCATCGTCAGGCCGCGTCGCCAGTACCCGAGGTACATCCGGTGCAGGCCGAGGCCGCCCAGGAACACCCCCAGCAGACCGGCCACGACGCGCGACCTGAGCCACACCCGCGGTTCGCGCCGCGGCCTCGGGACCCGTGTCGGGGCGGTCGCGTCCTCGAGGTCGGGCACCCGCCCGGGCGGGTACTGCACCGTGGCGGACAGGGGCGGCACGTCGTCGACGGGGTGCAGCGGGGGCAGGCGGGTGACGACCGGACGCTCGAAACAGTCGTCGAGGTCCGCCAGAGGGTCAGCCAGGTCGGTCACGGGTGCTCCCGCGGTTCGTGCGCCGTCGGCTACGGCGGATCGTCCGAGCGTAGACCCGTCGGGCCGACAACGGGCCGGCAGGCGACGGGCCGATGCCTGCAGACCTAGCCTGGCAGCATGGCTGATGCGCAGGGTGACGACGAGGTCATCGCGAGTGCCGTGTTCGAGGACGTCGACCTGAGTGGCTCGCGCTTCTCGATGGTCGACCTGACGGGCGCCGTCTTCAGGTCCGTGGGGCTGCACGGCGTCGTGATGCGCGACGTCGAGGTCTCGAACACGACGATCGACGGCGAGATCGAGCACCTCGTCGTCAACGGTGTCGACGTCGCGCCGTACGTCGAGGCCGAGCTGGACCGCCGGCACCCCGAGCGGCCGCTGTTCCGTCCGACGACCGCCGACGGGTTCCGCGAGGCGTGGACGATCAACGAGCGGCTCTGGGCCCAGACGGTGGAGCGGGCACGTCGGCTGCCGGCGGAGAAGCTGCACGAGTCCGTCGACGACGAGTGGTCGTTCATCCAGACCCTTCGCCATCTCGCGTTCGCGTCGGAGTCCTGGGTCGGCCGCGGCGTCCTCGGGGACCCGCACCCGTGGCACTCCCTGTCGCTCCCGTGGGACCAGATGGCGCCACGGTCGGGCGTCCCGCACGACCGGGACGCGCGACCGTCGCTCGACGAGGCGCTGGCTCTCCGGCTGCGTGCGATGGCGATGGTGCGTGGCGTGGTCGACGGTTTGACCGACGAGCAGCTCGACCGCCGCTCGGAGCCGCTGCAGGGTCCGGGCTGGCCCGACGAGGGCGAGGCGTACCTCCCTCGGCAGTGCCTCCGGGTGGTCCTCAACGAGGAGTGGTGGCACCGCAGGTACGCGGAGCGTGACCTCACGGTGCTCGAACAGGGCACCTGACCAGGCAGAACGGCGAATCTCGCACGAGTTGCCCAAATCCGGCCATTCGGACCCGGCCCCCGCTACTGTCGAGCCGGGACGTGTCCCGGACGTGCATCCAGTCCAGTCGACGCCGTGCGAGAGGGAGGGCCTCCGTGGACGCCCAGAACAAGCTGCCGTCATCCGCTCGACTCGGCGGGGTGGTGCTCGCCGTGAGCCTCCTCCTCACCGCGGCGTGCACGAACGGGAACGACACCCAGGACGACTCGCCGCTGACCGTCGCCGAGGCCAACCTGGCGAAGAAGCAGGAGGCGCTCGACGCCGCGAACGCGGCCGAGGCCGATGCGTCGGCCGCGTTCTGCACGTCCGCCTCGTCGTACATCACGGCCCTCGACCGGTACGGCGACCTCCTGGACCAGTCGGCCGTCACGGTCGGTGACGTCACGACCGGTGGCGCGGACCTCAAGGAGCCGAGCAAGGAGACCGAGGCCGCCGCGGAGGCTGCGGCAGGTGCTCGCGAGGACGTCGTCGCGGCCGAGCAGGCCGTCGCGGACGCCGAGGCTGCGCTCGCGGCAGCGCAGGCCACTGCGGCAGGGTCCGAGCCGCCCGAGCCGGTAGAGGCCGACGAGCCGACGCCTACCCCCACCATTCCCGCGTCCACGATCGACCGTGTCCGCCAGGCGGAGACCGACTTCGACTCGACCAAGGCAGGTATCACCGACGAGACGCCGCTGGTGCAGGCGAGCGAGCAGTTCAACGCCGCGGTCGTCGCGCTCGAGATGAGCTGGATCGCGCTGTTCGCGCAGACGGGCTGCCTGTCCGACGAGCGGCAGGCCCAGGCGTCCGCCGTGATCCGGGACTACACCGTGGCGCTGCAGCAGTCGCTCACCGACGCCGGCTACTACAAGGGGTCGGTCGACGGAATCTACGGTCCGCTGACCGTCGAGGCGATCGAGGCGCTGCAGGCCGCCAACGACCTTCCCCAGACGGGAACCCTCGACAAGGCGTCGGAGGCGGCACTGCGGGCGGAGCTCGAGGCGGCCGGCGGCGCGGCAGCGCAGGCCTCGTCGGTGGCGACGAGCGCCCTGCAGCAGACGCTCAAGCTCGCCGGCTACTGGGACGGTGCCGTCGACGGCGAGTGGACCGACGAGCTGACTGCCGCGGTCGCGGCCGCTCAGACGGACCTCGGCGTGCCGGCGACGGGCGTGGTCGACGCCGCTACCGTCGCCGCGTTCGAGGCCGCGCTCGCCGCGGTGCTGGAGCCGACGTCGTCGCCGACGCCCGAGGAGCCGGAGCCCACCTCGACCGACTGACGCCTCGCGAGTCAGTCGGCCAGGAGGTGCTCTCGGACGAGTGGCGCCACCACGGCCGGCAGGTCGTGCGCCATGGTGTGCCGGCCGTCGCGCACGCACGCGATGCGGGCACGGGGGATCCGGTCGACGAGCGCACGGGCCACGGCTTCGGGGGCGAGCGGGTCGGCGTCGCCGTAGAGCACCAGGGTCGGTGCCGTCAGGGTGCTCAGACGGTCCGTGACGTCGGTGCGGTCCACGACGAACCAGTCGGGCAGCGCCGAGTCGTAGCCGGGCCGCCAGTCCGCGGCGCCGAGCGACGCCACGTCGACCCCGCCCGACGTCGCGCAGAGGACGAGCCGCCGCACCCGCGTGGGGTGGTCGAGGGCCAGGAGTGTCGCGACGACGCCACCCATCGACTGTGCGACGACGTCGCTCGCGCCCGGAGGCATCCGTGCGAGCGTCCAGTCGACGAGGTCGGGGACCGACCGGACCTCGGGGTCGTGCGGCTCGTCGGCGAAGCCCGGCCAGCCGAGCCGGATCGACGGGCCGAGGTCCACGAGCCGTTGGGCGACCGGTTCCCAGAAGTCGATGTTGCCTCGCGCGCCTGGCAGGTAGACAGGCGTCACAGTGCGCGGACCATCTCGATCTCGGGGCCGATCGCGCTGGTGAACGCCACGCCCGAGGGCGTGAACCCGGCGCGGCGGTAGGCGCCCTGCGCCCGGGCGTTGTCGCGGTGGACGTCGAGTGTCAGCTCCCGGAAACCACGCGCTCGGGACCACGTCGCGGCGGCGTCGATGAGGTCGTCCGTGACGCCGGTTCCGCGGTAGGCGGGCCGCACGTACACCCCCACGAGCACGGCCCGGCTGTGCCGGACCCGCCGGCCATGGTGGTCCTGCGAGCCGGCGACCTGCACGAGCACCGTCACCGACCCGGCGAGCTCGTGGTCGTCGACCGCGACGAGCTGCACCGCCGCGTCTCCCTCGGCCGACGCCGCGGCGCGACCCCGCCAGTGTTCGTCCGGGCGCTGCACCGCGTCGGCGAAGCTGTCGAGGAACGCGAGCCGGGCGTCCGGGTCACGCAGCGCGTCCAGGCGCAGACCCCGCAGGGCCGGCCACTCGTCGGCACGCACCCGCCGGACCGTCACCGTCGAGGGACGGCGTCGAAGGGCAGTTGAGCGGGTTACGTCGTCACGACGGTCACTCTCGTCAGCCATCCGAGGAACGCTAGCGGTCGACGTGCGCGCATGCCGCCCCGGTCCGGCTCGGTGCCGCGCGATCCTCCGCACCTGTGCGCCGAGCGTCGTCAGGTGCCGTGCAGGACCTCGTCGGCGAACCGCGCGGATCGCTCGCGGAGGCCTTCGATGCGTCGCAGGACCAGGCCCTCGGGGTCGTCGCCCGCTTCGACGATCCGCGGGATCCGGCGGACGTTGCGCGAGCACCCGAACGTCGTGCAGATCAGCGTGCCGATCGTGTCGCCGTTCCGTCCGGACGCCCCGGCACGGCGGGCCACGTAGAGCGAGACCTCGTCGGTGGCGTAGACGTCCTCGCACCACGCGCAGACGGCACGCTTGCGCTTGGCCGAGTTCTCCGGGGCCCGCAGGGCGATGCCGACGAGGGTGTCGTCGACGGGCAGGACCACGTAGGCGCGCAGCGGGGCCTTGCGGTCGATCCAGCCGTAGTAGTCGAGCCGGTCCCAGCGTGTCTCGTCGAGGTCGGCGGGGAGCGTCAGCTTCGAGGCCTCACCCCGTGAGCAGTTCACGAAGGACGCGCGGATCTGGGGTTCGGTCAGGGTGAGCATGGGGGATCTTCCGGGTGGGACGACGAGTGGGCAGCACGACCAGACCCGCCGACCGTCTGATCAGGCCGCGGGCTTCGCGACTGTGCCCGAGGAGGCCCTGACGGCCGCCCCGCTTCCCTGCTGCATCGAGTGCGCTCCGAGCTCATGAGCGGCAGGCTCGTCCTGCGGCTTCGCCATCGATGATGCGCCGAGCCCGCCCGCCTGTCCAACCCGGCCGGGGACGCTCACCACGCCGGTCGGTCGGATCCCAAGGCGCGAGCGGGTAGGTCGGCCGCCAGCCGGACGCCTTCGACGGACAGGGGCGGGACCAGCCGCCGGGCCGGCCCCCAGGACGTGTGCTCGACGTCGGTCACGACGTCGTCGGGTCGTTCGGGGTCGAGCGAACCGACCGCGGGTGGGCCTGTGAGGAGGGCGGCCGTGCGCGCGAGCGAGAGGCGGGCGGCTGTCCCTTCGCCGGTCGCGAGCCGCCGCGCGACTCCCTGGAGGGCGGCGAACGCCAGGAGATAGCCGGTGCCGTGGTCGAGCGCCTGTACCGGCAGCGGTGTCGGGACGTCACGACCGAAGTGCCGCATGCCAGCCTCGGCGATTCCGGTGCTCATCTGCACCAGGCTGTCGAACCCGCGCCGACCGCGCCACGGACCGGTCCACCCGTAGGCGTCGAGGGTGATGTCGACGAGACCGGGGCTGAGCTGCCGGCGGACGTCCGCTCCGAGACCCAGTCGGTCCAGCGCGCCGGGCCGATAGCCGTGCACGAGGACGTCGGTGCGGGTCAGTAGGTCGACGAGCGAGTCGGTGGTGAGGTCGAGCCTGGCTGTGCGCTTGCCGAGCATGACCTCCGGGACGACGCCAGGCTCGTCCCACCAGGGTGGGTCGATGCGCAGCACGTCTGCGCCGAGCAGCGCAAGGAACCTCGTCGCGACCGGCCCTGCCAGCACCCGCGTCAGGTCGAGCACACGCAGGCCGACCAGAGGCCGCGTGGGCCTCAACGCGAGGTCGAGCGGGGCTGCGCCCGACACATCCCAGTCGATCAGCGGTTCAGCGAGCACGCTGCTCCCGGCCGGGCTCGCGGCCCATTCGTCGGCCGTCCGCATGACCGCGGCGCAGCCTCCGGCCGCGACGACGGCGTCCTCGAGTGCGTCTCCGGCCCATCCGGCGACGGAGTCGGCGACGGCCTCACGGTCGCCCGGAACCCCGAGCACCCGGAGCGCGGCGTCGCGGTGCGCGGGCGCGTTGGTGTGCAACCTGATCCAGCCTTCAGCGGTGCGGTAGTCGCCGGCGATCGGGTCCCACGGGGGCGGCGGGGTCCAGCCGTCGGGCCGGATCGACATCCCGAACCACATCGAGGCCAGCCGTCGGTCCACCTGGACCGCGTGCGTCCCCAGGAGGTCGGCCGTCGCGAGACCGGCCGCTCCGATGGTCGCCACCGCAAGCTCGGTGACCGCGAAGGCCGAGGGCAGGTCGCCGGTGCCCTGGACGGTGAGCGTGGCGGAGGTGGGGTGCAGAGCTGCCGCCAGGATCGCGTTGAGCATCGAACCACCTTAGGTGCAACCCGCAGGTTGCCGTCGGGCCGACCGCTATGCAACTCTGTGATTGCACAACCAATCCGCGTCAGGAGATCGACTCATGACCCAGCAGCCGGCCGCCGTCATCGACAGCGAGAACTACACGGTCACCCGCACCGTCCACATCAAGGCGACACCCGACCGGGTATGGGCCGCGATCACGCGCCCGGACCTGATCACGCAGTGGCTCGGCACCAAGGCCGACCTGCCCGAGCTGCGCGTCGGCGCCATGGGGGTCTTCGGGTTCGAGGGCTACGGCGAGTTCCCCGTCCGGATCGACGAGTACGACGAGCCGGTCGTCTTCGCGTTCACCTGGGGGACACCGCCTGCCCCGCGTGACGGAGAACCGGCCGTCCTGACGCCGCAGAACTCGACGCAGGTCCGCTACACGCTGGTGCCTGACGGCGACTCGACGATCCTGTCCGTCGTCGAGTCCGGCTTCGGGCTGCTCAGCCGTGACCCGGTCGAGGCGATGCGGTCCAACCGGCAGGGCTGGACCGACGAGCTCGACGAGCTGGTCGCCTACCTCGAGGGGTCCGCATGAACCAGACGCTCGTCCCGGTGTTCGCCGCCCTCGCGGACGACACCCGTTGGGCGATCCTGGCCGAGCTCGGACGCGCCGACCTGTCGGCGTCGGCACTGGCCACCGTCGTGCCGGTCACGCGGCAGGCGATCGCCAAGCACCTCAACGTGCTCGCCGAGGCGGGGCTGGTCGAGTCCGTCCGGGTCGGCCGCGAGGTCCGGTACCGGGCACTGGGCTCACGCCTGAGCCAGACGGCGCACGCGCTGGAGGCGATCGGTGCCGAGTGGGACCGTCGCCTGGCCGCGATCGCTCGCATCGCGGAGTCGCTGGAGACCTGACGTCACGCTGCGGACCCGCCCGGTGCTGCGTCGAGACGGCTCGACGCGCTCAGGCGGCGTCGGCGGTCACCTCGGCGATGACGTGCCGGGCGTTCGCGGCCAGAACCGGGTTGGTGTCGCGGTAGTACGGCAGCTGCACGAGCGCCTGGGCCAGGGCGCGCGCTCGGCCGCGCTTCCAGGCGACGTCGTCGACGGCGAGCTCGTCGCGGAAGACCGCACGGGCGGGCGGCGGGAGCAGGTTCCACGCGATGCCCAGGTCCAGGGTCGGGTCGCCGACGCCGATCCCCGCGAAGTCGATCAGTCCTGTGAGCCGGTCGTCGACGAGCAGCAGGTTCCCCGGCGCGATGTCCCCGTGCACCCAGGTCCGCTCGCCGGTCCACTCGGCGGTCTCCAGCGCGTCCTCCCAGACCGAGGTGACGAGGGAGACGTCGATGTCGTGGGAGAGCGCCGCGATGTCCTTCCTGACCTGGACATCGCGGTCGCGGAGCGGTCCGGCCTTTGTCACGCCCCCCGAGAGCTCCAGCGATCGCACCGAGCGGACGAGGGCCGCCGCGTCGCGGGCGAGCCCGACCGGGTCCACGAGCTCGCCGAGCACCGGGTTGTCGCCCGGCACCCAGGTGAGGACCGACCAGGTCCACGGGTAGCCCCGGCCGGGGCGGCCGACCGCGAGCAGCCGCGGGATCGTCACGGGCAGCTCGATCTTCGGCAGCCACCGCGCCTCATGGTCCACGGTCCCCGCCGCCCAGTGGATGCGCGGCATCCGGACGACGAGGTCGTCGCCCAACCGGAACATCGCGTTGTCGGTGCCGGTCGACGCCACCCGGCGAAGCGGCAGCCCGGACCACTGCGGAAGCTGGTCGGCCACCAGCCGCTCGACGAGGTCGACGGGGATGTCGAGCTCGTCGACGTGCATGCGGTCCACCGGTCCAGTCGAGCAGCGCCGGCCCGGCCCGGACAAGCCGATTTTCGTCAGCCGGCCGGTCGACAGGGGCGGTCGTTCTCGGCATCCTGGCGCGATGCAGCTCGAGGTCACGGGGGAGATCTGGCACTGGCGGGGGCCCGCGCCGTACCACTTCGTCACCGTCCCGGAGCCTGAGAGTGCGGCGATCAAGGGCGTCGCGTCGGCCGTCACCTACGGCTGGGGCATGATCCCGGTCGAGGTGAGCACCGGCGGCACGTCGTGGGTGACGGCGCTCTGGCCCAAGGACGGTCTCTACGTGGTGCCGCTCAGGAAGTGGGTGCGCGAGGCCGAGGGCGTCGAGCTCGGCGACACCATCACCGTGCGCCTCACGGTGCTCCCCCCGCGTTGACCCCTGCCGGAACCGCAGCTCGGGCCGCACGGTCGGCCGCTAGCCTGGCGCGGTACAGAACCCCGTGTCGAAGGAGAGCGCGCCCGTGCCTGCGGTGACCGAGAGCATCACGAAGAACCGCCAGCCGACGGCTGTGCTGCAGGCCATGCTGACGCGGGCGCTCGGGCCGGACGCGGTGCTCGACGACGCGCACGAGATCACGCACGGCTGGTTCAACGTGGTGTACCGCGTGCGGCTACGAAGCGGCAGGACCGTGGTGGTCAAGGTCGCCCCGCCGGCGGGCGTGGACGTCCTGACCTACGAGCGCGACATGCTCGCGACCGAGGTCCGCGCGCTTCGACTCGTCCGCGAGCACACGGACGTACCGGTGCCGGACGTCCTGTTCGTCGACGACAGCCGCGAGCTGTGCGACGCCGACTGGTTCGTCATGTCGTTCGTCGACGGGGACAACCTGTCCGTCGTGCAGGACTCGCTGACGCGCGACGAACGCGACGCGTACGACCATCTGCTCGGCGCGGCCAACCGCACGCTCAACGCGATCGTCGGTGACCACTTCGGCCCGATCGGCGGACCCGGCGGCACCCAGTGGCGCCCGGTGTTCCTGGGCATGCTGGACGACGTCCTCGTCGACGGCGAACGGTTGGGCGTGGACCTCGGGCACTCCTACGACGACATTCGGGCCGTGGTCGCGGCGCACGCCGACTGCCTCGACGAGGTCGTCGAGCCGCGGTTCGTCGAGTGGGACCTGTGGACCGGGAACGTGCTGGTCCGCGACGGCGTGATCGCGGGCATCGTCGACCACGAGCGTGCGCTCTACGGCGACCCGTTGATCGAGTCCGGCTTCACGTCTGCGGGGACCGCGGCTGGCACAGCGTTCCTGCGCGGGTACGGCCGGGGCCCGCTGACGCCGTCGGAGACGCGACGGCGTCGCCTCTACGACCTGTACCTGTTCCTGGTCATGACCATCGAGACGGTCTACCGCGGCCACACCGACCCGTCGCAGTACGACTGGGCGCGCACAGCCCTGGACGAGGCGATCCTGCGCGCCAGGAGCGACGAGCGACCGCGGCCGTGACGGCGGACCCGGCGGGCGGGACGTCGAACGGGCTCAGGAGACCGGGACGTCGAGCTGCTGGTACGTGCGGCCGGGAAGCACGGAGGCGACGTCCGACGTCCAGGGCAGCGGCGGCTCGGGCGTGACGACGAGCCAGGAGCCGTCGCGGTCGAAGAACCGCAGGTCCCCGTCGAACGCGTAGGTGTCGCGGACCTGCAGACCCAGGTCGCTCGCCGTGAAGGCCAGGTCGAAGAGCCACGCCGACGGGTCCTGGATCTGGCTGTCGCTCTCGAGCTCCCGCGTCGTCCACATCCGCACCCACGCGATGCTGCGGGCCTCGTGGGCGGGGATGACCAGCGGGTGCCCGGGCAGCAGCTCGAGCTCGCCACCCGCCGGCTGCAGGATGTCGATCTGGGCCGGGCAGTCGGACACGTTCTCGAACCACAAGGTCAACGTGGTGCGGAACGCGTACGACTCGTCTCGGCCCACCTGCAGCTGGCCGACCAGGGGGTGCCACTGGTCGAGCCTGCCGGCGACGATCTTGGACACCTCGAGGCTGGGTCGTCCCGCTGCCTCCGTGATGCTCGGGAGCGCCCGGGCGATGATCGTGGGTGCGAGCGCGTCGAGGCGCACCTCCTCGAGCATCCGCCGCGTGTGGCCCGTCTCCAGGCGCTGGCGGTCCGCGTCGCCCCGGGCGTCCTGGGCCTCCTTGCGCGCGAGGGCGAGCGCCTCACGAGCGATCTCCACCTGGTCCTCGAAGGACTGGGCCTGCCGGGCCGTGGCCTCGGCGTGCCGGTAGGTCGCGTCGGCCTGTCGCGACGCGCGACGCGCGGCCTTGGCGGCCTGACGCCACGCGAGCAGGGCGGCGAACAAGGTGAGGACGGAGACTGCCAGCGGCAGGTACTCCAGCCACTCCTGCGTCGTGAGGTCACCGAGGACGGGAAGAACGGCGCTGGTCATCCCCGAAAGTTACTGTCCGGTTCGTCCGATTCCGAGCCTGACGGGCCGAAGTCACTCGTGCGGGCGCACGCGGGAGCCGGATCGCGAGCGACTCGGACAGCATCGCGTCCGTGCGGTTACCGTAACGCCCGGCGCGTCGCCGGGGCGGGCCGAGGGGGGTAACACGGTGTCGAGAGTGCACGGGCGAGCCGCTGGACTGGCGGTCGGTCTGATCATCCTGACGGGCTGCACGGCGGGCTCCGACGACGACGGCTCTCCGAGCGTGACGGCGACGCCGACCGCCGGCGCTGCCCCAGCCGCACCCGAGCTGCTCTGGTCGGCGCAGGACGTCACGATCCTGAGCGAGCCGAAGCTCGCCGGCGACGTCGCCGTCACCTACGTGACGGACGGGGAGGATCTCCGGCTGCGGGCGTGGGACCTCACCAGCGGCGATCAGCTCTGGGACGAGCCCGCCTCCCCAGGTGGCGGAGCCCCGGGCGTCCAGCTCAGCGTGGTCACGCTGCCGGTGGCCGACCGCACGTACACGGCCGTCCAGAGCATGGCTCCGGACGGCAGGCACACCCTCAAGGTCCTCGACGTGGCCACGGGCCAGGCCGTCACGCTGGCGAACCAGGTCAGCACGGCCCCCGAGCTCGCCTACTTCTCGCAGTCCCGGATCTGGAGGTGCGAGGACGAGCAGGCCTTCTGCCTGCAGGCCGCGGTGACGGCCGGAGGCGCCGGTCTGGTCACACTTCGGGTCGACCCCGGTGCGGCGACCGTCGTCGGCTACTCCGAGGGTGCCGAGATCCCGGCGAACTCGCGCAAGGTCAGCGATCTCTGGTCCAGCAACGACCGGCCGCCGGGTGGAACCGAGGTCCTGGGGCGCTCCCAGGACGGCCAGGTGGTGTGGAGCCACGGCTACGCCGAGCTGCTCGGCCCCGACGTGTCGTCCGACGCCGGCTGGAACTGGACGATCGACGACGGAGACCGGGTCCTGGGAACCGTGCGCGCGTGGCAGGGCATCAGCGACACGAGTGACCGCACGAGGGAGTCCACGGTCGCCCTGGACGGAGCGACGGGGAACGTCCTGTGGCGAGCGGACGGTGCCACGACGTTCTGCGAGCCTGCGGGCGACTTCGAGGTATCCCACCTGTGGTGCCGTGTCCGGGCCGGGACCATCGACTGGTCCGGTGAGGCCGGACCGGTCCCGGTCGGCGCGACGGACATCGATCTGGAGAAGTTCGACCCTGCGACGGGTGAGGTGGTCTGGAGCGCGCCGCTGGGTGACGCCCCGGGTGTGCTCTACGCGGGGTTGCAGTACGCCTCGGGCACGGACTCCGGGGTGTTCGCCAGCGGCACGGGTGCGGTCCGGGTGCAGCTCGACGACGGGTCGGTGTCGCCCGTCGGGGACGACGAGGTGCTGGCGTGCACCGAGGAGACGAGTTTCCAGTTCGCCGAGTTCGCGGATCCGTCGAGGGCTCGCGTCGAGTACCCGGGCGGCACGATGGCCGAGTTCTGCCTCCCGGACGGCACTCGCGTCGAGCCGGCGGACGTCACGGCGCAAGCGGTCCGGGATGCCGGCGTCGACGCTGGCAACGGCATCTGGGTCGTCGCGACGACGGACGGGTTGCAGGGATACCGGCTGCGCGGCTGAGCGGGTGGCGTGGGCGCGCAGACCTCGTCACGGGTGCCTAGTGTCGATGGTGGACGACGCCATCGAGAGGACCACACCGCCGTGAAGACCTTTACCTTGCCGGGGACCGACCTGGTCGTCCCCAACGTCGTGCTCGGCCTCATGCGTATCGCGGACAAGTCGGACGACGAGATCCGGACGCTCGTCGGGGCCGCGCGCGACTCGGGGATCGCCTTCCTCGACCACGCCGACGTGTACGGCACGGAGCTGCACGAGTGCGAGCGCCGGTTCGCCGAGGCGCTGCGGCTCACGCCCGCGGACCGCGCCGAGCTGGTCATCCAGACCAAGGCCGGCATCGTGCGCAGCGGCCCGTACTTCGACTTCTCCTACGAGCACCTGATCGAGTCGGTCGACGGCTCGCTCGCGGCCCTGGACACCGACTACCTCGACATCCTCCTGCTTCACCGCCCCGACGCCCTGGTCGAGCCCGAGGAGGTCGCGAGGGCGTTCGACGACCTCTCGTCGGCCGGCAAGGTGCGTGCGTTCGGCGTCTCGAACCAGACGCCCGGGCAGATCGAGCTGCTCCGCAAGTACGTGCAGCAGCCGATCGTCGCCAACCAGCTGCAGCTGTCGATCACGCACGCGCCGATGATCGCGCAGGGGGTGGCGGCCAACATGCTCGCCGAGGACCAGTCCGTCTCCCGTGACGTCGGCATCATCGACTACTGCCGGCTCCACGACATCACCATCCAGGCCTGGTCGCCGTTCCAGGCAGGGTTCTTCACGGGTGTGTTCCTGGACTCGCCCGAGTACCCGGAGCTCAACGCGGTCATCGAGCGTCTCGCCGCGGAGTACGACGTCCCGCCCATCGCGATCGCGACCGCGTGGATCACCCGGCACCCCGCGCGCATGCAGGTCGTGCTCGGTACGACGACCCCTGACCGGGTCCGCGCAGCGGCGCTGGGCTCCGAGATCCCGCTGACCCGGGCGCAGTGGTACGAGCTCTTCAGGGCCGCCGGGCACATCGTCCCGTAGGCGTCCCGATCAGCTCTTGCGCTTGACCGCCGCTTTGCCCTTGTCGAGGCCTGCCTTGGCTGCGGCCTTCGTCCGGTCGAGGATCCGGCGGGCCCAGACGAACTCGGAGGCCAGCACGGCAAGTCCCGCCAGGATGACGACGATGCCGGGCCCGGGCAGCACGAGCATCGCCAGACCGGCGAGGACCAGCACGCCACCGAACAGCGCGACCCCGACGACGCGCACGGGGTGGGGGAGCCGGTCCAGGGTGCGGTTCACCGCGGCGAACCGCCCGGACTCGTGCTCGTCGGGCGTCTGCTCGGACTGGGCGTCCGGCACGGACGGCGTCTCACTCACGCCTGTGCCGCCGTCAGGCGTGTGGCGAGCGCGGTCATGTCGTGGCTCCCTCGGGGTGGTCGAGGACGGAGCGTCTCACGACGGTCCGGGGTCCGCCATGCTGCGGTGCGATTCCTCCCGGGTTCACGTCTCGGAACGTGAGACGCCTCCTGGTGGTCTGGCCGATACCCTCGAAGGCGCCCATCACCGTCCACCGTGCCCGGCGACGTCGTCGGGCAGCACCGAGGGGAGACCGCATGTCGTTCCAGGCGTACCTCGACACCATCGAGGGCAAGACGGGCCTGACCCCGCGACAGCTCGTCGACCTCGGCACGGCGCGCGGCTACGACGACCCGTCGGTGAAGGCCGGCGTGATCGTCGACTGGCTCAAGGAGGACTACGGCCTCGGCCGCGGCCACGCCATGGCGCTGGTGCACGTGCTCAAGAAGGGTCCCACGATCAGCACCAAGCACGTCGGCACGGACGGCGTTCACCGCGACGAGTCCGAGGAGCTCTGGCTGGACGGCAAGGCGACGAACCCCGCGAACACGTAACGAGCGCAGGTGATCTCCTGCCGCCCGCGTATCACGCGGGGTGGGTGGGGGTTCCTCAGTCGGAGAGCGAGACGCCGACCAGGGGAAGGAACGACCATGTCACTGCATGCGAGCTGGGTGCACGGAAACGCGATGACCGTGGAGAGTCCGGAGAACTTCCGCCGGGTCGGCCACTTCGGCTGGGGCGCAGACGTGTCACCGGTGCCCGGCAAGGCGAGCTGGCTCCACGTGCCGCTCCCGACGCCCGTCATCACAGGGGACGTCCGGACGTCCGTGCAGCGGTTCTTCCTCCTGTTCAACGCGGAGGGCTGCGAGATCCGCAACGTCCACGTGTACGACGGGTCGGGGAAGGTGCAGGAGCTCAACGGGCTCAGCCTCCGGGGTGAGCACCGGACCGGTCTCGACGCGTCCAACACGTTCGACCTGTCCGCCCCGCACTCGGTCGTCTTCGGCATGGGGCTGACGTTCTTCCTGCAGTCCGACATCGGGTTCGACACCAACATCGACACCCGGTTCATCCTCGCGACCGCCGGCGGGGACTTCTTGGCCTGAGAGACCCGGTCCGGAGGGTCCGGGCGCGCGCCGGTACCGTTGCGCCCGTGCCCGCACCCACGACCGGACCTGCGCGCCTCGCGCGTGCGTTCGTCGTCGCCGTGAGCACGGTGCTTCTGGCCCTCGGCGCGCACGTGCTGGGCGGTGGTGACGTCCCGACGACGACCGTGCTCGTGCCGCTGGCGGCCGTCACGCTCGCCGCCACCGTTCCGTTCAGCGGTCGACGCATCGGGGTTCCCGGTGCGGTCGCACTCCTCGGTGCCGGACAGCTCGGGCTGCACCAGTCGTTCGACAGCCTCGCCGGTGCCATGGGCTGTGCGCCGGCGGCAGACATGGGGAGTCATGCGCACGCCGTGCAGGTTGCCTGCACGGCGTCGTCGCAGCACGCGGTCGGTCCGAGCGATGGCGTCCCGATGCTCGTCCTGCACGTCGTCGCGACGCTGGTCACCGCCACGCTGATCGCCGGGATCGACCGTGCGCTGTCCTGGATCGGTACCTGGATGCGCCCGCTCGTCGCCCTGCTCGCGCCCGTGGCGCTGCCCGCCTCCGCGGTCCTGCGGGTGCGCGACGCGACCGTGCACCGCGCCGTCGGCCGGCGCGACCTCGGAGTCCTTCCGCTCCGCGGGCCACCGACGTCGCCCGCGCACGTCGCGCTGGCCGCCTGACCTCCGCGGAGGACGGGGTGGTCGGTGCGTGCGCACACGCGCCACGCCGACCACCCACCCTGGAGCACCCCATGTCTTCGATCCATCGCCGTGCCCGAGTCGCGTCCATCGCGGTCACCGGCCTCGCCCTCGTCGTCCTCCCAGCGGCCGCTGCGTCGGCCCACGTCCACATCGATCCCGACGAGACGACCGCGGGCGGGTTCACCGTCCTGACCGTCCGCGTCCCCAACGAGTCGGTCGCCGCCGCCACCAGCAAGGTCGTCGTCGACCTGCCCACCGACACCCCCCTGCTCTCCGTCTCGACCCGGCCGGTCCCCGGCTGGACGGCGAGCGTCGCCACGGCGCCGCTGCCCGAGCCGGTCGACTTCTACGGCACGACCCTCACCGAGGCGCCCGCGACCGTCACCTGGACCGCAGAGCCCGGCAACGAGATCGCGGACGGTCAGTTCCAGCAGTTCGAGATCTCTGTCGGTCCGCTGCCCGAGGCGGGCACCGAGCTGGTTCTTCCCACGCATCAGACGTACACGGACGGCACGGTGGTTGATTGGGCTGACGCGACGCCGCCGTCCGGTGAGGAGCCCGGGCACCCGGCCCCCGCGTTCACGACGACGGCCGCCGAGACGCAGGGACAGAGCCACCCGACGGAACCGTCCAGCGGCTCGGCCGGTGCCGAGACCTCGGACCCCGTGGCCCGCGTGTTCGGCCTCGCCGGTGTGCTGCTCGGGGCGGGTGCACTCGTGGTCGCCCTGGTCTCGGCGCGCCGCCGTAGGGTCGACGCGTGACGGTGCCGGGGTCGGTGCAGGCCCAGCCCGGGCGACGGGCGCGGTTCGGCGTGCCGCGGCGGTCCACCGCTGTCGCCCTGACCGGCCTCATGGTCGGCGGGGTGCTCGGCGTCGTGGGTGCCTCGAGCGCGCAGGCGCACGACGTGCTGCGCAGCTCCGACCCCGCCGACGGCTCGACCGTGCAGACAGCGCCCGAGCAGGTGACGCTGACGTTCGACGAGCCCGCGATCGCGCTCGGAACTGAGGTCGAGGTGCGCAGCCCGGACGGGACGCTCGCGAGCGACGGAGACCCGGTGCTCGTCGACGTGACGGTCGCGCAGAAGCTCGGCGGTGAACTTCCGGCGGGGCGCTACACGGTCAGCTGGCGGGTCACGTCCGCGGACGGCCACCCGATCACCGGCGACCTGACGTTCACGGCGACCACGGCGACCACCCTCGGCGACACGACACGACCGTCGCCGCCCGGCGCCGAGGCTCAGGACTCGGGTGGTGGATCGGGCGCCCCCGTCGTCGTCCTGGTCGTGATCGCCGCCGTCACGACGTCCTGGCTGCTGTGGCGACGGCGGCGCCCCCGTGACGTGCCTGGGGGGTAGAGCGCGGTCGAGCGGTGGTCAGCCGAGGAAGAGCTGTCCGCAGAGCTGACCCTTCGGGCCGAGCGTGCACGCGACACCGATCTCGGTGAAGCCGGGGTTCAGGATGTTGGCCCGGTGCCCCTCGGAACCCATCCAGCCCGCGACCGCCGACGCGGCGTCGGGATAGCCGAGGATGAGGTTCTCGCCGATCGAGTGCGGCATCCCGCAGGCTGCGATCACCGGGTCGAGCGAGTCGTGCTCGAACCGTCCCTCGGTGACCAGCACCGCGGTGCGGCCGGCCGACTGGCTCGTGAGGCACGGGTTCGAGGTCAGCGGCTGGAGCCCCCGGTTGGCCCGTTCGACGTTGGTCAGCCGGACGATCTCGTCGCTGAGCGACAGCGGGGGCGCGGCCACCACCGGCGGCGCAGCCGGCACGGCGGCGGGCGGTGGGGCGGCGGCCTGCGTCGGCGCCGACGCAGGGGGCGCGGTCGCAGTGGCGGTCGCTTGCGGCGTCGGCGACGTGCTCGGCGCGGGGGCCGCGCCCACCGTCGGGCCGGTCGTCGGGAGGTCCGTCGCGACCGTGGGAGTCGGTGTGCTCGCGCTGGGCTCGGCGGTCGCCTCCGTCGTGGGTGAAGCTGTCGCCGGCGAGTACCCGAGCTCGTCGGCCGTGAGGTCCGCGTTCGGCCCGCTGGCCTCAGACCCGTCGCCTCGGGTCGTCGCCTCGGAGCGCTGGACCCACGCCACGGGCACCGAGATCAGGGCGACGGCGAGCACGCACAACGACACGATCCGCGCGACGTACCAGGCAGTCGAGCCGGTGCTCCGGCTGTGCTGCGGGCCCGGCGGCGGTCCCGGCAGCACGTACCGCGGGCGAGGCGGCTCCTGCGAGAGCGGCACTCGCGCCGGTGTCTCGTCTGACGAGGACGAAGGGGGCATTCCGGGAACGCTAGCGGTCTCCGGGGGGTCAGCGGGAGCCCGCACCTGGTTCTGGACGCGATGCGAACAGGTTCAGACCGAGGGCTCCCGACAGGTACCGGGTGGCCAGCTGGCCACGGACGCTGTTCCCCGCGGCGTCGAGGCGGGGCGAGAACGTGGCCAGCGACCCCTTGCCGGGCACCACCGTGACGATGCCTCCTGACACCCCGCTCTTGCCCGGCAGGCCGATGCTGAACAGCCACTCGCCGGAACGCTCGTACAGGCCGCTCGTCGCCAGAGCGGCGAGCACATAGCGGCACACCGACGGGTCGACCACTCGCTCGCCGGTGACCGGGTTGACGCCGCCGTCGGCAAGCGTCGCGCCCATGACCGCAAGGTCCTGCGCCGAGACTCGCAGTGAGCACTGCCGTGTGTAGACGTCGGTGACCTCGAGCGGGTCGTGGACGATCCGGCCGTAGCTCTCCAGCAGGCGGGCGATGGCCTGGTTGCGTCGGTTGTGGGCCGCCTCGGAGGCGTACACGTCCTCGTCGAGCACGAGCGGGCGGCCCGCGAACGCCGACAGGCCGGCCTGCACGAACGACCACTTGTCGTCGGCCGACTCGCCCGGGGCGAGGCTGGTCGTGGTCAGCGCACCCGCGTTGACCAGGGGGTTCATGGGACTGCCACCGTTCAGCTCGAGCGCCATGACAGAGTTGAAGGGCAAGCCCGTGTTGTTCACGCCGACGGCCTCGAGCACGGCCTCCGGTCCGAGCGCGTCGCACACCAGAGCGAACACGAAGGCCTTGGAGACCGACTGGATCGAGAACTCGTGCAGCGCGTCGCCGACGCTGTGCGAGGCGCCCGCGACCGAGACGATGCTCAGTCCGAACAGGTTCGGGTCGGCCTGCGCGAGGACGGGGATGTAGTCCGCCACGGCGCCCTCCTCGACGAGGGCGTACCGGTCGTGCGCTTCTTGCATGAGCTGTTCCACCAGCTCACGCCGCGGCAGCGTGCCCGTGGAGACCACATCCGGGTCGATGTTCTCGCTCGTCATGTGCCCATAGGAGCACAGGTCAGCGAGTCGGCGGGCCACAGTGGGGGTGCCCCGACGGGTCTGTCGGTCGTCGGGCCTAGCGTTCGAGCATGTCGTCGTCAGCGCTCCGCACCGAGATCCCCGTGCACGGCCGGTTCGACCTGGAGCAGAGCATCGGCTTCGGGTTCGGCGGTCGCGAACCGGGTGGAGGGTCGGTGATGCGTCTCGCGTTCTGCCTCGACGGGTACACCGAGCAGGTCGCTGCGGCGGTGACGCAGCCGTCGGCGCAGGTGCTGCACGTCGAGGTGCTCGGTGAGGCGGAGCCGCGGCGCGTCGCCGACCACGTCGCACGCGTGCTCTCGGTGGACGTCGACGCCACCGGGTACGACGCGCTCGGTGCCCGCGATCCGGTCGTCGGCGCAGTGCAGCGCAAGCGCCCCGGACTGCGCCCGCCGCTGTTCCACTCCGCGTACGAGGCCCTGCTGTGGTCCGTCCTGTCGGCGCGCAAGCCTCAGCGGCAGATGGCCGCGGTCCGCGACCAGCTCGCGCGGGCGCACGGCCGGGTGTTCGCCGTCGCCGGGCAGGACGCTGCCGCCGTCCCGCTGCCGGAGCAGCTGCTCGCCGTGCGGGAGTTCGACGCGATCCCGGAGATCAAGCTGCGCCGGATGCACGCGATCGCCCGTGCCGCGCTCGACGGTGCGCTCGACACCACGACGCTGCGCGACCAGGATCCCGACCTGACCCGGGCTCAGCTTCAGACGTTCGAGGGGATCGGGCCGTTCTACGCGGAGCTGGTCCTGGTCAGGGCGCTCGGCCACACCGACGTGCTCCCGGTCAACGAACCCATGGTCCGTGGCGCTGCCGCGACGGCTCTGGGAGAGGACGCCCCGCTCGACGCCGACCGGTTGGCGCAGGTGGCCGAGGCCTGGCGGCCGTGGCGGACGTGGGTCGGCGTAGCACTCCGGGCGACTTCGGGCCTCTGACTGGGCACGCCCGCGGTCCGACGCAGTCGCGGCACGGCCATCACGCGCCGCCGATGCGTCGTCAGGTGATGGAGGGCTGGTCGGCGGGCTCGAGGGTCGGGGCTGCCGAGAAGGCTCGCCGGGACACCAGGACGACGACCAGCCCGGTCGCGGTGATGCCTGCCCCCACGTAGGGGAGCCACCCGAGACCCGGACCGGCCAGCACGAGCCCGCCGAGTGCTGCACCGCCGCCGATCCCGACGTTCGCCGTGCTGTTCACGAGCGCTCCGATGACGTCCGGGGAGGCACCGTGGGTGCGGATGGCGGCGGTCTGGAACACCGACGCGACTGCTCCGAAGCCTGCGGACCAGACCGCCGCAGCGGCCAGCACCCCGGCGAGGGAGGGATACGCGACACCGACCGCGAGCAGGCCCAGCGCCACCGAGGACAGGACGAGGATGGTGCTGCGCCGCAGGTCCCTGTCGAGCGCCGCCACCGCATAGGCGGTGCCGATGAGCCCGAGGGCGCCGAGGGCGAGCAGCACGGGACCGACCGCCGCCTTGCCGAGTCCCGCGGCAAGCAGGAGCACCGCGATGTACGTGTAGACGGTGTAGTGCCCCAGGTAGGTCAGCGAGTTGGTCGAGACGACCACGGCCAGCCGTGCGCGGTTGGTGCTGCGTGCCTCGTCCGCGGCCGGAGCCCCACCGCCCGCGACCGCTGGCAGGAAGAGCGCCACCAGGACGATCGCGACGCCGCACGCCGCGCCGAGGACCGCGAACGCCGTACGCCACCCGACGGCGGCGCCGAGCGCGGTGGACAGCGGGACGCCGAGCACGAACCCGGCGGAGGCGCCCGCGGTGACCAGCGCCAGGGCCCGACCCGTGAACTGGTCGCGCACCAGGCGGGAGGCGTACCCGATGGCGACGGAGAAGAAGATGGCGTGCGCGATGCCCCCGAGTGCGCGCGCACCCGCGACCACCCCGAACGACGGTGCGACGGCGACCAGCGCGTTGCTCAGCGTGTAGGCGACGAGCGTGCCGATCAGCAGTCCCTTGCGAGGGAGCCGCCGAGTGGCCAGCACGAGCGGGACGGCGAGGGCCGCGACCATGAACGCGTACACCGTGACGAGCAGGCCGGCGATCGACTCCGTCACCCCGAGGTCGTCGCTCATCTGCGGCAGCAGGCCGATGGGGACGAGCTCGGTGGTGATCGCGACGAAGGTTGCGAGCGCAAGGGCGACGATGCCGCCGGCGGCGGCGCGGACGGTGCCGGGCTGCCAGAGGTGCTCGCTCGTCACGCTCGCATGCTTCCACGCGCCGCTGACATCGGCCGAGCGCGGGGGAAGGTCCCGCGTCGCGGCCCGGACATCTTGTATCTTGCGAGCGACCCGTCCGGTCAACATCCCGCACCACGCGAAGGAGCGCGCCTGATGGCTTCGCCTCAGGGCCTCGCGCCCGCCACCCGCACGCTGCTCACGCTGGCCGCGTTCGTCGTCACCCTCGCGGGGCTGCACGCCGCCGGTGGCTTCCTCGCGCCGATCATGCTCGCGGCGGTGCTGGTCATCATCTGCCACCCGCTCCGGATCCCGCTCGAGCGCCGCGGCTGGAAGCCCTGGATGGCGACGACGGCGGTCATCGTCACCGTCTACCTGATCCTCGCGATCCTCGTCGCGATGCTCGTGTTCGCCGGTATCCGGTTCGCGGACCTGATCGGCGACTACAGCGACGAGCTGCAGACGTCGCTCGCGGACCTCACCGACTGGCTCGCGTCGCTCGGCGTGAACGAGGACACGGCGTCGACCATCACCAGCGAGATCAACCCGTCGCAGGTGGTGGACGCGGCGACGTCGGTGGCGAGCACCGTGCTGAGCATCGCGGGGTCGTTCTTCTTCGTCCTCGCCTACGTGATCTTCATGGGCGTCGACGCGGCCCGTTACGACCGCGGCCGACCGGTATTCCTGGCGACCAAGTCCGACATCCTCGACCGGGCGACCATCTTCAACCGCGGGGTGCGCAGCTACTTCGTCGTCAGCGCGACCTTCGGCGCGATCGTTGCCGTGATCGACGGGCTGGCGCTGTACTGGCTCGGCGTCCCCGCCGCGGTGGTGTGGGCGATCCTCGCGTTCGTCACCAACTTCATCCCGAACATCGGGTTCGTCATCGGCCTGATCCCGCCCGCGCTGCTGGCGTTCGTGGTGGGCGGTTGGCAGCTCGCACTCGGGGTCGTGGTCGTCTACTGCCTGGTGAACGTCACGCTCCAGGTGATGGTGCAGCCGCGGTTCGTGTCCGACGCGGTGAACATCACCCTCACGCTCAGCTTCGTCTCGGTCGTCTTCTGGACCTTCATCATCGGTCCGCTGGGCGCGATCCTGGCCGTCCCGATGACGCTGCTGACCCGCGCGATGCTGCTGCAGAAGAGCGGGACGAACGCGTTCTACTTCTGGATTTCCGGCGAGACGGGTCCCAAGGAGCCGAGCAGCCCGGACGACGCGGTTCCTGAGGGACCGGTCCCGGTCATCGACGGCGGTCCATCGGCGGTGCCGGACGACAGCCCGCCGACGGCTGCCGAAGCGCCCGCCTAGAGGTCCTGGCGCGCCTGGAGCTCTCGGTGCGGCTCCAGGCGAGCCATGAGGCCCCGTCTAGCGCGTCAGGAACGCGGCGATCCGGTCGAAGGCGCCGATCCATGCCATCGAGGCGAAGAAGTCGCGCACCTCGACGGACGGGAAGCCGCTCTGCACGACGGTCATCAGCGTGCCGCCGTCGACGGGCTCGAACGTGATGTCGATGTGCGTCGACATCGTCATGCCGTCGGGGCTGCTGCCGGTCGACTCGGTGACGAGCCGTCCGACACCGTCGGCCGCCGGTCGGTCGATCACGACGAACGTCTGCGTCTCCCGGAACAGGTTGTCGCGGTCCGGTCCCCAGACGGCGGTCTGCACGCCGCCGACGCGCAGGTCGGTCTCGATCTCCACGATGCCGGGCGTCTCGTCGAGGATGGAGAACCAGATCTTCTGCTTCTCTGCGTCCGTGTAGGCGTCGAACACCTCGGCGGGCGTCGCGGGCAGCACGCGCGTGAGGCGCAGCTCGATCGTGCCTTCGTCTGTGGTCGATCCGGTGGTGGTCATTCGTCCGTCCCCTTCTGCAGTGTGAAGTAGGCGTCCAGGCCGTCGAGTCGACGCTCCCAGAGCCGCTGGTAGTAGGTGATCCACGCCATGGCGTCGTCCAGTCGCTCGGTGCCGAGACGGCACTGCCGGGACCGGCCGACCTTCTCGGTGCTCACCAGGCCGGCGTCCTCGAGCACCTGAACGTGCTTCTTCATGCCGGTCAGGCTCATCTGGTGCGGTTCGGCGAGCTCGCCGATGGTCGCGGGACCCTCGCCCAGCCGGACGAGGATGTCGCGACGCGTCGAGTCGGCCAGCGCCGAGTAGAGCCGATCGAGCAGCTGTTGCTGAACCATGCGGTTCACCATACGACACTGAACCAGATGGTGCAACAACGGCGCACCCATCGAACCCTGTCGAGCCGGACATGACGTCACTCTCTTCGCGGACCCGTGACCGGTTGACGGCCGACAAACCGGGGCGCGCGTCTGCCGAGAACAATCTGTCCCCGCCCAGCGGCGCCCGACCGCCGCGCCGCGGCCGGCCCGGAGCGGATCGTCGAAGCCGACCTGGGGCAACGATGATGAGCGGGTGGACATGCCCGAAGGCACGCTGTGGAAAACCGACACGCTGGGGCCAGACTGGCGACGCTGGGCTAAGTGGTTGATCGCCGTCACCGCGATCGGTGCGGCCGGTCTGCTTGTGATCCGCCTAGAAGAGCGCGTTCTCGGCTATACGCTGACCGGCCTGGCGGTGCTGCTGCTGGTGATCGCCGTGCCTCTGTGGGTGTATGACCTCACCAGCGCCGTGGAGGTTCGCGTGGTCGAGGAGTCCGAGCCGGTGATCTGGATCCGGACGGTCGGTGGTCGCCAGGACCGGTTCACCCCGGATGCCATCGCGACGGTCACCCTGGTGTGCACTCCGTTCGACCTTGGCTCCGACTCAGATGAGATGGAACGGGCGATTTTCAGCCGGAAGTACCGAAAAGCCGTGCTGCGCCTGCGGACACGCAGCGGGCGCCGCGTGCACGGGCGGGCTGCGCCCTTCGTCAGCAAGGACGAGATGGACCACCTGATGGCCGAGTGGCGACGTGTGTGTCCGGGGGCTCGGCAGAACCTCGAATACCGCTTCGTCGCCAGCGGCACCGGCGACTGAACTCCCGGCGGCTCCACCAACAGGTCGGAGATGGCGCAGGGAACGACATCGTCCGCTTCGGCCTGCTGCCCGGCGAGTGTCCCGCGCTGGGGCTGTGAAGGTGCCCTTCCCGGGAAGGGCGCGAGTCACGTGATGTGCCGAGGCGTGGCCCGAGGACCTGCGTCGCAGGCTCCACCCGAGCCGCATCAAGCACGGTCGTGATCCGTGTCAGCGGTCGGTGAGAGCGAGCTTGGTGCCGAGCGCGACGAAGGCGCCGGCGAACGTGCGACGCATCCACAGGACGACGCGCGGCCGGCTGACCACCTGCGACCGGACGGCCGCCGCGAGCGCGCCGTACACGCCGAACACGACGAACGTCTCCGCCATGAAGACACCGCTGAGCAGCGCCATGTGCGCCAGCGCGCCCGGCTCGTCGGGGTGCACGAACTGCGGCAGGAACGCGAAGAAGAAGATGGTCAGCTTCGGGTTGAGGATGTTGAGGAGGATCGCCGACCAGATGACCCGGCCGGCGGACCTCTCCCTCGGGCCCTCGTGGACCGTGATCTCGCTGCGGTCCCGCCACATCCGCACTGCCATGAACAGCAGGTACGCGACGCCGAGCAGCTTGAGCGTCTGGAACGCGACCGCGCTCGCGTTGAGGACCGCTGCCAGCCCGGTGATCGCGGCGACCATGTGGGGGACGATGCCCAGCGTGCAGCCGAGCGCCGCTACGAGGCTCGCGCGGGTGCCGCGGCTGAGCCCGGCGCTCAGCGTGTAGATCACGCCGGTTCCGGGCGTCGCGACGATCACGAGCGAGGTCAGCAGGAACGCGAGGGTCACGACGCCACCGTTCGAGTCGGGCCGGGTCGGGTCGGTACCCATCCTGCACCTCGGCACGCGAGGTCCGACATGATGGAGCGATGTCGTTCTTTCCAGCTGTCGACCCGCGCCACGGCGATCCCGAAGACCTCGACGACGTCCTGGTGCTCGAGCCGGCGTGGGCGGGCCACCCGGTCGACGAGCTTCCGGGGACACTCCCGATCGTCGTCGAGCTCGGCCGGTCGGCCTCGACGGCCGTGCACCTCGAGGATGTGCGCGCCTACTCCGAGGGTGTGGTGTTCCGCATCGCCGTGCGGATCCGCCGGACAACGGTGCGTGAGCGCTCGCGCGTCCTCGGCCAGCTCGACATCACGCACGGGCGGGGTTCGTTCCATCTCGCCTTGCCGGCCGGTGGCCTGCGCTGGGGTTTCGAGTACGCAGACGGGCGCCGTGTGACCACCCTCGACAGCTCGCCGTGGTCGGCGGTCCCCGCCGACGCCGATCCGGTGGACTGGACACCGACCGAACCGATCATGGACGGTGCGAGCCAGCCGATGCACTACGCCGAGCGGTGGGCGCGTGACGTGTGGCTCTGGCCGCTCCCACCCGAGGGCGACCTGCGTGCCGTGTGCGCGTGGCCGGACCGGGGCGTCGCGGAGACCAGCTCGATCCTCGACGCGACGTCCATCCGCGCCGCCGCGGCCCGCGCCCGCCCGCTGTGGCCGTGAGCGATAACGTCACACGCGCCCCGGTGGCCGCGGCGGTGGCTCACCGTCAGACTCGCCCGGTGACCACCGAGCCTGCCGCACGCGCGAACCAGTCCCAGCGGTCCGCCGTGATCGTGAACCCGAACCGTGTGACAGGGGTCGACGAGCTCCGGGCGGCCCTCGACCAGCAGGTGATCGACGCCGGTTGGCCGGTGCCCGTCTGGCTCGAGACGACTGCCGAGGACCCGGGCACCGGCCAGGCGCGGCAGGCGGTCGCCGACGGCGCCGAGGTGGTGTTCGTCGCCGGCGGCGACGGCACGGTCCGCGCGTGCATCGAGGGCTTGGCCGGGACGGACGCCGCGCTCGCTGTCCTGCCGGGCGGCACGGGGAACCTGCTGGCGGGCAATCTCGCCATCCCGAGCAAGACCGCCGACGGGGTGCAGATCGCCCTCGACGGCGGCCGCCAGGCGGTGGACGTCGGGGAGGTCGACGGCCAGGTTTTCGCGGTCATGGCGGGGATGGGCCTCGACGCGGCGATGGTCGACGACGCTCCGACGGCGCTCAAGGCGCGGGTCGGTGCCCTGGCCTACGTCTACTCGGCCCTCAAGCACCTGGCCGACAACGAGATGCGGGTCGAGGTCCGCGTCGACGACCTCCCCGTGCTGCGGCGACGTGCGAGCAGCGTCCTCGTCGCTAACGTCGGACAGCTGCAGGGAGGCGTGAACCTGCTGCCGGACGCCGAGCCGGACAGCGGGCAGATGGAGGTCGCCGTTCTCGCGCCACGGAACCTCGGGCACTGGGTTCAGCTGGCCCTCGGGGTCCTTCTTCGGAGGAAGCGGGTGCCCAACATGGAGATTCTCAGGGGCTCGCGGATCGTCGTGACCAGCGACCGCCAGCACCCTCGGCAGCTTGACGGCGACGTGATCGAGCCGTCGGACACGCTGGACGTCACGGTGCGGCCGGGCGCCTTGTGGGTCTGTGTCGACCAGTCCTAGAAGCGCGCGGCCAATACGGCGAGCTGCTCCGGAGACAGGGTCAGGCCCATGTCTCGCAGTACTCCGTCGAGGGCGTCGTCGGCGACCTTGGTGACGGACTCTCGTCCGGCAGGCGACTCGACGACCAGCTCCCGGCCCGTGAGCATGTGCGCCAGCGACTCGTCCTTGCGCTGGACGACGAGCTGCGGTGTGAACCGGGATGTCGGCGACGTGGACGTGACCCAGTTGGCGGCCGCGACGTCGACGAGGAACGTGTCTTCGTGCGGGACGGTGTAGTGCGTCAACCAGTGGCCGGAGCGCTTCTCGCGCAGCTGCCAGCCGCCGTCAGCGAGCAGGAGGGTGCGGAAGGTCCACCCGCCCTGCGTCGACTCTGCCCCGTCGACCAGCGGAACAGGGACCAGCAGGCCGGAGCCGTATCCCGTGTCGGCCAGGTGCCAGGTGTCGTCGACCAGCACGAAGAGGACAAGGTGGGAACGGGGTCTGGGCGTGACGGACGGGTCGCCGATGCGCGCGAGCCTGCGGCGGACGGTGTACCCGAGGCGTTCGAGGGCCGCTCCCAGCAGGAGGGCGTGCTCGTAGCAGTAGCCGCCGCGCAGACCGTGGACCAGCTTGCGCTCGACGTCGGGCAGGTCGACGCTGACGCCCCGATCGAGCAGGACGTCGAGGTTCTCGAACGGGATGGCGGCCAGGTGCGCGCGGTGGATCTCGGCGAGCGTGCCGGCAGCGGGTTGCCCGATGCGGGCGAGGTAGGCGTCCAGATCGAGCCTGCCGGTGTCCCACTGGTCGGTCACGAGACGTCCCGGGACGCGCAGGACGGCTCGGACGGTGAGCGCGCGGTCGTCGTCGCACGGGTGCCGGGGAACATCCGCCGAGAATAAAGCCGATCACATATGGACACCCGTCCACATTCACGCCCGGAGGCGCGCGGAAGCGAATTCTCGGCGACGTCGACACATCCATCCATGAATTGGCCCACCGAGCGCGCGCGTTCTGGCTACTGTTCGCCGCATGCACTCACTCATCCATGACGTCGCCGTGACCACGACCTCCGCGGACATCCCGTGGGCCGCGATCTACCTGGGCATTCTGATCGGCTACGCCATCGGCGTCCTGCCGCTCTGGGTGGTCTTCGCCAAGGCCGGCGAGGCCGGGTGGCAGGCCCTCATCCCGATCTGGAACACCCTCGTGCTTCTCAAGATCGCGGGTAAGCCGATGTGGTGGATCCTGCTTTTCTGGGTCCCCATCCTGGGTCTGGTTCTGTACATCTTCATGCTGAACGGGCTGTCGCTGTCGTTCGGGCACGGACCCGGGTTCACCGTGGGCCTGGTGTTCCTCGGTCTGATCTTCATGTACGTCCTGGCGTTCGACTCGAGCCGCTACGAAGGTCCCGGTGGCGCCAGGCTGCCCGCTCCGCTGGGCTACGCCACCGCCTGACCGCGTCCCCGCACGACGGCCGCACCTCACCAGGGGTGCGGCCGTTCGTCTGCGGCCTAGGGTGGGCGGTCCCGAGCCAGAGAGGACGCCGTGACGGACCTGACGTACGAAGCGGTCGTGCAGCTGCTGCGCACGGCCGGTTGCGTGTTCGCCGAGGACGAGGCCGCACTGCTCCTCCAGTCGGCGCAGTCGCCCGCCGAGCTCGCCGCGATGGTCGACCGCCGCGTCGCCGGCGAGCCGCTCGAGGTCGTCGTCGGCTGGGCCTCGTTCTGCGGCCTGCGGATCGAGATCGACGCCGGGGTGTTCGTCCCGAGGCTGCGGACCGAGTTCCTGGTCGACGAGGCGGCGCGGCTGGTCGAGCTCGTGCGGCTCGTCCTGCCGTCCGAGGAGCCAGTCGTGGTCCTCGACCTGTGCTGCGGGTCGGGCGCGCTCGGCGTCGCGCTCGCGGAGACCCTCGATGCCGACGTCGAGCTCTACAGCGTGGATGTCGACCCCGTGGCCGTCGCGTGCGCCCGCCGCAACGTCGCCCCGGTCGACGGGGTGGTGTTCGAGGGTGACCTCGACGCGCCGCTGCCCGACCACCTGCTGGGCCGCGTCGAGGTGCTCCTGGCCAACGTGCCGTACGTGCCCAGCCGTGTGATCGGGAGCATGCCCCCGGAGGCGCGGCTGCACGAGCCGCGGGTGACGCTCGACGGTGGTCCGGACGGGCTCGACGTGCTGCGCCGGGTCGCCGAGCTGGCGCCGAGGTGGCTCGTCCCTGGAGGCCACGTGTTCGTCGAGACGAGCGAGAGCCAGGCCGACGAAGCGTGCGCGGCCTTCGAGGCGGCAGGGCTCACGGCCCGGGTAGCGGTCGACGTGGACCGCGAGGCGACCGCGGTCGTCGGGACGCTGCTGCCGGAGTAGGCCTGCGGCGGTCCGGGAGCCAGGTCGAGCTCGCCGCGGACGATGTCGGTGGTGCTCGATAGCGTGCACCGATGATCACCGAGGGAACGTTCACGGTCAGCGGGTTCACCGGGGTACCGGTCGAGGTGCCCGATCCGGTGCAGACGGCGCTCGGTGTCGGAGTCGCGACGATGGAGAAGCGGTTCGAGGGTGCGGTCGAGGGGCGTTCGACCACCCTGTTCACGTCGGCCTTCGATCCCGCGCGCGGCATCGGTACCTACGTCGCACTGGAGTCGTTCGACGGATCACTGGACGGGCGATCCGGCACGTTCAACTTCGCGCACGCGGCCACGACGAGCGGCAGCGACCGGTCCGGCGAGTTCTTCACCATCGTGGCGGGTAGCGGCACCGGTGAGCTGGCAGGCGTCGCGGGGCACGGAGCTCTCGTGGTCGACCCGGACGGCACCCACCGGATGCGGTTCGAGTACACCCTCGGGTGAGTGCCCCGTTCTGAGCCTCGAGCGGCACCGGTGCCCCCGGTCGCTCGGTGTCAGGCCGAGCCGGCGGCACGGGGCCAGGTTGACGCGTAGGAAAAAACCTACGTATTCTGGCTGCGTGCCGAACCGACCGAGCGGAGACGACCTCTGATGCCACGACGGCTCAAGGACTCGACCCTCGACCGGCTCTTCGGCGCGCTGGCGAACCCGACCCGGCGCGACGTCCTGGACGCGCTGCTGACGGGCGAGAAGACCGTGACGGAGCTCGCGGCAGCGTTCGAGATGTCGCGGCCGAGCGTCTCCGAGCATCTCGCCGCGCTCCGGGAGAGCGGGCTCGTCACGGAGCGGTCCGCAGGCCGCAACCGGTTCTACACCGTCACCGCGGAGCCGTTGGCGGACCTTGCCGGATGGCTGACGCCGTACGAACGGTTCTGGCGCGGCCGGCTGGCGGCGCTCGGAACGGTGCTCGACCAGATGGACCACGACGAACCCACGACGCACGACGAACCCACGACGAAGGGCCGCAACGATGAGTGAGCAGGGAACGACGGGCTGGGAGCTGCCGGCGCAGGACGAGACGGCGGACCCGACGACGATCCGCGTCGACCAGTTCTTCCCGCACCCGCCCGAGAAGGTGTGGCGTGCCCTCACCACGCCGGACCTGCTGGCGCAGTGGCTGATGACCAACGACTTCGTGCTCGAGGTAGGCCACCGTTTCACCATGGCCGGTCGACGAGTCGAGGCAACCGGCTTCTCGGGCACCGTCGCGAGCACCGTTCTCGCGATCGACGCGCCTCGGATGCTCCAGGTCACGTGGACCGACGCGGCCGCCGAGGACCTGGTCCCGACGACGGTCACGTGGACGCTCGAGGCCGAGGGGCACGGGACGAGGCTGTTCCTCGAGCACGCGGGCTTCGACCCGGACGACGAGATCGCCCAGCTCTCCCGTCGGATCATGGGCGGCGGGTGGCGCAGCATGATCCTCCGCCGCCTGTCGGAGGTGCTCGACACCTCGGCGTGACGCCGCCCGGCCGTCGGCGGCAGCCATTACGCTCGCCAGCGGTGTCGACGGAAGAGGCGTGATGACGATGACTGCAGGCCTGACCGGCGCGGCGGCAGCCCAGGGGACGGGCGCGGTGCACGGCTTCGCGGGCGCAGTGCTGCCGATGGCGGCGTCGCAGCCCTGGTACGAGGTCGTGACCTCGGTCGCCACGCTCGTCGCGGCGCTCGGGGCCATCGGCGCGATCGTCGTGGGCATCTTCACGATCCGGCAGCGTGCCGAGTCCGACGCACGGGCGCAGTGGTGGTCGCGGGTCCAGTGGGCCGTCGACCTGTCGTTCGAGGAGGAGCGGTCACGGCGGACCGTGGGGTTCGAGGCGCTCGCGCTGCTCGCGCAGTCGCCCCTCGCGCGTGCGGGAGACGTCGAGTTCCTTCGAGGCCTGACGCTCGACACGCTGGCGGCCGTGCAGTCCCGAGGTGAGGGTCCCTTCTCGCTGGAGGACGCCTCGCAGACCGTGGAGGGCGTCTCGAGCCAGAGCCACCGGGTGACGGTCGGCCGGGACGAGGTCGCGGCAGCACGCCTGCGTTCGGTGACCGATGCGGCCCAGAATCTGGCGACGCCCGGCTGGATCGACGAGCTTGCGAGAACCCGGTCGACCTGAGCCCTGGCGGATCGAGCAGAGCCGACGCGCCGGCACCTACCTAGCGGTAAGAGTTACTGCCCTGTAAGGGTTGACAGCCGCCGCCCGTTCGGTACGTTTTGTCCCGGCCGGCATCATGTGTCGGTTCACGGCGCCAACGACGGTGCCCCCTGTCCGCAGGGCCCCCCGTCAGGACGACGTGCCCCCTGTGCGGAGAGAGGTACGCCCATGAACCTGCGTCCACGCGAGAATGCTCCCAACCCGATGTCACGGCATCGTCCCCGGGTCCTCGCGGCTGTCAGTGCCACCATCGCGCTCGTGCTCGTCCCGCTGGTCGCGGCACCCGCCGGGGCCCACGGCGGTGGAAACGCGCCCGTAGACCTCGGCGCGAACACGATCATCTTCGACCCGAGCCAGCCGATCGACGAGATCCAGGCCACGGTCGACGCCATCGCCGCACAGCAGGTCGACGCCCACTTCGGGGACGGCCGCTACGCGATCCTCTTCAAGCCGGGCACCTACGGCACGGCAGAGAAGCCGCTGCGCTTCCAGGTGGGCTACTACACCGAGGTCGCCGGTCTGGGCCAGGACCCCGGGGACGTCGTCATCAACGGCGCCATCGAGGTGTTCAACCGGTGCTACCCGACGGCGCCCGGCGCCCCGACGGACTGCACGGCCCTGAACAACTTCTGGCGCGGCATGTCCAACCTGAGCATCGTCCACACCAACGCGGCCGACACCGACGGCTGCAAGGGCAGCGCCAACTTCTGGGCGACGTCGCAGGCGGTCTCGCTGCGTCGCGTCGCCATCTCGGGCGGCAACCTGTCTCTCATGGACTACTGCTCGGCCGGCCCGCAGTACGCGTCCGGCGGCTACATCGGGGACTCGAAGCTCCCGTTCGTGGTCAGCGGTAGCCAGCAGCAGTGGCTGACGCGCAACAGCTCGCTCGAGGGCTGGAGCAACAGCGTCTGGAACCAGGTGTTCTCCGGTGCCACGGGGGCGGTCCCGGCGGCCGACTTCGGACCGGGCGTTCCCACCGGCACCCCGCTCACCAACAAGTACACGGTCCTGCCGACCACCCCGGTGTCCAAGGAGAAGCCGTACCTCTTCCTCGGGGCCGACGGGAAGTACAACGTGTTCGTCCCGTCAGCGCAGACCAACTCGTCCGGCACGTCGTGGGCGAACGGCCCGACGGCCGGCAAGGCCCTCCCGCTGAGCTCGTTCTACGTCGCGAAGCCGGGTGACACGGCGTCGAAGATCAACGCGGCGCTCGCCGTCGGCAAGAACCTGCTGCTCACGCCCGGCGTCTACCACGTCAACCGCACGATCAACGTCCTGTACCCGAACTCGGTCGTGCTCGGCCTGGGTCTGGCGACGATCGTCCCGGACAACGGCGTGACCGCCATGCAGACGCTCGACGTCCCGGGTATCGACATCGCCGGGATCATGTTCGACGCCGGCACGGTCAACTCGCCCGCACTCCTGCAGCTCGGCACCAAGGTCTCGACGCTCGACGGCAAGCTCAAGAAGCCGCTGCTCAGCAGCGCGAGCAACCCGACGGCCGTGCAGGACGTCTACTTCCGCATCGGCGGCGAGCACGTGGGCAAGACGACCCAGAGCCTCGTCGTCAACACGAACCAGACCCTGATCGACCACACGTGGGCCTGGCGTGCCGACCACGGCGACGGAGTCGGCTGGACGGTGAACACGGCGGACACCGGCGTGCTCGTCAACGGCAACGACGTCACCGCGACGGGCCTGTTCTCCGAGCACTACCAGAAGTACAACGTCGTCTGGAACGGCGAGCGTGGCAAGACGATCTTCTTCCAGAACGAGCTCCCGTACGACGCCCCGAACCAGGCCGCGTGGCAGCACGACGGTCTCCTGGGCTGGGCGGCGTACAAGGTCGGCGACAAGGTCAAGACCCACGAGGGCTGGGGCATGGGCAGCTACATCTACACCAACGTCGACCCGACCCTGCACGCCACCCAGGCGTTCGAGGTCCCGACGACCCCCGGGGTGAAGCTGCACAACATCGAGACCATCTCGCTCAACGCGGCCGGAACGATCGACCACGTGGTCAACGGGTACGGGGACGCCGTCACCCCGACCTACCAGGGTCCGAGCGTGGTCCAGGAGTGGCCGCTGCCGTGATCTGAGCTGCTCCACCAGTGACGCCCGAGCCCGCGGTCGAGGACCGCGGGCCCGGGCGTCACCGTGTGTCTGGACATCTCGTCGCACGATCGTGTCGAAGACGTCCCCGAGCCGTTCGACGTAGTGGTGAAGGCCCCGTCCCGGCATTAGCGTCGAGAGGGCATCCACAACGAAGGAGCTGCGTCATGAAGGTCCTGGTCATGATCAAGGGCGACGGTGCGGACGAGGCTGCGACCGCCCCGAACGACGAGATGTTCGCCGTCATGAACGCGTACAACGAGCAGCTGGTGAGCGCCGGCATCATGCTCGGCGGCGAAGGGCTCAAGCCGAGCTCCGAGGGCGCCAAGGTGGTGTTCGAGGGCGGCCGCACGTCGGTTGTCGACGGCCCGTTCACGGAGGCCAAGGAGATCATCGCCGGCTACTGGATCTGGCAGGTCACGTCGCTCGACGAGGCGATCGAGTGGGCCAAGCGCTGCCCGTCGACCCCGGAGCTGCATTCGGTCCTCGAGATCCGGCCGTTCTTCGAGATGGAGGACTTCGCGCAGGTCGTCTCGCCGGAGATCCTCGAGAAGGAGAAGGACATCATCGAGCGGTCCAAGGCCAACCAGAGGGCCTGAGCGGGCGACCTGCGGGGCGGGCGATGGCTGACGCACGGCGGACCGTCGAGGTCGTCTGGCGGATCGAGGCGCCCCGGCTGGTCGCCTCGCTCACCCGTCTCGTCCGGGACGTCGGCCTGGCGGAGGAGCTCGCGCAGGACGCGTTCGTCGCTGCACTGGAGCAGTGGCCCGCGAACGGCGTCCCGGACAAGCCCGGCGCCTGGCTCATGACGACGGCCAGGCACCGGGCTATCGACCTGATCAGGCGCGAGCAGAACCGCGAGACCAAGTACGCGGTCGTCGCGCGCGAGCTGGCCGACGAGCCGCCGGCCGACGGGATCGTGGAGGACCCCGTCGGCGACGACCTGCTCTCGCTGGTGTTCCTGACGTGCCACCCGGTGCTTCCCCGCGAGTCGCGGATCGCGCTCACCCTGCGCCTGTTCGGCGGCCTGACCACCGACGAGATCGCCCGCGCGTACCTCACGCCGAGCGCGACGATCGGCCAGCGGATCTCCAGGGCGAAGCGCACGCTCGCCGAGGCCCGGGTCCCGTTCGAGGTGCCGCAGGCGGATGAGATGCCTGCGCGCCTCGGCTCGGTGCTCGAGGTGGTCTACCTCGTCTTCACCGAGGGACACGCGGCCACGTCAGGAAACGACTGGGTGCGTCGGGACCTGGCCGACGAGGCGACGCGGCTGGGCCGGGTGCTCGCCGGACTGCTGCCGCGTGAGCCCGAGGTGCACGGCCTGGTCGCGCTCATGGAGCTGCAGGCCTCACGGTTCGACGCCCGCGGCTCGGGGACGCTGCTGCAGGACCAGGACCGGCGCTTCTGGGACAGGGCGCTGATCGAGCACGGGCTCAAGGCGCTCGAGACGTCGATCACGCTGGGCCGCCCACTCGGTCCGTACACGGTGCAGGCCGCGATCGCCGCGTGCCACAGCCGCGCCCCGTCGTTCGAGGACACCGACTGGGAGGCCGTCGTCGCGCTCTACGACGCGCTCGCCCAGCTCGCCCCCAGCCCGGTCGTCGAGCTCAACCGGGCGGTCGCCGTCATGCACGCCGACGGGCCCGAGGCTGCGCTGGCTGCCCTCGACGCGATCGCCGCGGACCCGCGCATGGCCCGCTACCACCTGCTCGGCGCGGTCCGGGCAGAGGCCCTGACGCGACTCGGGCGGCACGGCGAGGCCGCGGCCGAGCTGGAGCGTGCCGCGGACCTCGCGCCTACGCAGCGCGAGCGGAACCTGCTGCTGGAGAGGGCGGCCGCCGCGGTTGCGGACTAGGACCCCCCGACGACGGTCCGCACCGCGGGGTGCCGGCCGCCCGGTCCGCGACGGTTCCCGGCACCGTTCTGCGGCGTGTGCGGGAATGGCGTCGCATCGTCCGCACGCACACGGCACGATGAGCCCGTGCTCACGCCGTCGACGATCTCGGGCCGCCACGTGCGCCTCGAACCGCTCAGTCTCGACCACGTGGACGGGCTGGCCGCTGCCGGCCGCGGCGAACGCGGCAGCTTCGGTTACACCTGGGTACCGGACGGGCTGGAGGACACCGAGACGTACGTGCGCAGCGCCCTGCGACAGGCGCGGTCCGTGCCGTTCGCGGTGCGCCGGCTGGCCGACGACACCATCGTCGGCAGCACCCGGTTCCTCGACCTGGAGGTCTTCGAGACCCCGACGCCGTGGCCGCCGGGAGTCGCGGTCGGCAGCGAACCGAGCGACGACCGGCCTCCGTCCGTCGCCGAGATAGGGAGCACCTGGTACTCGGCGGGCGCTCAGCGGTCCGCGGTCAACACCGAGACCAAGCTGTTGCTCCTCACGCACGCCTTCGAGGTCTGGCGCGTGCTGCGCGTGACGCTCAAGACGGATGCGCGCAACGCGGCGTCCCGCGCGGCGATCGAGCGCATCGGTGGCCGGTTCGAGGGCGTGCGACGCGCGCACACCATGGCGACCGACGGGACCGTGCGTGACTCGGCGTACTACTCGATCGTCGCGGCGGAGTGGACCGGCGTGCGCGACCAGCTCGTGGCCCGCCTGGGCGCCTACGCGCGCTGAGCCGCGGCCGCGCGACGCGCCTCCTCGAACGGGAGTCGGTCGAAGATGATCCGCATCGTGCGGATGCGGCCGGCGGCCACGGTGACGACCTCGGCACCGGGGGCGCCGTCGACGGCCCGCGTGTCGGTGTCGTAGACGATCACCGCGATGCGGTCGTCGCCGAACGCGGCCAGGCGCTCGTACCGGGTGACCATCGCGGCGAACGGAGCCATGAAGCCCTGGAACGCGTCGGCGCCCTGGAATCGGCCCGCTGGTGCGTCGCACACCACGTCGTCGGCCACGTGCGTCATCGCGGCGTCGAAGTCGCCGCCGCTCCATGCGTCGTGGTAGGCCAGCAGGGTCTCCAGCGCCGTCCCGTGCTCAGTCATCGGTGCAACCCTTCTCCTCGACGGTGTCGTCCGGTAGACACCGATCGGGGGGCGATCGGAACGGTGCGCGGAGGATCGATGGCTGACGACGTCGTGGAACGCTCGACCGACGACGCCCTGCGTGCGATGGTCGACGCGCACCGTCGCGAGCTGCACGTGCACTGCTACCGGATGCTGGGCTCGGTCGCGGACGCGGACGACGCGCTCCAGGAGACGCTGCTCGCCGCATGGCGAGGGCTGGACAGGTTCGACGGAAGGTCCTCGGCGCGGACGTGGCTCTACCGCATCGCGACGAACTGCTGCCTCAACCTCCTGCGCACGCGCGGCCGCCGCCCGGTCACTGAGCCCTTGCCGCCCTTCGACCCGCCGCCGCCCAGCCGCCGCTCGGACCTGCGGTGGCTGCAGCCGTACCCGGACGTCCTGCTCGACGAGACGCACGAGCCCGGTGCGCGTCACCTTGCCGACGAGTCGATCGCGCTTGCGTTCGTCTCGGCCCTCCAGGCGATGCCACCTCGGCAGGTGGCGGCGCTGCTCCTCGTCGACGTCCTGGGCTTCTCGCTCGGTGAGGTGGCCAAGATGCTCGACGCCTCACCGACCGCGGTCAAGGGTGTGCTCCAGCGTGCGCGTGCCGTCACCGCCCGGCCGACCGCGCAGCCGGCCCGGTCGGTCCAGGACGACGACGGCCTCGCCGTGCGGTTCGCCCGTGCGTACGCGGCCGACGACGTCGAGGGCGTCGTCGCGCTGCTCACCGACGAGGCGTGGCTCGCGATGCCGCCCGCAGCCCACGTGTACGAGGGCCGGGACGCGGTCCACGCGTTCCTCGCAGCGAGTGCTGCCGGTCGGGGGTCCACGCAGCAGCTCGTGGCCACCCGGGCCAACCGGCAGCCGGCCTTCGCCTGCTACCGCCAGGACGCGGCCGGCGCAGCGACGTTCACCGGAGTCGTCGTGCTCACCACCACGCCGGCCGGGATCAGCGGGATCACGCGGTTCCTCGACGCGTCGCTCGCGCCGACGTTCGGCCTGCGAGCACGCCTCTAGGCGCGCACGGCGTCACGACGGGACTCCAGGAACGCCCGTTCGGCGTCGTTCTGGGTGAGCGCGAGCGCGGACGCGTACTCCGCGGCCGCCTCAGCGCGACGGCCGAGCCGTCGCAGGAAGTCCGCGCGCACGGAGTGGAACAGCGCGAACGGCTGAAGCGGCAGGTCGTCGACGAGTGCGAGCCCGGCGGCCGGCCCGTCGAGCTCGGCGACGGCGACCGCTCGGTTCAGCGCGACGACCGGGTTCGGCGAGCTGCTCAGCAGCTGGTCGTACAGCGCCACGACCTGCCACCACGGCGTCCGGTCGAGGGTCGGGGAGGACGCGTGCACCGCCTGGATCGCGGCCTGCAGCTGGTACGGACCGGGCTGGTTGCGTCGCAGCGACTCCCGGACCAGGGCGAGTCCTCCGCCGATCATGGCGTTGTCCCACAGCGAGCGGTCCTGGTCCGCGAGCAGGACGAGCTGGTCGTGCGACGACCGTGCGGGGCGGCGTGCGTCGACCAGGAGCATCAGTGCCAGCAGGCCCGCCGCCTCGGGTTCGTCGGGCATCAGCTCGACCAGCAGCCGGCCCAGCCGGATCGCGTCCGCGCACAGGTCCTCACGGACCACCGAGCGCCCGCTCGAGGCCTGGTGGCCCTCGGTGAACACCAGGTAGACGACCGCCAGGACCGCGCTCAGCCGGTCGGGCAGGTCCGCGTCCGACGGCACGCGGTAGGGGATGCGTGCGTCGCGGATCTTGCCCTTGGCGCGCACGAGCCGCTGCTGCATCGTCGGGAGCGGGACCAGGAACGCGTGCGCGATCTCCTCGGTGCTCAGGCCGCCGACCATCCGCAGCGTGAGTGCCACCTGCGCCTCGGGCGCGAGGGCCGGGTGGCAGCAGGTGAAGACGAGCCTGAGCTGGTCGTCGCGCACGGGACCCACCTCCACGTGCTCCTGGGCGTACAGCAGTGCCGCCTCGGCGTGCCGGTCGTGCAGCGACGCCTCCCGTCGCAGACGGTCGATCGCCTTGCGTCGGGCGGTCGTGATGATCCAGCCCGCGGGGCTGGACGGCAGACCCTCGACGGGCCAGCGCGCGACCGCGGCGACGAACGCGTCCTGGACGGCCTCCTCGGCGACGTCCAGCGACCGGAACGACCGCGCCAGCACCGCGACCGCACGGCCGTGCTCCGTGCGGAACACGGCCGCGATCTCGTCGTCGGAGATCATTCCCGGAACGGCCGGACCTCGATCGGGAGCGTGGTCGCCTGGGCCAGCCGCCCGCCCCAGGACATGGCGTCGTCGAGGTCCGGGACGTCGATGATGGTGAACCCGCCGAGGTGCTCCTTGGCCTCGAGGTACGGACCGTCGGTGGTGAGCACCTGCCCGTCCTTGGCACGCAGCACGGTGGATGTGCTCGGGTCGTGCAGCCCTCCCGCGAACACCCAGATCCCGGCGTCGCGCATGGCGTCGTCGACGACACCGACGGCCTTGATGATCGGGTCGAGGAACTCGGGCGAGGGCATCGGGCCGTCCGGCTCGATGACGCTCAGCAGGTAGTGGGTCATGGTGTCCTCCCGGGTGCGTGTCGCGGGCCGACGGCCAGCGTCTCACCACCTGTACGAACGGGGAACGGCCCGATCGACAGGTCCGCTCAGGCGGGCGGGACCCGGTCGAACGTGTCCGGGTCCGGTCCCGTGCGCTCGTCGCGGTTCAGGCCGTCGATGTCGGCGAGGTCCACGTCCGTCAGCTCGAAGTCGAAGATGTGGAAGTTGTCCTCGACGCGGGCGCGGGTGACCGACTTGGGGAACACGACGTGGCCGCGCTGCACGTGCCAGCGCAGGGTCACCTGGGCGACGGACCGGTCGTGGCTCCGGGCGATCCGACCGAGCGTCGGGTCGCCGAGGACGGCGCCCTGCCCGAGCGGCGACCATGCCTCGACGAGGATCCCGTGCTCCCGCCCGAACTGCGTCAGTGCGGTCTGTGTCAGGTAGGGGTGCACCTCGATCTGGTTCACCGCCGGAAGGATCGTCGTCTGCGCCTGCAACCGGCTCAGGTGGGCGAGCTGGAAGTTGGACACCCCGATCGCCCGGGCCCGACCCGAGCTGTAGATGTCCTCGAGGGTCTTCCAGGTGTCCACGAAGTCGCTCAGCATCGCGAGCGGCCAGTGGATGAGGAACAGGTCGACGTAGTCGGTGCCGAGGCGCTCGAGCGACCGATCGAACGCCTCGAGCGCTGCCTCGGGAGCGTGTGCGCCGTTGTTCAGCTTGGTCGTGACGAAGACGTCGCCGCGTTCGAGCCCTGACTCCCGCAGCGCCTCGCCGACGCCCTCCTCGTTGCGGTAGCTCTGCGCGGTGTCGATGTGCCGGTACCCCACGTCGAACGCCTGCAGCACCGCGTCCTTGGTGTCCTGCGGCGGGATCTGGAACACGCCGAACCCGACCTGCGGGATCTGGACGCCGTTGTTCAGGGTGAGGTGAGGGACGGTGCTCATGGGTCAATCACACCTCCGTGAGCTGCTCGCCGCGCGCCGGTGAGGCCGGCGCTGGATCCGCGCGGGCAGCGTGAGGGCCGGCGGAGTTAACCGCGTGCGCGTGTCGGAGGCTGGTGGGAAGGTCGGGCGGTGTCCGCGTCGGCGGGCACCGCTCGTCCTTGTCGTCCACCTCAGGAACGGAGCAGCGCATGGTCCCGCACCCCCTTGCCGCACACGTCCTCGGTCCGGTGCTCTCGCCGGGGGACGAGGGGTTCGCCGACGAGGTCCTCACGTTCAACCGGGCCGTCGTCCACACACCTGAGCTCGTGGTCGGCGCCACGACGACCGCCGACGTCGTGGCGGCCGTCCGGTGGGCGTCTGAGCACGGGCTGCCGTTGACGGTGCTGGCCACCGGCCACGGGGCAACGGTCCCGGTGCGGTCAGGGCTGATCGTCACGACGCGTCGGATCTCGGGAGTCGTGGTGGACGGCGAGTCGCGGGTCGCGACGATCGGCGCAGGTGCGCTGTGGTCGGACGTCGTCCCGATGGCCGACGCCGTCGGCCTGGCCGCGGTGGCCGGGGCGTCCACGGTCGTGGGCGTCGTGGGCTACCTGCTGGGCGGTGGGCTCGGGCCGCTCGCGCGGAGCCACGGGTTCAGCTCGGACCGGGTCGAGTCGTTCACGGTGGTGACCGGCACCGGCGAGGTCGTCGAGGCCAGCGCCACCGATCACGCCGACCTGTTCTGGGCGCTGAGGGGTGGCCGCGGCGGGCTCGGCGTCGTCACCGAGGTGCGGGTACGGCTCGTGTCCGTGCCGGAGCTGTACGCGGGCTCGCTCCTGTTCGACACCGAGCACGTCTCCACCGTGCTGCGGGGCTGGCTGGCCTGGACCCCGACCGCGGACGAGTCGACCACGACCAGCGCGGCGATCGTCAGGTTCCCTTCCGTGGACGCGGTGCCGCCACCCATGCGGGGTCGCACGGTCCTGATGCTCCGGTTCGCTCGGCCCGGCGACGCACAGTCCGGCGCGCTCGCTGCTGCGCCTCTGCGTGCGCTCGCGCCGGTCATGACGGACGGTGTCGGGGTGCTGCCGGTGGCCCAGACGGATCGGATCCATGGCGCGGGCGCACCGGTTCCCGGGCCGAGCTGGGGACGAAGCCTGATGCTCACGAGCGCTGACGACGACCTGGCGAGCGCGGTGCTCGAGCACTCCGGCCCGGACGCGGACCACCCGTTCATGGCCGTGGAGCTGCGCCACGTCTCGGGCGCCACGGCGCACGACGTGGCGGGCGGCTCGGCCGTGTCGGGTCGCGGTCCGGCCTTCACGTTCGGCGTCGCAGGCGCGGACCCCACGACGTTCGAGACCGTGCTGCCGAGCGCCGCCGCAGCGATCCTCGAGGCGCTCGCGCCGTGGACGAGCGAGGAGCTGAACCCGAACTTCGCGGGGATGAGCGCGGCGCGTTGGAGCGAGCCCACGACCGACCGCCTCCGTGAGGTCCGGCGGCGGTACGACCCCGCTGGGGTGTTCTCCGTGGCGTCGCCGGGCGAGGCGGAGGTGTGAAAGCCCGTCCGATCGACGGAATTCGCCCTCCGGTGATCGGGAACTTCTGCGAGGCTGTGCCCGGCCGTCCCGGTCACGGGCGGGCAGGCAGGACATGACAAGAGACATGACAAGAGGTCGGATGTCGTTCGCAGGGGAACGAGGCATGACGTCACGGGGCGTCGCGGGGACGTTGGCTGCTGCCCTGGGGGTGATGCTCGGCGCCACGGCGTGCTCGGCGGACCCGCCAGGTCCCGAGGCGGCCAGCAAGGCGCTCGCGGCGGCGCTCGCGTCGGGCACGTTCACGTCTGCGCCGCTGACGACCACCGACGCGGGCACGGCGAAGGCACAGTGGGCCGCCGCCTACGAGGGCCTCGATCCGTGGACGCCTGCCGTCGCGCTCGAGTCCACCGCCGTGGACGAGAAGGACAAGGACTCCGCGACAGCCGTCCTGCGGTTCACCTGGGACGTCGACGACAGCACCGACGACTGGACGTACGAGACCCACGCGCGGCTGACGCGCGGCGAGGACGACGCGTGGACGGCGGCCTGGTCGCCGACGCTCCTCGCACCCGACCTGAGCTCGACCGAGGTGCTCAAGGTCAGCCGGATCCCGGCTCCGAGGGGGGAGGTGCTCGGCGCTGGTGGTGTGGCCATCATCGAGCCGCGCCCCGTCTACCGCATCGGTGTGGACAAGACGCACGTGACGGACCCCGCCGCGCAGGACGCGGCAGCCCGCGAGCTCGCCGCAGCGCTCGAGATCAACCCGGACGAGTACGCGGCCAAGGTCGCCGCCGCGGGACCGAAGGCCTTCGTCGAGGCGATCGTCGTGCGGGACGGCGACCCGACGTACGACGTCGGCAAGCTGGACCTGATCGACGGCGTCAGTGCCATCCCCGACACGCTCCCGCTCGCGCCGAGCAGGGCGTTCGCGCGCCCGATCCTCGGCGGGGTCGGCGAGGCCACCGCCGAGATCATCAAGAAGTCCGGCGGTGCGGTCGTGGCCGGTGACCTCGCCGGTCTGTCGGGTCTGGAGCGGCAGTACGACGCGCAGCTGCGCGGGTTCAAGGGCCTGACCGTCGAGGCGACCTCTCCCGACGGCACCGCGGTGCGCAAGCTGTACGAGCACGCACCGGTGCCCGGGACCCCGCTGCAGACGACGCTCGACATCAACCTCCAGCTGGTCGCCGAGAACGTGCTCGTCGGAGTCGGACCGGCGAGCGCCGTCGTGGCGATCCGACCGTCGACCGGCGACGTGCTCGCCGCCGCGAGCGGTGCCGGGGGAGAGGGGATGTCGACGGCCACCCTCGGTCAGTTCGCTCCCGGGTCGACGTTCAAGGTCGTCAGCGCGCTCGCACTGCTTAGGGCGGGCCTGACGCCCGACACGTCGGTGAGCTGCCCGCCGACCGTGACGGTCGACGGGCGTGAGTTCGACAACTTCCCGGGCTACCCGGCCGACAAGCTCGGCGACGTCCCGCTGCGGACGGCGTTCGCCAACTCCTGCAACACCGCGTTCATCTCGGCACGCGACTCCGCCACGCAGGATGCCCTGATCGACGCCGCCGGGTCACTCGGGCTCCTCCCGGACGCGTCGCTCGGGTTCCCGGCGTTCCTGGGTGCGGTGCCCGGTGGTTCGGACGGCACGGACCACGCGGCCTCGATGATCGGCCAGGGCCGCGTCCTGGCGTCCCCGCTCGGGATGGCCACCGTCGCGGCATCGGTCGCGCACGGGTCGACGGTCGTCCCGCGCATCGTCGTGCTCCCCGAGGGGGCGTCCGCCCCGGAGCCCAGCCCGACCGACGAGCCCAGCGAGAGCGAGGGACCGAGCGATGAGGCCACGGCGAGCGAGCGACCGCAGGTGCCCCTGACCGCGGACGAGGCTGCGACGCTCACGTCGCTCATGCGCAGCGTCGTGACGGAGGGCGGCGCGACGTTCCTGCAGGACGTGCCGGGGGCTGAGGTGTCGGCCAAGACGGGAACCGCGCAGTTCGGTGACGCCGGCAGCCTGCAGAACCACGTGTGGATGATCGCGGTCCAGGGTGATCTCGCCGTCGCGGTCTTCGTCGACGTGGGCGAGTACGGCTCGACGACGGCCGGTCCTCTGCTGGAGTCCTTCCTGCAGGCTGCCCAGCCGTAGGGCCGACGCTGCCGGCGGTCGACACACGGACCGCCCTCCCGCGTGAGTGTCACCGCTCTGTGGGAGCGTCTCACCGTGAGCGACGACGACACACGAAGCCAGTACGAGCGCATGGTCGCGGGCGACTGGTACGAGGCGACCCCGGACCTCGTGACGATGACCAACGACGCGCAGGAGCGCGCGCACAGGTTCGCGGACGCGTTCCGTCGGGACGCCGACGCGGCCCAGGTGGAGCTGCGCGCGTTGCTGGGCTCGCTCGGCGACGACACGATGATCCGCCCGCCGCTGTACGTGGACTACGGCGTGCACCTCCACATCGGCGCGCGCTCGTTCGTGAACTTCGGTCTCGTGGCGCTGGACGTCGCCCCGATCCGCATCGGTGACGACGTCCTGCTGGGTCCGAACGTCCAGCTCCTGACGCCCGTGCACCCGGTCGAGCCGGAGGGCCGCCGCGCGAAGCTCGAGTCCGCCAAGCCGATCACGATCGGCAACAACGTGTGGCTCGGAGGTGGGGTCATCGTGTGCCCAGGAGTGACGATCGGGGACAACACCGTGGTCGGGGCCGGTTCGGTCGTGACGAAGGACCTGCCGGCCAACGTGGTCGCCGTGGGGAACCCGGCGCGCGTGGTCAAGGAGGTCTGATGCCGTACGGACCCTCGCTGCCGACGTCCGCATCCAGCGGATCGTGCACCCGGTGACCGTCGGCATTCTGCTCCCCAGGGACCTCCCGATCGCGCAGCTGGTCCCGTACGCGCGGCGTGCCGAGGCTCTCGGGTTCGCGGAGATCTGGGTGGTCGAGGACCTCCCGTTCCGAGGCGGGATCGCCCAGGCGGGCGCGGTGCTCGCCGGCACCGAACGCATCCGGGTGGGCGTCGGCATCCTGCCCGCTGCGGTGCGCAACCCGGCGTTCGCCGCGATGGAGGCCTCGACGCTCGCGGAGCTGTACCCGGGACGCCTGGTCCTGGGCGTCGGCCACGGCATGACGGGCTGGGTCCGGCAGGTCGGTGCCTGGCCGGCCAGCCCTCTGACCATGCTCGACGAGCACGTCAGCGCGGTCCGGGCGCTTCTTCACGGTTCGTCCGTGACCGTGGACGGGCGCTACGTGCAGCTGGACGCCGTGCAGCTGCACTCGCCGCCGTCGGTCGTCCCGCCCGTGCTCGCGGGTGTGCGCGGGCCCAGGTCGCTGGCGCTCGCGGGGAGGGTCGCCGACGGTGTCGTGCTGGCCGAGCCTGTGACGCCGGAGTACCTCGCCGGGGTGCTCGAGCACGTCGGCAGACAGCTGCCGGTCGTCGCCTACTGCGTCGCCGCGGTCGACGACGACCCGGACGTGGCCCGCGCCCGCGTCCGACCCGCGCTCGAGTGGATCGGGGAGCCCGACTGGGACGCCCACATCGCGCCGCTGCCCTTCGCCGACGACTTCCATGCGATGCGGCTGGCCTCGAGCAGCCGTGCGGAGTTCCTGGAGCGGATGCCGGCGGACTGGGTGGACCAGCTGGCCGTCGTCGGAACCCCGCGGGATGCGCGCAGGCGGATCGCCGAGCTGCACGCCGCGGGCGTCACCTGCGCGGTCCTCATCCCGGTCGGGTCGGACCCGATGGTCGCGCTCGACGAGCTAGCGTCACTCGTATGAGTCGGGTCGTGGTCACCGGTGGCAGCGGGAAGCTCGGGCGTGCAGTCGTCACGCACCTCGCCGAGCAGGGGTACGACGTGGTCAACGTGGACACGGCGCCACCACCGGCGGGTCAGCCGGCGCTGTTCACGCAGGTCGACCTGAGGGACCTCGGGCAGGTGACCGAGGCGCTGACCGGCATCGACGACCGCTACGACGGCGTCGACGCGGTGGTGCACCTCGCGGCGATCCCGGCACCGGGTCTGCGCACCAGCGGCGCGACCTTCGCGAACAACGTGCCGAGCACCCACAACGTCTTCTCGGCGGCGAGGCGGGCAGGCATCCGCAATGTCGTCTGGGCGTCGAGCGAGACCGTGCTCGGGCTGCCGTTCGAGACGCCCCCGCCGTACGCACCGGTCGACGAGGAGTACGCGGTGCGGCCCGAGAGCACGTACTCGCTCGGCAAGGCGGTCGAGGAGGAGATGGCTCGGCACTTCGCCCGCTGGGACCCCACCGCGAAGCTGGTCGGGCTTCGGTTCTCGAACGTGATGGAGGTCGACGACTACGCCGACTTCCCGTCGTTCGAGCAGGACCCGCGCCGCCGCATCTGGAACCTGTGGAGCTACATCGACGCGCGTGACGGCGCGCTCGCCGTGCAGCGTGCACTGGAGTCCGACCTGACGGGCTTCGAGGCGTTCATCGTCGCGTCCCCGGACTCGGTCATGAGCACCCCGTCGGCCGACCTGCTGGCGCGCTACTTCCCGGACGTCCCCCTGAAGAGGCCCGTCAGCGGCACCGAGACGCTCCTGTCGATCGACAAGGCGCGACGTCTGCTGGGCTTCGACCCTGCCCACACCTGGCGCAACCACGCGGGCTGACCCGCCTTTCACCCTCGGCGGCGTATCCCCGGACCGGCCGCGGCACCCCTAGTGAGCGTGCGGCCGACAGAGTCGCGCACCTCCACCGACGCTGCGGGCCGGCTCTCTCACGGTCCGAGGGGAGCCACCTCATGGACGGCACCGCACCGTTCGCGTTCCTGGTCCATCCGCGAGCGCGGATCGGTGAGGACCTCGCGAGGATCTGGCGGCCGTTGGGTCACGTGCCCGAGGGACTCTGGGACACCGCGGTGCGCAGGCTGCCGGTGCGCCCGTTCACGAGCTCGCGGGTGGCGTTGGGGGAGCGAGCGGTCGGTGAGGTCGTCGTCGTGCCCTTCGGCGCGCGCCACCTGCTCAGCCAGCCCGGCGAGGGGAAGGTCCGGGTGTCCCGCGCGGTGGACCACGCGGCCTCGCACGGTGCGGGGGTCGTCGGACTCGGCGCACTGACCGCGACGGTCACTGCGGGTGGGCTCAGCCTGCGCGGCCGTACCGACATCGGCGTCACCAACGGCAACGCGTACACGGCGGCGATCCTCGAGGACCAGCTCACCGGTCTGCTGCGTGGCGACCGCAGGGTCGCGGTGGTCGGCGCCACGGGGAGCGTCGGGACCACCCTGGTCCGCCTGCTCGCGCGTGCGGGGACGGTGGACTCGCTGACCCTCGTCGCGCGCGGAGCCCCCAGGCTCGCGGCCCTGGGACGCGAGGTCGGCGGCCGGGTCCCGACGAGGTTCTCGACCGACCTGTACGACGTGCGGGACTGCGACGCCGTTGTCCTGCTGACGGCGTCCGCCGACGCGCTGCTCGGTGCGGAGCACCTGGCCCCCGGGGCGCTGGTGCTCGACGCGACCCAGCCCCGCAACACCCATCCGGACCTCGTGGTCCAGCGCCCCGACGTCACGCTGGTCGACGGCGGCGTCGTCGACGTCCCGTCCATGCGGATCCGCGGCGCGGACATCGGCCTCCCGCACGGGCAGGCGTACGCGTGCTTCGCCGAGACGTTCCTGCTCGGGCTGTCCGGGCACAGGGGTCACTTCTCGATCGGCGTCCCGACCCTCGACCAGGTGGACCACGTGCGCGACCTGGCGCGACGGTTCGCGCATCTTGGCTTCGGTGCCGCGTCGTCCACGAGCTTCGGGCGGGCGCGGGTCGCGAGCGTGGAGCCCGTCCGATGAGGCGGGTCGTGCTGCTCGGCGGCGGGTACGTCAGTGTGCACGCGTACGGGGCGATGGTCCGTCGCCTGCGGGGCGAGCTGCGCCGCGGCGAGGTCGAGATCGTCGTGGTCAGCGCGGACGACGCCCACAGCTTCCACGGGTTCACGGGCGAGGTGGTCGCCGGACTGCTGCCCGTCGGTCTGACCCGGACCCCGCTCACCGAGGCGATGCCGAAGGCCAGGTTCATCCACTCGACCGTGACCCGGGTGTCGCTCGATGACCGCCAGGTGACGTGCGGGGACGGCTCGGTCCTCGACTACGACGCGCTCGTGGTCGGCACCGGTTCTCGGGAGCCTGTGGCACGGCTCGAGGGCGCGGCGACCCTGCGCAGCCCGGGGGGCCTCGAGGCGCTCGTGCAGGACGCGGTCGACGGGCCGGTCGCAGTGATCGGCGGCGGTCTGGCAGGTGTCGAGCTGGCAGCGGCCTTCGCCGCGCGTGGTGCCACCGTGACGCTCGTGCACTCCGGCGACCGGGTCGTGCCTGCGCTGCGAGCGGAGCAACCGCGGCTCGCGGTCCGTTGCGAACGCGAGCTGGACCGGCTCGGCGTGCTGGTGCGCACCGGCGTGCGAGCCGTCGCGACGACCGGGGACGGCGTTCTGCTGTCGGACGGTACGGAGGTCGACGCCCGGGTGGTCGTGGCCACCACGGGTCAGCGGGCGGTGCCGCTGCCGGGCCTCGACGATCTGCCTCGGGACCCGCAGGGCCGGCTCGTCACCACCCGGGAGCTGCTCGTCGCACCCGACGTCTGGTCCGGCGGAGACGCGGCACGGGTGCTGCACCCGCGGTCAGGCACGCCCGTGACGGCGAACGCGCTGTGGGCGATCAAGGCGGGCGACCAGATCGGTCGGAACGTCGCGCACGCCCTCCGTGGACGGCGTGGCCGGCCGTTCCGCTACCTCGGCCTGGGCCAGGCGGCGTCGTTCGGTGTAGGCCACGCGGTCGCGGACCTCTACGGGCTGCCCATCACGGGGTGGCTGGCATGGCTCCTGCGGGTCGGGTTCTTCGTGCGCTTCATGCCGTCGCGTTCGCGGGCCCTCCAGGTGCCGGGCGCGCTCCTTCGAGGACCCGGGCTGCGCCCGGCAGGCAGGGCTCCGGTGCACTGAATCGGGATCGTCCGGTCGGTCGGCTACCGTTCCGGGGTGAGCGAACGATGAGGGTGCAACATGCCTTGGCGCGCGGGTTCTGGCGTGTGAGCCGCTGGTCGCTGAAGACGGAGCGGGTGCCGACGGACGGTGCTGGGCTGCTGATCGGCGCGCCGCACACGTCGAACTGGGACTTCATCCTGATGCTCGCGATCGCCGGTGAGGCCGGGCTGCGGTACCGGTGGTTGGGCAAGAACGGGTTGTTCCGCGGGATCGGGGGGCCGGTCATGCGCGCCCTCGGTGGCATCCCGGTCGACCGCTCCAACCCTGCGGGTCTGGTCGACGAGCTGATCGCACGGATCCAGGACGGCGACCGGTTCTACCTGGTCGTGACGCCGGAGGGCACCCGCAGCGGGCAAGGGTGGAAGTCGGGCTTCTACCGGATCGCGCGCGCCACGGGTCTGCCCGTCACGCTCGGCTACGTCGACCGTACGACGATGACTGCGGGCCTCGGCCCGACGATCGAGCTCACGGGCGACATCCCCGCGGACATGGACGTCGTCCGTGCGTTCTACGCCGACAAGTCGGGGTTCACGCCTTCCCGTCGGACCGAGCCGCGGCTGCGGGAGGAGTCCGCCTGACAGGCGAGCCCGACTGACCTGCGTCTGTCGGTGGCTGTCACTACCGTCGGTCGGGTGACGTCCTCCGAGGAGTTCGACTGGTCGCTGACGGAGATCCCGACGACGCGTGCTGCGGTCCGCAGCCAGCTCGAGTTCTCCTGGTTCGAGCTGCGCGCACGTCTCGTCACCATCACGCAGGAGGAGTTCGCATGGGAGCCCGTCCCGGGCGCGCTCTCGGTGCGTCTGCGGAACGAGTCTGTCGCTGCTCGCAGGTTCGGGGTCGGCGAGTGGGTGGTCGAGTGGCCGGACGGACCTGACGAGCCCGGTGCACGCACCGTCGCGTGGCTCGTGGCGCATCTCACGGAGGTGCTCACCGAGCGGTACGACTGGACGTTCGGTGGGCACCGTCTCCACCGGCCGGATCTCACGTACTCCGGTGAGGTCGGACCTGCGATCGCCGCACTGACGGCAGCGGCAGATGCGTGGAGGTCGGGGATCTCGGAAATGTCCGACGACGACATCTTCACCGTCGGGCTCAGCCAGGCCACGTCCATCGACGCGCAGGCGCCGTTCGCCCAGCTCGTGCTGCACGTGAACCGCGAGCTGATCCATCACGGCTCGGAGATCTGCACGCTCACAGACCTGTACCGGGTGGGCGTGCGCGGCTGAACAGACGGCGCGAGGGATGTCGTGCTGGAGCAGCGGGCAAGGGTCGACCGACGAGGCGGAGCACGCACCAGGGCTCCGGCGGCAGGTGCCCGACGCGCTCGTGGGCGAGGTCGCTCGAGATGCGCACCCCTCGGGGCGGCCGTAACGTCGAGATGTTGCCAACCCCCGGAAGGGAGCGATTCTCATGGGACTCGACGACAAGGTCTCCAATACCGCGCAGAGCGCCAAGGGCAAGGTCAAGGAGGCCGCCGGCAAGGCGACCGACGACGAACGGCTCGAGGCTGAGGGCAAGGCCGACCAGGCCGGCGCAGACCTCAAGCAGGCGGGCGAGAAGGTCAAGGACGCGTTCAAGTAACGAGCTGCCCGCTCACGAAGGCCCCCATCTCTGGACCCCCAGAGGTGGGGGCCTTCGCTTGTGTGGACGGCGTCGCCCAGTCCGGTTGACGCGCAATAAACGTTGCGCAACATCTCTTGCGCAACGTGCGTTTCGCGTTCTACGGTGGGGTCATGAGCACGGACGACACCACCGCAGCCCACGCCCCCGCGGGGCAGGAGCGCACCAGCGACCCCGAGCGGATCCGCGCTCTGGCGCACCCGCTGCGGCTCGCACTGCTCGACTACCTGGACAGCGTCGGCGAGGCCACGGCCACCCAGTGCGCCAAGCACACGGGCGAGACCGTGGCCAACTGCTCGTTCCACCTGCGACTGCTCGCGCGCTACGGCTTCGTCGAGCCCGCTGAGCGGCGCGGTCGCGAGCGTCCCTGGCGGCACGTCGAGGCGCGGCAGCTGTTCACGCCCGACGAGTCGGTCCCGGGCTCGGTGCACGCGGTGGTCGAGTTCGCGGAGATCGCGGTCCGCCAGGAGGCGGACCGGTTCGTGGACTTCCTGCGCGCACGAGCCGACCGGACCGAGCTCGCCGGTCAGCGTCCCGCGGTCGCCATGCTCCGAGAGTCCTACTGGGCGACACCCGACGAGGCGGACCGTATCAACGAGGCGGTGACGGCCCTCATCGAACCGTTGCTCGCCCGTTCGTCGGACCCGTCGTCCCGCCCCGCAGGCGCCCGGCTCATGCGCTGGTTCTCGACCAGCCACCCCGATCTCGGCTACCCCGAAGCACCCGGTCCGGAGGCGTCCGACGCCCCCAAGCTGAACTCTCACAACTCGCCTGAGGAGGCGTGACATGGTCGCGCTGACGTACGACGTGCGCACGGTGCGCATCCCCGTCCCCCGAGTCGTCCTCGGTGCCGGCCGCGAACGGCTGCGCCGTGTGCCTCGACCCGCCCTGCGCCGACCCGCCCTGCGCCGTCCAGACTGGGCCTGGACGGAGCTCGAGGCCGCGGAGCTCGAGGCCGCCGAGCGCCGACGCATGACCCATCGCGACACGGCCCTCGCCACGCGCGCGGGCGCCGGCTTCTGAAGCGGACACGAATGCACTCGGTGCGTGCCGCCCGCCCGGCCGCAGGTGCACCACGACCTGTTCTGGGGTGCCGCACCTGTCTCAGGGGCCGTCCGACGAGGGACCGCATCCCGGTCGTCTCGGGCAGCATCACCGGGTGGGCGTTCACTCCAACGGGCCGGTCTCACCACCCGGGACGGCGAGTCAGCCAACCGCATTCGTGCAGGTCAGAGGCTTAGCGGTACACCGGCGCCTATCCCGGCGTCCGTGCCGGCGACCCCACAAGGTGCTGCGTCTCACACCCGCGGGTCCGTCTGGTGAGATGGTCGACCGTCCGGATTGCACCGGGTGAGGCCAGGACGACCCTCGCGCAGCGGTCCAGATACCGCCACACGAGTGAAATGGCCGAGTGTCCGAACGTGGTCGGGTCCGATCGCTTCCGTCCCGGACATCTGTCGTCTAATGTCGGACTTGTCAGCGAAAAGGCAAACCCTCTGCAAGGAGGGGACGCAAAGCCACGGGACCTTCAGGGTCAGCCGGGCTACCGAACAGTCAGGACAGTCACATGGACCAGCGTGGTTACTCAGTCGACCCGTCCGAGGCATCGCTCCCCATCAAGCTTCCCGCCACCCGCGTGCAGGCCTGGGCCGGACTCGCCGCCCGCGGCAACGCGATGGACCTGATCCCGGCGCAGCGCGAGCACGCCACCGCCTGATCACCGCAGCTTCGCCCGAGGCCCCTGGTCGACATCGACCGGGGGTCTTGCCATGTCCGGAGGCGGCACGTCGACATGTCCGGACGCGGCACGTCGGCATGTCCGGACGCGGCACGTCGGCATGTCCGGACGCGGCACGTCGGCATGTCCGGACGCGGGTCCCGGAAGCGTTGACGTCGGCCCGTGATGTCCCGCCCCCGCAGCCATCGGACCCGTCACTGCAGGCCGGGGCGCCGACCGTTTGATTGCCCATGCGTACTAATTGTGTCGCTCTCGTGCAGATTTTGAGTTTTGTCGGTTAGCCTCAGGCAGCGGACCGGCCACTCGGGGCTGGTCCAGGTGGAGAGAGGGTCGCATGAACAACTTTTCGCAGTGGTTGTGGCTGATGATCTGGTGGTTCCTGTTCGTCGTCTACCTGATCATCCTGTTCCAGATCATCGGGGACCTCTTCCGCGACCACGCCCTCAGCGGCTGGTGGAAGGCCGTCTGGATGATCGGCCTGATCTTCCTGCCGTTCCTGGTGGCGCTGATCTACATCATCGCCCGCGGTCGGAGCATGGCAGAGCGGCAGGTCAAGCAGGTCCAGGAGGCACAGGCCAACACGGACAGCTACATCCGGTCGGTCGCCGGATCGGGGAAGTCTCCCGCCGAGCACATCACCGACGCCAAGGCACTCCTCGACGCCGGCACGATCTCGCAGACCGAGTTCGAGGCACTCAAGGCCAAGGCGCTCGCCTGACCGTCAGCTCGACTCAGTAAGTCTCCGGGCCGGTACGCATGTCGTACCGGCCCGGAGGTCTGTCCGGGCGGCGCGAGCGAGCGTCCCGCTCGGGAGCTCAGAGCTCGCCCCGCTTCTGCAGGTACTGCATGGCCACCCATCCGATGGGGATGCGCAACCAGTAGGTCACGACGCGGAACACGATGGCGACGGACGTCGCGATACCGGCGTTCATGCCGGTGATGCTCGCGAGCGCCGTCGCGAGTCCCAGCTCGATCGTGCCCATGCCGCCGGGGGTGGGGATCAGCGCGCCGGCGGTGTTGCCGGCGAGGTAGACCAGGGCGACCTGGATCAGGGTGGCGTGCTGCCCGAAGGCCTCCATCGAGGCGTAGAACGCGAAGATGAACCCGAGCGTCATGATCAGGTTGCCCGCGAGCGCCAGGGCCAGCCGCCACGGCTGACCGACGACCTCGATGAGCCGCGGCCACGTCTGCCGCAGCGTCGGAAGGGTCTTTGCGAGCACCCACTGCCTGACGCGCGGGATCAGCAGCGACATGGCGACGAGACCGGCGACGATGCCGATCACGATGAGCACCACGGGCGAGATCGGCAGGGCCGACTCCTTGTTCCCGGACACGAGCGTCAGGACGAGAAGCAGCCCGAGCGTCACGATGAGCTGGCTGACCTGGACGAGCGCGACGGTCGCGGCCGAGAGGCTGGCGGTGACCCCCCGCTTGGTCAGCATCCGCAGGTTGAGCGCGGCTGGGCCGAGCCCGGCAGGGGCTGCGAGGGCGACGAAGGCCGCGGCGGTCTGGACCAGGATCGTCGTCCACAGCCGGAGCTTGACGGGCGAGAACGCGACGAACGCGAGAGCGGCACCGACGAGCGTGAGCATGCCCAGCGCGAACGCGAGCGCCGTCCAGCGCGAGTCGCTCTGCGACAGGGCCAGTGAGATCTCGTCGATGTTGATGGACGTGATGACGAACAGCACGGCCACGATCGGGACGACGACGGTCAGCACGGTCCGGGCGCCGAACCTCACGAGCTGCTGCGGTTCCACGTCCGCCTCGGGCAGCCTGGCGATCAGGGCCGTCCGCAGCTCGGTGAGGACCTGCTTGTGCGCGCGCATCTCGTCGCGGGTGAGGCGCGGCAGCGTGATCGTCTGGAGCAGCGGACCGATCGCGCCGATGTCGTGGTCCGGCAGCACGTCGGCTGCCGATCCGACCGCTCGGGCGGCTCCGACCCGCAGGGCCAGGAGCGCGACGAGCTGGGTGACGTCCATGCGCCGGGCCAGCTCGGACGACGCCACGTCGCCGAGCTCCCAGCTGGTGATCCACACGACCGGTCGGCCGACGATGTCCTCGACGAGGATGACGTCGCTGGTCAGTGCGCGGTGCGCGATCCCGGCCTCGTGCGCAAGGTGCAGCTGGGCCCAGATCTCCGCGAGCAGCTCGTCGGTGAACGCCTCGGGCGGCAGCTCGGCCAGCGGCACCGCACGCCCGGGCCGCTCCTGGACCAGCAGCATCGAGTCCTCGGACTCGGCCATGCTCAGCAGCTTGGGGGTGCGCACGCCGGACGCTCGCGCGGCGTAGGCGAGGAGGGCGGCGCGCTCGGACGCCTGCCGCAGGGAGACGACAGAACGTCCCTCGATCCCTCGCATCCGCAGGCTCCGCCACAGTCGCGTGAGCATGCCGACCACCTGCCGGTCACCGTCGATCACGACGAGGTCGAGGTCGTCGCCGGCGTCGGTGGTGAGGGCGTACACGCGGTCGCGGGTCGATCGGGTCAGGGCACGCGCAGCGGGGTCGGTACCGAGGTCCGGCACCGAGGCCTTGGAGTCGGCCGCCTCGGCGTCGGTGGTCGGGTCGGCGACGCGCACGAGGCGCACCGGCTCGAAGCCGGCCCGCCGGACCCCGGACACGAGGCTCTCGCCGTAGGCGCGCTCCGAGAGGACCCCGGACAGGTACCGCACCCCCAGGCCGGCGACGCGGCCGACGAGGAACGAGACCATGAGGCCCGGAAGTGAGACTCCCGCGGTGATCAGCAGCACGCCCGTCGCGACCCAGAGCAGGTTCCACGACCACTTCACGGTCCGCCGACGTGCGCGAGGTCCGACGACGGTGAGCAGCCCGACGAGCATCGCGAGGTAGCCAGGCAGCGTCACCAGCCACTCGCCGTCGGACCGGATCGACAGACCGACCGCAAGCGCGTCCGGCGCGAGGTGCTCCACCGCGTACCGCACGATCTCGTTGAGCAGCACTGCGACGAGCGCCGCAAGCAGGCCCTCGAGCAGCTGCCGTCCCAGTCGCCGGAAGGCGAGCTCGGTGATCACGGCCAGCGGGACGACGAGGGTCACGAAGCCCTCGAGCACCTGGACGGGCACGAAGAGGATCTGGGACAGGAGCGTCGCGAAGCCCTGGACGTCCTCGGCGACCCCGGTCGTGGTGTTGTGCGCGTACGTCGCCAGGGCCATGACCAGGACGATCGCGAGTCCCGACAGGATCGTGCCGAGAAGGTCGCTCGGGTGGTGCACGCGCGCAGTCGGGATGTCGATGACCTCGACGGGGGTGCGTGCCGGGGCAGCGACGTCGACAGGTGCCTCGTCGACGCCCGCGGCGGCAGGATCGACGGCCGCCGCGCGACTTGCGGACGGCGTCGCGGACATAGGGGCGAGTCTAGGCAGCCGGACCCCGTTGGCCAGGTCCTGACGCCGTCCGCACCGGCGGAACGTCTGCTCTGACCTGGGATCGCACGCCCGAAGGCGGGAATTGTCGGGAACGTTCCACTAGCGTGGCGCACGAGCCAGCGCACGGGCGCTGCCGCTCCGACTGGAGGCCCCGATGTCCAACCCGTCTGCCGCCGAGACCGCCGCCGCCATCAAGCGCATCTGGTGGGTGCCCGTCGTGCGCGGCGTGTTCCTGCTGATCCTCGGCGGGATCATGCTTGCCAACCCGCTGTGGTCCGTCACCGCGCTCGTCTGGATCTTCGGGATCTTCGCGGTGATCGACGGGATCGTGGCGATCGCCGAGTGGTTCAGCAACCGCAGAGAGGCGGGTGCGGGGTGGTGGCTGCTCGCCGGCGTGGTCAGCCTGGTGATCGGTCTGGTTGCCGTGTTCTGGACCGAGAAGACGGCCACCTTCATCTTCTGGTTGATCGCGATCTGGATCCTGCTCGTGGGGATCCTGCAGATCATCGGGGCGGTCGCGCGCTACCGCGCGAGGGACGCGGCGTGGATGTGGCTGCTCGCGTCCGGTCTCGTGTCGTTCCTCATCGGCCTGCTGCTCATCACGCACCCCCAGACGTCCGTCAAGGTCGTCGTGGTGATCCTGGGTCTGTTCGCGTTCGTCGCGGGCGTGCTGCTGGTGGTCGGCGGGTTTGCAGCGAAGAACGCGGCCAACCAGGTCAGCGCGCAGGGCAAGATCATCGAGGCCTAGGTGAAGTGCAGCGCCGCCAGCCAGGCGGCGGGTACCAAGGAGTAGCCGACGAACACGACCGTGTCCATGATCGTGTGCGCGACGACCAACGGCATGACCCGCCGCCTGCGCGTGTAGTAGAACGCGAACAGCACGCCCATGATCGCGTTGCCGACGAAGCCGCCCCAGCCCTGGTACAGGTGGTAGGAGCCGCGCAGCAGGGCGCTCGCTGCGATGATCAACGGCACCTTCCAGCGCAGCTCGCGGAGCCGCTCCATGAGGTAGCCGACGACGATGACCTCCTCCAGGAGGGCGTTCTGGACCGCCGCGAACAGCAGGACGGGGACGGTCCACCAGGCGGCGTTCAGTGCGGCGGGGTGCACCTCGGTGTTCACCCCGGCGGCGAGCGCGACCGCGTACAGGGCGAGCCCGGGGATGCCGATGCACGCCGCCAGCGCGACGCCCACCCCGAGGTCCCTCAGGGGACGTGTGAACGTCAGCCCGATGCGTCGCACCGCCGAGCGACCGTTGGCAGACAGCAGGTACAAGGCGAGCGCGACCGGGATGAGCGCGAAGCCGATCTGCAGCAGCTGGTACGTCAGGTCCAGCCAGGGGCGCGCCGAACGGCTCGGGTTCAGCGTGGTGACCTGCGACGACAACGACTCCTGGCGCGTCGCCTTGTCGATGATGGCGACGAGTGCGTAGATCCCCGACCGGCCCAGCGAGAGGCCGAGGACGATCCAGATCTCGGTGGTTAGGCGTCGGCGGTAGGCCTTCTCGCTGACCGGGGGTGGTGCGAGCAGCGTGCCGGGGGAGGAACCGAACGCTTCACGGTCGTCCTCGCGGGCGGCGGGGGGCGGCCCCGGGGGCGTCGACGGCGCTGTCATGGTCCGAGGGTAGGACCGGTCCCTGGACGTCCGCTGGGTGGGCGCTGGACGGTCGGGCTCACCGGAACGAGCGCAGCCGCAGTGAGTTGCCGACCACCAGCACCGAGGAGAACGCCATCGCTGCCCCCGCGATCATCGGGTTCAGCAGCCCGAGCGCGGCCAGCGGGATCGCCGCGACGTTGTACGCGAACGCCCAGAACAGGTTCTGCTTGATGACCCGCAGCGTCCTGCGTGAGAGCCGGATGGCGTCCCCGGCAGCGCGCAGGTCACCACGCACGAGCGTCACGTCGGACGCCTCGATCGCCACGTCCGTTCCCGTCCCCATGGCCAACCCGAGGTCGGCGGTGGCGAGCGCGGCTGCGTCGTTGACCCCGTCACCGACCATCGCGACGCGAGCGCCCCGCTCCTGGAGCCGCGCGACGACCTCGACCTTGTCGGCCGGGAGCACCTGCGCGTAGACGTCGGACTCGTCGATACCGACCGCACGCGCGGCGGTCAGGGCCGCCCCCCGGCTGTCGCCCGTGAGCAGCACCGGTCGCAGTCCGAGAGCCCGGAGCTCCGCGACGGCCTGAGCGGACGTCCGCTTGACCGGGTCGCGCAGGATCAGGAGCCCGCGCGCGGTTCCGTCCCACGCGACCATGACCGCGGTGGCGCCGTCGGCCTCCGCGACGTCGAACGGCTGCCGCCAGTCCGTCGTCGTGACCCCCTGGGCTTCCAGCCACGTCGGCTTTCCGACGAGCACGCGCCGGCCCAGCCCGACACCGGAGTGGGCGACGCGGACGACGCCGGAGACGCCGTGCCCGGCCTCCGCCCGGAACTCGAGCACCTGGTCGGACCCGATGACCACACCGTCGGCACCGGTCTCGCCGGTCGGGTGGGTGACGGCCGACGCGATCGCGCGACCGATCGGGTGCTCGGCCAGCTGCTCGACCGCGGCCGCGTAGCGCAGCACGTCGTCGCCGCCGAGGACCTCCACCAGGCTCATGCGACCTTCGGTCACCGTGCCGGTCTTGTCGAGCACCACCGTGTCCACGGTGCGCGTCTGCTCGAGAACCTCCGGGCCCTTGATGAGGATGCCCAGCTGCGCACCGCGACCGGTGCCGACCAGCAGTGCGGTCGGCGTCGCGAGCCCGAGGGCGCACGGGCAGGCGATGATCAGGACGGCGACGGCCGCGGTGAAGGCGGCCTGCGTGCTGGAGCCGCTCAGGAGCCAGAGGGTCAGGGTGGCGAACGCGAGGACGAGCACGACCGGCACGAACACGGCGGAGATACGGTCGGCCAGCCGCTGGACCGGAGCCTTGCCCGTCTGCGCGGCGGCGACCAGGCGGCCGATCTGCGACAGGCGGGTCTCCTCACCGATGCGAGTGGCCCGGACCACGAGTGCGCCGGAGCTGTTGATCGTCGCGCCCGTCACCTCGTCGCCGGGGCCGACGTCCACCGGCAGGGGCTCGCCCGTGAGCAGGCTGGTGTCGAGCGCGGACGTGCCGCGAACCACGACGCCGTCGGTGGCGACCTTCTCGCCCGGCCGCACGACGAACTCGTCACCCACCGCGAGGCGTCCGATCGGCACACGCTGCTCGGCTCCGCCGACGAGCAGCGCGACGTCCTTGGCCCCGAGGTCGAGCAGTGCGCGCAGTGCGTCACCGGCCCGTCGCCGCGAGCGGTGCTCGGCGTACCGGCCGGCCAGCAGGAACGTGGTGACCACGGCCGCGACCTCGAAGTAGAGCTCGGGGACGGCCATCTGCGTCTCGGCGGCAGGCCACAGGGACGGTGTCATGGTGAGCCCGAGCTCGCCGGCGCCCCCCAGCAGCAGCGCCCAGAGCGACCAGCCGGTCGCGGCGATGATGCCGATCGAGACGAGCGTGTCCATGGTCGACGCCCGGTGCCGGGCGGCCCGTGCTGCGGCTCGGTGGAACGGCCAGGCGGCCCAGGTGGCGACGGGCAGCGCGAGGGCTGCGACGACCCACTGCCAGCCGGTGAGCTGGAGCGCCGGGATCATCGAGAGCATCAGCACCGGCACGGTCAGGACCGTGGACACCCGCAGGCGTCGGCGCAGGTCGGTACCGCGCGCGTCGGTCGGGGCGGACGTGTCCTCGTCGGGGTCCATGTCGTGGCCCGGCGCCATCGAGTGCCCGGAGAGCGCGTGCTCGGTGGAGCTCATGTGGTGGCCGGGTCCGGACATCTCGTGTCCCGACATCCCGGGGTCCGTGGGGCCATGCCCGCGGGCGTCGAGCGTGGGGGCGGCCGGCGCGTGCTCGGCGTCCGCCGGGCGGGCCGGCGCGGAGGTGCGCGTGACGGTCGCGTCGTAGCCCGCCGAGCGGACGGCGGCGACGAGCGCCTCGGCGTCAGGAGTGTCGGCGCTCTCGTCGGAGAGGTCGATCCGGACGTGCGCGGACTCCAGCGGGAGGTTCACGGTGGCCTCGACGCCGGCGAGGCGGTTGAGCTTCTTCTCGACGCGGGCGACGCAGGACGCGCAGGTCATGCCCTCGATCGCGAGGTCGACGGTGCGTTCGACGGTGTGCTCGGTCGTCACAGCAGGGACCGCCTGGGCGTGACGGCGTACCCCGCCTCGACGACGGCCTCGTTCACGGCGGCGTCGGACAGGGGTGCATCCGACGTGACGGAGACGGTCGACGAGCCGCCGACGGTCAGCTGAACGGCGACATCCTGCACGCCGGGCAGTGCGGACAGCTCCGAGGTGACGGCGGAGACGCAGTGGCCGCAGGTCATGCCGTCGACGCCGAACGTTGTGGTGGTGCTCATGGTCTGGCTCCTTGGGGGATTGCTAGGAACGGACGAGACGCGCGATGGCGTCGGAGGCCTCGCGGACCTTGGCCGCGCCCTCCTCGGGGGACTGTCGTGCGGCGTCGACGACGCAGTGCGCGAGGTGGTCCTCGACCAGTCCGATCGAGACGGCCTGCAGCGCCTTGGTCACGGCCGCGATCTGGGTGAGGACGTCGATGCAGTACACGTCCTCGTCGACCATCCGAGCGATGCCGCGGACCTGGCCCTCGACGCGTCGCAGGCGCTTGAGGTAGTCGTCCTTGGCGTCGGTGTACCCGTGCATCGGTGTCTCCTGTGGGTGAAGGTTGCTCATCGCTGACAACGACGATACCCCTAGGGGGTATTCCCGACCCGGTCAGGCGGCACAATCAACTCCATGCGGGTCTCAGCGAAGGCGGACTATGCCGTGCGTGCGTGCGCCGAGCTCGCGGCGTCCCCGCAGGGCGACCCGGTGCGTGCCGACGACCTGGCGGTCGGGCAGCAGCTGCCTGTCGCGTTCCTGGAGCGGATCCTCGGTGACCTGCGCCGCGGCGACGTCGTGGTCTCGGTGCGGGGGCGTTCGGGCGGCTACCGGCTCGCGCGCCCAGCGGAAGAGATCACGCTCGCCGACATCATCCGAGCCGTCGACGGCCCGCTGGTCACCGTCCGTGACGAGCGCCCGACCGCCATGGAGTACGAGGGTTCGGCGCAGGCGCTGCTCGAGGTCTGGGTCGCGCTGCGCGTGAGCGTCCGCGACGTCCTGGATCGGGTGACCCTCGCGGGGCTGGTCTCGGGCGAGCTCCCGCCGACCGTCCACGAGCTCGCAGCCCGCCACGACGCCTGGGTCAACCCGTAGGGCGATGCCACGGGCGGCCGTCCTCGGGTGTCAGACGGGCGGGGCCGCGTTGCGCCACTGGTCGTAGATCGGCACGCTGATCAGCACGAGCCAGCCGAGGAAGACCAGGCCGGCGACAATCCTGCAGCGCCACCGGCTGCGGCTCCACGGCACCGCGACGAACGGTGCCGCGACGAGCGTCGCGGCGATCAGCAGCAAGAGAGGCACCGCCTCACGACCGCCGTCGCTGACCCCGAATCCGCCGCCCGAGCAGCCGCTGATCCCGCAGAGTATGAACGACGCCATGAACAGCGGAACGACCGACAGCCCCACGGCCACCGGGACGGACCACAGGAGGTGGAGCCACGCCCGGGAGCGCGGCGGGTCGACGACCGAGGTCACGGAGCCGTGGCGCTCGCGGCGGCTCGGACTGCGGCCGGGAAGGCGCTGACCACGCGGTCGAGGGCTGCGTCGTCGTGCGCGGCCGAGACGAACCAGGCCTCGAACGGCGACGGCGGTGCGTAGACGCCGGACTCCAGCAGCGAGTGGAAGAACGGCGCGTACCGCCACGACTCGGTGGCCAGCACGGCGGCGTAGTCGCGGGCACCCTCGCGGGCGGAGTCGGCCCCGAAGAACGTGCTGAACAGGTTGCCGCCCCACTGGATGGTGTGCGGCAGGCCCTCGCGCGCGAGCGCGCTGCTGAGCTCGCTGCGCAGGTGTGCGGCGACCGCGTCGACGTGGGCGTACACGTCCTTGTCGGCCAGCCGCAGCGTCGCGAGGCCCGCGGCAGTGGCCACCGGGTTCCCGGACAGCGTGCCGGCCTGGTAGACGGGTCCGACCGGGGCGAGCTGTGCCATGACGTCGCGCCGACCACCGACCGCAGCGACGGGCAGGCCGCCGCCGATGACCTTGCCGAACGTGTACAGGTCCGCGGACCAGCCCTCACGCAGACCCTCGAGCCCCCACCAGCCGGAGTACCCGACCCGGAAACCGGTGAGCACCTCGTCCTGGATGAGGAGCGCTCCGTTGGCGATGGTCAGGCGACGCAGCGCGGCGTTGAACCCGGGCAGCGGCGGGACGACGCCCATGTTCGCGGGCGACGCCTCGGTGATCACCGCGGCGACACGGTCACCGAAGGAGGCGAACGCGGCCTCGACGGCGGCGACGTCGTTGTACGGGAGCACGATCGTCTCGGCGGCGACCGCGGCGGAGACGCCGGCCGAGTCGGGCAGGCCGAGGGTCGCGACGCCCGAGCCGGCCGAGGCCAGCAGCGCGTCGACGTGCCCGTGGTAGTGCCCGGCGAACTTGATGACCAGGTCGCGACCCGTGAAGGCGCGCGCCAGGCGCAGCGCGGTCATGGTCGCCTCGGTGCCGGTCGAGACCAGCCGGACCTTCTCGGCCGGGGGCACCCGGTACCGGATCTCGTCGACGAGCTCGACCTCGGTGACGGTCGGTGCACCGAAGCTCAGACCGCGTCCTGCGGCCTCACGCACCGCGTCGACCACGGCGGGGTGCGCGTGGCCCAGGAGGGCCGGACCCCAGGAGCCGACCAGGTCGACGTACTCGTTGCCGTCGACGTCCGTGACGTACGCGCCCCGGGCCGAGGTGAGGAACAGGGGCGTCCCACCGACGTTGCCGAATGCGCGCACCGGCGAGTTCACCCCGCCGGGGATGACGGCCTGCGCGCGCTGGAAGGCCGCGGCGCTCGTCGTCAGGTCCGGGGTGGTGGTGTGGACACTCATCAGATCTCCTCTGCCAGCCATCCGGCCAGCTCTGTCGCAGAGTACGTAAGCACGTGATCGGCACCTGCGCGCCGGATGCTGAGCACAGACTCAAGGATCGCCCGTCTGCGCTCGATCCACCCCCGTTCGGCGGCAGCCTCGATCATGGCGTACTCGCCCGACACCTGGTAAGCCGCGACCGGGACGGAGCTCACGGCGGCCACGTCCGCGAGGATGTCCAGGTACGCCAGCGCGGGCTTGACCATCACGACGTCGGCACCCTCGGCGATGTCGATGGTCACCTCGCGGACGGCTTCGCGACGGTTCGCGGGGTCCATCTGGTACGTCCGCCGGTCGCCCTCGAGCTGGGACTCGACCGCGTCCCGGAAGGGACCGTAGAACGCCGAGGCGTACTTGGCCGCGTACGCCAGCACCGCGACGTCGTCGCGCCCCGCCCCGTCCAGTGCGTCCCGCACGTGACCGACCTGGCCGTCCATCATCCCGGACAGGCCCACCATGTGGGCGCCGGCAGCCGCCTGGGCGAGGGCCATGTCGGCGTAGCGCACCAGCGTGGCGTCGTTGTCGACGGCACCCGAAGGGGTGAGCACGCCGCAGTGGCCGTGGTCGGTGAACTCGTCGAGGCACAGGTCGGCCTGCACGACGAGCGCGTCGCCCACCTCGGCGACCGTGTCCGCGATGGCGACGTTGAGGATCCCCGCCGGGTCGGTGGCCTGGGAGCCGACCGCGTCACGCACGGCCGGGACCGCGAAGAGCATCACGCCGCCCAGTCCCGCACCCGCGGCCTCGGCGACAGCCTTGCGCAGCGAGTCGCGCGTGTGCTGGTAGACGCCCGGCATGGACGCGATCGGGTGCGGCTCGGTCAGCCCTTCCTTGACGAACACGGGAAGGACGAGCTGCGAGGGGTGCAGACGGATCTCGGCGGTGAGGCGACGCAGGGCGGGGGTGGAGCGCAGGCGGCGGGGGCGGATGCGCCGGTCGGTCACGGAAGCTCCTCGGGGCTGGGGATCTGCTCGGGCATCGCTGTGTTCGCCGCCTTGGCCAGCGCATCGACGAGCCCGGTCATCGTCTGCTCGGTGGCCACGCCGGCGAGCGGCAGGCCGAGGCGCGCGGCCTCTGCGGCGGTCGTGGGGCCGATGCCGACCAGGAGCGTGCTGGTGGGCGGCGGGCCGAGCTGCGTGTTGAGCTCGCGGACGGTGCTGGCCGAGGTCAGCAGGGCGCCACGGATCGTCCCCTCCACCCACGCCTCGCGGACCTCGGCCGACACGGCGTCAGCCGAGACGGTGCGGTACGCGACCACGTCGTCGACCTGCCAGCCGCGGGCGCGCAGACCGTCGGCGAGCGTCGGGGCGGCGAGGTCGCCACGGGGGAACAGGACACGCGGTCGTGGCCCGGGCGGCGGGAACCCGTCCACCAGGGAGCGTGCGGTCGCCTCGCCCAGCGGCACGAGGTCCACGTGGACCCCCGCCTCGCGCAGGGCGCGGGCGGTTCCCGGTCCGACGGCGGCGACCCGCGCGTCGGTCAGGTGCAGCCCGCGCTCGACCAGGATCGGTACGGCGGCGGAGCTCGTCACGACCAGCCAGGAGTACCAGCCGGCCTCCAGCGCGAGCAGCGCGTCGTCGAGCGGTGTGAGGTCGGCGGGCGGGACGGTCTCGATCAGCGGGACGACGACGGCCTCGGCCCCGGCGGCCGCGAGCGCGACGACTGCCGGGCTGCGTCCCGCGGTGGGCCGGGGGACCAGGACGCGCCAGCCGGTCAGCGGCAGCGGGGTCATCGCAGACCCGCCAGGTCCGCGGCCCCGTGCTCGAGGAGCTCGTCGGCGAGCGCGGACCCGAGGTGGCGCGCGTCGTCCTCGCTGTCCACCCGGACGGACGCGCCGCGCCTGAGGGTGGCCGAACCATCCGGGCGGGCCACGACCGCGTCGAGTCGCAGGTTCTCGCCGTTGAGCACGGCCCACGCGCCGATCGGTGCGGCGCATCCGGCCTCCAGCCGCTCGAGGAGCGCGCGCTCGGCGACGACCGCGAGGCGCGTCGGGCGGTGGTCGAGGGCGCGGAGGGCATCCGCAAGGGGTCCCGAGACGCCCTCCCGGACCTCGATCGCGAGCGCGCCCTGGCCGGGCGCGGGCGCCATGACGTCGGTGCCGAAGGCCTCGGTGACGGCGTCCAGGCGTCCTAGTCGCGCGAGGCCGGCGCGTGCGAGCACCACCGCGTCGAGGTCGGCGGCGATGCGACCGAGCCGGGTGTCGACGTTCCCCCGGATGTCGACGACGTCCAGGTCCGGGCGGGCGGCGAGCAGCTGAGCCTTGCGGCGGGGTGATCCCGTGCCGACCCGTGCGCCCGGTGGGAGGTCGGAGAGCTTGAGCCCGTCGCGCGCGCACAGGGCGTCGGCCGGGTCCTCACGGACGGGTACGGCGCCGATCACCAGGCCGTCGGCATCGCCCGTCGGCAGGTCCTTGAGCGAGTGGACGGCCACGTCACAGCGACCCTCGAGGAGCGCGTCGCGCAGCGCGGCGACGAACAGCCCGGTGCCTCCGAGGGTCGCTAGCGAACCCGTCAGACGGTCTCCGTCGGTCCGGATGTGGACGGTCTCGATCGTGAGGTCGCCGAGTCGGGCGAGGGCGTCGGCGACGTGACCTGTCTGGGTCACGGCCAGCGCGCTCGCTCGCGTCCCGACCACTACGTGCGCAGGCATGGCGACCAGTCTCCCCCTCCGCGGAGGGGATGTCGAAGTGTTGTTGAGGCAGCCCGGCGTTGTAGTGACAACTTGTCAGAACAATGCGCGGAAAATGTGGTCCACGACATTCTTGCCGGGGTTGCGGACGCGTTGTCAGAAAATGCGCGAGGAATACGTGACGGATAACACCTGCTCAGACGAGGGAACGGGCCGCCGCCTGCGCGTCCGGCACGACGGACGCGAGCCCGTTGCCGGCCACCCACGCGCCGCAGACAGCGAGGCCAGGGAGCTCCGCGACAGCGGACCTGACCGCCGACACGACCACGCCATGCGCCGCGCTCGGGCGGGGCAGCGCCTGCGTCCAGCGCACCGTCGCTTGACCTCGCAGGTGGCCCTCGTCCAGGGTGACGCCCAGCAGCCGGGACGCGTCGCGGAGCGCCTGAGCGACGTCGGGCTCGGCCTCGGCGGCACCTGCACGCCCGTACGAGAGGCGCACGACGTGCGTGCTCGGTCCCGCCTCCCGCGCCAGCCACGCCCACTTGGCGGTGCCGTGCGTGAGGGCCTTGGCGACGACGTCCGAGGCCTGCGGTGCCACCAGCACACCCGTCCCGCGTGGCGCGCGGTCCAGCGCGGGTGCCTGCAGGACCAGCGTGACGAGCGTGACCTCGGCGCCGGGGTCGGGCGAACCCGTGGTGAGACCGAGGATCTCCGGCGCTCGCGGCGTGGCCAGAACGAGCCGGGGCGCCGACTCGGGCGCCGACTCGGGTGTCGTGCCTGTGGGCTTTGTGCCGGCCTCGACGGTCCAGCTGTCGCCTGAGCGCCGCGCAGAGGTCACCTTGCTCCTCGTGCGCACCTCACCCCCGTGCGCCTCCAGGTCAGCGACGAGCGCCTCGACGAGCAGGTGCATGCCTCCGTCGATGCCCTGCACGGCGCTCCCGGCCGGCGCCGACGCGCGCATCGAGCCGACCGCACGTGCGAGCGACCCGCGGTTGCGCGCGGCCGACAGTCCCGGGGCGACCGCGTCGACGGACAGGTCGTCCGGGTCGGCCGCGTGCACGCCGCCGACGATGGGCCGCACCAGCCGGTCGAGCACGCGGCTTCCCATGCGCCGACGCACCAGGGCGCCGAGCGTCTCCGGGTCGTCGGACGGCGGCATCACGAGGTCGAGCGAGGCGCGCAGCGCGCCCAGGACACCGAGGGTGCGCCGGGTGGACCAGGGCTGCGACGGGATGCCGAGCAGCCCTGTGCGCGGCAGCGGCCCGTCCCCGGACTCCAGGTGGACCCACGAGCCGACGGGCTGGGGGATCTCCAGACGCAGGCCCAGGTCGTCGGCGAGCGCGGCGACGACCCCTCCGCGGGTGGCGAACGACTCGGCGCCCGCATCGAGCCGCAGACCGGCGACCGTGTGCCCGCGAACCGCACCGCCGGCCTCGTCGCGCTCCTCGAGGACGAGGGTGCGCAGGCCCTGGGCGGTCAGCGTGCGAGCAGCGACCAGACCGGCGACGCCACCGCCGACGACGATCGCGTCCCAGGCCACCTCAGAGCCCGTGGACCAGCTCGACGATGCGCGTCAGCACGGTCGGGTCGGTCTCGGGGGGTACCCCGTGCCCGAGGTTCACCACGTGCGCCGGGGCGCTCGAACCCCGGGCGACGACGTCGCGGACGTGCGCCTCCAGAACCGGCCACGGGGCGGCGAGCAGCGCCGGGTCGATGTTGCCCTGCAGCGGCGTCGTGCCACCGAGCCGGCGGTTCGCCTCGTCGAGGTGGAGGCGGTAGTCGACGCCGATCACGTCCGCCCCCACGTCACGCATCGCACCGAGGAGCTCGCTCGTGCCGGTGCCGAAGTGCACCTTCTTGACGCCCAGGTCCGCGATGTGGCCGAGCGCACGAGCCGAGGCGGGGGCGACGTGCGCCGTGTAGTCGGAGAGCCCGAGCGACCCCGCCCACGAGTCGAACAGCTGCGCCGCACTGGCCCCGGCGAGCACCTGCGCGCGCAGGAACGCGCCTGTGACGTCCGCCGCCCAGTCGGTCAGCTCGGCCCAGGTGACGGGGTCGGAGTGCATGAGCGTCCGGGCCGCCAGGTGATCCCGCGACGGCCCGCCCTCGACGAGGTAGGCCGCCAGCGTGAAGGGAGCGCCCGCGAACCCGATCAGCGGTGTTCCGCCGAGGGCCGCGACCGTGAGCGCGACGCCGTCGGACACCGCGGCAAGGGACTCCGGGGCCAGCGGACCGAGGTCACGCAGCCGGGCGACGTCGTCCTTGGTACGGACGGCCGAGCCCATGACGGGACCGACGCCCGGCTTGATCTCCACGTCGACGCCCGCGAGCTTGAGCGGCACCACGATGTCGGAGAAGAAGATCGCCGCGTCGACGTCGTGCCGGCGCACGGGCTGCAGGGTGATCTCGCTCGCAAGCGACGGCGTCAGGCACGCGTCGAGCATCGCCGTCCCCTCGCGCGCGGCGCGGTACTCCGGCAACGACCTGCCGGCCTGTCGCATGAACCACACCGGGAGCCGGTCGGAGCGCTCACCGGAATATGCACGAACGAGCGAAGAATGCGTCGTTCGTCCGTCGACCAGAGGGTGCGAGGAAGGAAGGTTCACAGGTGCGATTGTGCCGGACAAATGAACAGATGATTGAATCGGTCGCGTGGTGCTGCTGTCCCTCGCCGCCAGTCACCACGACCTCGACCTCGATGTGCTGGAACGTCTCTCGTCGGACGTCCACGCCGTCGCGTCCGAGCTCGTGCACTCCGCCGCGTCCGTCACCGGTGCCGTCGTCCTTGCGACGTGCAACCGGTTCGAGCTGTACCTCGAGGTCGACGATGCGGCCGACGCCCCACGGGCCCGCGAGCTGGTCGCGAGGACGGTCTCGGAGCGGTCCGGCTACGGCACCGACCAGGTGAGCGCGCACCTGCGCGTGCGTGCGGGCACCGACGCCGCGGCGCACCTGTTCTCCGTCGCCAGCGGGCTCGACTCGATGGTCGTCGGTGAGCGCGAGATCGCCGGCCAGGTCCGTCGGGCACTGACCACGGCCCGTCGCGACGGCACCACGACGGGCGGCCTCGAGTCGCTGTTCCAGGCCGCGTCCCGCGTCTCGCGAGACGTCGAGGCACGCACCGGCCTGGGCGCGACCGGCCGTTCGGTCGTCGGGGTCGCGCTCGACATCGCCGAGTCCGAGCTGCCGGACTGGTCCGCGGTCCGCTGCGTGCTCATCGGCACGGGTTCCTACGCGGGCGCCTCGCTCGCGCAGCTCAAGGCCCGCGGCTGCACCGACGTCCGGGTCTACTCGACGACGGGTCGCGCCCGCGCGTTCGCGGCGGCCCGCGGGGTCCGCTCGCTGCCCACGGGTGCCGACCTTGCCGCCGAGGTGTCCGACGTCGACCTGGTCGTCGCGTGCAGCGGTGCCGCCGGTGCCGTGCTCGGCGTCGACGCCCTGGCCGCTGCCCGGGCGGACGCGGCGCACCCGCTGACGGTGGTGGACCTCGCGCTGAGGCACGACGTCGACCCCGGTGTGCGGACGCTGCCCGGGGTCCGCCTGGTCAGCCTGCACACCGTCAGCGAGTACGCCCCGGCCGAGCACGCGGCCGTCGCGGCCGCCCACGAGGTGGTCACGGCCGCGGCAGAGGCCTATGAGGCGGACCGTCGGGTGCGCGACTGGAACCCGGCCGTCGTCGCGGAACGCACCCGGGTGCTCGGCGGGCTCGAGAGCACGATCGTGGACCTGTCGGACGAGCGGGCCGTCAGAGCGCTGCGCCGCCGCACCCGGGCCACGCTGCACGGTCCTACCGTCCGCGCACGCGAGGCGGCCCGGGCAGGAGACGCCGCCACGTACGCCCAGGCGCTGGCGGAGCTTGCGTCGATCCCCGTGCCCTCGCTCACCGACGCGGGCTGACCTCAGGTCGCCGGCGGATCGTTCGGCGGGGCGCCCCCGTCTGACGGCGCGGCCCGTACCGGTCCGTCGCTCACCGGTTCGTCGCTTACGGCTTCGTCGCGAGCGACGAGCTCCGGCCGGTTCGAGACGAGCACCCACCCTGCGAGCATCGCGGCGATGAGCGCCGGCAGCAGCGTGACGTCCGAGACGATCGCGACGGCGATGAAGACGCTGAGCCAGCCGCTGCGGGTCGCCGCGACCAGGATCCCCGTGGTGGCCGCCCCGACGGCGAGCGCCATGGGCACCGCAGGCCAGGCGGTGCCGATGGCGAAGCCGAGCGCGACGCCGACGAACACGACGGGGAAGATGCGGCCCCCACGGAACGCCGTCGTGCTCGCGACCAGCATCGCCAGGAGCTTGATGACGGCCAGGGCGAGGAACCCGAGAGCCGTGGTGCTGCCGGCTCGCTCCGGCAGCTCCTTCATCTGGTCCAGACCCTTGAACAGGGTGACGGGGCCGCCCACGACGCCGAGGACCCCGAGCGCCAGGCCGCCGAGCGTGAGCAGCAGCACCGGGCTCCCGATCCGGTGGACCAGCCGGTGCATCGGGGTGAACGCGTAGGAAGCGACGAGCCCGAGCGCGGTGGCGCCCAGCGAGATGACGACGGCCAGCCCGACGTCCCGCACCCCGCCCCACTCGTAGGCGGGCAGCTCGACGTCGAACGTGAAGTCCTCGAGCCGAGCCGAGGTCAGGGCGCCCGCGATCGCGGCGACGAGCGGCGCGAACAGTCGGTCCCACAGCGGGGTCCGCCTGTCGCCCGGGTTGATCTCCGAGAGCATGAGCGCGGCCGCGACGGGCGTGCCGAACATCGCCCCGAGGGTCCCCGCGGTGGTCAGCACGATCCATGCGGGTACGTGGACGCGTGGCATGAGCCGCGCACCGACGGCGACGACGAGGGCCGCGTTGATCGCCATGATCGGGTTCTCGGGGCCGAGGCTGACACCGCCCGCGAGCGTCAGGACCATCGCCGCGGCGAGCCCGGGCAGCACCCGTGGTGGGAGCGGGACCGAGACCAGGCCGTGCGTCGCCGGGTCCGGACCGGCGTTCCCGGGTGCGAACCGGATGATGAGTCCGACGGCCAGACCGGTCGTGGTGAGGATGCCGATGATCCACGGCGCCGAGTCGGGGTCGACGCCGACGCGGTCGGGCAGAGTGCCCCACAGCCAGTGCTCGAGCAGGGCGGCCAGCTCGCTGAGGGCGACGAGCGTCAGAGCAGAGAAGACTCCGATCACCACCGCGGGCACGCCCAGGCGCAGCAGCTCGCGCACCGGGACGCGGACCTCGGTGGTCGCCTCGCTCATGACGCTCCTCCGTCCGGCCGGGTCGCGACCCCAGCCGTGGACCGGTGCTTGGCCCGATCCTCCCGCATCGCCACGCAGGCGCGACACCACGGTGGTGCGCCGTAGCGGTCGACACCCCGACGCGCTGCCCGCGACGTCGGCCCGGCTCCACCGTGGGGTGGGCTCCCCGCGCCCTCTCGACGGATCCGCGGCGGCGCGAAGGTCCTTAGGCTGCTCACGTGACCAGTCCCGCAGCGCCGATCAGGGTCACCCCCGTACCCGAGGAGCTGCTGCACCCGGCGCTCCAGCCGTGGTCGCGGGTATGGCGGTACCTGGTCGCGGTTGTCGTCGGGCTGGCCGCGTGGGTGGGGACCGCGTTGACCCAGTTCAGCGCGTTTCCCGACGGGTCCGACCAGGAGGTCATCGCACTCTGGCTCGCGCTCGACCTTCTTCTCGGTGCGGTCGCCGTGGCGCTGCTGCCGCTGCGGCGTCGGTACCCGTTCCTCGTCGCCTGCCTGACGGTCGCGTTCGGTGTGCTGTCGACGTCCGCTGCCGGCGCAGGGACGCTCGCGGTCGTCTCGATGGCCACGTGGCGGCGCCGCAACTGGGTGATCGTCACCGGGGCCATCTGGGTCGGTGCGGGGCTCGCCTCGATGCTCGTGATCAAGGTCCGCGGCGTCGCCGCTCCGGGTGAGGACAACCTGTACGCCCAGCTGGCGAACCAGCTCCTCGGCCTGGTGCTCTTCGGCCTGGTGATCGTCACCGGCTTCTACGTCCGGGCCCGGCGTGAGCTCGTCGCGTCGTTGAACGAGCGGCTGGCGACGGCGGAGCGGGAGCAGACCCTGACGACGGAGGCGGCGCGGGACGCCGAGCGGACGCGCATCGCGCGGGAGATGCACGACGTGCTCGCCCACCGGATCTCGTTGGTCGCCATGCACGCCGGAGCGCTCGCCTACCGTGAGGACCTGACCCGCGAGCAGACGGCCGAGACGGCCGCGACGATCCAGGCGAACGCGCAGCTGGCGCTCGCCGAGCTGCGGCAGGTGCTCGGTGTCCTGCGCGCCCGGCAGGTCGCCGACGGTGTGGAAGCGCCCCAGCCGACTCTCGCCGAGCTGCCCGCGCTGCTCGCCGACGTGCGCGAGACGGGCTCCCAGGTGGAGCTCGACGTGCTCGGGCTCCGGGAGTGCGACCTGGCGAGGATCCCGGCCACGATGTCGAGGACGTCGTTCCGGATCGTGCAGGAGGCCCTGACGAATGCTCGTAAGCACGCACCTGGTGAGCCGGTGTCCGTGGTCCTTGCCGGCGAGGCCGGCGGTTTCCTCGAGCTCGAGGTGCGCAACCGGGCGGGCGTCCCGGCGTTCCTCCCGGGGATCGCACGTGCGCCGGCCGGCGTCGGGCTCACGGGGATGACCGAACGCGCCGAGCTGGCCGGTGGTGCACTGACGTACGGGAAGCAGCCCGATGGGTCGTTCCTGGTGAGAGCGAGGTTGCCGTGGAGCCACTGACCCCGAGCGAGTCCGAGCCGGCGATCCGTGTCGTGCTCGTCGACGACGACCGCCTGGTGCTGGCCGGTCTGCGGATGATCCTGGGCGGCGCCCCCGACCTCGAGGTCGTCGGTGAGGCGTCCGACGGGCAGGCGGGGATCGAGCTGGTCGAGAAGGTGAGACCGGACGTGGCTCTGATGGACATCCGGATGCCACGGATGGACGGTCTGCAGGCCACGCGGGCGCTGCGGTCGTCGTCGACCCGTGTGATCGTCCTGACCACGTTCGACACCGACGAGATGGTGCTCACGGCGCTCCAGAACGGAGCGTCCGGGTTCCTGCTCAAGGACACCCCGCCCGTGGAGCTCATCGCCGCCGTGCGTCGCGTCGCGGCCGGTGACCCGATCCTCTCGCCGAGCGTCACGACGCAGCTCATCGCCGCCGTGACGAAGCCGCAGGACGACGATCGCCGGCGCACCGCGCGTGCCGCCATGGCGCGGCTGACGGACCGCGAGCGTGAGGTGGCGGTCGCGGTGAGCGAGGGCAAGACGAACTCGGAGATCGCGCGGGACCTGTACATGGGCGTCGCGACGGTCAAGACCCACGTGGGCAGCCTGTTCGCCAAGCTGCGCGTCACCAACCGCGTGCAGGTGGCTCGCTACGTCCACGACGCACAGGACTGACGCGGCCGGAGCGCGCTGAGACGCTCCGCCGGCCCGTCTGTCGCACCCTCACTCACGGCCCATGCCGCCAGCAGGCCGACGCCCGCGTGACGTCCGTTATGTCCGTAGGTGCGCCATCCTGTGACCTATGTCACACTTTCGGGTGAATGACCCTGACATGTACGACACGATCGCAGCCGGTCGAGTCGACGGTGCGTTCAGTTCCAGCATCCGACCCGGCCCGGGGGGCGACGGCGGGTCGAGGCCCGCCGGCTTGAGAGCTGGGGGGACGTCATGAGGTCGATCTACAAGGTCTGCATCGCAGCGAGCGCGACGGTCGTGCTCGGTTTCGGTGGAGCGTCATGGGCTGCTGCCGGTGAGTACGACCCGCCGCCGCCCACCGAGTCGCCGTCCGACCCCGGACCGACGCCGACGCAGTTCACCCCGACCCCGACGCCCACGCAGTTCACCCCGACGTACACGCCGACACCGACGTACACACCGACGCCGACGTACACACCGACACCGACGCCGACACCGACGCCAACGCCGACGCCGACTCCGACACCAACGCCGACACCCACACCAACGCCCACCCCCACACCCACCGTGCCTGTCATTCCGATCCCGGCGCTGTTCGCCGCTGAGCCGACGCCCCCGACGTGCGAGACGGCAGGATCGTTCGACTTCGAGGACACCTTCCCGAACGTCTCCGTGACCGTGAGCCCGGCGTATGACGGCCCAGGTGTCTACCAGCTGACCATCACGGCGGAGAACGGTGCGACGTTCTCGGACGGCACCACCACGAAGACGCGCATCATCACGGTCGAGGGTGCGTTGGGCTTCCAGTCCACCGACCCGGCCGCCCCGTGCTTCACGGGGTCGACTCCTACCCCGACGCCGACCCAGTTCACCCCGGCGCCCACGCCCACGCCGACGCCCACCCCGACCGTGCTGAACGTGGGAGTGCTGGCGCCGATCTGCGACAACGACGTGCCGAAGCTGCGGTACGAGATCACGGCGACCGGTACGACGAACACGACGGTGACGATCACGTGGATCAACCCGGGCGGTGCGGACGTGGTGCTCACCAACCAGCCGCTGTCCGGCACGGTCAACTGGCCGGGCGCCGTCTCGGTCAACGGACGTGGCGTGGACTGGCCCGGCTGGCGGCAGCTGTCGAACGGGACCTGGGTCCAGGGAGATGAGTTCGACTGGGTGCGCCCGAGCGTGAACGTGCTGTTCCAGGTGAACCCGGAGGCCACGGTCACGGTGGCCTACCCGCCGTCCAGCCCGTCCTGCCTGACCTCGCCGGTCAACGCGGTGCTCGCTGCTGACGGGCAGCTGTCGGCGACGGGGAACGACCCGAGGCCGTTGCTCGCAGTCTCGACGGCACTGGCAGCCGTCGGGTTCGCCATGGCCGCAGGCGGAGCGTGGCTGCGCCGCCGCGAGCAGAGCGCGGACTGACGCAGCACGGGCGCGGGTCGGGAGTCTGCTCCCGACCCGCGATGCCCTGTGAGGTCCGCCCGTACGAGCGGTGAAGATGGAGCGTGCCAGGCCAGAACGGGGGGGAGGGTCTGGCCTGGCACGCGCCTGTCAGAGCCACGACGTCGTCGTCGGGACCCCGGATCAGGGGGATACGTCAGCTGCTGCGCACGACCTGCTGCTGCGCTGCAGGCCCCGGAGCCCAGGTGTGCGGGACCACCTGGTTGGTCTGGATGTCGGTCAGCTCGGCAGCGTAGACGATGCCCTCGTAGACGCCGGCCTCGACCCGGTTGAGCTGAAGGCGCTCGGCGCGCTCGATGTCGTCGCCCAGGTGGGAGATCCGCGCGACGACGTAACGCTGCGCGTCCTGCCACTGGTCGACCACGCGCACGTGCAGGCCGTTCCACCGGGCGGTGAGGTCCAGCTCGAACAGCTCGCTGACGTCGTCACGAGCCACGCGACGGAACCAGCGACCCGACGCCGACTGGTGGAAGCCCGTCTCGGCGAGTGGCGGGTTCGCCAGCGCGAGGACGACGGTGTGCCCGTTGTCGACCACGTCGGCCTCGAGGTAGGCGCCGTGCCACTTGGCCACGGGGCCCACGCAGCGTGAGAGCGATGCCAGCGACGGCCGTGGAGCGCCCAGCTGCGTCACCGTCCAGCCCGCGCCGACGTCGCCGTAGCGGGCCAGGAGCGTGGACGTGCCGTTGTCGTAGATCCGGACGAGCTCTGCGCCCGGGGGCATCCGGGAATGGCGGAGCCACCACAGCGGAAGGATGTAGCCCGGGACGTCCCGGTACTGGAGCTGCGGTGAGCTCTCGAACCGCAGGACGTCGATGGACCGGTCGTACGGGCTGAACGGCGAGCCTTCGTAGCCGAGGCCGTGGACCTCGAACAGCTGTGCCGGCGTCGTCGCGAAGGCGACGTCCTCGGCGCGCACGACGTACCCCGCCAGGCGATCGTGGCCCGCCGTGAGGTGCGCGCGGGTCAGCGCTGGCGTGACCGCCTTCTGCATGAGCGTCACGATGGGCATCCTTGCCATGAGGGGATGAACAGGATGAAAGAGGGGATGAACCGGATGATTAGGACGGTTCGTGCACGATTGTGCAGCCCTAACAGGGCGCGTGTCCAGGTTGCGTTGCGCATCCGGGTGACATACCAGGCCACAGCGCCGGTCGCATCTCACCGACGCACGCTCTAAAGAGTGACGAGTGGCCGTCAAACCCGGACAAAGGCGGCGATGCGCAGGGAGGCTCTCGACAACCGGCCGGCGCCGCCTATGCAGGTCCTCCCGCCGATCGCGCAGCTCCCGGCCGCATCGACCCGTACCGTTCTCGCCATGGACGATGCCGTGCACGATCAGCCGATCCAGGACGAACCGACCCGCCGATCCCCGCTGAGTCCGGTCGGTGACGTGGCGTCGAGCGTCGGTCGCGGCGCGGCCAAGGTCGGCCGAGGGGTCGCCGACGTGACTCGGAGCGCCGTCGACGCCGCCAGCAACGTCGTCAGCCTCGTCGACGTCGTGTCGGCCGCCGGCCAGGTGGTCCAGGTCGCGGGCAAGGGGGTCGGGGTCATGGGCGACGTCGCAGGCAAGAGCGTCGACGTGCTCGGCGACGTCGCCGGCAAAGGCGTCGAGGTCCTCGGCGACGTGGTCGAGGGAATCGCCGACCTCGCGCCCTGACGGTCAGGCCTTCAGGTAGGTCTCCACGAGCGACGCCGCGATGCCCGTGTAGGACGCCGGCGTGAGCTCGACGAGCCGGGCGGCGACATCGTCGGGAAGCCCGAGGCCCCCGATGAACTCGCGCATGTCGTCGGCCGTGAGGCGACGGCCGCGCGTCAGCTCCTTGAGCCGCTCGTACGGGTTCTCCATACCGGTGACGCCCGCGACGGAGGCCGCGCGCATCGCCGACTGGACGGGCTCGCCGAGCACCTCCCAGTTCTCATCGAGCTCCCGCGCCAGCAGGTCGCGGTCGACGGACAGCGCGCGCAGACCCCGAGCGACGTTGTCGATGGCGAGCAGCGAGTGGCCGAACGCGGGACCGATGTTGCGCTGCGTCGTGGAGTCCGTCAGGTCGCGCTGGAGCCGGCTGGTGACCAGGGTGCTGGCCAGGGTGTCCAGGAGGGCCGACGACAGCTCGAGGTTGGCCTCGGCGTTCTCGAACCGGATCGGGTTGACCTTGTGCGGCATGGTCGAGGACCCGGTCGCGCCGGCCACCGGGATCTGGATGAAGACGCCGCGCGAGATGTACGTCCACACGTCGGTGGCCAGGTTGTGCAGCACCCGGTTGAACCGCGCGACGTCCGCGTACAGCTCGGCCTGCCAGTCGTGCGACTCGATCTGCGTGGTCAGCGGGTTCCACGTCAGGCCGAGGTGCTCGACGAAGTCCTTCGAGACCGCGGCCCAGTCGGCTCCCGGGACCGCGACGACGTGTGCGCCGAAGGTGCCTGTCGCACCGTTGAGCTTGCCCAGGTACTCGTCGTTGCCGATGCGGGTCAGCTGGCGCTGCAACCGGTGCGCGAGGACCGCAAGCTCCTTGCCGAGAGTCGTCGGTGTGGCGGGCTGCCCGTGCGTGAGGGCGAGCAGCGCCTGGTCCTTCTCCTCGTGCGCGAGCGCGGCGACCTGGTCGGTGAGCGCCTGGGCGGCGGGCAGCCACGTCTGGGTCACCGCGCCACGGACCATGAGCGCGTAGGACAGGTTGTTGATGTCCTCGCTGGTGCAGGCGAAGTGGACGAGCTCGCCGACGCTCTGCAGCGCGGAGTCGGCCGGTGCGTTCGCGAGCCGCTTCTTGAGGAAGTACTCGACCGCCTTGACGTCGTGCACGGTGACCCGCTCGATCTCGGCCAGCTCGGCGACCTCGTCCGGCCCGAAGGTTGCGACGACGTTCCGCAGGTACGCCTTGTCGTCGTCGGTCAGCGTCGGTGCGCCCGGGACGACGCCGTGGCTCGCCAGGTGGATCAGCCACTCGACCTCGACGTGCACCCGCTCGCGGTTGAGTGCGGCCTCGCTCAGGTGGTCGACCAGTGGCGCGACCGCCGTGCGGTAGCGCCCGTCCAGCGGACCGAGCGCGATGGCAGGGGTGACGTCAGCGAGCCGCACGCGCGCAGGGACGACGGGAACGTTCGTGGTGGCCATGGGGTCATCATCCCAGAGGTGACACTCAGTGCGTGGCGGCGAACAGGCTGCCCCACGCGTCGGGCACGCCAAGAGCGTCGAGCGCGACCGGGACGAGCGCGAGCCCGTTCACCCAGGTGAACCGGCGGCGCAGGCTGGGTGGCACGGGCCAGGTCGGCATGGTCTCGATGTCGGTCCACCGCTGCACCAGTCGGTCGATCTCGTCGTCGCCCGACGGGGTCTGACGCAGCCTGGCTATGCGGGTGCCGAGCGCGTCGGCCTCGTCCAGGAGGTGCGCGCGATAGGCGGTCATCGACAGGTGGAAGCCCCACAGGGGCGCGACGAACGCCGCCACCTCGCACACCACGGCGATCAGGATGATCCACGCGTACGCCACCGCCCAGCTCGAGTAGTCGGACTGCGGGAGCAGGAACCACCAGACGACCGAGTACACGACGAGCACGCCGACGACCGCCGCCTGCCGCCCGAACAGCTGCCCGACGGGCGCGAGACCGGACGCCCCGTCCACGTGCTCGGGGATCGGCTCCAGGCGCAGCTGGACCTGCCCGATCACCGAGCTGAGCATGCCGTAGGTGACGAGCATGCCGACGACCCCGCCGGCGACCCCAGCGAGGGCCACCTCGATCCACACGCCGAGGGTCTCCAGGACCCACGGGCCGCCGTAGGTGTTGACCCAGAACACGAGCATGAGCATCGCGAACCCGAGGACGAACGGTGGCAGGACCCAGCGCGCCCGTGCCGCCAGCGCGGCCCGCACGAGGGTCACGGCGTCGTCGGCATCCGAACCCGTCAGGACGCCGCGAGCCACGAGTCGGCGGACGGTGCGATCGACGCGCTCCCCCTGGTGCCGGGAGATCTGCGCCGCGACCAGGAAAGCCACGATGCCCGACAGCCAGAACCAGCCCCACTCGGAGACGTCCCAACCGCGGTAGGCGACCTCGAGCCCAAAGACGACGACGAGGCCGCTCCAGGCGACGAGCGCGAACCAGTGTCGACGCAGCCACGAGCCGACGGTGTCGGATCGCTCGGGCGTTCCCCCCATGTCGCCATCGTCCTCCGCGGGTCGTCGCGACCGCTACACCGCTCTCGGACGGCTTGACTCTTGGGGTCCGTTCAGCCTGGAGTGTCGTCGTCGTAGCCTGTGGGCACCGCTCCACCCCCTACCCGGCCGCATCCAGCGAGGAGCCAGGTGACGTCCGCACGCAGACCCGGACCCGTGCTCCTGATCGGTGGGCTCGTGGCGGTGGCGGTGCTGATGGCCGCGCTGGCCGGACCGTGGGAGTTCGGGCAGCGGTTCGTGCCGACGGTCGACCTGCCGGACGTCGAGCTGCCGACGCAGACGTCGGCTGCCAAGCCGGGCAGCACCGCACCGCCCGCCGAGATGATGCCGATCGAGCAGGAGCGCTGGATCCTCCTGGTGATCCTCACGGTCCTGGGGCTGCTGGTGGTCGTCGTCCTCGCGTTCGTGTTCCGGAAGCTGGCGCAGAAGCTGCGCGAGCACAGGGTGGGGCTGGACGTCGACGCGGCCGACCCGGACATCGGCCTCGAGGGTGACGTCGTGGACGCCGCGACGGCGGCTATGCGTGACGGGGCGAAGCAGGCCGCGCAGGTGCTCGAGCACGAGGTGCCCCCCGGGGACGCGGTGATCGCGGCGTGGGTGGCGCTGGAGTCGTCGGCCGAGAAGACCGGCGTCCACCGCGACCGCGCGCAGACCGCGACCGAGTTCACGATGGACGTCCTGCGGACCACGCACGCCGACCCGCACGCGGCCCAGGAGCTGCTCGACCTCTACCTCGCTGCCCGGTACAGCGAGCACCGGCTCACGCAGGACGACGTCGACCGGGCGCGGTCGAGCCTGACGACGATCGCCGAAGGGCTGGGGCCGTGAGGGACTGGCGCGTCTACGTCGTGTTCGTCGCCGCCGTCGGCTTCGCGCTGGTGGCCGGGCTGGCGTACGTGACTGTTGCGCTCGTCGGGGGCGCGGCGGTGGCGGGACTGCTCGTCCTGACCCGGCTCGACCCGCGGCCCGACCCGGGGTTCGACCGGCCGACGTTCGACCGACGGCACGGTGCGCGTGGCGAGGTCCAGGAGCTCGCGTGGGCGATGGTCGCGCGTGACGGACGCGTGAGCGAGCGGATGCTGCGGCGGGTGCGCGAGGTCGCGACTGCCCGGCTGGCGCGCCACGGGCTCGACCTCGCGGACCCCGCGGACGAGAGCGCCATCCAGGAGCTCGTCGGCAGCAAGGCGTTCCGTACGCTCACTCGCACGAGGTCGCCGCGCCCCAAGATGTCCGAGGTCAGACAGGCGGTCGACGCGCTCGAGCGGATCGGCACCACGAGGAAGAGCGGGGACACATGACCGAGACCCTGACCGTCGCGCAGGTGGCCGAGAAGGGCGGCGCGATCCTCGACGAGGTCGCGACCCTCGTCGTGGGCATGCGCGACCCGCTCAAGGCCGCGCTGGCGGCCGTGCTGGCCGGCGGGCACGTGCTGTTCGAGGACGTGCCGGGGCTGGGCAAGACGCTCGCGGCGCGCAGCCTGGCCACCGCGCTCGGGCTGACGTTCCGGCGGGTGCAGTGCACGCCCGACCTGCTGCCGTCCGACATCACGGGGTCGAGCGTGTTCGACCCCTCGTCGGCGAGCTTCACGTTCCGGCCCGGGCCGGTGTTCGCCGGCCTCCTGCTTGCCGACGAGATCAACCGGACCGCCCCCAAGACGCAGTCCGCGCTGCTGGAGGCGATGGCCGAGCGGCAGGTCACGGTCGACGGGACGACGTACCCGCTGCCCGAGCCGTTCCACGTGGTCGCGACGTCCAACCCTGTCGAGTACGAGGGCACCTACCCGCTGCCCGAGGCGCAGCTCGACCGGTTCATGGTGCGGCTGGCGGTCGGTTACCCGGGGCGCAACGACGAGGTCGACGTGCTGTCGCGCAGGCTCGCGCGCCGCACGGAGGTGGGCTCGGTCCGCACGATCGTCGACGCGTCGACGTTGCTGGCGATGCAGGCGGGCGTCGAGGCCGTGAACGTCGAGGGCGACATCCTGCGGTACTGCGTCGACCTCGCTGCGGCCACGCGCGCGCACGACGCCGTCGAGGTCGGGGCGTCGCCGCGCGGGTCGCAGGCGCTCGTGCTCGTCGCCCGGTCGCTCGCGGTGCTCAACGGGCGGGACTTCGTGACGCCCGAGGACGTCAAGGCGGTCGCCGTGCCGGCCCTCGCGCACCGGCTGTCCCTGACGCCACAGGCCTGGGCGACGGGTGCGGCGCCCGAGGGCGTCGTCACCGACGTGCTCAGGCACGTCGCCGGTCCGACGACGACGCGACGCTCGGCCTGACCGTGGCCTGGGAGCGCTCGAACTCGGCGGTCGTGGGAGTCGTCGTCGGCCTCGGGCTCGTCGTCGTGGGCGGGTTCGCCGGCCGTCCGGACGTGGCGGTGCTCGGCGCCGCTCCCGTGGTCGCGGGGTTCTGGGACTGGCAGCGACGGCCCTCGCGCCGCCCGAGCGTGCGCGTCGAGGCCTCGCCGGACCCACCGGCCGCGGGCACGCTCACCGTCCGGGCGCAGATCACCTCGCCCAGCGGCGCCGTGCTCGTCGGGGTCCGACGAGGACTCCGGGACCTCGCCGAGGTGCTCGTGGCCGTCGACGGCTCCCGGGCCCTGACGGTCTCCGTGCACACGGTCCGCACCGGCCCGCAGGAGGTTGCAGTCGTCGACCTCCAGGGCGTCGGGCCGGGGGCGGCGAGCGTGTCGGAGGCGTCGGCGCCCGCGTCGCGGACCGCGCTGGTGCTGCCCTCGACCCGCCCGCTCGGTGAGCTGCCGCTGCCGCCGCGCCTGCGCGGGCTGACCGGCGCGCACGAGTCCCGACGACCAGGCGAGGGTGGCGGTCTGCGCGACGTGCACCCCTTCTCGCCGGGCGACCGCCTGCGCCGGATCGACTGGCGCGTGACCGCCCGCCGCGCCCCCGACCTGCACGAGCTGTACGTCCGGCGTGAGCACGCGCTCGCGGAGGCCGTCGTGATGCTCGTGGTGGACTCGCGCGACGAGGTCGGCCCCGACCCGATGACGTGGCGCGGCTCGGTTCCGCCCCGACCGCAGGACCCGACCTCGCTGGACCTCGCCCGCCACGCGGCCGCGTCGGTCGCGGAAGGGTTCCTCGGGGCGGGGGACCGGGTGGGTCTGGACGACCTCGGCATCGTGCGCAGGCCTCTGCCGCCCGGGGGTGGGCGCCGGCAGCTGTCCCGGATCCGGCACGCGCTCGCGCTCACGCACCCCGAGGGCGAGCCGCTGCGCAGGCTGCGCCCGCCGCAGATCCCGTCCGGCGCGCTCGTCCTGGTGTTCTCGACATTCCTCGACGACGAGGCCGCGCAGGTGGCCGCGATCTGGCGCCGCGCCGGGCACCGGGTGGTGGCGGTCGACGTCCTGCCGACCGTCCGGGAGGCCCACCTGGCGGATCGGGAGAGGCTCGCGCTGCGGCTCATCCGGATCGCGCGCGAGGACCGCCTCGCGGGTCTCACGGACCAGGACGTCGAGCTTGTCGCGTGGCGCGATGCGCCGTCCGTGGCCCTCGCTGGGCTCGCCCGGCGGGTCCAGCGGCGCGCCGGGGCGTCGCGATGAGGCTCTTCGACAGCAGGATCCCGTTCCTGCGACCGCGGTCGGACCGGGAGGTCGTCGTGCCCGTCGGACCGAGCGTCCCGGCGGCTGCCGTGCGGCTCGCCCTGGGAGCCCTCGGCCTGTCGACCCTCGTCGTCGCGTTCTCCGGACCAGGGCCTGGCCCGCACCGCCTGTTCGCGGCCGCGCTGTTCGCGCTCGTCGTCGCAGTCGTGCTCCGCCCCGAGGTCGGGCTCGCCGGGCTCGTCGTCGCCATCGCGGGGGTGCGGGTGCTCGTGTTCGACCCGCCCCCGTTGGCGGTGGTAGTGGCGCTCGTGGTCCTCGTCCACCTGACCCTGTGGACCGCCGCGCTCGCGGCCCGCACCTCGTGGCGCGCGTCGATCGAGTGGGCGGTGATCGGGCGAGGGCTGCGCGACGTCGCCGTCGTCCAGGTGTTCGCGCTGGCACTTGCGGTCGTCGCCGTGGCGGTGGTCAGCCCGCTCGGTACGGCGGACCTCTGGCGCGGGGTGGCGGCCGTGAGTGCGATGGCGGCGACGGTCCTGGTGCTGCCGAGGCGAGCCACGCAGTCCTAGCTCTCGGTCCGGGGCCGGCGAGCCGCCCCCAGCCCCACGGCGCCGATGGTCTGATCGGTCCCCGACCGCCCTCCCGCAGGCGCACCTAGCGTCGAACCCATGCTCGATGACAACGCGGTAGGACCTTCGGTTCGGTCGGCGATCTGGGACGCGGACGACGCGCTTGTCGCGCTCACCGCCGCGCAGCACGTGTCGTGGTCCTCGGGCGCCGCGAACCTCTACCGAGCAGCCCTGGAGGACGCCGCCCGGCTCGTCCGCCAGGCGCGTGCCGCATCGGAGTCGGCCCTCGGTCCGGTCGCCACGGTGGACCACCTGTGACCGCCGGCGACGACTACCGGCTCGTCGGCGGGACGGGTCCGACGTCGGCAGACCTCGAGGAGCTCGCGCACGTCGAGCGGGTGCTGGAACGGGCGGCCGACCGGCTCGACGCTGCCGGAGCCGCACTCGACCGGGGGTCGATCGCGTGTGCGGTCCGGCCGCTGGGAGACCCGGCGGCCGTGAAGGCGCAACGGGCCTTGATCGCGGCCCGCACGATGCACGGCCACGCCGCCGACGATGTCCGGGGGATCGTGCGCAAGCTACGGACCGTCGTCAGGCTCTACGACGGTGCCGAGTCCACCGCGCACAAGGTGCTGCGGCAAGCGGTCAGCGCGGGCGGGAACGAGCTGGGGGAGCGGCCCGTCGTGGGTGCTGCCGTGGTCGGGCTCGGCTCCGCGGCCGCAGCGTCCACCCTCGCCGCTCTGGCCCCGACCCTCGTCGGGTTCGAGCTGCTCAGCCGCGCGCTGCACCGACAGGGTCCGATCGGAGCACTCGCCGCCTCAGGTGCCGACGGTCGCGCCGAGCTGGCTCTGCTGGGTGCGGCGTCCTTTGCGCGCGCGCTGCGGTCCGGGCACCAGGCACCGACCCTCGACGCCGTGCGCGACACAGCCGAGATGGCGGCCGACGCCCTTGCGGCGGCCGCCCCCACGGTCGTGATCCCCCGCACCAACCCGCCGCAGCTGCGTGCGCCCCGGAACACGTCGGACGTCCTCGCGAATGTCGCGGCGTCCTACGACACCGCGAGCCCCGGCACTCCGCCCGGCCTCGTGTCGATCCAGCGGCTCACCCATCCCGATGGCACCCGCGCGTGGGTGGTCGAGATCCCCGGCACCGAGGTGTGGACCGTGAACTCGAGCAACCCGATGGACTCGACCACGAACCTGCGGCTGATGGCCGGCCTTCCGGACGACATGACGGACTCGGTCGTCGAGGCCATGGAACGCGCCGGGATAGGTCCCGACGAGCCCGTCATGCTCGCCGGGCACAGCCAGGGCGGGATGGTCGCGACGTCGGTCGCGGCTGCGGTCGGCACCGCGTACACGGTGCGTGCCGTCGCGACCGCCGGGTCCCCGGACATCCCCAACCGACCTCCGCGAGGGGTCGAGGTCCGCAACTACCGCCACGACGAGGACGTGGTGCCCCAGACCGATGGCGTGCCGGACGTCACCAGCCCGGACGTGACGGTCCTGCGCCACGACCTGCCGGGGTCACCCGACGCGATCCAGGCACACGACATCAGGCGCTACATCACGACCGCCGCCCTTCCCGTGCCCGACGACGAGTACAGCCAGGCCGTCTCGTCCGTGCTCGGTCCGTCGGGCACCACCGCTGTCACGCTGCAGTTCCAGGCGACCCGGGACCCGGCGATCGTGGCCACGATCCCCCCGACGATCAGGCCACAGCACTAGGCAGGGCCTCGACCTGGCGCACCGTCTGGGACCGACATCACGTCAGCGATCTTCGCGCCGGTGTCACGGCAGGCACTCGGCGAGGAAGGACTCGAGCTGCGCGGAGATCTCCGCGGCGTGCTCGTGGTGCACGTAGTGCTCGCCGACCAGCGGAACATCGCGCGCACAGCCTGAACCGGCCAGGTAGTCCGCGGACGCCGCGTCGCGCCACGTGGGGCGCTCGTGCACGGGATCCGCCGTGAAGACGAGCGCGGGGACGTCAGGCGAGAACCTCAGGTCGCGCACCTCCTCCACCTCGTCCTCCAGGTGCGCGGCCTGCCAGACCGCGTTGCTGCTCAACCCTGTCCAGTTCCCGATCGCCGACTGCAGCGCGAGGTTCTCCGCGCTGTACCCCTGGGCGCGCGTCGCGCCGCTGAACATCTGTGGGTCGTCGCCCGCGATCGCCTGGACCACGCGGACCCATCCGCCGCGGGCCAGCACCTCGAACGACGCCGGGACGGGGTCGGCGAACGGGTCCTCCTCCTTCTCGGCGGCAGGCAGGAAGTCGTCGGTGCGCGGCATCGTCGGGTCCAGGCCGACCACCGCCGCCGTGCGCTCCGGGTACGCGTCGGCGAACGCCTGCGCGGACAGGCTGCCGATCGAGTGAGCGGCTATGACCACAGGCCCGTCGATACCGGCGGCGTCGAGCGCCTGCTGGACGTCAGCCGCGACATCGCTCGGCAGCATCGGGTCGTCCGTCGCATCGCTCCAGCCGTAGCCGAACGGCTCGACGACCACGACCGTGGCCCAGGTCGACAGCTCGCGGGTCAACGGCTCGAAGTCGAGCACCGGTGCGGCGGTGCCGAGACCCGGCAGCAGCACCACCGTCGTGTCACCTGACCCGGACACGAGGAGGTGCATCCTGTGCCCGTCCACCTCGACCAGCTCGCCGGGTGCCCGGTGCGCGTCACGTTCTCGGGCCGTCATCACCGTGTCGGTCGCCTTGACACCGACGACGACGACCACGACGAACGCGAGCAGCCCGCCGAGCACCCACCGCAACCGACGTCGAACCGGGCTCCGCCGGGAAGTGTCCTTCTGCTTCTCGCTCATGCATCCGAGCCTGTCGGCAGACCGCTGACCTGCGCGTCCACCCGTCGAGGCCGTCATCCGAGCCCGTGTCATCCGTGAGCCTCAGGCGGTGTGGTCCGCGGGGATGACATCGGCGCCCAAGGAGTCGTACGGGCGTCATCCCGTCCGACGTCCGCGTCGCCGCGATCCCCGCCGCTGCCTCGCCGGTCCCAGACCGGATGCTCGCGGACGCACACCCGTGTCGTGGTCGACGCGGCTACGCTCGAGTCGTAGCCCGCCGCCAGGGCCGTCCGAGGGGGAGCCATGGGCCGCCTGCACATCGATCTGTTCGTCACGCTGGACGGCGTCGCGCAGGCGCCGGGCGGTCCCGAGGAAGATCCGTCGGGTGCCTTCCCGTTCGGCGGGTGGCAGGCACCGCTGATCGACGACGTCGTCGGTCGCGAGGTCAGTGCCGGCATCGCCGAGATGGATGCGCTGCTGCTCGGCCGTCGGACGTACGACATCTTCGCCGCGTACTGGCCGCAGCACGAGAACGACATCGGGCGACAGCTCAACGCCGTCCCGAAGTACGTGGCAAGCCGCGGGACGCCTGAGCTCAACTGGTCAGGAAGCACTCAGCTCGGTCCGGATCTCGTCGCGGAGGTTCAGGCGGTGCGGGAGCGGCACGAGCGGACCCACGTGATCGGCAGCGTCGACCTGGTCCAGACGCTGCTCGCCGAGCGGTTGTTCGACGTGCTGACCTTGTGGGTGTACCCGATCGTCCTCGGCCAGGGGAAGAAGGTCTTCCGGGACGGTGCCCGGGCGTCCGGGCTCAGGCTGCTCGAACCGCCCGTGTCAGGAAGCTCCGGGGCGGTGCAGCTGCGGTACGCCCCGACGGGTGCCGACCCCGGCACGGGCGACATGACCATCGACGAAGCCTGAGTCGAGCCGTCCGCCCGGCGAACCGCCGCGCGCGCGACCACGCCCAACCGGAGGACACGACGATGGACGAGAACGCCAGCACCCGGCGACGCGTCACCTTCGACGACTGTGCCCACATCGACGGGCCGTTCTACCACGGCACGAAAGCGGTGCTCCAGGCCGGCACCGAGCTCGTCCCGGGGTTCGGGTCGAACTTCCAGTCGGGTCGGGTGATGAACAACATCTACTTCACGGCGCTCGTGGAGACCGCGGCCTGGGGAGCGGAGCTGGCGAGCGCGCTGGCTGGCAGCCCGGATCGGGGGCACATCTACGTGGTGGAGCCCTTGGGTCCGTTCGAGGACGACCCGAACGTGACCGACAAGCGGTTCCCCGGCAACGTCACGCAGTCCTACCGGACCCGCGACCCGCTGCGCGTGCTCGCCGAGCTCGAGGAGTGGGAAGGCCACGCCCCGGAGGTGCTGGCGGGCATGCTGGACAACCTGGCGCAGCTGCGCGAGCAGGCCCTCGACGTCATCGAGGACTAGCTGTCGCTCCGGTAGTAGTACGTGCTGGTCTGGACCTGCTGGCTCTGGGGACGCGATCCCGGGATGAGCACCGAGAGCACCAGGCTGACGATCGAGACGATGATCGCGGCCCAGCACGCCGTGCCGAAGTTCGCGATCGACAGGCCCCAGCCGGTCGCCTCCGTGATCCACGCGGTGAGCATGAGCATGAGCGCGTTCACGATGATGTGGAACAGGCCCAGCGTGAGGATGTACAGCGGGATCGACAGGAACGCGACGATCGGCTTGACGAACGCGTTGACGATGCCGAACACCAGGGCGATCGCCAGGATGATCAGGAGCTGCTGGAGAGGGGTGTCGCCCCCGTCGATCGACAGGCCGGGCAGGACCAGCTGCGCGAACCAGATGGCGATGCCGTTGATGATCACGCGGAGCACGAAGGCCATGTGCCGATCCTGCCATCCGTGACCGTCCTTGCGCGCGGTGTTCCTCCACGTGGTGAGCCGTGCTGCGAACTCGCCCGGATCGGGTGGTCCGCGTCGGCGCGGTGACGTCGGCGGGCAATGGCATGCTGTCCGCGTGAGCCGCGTCCCGCTTCGCCAGGCCCTCGCCGACGTTCCGCCGTACGTGCCGGGGGCTCGCGTCCCGGTCGGTTCGGCGGCCTACAAGATCTCGTCTAACGAGAACCCGTTCCCCCCGCTGCCGTCCGTGCTGGTGGCGATCTCGGACGCGGCGGCGGACGTGAACCGCTATCCCGACATGTACGCGACCGAGCTCGTGGGCGCGATCGCTGAGTCGCTCGGCGTCGCGTCGGAGAGCGTCGTCACGGGGTGCGGGTCGGTCGCGGTGCTCGGGCACGTGCTCACGGCGGTGTGCGAACCGGGTGACGAGGTCGTCCTGCCGTGGCGCTCGTTCGAGGCCTATCCGATCGCGATCACGCTCGCGGGGGGTGTCGGCGTCCCCGTGCCGGTCGGTTCGGACGGGCGGCTCGACCTGGAGGGGATGGCTGCCGCGGTCACCAGCCGGACCAAGGCCGTGCTCGTGTGCACGCCGAACAACCCGACCGGCCCTGCTGTCCGCGCCGATGAGCTCGCCACGTTCCTGGCGGCCGTGCCGAGCGACGTCCTCGTCGTGCTGGACGAGGCCTACGTCGAGTTCGTCCGTGACGCGCAGGCCGCCGACGGGCTCGCGGTGTTCGCGGACCACCCGAACGTCGTGCTGCTCCGCACGTTCTCCAAGGCCTACGGCCTGGCGGGGCTGCGCGTCGGCTACGCGGTCGCGAGACCACGCCTGGCGGCCGGGATCCGGGTGGCGTCGACGCCGTTCGGGGTGTCGCACATCGGTCAGCTCGCCGCCCTCGCGTCGCTGCGCGCCTCGAACGAGCTGATGGTCCGGGTGGACCAGATCGTCGTCGACCGGACCCGGATGCTCGCCGGCCTGCGCAAGCAGGGCTGGTCGGTCCCGGACAGCGAGGCCAACTTCGTGTGGCTCCCGCTGGGGGATCAGGCGTCGTCGTTCGCGGAGCGCGCGGGTCGTGCGGGCGTCCTGGTCCGGCCGTTCGCGGGCGACGGGGTCCGCGTCAGCGTGGGGGAGCCTGAGGCCACCGACCTTCTCCTGGAGGTCACAGCGGACTGGCTCGCCCGCTGACGCTGTCGGGCTGTGAGGTCCAGGGCACAACTTCAGGGCGAGGTGACTCCACACCTGGGCGTCGAGCCGCGTTCTAAGAGGGCAAGGCACCACCGCCACGCTCCAGGAGGAACCCGATGAACCCCACCACCACCACGCCCGCCGCCCGCCGCTCGCGTCGACGACTGGTCGCCGTGGGCGTGCTCGCCGCCGGCTTGTCGGTCGCCGGCTCGGGCGCTGCGTTCGCCGTCGCACCGACCTCCGCCGTCGGGAAGGCGGTCGCCGGCGCGCTCCACGACGCGGGCGTCGACTGGTCGTCGATGCCGGAGGGGTACACGCAGGCCCAGTACGAGGCGTTCTGGGGCGCCGGGTACACCCCTGAGGACGTCGAGGCGCTCGGCGCGCTGTGGAGCACCGACACCACCGACACCAAGGCCAAGGCAGGCCAGATGCTCATCGAAGGGGAAGCGCTGCCGATCGCTCCGAGTGGCACACAGGACGTCGATGACACCGCGTCGGCCCCGTCCGACCCGGGCGCCGCCGACGCGGGCTCCGCGAACCCGGGCGCCGTACCCGCCGACGGGCAGTCGTCGGCGTCGACGTCCGGCAGCTACACCCCGGCGCAGGCCGACGCGTTCTGGGCTGCCGGCTACACCATCGAGGACGCGGAGGCGTTGGGCACGCTGTGGAGCACGGACGTCACCGAGGTCAAGGCGCGCGCCGGGCAGATGCTGCTGGACGGGCAGACTCCTCCGGTGGCGCCGGGCAGCACGCCCACGAGCGCCTCGTCCTGACCCGAGACCGCCCCGGCACCCCGACGCACGACGCCTCCGACGAGACGAGCACCCACGTGGACACCCTGACCATGCGCACCGGCTTCGAGGTCGAGCTGCTGGCGCCTGCCGGTTCCGACCGGCAGGTTCTTGCTGACGAGATCGCGGCACGCGTGCACGGACATGTCCGCCGGTCGTTCCACGCGGACAGCGAGCCGTCGACGGTGCCGGGCGTGGGCGTCTTCCGCCACCTGTCCCCGGCGTTCGACGTGGTCGACGTGGACGGGCGCCCGGTGGCGAGGGTGGTGGACGACATCACGATCTCGGCCGACCTCGCCGCGGTGCCTGGACGTCCCGGGCACCGCGGCTGGTACCGGGTCCTGTCCGACGACGCCCGGCTCCTGCGGCTGATCGAGCGGCACGCGGACCCGGAGGCCTCGCTGGGCACCGTGCTGGAACCGGTCGCCGAGCTGTTCGGGGTCGGTGTCGACGTGCTGCCCGCTGCGGCGCGCGTCGACGACACGGCCGGCGCGACCGTCGCCGTCGCGCTGCCGCTGCCGCCAGGGCGCGAACGTCCGTGCGAGATCATCACGCCGCCGTTGGCCGCCGGGCACCGGGACGCCCTGGAGCAGCTCCTCGCGCCGGCCCGGGACCTCGGCTTCACGGTTCCGAAGGAGGCTGCGGTGCACGTGCACCTGGACGCAGCTCCGTTCCGCGCGCCGCAGGCCTTCGCGAACCTCGTCCGGCTCTTCGGCCACTGGCGTGGGGTGCTGTGGTCGGTTCTGGGCACCAACCCTGAGTGCGTGCGGCTCGCCCCGCTGCCGCAGGCACTCGTCGAGCTCGTCGAGGAACCCTGGGAGGACGGCGGCTGGGTACCGCTGCGGGACGCGGCACGGGCCACAGGGCTGACCAAGTACGCCGACGTCAACCTCACGCAGCTCGTCAGCGCGCGCCCCCTGCGGGAGACGGTGGAGGTGCGGATCCTGCCCGGCGGGATCGACACCGATGCGATCGTGGGGTCGGCCGCGGTGGTCGAGGCCGTGCTCCGGCGCTGCCTCGAGCATGGCCCGCTGCCCCGGCCCGGTGCCGGAGCGGACCTCGATCCGCACGCCGCGCTGGACGAGCTGCTGGCGGTGGTGCGCCGATGACGACGTGGGCATCGGCGCGCGGGCCGAACAGTGCCGCGATCCCCCAGGTCAGGCCGGCGCCTGTCGACCCCGACGTCGCCGCCGCGCCGGAGGTCGTCGCCCGACACCTCGACGACGTGGTCCGCGACCACCTTCCCGGGCTCCTGCGGTACGCGACGGTGCTCACGGGCGACCCGCACACCGCGGCAGACCTCGTCCAGGAGGTTCTGCTGCGCGCGCACGTGCGCTGGACGCGCATCTCGCTCATGGCGCGGCCCGACCTGTACCTGCGGCGGATGGTGACCAACGAGCACCTGTCGTGGCGTCGCCGGTGGCACGTGCGCACCATCCACACGACGACCGACGACGTCCTCGACGCCCGCATCGCCCCGCAGGCGGACCACGCCCAGCACGTGGTCGAGGACGACGCGATGTGGCAGCGCCTCAGCGAGCTGCCGCCGCGGCAGCGCGCCGTCCTGGTGCTGCGGTACTACGAGGGGCTCGACGACTCGGAGATCGGCGACGTGCTGGGCACGTCGAGCGCCACCGTCCGTTCCCATGCCAGCCGCGCGCTGGCGACCTTGCGACAGATCGACCTCACGACCCCTCCGGAGACGTCATGAACGAGCACTCTCGCGACGCGCACGACCCCGCCGACGCCGAGCTCATCGAGCGGATCAACCGAGCGCTGCGCTCGCGCGCTACGGAGCAGCCCGACCCGGCGGTCGTGACGGCTCGCATCGAGGCGGAGCTCGCCCAGCTCGGGCAGGCACCGGTGAACCTTCTGGTGCGCCGCAGCGCGAAGGTCGTCGCCGCGGGCGTCGTTACCTCCGTGCTGGTCGTCGCGGGTGCGGGTGCTGCGGCGGCGGCCAACCCGTACTCACCGGTCGCACGGACGGTGGAGAACGTCGCGCACGCCGTCGGGATCGACTGGTCGGCGATGCCGGACGGGTACACGCGCGAGCAGTACGAGGCCTTCTGGGCCACCTACACGGTCGACGACATGGAGACGTTGTCCGCGCTGTGGAACATCGGCGCCACCGAGACGAAGGCGCGCGCAGGGCAGATGATCCTCGACGGGCAGACCCCACCGGTGACCCCGTCGGCGCCTGCCGAGCCGCCGTCGGACGACCAGCAGGACGCGCGGGACGCGTTCTGGGACGCCGGCTACACCAGCGAGGACGTCGGGGCGCTGAGCGAGCTGTGGAGCATCGATCCGTTCGAGACGAAGGCGCGTGCTGGCCAGATGATCCTCGATGGCGAGCAGCTCCCGGTCGCGCCGGGCACGAGCACTCCCGCTCCGTAAGCGGTCCCGGACCTCACCTGGACGGTGGGTCGACCGGTTCTCCTGAACGTGTCGCGGAACGTCGCGGCGGGCCTTGGTGACAGTCTGTCGACACAACCTACGGTTCCGTAGGCTACGGTGTCGTAGGTTGCGAGCCGGTGGCTCGCGACGGACCTGCCCGAGCGGCCCCCGACCGCTGCACGCGAAGGAGAACCGCGTGGCCTCGAACGGCCCAGTCACCGAAGAGGGACTCGTCCAGCTGCTGACCCCCGCAGGTCAGCGCACGGCCCATCCTGACTACGACGCCCGTGTGGCGCACCTCGATGCCGAAGCTCTGCGTGGCCTCTACCGCGACATGGTGCTCGTCCGCCGGTTCGACAACGAGGCGACCTCGTTGCAGCGCCAGGGCGAGCTCGCCCTCTTCGCGCAGGGGCTCGGTCAGGAAGCAGCGCAGATCGGCTCGGGCCGGGCGCTCGCCAGGCACGACCACGTGTTCCCGAGCTACCGCGAGCACGGCGTCGCCTACACGCGCGGGGTCGACCTCGCCGACGTCCTTCGCCTGTTCCGTGGCATCGACCACGGCGGCTGGGACTCCGAGGAGCACGGCTTCCACCTGTACACGCTGGTCATCGGCTCGCACACCCTGCACGCGACCGGCTACGCCATGGGCCTGCAGCGCGACGGCGCCGTCGGCACCGGGGACCCCGACCGCGACTCGGCGGTCATCGCGTACTTCGGCGACGGGTCGACCTCGCAGGGCGACGTCAACGAGGCGCTCGTCTTCGCCGCCGTGAACAACGCCCCGGTCGTCTTCTTCTGCCAGAACAACCAGTGGGCCATCTCCGAGCCGACCACCCGCCAGTCCCGGGTGCCCCTGTCGGAGCGTGGGCGGGGCTTCGGCGTCCCGAGCGTCCGCGTCGACGGCAACGACGTCCTCGCCACCTACGCCGTGACGGCGGAGGCGCTCGAGCGGGCGCGCAACGGCGGAGGACCCACGTTCATCGAGGCGTTCACCTACCGGATGGGCGCACACACCACCTCCGACGACCCGAGCCGGTACCGCTCGGCCGCCGAGGAGGACCACTGGCGTCAGCGCGACCCGATCGACCGCCTCCGCACACACCTCGAGGAGCGCGGGGAGCTTCCCGCAGACTTCGTCGCGACGCTGGAGTTCGACGGCGACGCGCTCGGCGAGCGCCTGCGCGCGACGGTCAAGGCCATGGGGCGTCCGTCGGCCGCATCGATGTTCGAGCACGTGTACGCAGCACCGCACTCGGTCGTCGAGTCCGAGCGCGCCTGGTTCGAGCAGTACGAGGCGTCGTTCATGGACGCCAGCCAGTCCGGCGAGGGGAGCCACCGATGAACGCGCCCGTACAGACGACGAGCTCCACCACCGGCGTGCAGACGCTCACGATCGCGAAGGCGATCAACCTCGGGCTGCGCCGGTCGCTGGAGTCCAGCCCCAAGGTGCTGCTCATGGGGGAGGACATCGGCGCGCTCGGCGGAGTGTTCCGGGTGACCGACGGGCTGCAGAAGGACTTCGGCGGCGACCGGGTCGTCGACACCCCGCTCGCGGAGTCGGGCATCGTCGGCACGGCGATCGGCCTGGCGCTGCGCGGCTACCGCCCGGTGTGCGAGATCCAGTTCGACGGGTTCATCTTCCCGGCGTTCGACCAGATCACGACGCAGCTGGCCAAGATGCACTACCGCTCCAAGGGGCGGCTGAACCTCCCCGTCGTCATCCGCGTGCCCTACGGCGGCGGGATCGGCGCGGTCGAGCACCACAGCGAGTCGCCCGAGGCCCTCTTCGCGCACACCGCAGGCCTGCGGGTGGTCAGCCCGTCGAGCCCGGCCGAGGCGTTCACGATGATCCAGCAGGCCATCGCCTCGCCGGACCCGGTGCTGTTCTTCGAGCCCAAGGGTCGGTACTGGGAGAAGGGTCCGGTCGATCTCGACGCCCCGCTCGGCGCACCGCACCCCGGCCTGGACACCGCGAAGGTCCTGCGTCCCGGCACCGACGTCACGCTCGTCGCCTACGGTCCGACGGTCCAGACGGCGCTCAAGGCCGCCGAGGTCGCGGGCGCCGAAGGCACGTCCATCGAGGTCGTCGACCTGCGCGCCCTCTCGCCGCTCGACACCGCGACCGTCGCGGCGTCGGTGAAGAAGACGGGCCGCTGCGTCGTCGTCCACGAGGCGCCCGTGCTCTACGGCACCGGCGCCGAGGTCGCCGCCCGCATCGCGGAGGACTGCTTCTACCACCTGCACGCCCCCGTGCTCCGCGTCGGCGGGTTCCACGCCCCCTACCCGGTGGCCAAGATCGAGCACGACTACCTGCCCGGGCTGGACCGAGTCCTCGACGCCGTGGACCGTTCGCTCGCCTTCTAGTCTGGCCTTGTTCGACGAACTGCCGAGGAGACCTAGCCGTGCCCACGTACCAGCAGTTCCCGCTCCCCGACGCGGGTGAGGGCCTGACCGAGGCCGAGATCGTCGCGTGGCACGTGGCCGTCGGTGACGAGGTCACGGTCAACCAGACCATCGTCGAGATCGAGACTGCGAAGTCGCTGGTCGACCTGCCGAGCCCGTGGTCCGGCGTGGTCACGCGGATCCTCGTCGAGCCCGGCCAGACGGTCGACGTCGGGACCCCGATCATCGAGGTCGACACCGACCCTGCCGGCGCCCCGGCGGACGACGGCGCCGAGTTCCCCGCGTCGAAGGCCAGGATCTCCGACGAGGGCGGCGGCGCGATCGAGCACGGGCACCGCGGACGCCCCAACCGTCACGAGGGAGTCGAGCCCGGAGGGTCCGACGAGATCGCGGCCGCACGTGCGGGTCGAGCAGGACGCCCGGACAGTGGCGTCAGCGCCCCGCGCACGGCCGGCGGGTCCGCGACAGCGGAACCCGCCGAGGATGCCTCACCGGACACCACCACCCCCGCCCAGGCGCCCGCCGCGCGGGAGGCCGTCCTCGTCGGCTACGGCGTCGCCGAGGCAGGAACCGCACGTCGCGAGCGTGCAGCGAACGGTGCCGAGCACGGCAACCGACCGCACGCGCTGGCCAAGCCGCCGGTCCGCAAGCTCGCCCGTGAGCTGGGCGTGGACCTCGACTCCATCTCGCCGACCGGCCCCGGCGGCATCGTCACGCGCGAGGACGTGCTGGCGCGGGCGGCGCAGGCAGAGGCTCGGACGCTGGCCACCTACCCCGGCGACGACGCGCCCTGGCTCGCCAGCGGCTCGGTCTCGCCCGACGGCAGGCAGACCCGGGTCCCGGTGAAGTCGGTGCGCAAGCGGACCGCCGAGGCCATGGTGACCAGCGCGTTCACCGCACCGCACGTCACCGTCTTCCAGACCATCGACGTCACCGCCACGATGAAGCTGGTCGAACGCCTCCGCAACGACCGCGAGTTCGCGGACGTCCGGGTGACCCCGCTGCTCATCGCCGCGAAGGCGCTCATGCTCGCCGTGCGGCGGCACCCGGAGATCAACGGCTCCTGGGACGAGCAGTCGCAGGAGATCGTCTACAAGCACTACATCAACCTCGGGATCGCGGCCGCAACGCCCCGCGGGCTCGTCGTGCCGAACATGAAGGACGCGCACCGGCTGAGCCTCAAGGAGCTCGCGGTCGCGCTGTCGGAGCTGACCTCCACCGCGCGTGCGGGCCGGACGACGCCCGCCGACATGTCCGACGGGACGATCACGATCACGAACGTCGGGGTGTTCGGCATCGACACCGGTACGCCGATCCTCAACCCGGGCGAGGCCGCGATCCTCGCGTTCGGGGCGATCCGTGAGCAGCCGTGGGTGCACAAGGGCAAGATCAAGATCCGCCACGTCACGCAGCTCGCGCTCAGCTTCGACCACCGGCTCGTCGACGGTGAGCTCGGGTCGCGCGTGCTCGCGGACGTCGCCCGCGTCCTGCACGACCCCGCGCAAGGGCTCGTCTGGGGCTGAGCGCTAGCGGGTCGTGGGTCGGCGTTCGATGACGATCGTGACGGCGCCGAGCGCGATCCCGGCGACGCCGTCGAGCAGGAACGCCGGACCACGATGTCGACCGGCTTCATGCTGGTCGCCCACAGGTCGAGGTGCACCACCGCGGACAGCCTGAGGCAGGCACGCACGAGTGGGCGCAGCACGTCGACGTCACCTGCCGCCCGCCTCGGCGCTCCACGGGCTCAGGCCTTGCCCGGGAGGACTTCACCATCGACGACGTGCACGTCGACCCTGGGCAGGGGTTTCGATGCGGGACCCGAGACGTTCGCGCCGGACAGGTCAAACACCGAGCCGTGGCACGGGCAGACGAGCTCGCCGCCGTCCCCCGTGACAGTGCAGCCCTGGTGCGTGCAGACCGCCGAGAGCGCGACGATCGTCCCCGACGCCTGCGTCAGGAGGAGCTCGTTCCCCTCGGCGTCCCTGACGGAGAGCGCGCCACCCTCGGGGACATCCGAGACCTTGGCGAGCGCTCCCGACCCGCCGCCGGGGGTCTCGCTCCGGGTTCCGGCGCCTGTCGAACCACCACCACCGCATGCGGTGAGCACGCCGGCTGCGGCAACGCCGGCGGTGACCAGTCCCGCCTGCTTGAGCATCTGGCGGCGATCGAGACAGCCGAGGCAGCCGGACGCGTGCTCATGGTTGTTCGGGTTCGGTGTGTTCGGGGTATCCAGCAGCGAGGACATCGGCACCTCCGTGGCGCGTCGGGACGAGCTGTCAGTTGTCACGAGGTGGAGGTTGAGGACGCTCACCGCAACCTCCACCTGTGTGCCGAGACGCGAGCGTCGTGCGTGCGGTGCCTTCGGCTGCTGACCTTGGTGAGGTCACACCCGACGCGTCGTCAGGGCTCGCGGAGGGAGACCGTCATGATGCCCGCGCACATCTCGTCGCTGGTGCCGTCGCCCCACACCACGTAGCGCGGCGGCAGCTTGCTCAGCTCCGGCAGCTCCTTGCGGAGCCCTGCGTCGTGCGTGCACGTCACCCGCAACGTGTCTCCCGGACCGACGTCCACCGGCGACGGCAACGTCACCAGCCGCTGGTTGTCGAAGTCGAACTGCGGCACGTCCAGCACCACCTGGGCGTTCGGCGTGCCCGGGTTGAGCTCGACCTTGATCGCCCGCCCGAGCAGGTGCATGTGGCCGAAACCGCCGAACAGCGTCATCGGCACCGGCACCTCGTGATCGCAGGTCTGGGTGTCGCCGGGCTTCGGCGTGCCCTGGCTGCACTCCTCCACCTGCTCGTCCGCCATGCCGCCGACATCCTCCCCGAACCGCTTCGTGACGTCCGCGATCGAGGCCGCGCGGTCGCAGAGCGGACCGGACTCGTCGGCGGTGCAGGGCAGCTCGGTCGGCGCGTCGAACGGGACCGTGATGAGCTCCCGGGTCTGCGGCGTGCCGTCCGTCAGTCGCAGCCGCACCGCCGTCTGGTCCGACCCGGCCGGCTCGCCGTCGGTCGCGAGCAGGTTGTAGTGCATCTGGAGGATGAGCAGGGTGCCCGGCTCCAGCTTGAAGCCGACGTCCTGCGTGAACAGAGCCTCCGTGGCGCCGGGCGCCCAGGTGTCCACCCACGTCGCGCCGGGGTCGGCGTCCTCGTCCTCGCCGCTCTCCACGTCGGCGCCAGCCACGCCGGTCCCCCCGAAACACTGCCAACCGGGTCCGGGAACCTTCGCGTCCTGCGCGCGCACCAGGTCCGCAGCACCCGGAGGCACCGCGTACACGATGCCGTGGTGCGCGATGGCGACGTTCTCCGGCATGACCTGGGTCCCGGTCAGGAACGCCGTCTTGGTCAGGCCCGGATCGATCACCTGGCACCGGTACTCGTCCGTGCCGCCGCCCGCCGGCGGCTTCGGCGTGTAGGCCTCGGCCGTCTCCAGGTCCAGGAACCGCTCGCCGGCGCGCAGCGGCTGCTGGGGAGCCGGCAACCCGCCCGCGTGCTCGTGCGCGCCGTGCGAGCCGGTCGCGGCGGGCGCCGCAGGGCTGTCCGCGTTCGCACTGCAGGCCGCGACGGCGATCACCGTCGCCAGCGCCATGGTGGCCGCCCAGAGTGTCCGCCGTGAACCGGACGGCGCTGCGTTGACTGCCATGACTAGCCTCCTGCTGCGGGTTGCACCGTTGGTCTGAGGCCTCCTTCCTAACGAGCGAAACTTAGATACCTGTGAGAGCACCGCTCAGCTCGGTGGGCTGAATCAGGTGCGCAGCCCGCGCGCCGTGCTCGATGGCTGTCTCGCTCGTCCTGCACGGCGCCGACAGGGCGGGTCAGCGGACCGCGGTGTCCTCGCCGGCTGTGAGCCGCGCGATCGGGGCGGGCGGGGCCGCGGCCGGAAGGTCGACCCGAAGCAGCGCGCCACCGCGTGCGGAGCGGGCGACGGTGACCCGGCCGTCGTGGGCGTCGACGACCCGCTGCACGATCGACAGCCCCAGTCCGGATCCCGGTAGCGCGCGGGCGCTGTCCGCGCGGTAGAAGCGGTCGAACACGCGCGGTACGTCGGCGGCGTCGATGCCCGGCCCGGCGTCATCGACCTCGAGCACTGCGGACGCGCCCTCGGCTCGGAGCCGGACCTGGACCGGGTGGTCCACGGGGGACCACGTTCCGGCGTTGTCGATGAGGTTGAGCACGGCCCGCTGGAGCGCAGCGGGACGCCCGCTCACCCAGACGGAGGTCACGTCGAGCTCGACCTCGATGTCGGGCCCGCGGGAACGCGCCCGGGTCGCGGCTGCCACCACCACGTCGGCGAGGTCGAGCAGCTCGGTGCTCTCGTCGCTGACGTCGCCCCGCGCCAGGTCGGTCAGCTCGGCGGCAAGGGTGCTCAGCTCGGCCACCTGCGCGCCGAGGTCGTTGAGCAGCCGGGTCCTGCTCTCCGCGGGCAGTGCGCTGTCCAGGGTGCCGCGCCGATCGAGCCGGATCAGCAGCTCGACGTTGAGGCGCAGGCTGGTGAGCGGGGTCTTGAGCTCGTGGGCGGCGTCCTCGGCGAGCAGCCGCTGAGCCCGCCGGGAGTCCCGGAGCGCGGCGAGCATGTCGTTGATCGACTGGATCAGCCGCCGGATCTCCCCTCCGCCCTCGTCCGGGATGTCGGCGGCGAGGTCGCGGGTGCGCGCGACACGTACGGCGGCGGCGGTCAGCCGGTCGATCGGTGCCAGCCCGATCCGCGCCACGGTCCGCCCGGCCAGGGCGCCGCCGACCACGCAGAGCAGCCCGATCAGCAGCATGCCCAACCCGAACCGGGTGAGCGGGCTCTGGTCGGCGACGCGGGCGACCTGGACCGCGCCGTCGCCCACCGGCAGCGTGTAGATGAAGTAGTCGTCGCCGCCGCCGTCGTCGTCCTCCATCAGGTCGCCCGAGGCGCCACCCGCCACGCGCCCGGCGTCCTCACTGACCGGGGGCAGCGCAGGTTGGCCGGCCGGCGTCCGGGTAGAGCCGTCGGGCAGGATGACGCGCACCAGCCGACCGGATCCGGGATACGGCGCGAGCTGGACCTGCGCCAGACCGGCCCGCTCGGCGTTCGTCGCGAGGACGCGGGACTCGGCGCGCAGCTCGTTCTCGGCGGTCCCCTGCAGCTGCCAGTACAGCAGGGCGGCGCCCCCCAGGAATGCCACGAACACGCTGACCGCGATGGCCGTCGCCGCGACCACGGTGAGCCTGGTCCGCAGGGACCACCGGCGCCACCATCGGGTCAGCCGGTGCGGTTCCCGGCTGGCGGGCTTGCTCACGGAGGAGTCTCGCGCAACGTGTATCCCATGCCGCGCAGCGTGTAGATCAGTCGCGGCTCACCCTCGGCCTCCATCTTGCGGCGCAGGTAGCTCACGTATACCTGGAGGTTGTTGGCGGTGGCGCTCATGTCGAAGCCCCAGATCGCCTCGAACAGCATGTCGCGGGTCAGGACCCGGGTCGCGTTGGCCACGAGGACCTGCAGGAGCGAGAACTCGGTCCGGGTCAGGTGCAGCGGCCGCTCGCCACGCCACGCCTCGAACCGGTCGGGATCCACCCGGACGTCGGCGAACGACAGGATCTGCGACTCCTCGTCGGTCGGCATGTGCCGGCGCAGCAGGGCCCGCACCCGGGCCAGCAGCTCCTCGGTGGCGAACGGCTTGGGCAGGTAGTCGTCGGCACCCGCGTCGAGGCCCGCGACCCGGTCGGAGACCTGGTCACGCGCGGTCAGCATCAGCACCGGCAGCTCCTGACCTGCGGCCCGCAACCGCCGGCAGGTCTCGATCCCGCCGAGGCGGGGCATCATCACGTCGAGGATCAGCAGGTCCAGCGCGTCGCTGCCGGCCCCACCGACGCCGTCGAGCACGGCGAGACCGTTGGCGACGGTGCTGGTGTCGTAGCCCTCGACCTGGAGCACCCGCTCGAGCGACTCACGGATGGCTGCGTCGTCATCCGCGATCATGATCCGCACGCCGGCCCGCCCCCCTTCCGGTCGAAGCTTCTGCCGCCATTGTCCCCGGTCAACCTGAGGCCAGGATTAGGGGTTCGCTGGGGACTGCTGGCCGGAGCATCTGATCCTGCGGTGGTGTGCGTGTGACAGGCTCCGAGCATGAGCGCAGTGCGCACCCTGACGGTGGACGACGACCTCACGCTGAGCCGCATCGGGTACGAGCGCGGCGAGGTGCTCCAGCCTGACGACGGCGGGCCGCTCGCGCACCGCTACCGGGTCGACACGTCCAGCAGCCTCGTGGTCGACGGACTCGTCCTCCTTGAGTCGACCGAGGCCGGTCTGCGCTTCCTCGACACCAACGGGCTCGCGTTGACCGTCCGCGACCTGCGTCGGTTCCGCATCCTGCTCAAGGTCGCCGACGCCCGTCCCGCGGCAGCCCGTGCGGGAGCCCCGGTGGCGACGACCCGAGCGCCCCAGCCGCCGACCGGCGAGTCGGGACCTGACCTGGCGAAAGTGCCTCAGGAGCTCCGCGACCTGCGGGACGACGCCTTGGACAACGACCTGCTCGACGGCGTCGACTTCGCAGTGGTCGGGGTGAGCGGATCGGTGGGTGCCGAGTGCATCGCCTTCGAGCCGGCCGGCGAAGGGTTCCGCGTCTCGTACCGAGACGCTGGCGTCGCAACCGAGCTGTTCGCGTCCCGGTCGATGGCGCAGGCCCGGGCCGTGTTCCTCGATGAGGCGTGCTGGCTGGGCGCCGAGCGTGGCCGCGGGGCGTACGTCGGCCGGTCACAGGCGGTCGGGACCGAGGACTGGACGCCGGCGCAGGTGGTTGCGGCGTACGAGCGTCGGCTACTCAGCGACGACTGACCGCTCGGCAGTCGTGTCACTCGTGGGCAGACCCGCCACGGGTTGCCGTTCGACGACGATCGCGACGACTCCGAGGGCGATCGCGCCGATCTCGGAGATCGCGGCGAGCCACACCGGGTAGCCCGTCCACTTCTCGTGCACCTGGAAGAACCCGCCGGGCGTCGTCGAGATGATGAAGGCCGTCAACGTCGCGACGCCGAACCCGATCGCCCCGAGCAGCGGCAGCCAGTGGCGCCACACCAGGACCAGGACCCCGAGCACGATCCCGCCGAAGCCGTTGAGCAGGAACGCCGGACCGACCACGTCGAACGACTGGGCCCAGTCCGTCCACAGGAACAGGTGCACGACCGCCGACATCATCAAGCACGCGCTGAGGAGCGCGCGCAGCACGTCCGACGTCGCCTGCCGCCCGCGATGCCATTCCACGGTTCAGGCCTTCCCCGCGAGGACTTCGCCGTTGGTGACATGCACGTCGACCTCGGGCAGCGGGTCGGGGGCAGGCCCTGAGATGTTGCCGCCTGACATGTCGTACACCGATCCGTGGCACGGGCAGACGAGCTGGTCGCCGGCCGCGGCGACCGTGCAGCCCTGGTGCGTGCAGATCGCCGACAGCGCGACGACCGTCCCCGCGGTCGGCTGGGTCAGGATGAGCGGGTTCCCGTCGGCGTCCTCGACCGCCAGAGCGCCGCCCTCGGGGATGTCCGAGAGCTTGGCCAGGGCACCACCCGACGCCCCACTGCTGCTTGCGTCACCTGCGCCGTCCGCGCTGCCGCCTGACGAACCGCCGCCGCACGCCGCGAGGACGCCGGCCGCCGCGACCCCCATGGTGACGAGCCCGGCGCGGGCCAGGACCTGACGGCGATCGAGACAGCCGGTGCAGCTCGCGGCGTGCAGGTCTGACGTCGGATCCAGTGTGTTCGAGGTATCCAGCAGCGAGGACATCTGCACCTCCGTGCGTGAGCCGGGACGAGCGGTCACCCGTTGACACGAGGCGGAGGCCCGGGAAGTTCACCGCCAAAGGCACCAGTTCCTACGACGCTAGCGCCGACCGACCGGGCGGGCGGCGCGCCCCGCGGCACGCAGCAGCGATCAGCTGCCGACGGAGTCCTGTGCCGGCTCGGAGTCGGCACGTTCGACAGCGGCCTGGTCGGCCACGATTGCCGCCACACCGCCCACCGCGGTCGCACCGGCCGCCGCCACGGGCGCCTGGGCTGTTGCCGCCGCACCGGCTGCTGTGCCGGGCGCATCGGCAGCAGCTGCATCGGCTGCGTCGGCGTCCATGCGGCCCTGGATGCCGGACACGTTGCGCAGCGGCAGCTCGGGGAGCAGCGCCGTGAGGACGATGCCGACGGCGATGATGCACGCGGCGACGAGCAGGACCAGGTCGATCGACTGCGAGAAGCCGTCGAGGAACGGCCTGGCCAGCCGGGGGTCGAGGTTGCTGATGAACGAGGAGTCGTTCAGTGACGGAAGCGTTGCCGACGAACCGGGCTGCAGCAGTCCGAGCACGGGTGCGTTGGCTGGGTCGCCCTGGACCGCGGGATCCGCGACCGCGGCCCGGAAGGCCGGCGTCTGGGCGGCCGTACGGAACGCCGCCGTGATGTTGTCGCCGACCGTCGAGAACAGGATCGACAGGAAGACCGCCGTCCCCAGCGTGCCGCCCATCTGGCGGAAGAACAGGGACGACGACGTCGCCACGCCCATGTCTCGCACCGGTACCGCGTTCTGCACGGCGAGCACGAGCGGCTGCATCGTGAAGCCGAGCCCGAGCCCGAAGACGACCGAGGAGGCGAAGATGAAGTTCAGCGACGTGTCGGTCTGGATCCGCGAGAACATCAACGAACCGCCGGCCATCAGCATGGTGCCGAACACGGGCAGCGCCTTGTAGCGGCCGGTGCGCGAGGTCGTCTGACCGGCGATGATCGAGCCCGCCATGATCCCGAGCGTGAACGGGATGAGCGTGAGGCCGGCCGAGGTGGGCGTCTGGCCCTTCACGATCTGCAGGTAGAGCGGAAGCGTGGCCAGACCGCCGAACATGCCCAGGCCGATGACGACGTTGGCACCCGCACCGATCGAGAAGGTGCGGTTGGAGAACAGGTAGAGCGGCAGGATCGCGTCTCCCTTGGCGAACCGCTCCGCGAAGACGAACCCGACGAGCCCCAGCACACCGATCGCGTAGCAGGCGATCGCGTCGGGCGAGTCCCAGCCCCACTGGCGGCCCTGCTCGGCGACGAGCAGCAGCGGCACGAGCGTGACGATGAGCAGGAGCGCACCCGGCCAGTCGATGCGGTGCTGGATCTTCTTCATCGGTGGCAGGTGCAGCACCCGGGAGATCACGATGAGGGCGATGATGCCGATCGGCACGTTGATCAGGAACACCCAGCGCCAGCCTGCGATGCCGAGGATGGTCTCGGTGCCGGCGAAGAAGCCGCCGACCACGGGGCCGAGCACGCTCGAGACGCCGAAGACGGCGAGGAAGTACCCCTGGTACCGCGCACGCTCGCGGGGGGCCACCAGGTCACCCAGGATCGTGATGGCCAACGCCATGAGGCCGCCTGCGCCGAGGCCCTGCAGCGCGCGGTAGCCCGCGAGCTCGTACATCGAGTTGGCCGTGCCGGACAGCAGCGAGCCGAGCACGAACAGCGAGATCGCGATCATGTAGAGCGGCTTGCGCCCGTAGACGTCCGACAGCTTGCCGTACAGGGGCGTCGAGATCGTGGCGGTCAGCAGGTACGCGGTGGTGACCCAGGCCTGCAGCGAGAGCCCGTTGAGGTCGTCGCCGATCGTCCTGATGGACGTCGCGACGATCGTCTGGTCCAGGGCCGCCATGAACATGCCGAGCATGAGCCCACCGAGGATCGTGAGGATCTCGCGGTGCGTCGGTGCGTGGAAACCTGAGGCTGGTGCGGGCGGTGCGTCGCTGCGCTGCTGGGACATCGGGCCTTCTTGTCACGGGTCGAGGAGGGCCGGGGGCGCCGGGGCACGACGCTACGGGAGCGGTACGACACACGCCGGGTTGTGCCGGACAACCATTCAAGCGTCAACGACGAGCTGATGCGCATGTGTTCCCGGTCGCTTGAGATCGGCTGCGCGTGGACCGGCTACGGTGTCCGGCATGTCCGAGCCAACGACGGCCCTGCGCAGGGCCGTCCGGCGCGTGGTCGCGGTCGTCGTCGGACTCTGCGCACTTGTCCCGCTGGGCGCCCCGGCGGCCCAGGCCCACAACCAGCTCCTCAGCACCGACCCGCCTGCCGACGCGGTGCTGCCGGTCATGCCCGACCACCTGACGCTGACGTTCGCCGAGGACGTCTCGCCCGTGGGTGTCGCGCTCATGGTGCACCGGCCGGACCAGGCCGTCGTCAACATCGGGGTGCCGACGACGGACGGTGCGGTGGTCACGCAGGCCATCGCCGGTGACCTGCCGGCGGGGCTCTACACGGTCATGTACCGGGTCACGTCCGACGACGGGCACGCGATCGACGGCCTTTACACCTTCACCACGCAGGGTCCGACGACGATCCTCGGTGAGGGCGCCCCGGTCGACGTGGCCGGTGTCCCCGCGGCGGAGCAGCCGATGATCATGGACAACGGCACCATGGTGCCCGCGTCGCCGCCGGCCGAACCGCCCAGCGAGCTGGCCTCCACCAGCGGCCACGCGTCGGGCGCGACCGTCGTGAACCCATCGGCGACCGCCGAGCCGAGCTCGGCTCTCCCCGACGCGCGAAAGGTGCGGGGGGGAGTGCTCCTCGGCATCGCTGCGGTGCTCGTCGCCGCAGGTGGCCTGACGGCCGTGCTGCTGATGCGGCGCCGTCCGCTCGACTGACCGCGGCAACCTAGGCTGAGCAGGTGAGCGCGCCGGCGACGAGCGCCGGAGGAACCGGTGCCACCAGATCCCTGGGTCCGTCGCGCGTCGTCGTCCTCCCGCTCGCCGCCGTGGCGTTCGCGCTGCTCGGCATCTGGTTCTCCGGCGCGGCCCTGGCGACGGTCCTGCGCGACCCCGGTCCGGTCGTCCGGTGGGCGCTGCCGGCGTCGTCGACCCTCTCGGAGCTCGCCGGGTCGGTGACCCTCGGGGCGCTGTTCCTGGCTGTCGGCATCCTGCCGCGGGTCACGTCCAGCGACCGTCCGGCCCGCGCCGCCCGTGCGGGCGTCGGCACGGCGGACGGTTCGGCCTACCCGCGCAGCCTCGTGGTCGCCGGGATCGCCGCGGGTGTCTGGACCCTGCTGTCGATCGCGCACCTGGTCCTCACCTACGCGGACGTCGCCGGGCAGGCGATCTTGTCCGACGACTTCGGCCAGCAGCTCGGCGTGTTCCTGACCGAGATCGACCTCGGGCGCACGCTCCTGCTGGTCACGACCGTCGCAGCCGTCGTCACAGCCCTGTCGCTCGTCGTCGCCACGCCGACCGGCGCCGCCTGGACCGGGGCGCTCGTCCTCGTCGCGCTGTACCAGCAGGCACAGCTCGGGCACGCGGCGGGCGCGTCCGGGCACAGCATCGCCACGTCGTCGATGGTGGTCCACCTTGTCGGCGCCGCCGTGTGGATCGGGTCGCTCGCGGCGCTCGCCCTGCTGGTCGCCCGCGTCGGGACCGACCTGTCGACGGCGGTCGCCCGCTACTCGGTCGTCGCCGGTTGGTGCTTCGTGGCCGTCGGTGTCTCCGGCCTGGTCAACGGGCTCCTGCGTACCGGCGGGTGGTCGGACCTGACGACGACCTACGGCGTCCTGCTGCTCGCCAAGGCGGCGCTGTTCGGGGTGCTCGGGCTTCTCGGTCTCGCGCACCGCCGGCGCGTCCTGCCGCGTCTGGGCGGTGGAGCCTCGGGGTCGGTGCGACGGCTCGGAGGGGCGCTGTTCTGGCGTCTCGTGCTGGTCGAGCTCGTCGTCATGGGTGCCGTCTCAGGCGTCGCGGTCGCGCTCGGTGCCACCGCACCGCCCGTGCCCGAGGAGGCGCCCGTCGACCCGTCACCCGCGTACCTGATCACCGGGCACCCGCTGCCGCCCGAGCCGACACCGATCCGCTGGATCACCGAGTGGCGCTGGGACCTGGTGCTCGCGTTCGCGGCCGGCGCGGGCCTGGTCGTCTACTGGCGCTGGGTGCTGCGGCTGCGCCGACGCGGAGACCAGTGGTCATGGGTCCGCGCCGCGTCGTGGACGGCGGGCGTCCTCCTGTTCGCGTGGGCGACGAACGGTGCCCCGAACCTGTACGGGCACGTGCTGTTCAGCGGGCACATGATCCAGCACATGACGCTGGCGATGCTCGTGCCGGTGTTCATCGTGCTGTCCGCACCCGTCACCCTCGCGCTGCGCGCACTGCCCGTCCGCTCGTCGCTCCTGCGGTCCGACGACTCCCGTGGGCCCCGTGAGTGGATCCTCGTCCTCGTCCACAGCCATGCCGGCACGTTCCTGGCGAACCCCCTGGTCGCGGCCGTGAACTTCATCGGCTCGATGGTGCTCTTCTACTACTCGGGGCTCTTCGAGTGGTCGCTGCGCAGCGACGTGGGGCACCTCGCGATGGTCGTGCACTTCACGCTCGCCGGGTACCTGTTCGTCAACGGCCTCATCGGGGTCGACCCCGGTCCACGCCGCTGGGGCTACCCGCAGCGGCTGCTCCTGCTGTTCGGCACGATGGTGTTCCACGCCTTCTTCGGGGTCACGTTGGTGACCGGCGAGGCGCTGTTCGTCGCCGACTGGTTCGGGTTGATGGGGCGCCCGTGGGGTGCGTCGGCGATCGCGGACCAGCAGGCCGGTGGGGCGTTCGCCTGGGGCATCGGTGAGCTGCCCACCCTGGTGCTCGCGATCGTGGTCGCCATCCAGTGGTCGCGCGACGACGAGCGCGTCGCCCGCCGCCGCGACCGCCGGGTCGACCGCGACGGCGACGTGGAGATGGACGAGTACAACGCGATGCTCGCGAACCTGGCCGCCCGCGACGCGGCCCAGCCTCCCTCTCCCTGACGCGCCGCGAACTTGCCTCTGTGCAGCGGACTCGGCCACATCGCGTGCATATGGACGAGTTCGCCGATCACGTGATGTGACCCCATCCCTCGCGGGGTCGGGATGGCACGGCGCGTGCCGCGGCAGCGCAGCGGGCGTCGGCAGACTCCTGCTGTGCGCCTGCCGCGAGCCGTTCCCTCCTCACTGCTCGCGCTCGCGCACATGCAGGGCGAACTGCTGTCGTCCGCGCAGTGCGATGCGGCAGGGGTGACCCGCGGGCAGCGGTCGCGCCTCGTGGCGTCCGGCGTCTGGCAGCGCCCGACGAAGGGCGTCGTGGACGTCGACCCTCTGATGCAGCACCTGCCGAACGGCATCGATCGTCGCCGGCGCCGGGCCGCGTGGCTCGGTCTGCTTGCCTACGGACCGGAGGCGGTCGCGGTCGGCCAGTGCGCGCTCGTCCTCCATGGGGTCGCTGGCCTGCCGATGCAGGTCACCCCGGAGATCGCGCTGCCCCGGGGGCGCTCGGTCCGGGCCCGCGACGGGATGCGTGTCCGGTACGCCGATCCGGTTGAGCTGCTGCGGTACGGGCCCCGGAACATCGCGGCGCTGGTGCCGGCGCTCGTGCAGGCGCTGCCCGACATGCCCAGGAGAAACGCCGTCGCTGTGCTCGACGACGTGCTCCACCGCAGGCTGCTCTCCGACGAGGCGCTGGCCGGGATCGAGGCCCGCCTCGTCGGGCGTCGCGGAGCAGTCAGGGTCCGGAGCTGGATCAGGCTGGCCGATCGGCTTGCCGAGTCCCCGCTCGAGACCTTCGCGCGCATGGAGTGCGTGGACGCAGGAATCCCTCCGGACGCGCTCCAGGTGGAGATCCGGGATGCCCGGGGCGTGTTCGTCGCCCGTGGGGACATGGGCTGGCGCCTGCCGTCGGGCAGGTGGTTGATCGTCGAGGTCGACGGGCACGAGTTCCACGAGGCGCCGGCAGCACTGCTGCGTGACCGCAGCCGACAGAATGCGATGCTCGCGACCGGCCAGGTGGACCTGATCCGTGTCACTGCCCACGACATCGGCCGCCCAGGCACCGTGGCTGCCTTGGTCCGCGCGGCGCTCATCCGAGCCCCCTCGGGCGCCGAACCTGTCGATGCGCGGGCCAAGCGGCCGAAGACCGTGCATGTCGACCAGTTGGTTCGCGGGCGACGAGTCGGGTCCGCGGAGCCGCCGCGCGGGTCTGCACGGCGGGGCCAGACTGAGGGCGCGGTCTCCGGGCGGGCGGCCGACCCACCGTGATAGGACAAAGGCCATGGGTGAGACCTCGTTCCATGACCTCGACGACTACGTGGCGATCCCCCGCCTGAGCGGGTTGGTGCTCAGCAAGGACGGGACGAGGCTCGTCACGAGCGTCGCGACGCTGGACGGCAAGAGCACCAAGTTCGTCACCGCGCTGTGGGAGGTGGACCCGGTCGGTGAGAACCCGCCCAGGCGGCTCACCCGCAGCGCCAAGGGTGAGGCGAGCGCCGCGTTCACCCACGACGGCGACCTGCTGTTCACGAGCGCACGACCTGACCCGGACAAGGACGACGACGACGACCCCGTGCCCGCCCTGTGGCTCCTCCCGCGGGACGGTGCCGAGGCTCGGGTGGTCGCGGACCGGGCGGCGGGTCTGGGTGACGTCCGGGTGGCCCGTGATGCGCCGGTCGTGCTCCTCGGGTCGGAGGTGCTTCCGTCCGCAGCCGACGACGAGGGTGACGCGAGGCTGCGGCAGGTGCGCAAGGACAAGTTGGTCTCGGCGATCCTGCACGACGGGTTCCCTGTGCGGTACTGGGACCACGACCTCGGCCCTGCTGCCCCGCACCTGTTCACGGCGACGCTGAGCGACGACGTCACGCAGCCGCTCGCAGGTGCTCGTGACCCGCGGCTGAGCGTGAAGGACATGACGCCGGACGCGCGTCAGCACCTGATGGACCAGACGTCGGCGATCAGTCCGGACGGCGCGACGGTGGTCAGCGGCTGGCTGGAGCCGGGGCGCGCCGGCGAGAGCCGCAGCCAGCTGGTCGCGATCGACGTCTCGACGGGCGAGCGCCGGGTGCTGGTCGACGATCCCGCGGCGGACCTCTGGAACCCGGTGGTGTCGCCCGACGGGCGGTGGGTCGCGTACACCCGTGAGGCGCACTCGACCCCGTACGTCGCGCCCGTGGTGCGGTTGGCGGTGGTACCGCTGCACGGGGGTGAACCCAGGATCCTGGCTGACGGGTGGGACCGCTGGCCGCACGACCCGGTGTGGCTGCCGGGATCGGACGGCGTGCTGGTGACGGCCGACGACGACGGTCGGGGGCCGATCTTCCGCATCGACCTCGAGGCGGGGTCCGTGACGAAGGTGACCAGCGATGACGCCGTCTTCACGGATGTGAGCATCAGTCCTGACGGTCGCACCGCCTACGCGCTCAAGACGTCCTACGAGGCGCCCTCGCACCCCGTCCGGATCGACCTGACCCAGGACGCCCCGGTCGCCAGCACGCCGCTGCCGGGTCCGGTGGGTCCGCTCGAGCTGCCCGGCGTCCTGGAGGAGGTCGAGTCGACGACGGAGGGTCGGCGTGTCCGCGGATGGCTGGCGAGGCCGACGTCGAGCAGCAGCACCGAGAAGGCCCCGCTCGTCCTGTGGATCCACGGCGGTCCGCTGAGCTCGTGGAACGCCTGGTCCTGGCGGTGGAACCCGTGGATCCTCGTCGCACGCGGGTACGCGGTGCTCCTTCCCGACCCTGCCCTGTCGACCGGCTACGGGCAGCAGTTCGTCCAGGACGGTTGGGGTGCGTGGGGCGCGGCGCCGTACACGGACCTCCTGGCGATCACGGACGCCGTGGAGCTTCGCGACGACATCGACGAGACCCGCACCGCCGCGATGGGTGGCTCGTTCGGCGGCTACATGGCCAACTGGGTGGCCGGCCACACGGACCGGTTCTCCGCGATCGTCACGCACGCGAGCCTGTGGGCGCTCGACCAGTTCGGGCCGACGACGGACGTCGCGTACTACTGGGGCCGCGAGATGACCGAGCAGATGGCGCTCGAGAACACGCCGCACCGGCACGTCGAGAAGATCGTGACGCCGATGCTCGTGGTGCACGGCGACAAGGACTACCGCGTACCGATCGGCGAGGGGCTGCGGCTCTGGTACGAGCTGCTGTCCAAGAGCGGTCTGCCGGCCGACGGCGACGGGAAGAGCCCGCACCGTTTCCTCTACTTCCCCGACGAGAACCACTGGGTGCTCAGCCCGCAGCACGCGATCGTCTGGTACCAGGTGGTGGAGGCGTTCCTGGCGCAGCACGTGCTGGGCGAGGAGGCCCTCTACCCCGACACGTTGGGGTGACATTCGGTTCTCAAGATGCGGCGCCCGTGGTCCGGCACCAGACTCGCCCGTCATGGACGGGCGACCAGTAGCCCGCCGCAACGGAAGGGACCGACATGGGTATCGGAGGCGGAATCGGCCTGATTGTGGTCGGCGCGATCATGTCGTTCGGAGTCAGTGACCGGATCGACGGTGTGAACCTGACCGTGATCGGCTACATCTGCATGGCTGCTGGGGTGCTCGCGCTGATCCTGGCGGTCGCGTTCAACGCCCAGCGCAACAACACGAGCCACCGTGAGGTCATCGAGCAGCGGACCACGCCGCAGGCTGCCCCTGCCCCGCAGGCAGCCCCCGTGGCGCAGGCGCCCGTTGCCCCGCAGGCCGCCCCTGCTCCGCAGGCGCCCCCGGCCCAGGCGGCACCCCCGGCTCCGCCGGCAGTCTGACCGGGACGGACGCCAGGTCCCACAGCACGACGGGCCGCAAGGACGAACGCCACCGACGCGAGTGCGACGTCGGTGGCGTTCGTCGTCGTCGGCCGAGTCCGCCAGGGATCCGGCGGCGCAGGGCCGACGCGCGGTGCGCTGGGCTCCTCAGACGCGGGTCGCCTGCACGATCGCGTCCGCGAGGTCGTCCGGGCGCGACCACATGGGCCAGTGGCCGGTCGGCAGGTCGACGTAGGTCACGTCGAACTCTGACAGCTCGGTGAAGAACGGCGGTCCTCCGTGCGCCATGGGCTTGAGCTGCTCGGAGGACATGCTCGTGCAGATCGCCGTGACAGGGACCGAGAAGCGCTCGGGATCGCCGACGCGCACCGGGCCGCGGCGTGCCCCTGCCGGGTGGGGGACAGCCCGCCGGGCGAACTCGGCGAGGTCGTCGTCGGAAAGCCCCTGCAGGCTCTGGTCGCCGAGAACCTCCCAGGACGGCATCGGCTCCTCCGGCTGGTCCGTGCCGAGGAACGGGTTGGGCACCGCCCCGTCCTGCTGCGGTCCGCTGTCCACGTAGATCGCCCGCCGGATCCTCGAGGGCCGCTGGTCCACGACCCCGCTGAGCACCGTGCCCCCGGCGCTGTGGCCGACCAGCACGACGTCGCCGTCGAGACCGTCGACGAGGTCGACAACCGCCCGCACATGGTCGTCCAGCGTGATCGAACCGCGGTCGACCGCGTCCGGCTCAAGTCCGGGAAGGGTCACGGGGTAGGCGTCGAGTCCCTCGTCGCGGAGCGTCCCGACGACGCGGTCCCAGGCCCACGCCCCGAGCCATGCGCCGGGAACGAGAATCACTGAGGTTGGTGTTGATCGTGGTGTTGTCATATGACCAGCGTCCACGCCTCGTGGTGACACCCTCCTGTCACCTTTGTGTCACCATGCTGGGACGATGAACCGCACCGACCGCCTCTACGCGCTCGCCGAGGAGCTCCGCCGCGCCGGACCGGCCGGGACCACGAGCACGCGCCTGGCGAGGCTGTTCGAGGTGTCGGCCCGCACGGTCAAGCGCGACGTGTCCGCGCTCCAGCAGGCCGGCCTCCCTGTCACGGCCCAGGCTGGGCTCGGCGGCGGCTACGTCCTGGAGGCGTCGATGGGTCTCCCGCCGGTGAACTTCACGCCGGCGCAGGCCGTCGCCCTCGCGCTCGCGGTCCGCGCGCTGCCGCCGGGAAGCCCGTTCGGGACGGACGCCGACGCCGCCCGCGCCAAGGTGCTCGACGCCCTCCCGCCCGACGCCCGCCGCCGCGCGGATGCGCTCGCGGCCCGCGTGTGGTCCCGGGCGGTGCCCGCGCAGGGTCCAGGCCCGGAGGTCCTGCGTGCCGTCGAGGAGTCGCTCGACCGGTCCTGGGTCCTCGCGATCGAGTACGAGGCCTCGGACGCTCGGGTGACCCGCCGGCGCATCGAGCCGATCGTGCTCGCTCGCACGGGAGGCCTCTGGTACCTGATCGCGTGGTGCCGCCTGCGCGCCGACGTCCGCTGGTTCCGCCTCGACCGGGTCGTGCGCGCCGACCTGACGCCCGAGCACTACGAGCCGCGGCCCGTCGCATCGGTCGGGGAACCGCCTGCGGACGCCCGACCGGTCTCCGCTCGCCCGTCGGACCCCGCCGCGTGGCCCTGACGTGCGTGTGGGTGCCGGCGTGCAGACTGGCGGATGCCCGGACAGACCGAGCATTCATCGGAGAGCATGTCGGTGATCGCCGACGAACCAGGGGGACAGATGGACGAGCGTGAAGCGCGCGAGGTCAAGGCGCAGATGGTCGACTACACGCGGCAGCTCTCCGAGAGGCTCGTGCGACCGTCAGACGTTGCCCACGGCGCGCCGGCCCTCGCGCTGGGTCTGGCACGCCAGCCCGACGGTTCCTACCAGCTCGCCGTGCGCTACCGGTTGGGCACCTCGTCGGTCCGCAGCGTCGCACGCAGGGTCGTCGACAAGATCGGACCCGAGGACACCGACGTGCGCCGGACGGGCCGCATACGGGGTCTGAGCGACGAGACCGACGTCCGCCCCCGTCCACCGGTGATCCGTGCGCGGTCGCTGGGGGAGACCGGTCGGGTCCGGCCGCTGCGGCCCGGCGCCTCGATCGCACACGTCGACGTCAGCGCCGGAACGCTCGGGGCCTTCGTGCACGTCGACGGTGCAGTTCATGTGCTGTCCAACTACCACGTCCTGTCGGGCACCCCGCAGGCATCGGTGGGCGACGTGGTCGTGCAGCCAGGTCCGGCGGACGGCGGACGAGCCCCCCGGGACCGCGTCGGCACCCTCGCTGCACGCGTGGAGCTCGAGCCGAACGGTCGAGCGCTCGTGGACTGCGCGGTCGCGCGGCTGGACGACGAGTTCACCGAGCCGGACCTGCAGTACCCGGTCGGAAGGGTCACGACGACCGCGGGGGTGCTGGGTGGCGAGTCCGTCGCCAAGATCGGCCGGACGACGGCCGTGACGTACGGCAGGGTGACGGCGATCGAGCTCGACGACGTGGTGGTCGGGTACGGCGACGAGCTCGGTGAGCTGAGCTTCGACAGGCAGATCGAGGTCGAGTCCACGGGCCCCGGACCGTTCTCGCGCGGGGGTGACTCCGGGTCGTTGGTCTACCGTGAGGATGGTGTCGCACTCGGGCTGCTCTTTGCAGGCTCGGAGTCCGGGGGCCAGAATGGCTCAGGGTTGACCTACGTCAACCCGATCGATGCCGTGCTCGGCGCACTGGGCGCAACCCTGGTCTAGGGTCCGCCGCGGCGCCGACGGCGTGGAAGGCGGAGCACAGTGGCGGACATCGAGCAGGCGCGGGCCGCGAAAGAGCGGTTGCGCACCACCCTGCAGGGCCGCTCGGATGTGCGCGGTATCGGCATCGCGAGAAACGGCAACGGGTACGAGATCCGGGTGAACGTCTCTCGGGACGGCCGCCACGATCTGCCCGGCATGGTCGACGGCGTGGACGTCCACGTCCGCGTGGTCGGTGCGATCCGCGCGTCCGCCTGACCGGGCCTGAGGTGCGAGACCGTCGCGGTCGATGCGTCACGTTGGGCCATTCGGGTTCAGCCCGCGGCTGGGGCCCGTGTGCACCCGCCGAGATGCGCCGAGATCGCGCGAATTGTCGCGCGATGACGGGTGATCTCGACGAGCTCGGGTGCTCGGCGATCGCCGTGAGCGGTTGCGAGGGTCGATGATTGCCCCGTGACGCGTCGCGGCATGTCGACTGAAGGTGCGCGCTCGGGCAGCAGGTCCGTGGCGAGCACCGTCGGCGTGCGCGCCCTCGCGCTCGCGGCGCACCGCCTGGACCGGTGCCGGTCGATCGATGAGGTGGCCCACGTCGCCACGTCGACGGCGCTCGAGGTCCTCGACGCCCAGAGCGTCGCGTTCTGCCGCATCGACCAGGACACCTGCCGAACCGTCGCGGTCGAGCCCCGCCCCACCGACCCGCGACTCGTGTGGCTGTCCCGGGCGTCCTACCGCGCCAACGACCGCCCCGCCCTCCGGGCCATGATCCGCGACCGCGCCAGCTGGGTCGCCCACGCGCGCACGGTCCACGACGAGCCCACGGCCGACGACGACCCCGACGCGGGCGACCCGATCGAGGTCGGCCTGCTGCGGGAGGTCGACGCCGCGAGCGGGCTCGGATCCCCGCTGATCGTCAACGGCACGGTCTGGGGGCAGCTCTGCGCGACGCGCTCGCGACCGGGCACGCCGTTCCGGGTGGACGATGTCGCACGCGCCGAGGTGCTCGCAGCGCTCGTCGCGGGGGCGGTCGCGCGGGTGGACCTCGAGGCGCAGGTCCGCCACCTGGTGGCCGACGACCCCCTGACCGGACTGGCCAACCGCCGGGTCGCCGACTCCGAGGCCGAGTCGGCGCTCGAGTCCGGTCACGAGACGTGCATCGTCATGTGCGACGTCGACGGGCTCAAGCGCGTCAACGACGACCTGGGTCACGACGCCGGCGACGACCTGCTGCGGTCCGTGGCGGACGTGCTCAGCCGTGCCGCCGACGCACTGCCGGGCTCGACCGCCGCCCGCATCGGCGGAGACGAGTTCTGCCTGGTGACCGTCGGACGGCGTCGGGCGGAGGTCGCCGAGACCATGGCGTCGACCGTGGCCGCCTTCCCGCTGCCGCACGGCGCGGCGATCTCCTACGGCATCGCCTCGACGGCGGTCACCGGATCGGTCTCGGCGCGTCACCTGTTCCGGCAAGCCGATGCCGCGCAGTACAAGGCCAAGCGTGCGCGGGCGCGTGCGCTGCGGGCGACGGTCCCGGCCACGGCCGACCCGAACGTCACCGCCGAGCGCGTGCTCGTCGCGGGCTGTGCCGCCGTCGCGGCGTCCCAGCCCGGCGTCGTGCCTCGGCTGTGCGCGTTCGCCGCTGCGGCGACCGAGACGCTCGGCGGATCGACCTGGACCGTTCTGACCCGGCGTGAAGGTGCGTCGCCCGAGGACCCCGCCTCGGCGGTCGCCCGCGGCGGCAGCCCGGCCGAGGTGGGTGCGCAGTTCGCGACCGTCGTCGTCGGCTACGGGCCGTGGCTCGTCGAGATCGGGATGTCGGCGACGGCGGCGACCGGTGACGTCGTGCTGACGTCGCTGGATGCTCTCGCGGGCGTGGCCGTGCGGGGCGCCCGGTAGCCCAGCGCTACCCGTGCAACGGCAGGGTGAGCGTCGTCGCGCCACCCTCGACGAGGCGCACCGGCACGCCCCAGTCCTGCGCGTTCAGATGGCAGGCGGGGTACTCGATCGCCGGGTCGGCGTCGCAGCTCGCAGCGTGCGCGGTGACGTGCAGGACGCCTTCGGGCACGGACGGGTCGAGGCGCAGCACGCGGTCGAGCGGGACGTCGTCACCGGCACCGTCGAGCAGGAGCCCGGGCGGGGTCGAGGAGACCTGCAGACGCGTCGAGGGGCCGTAGCGGTCGTCGTACTTCTGCCCGGTCGCGGGCGTGAAGACGACGTCGAGCCGGACCTCGCCGGGCGCGAGCTCGGTGACGGGACGCTGCGTGCGGTGCGCGCCGTGGTCCTCGAGCCGGCCGACACCGTGCAGCGGCAGCCGGGTGAGCCGGTGCGCGGCGGACTCGACCACGACCACGGAGTCGTCCAGGACCAGGAGCCCGCTGGGCTCCGCAAGGTCGGTCGCGAGCGTGGTGACCTCGCCGGAGTGGTACCGCCGCACGGCGCCGTTGTACGTGTCCGCGACCAGGACCGAACCGTCGGGCAGGACCGCGACACCGAGCGGGTGCTGCAGGCGGGCCTCCGCGGCGGGACCGTCGCGGTGGCCGAAGTCGAACAGCCCTTCGCCGACGGCCGTGTGCACCGTCCGCTCCACCGGGTCCACCCAGCGCAGTGCCGAGGTCTCGGAGTCGGCCACCCAGATCCTGTCGTCGGCACCCACCGCGAGGCCGGACGGCTGCGCGAACCAGGCGTCGTCGAGCGGGCCGTCCAGCAGTCCCTCGTTCATGGTGCCCGCGAGCGCGTTGATCGAGCCCTGCCTGTCGTCGAGCTGCCACAACGTGTGGTTCCCGGCCATCGCCACGACGAACCCGCCCAGCGCCCCCGACCATGCCACGTCCCACGGTGAGGACAGCTTCTGCCGGCGAGGACCGGGCACGAACGGCACGGCGGGCCGCGTGGCGTCCCCGGAGGTCGGCGCCAACGAGGACGCGAGCGCCGCCGACGCGTCACCTGGCTCGCCGATGACCGCCAGCGACGCGAGCTCCTCGTCGAGCTCGTCGTCGAACGGGAGGAAGTTGTCGACAGCGCCGACCATGTACTGCTCGCCGGTCCCGGCCACGGTCGTCACGGCTCCGTCCGCGAGCCGGACCCCGCGCAGCGCGTGGTTGACGGTGTCGGCGACGAGCACGTCGTAGCCGAGCCGGGGCCGCAGCGCCTCGGGCACCAGGCAGAGCCCGTTCGGCTCGCTGAACCGGGCCTCGTCGGGAGGACCGTCCACGAGACCACGTTCGCCGGACCCGATCCGCCGCACCAGCGTGTCCCCGTCGAGCTCGGCGAGGCTGTGGTGCCCTGCGTCCGCGACCAGCAGGTGCCCGTCCGGCAGGGCGATGACCTTGGCGGGGAACCGCAGCGTCCCCTCGGTCGGGGCCGGCGGGACGTACGGACCGTCCCCGCGGTGCAGGCTGCCGTTCGACTCGTGCCGCGCGACGAGCTCCTCGACCAGGATCTCGACGTTGCGCCGGTGCCCCTCGCCGGCCATCTGGGCAACGACGTAGCCCTCGGGATCGATCACGACGAGGGTGGGCCACGCCCGTGCGGTGTAGGCGGACCACGTGATCAGGGTCGGGTCGTCGAGCACGGGGTGGTGCACCTCGTAGCGCGAGACGGCGGCCGCGAGGGCGACCGGGTCGGCTTCGTGCGCGAACTTCGGTGAGTGCACCCCGATGATGACGAGCACGTCGCGGTACCGTGCCTCGAGCTCACGGAGCTCGTCCAGGACGTGAAGGCAGTTGATGCAGCAGAACGTCCAGAAGTCGAGGATCACGATCTTGCCGCGCAGGTCGCTCAGGGACAGGGACCTGCCCCCTTGTGTTCAGCCACCCCCGTCCGACCAGCTCGGACGCACGAACCTTGGGCAGCCGACTCTCACGCACGCGCCCATTGTCCAACGTCGCTGTGGGTCGCCGTGCCTGCTCCGACGTGGGACTCAACCTCTGGCGATCCCCAACCGTGTACTTGTTGTGAGCACCTGTACCCCGCACGCGGAGCCGCCACCTCGCGACGACCTCGTGGCCGACGACGTCCTCGTCGTCTCCCTGCCGGCCCGGTCGAGCTCACGCGACGCGGAGTTCACGGCGTTCATGGCAGAGGCGTCGGGCCAGCTCGCGCGCACGGCCTGGTTGCTCTGCGGCGACACGCACCGCGCGGAGGAGCTGGTCCAGCAGGCGCTCATGCGCACGTACGTGTCGTGGTCGACCGCCCGTGAGCGTGATCCGCTCGCATACACCCGCAAGACTCTCGCGAACCTGCGGATCGACACGTGGCGCAAGCACCGGCGTGAGGTCCTGACGGCTCCCGACGAGGTTCCGGACGGGCGTGTCGACGCCGGGTCGGAGGTCCACGCGGAACGCGACCGGCTCGTGCGGGCGCTCGCCACCTTGAGCGCCCGGCAGCGACGGATTGTCGTGCTGAGGCACCTGGAAGGCATGAGCGAACGCGAGGTCGCCGCCGACCTGGGCGTCTCGCTGGGCACGGTGAAGTCGACGGCGTCGCGCGGGCTCGGGCAGCTGCGCACCGCACTGTCCAGCGAGGGGATGCAGTGATGAGCGAGGACTTCGCACGTGACCTGCGTGCCCGTATCGACGTCATTGCTCCGACGATCGCGGTGGACACCACGGGGGTTGTGCGTGCTGCTCGCCGGCGGCGCACCGCGCGTCGGTCGGGGGTGGTGCTCCTCGCGGTCGTCGCCGTCGGCGGGGCAGCGTGGGCTCCGATGGACCGGCTCTGGACGGTCGCCGTACCGCCAGCGCAGCCCGACCCGCACGGGGTCGTCGCCACGCAGGACGAACCGACGCCGACCCCGACGGTGAGCCCGAGCGACGCGGTCGTCGTCGACGGTTGGCCGGACGCGAAGTTCTGGTATGTCTCAACCGAGATCGTCCAGGGCGGCGAGGTGCATCACGAGGAGAGCTGGTTGGGCCACACCGACCCCGGGATGCTCGTGAGCGAGGGCAACCTGGACACCTACTCGGGCATCGGGCCGTCGGCCTGGGGAACGGTGACCATCGATGGGGCCGAGGTCCTGGTCAGTTGGGACGTGCTCTACACCTTGCCGACCGACCCGACAGAGCTGGAGGCGCTGCTCCGGGGCAGCCTGCAGCCGGACCGCGGCTCGGGGACCGACGACGACAAGGTGCTGGACGCTGTGCACACCATGCTGTTCCGCAGCCCCGCCTCACCGGCGCTGCGCGCCGCGCTGTGGTCGATCGCCGCGGGCCTGCCGGGCACGGTGGTCGTCCCGGCGAGCACGGACTCGACGGGGCGAGCAGGGACGGCGATCGAGTTCACCGCGGGCGAGCTGGCCGGGTGGCGGTGGGTGGTCGACACGGCGACTCTGGCGCCGCTGGAGGAGGCGGGAACCGACGGTCACACCGCCTACCTGGAGTCCAGGCCCTCGGACACCGAGCCGTTGGAGCCGACGCTCGAGAGCAGCGGGTGCGTCGCCTGGGCGACCTGCTAGTCCGTGCGGTCCAGCACGTAGATGCGCGGGTGGTGACCCTTGGCGAACACGCGGACCTGCTCGCGCACGTGCCACAGGGCGTCGGCGTCGCGAACGGCACGCTCCATGATCTTGATCTCATGCGTCAGCACGACCAACCGGGCGCCCGGGGCTGCGGCCGCGTACGCGGCGGTCAGCAGGCCCGCGTGCAGGGCGGCGTTCGACTCGTGCGACCCGTGCAGGGTGCCCCAGGGAGGGTCGGCGAGGATCAGGTCGAACGACCCGGGGACGGGGTCGAGCGCGTCGCCCTGCAGCACCTGCGCGGTGACGGCGGCCGCCCTGAGGTTCGCCGACGACGCGGCGACGGCCTCCGAGGCGACGTCCACGCCGACCGCCGCGGCGGACGGACCCGCGAGCAGCCGTTCGACGAGCAGCGTGCCCGACCCGCACATCAGGTTGAGCACGCGGTCGCCGGGGTCGACGCCGCCGAGCTGCACCATGGCGGCGGCGATGGTCGCGTTCACGGCGCCGGGGTAGTCCGCTACCCGCCAGGGCCGCGCGGAGAGCGGGCGGGGACCGACCCGCACCAGGACGTCCCAGCCGGGATCACCGGACGCGCCAGCTGTGACCCCGCGGCGTACCCGCAGGACCAGCTCGCCGTTCTTCTCGTCGTAGGGCAGCCCTGTGGCCTCGGACAGCAGGGACGCGAGCCGCGCGAAGACCGCGGAGTCGGACCCGGCGGCCTCGAACCGGAAGGAGGCCGAACGGCCGACGCGCTGCGACGACCCCATGGCATCCACGATGCGCTGCAGGTGGTCGCCGCTGGTCAGCGACTTGGGACGCGGAACGTCGAACCGCAGGACGACGAACGCGGCGACGGCGGTCCGCAGAGCCGCGACGTCGGCCAGGGGTCCGAGCAGCGAGATCTCGAGGGCGTCCTCGCGGCCGGGCACGGGTCGGGGCGGTCCGCTGGTCAGGAGCCCCGATGCCTCGTCGGACGCGATCTGAGCCAGGCCCGGCAGGAAGGTCAGCTCGACGGCCACCGACCGCCGGGCGGTGGGCCGGACGCCGGGCCTGCGGGACGTGGGGTGGCTGCCGTGGTGGGCGGGCGGGGCTGCGCTGCGGTTCTTGCGGTTCCTGGGCACGTCAGGCCGGCACGGGTGCGAGGGCACCGACGGCGCGCAGCACGAACTGCTCCGTCTGCTCGATCGCACGGTCTCGCTCCGGTCCCTCGGCGGGCAGGCCGCGACCGGACAGGCACGCGTTGATCAGCGGAACCGTGACGTCGAGGTCCTGCTCCGGGAACGCGCCGGACTCGATGCCCGCGGCCAGGATCCGCCGCAGGATCTGCTCGACCACCACGACGTGCTCACGCACCCGTTGCTGGGTGCCGCGCGAGAGCACCGACCGCAGCTCGGGCCCGGGGGCGAGGTGGTAGACGCGGGTCAGGGCGGCCTGCTGGACCACGTACATCTGGAGCTGCTCGGTGGGGTCGTCGATGTCGTCCAGCGAGCGCTGCAGGGTCGCCGCGTACTGCTCGGTCTCGTGTGTGATGAACCCCAGCAGGAGGGACTCCTTGTCAGGGAAGTGGTTGTACACGGCCGTCCGCCCGACTCCTGCCGCGGCGGCGATCTCGGCGAGCGTGATGGCGTCGAACCCCTGCTCGGCCATCAGCGCGGAGAGCGCGGCGAAGAGCTTCTGGCGCGTCTGCTCGCGGTGCTCGTGCAAGGAGCCGCCGATGATCTTGGGCATGGTGACATCCTCGCACGTTCTGTCATGAACACCGGGGTTCGTGAGGTGGATCTCCCCGGAAGCCCGAGGTGGGTGGTCAGGGGGTGAAGCGAGATTGGGGGGTCAGTGGGTGAAGCGCTGACACGGTGTCACTTCGTAGACTTTCGGTGCGCGCCCGCGGCGAGGACTCACGGCGCCGAAGAGACGCGCAGGTCAGTGCGACGACGAGGTCGACAGGAGTCTGATGACGGAGCTCGCGGACTCCGCTCACGTCAGCGCCGCCCACGAGCGTTTCGTCACCACCGGGCGGTCGCCGGGTCGGCACGTGCGGCGGGTCGTGGCGGAGTCGTGGCGGCGCAGCGTGCGCAGCGGCGTCGACCCCGAGGTGCAGAACGCGCCGGTCGAGCTGGCGGGTCGCTCGCTCACGGCCTACCGGGGCGCGCTCGCCGTCGCCGACGCCATGCCGGTCGTCCGTGAGCTCCTCGTCGCCCCGGGATCCGACGCCGGGTGGGTGACCGCCCTGAGCGACGACGCGGGCCGCCTGCTGTGGGTCGAGGGTGATCAGGGCGTGCGGCGCCAGATGGAACCTGTCGGGTTCGTCGAAGGAGCGGTCTGGCGCGAGGACTGCGCCGGCACGAACGCGCTGGGCACGGCGCTCGAGATCGGCCAACCCGTCCAGGTGGTCGGCTACGAGCACTTCGCGCGCAAGGTCCACCCGTTCAGCTGTGCGGCCGTCCCGGTGCACGCGCCCAGCGGCCAGGTGCTCGGCGTGGTCGACGTGACAGGCGGTGCCATCGTCGCGTCCGCGGTCGTGATGTCCCTGGTCCGGGCAGCTGTCGCGGCGGTCGAGGCCGAGCTCGGCCGCCTCGCCCTGGAGCGCACAGCGGGCGGCGGCCGGCTCGTCGTGCGGCCCGAGGGTGCAGCCGACGCGATGCCGGCGCTGAGGGTGCTCTGTGCCCGTCCGACGGTTCGCATCGGCAGCGTCGACGTGAGGGTCAGCCTGCGGCACGCCGAGATCCTCCTGCTGCTCGCCCGCCACCCGGACGGTTTGAGCGCCGACGAGCTTGCCGTCCTGCTCAGCGAGCAGACGATCTCCGACGTCACGGTGCGGGCCGAGGTCTCACGCTTGCGTCGCATCGTCGGCCCGTTGCTGAGCGAGTCTCGCCCCTACCGGCTGACTGCTCGCCTGCGCACGGACATCGACCTGGTGCGCGACCTGCTCGCGGGCGGCGAGGTCAACGCCGCGCTGTCGACCTACCGCAATCGTGTGCTCGCACGGTCCGTCGCACCCGGTGTCGAGCGGGCGCGCGAGGAGCTCTCGACCGAGGTGCGCGCGGCCATCCTCGCGACGCCAGAGCCTGGCCCTGTGAGCCGATGGGTCGCGTCTGATGAGGGCTCCGACGACTGGCAGGCCTGGGAACGACTGGCGCGGTTGGCGCCGCGCGGCACGCCGGCCCACGTCCAGGCGCTGGGCAGGCTCGACCTGCTGGCGCGACGGCTCGGCGCACGCCGCCCGGGCGGCCGGTAGCCCGGGGCTACGGACCCGAACGGTTGCAACGGTCCTGCAACCCCCCCACGCCTACCGTCTGAACCAGCGGAGCCCTCAGGGGGCTGAGCTCCGACGGAACGGGCGATCGAGGCGACGGACCGCACGATGTGGCCTCCGCCGGCGTGTGCTCGCGAGGGGCGGGCGCCCGCCGGGCCGCTCGGGCGACGGGTGGAGGGGACTCGTCGCCCGAGCGGACGGCATGTGGCCGGATCTGGTCGAATACCGGCGGTTCGTCGCTGGGCGGTGGGTCGACCGGCAGCTAGCCTGCTCCGCGTGACGACGAACGCGATCCCTGAGCCCGACACCAAGGACTGGACCTGGGTGCTCGCGCAGCAGTGCCCGGAGTGCGGATTCACCGCCGCCGCGATCGAGGGACCGGCCATCGGTGGCACGGTCCGCGAGCTCGCGCCCCGCTGGGCTGCAGCGCTCGCCCGCCCCGACGCCCGCGAACGACCGGCTCCCACGACCTGGTCCACCCTCGAGTACGGAGCGCACGTGCGCGACGTGCTGCGGATCTTCGGGGGGCGCCTCGAGCTGCTGCTCACCGAGGACGACCCGCTGTTCGAGAACTGGGACCAGGACGCGACGGCGCTCGCCGACCGGTACGACCTGCAGGACCCGGCGGTCGTCTCAGCCGAGCTGACGGCCGCGGCGGACGTGCTGGCGGCGCGGTTCGACAGCGTCGCGCCCGACCAGTGGGAGCGTGCGGGAACGCGTTCGAACGGTTCGCAGTTCACGGTCCTGACGCTCGGGCAGTACTTCCTGCACGACGTCGTCCACCACACGTACGACGTCCGCGCCTGAGCCCGCGTCGGCGTGTCGTCCGGCGTGTCACCGCGGTGGTGACCTGGGGCGGCTGTGGAGGGCTGAGCGCGGGGCGTCGCGCTGGTTATCCACAGCAGTTGTCCACACCGTGTGTGGCGAAGGAGCAGGCGCCGACGCGGCAGGACGGGCGCGCTTGGGCCCCAGTACCCACACACGACGGCTCTTGTCCACAGGCCCTGTCCACAGCCCTGTGCACAGGCGCCCGGATCGGTGGACGAGCGCTCGATCGGAGCCGCGGGAACCGGTCTGACCTGCAACCCCGGCGGCGCGAGGGTGTGGGCACGCAGCGCGACTCGCCGGGCGGAAACACGCCCGCATCAATTGATGTGTACGGTCCGCGGCCATGGAGCAGGTGCCGGTGAGACTCCCCGAGCAGGTCGACGGCAGGAACGTCCTCGTCCTCCCCCGAGGTGCCGACCCGATCGCCCTCGCGACGGCCTGGTTCCAGGAGGCGTCGTGGGCGCGGACCCCCGTGGCCCGGACCCGGCGCCAGACCGGCGCGCGGTTCCGCGGCATGGTCGCCGAGGCGCCGACGGTTCCCGGGCTGATCGCGCTAGCGCCGGGCCTGGCCCTGGAGGGGCCGACGGAGATCGACAGCGACCACGCTCGCGAGGCCGGTCTGGGCGCCCGGGACGTCGACCTGTACGCGCTGGACGTGGCCGAGGGCGTCGACGTCACCCTCGTCTACGGCTGGATGTCCGCGGCGGCGCGGCGGGTCGGTGGAGCGATCGTCCCGGCCGACCGTTCGCGCCTCGTCAGCCCGGACCCCGGTGCGGCGGTCGACCTCACGCTCTGGTCACCGCTCGCACTCACCGGACGGGACGCCCGACTCCTGGTCCGACCGGCGATGAGCGGCGCCCGCGTGGGCCCGCCCGTCGAGCCCGGCGCCGGTGCCATGTCCGTCACCGCGACGTTCGAGTACGACGGAGCGGTCACCGTGCGACTGGCCCGGTCCCGGGAGATACCGGTCGCCCTCTCTGCGCTCGACGTCGGCGAGTACGGCCCCTGGGCCTACCAGGTCACCTGGGAACCGCTCGAACCCGACGAGCTGCTCACCGAGTCGCCCTCACCGCTGCACGTCATCGCGCGCTCCCGCGTCCAGCAGTCGGTCGCCCGGATCGCGGCGGCGCTGTGGAGGGGCGCGGGGGGCACGGTGGTGGATAGCGGCGGTTTCGTCGTGCCGCCGGGTGAGCTGCTGGACCTGGCGACCGCCGCCCGCTAGTCGAAGCGCGGGCTGCCGGCGGGAGCGAGGTCGACGGCGACCTTGAGGTGCGAGCCGGAGCCCTCCGTGAAGACGACACCGCGCAGGGGCGGCACGTCGTCGTAGTCGCGACCCCAGCCGAGCAGGACGTACTGGTCGTTGACCAGCTGGTCGTTGGTGGGGTCGACCTCGACCCACCCTGCACCCGGGACCCATGCGGACACCCAGGCGTGCGACGCGTCGGCGCCGCGCAGCTTCTGCCGTCCGGGTGCGGGGCGCGTCTCGATGTAGCCGCTCGAGTACCGGGCGGGCAGCCCGTGGAGCCGCAGGGCCGCGATCATGAGGTGCGCGAAGTCCTGGCAGACGCCGGCCATCTGCGCGAGGAGCTGCGCCTGCGTGGTGTGGACGGTGGTGCTCCCCGAGCGGTACGCCAGCTCCGTGCGGATCCGGTGGGCCAGCTCGACCAGCACGTCGGCGAGCGGCTTGTCCTCCGCGAAGGTCGGTGCCGCCCACTCGCGGACCTCGTCGGCGAACGAGACGTGCGCCGACGGCAGCACTGCCTCACGCAGGTCGGCGAGCTCGGGGTCCAGCCGGTCTACGTCGCCCGCGGCCACCCGCCGGGCGACCTCCTGCCACCCGATGCGTGGCAGGGACTCCGCCGACGGCGTAGGGCGTGTGACCTCGATGGTGGACCGGGCGGTCACGACGAGCGTGGTGTGGGGTGTGGTGACCCCGAAGTACGTCGTCCGGTTGCCGTAGTAGTCGACGTGCGCGGCGGTGTCCGACGGTTCCGGCGAGATCTCGACGACCGTGTCGACGCACACCTGACCGGGAACGTCGCGGGGCGTCATGGTGGTGCGGCCGTACGAGTCGGTGACGACGTTCGCGTAGACGTAGGTGGTGCGGTGCACCAGGTCGTACCGGCGGGTGGTCATGCGGCACCGGTCCGGGCGTCCCAGGGGTCCTCGAGCGACTGGCTCGGCGCAACCTTGGCGAAGTGCACCCGCTCGATCTCGTCGGCGGTCGACTGCAGGCGCCACAGCATCGACTCCAGGGCCTCCGCGAGCCGCTGCCGTCGGCCCTCGTCGGAGGTCGCAGCCACGAACGTGACCGTGTCGAGCTCGTCGAGCAGGTCGACGACGTCGGACAGGAGGTGGTCGCGCTGGTCGGGGGAGCGGCCGGCCAGGGGGATCAGGGCGAGCGCCTCGCGCAGGCGGTCCAGCTGGAAGGCGAGGGACCGCGGGTTGGTGCGGTCGTGCAGCAGCAGCTCGAGCACGTCGGCGGCGGTCGGCACGGCCTGGTGGCGGCGACGGTAGGTGATCGCGGACTCGTGAGCCAGGAGCAGGGACTCCAGCACGAGACCGTCGACGTCCGAGGCCCGACGCTGGACCACCGAGGCGAGCAGGCTCTCGATCAGGTTCTGAGCGCGCTCGATGCGTCGCCCCGCTTCGAGGAAGTCCCAGCCGACGTCCCGCACGAGCCCTTCGGCTGCGATCCCGGCGACGGCCAGGAGACCCTCGAGCACCCTGTCGAGCACCGTCCGCAGACCGGCGGTGGCTGTGTCCGCGGTGTCCGCACGCAGCGCGCCCAGGTCCAGGAGGTCGTTCTGGGTGCGGCCGCGTGACCTGCTGCGTTCGTCGCGAAGTGCGCGGTCGATCCGCCCCAACGGCCCGAAGGTGTCCGTGGAGAGCTGGTCGCGGACCGCGGCGGCAGAGGCGCCGAGCATCCGGATCGACCGTGCGACCGTGCCGACCGCCTGCCGGTCCAGGACCAGGTCGCGCAGCGACGGCGCCTCGCCGAAGGGCTCTAGCAGCACGTGCAGGGCCCGGCCGCCGGCCGATGCCGGCAGGCGGTGGAAGTCGTCCCAGCGGTCGATGACCACGCGCAGCGCACGGGACGTGTCCTCGGCGCGCTCTGCGTACCGGCCCATCCAGTACAGGTTCTCGGCGGTGCGCGGCGAGATGCCCGTCGCGGGTCGCCGGGTCTGGGCCGCCTCGCCTGCGGAGGACTCGTCGGACGGTGCCCATGGCTCGAGCTGGGCCTCGGACTGCGACGACAGGACCCACACGTCCTTGGCGGCCGCGCCGAGCGCCGACGACACGACGTGCCCCTCGGCGACCCTGGCGAGACCGCCGGCCATGACGGTGTAGGAGCCGTCGTGCGCGACCGCGTACGTCCGCAGCACGGCCGCCCGAGGGCCGAGGTCGGGCGGACCGACCCCGTCGGAGGCGGGCAGGTCGCTGCCGACGCCGACGGGTGTGCCGTTGACGATCGGACCTGCCGGGCCGACGGGCTCCTGTCCCACCCAGAGCCACGGCTCGGCGGCGATGCGGGCCGCGAGCTGCTCTCGCTCCCGGTGGCTCAGCGTCCAGCCGAGGATCGTCCCGACGTCGGTGCCGCGCACGGTCGGCAGGATCACGAGCTCGTCGAGGCGGGAGACCACGTGCTTGAGCGAGCGCTCCTCACCGCACCACCAGGTGGGCGCCGACGCGAGCAGGAGGTCCTGGTCGAGCACGACCCGGGCCAGCCGGGGCAGGTAGGTGAGCAGCGCCGGGTTCTCCAGCACCGAGCTGCCGAGCGGGTTGACCACGCTGACGGCGCCCGCACGCACCGCGCGCACCAGGCCCGGGACTCCGATCCGCGAGCCCTGCCGCAGGTCGAGCGGGTCGCACCACTCGGCATCGACGCGGCGCAGGATGACGTCGACCGGCTCGAGACCCTCGATGCCGCGCATCCACACGCGGCCCTCGCGCACCAGCAGGTCGGGCCCTTCGACGAGCGGCAGCCCGAGCATGCTGGCGAGGTACGCCTGGTCGAACGCGGTCTCGCTGCTCGCGCCCGAGGTCAGGAGCACGATGCGCGGGTGCTCGGCCTGGCCAGGGGCCACGGATCGCAACGCAAGGCGCAGGGACCGGAAGAACGGGCCGAGCCGCTGGATCGACGCCTGCCGGTACACCCCGGACAGGACCTGCGCGACGACGCGCCGGTCCTCCATCGCGTACCCGACGCCGCTGGGTGCCTGCGTCCGGTCGGCGACGGCGCACCAGGCGCCCTCGCCGTCTCGCACGACGTCGGTCGCCGTGAGCACGAGCTCGCGTCCGCCCGGCAGCCGCAGCCCGTCGACCGCCCGGGCGAAGCCCGGGTGCCCGAGCACCACCGTCGGCGGAAGCATCCGGTCGGTGAGGAGCCGGCGCGGACCGTAGGCGTCCTGCAGGATCGCGTCGAGCAGCTCGGCGCGCTGCACCAGGGCGGTGTCGAGCCGGGCCCACTCGGGTTCGTCGATCGTGACGGGCAGCGGGTCCAGGCGCCACGGGTGGTGGTCGCCGTCGGAGCGGTCCGCGCCGTAGGTGACGCCGTGGTCCGCAAGGAGCCGCTCGGCCTCGTCGCGTGCGTGCGCCAGGGCCGGGGCGGTGGGCACGTCAGCGGGGTCCGGCAGCCAGGACCAGTCGGCCGCGTGCTCCTGGACGCCGCCCGAGGGACGCGGCGAGGAGAGCAGGTCGGTCACAGGCAGAGTCTTCCCTACCGAGCCGCGGTCGGTACGACTCAGGCTGCGGTGAGTTGGCGCACGCTCACCGCTCGCGCTCGCGCGTTCGCGGGCGCACTGTGAGAACGGCGAGGAACCACCTCGCCGTTCCCATCCCAGTCGAGCGAGGCCACGATGAGCGAGACACCCCCCGGCAAGGCCGCCAACCCACGCCGTCCCAGCGCCCTGGTGAGCGCGGAGGGCACCACCACGATCGCCGACACGGTGGTGAGCAAGATCGCCGGCATCGCCGCCAAGGAGGTCACCGGCGTCTACGCGCTCGGCGGCGGCGGGGGACGCGCCCTCGGCGCGATCCGCGAGCGGATCCCGGGCGCACGGACCAACCACGCGCAGGGCGTGTCGGTCGAGGTCGGTGAGACGGAGGCAGCAGTCGATCTCGACCTGGTCGCGGAGTACGGGGTGTCGATCGCCGACCTCGCGACCGGCATCCGTCGCAACGTCATCAGCGCTGTGGAGCGCATGACCGGCCTGACGGTGGTCGAGGTCAACGTGGTGGTCAACGACGTGCACCTGCCCGAGGAGGACGTCGAACCCGTGGTGGTCGAGGCCCGGGTCCAGTGACGGATCCGGCGACGCGGCCGAGGACCGACCCGGCACACGAGGTGGTCGTGGTCGGGGTCGAACCGGCGAACCTGGCCGAGGAGGTCGAGGCGGTCGTCCTGGCGCTGCCCGGTGTGGTCCGCCTCGACGGCGGCCGGTTCGGCGGCCTCGGCACCTACCTGCCCGGCCGGCGCGTCACGGGCGTCCGTTTCGACGACGGCGGAACCGAGGTGCACGTCGTCGTCGACGGGTCCGAACCGGTCCGGACGACCGCGGGCCGCGTGCAGCGCGCGGTCTCTGCCATCGCCCCCATGCCGGTGCACGTGCACGTCGAGGACATCGACGTCGTCTGATGAAGAGGAGCTGACCCATGTCGTCTGTTGCCACCGGGCTGTTCGCGGGCATCCTGCTCGCGCTCGTCGCCGCCATCGGCGGCCTGTCCATGTTCCTGCTCGCCGTCGTCCTCGGGGGGATCGGCGTCGTCGTCGCGCTGGTGCTCGACGGGCGCCTGGACCTGAGCGGGGTCGTCGTCGGGCGGCGCCGTGGCTGAGACCGCCCCACCCGAGGACCAGGTGGACACGCAGGTCATCGAGCCGCTCGGCGAGCGGGCGATCGCCCCGACGCCTCGCGGCACCCTGACCATCACCGACCACGCGCTCGAGCGGATCGCGGGGCAGGTGGCGCGCGGCGTCCCAGGCGTCGCGCCGAGCACGCCGAAGGTCGAGTGGCAGCGTCTTGGCCACCGGGCGCGGGTGTCGTTGGAGATCGCGCTCGTCTGGCCGTCGTCGGCCGCCGACGTCGCTCGCGAGGTGCAGACGTCCGTCGGTCGTGAGCTCGTGCGCCAGGCCGCGCAGGACCTCGACGCGGTCACGGTCACCGTCCGCGACGTCGTCCGGCCCGCGCGGGCCGCCGCAGCACCGAGAGTCCGATGAACTTCGCGCCCGCCCCAGAGGCCACGCGCGCCGGCCGGGTCGGCTGGGTCGGTGTCGTGCTGTCGATCCTGGTGATCGCCCTGGGCGTGGTGGTGATCCGTGACGCGCTGGTCGTCGGTGGGTACGTCGACGGGGAGACGTGGCTCGTGCCGGTCATCGACGGCGCCGACGGCATCGAGCCCTCGGCGGCGACGACCGCGGGCGGTGTCGTCGTCGCGCTTCTCGGTCTGTGGCTGGTGCTCGTGGCCCTGGGGCGCCGCGTGCGCACACGGGTGCCGCTCGATGTCCCGGGTACGACGATCGGTGTCGCCGACGTCGCCCGCCTGGCAAGCAGCGCCGCGTCCGACGTCCCGTACGTGCTGTCCGCGCAGTCGTCGGCGCGCCGGTCGTCGGTGTCCGTGAAGGTCACTGCGCTGGAGGGCGACGATGTCGACGCTGATGTGCTGGCGGCCGTCCAGCAGCGGCTTGCACCGCTCGCCAAGCCGGTCACGGTCCACGTCTCGACGCGACACGTGGCAGGCGTGAGATGAGGCGCGGTGCGCTGGCGGTCGACAGGGTGGTCGTCCTGCTGCTCGGGCTGGTGCTGATCGCGCTGGGCGTGGCCGTGGTCGGCTGGCAGGCGGGGTTCCTGGAGGACGTCTGGCCGTCGGTGCCGCCGTCCGTGCAGGTGGACTCGAGCGAGGTGACCGGCACGGGCAGCTTCGTGGTCCTCGCGGTCGCCGCGGGGGCGGTTCTCGTCGGTCTGGGCGGGTGGTGGCTCGCTGCGCACATTCCCCGTCGGGGGGTGGGGCCTCTGCGTCTGCCGCCGGGCGACGTGCCCGGGGTCCTGACGGTCCTGCCCGCGCCGGCGGTCGCGACGGCCGCCGACGTGCTGGCCGACGAGCCGGGCGTCCTCTCGGCCCGCGGTGCCGTGCTGACGGACCGGAAGCAGCGCGTGGTGCGGCTCCGGGTGGCGGTCTACCCGGATGCCGACCTCGCATCGGTGATCGCCTCGTGCGACAGGGTGCTCGCCGACCTCGCGGTCGTGCTCCCGGACGACCAGCTCAGGTCGCGCCTCGAGCTGTCGGTGCGTCGGGAGGCTTCCGAACGAGCGCGGGTGCAGTGAGGCGCAGCACGGGCTGAGCGGACAACGGACCGGGAGGGGCACGGACATGGGCAGGGATGCGGTCGCGGGGTGGATCGAGCGGTACGAGCAGGCGTGGCGATCGCAGGACGTCGACGTGCTCGACCGCCTGTTCACGCAGGACGCGCGGTACCTGCGCTCGCCGTACGACGCGGAGCCGCTGGAGGGTCTCGACGCCATCCGAGGCTTCTGGCTAGACCCGACCCCGTTCGAGATGACCGCGACCGTGATCGCCGCTGACGGGCCGAACGCGGTGGTGCGCGTGCTGGTGCAGTACACGGACGACGAGGCGCAGGAGTACCGGGACCTGTGGGTGCTCAGGTTCGCGCCCGACGGACGCGCGGAGCACTTCGAGGAGTGGGCGTACTGGCCCGGCAAGCCGTACACCGCCTCCTCCGACGGGTGATCGCCGACCGGATCCCATCGCCGGGGAAAGGTCAGGTGGCCGCCTCTGGCGCGCCGCCACGCCTCACGCGGTAGCCGCGAAGCACCCGTTGCTCGTGCACGGTGTCGAGGACCTCGACCATCCGCTCTGCCAGGTCGATGAGGTCGTCCCTGTCATCGTCGGGAAACGGGTCGTCGATCGGTGTGGAGGTCCACTTGTAGTGCACGAACCTGTTGCGTGACTCGGCGACGGTCCGGATTCCCCTGGCCGCGTCGGGGTCGAACGCCTCGTCGAAAACGAGGCGGAACGTCGATCCCGTCTTCTGGTGGAGGCTGGCGGTCTTGATGATCTCCGACGCCTCTCTGGGGTCGAAGCCCTTCTTGCCCAGGCCCCAGAGCAGCAGGTAGTTGAGCTTGTGCTCGATCCACGTCGCGTACATCATCACGGCGAGCTCGAGCTTCGCCGGCCCGAACTCCCGCGCCGCCGCGAGCAGCTGGTCCTCGTGACTGATCGAGATCACCGACTGCGCGATCAAGCTCGGGTCGGAGTCCAGGCGCTGGAGCACCTGCGCGTTGATCTCAGCCTCGGACATCCCCGTGGGATCGATCAGCCCTGCGGCGATCATCCCCTCGAGGAACGACTCGACCAGTCGACGCGCAAGGTCGAGATGTTCCGGGCCGAGCCGAAGCGTGTCGGGCTCGTCACCCGGCGTTGCGTCCATGCAGGCAACCCTAGGGTGAGCGCTTCCGGTCAGTCGGGCACGGGTGCTGTTCCTCGTGGGGCTCAGCCGCCGCGGTTGGGCGGCTCGAAGTGGACGCCGTCGTGGCCCGCGGTCTCCTCGGCGCGGATCACGTGGACCACCGCGTTGATGAGCGCCAGGTGCGTGAACGCCTGCGGGAAGTTGCCCAGGTGCCGGCCGGTGCGTGGGTCGATCTCCTCCGCGTACAGGTTGAGCGTGCTGGCGAACGAGAGCAGCCGCTCGCACAGGGCCCTGCCGCGTTCCAGCTCGCCGATCTCGACGAGTGCGGACACCAGCCAGAACGAGCAGATCGTGAACGCACCCTCCTCGCCGGACAGGCCGTCGTCGGTCTCCTCGACGCGGTAGCGCAGCACGAGGCCGTCGGCGGTGAGCTCGTCGGCGACGGCGAGCACCGTCGCGCGGACGCGCGGGTCGTCGGCCGGCAGGAACCGCAGGAGCGGGATCAGCAGGAGCGAGGCGTCGAGTGCGTCGGAGCCGTACCGCTGCACGAACACGCCGCGCTGGTCGACGCCGTTGGTGCAGATGTCCGCGTGGATCTCGTCGGCGAGCTTGCTCCACTGCTCGGCGAAGTCGTGCTCGTCGTGCATGCGCGCCAGCCTGGCGCCGCGGTCCAGGGCCACCCAGCACATGAGCTTGCTCGACGTGAAGTGCTGCGGCTCGCCGCGGACCTCCCAGATGCCGCGGTCGGGCTCGTGCCAGTGCTTGATCGCCGCCTCGACCTGCCGTTTGAGCACGGGCCACAGCGCCTCGGGCAGCTGCTCGCGAGACCGCGTGTGCAGGTAGACGGAGTCGAGCACGGCGCCCCAGACGTCGTGCTGCTCCTGGTCGTAGGCGGCGTTGCCGATGCGCACCGGCTGCGCACCCTCGTAGCCGGACAGGTGACCCAGCTCGAACTCCTCGAGCTTCTCCTCCCCGCCGACCCCGTACATGATCTGCAGGTCCTTGTTGTCCCGGCAGACGTCGTGGATGAACGCGAAGAAGTCGTTGGCCTCTCGATCGAGGCCCAGCGTGTAGAGGCCCCACAGCGCGAACGTCGAGTCGCGGATCCAGGCGTAGCGGTAGTCCCAGTTGCGCTCGCCGCCAGGGGTCTCGGGCAGTGACGTGGTGGCGGCCGCGAGGAGCGCACCCGTCGGGGCGTACGTCAGACCCTTGAGCGTGAGCGCGCTGCGTTGCAGGTAGGTGCGCCACGGGTGGTCGGGGAAGACTCCCTGCGTGATCCACTCGCGCCAGAACTCCTGCGTCCGCCACAGCTGGTCGGCGGCGGCCTCCCAGGTTGTCGGCGCGGGCAGCGGCGACCAGGACAGTGCGATGAACGCCTTGTCGCCGTTGGACATGCGGGTGCGGGCCGACGCGGTCCGGCCGTCGATGCCGAGACGCAGGCTGCTGGTCAGGCGCAGGGTCGGGCCGGCCTCGGACTCGGCGTAGACGGAGTTGTAGCCGGTCCCTTCGTACGCCCAGCGGGTCCCGTCCCGGCCGTAGTCGTGCGCCGGACCGCACTCGACCTCCAGGTCGACGGTGCCGCTGACGCACGTGACGGTCCGCAGCAGGATGTGCTCGGCGTCGTTGTCGGTGGGCGTGCGGCGGTGCGTGACCGAGCGCTCGTCCTGGTTGTGCCACGGGCCCATGACCATCGCGTCACGGACGATGAGCCAGCCCGTCGGGGTCTGCCATGTTGTCTCCAGCACGAGCGTTCCGGGCAGGTAGCGGCGCGCCGACGGGACCCGCGTCCCGTGCGGGCCGACGCGGAACGAGCCAGCGCCCCGGTCGAGGATCGACGCGAAGACGCTCGGTGAGTCCGGCCGCGGGACGCACATCCACTCGACCGCGCCCGCGGGCGAGATCAGGCAGTTGGACTCGCAGTCGGACAGGAACGCATAGCTCGCGATGGGCGGAAAGGCGGAGCGATGCGTCTCGGGATGGTCCGTGACCGTGGGCATGACCTCAGCGTCGTCCTGCCGAGCGCCGTTGTCAGCAGGGATGGCAAAGTCGTCACATGCCCGAAACGATCCGGCCCTTCCACACGTCTGACCTGCCGGCGCTCTACCGCATCTGCCTGCTCACCGGTGACGCGGGTGTCGACGCGACCGGCTTGTACCGCGACCCCGACCTGCTCGGACACCTCTACGCCGGTCCGTACCCTGTCGCGGACCCCGGCCTGACGTTCGTCGTGGTCGACGACCTGGGGGTCGCGGGCTACGTCGTCGCGACGGCCGACACCTACCCGTTCCAGCGCTGGCTGGAGTCGTCGTGGTTCCCGGTGCTGCGCGCCGAGCACCCGCTCGGGCAGGATCCCCAGGACGGCACGCTGGACCACCGGCTCATCCGCACGATCCACGACGCGAAGCCGGTCGACGAGCCTCTCTACCGGAAGCACCCGGCGCACCTGCACATCGACCTGCTTCCGCGCGCCCAACGCCGCGGGCTCGGGCGCCGGCTGATCGAGACCCTGGCCGACGCCTTGCGTGACCGGGGCGTCCCCGGGCTGCACCTGGGCGTCGATGCCCGGAACGTCGGCGGGAGAGCGTTCTACGAGCGCATCGGCTTCGCGGACGCCGGGCCTGACGGGGGTGCCCGGATGCTGACGCTCGATCTGCTGTAGCGCCTGACCGCAGGCACCAAGAGCCGTTGATGACACGTGTCATGACGGAATTGACTCCGAGCCCGACCCGGGTGCATCCTGTTCCCGACGTCGTAGGGCCGTGCTCCTGGAGGGCGGAGCGCGGCCCTACGCGCTCATCAAGTGCCCGTCGTCGGAACGTCGGTCACGCCCACCCGTTGCCCTCTGGGCCCGACGGACGGACACTGACCGGACCACCGGTCGGAGGTCACCATGCGCACCCGCCCCGCACCCAGCATTCCCGACGTCCTGCCCGAGCTGCGGCCCGGCAGACATCGCCGCCCCGAGCAGGGCGGCTGCCTCATGGAGTGGACGAGCGTGCTCGCGGGCGAGCGCTGGAGCGACCACCCCACGTGCACCCACCCACTCCTGTCCCACCTCGCCCGCGTGGTGAACGACCTCGTCGACGACGGCGGCCGCGCCGGCCTGACGCGGTTGGTCCCGGACCTCGTCGGCACGACGAGCGACGACCCGGCGTGGGCGCTGGAGATCGCCGACGTCGCCGCCCGTCACGCGTTGCGCGTGGCGCGCGCGGACGACGTCCGGGTCCTGGCCGTCGCGCTGATCACCGTGGACCGGCTTCTCGAGCCGTTCGACGGGCGTCCGTCCGAGATGCGTCGTCGCACGACCGTCGACGCGCTGGCGGCCGTGCCGGAGGAGGCTGCGTGGGCCGAGCGGTTCACCGCCAAGATGGGCACGCCTCGCCGGATTCGTGGGCTGCCGCGGGGTGTCGTCGACGTGTCGTTGGCGGCGGTGGCCGTCGGGCGACGGCCCGACGCGGACCTGGTCGCGATGCTCGTCGATGCGGTGAGCACCTGCCGTGCCCTGCTGCCGCGCCGCGACGACGCCGCGGTGCCGGCCGGACGGGAGCTCGCCGACGCGAAGGCCGGCTGACGGGGCGCCGGGCCGAGGGAGGCCGCTAGCCGTTCTGGAAAGTGGGAGCGGGTGACGAGAATCGAACTCGCGCTATCAGCTTGGGAAGCTGAAGTTCTGCCACTGAACTACACCCGCGTTGCCGTTCTGGGGACGTCCCCTCGTCAGCCCGGACAGCATACCCGGACCGATCGGGTGCCGCGAAAATCCGCTCGCGCACCCGCCTCTGACGCAGCGGTCGGCGCGGTCCTCGGGGCTCGGTTCCGACGAGCGCAGCGCGGCGGGTGCGCCCCCTGCGCGCACGCGCCCAGCGCCGGTCAGGGGTGTGCGGCCGTCGGGCCGTAGACGGTGACCTGGATGCTGCCGCCGACCTCCATGTCGACGCGGGCGCAAGGTGCGGACTCGTCGAGAACGGTCGTCGTCGGCCAGGGATCGAAGTCGAGCACCGCCAGCGCGACGTCGGCGACCGCACGAGCGTCGCCGGCGCTGACGCAGGTGTCGGTGATCCCGGCGCGCAGCGCGTCCCGGACGCCAGACGTCTGGGGCCCGGCGGCGACCTCGAGGTCCTCCGCGCCGTTCGCCAGGATCCTGATGCTCTTCTTCGGGATGTCGACCCAGCTATCGGCGCAGCTCCACGACCTGGCGGCCCCGTCGTACGTGACCGTCCAGCCGTCGAGCCCGAGCCGGTCGAGCTCGGACTGCGCGAACGCCGTCGCGGTCGGGACGTCCGGGCAGTGCGCCGCCCCGCCGTCCACCCAGTCGCGCAGGCTGGCCTCGAGCTCGCGCGAGGCGGCGCCGTCGGGTGACGGTGCCAGCAGGACCGCATCGGGTGGCACCTGGTCGGACGGCGTCACGAAGACCATGCCGTCGTAGGCGAAGGCCACGGGGTCAAGGATCGGCGACAGGCCCGCGGCGGAGACGTAGCCCGCGCAGTCCGTGACCGGGTCGCCGGTCAGGTTCGGACCCATGACGGCGGGGACCCCCATCGCGGTCTCGTTCCACACGTGCTGGCAGTTGACCCCGTCGCCGGCGCCGCCGGCGAACTCTAGGTGGCCGGCGTACGCGGCGCCGCCGCCCACCAGCACCACGCTGATCCCGGCCGCGAACAGGCCGCGCCTGCCGAGCCGACGCGTTCGACGGCGAGTGCCTGTGGCCTCGGGCATGCTCATGGTGATCCCCTCTCGCAACGCGCTCAGGGCGCTCGGATCGATGCGGGAGAGGTCGGTCCGCCCGACCGGGTCGGTCGCGCGGAGCCGAGCGGTCAGGTCGGCGTCCCTCATCGGGCCTCCTCCACATCGGGACGGGCCGTTGCCCATCCGCTCACCACGTGTCCGGTTGCCGGGATGCGTTTCGTGTCCTCGGCCGCCGACATCTGCTGCAGCAGCCGCTGCCGGGCACGGTGCAGCCGGAGGCGGACGGTCGCGCGCGAGATGCCGAGGACGATCGCGATCTCGTCGCGAGCCAGGTCCTCCCACGCCACGAGGCGCAGCAGCTCGCGGTCGTCGTCGCCCAGCTTCCCGAGCGCGATCTCGACGTCGGTGGGCTCGGTGCGTTCGGCCGGGGCGGTCTCCGACAGGTCCTCGCGCAGCCGGTCAGCCAGCGCGTGCCGCCGATGCTCGCCGCGGTACAGATTCGCCAGGACGCGGCGCGCGACGCCGAACAGCCAGGGGCGCGCACGGTCACCGGTCGGGACGTCGTCGAGGCGTCGCCAGGCGACGAGGAACGTCTCCGCGACGACGTCTGCCGCGTCCGCGGGGTCGGCCACCCGTCGGACCGCGTACGCGAGCAGCGGTCGGTGGGTCGCGTCGAACAGGGCGGTGAACCGCTCTTCCGGCGTGCTCATGGAGGCCCTTCGACGACGAGACCGGACAACACTGACGTGTCCGGCTCGTCGGCGAGCGTTACATGCCTCGGAGGGTCAGGCGGCGACGGTGACCGTGACGTCGACCCGGACCGTGGAACCAGCCGGGGCGTAGGGCACCAGGTGACCGTCGATCGGCACGCCGTCGACCCGGACCTCGGCCGCAGCACCAGCGGTCACGTGGATCTCGTACGTCGCACCGCGGGCCACGCGCGTCACCGTGAACTCCGGGACCTCGGACCCGATCTGCGGATCGACGACGAGCCCGTCGTAGTCCGTCCGGACGCCGAGCAGGTGCTGCGAGACGGCGACGAAGTTCCACGCCGCGGTGCCGGTCAGCCACGAGTTCTTGGCCTCCCCGTGCCGGACGGCCTCCTTGCCCGCGATCATCTGCGCGTACACGTACGGCTCGACGCGGTGCACGTCGGAGATCTCCTCGCGGTACGCCGGCGTGATGCGCTTGTAGTAGTCGAACGCGCGGTCGCCTCGCCCGACCTTCGTCTCGGCGATGATCACCCACGGGTTGTTGTGGCAGAAGATCCCGCCGTTCTCCTTGTACCCGGGCGGGTAGGTGGACACCTCGCCGAGCTCCACGCGGTAGGTCGTGTACGCCGGGCTCTGCAGCACCATGCCGTGCGGGGTCGCCAGGTGCTCCTCGACGGAGTCGAGCGCCGTGAGGGCGCGGCCGTCCTCGATGCCGATGCCGGCCATGACCGCGAAGCCCTGCGGCTCGATCCAGATGCGACCTTCGGTGTCCGCGGCCGTGCCGACGGGGTTGCCGTAGTAGTCGTAGGCGCGCAGGAACCAGTCGCCGTCCCACGCGTGGTCGAGGGTCGCCTGGCGCACCTCGTCGACGACCTTGCGCGCCTGAGAGGCGACCTCCGGCAGCCCTCGGCGTGCGGCCAGTGCCGCGTACTCCGCTCCGTAGAGGACGAACTGGGCCGCGATGAACACCGACTCCGCGGCGCCACCGGCCTGGTTCTCCGTCGTCTGGAAGGACTCTCCGGGGGTCGTCGAGAAGCAGTTGAGGTTCAGGCAGTCGTTCCAGTCGGCCCGGCCGATGAGCGGCAGACCGTGCGGGCCGCGGTGGTTCACGGTGAACTCGAACGACCGGGTCAGGTGCTCGAACAGGCTCACCTCCGAGCCGGGCTCGTTGTCGAAGGGCACCTGCTCGTCGAGGATCGAGTCGTCGCCGGTCTCCTTGATGTACGCCGCGACACCGGCGATCAGCCACAGCGGGTCGTCGTTGAAGCCGGAGCCGATGTCGTCGTTCCCACGCTTGGTCAGCGGCTGGTACTGGTGGTACGCCGAGCCGTCCGGGAACTGGGTCGCGGCGATGTCCAGGATGCGCTCGCGGGCACGCTCCGGGATGAGGTGCACGAAGCCGAGCAGGTCCTGGTTGGAGTCGCGGAAGCCCATGCCGCGGCCGATCCCGGTCTCGAAGAACGACGCGGACCGGGACATGTTGAACGTGACCATGCACTGGTACTGGTTCCAGATGTTGACCATGCGGTCGAGCTTCTCGTCGCTGCTGGTGACCGAGTAGGTCGACAGCAGGCGGCGCCAGTGGTCCTTCAGCGCCTGGAAGGCGGCGTCGGTCTGCTCCGTCGTCGCGAAGCGTCCGAGCAGCGCGTGCGCCTTCTCCTTGTTGACCACCTGGTGGGCGTCGTCGGCCCACTTGTCCGCGTCCTCGTTCTCGACGTAGCCGAGGACGTACGTCAGCGTGCGCGACTCTCCGGGTGCGAGCGAGACGTCGACCTGATGCGAGCCGATCGGGTACCAGCCGGACGCGACAGAGTTGGCGGAGGCCCCGGCGCGGGGGACCGCCGCGTCGCCCAGGCCGTTGTACGCGCCGACGAACGTGTCGCGGTCGGTGTCGAAGCCGCTGGCCGGCGTGTTCACACCGAAGACGGCGTAGTGGTCGCGGCGCTCGCGGTACTCGGTGGTGTGGAAGATCGCGGACCCGTGCGGCCCGTCCTGCTCGACCTCGACCTCACCGATCGACAGGTTGCGCTGGTAGTTGGTCTGGTCGTCCTGCGCGTTCCAGAGGCAGAACTCGACGAACGAGAAGAGCGTGACCGTCTTGGACGCGTCGGAGGTGTTGGTCACCGTGACCCGCTGCACCTCAGCCGTCTCGCCGAGCGGGACGAACAGGAGCGTCTCGACGGACAGGCCGCCGCGCTCCCCGGTGATCCGCGTGTAGCCCAGGCCGTGCGCGGCCTCGAAGTGGTCGAGGTCCGCCTTGACCGGCAGCCAGGACGGGGTCCACACGTCACCGCCGTCGTTGACGTACAGGTACCGGCCGCCCGCGTCGGCGGGGATGTTGTTGTAGCGGTACCGCGTGAGGCGCCGCATCTTGGCGTCGCGGTAGAACGAGTAGCCGCCCGCCTGGTGCGAGACGAGCGAGAAGAACTGCTCGGAGCCCAGGTAGTTGATCCACGGGTACGGGGTGTGGGGCGTGGTGATGACGTACTCGCGTGCGTCGTCGTCGAAGTGGCCGTACCGCATGGTGAGTCCTTCGGTGCTCGGCTGCGCGTCCTACGGGCTGCGTCGTCGCGTGGAGTCCCTAGGCAGTGCAGCAATCGTGCGGGAGCGCTCCCATGCATCTCCCGGCCGCGAGCATAACCGCTTCGACGCCGTGAGGAAACGTGTGCGTACGGCCCGGCCCGCGCACGGTCGGCCGCCGAGCCTGTCGAATGCGTGCCACCTGCGGGGATGGTCCGGGCACCGACCCGCTGATCGCGGGCTGCGCACGACCGGACGGCCGCCAAGGCGATGCGGGTGTCAGGTGCGCCGGCCGGCCGACGCGCTGAGGGTCAGCGCGAGAGCAAGGATGAGCAGGACGGTGTTCTGGGCGTAGCCGCCCGGCGGCCGCGGGGTGGTCGACGCGACCGACGCGAAGCCGACGAGGGCCCGCGCCACCACGGCCGCCCCCGCGACGGCGGCGACGTGCCGCGCACCCCAGGACGCGGACCGTGACCACCGCGTGAGCACCACGGCCGTCACCAGCAGGATGAGGATCCCCACGGCAACGCCGAGCCAGCTGGCCGGGATGGCCTCGTAGCCCGCGAAGGCGACGAACGCCAGGCCGAGAACGGCGACCGGCCCCGGCACCCGGCTCGCGGTGGGCGGCGGAAGGCGGCGGCGACCGAACGTGCACGCGACGACGACGAGCACACCCGCAACCGCCACGGCACCCACGAGCTGCCCCGCCGAGGCCTGGTCGCTGCCGTCACCGCGGATGTCGGACCACACGGCGAGCGACGCGAGGACCCAGAGGACCGTGAGCACGACGATGCCGGGGGCGCCGAGCCAGGGCTGTCGTCCGGATCGGCGGTCGAACGACTCGACGAGCGCGATCGGCGCGCCGATGCTCCAGATGACGTGCCCGAGCAGGAAGTTCAGCGCGAACGAGCCGGAGACGCCGAGCGGTGCGACCAGGGTGGGCCCGAGCTCCTGCGCCCACGAGTCGTAGCCGAGGTAGTGCATCGCGAACAGCGACTGGTCGACCACGCCGGCCTGCAGGACGCCGAACGCTCCGGCCATCGCGAGGATGCCGGTCCAGTGCATGCCGGTGCGGGCCGCGAGCTCGCGGATCAGGACTGCGGGCGCACCGTACAGGGGACCGAGGACGAGCAGGCCACCGACGAGTGCCGCCGCCTGCCCGGTGACCTCCGGGTCGTACGCCGTGAGGTACTCCGCGCAGACGGGTGCGACGACGAGCAGCAGCAGCGCGAGCAGTCGGCCACGCGTGCGTGACGTGCGCAGCGGTGCGGTCATCTCGCTCATGCCCCCATGCTCGCGGCCGGTCCCACCCGGGCAGACCCCTCCCGGGTGGGACCGGCCCCCGCCGCAGGGTGGACCCGTGCGCGCTCGCGGGCGGACCCGTTCAGGCCACTCGTCGCGGTGCCAGCCCCAGGGTGACGGTCGCCGCGACCGTCACGTGCATCAGCGCCAGGCAGAGCATCGCCGCCGGCGTGGTCGCTCCCAGGGGGCCGACGAGCGAGACCAGCAGGGCCACGCCGCAGGTGAGGAACCACCCGGTCCGGTGGCCACGGAAGAACAGGCTGCGGACACCCCACGCTGCGAGCGCGACGAGCACGGACACGGCGACGATGCTGGCCGGGCCGACGGTGATCGCCGGGTCGCCGGCCTCCAGGGCGACGTCGAACGCCAGGTGGGCGAGCGCCCACACGGCGAGCGGCGCGATCGGGGCGGCGACGACGACGGCCCAGGCGGGGACGCGGCGAGCGGTCGTGGGGACGGTAGCGGTGGTCATGGTGTGCTCCTTGTGCGTGACGGTCGTGGTGAGGACCCAGGAACGTTCCCGCGCCACCGCGGCCGGGCGCGTCCCGCCGACGGCCAGGAGCGTTCCGCCGATCGGGTGCCCGACCCCCGACTTCAGTAGGTATCGCGCCGCCGACGACCGTTCCTACGCTCGCCGCATGACCACCGACGAATGCGCCCCCGGACCCTGGTACCGCCAGACCCGCTCCGCCCTCACCGGCGTCCTCTGCGTGCTGGTCTCGATCACCGTCTGGGCCGGCTGGCACGACCCCGAGAACCCGCTGCCCGGGTGGTCGCTGCCCCTCATCGCGACCGCGTCGCTCGCCGGGTTCTTCCTGGTCGGTCGCCGGCCGATCCGCGCGGCGGTCGTGACCGCCGCACTGTCGGCGCTCAGCCCTGTCGCCGGTCCCGCGTCGTACACGACGACGCTCGCCGCGGCGCGGCGGCACCGGCTGAGCACGACGCTCTGGGTGGCCGGCCTCGGCGCCCTCGGCACCGCGGTGCGGGCGCTCTGGTGGCCCGGCGGTGTGGGCGTGCCGCTGCAGTGGTGGCTCCTCGGTGACCTTGCGGTGCATGCCGCGCTGCTCGGCTGGGGTGCGCTCTGGCGCACCCAGGCGGAGCTCATGGACTCCCTGCGCGAGCGGGCGCGGCGGGCGGAGCGCGACCAGGAGCGTCGCGTCGAGGAGGCACGGACGGCCGAGCGGACGCGGATCGCGCGGGAGATGCACGACACCCTCGCGCACCGGTTGACCCTCGTCGCGACGACCGCCGGTGCGCTCGAGTACCGCACGGATCTCTCCAAGGAGCAGGTGGCACGCGCCGCCGGGGTGGTCCGGGCCAACGCCAGCGAGGCCCTCGAGGAGCTCCGGACCGTGATCGGCGTCCTGCGCACCTCTCCTGACGACCTGCGGCCGACGCCGGGTCTCGCGGACGTGGCCCGCCTCGTCGACGAGACGCGGGTGGCCGGGGTCGACGTGACGCTGGACGCGGCAGCCCTGGAGCTGCCGACCGCGCTGGACCTGGCCGTGTACCGGGCGTGCCAGGAAGGGCTGACCAACGCACGCCGGCACGCCCCGGGGTCGGCGGTCACCGTGCAGGTGCGGGCCGAGGACGGCGTCCGGGTCGTCGTCGCCAACTCCGCAGGCGGCAAGGGGGAGCCCAACGGCACGGGCACCGGGCTGATCGGGCTGGCCGAGCGGGTGGAGCTGCTCGGCGGACGCGTGCACGCCGCACCGTCCGGTGACGGGTTCCGGCTCGAGGCGTGGCTACCGTGGGAGTCGTGACCACCCGGGTGCTCGTCGTCGACGACGACGCCCTCGTACGTGCCGGGCTGACGCTCATGCTCGACGGCGCGAGCGGGATCGTGGTCGTCGGGGAGGCCGCCGACGGGGCGCAGGTGTCCGCGCTGCTCGACGCGCACCCCGTCGACGTGGTGCTCATGGACCTGCGGATGCCGGGCACCGACGGGATCGCTGCCACGACGACGGTCAGGGCGCGGCACGACCCGCCCGCGGTCGTCGTGCTCACGACCTTCGACACGGCCGACGAGGTCGAGGCCGCGATGCGCGCGGGGGCGAGCGGCTACCTGCTCAAGGACACGGAGCCGGGGCGCATCGTCGAGGCGGTGCTGGCGGCCGCAGCCGGCGAGCCAGTCCTCAGCCCTCGGGTCGCGCGTCGCCTGATGGACACCAGTGCCCGCACGGGGGACAGCCGCCTCGCGGCGCGCGAGCGGCTCAACGCGCTCACCGAGCGCGAACGGGACGTCGTCGTGGCGATCAGCCGGGGCGCCAGCAACGCGGACATCGGGCGTGAGCTGTACCTGTCGGTGGCCACCGTGAAGAGCCACGTGTCCAGCGTCCTGCTCAAGCTCGGGCTGGAGAACCGGACGCAGGTGGCCCTGCTCGTCCACGACGCAGATCTGGCCTAGCAACACCGACTACCGTGGCCCCGTGCTGCTCTCCGACCGTGACATCAGGGCCGAGCTCGAGTCGGGCCGTGTGGCTCTCGAGCCCTACGACGCGTCCATGCTCCAGCCGTCGAGCATCGACGTGCGCCTCGACAGGTTCTTCCGGCTGTTCGACAACCACAAGTACCCGGTCATCGACCCGTCGCAGGACCAGCCCGAGCTCACACGGCTGGTCGAGGTGGACGCGGGCGAGTCGTTCGTCCTGCACCCTGGCGAGTTCGTCCTCGGGTCCACGTACGAGGCGGTGACGCTCCCCGACGACGTCGCCGCACGGCTCGAGGGCAAGTCGTCGCTCGGCCGGCTGGGGCTGCTCACCCACTCGACGGCGGGGTTCATCGACCCCGGCTTCTCCGGTCACGTGACGCTCGAGCTGTCCAACGTCGCGACGCTGCCGATCCTGCTGTGGCCCGGCATGAAGATCGGCCAGATGTGCTTCTTCCGGCTGTCCTCGGCGTCCGAGCACCCGTACGGCTCGTCGCAGTACGGCTCGCGCTACCAGGGCCAGCGCGGCCCGACGGCGTCGCGGTCCTGGCAGAACTTCCACCGTACGGAGGTCTGATGAGCGCACCCCGGCTGCCCAGAGGGCTGAAGAACCAGCACCTGCTCGTGCTCCCCGAGGACGTGGGGGACGACGAGGTCGAGGTGCTGGCGGTCAGCCGGTTCCCGCAGGCGCGCTGGGAGGAGAGCGAGCTCCCGCAGCCGCGCGGGATCATGGGCCCGATGACGGCGGCCCTGGGCATCCGAGCGGTGAACGCCAGCATGGTCCCGGCCCGCGTGCTCCGCATCGCCCGGCTCTCCACCGCGACGGGTCCGTACGCGGTCGAGGCAGAGGACGCGGCCAGCCTGGGACTGCCGTCCTGGTCGACGTACGCGTACGTCGTCTCCGCCCCACGCGAGCGCGGCCGCAAGCCGTACCCGGGCGGCGACCGCGACGGCCTCAAGCGCGCGTTCCCCGACGCCATGCCGGTGCGCGAGGAGGAGCGGGTGCTGCAGTGGCTCGTCGCCGTGGCGCGCCGGCTCGGGGGCGCGGTGCGGATCGGTGACAACGGCATCGTCCTGACCCCGGACGTCGACGGCGCGATCGACCTGACCGTCTACTCGGACCGGTGGCTGGAACCGGAACAGGCCCTGGCCGTGGTGCAACGGGTGCACCAGCGTGCCCGGCTGAGCGAGTCCACGGGCACGTGGGACGGTCCGCTGCCCGGCGTGGGCCGCGACGCGGGCAAGCGGCCCGCGTGGGTGACCGAGGCCGGCGGTTCCGGACTGCACGACGCCCTGGAGAAGTACGGCGTGACCGACCCGGTCGAGCGGCAACGGCTGATGGACGAGTCGGCCGCGTACGACGAGCTGATGATGGCCGCACCGCCGCCTGCCGAGGCCTTCGGGGTGCTCGTCGACCTCGAGCACGACGGGATGCTGTCGATCGAGGCGGCCGCCGAGACGGAGCTGCCGCCCCTGCTTCGCGGCCTGCCGTGGACCACTCGTGGGGTGGTGGCGTACCGCGTGCACTGGGAGCCGCGCTTCGTCGAGGAGCTCGAGGCGGAGAAGCCGTCGTTCGAGCACCGTGTCGCACGCAGCAGGGCGGCCCCGCAGGTGCAGGCGCTGGCCCGAGCGGTCCATGCGGCGACCGGCGGCGAGATCGCCGACGAGGCCGACTTCCTGGTCGACCCCGAGGACGTCTGAGACTCGGCGGTGCTGGTCCACGTCGACCTGGTGGTCCGACGGCCGCTGCTCGTGGCCTAGATTCCTTCGCAGGTCGCGACGAAGGGACACGCAGGTGGTGATGGTTGCTGAGCAGTTCGAGGGTGCGGTCGACCGGTGGTGGGAGACGGCGTTCCCGCCCGGGAGCGACAAGCCCGCGTACGACGAGTTCAAGGCGGACCTCGTGCTCGCGGACCTGTGGGTTGCCGACATGGTCCTGCCGTTCGTGCGGCACGGTCTCGTGCGACCCGATCCGATCGGAGTCCCGGCCGAGCTCTCCGCGCTGCACGAACGGGCCATCAGCCTTCGTCTGGAAGCCGTCAAGGACTCGGACCGGCTGCTGACCGAGTGGTACGTCGAGTACGCGACGACGCTCCGGGAGATCTACTCGTCGTACCTCGAGCGCGTCGCGGCCGTCGACCGGAGCTAGGTGAGGTCGTCGTGGTCGCCGCGGACCCAGGCGATGTGCCGGTCGGCTGAGCGCCGGACGACGGCTCGGGCGTCGCGGTCGATGACGTTCGCGAAGTTGCCGTAGAGACGGTCGAACGCGAGCTCCTCGAGGTGCGCGGCGACCCGCTCGGCCACCGCGGCCGACAGCGGGAGGTGGTTGGGGTAGCTGCGCATGAAGGCCACCGACCTGCGGTCCGGGTTCGCGAAGACGGTGTCCCCGGCGAGCAGGACGCCACGACCTTCGGCGCCCGCGGCCCAGTGCAGGACCGCGCTTCCGGGGAAGTGCCCGCCCGGCTGGCTGAGGGTGAGCCCGGGCGTCAGCTCGAGCGTCCCCTTCCACGTCTCGACCACCGGGTCGGGGCGGCCCAGCCAGTGCACGTCCGACTCGGCGACCAGGACCCGTGGGTTGCCCAGGCGGCGGCTCCACTCGACCTGCACGCCGTACATGTGCGGGTGGCTCGCGACGATCGCGACGACGGGTCCGAGGGCCAAGATCTGCTGCACGACCGGCTCGTCGAGGAAGCCGATCGGGTCCCACAGGACGCTGCCGTCGGGCGTCCGGACCAGCTTGGACTGCTGGCCGATCCCCGCGTTCGGGGTGCTCGTGACGGCGTAGAGGTCGGGTTCCAGTGTGGTGAGGTGCGCCGCGTACCCCTCGTCGGCGAGTTCCTCGAGCGTGGCCCACGCCTGGCCCGACGCGGGGACCCACTGGCGCTCGTCGGCGCAGATCGCGCACACGTCGGGTCGCTCGGAGTGCTCCACGCCGCAGGTGCGGCAGATCCAGAAGGTCACGGCTCGATCGTGGTCGAGGCGCATCGGCTCGGCAACCCCCTCCGCTACTCCAGGCCGAGCGCATCCAGGGTCGCTGCGGACAGCTGGACCGCGTTCGTCGTCATCGGGACCGCCGTGCCGTCCTGCACCCTGTAGAAGCCTTGGGCACTGTTCACCAGGGCGCCGTCAGCGAGCAGGAAGACGTACTCGTCGCCGACGACGAGCGCGCTGGTCGGTGCGTCGGTGCGGTCGTCGTAGGTGAAGGAGCCCGCCGACGAGCCCTTCGCGGTCGCTGTGACGTCGACGGTGCCGGTCCCGTCCTCGAGGCTCTGGAGGGTGCCGCGCACGATGGTGTCGGAGGCGCCCTCGAGCATGGCGGTCGACGTGTAGAACGGGAAGTCGAGGACGCCGTCGAACTGGGGCGGGGCCATCCTCGGCGCCAGCGCGATCATCGTGACGACGGCGACCGCGACGACCGCCAGGCCCGCGCGGGTAGCCGTGCTGAGGCGCCTTCGTCGTGGCGGGGCGTTCTCGAGGCTCGCCGCGGCACGCGGGACCAGCCTGCGCAGCTCCGCCCACGCGCGCTCGGGAAGGGGAGCCTCCACCTCCGGCGTCGGGTTCGGTTCGCCCGGCACGCGCCTCGCGGCGTTCAGGTGCCGGATCACGGCGGTGCGGGACAGGCCCGTCGCTGTCGCGATCTCGGTGACGCTCAGCTTGTCCCAGAACCGGAGCCGCAGCACGCGGCGCTCCAGCCCGAGGTCGACCCTCGGCAGGAGGCTGTCGGCTGCGCCGACCAGCCAGCCCAGTGTCACCGGGACGCCCTGGCCCGCAGCCGTCCAGGCGAGGCGGAAGACTCCTTCGGCGACGTCCTCGGCGGAGCCGGCGCCCCGGCGCGCCGCGTAGCGGACGATGCGGCCGTACGACTCGGCGTACAGGAGGGCGAACGCGTCCTCGACGCGGGGGTCCGTGCTCACGCGGGCTTGACCACGCACCACTCGTTGCCCTCGGGGTCGAGAAGCACCTGGAAGGAGCCTGCCGTTCCCGTGTGGAGCTCCCCGTGGCGGACCGCACCGAGCGCCTCGGCCTCGATCGTGGCGGCCGCGATGTCTGCGACCTCGACGTCGAGGTGCACCCGGTTCTTCACGGTCTTGCCCTCGGGCACCCGCTGGAACGCGACACGCGTCCAGCCGGGCGGGTCGACGTACCACCAGTCGTCGTCACGGCCGACCGCCGCACCACCCAGCACCTGCGCCCAGAACTCGGCCAGCACGGGCGGGTCGGCACTGTCGAGGACCACCTCGTCGATGCGTCCGATCATGCGGCGACCGTACCGGCGGTCGCGGCCGGGGCGAACTGCGTCCGGTAGAGCTCGGCGTAGACGCCCCCGCGTTCCAGGAGCTCGGTGTGCGTGCCCTGGTCGATCACGCGCCCTCGCTCCAGGACGACGATCGAGTCCGCCTGCCGGACCGTGGAGAGCCGGTGGGCGATGACGATGCTGGTCCGACCGGACAGTGCCTCGTCGAGCGCTGCCTGCACGGCGGCCTCCGACTCGGAGTCGAGGTGGGCCGTCGCCTCGTCGAGGATCACGACGTCCGGCGCCTTGAGCAGCATGCGCGCGATAGCGAGGCGCTGGCGCTCACCGCCGGAGAGCCGGTAGCCGCGGTCGCCGACGACGGTGTGGATGCCGTCCGGCAGGCTGTCCACGAGGTCGGCGATGTGGGCCTGCCGCAGGGCGGTGTGGATGTCCTCGTCGGACGCCTCGGGGCGTGCGTAGCGCAGGTTCTCCGCGATCGAGTCGTGGAAGAGGTGCGCTTCCTGGCTGACCACGCCGACGGTGGCGCGCAGGGAGGCCTGCGTGACGTCGCGCAGGTCGGCGCCCGCGATGCGGACCGCACCCTGCGTCGGGTCGTACATGCGCGTGACCAGCTGGGAGAGCGTCGTCTTGCCCGCCCCGGAGTGACCCACGAGCGCGACCATGTGCCCGGCGGGTACCTCGAAGCTCACGTCCGTCAGCGTGTCGCCGTGGACCTCCCGGTTGAGGGTGGCGACGGACTCGAGCGAGGCGAGCGAGATCTCGTCGGCGCTGGGGTAGCGGAAGCCGACGTGGTCGAGCGTCACGTTCGCGCCGTTCGTCGCGACCGCGGTCGTCAGGTCGCTCGCGCCTGCCTTCTCGGCGACCGTCGGCTCCAGGTCGAGCACCTCGAGCACGCGCTCGAAGCTGACGAGCGCGGTCATGACGTCGACCTGGACGTTGGACATCGAGGTGAGCGGACCGTAGAGCCGTCCGAGGTAGGCCGTGAGCGCGACGACCACACCGACGGTGAGCTGGCCGTTGATCGCCATGACGCCGCCGATCCCGTAGACGGTCGCCACCGCGACCGACGCGAGCGTGGTCAGGCCGACGCGGAACCACGTCGAGTACAGCGCGCGCGTGACGCCGATGTCGCGGACGCGGCCGACCTGGGCGGCGTAGGCGGCCGACTCCCGCTCGGGGTCGCCGAAGATCTTGACCAGGTGCGCACCGGCGACGTTGAACCGCTCGTTCATGATCTGCGCGGCGTCGGCATTGATCTCGTAGCTCTCGCGGGTGACCTTGGCGATCTTCTTGCCGAACCAGCGGGCGGGCAGGACGAACGCGGGCAGCAGGACCAGGCTCAGGAGCGTCAGCTGCCACGACATGCTGAACATCGCTGCGAGGACGAAGACGATGGTGAGCGCGTTGCTGACCACGTTCTGCAGCGTGCTGGTGAACGCCTGCTGGGCTCCGAGGACGTCACCGTTGAGGCGCTGAACCAGTGCGCCGGTCTTGGCCCGGCTGAAGAACGCGAGCGGCATGCGCTGCACGTGGTCGAACACTGCGGTCCGCAGGTCGAGGATCAGACCTTCGCCCACCTGCGCGGACACCCAGCGGTCGGCGACGGACAGCCCCGCGCCCAGGATCGCCAGGCCGGCGACCGCGACGGCGATCGTGATCACGACCTGGGTGTTGCCGGGCGTGATGCCGTTGTCGATGAGGTTCTTGAACAGCAGCGGGGTGACGGCGCCGGCAGCGGCCTCGAGCGCGATGAGGCAGACGAAGACCGCGAGGCGGCCGCGGTACGGCCGCGCGAACTCCAGGATCCGGTGGAGCGTGTCCTTGGTGAGCTTGTGCTCACGGACCGACTGGTCCTTGAAGAAGCCGCGCATGGTGGGGGCTGACTGGCTCATGGTTTCGCTCCTTGCGCGCGCCGTCGGGGTCGGCGCATTGGTGAGGTTAACTCACTATGTGACTGGCTCACAAGTTGCGGTAGCCTCCACTGCGTGAACACCGAAACCGGGCGCGATGCTTCCGGCGAGCTGCTCGAGCTCCTGTACACGATCCTGCGCGGGGTCCGACGAGAGGCCGGGCCCTACGCACCGGGTCAGCTGCGGTTCCTGCGCACCCTCGCGGGCTGCGGCTCCGCCCAACGGCCCGGCGCGCTCGCCGACGCGCTCGCCGTCGCACCCCGTTCCGTGACCTCCAAGGTCGACGTCGCCGAAGCCGACGGCCTCGTGCGCAGGCTCCCCGACCCGACCGACCGCCGCGCGACGCTCGTCGAGCTGACCCCCGCCGGGCACGACCTGCTGGCTGCGTCCGCACACCTGCGCCACGAGTACATCGCCGCCCGACTCGCGCGGCTGTCGCCCACCGAGCAGACCGAGCTGCTGCGCCTGCTGCGCGTCGTCGGAGCAGAGACGGACTGAGCCGCCTTCGGGGCGTGCGGCACGACATCATGGTCTCGTGACCACGGACCCGGACGACGACGAGCTCGAGCTGATCCGTCGGTCCGGCGTCGTCCTGCGCGTCGGACGGTTGAGCCTGTCCTCCGGCACCGGCTCCTACCGGGTCAAGGCGTCGATGGGCCGGGTAGCCCGAGCGCTCGGCATCGACCGCCACGAGGCGCACGTGACGCTCACCGAGATCACCACCACGTCGCACCGCGGCGCGAGCTTCCGCACCGAGGTGACCGAGGTGCGCTCGGTCGGCATCAACGTCGACCGGCTCACGGCGCTGGAGCGTCTCGTCGGAGATCTCGACGCCGCAGGCCGCGCAACGGTCGAGGACGTCACCGCGGGCCTGGATCGCATCGCCGACAAGCCCTTGCTGTACCCCGTGGCGCTGAACGCCCTGTGGGCGGCGATCGCGTGCGCCGCGTTCTCGTTCCTCAACCACGGTGGCGTCGTCGAGATCCTCGGCGTCTTCCTCGGCGCGTTCCTCGGCCAGGCGCTGCGCCGCACGATGGTCCACCGCGGCTTCAACGTCTTCGCCGTGACCATGCTCTGCGCCCTGGTCGCGTGTCTCGGCTACCTGGCATTCGTCTCGCTCGTGGAGGCCGTGGGCGACACCGGGGTCCCGCACGAGGCGGGGTACATCTCGGCGGTGCTGTTCCTGATCCCCGGGTTCCCGCTCGTGACGGGCTTCCTCGACCTCGCCAAGATGGACTTCTCCGCCGGTGTCGCCCGGCTGACGTACGCCATCATGGTGCTGACCTCGGCCGCGCTCGCCGTCTGGGCGCTGTCGCTCGTCGTCGGGCTGGTGCCCGAGCCGGCGAGCGCACCCGTCCTCGGCTCCGGCGTCCTGCTCGCCCTGCGGTTCGCCGCGAGCTTCGTCGGCGTGCTGGGCTTCGCGCTGATGTTCAACAGCCCGTGGCGGATCGCGTTCGCGGCAGCCGTGATCGGCATGGTCGCCAACGTGCCGCGCATCTACCTCAACGAGGCGGGCACGCCCCCGCAGGTCGGCGCCGCACTGGCCGCGCTGGCAGTCGGGCTGATCACCGCCGTCGTCGCACCGCGGCTCGACGTCCCCCGGATCACCGTCTACGTGCCCGCCGTCACGATCATGGTTCCCGGGGTGCTCGCCTACCAGGCCGTCTTCCACATCTCGAACGGCGACACCGTCGAGGCGCTCGCGTCCGGCGTCGAGGCCGCCCTCGTCGTGGCGTCGCTCGCGATCGGTCTGGCCATCGCCCGGATGCTCACCGACCGCACGTGGGCCTACGAGCGCTAGGCGGCCCAGACGCCGTCGCGCATGAGCCACCGACCCGCGAGCTCGTTCTCCTCCCGCCACACCTGGATGCTGCGCGGCGTGACCCGGAAGTAGGAGTAGAGCGCAGACTGCCGACGAGGGTCGAAGCCTGCCTTGGCGGCGAACAGGTCTCCGAGGTCGGGGGCGATCGCGTCCGCTGCGACCGCCTCGACCGTTCCCTGCACGAGCACCACGTCCCGGGTCAGGCCGATCCCCACCTGGACGCTCTCGTTGGTGGCGAGGTTGCGCCCCGTGGGGCTCGTCGTGGTCGTCGCGAACACCAGCGCGTCCTCGTGCCACAGGAACGACAGCGGCGTCAGCCGGGGTTCGCCCGTGCCGGTGTCCGCCGTGGCGACCCAGGCGTCGACGTCGTGGCCGAGCCGGTAGAGAGCGTCCTGCCGACGAGTCTCGGTGCTGCGGGGTCCGGGCTGCTCAGACACTGACTCGCCTCCGGTCGACGTGTGTTCTGCCCATTGTGCTGGTGTGGCTGAGGAAGGTCGTCGCGTTCTGGCTCGGCAACGTGTCGGCGCCCGGTACGGTCCCGGCATGGGCGGGCACGGGATGCAGACGGTCGAGCTGCTCGACGGTGAACCTGAGCGCCCGCACGAGGACGTGCTCGAGGCTGCGCGGTCGCGGCGCCGGTTGCGGTGGTGGCTGGTCGGCCCAGCCGTGCTGCTCGTGGTCGTCCTGGGTGCCGTGCAGTGGGTCCTCCGGTCCCGTGAGGAGGCCCAGATCACGCGACTGGCTGCCGTCGACGGCGTGGTTGCGCAGGTGGACGGACCGCTCGATGTCCGTCGCCGGTACTCGGAGGCGGACGCCCGGCTCCTGTTCGGGTCGCAGGGCAGTGAGCTGGTGCGTGGGGCCGACGGTTCTCTCACGTACGAGTGGCGCACCGACTCGGGTGGCGACCCGCTGTGGAGCAGGCAGCTGCTCGGCCCCGTGCCTGCGCTTGCGGGTGCGCTGTCGGTCTTCGGTGCCAGCAGGTGCGAGCCGGACGTCGGGCCTGACGCGGACGTCTCGAGTGCCACGCGGGTCGTCTGCCTCGTCACGGACGGCGGCGTGAAGACGCTCGACACGGACGGCAGTGCGGAGCTGGTTGCCGCAACGACCGCGTTCGTCGAGGTGCTCGACACGGCCACCGGTACGCCGCTCGCCCACTGGCCTGCTCCCAGCGCGCAGACCTTCACGCTGCTGGGTGGGCAGATCGTCGTCGGGGCTGCCGAGCAGGCGGCTGACGTCTTCACGAGCAGGGCGGTGCTCACCGGCGAGATCCGATGGACGCACGTGGTTCCGATCGCGTCGGGCGAGGTCGCGGCCGACCTGACGTGGCGACAGATCGACGCGTCCCGCGCGGGGGAGCTCGTCGCGCTCCGGACCTCCACCGGTGACGTGCAGCTGGTGTCAGCCGACGGGCAGGTCGTGCGTGACTGGTCCGGTGACCAGGGCAGCTCGAGGGGTGTGGAGGTCGACCCGACGGGCCGGATCATCCTGGAGTCGTGGGACGCGGCAGGGTCTGAGACCGTGACGATCTTGACCTCGGACGGGCACACGAGCGCGGTCGGCACCCTGCAGGGTGCCCTGCTGTCGGCCCAGGTGGACGACGGTTCCGTCCGGCTGCTCCTGACCACCGACCAGGCGCTCCACGCGTGGGATCCGGACACCGGATCTCAGCGTTGGTCGTCCACGGAGGTCTCGGGCGGCGCGTCGTCTGTGCTCGTCGTCCGCGGACACCTCTACGTGCTGGGCTCGGGCGGTGTGGCTGCGCTCGACGGGCGCACTGGCGCGACGTTGTGGCGTATGCGACCTGACCGGGGCCTGATGCCCGCGATGCTGCTGACGGATGCCCACCACCTGCTGGTCGGCTACGAGCCGTCGGCAGGCGACGCGGAACCGCTGCTGGTCGCCTACGACTTCGAGGGCGGCACCGAGGTGTCACGCGCGCCCTACCCCGACGGGATCGACCACCTGGCGATCTGGGGCGGCAAGCTCATCGGGTACGGGGACGCGTCCGGCGAGTTGGCCGAGCTCGGGTAGAACCGGCGCGCGAACCTGTCAGGGGGTCTCGCGGACGCGGTCCAGCAGGAGGACGGCGATGTCGGACACCTCGGCGGTCCCGCCGGCAGCCGCGACGCCGTCGGTGAGCATGACGGTGCAGAACGGGCAGGCGGTCGCGATCGTCGAGGCGCCCGTGGCGAGGGCCTCCTCGGCGCGTGCGGTGCCGATCCGCGTCCCGATCGTCTCCTCCATCCAGACGCGCGCACCCCCGGCGCCGCAGCAGAACGACTGCTCCTTGGCGCGAGGCATCTCGGTGACCGTCAGGCCGGGGATCGCGCCGAGCAGGTCGCGCGGAGGGGCGTAGACCTGGTTGTGCCGGCCCAGGTAGCAGGGGTCGTGGTAGGTGATCGCACGCTCGTCATCAGAGGGCAGGGGTGTCAGTCGGCCGTCCGCGACCAGCGTGTTGAGCAGCTCGGTGTGGTGGACCACCTCGTAGCGGCCCCCGAGCTGCGGGTACTCGCGCGAGATCGTGTTGAAGCAGTGCGCGCAGGTGACGACGATCCTCTGCGCGCCGACCTCGTTGAGCATCTCGACGTTGGCGCTCGCGAGCATCTGGAACAGGATCTCGTTGCCCGCGCGCCGTGCGGGGTCGCCGGTGCACGACTCGCCGTCGCCGAGCACCGCGAAGCTCACGCCCGCGGTGTGGAGCAGCTCGGCGACGGCCTTCGTCGTGCGGATCGCGCGGTCCTCGTAGGCGCCCGCGCAGCCGACCCAGAACAGGTACTCGACCTCGGCGGCGGACTCCACGTCGACGCCCACCACCGGCACGTCGAAGTCCAGACCCTTGGCCCAGCCGAGCCGCTGCCGCGCGGGCAGCCCCCACGGGTTGCCCTGCCGCTCCAGCTTGGTGAACGTCCCGCCGAGCTCCTTGGGGAACGCCGACTCCATGAGCACCTGGTAGCGGCGCATGTCCACGATCGCGTCGACGTGCTCGATGTCGACCGGGCACTGCTGCACGCACGCACCGCACATGGTGCAGGCCCAGAGGGCGTCCGGGTCGATGATGCCGCCGCCGAGCAGGTCGATGCCGGCGTGGGACTCGTCGGGCTCGGGCAACAGGTAGGGCGCCGTCGCCGCCGCGTGGTCGCGCAGCGCCAGCGTGACGAGCTTCGGGCTCAGCGGCTTGCCGGTCGCCCACGCCGGGCACTGGTCCTGGCAGCGGCCGCACTCGGTGCACGTCGAGAAGTCGAGCAGACCCTTCCACGTGAAGTCCTCGATCGCGCCGACCCCGAGGCGTGCGTCGTCGGGCAGGTCTTCGAGAGCCTCCAGGTTGATCGGCTCGCCCGTCGGGGTGCGCAGCGGTTGCAGCGGACCGAGCGCGACGCCGCCTGTCGGCTCACGCCTGGCGTAGACGTTCGCCACCGCGAGGAACCGGTGCCAGGCGACGCCCATGGTCGGCTGCAACCCGACGACGACGAACCACGACATCGACACCGCGATCTTGACCGTCGCGACGACGACAACGGCGGCCTCGAGCGTCGTCGTCGGGACCGAGTCGAGCAACGCCCCCAACCACGCGGTGAGGGGGTAGTGCCACGCCGCGCCGCCGCCGAGCGCGTACTCCAGAGCGCGCAGGACGATCACCGCCAGCACCACGGCCGCGACCGTGAACTCGACGAAGAACGCGCGGACCTGGTGCGACCCGAAGAACCGTGACCGCCGCGGGTCCGCCCCACGCGGCAGCAGGCGGAGCCGGAGGACGAACAACGCCGTGATGCCGATCAGTGCGGCCCACGCGAACGCCTCGATCGCCCACTCCAGCGGCGCGAAGCTCCCGATCAGGGGAAGCGTGAACGACGGGTCGACCACCTGCCCGTACCCCGTCACGAGCGCGAGGAACAGCAGCGGGAACGAGATCATCACCACCCAGTGCGCGACCTTGACCACGGGCTTGTGCTGGAACCGCCCGTGCCCGAAGACCTCCGCCAGCAGCGTCCGGGTCCGCGCACCGACCGGCGTCCACCGGCCAGGCAGCGCCCGCCCGATCCGCACCGTCCGCACGATCGCGGCCACACCGCGCGCGAACAGGCCGACGCCGACCACCGTCGAGACGACGACGATCCCGAGACAGGTCAGCTGCAGCGCATTCACGGCGCCACGGTACTTGGCCGGCCCCACGCCGGGCTGCCCTGGCGCGCAGCGACGGACACCGGGAACCGGTTACCCGCAATGCGTTGATAAGGTTCAGACCAATCCAGACCCCGCCCTACAGGACGGAGCCGGACGTTGCTGCTGCTCCTCACGCTCCAGGTGATCGCAGCCCTCGTCGCGCCTGCTCTCGTCCGGCTGCTGGGTCGCAAGGCGTTCTGGGTCCTCGCGCTCGCCCCCGCCAGTGCGGCCGCGTGGGCGCTCAGCTGGACGTCGGCGGTCCAGCGTGGGGACGGACCCACCGAGACGGTCGAGTGGATCCCGTCGCTGGGCATCGAGCTGACGTTCCGGCTGGACACGCTCTCGTGGTTCATGACGCTGATCGTGGGCGGTGTCGGCGCGCTCGTGCTCGTCTACTGCTCGGCGTACTTCACGACGACCGCCAGCGGGCTGGCACGGTTCGCGGCGGTGTTCGTCGCGTTCGAGGGTGCGATGCTCGGCCTGGTCACCGCTGACGACATGCTCATGCTGTTCGTCTTCTGGGAGCTCACGACCGTCACGTCGTACCTGCTCATCGGGCACTACGCCGAACGCAAGGCGAGCCGGCGCGCGGCCATGCAGGCGATCGTCATCACGACCGCCGGCGGACTGGCCATGCTCGTCGGCATCATCCTGCTCGGCGAGGCCGCGGGCACGTACCGGCTGTCGGCGGTCGTCGCGCACCCGCCGCAGGGGACCACCGCGGTGACTGTCGCGATCGTGTGCATCCTGGCCGGGGCGGTCACCAAGTCCGCGCTCATACCGTTCCACTTCTGGCTGCCCGCGGCGATGGCCGCGCCGACGCCCGTGAGCGCGTACCTGCACGCCGCGGCGATGGTGAAGGCCGGTGTCTACCTCGTCGCGCGGTTCGCCCCGGCGTACTCGTCGGACCCCACGTGGCACGGGATCGTCGTGGTCCTCGGCTGCGGCACGATGCTGCTCGGCGGGTACCGGGCGCTGCGCCAGCACGACCTGAAGCTGATCCTCGCGTTCGGCACGGTCAGCCAGCTGGGGATGATGATCGTGCTGGTCGGGCTGGGAACCCGGTCTGCGGCGCTCGCGGGCCTGGCCATGCTCGGCGCGCACGCGATGTTCAAGGCGGCGCTGTTCCTCGTCGTCGGGGTCGTGGACGCCGCGACCGGGACCCGCGACCTGCGACGGCTGTCGGGCGTCGGCAAGACCCTCCCCATCACGGCGCTGGCCGGGGCGTTGGCGACGGCGAGCATGATCGGGCTCATCCCGTTCGCGGGGTACGTGGCCAAGGAGTCGGCGCTCGAGTCGCTGCACGACGACCCGGCGATCCTCGCCGCCGTGGCTGTCGGCTCCGTGCTGACGGTCGCGTACGGGCTGCGCCTGTGGTGGGGGGCGTTCGCGACCAAGCGGGCGGTCGCACCGGCCGCCGTCACCGAGTCGGACGTCTCGCTCGGGGACGCGGCCCACGAGGACGCGGCACCCGCGCCCATCAGCCACCCGTCGCTCCTGCTCGTCTGGCCCGCGATGATCCTCGGCGCGCTCGGGCTCGCCGTCGCACTGCTGCCCCAGCTGGGTGAGCACCTCCTGGCGCCGTACGCCAACACCTACCCGTCCGGGGAGCCCGGGCACCTGCTCCTGTGGGCCGGGGTCACGCCGACGTTCGTGCTGACGCTGGCCATCCTGCTCAGCGGCGCCGTGCTGTTCGCGGTGCGGGACCGGGTGGAGCGCTGGCAGTCGGACCTCTACCGGGGGCCGGAGGCCGATCTCATCTACCGCCGGTTCATGCGGCGCCTCGACGACCTGGCAGCGGACGTCACCGGCCTCACCCAGCGCGGCTCGTTGCCCGTCTACCTCGGCCTGATCCTCGTCGTCTTCGTCCTCGCCGTCGGTGGGCCGCTCCTGCGGACGACGCTTCCCGGGCACTACATCCCGTGGGACGACCCCGCGCAGGCCGTCTTCGCGGCCGCGGCGATCGCCTCCGCACTGCTGGTCACGCGGGCACGCCGCCGGCTCAAGGCCGTGATCCTGCTGGGCGTCGGCGGGTACGCCATGGCCGGTCTGTACCTGCTGCACGGCGCACCGGACCTCGCGCTCACCCAGGTGCTCGTCGAGACGGTCACGCTGGTGGTGTTCGTCCTGGTGCTGCGACGGCTCCCTCCCTACTTCTCCGACCGCCCCCTCGTCGCGAGCCGCTGGGTGCGGCTCGCGCTGGGGCTCGCCGTCGGGGTGGTCGTGGCCGGCGTCGCGCTCGTCGCCCCCGGTGCCCGTGTGCACCTTCCGGTGTCCGCGGACTTCGCCGAGGAGGCTGTGACGTGGGGCGGCGGCAAGAACATCGTCAACGTCACGCTGGTGGACATCAGGGCGTGGGACACGGTCGGCGAGATCTCGGTCCTGCTGGTCGCTGCCACCGGTGTCGCGTCGCTGGTCTTCCTGTCCCGGCGGACGGGCGCGATCTTCCGGGCACAGGATGCGCAGCGCGACCGCGCCGTCTGGGGTGGGTCGACCGACCCGATGGCGGCGCTGCGGGCACCCGAGGCGGACACACCGGTCAGCGCAGCCCGCGACCGCGAGTGGTTGCAGGCCGGACGGACGCTCGCCCCGCAACGCCGGTCGATCATCTTCGAGGTCGTGGTCCGGCTGCTCTTCCACACGATGCTCGTGTACTCGGTGTTCCTTCTGTTCAGCGGGCACAACGCCCCGGGCGGTGGCTTCGCGGCCGGTCTGGTCACGGGCATCGCACTGATCGTGCGCTACCTCGCGGGCGGCCGGTACGAGCTCGGAGAAGCCGCCCCGGTGCAGCCTGGTCTGCTGCTCGGCCTCGGGCTGTTCCTGTCGGCGGGCGTCGGCCTGGTCGCACTGCTGGTCGGCGGGTCGGTCCTCGAGTCGTGGATCCTGGACTTCCACCTGCCGGTCGTCGGCGACCTCCACCTGGTGACCAGCCTGTTCTTCGACGTGGGCGTCTACCTCGTCGTCGTCGGGCTGGTGCTCGACATCCTGCGCAGCCTGGGCGCCGAGATCGACCGTCGCGCCGAGACGGGCGAGGACCCGGTGGGCGGCGGGGCCTCCGAGCGGATCGCCGCGTTCCGGGACGACGCATGATCGACATGAGCCCGAACCTCGTCCTCGTCGTCACCATCGGCGTGCTGTTCGCTGCGGGCGTCTACCTGCTGCTCGAGCGGTCCCTCAGCCGGGTCCTGATCGGCGTGATCCTCATCGGCAACGGTGCGAACCTGCTGTTCCTGGTGGCCGGTGGCGCTGCCGGACGCCCGCCGATCGTCGGGTCGGGCGAGGGGCCGATGGCGGACCCGCTGCCGCAGGCCATGGTCCTCACGGCGATCGTCATCACGCTCGGGATGACCGCGTTCCTGCTCGCGCTCGCCTACCGCTCGTGGCAGGTGAACCGGCACGACGAGGTCCAGGACGACGTCGAGGACCGCCGCATCGCCCGCCTCGCCGCGCGCGACGAGCGTGCCGTGACCGACGCCGACACCGACATGTCCACCGAGACCCTGGACGACGAGGCGGAGCAGGCGCGCGACGAGACCGACCGGGGTGCCCTGTGAACTGGGTCGTCCCGCTCCCGGTCGTGATCCCGCTGTTCTCCGCGGGCCTCGCGCTCGCGCTCTACCGCCGCCCGAACGTCCAGCGGCTCGTCAGCGTCACCGCGCTCAGCCTGGTGCTCGCTGCCTCCATCACGCTCCTCGTGCTCGCCGACGAGGGCCCGCTCGTGGTCGACGTCGGCGACTGGGCGGCGCCCGTGGGCATCAACCTGGTCGCGGACCGGCTGTCCTCGCTCATGCTCACCATCTCCGCGGCGGTCACGCTCTGCGTGCTGCTCTACTCGCTGGCACAGGGCAACCAGGACGACGAGGAGTCGGCGCCCGTCTCGATCTACCACCCGACGTACCTGGTGCTCGCGGCAGGCGTCGCGAACGCGTTCCTGTCCGGCGACCTGTTCAACATCTACGTCGGGTTCGAGATCCTGCTCGCGGCGTCCTACGTGCTCATCACGTTGGGCGGCAGCGGCGAACGCATCCGCGCGGGCACCGTCTACATCGTCGTCGCGCTCCTGAGCTCGGTCCTGTTCCTGGTCGCGATCGCGATGATCTACGCGGCGTGCGGCACGGTGAACCTGGCGCAGCTGGCCCTCCGGCTGCCGGAGATCGACCCGAGCACCAGGCTCGTCCTGCAGGTCATGCTCCTGCTCGCGTTCGCGATCAAGGCGGCCATCTTCCCGCTGTCCGCCTGGCTGCCGGACTCCTACCCGACCGCGCCCGCACCGGTGACCGCGGTGTTCGCCGGCCTGCTCACCAAGGTCGGCGTCTATGCGATCATCCGCACCCAGACCCTCCTCTTCCCAGGCGGGCAGCTGGACGACGTGCTCATGTGGGCGGCCCTGGCCACGATGGTGGTCGGCATCCTCGGTGCGGTCGCGCAGGACGACATCAAGCGTCTGCTCTCGTTCACGCTGGTCAGCCACATCGGGTACATGGTCTTCGGCATCGCGCTGTCCACGCAGGCCGGCTACTCGGCGTCGATCTACTACGTCGTGCACCACATCACCGTGCAGACGGCGCTCTTCCTCGTGGTGGGTCTGGTGGAGCGTGCCGGTGGCACGACGTCCCTGACGCGTCTCGGGGGCCTGGCCAAGGCTGCGCCCGTGCTCGCGATCCTGTTCTTCGTGCCCGCGATGAACCTGTCCGGCATCCCGCCGCTGTCCGGTTTCCTCGGGAAGGTCGGGCTCCTCGAGGCCGGTGTACAACAAGGGACAACGCTGACGTACGTCCTGGTTGCTGGGGGCGTGGTCACGTCGTTGCTCACGCTCTACGCGTTGGTGAAGGCCTGGAACAAGGCGTTCTGGCAGACACCCGAGGAGGAGCGCCCACCGGTTCGCCTGCCGTTCGGCATGGTCGCCCCGACCGCCGCCCTGGTCGGCATCGGCCTCCTGCTCACGGGTGCCGCAGGGCCGCTGTACGGGTACACCGACCGTGCGGCGGCCTCGCTCGAGGCGCGCACGCCCTACATCGACGCGGTCCTGCCGGACGGCGAGCGAGGTCTCGGAAAGTCCGCCGACGCAGCGCCCTCCGCGCCCGAAGGGAGCCACGGATGAGCCCGCACCAGCGCCGGATCCGCTGGCACACGCAGTGGCCGACGATCCTCTGGCTGACGGTCGTCTGGGTGCTGCTCTGGGGTGACCTGTCGGTCGGCAACGTGCTCGCCGGCCTGGTGATCGGCCTCCTGGTCACCAACGGCCTGCGCATGGCGCCCATCGACTTCCACGGGCGGCTGCGTCCGATCGGGATCGTCCGACTGTTCGCGCGGTTCGCGGCCGATCTGGTGAGGGCGTCCTTCGAGGTCAGCCTCATCGCCCTGCGCCCCGGGTACCAGACCCGCGGTGCGGTGATCGGCGTCCAGCTGCGCAGCCACTCCGACCTCTACCTGACCCTGACCGCCGAGCTCGCGTCGCTGGTGCCCGGTTCGCTCGTGGTCGAGGCGCACCGGCTCACGGGCAAGCTCTACCTGCACGTGCTCGACGTGCGGCAGAGCGGCGGCATCGAGGCGGCCCGCCGGTCGGTCCTGGACCAGGAGGAGCGGGTGCTGCGTGCGTTCGCGTCGGACGAGGAGCTCGAGGCCGCAGGACTCCGGAGGCGAGCATGACCGCCGTCATCATCGTCTGCGGGGTCCTGCTCACGGTCGGCGCGACCCTCGCGATCATCCGCGTGGAGAAGGGCCCGTCGATGCTCGACCGGACGGTCGGCCTGGACATCGTGGTCACGACGATGATCGCGGCGATCGCGCTGTACGCCGCGATCCAGCGGCGTGCTGACGTCGTGCCGATCCTCGTGGTGCTGTCGATGGTCGGCTTCGTCGGGTCGGTGACCATCGCGCGCTTCGCCTCCGTGGAGCCGGTAGGTGAGGGTCGCGTCCGCACCCGTGAGGAGATCGCCGCGCAAGAGGCCGAGCGGATCGCCGCCGAGGACGAGGCCGAGGAGGCCCGCAGGCTCGGGCGTCGCGAGTCGGCCGACGAGCGCCATGACGGGGAGGTCCGATGACCTGGACCGCGGTCGCCGACGTGGTGTCGGCCATCTGCCTGATCGGCGGTGCGTTCCTCGCGTTCGCGGCGGGGGTCGGCGTGCTGCGCTTCCCCGACCTGCTGTCCCGCATGCACGCCGGAACCAAGCCGCAGGTGCTCGGTCTGGTGCTCGTCCTGATCGGCCTGGCGCTGCGGCTGCGGTCGGGCGGTGCCGTGTGGGCGCTCGTGCTCGTCGCGGTGTTCCAGATGCTCACGGCGCCCGTCGCCGCTCAGATGGTCGGCCGGGCAGGCTACCGGACCGGCAAGATCCGCGACGACCTGCTGGTGGTCGACGAGCTGACCGCGGACATGGAGCGCGCGACAGAGCAGCTGACCGACGCCCCTGCGGCGGACCCGCCGACGACGTGAGCCGGTGCCCGATCGGCGCGACCGCACACGGTCGAGCCGAGCGGGACCCCGGGTGGCCGACCGTCAGCCGATGCCCGACAGCGTCCTCAGCGTCGAGGCCAGGGCCGTCGAGTCGACCTCGGTGAAGAACGACGCATCGGCGTCCTCGACCACCTTGATCGCCCGAGCGGCCAGGGCCGCGCCGGCGGGCGTGACGAGCACGAACTTGGCCCGTGCGTCCGCGGGGTCCTGCTCCCGGCGCAGTAGCCCCTTGGCCTCAAGGCGGGCGACGACGTCGGACGTCATCTTCGGATCCGTACCCGCCTGGGCCGCGACCTGCGACTGCCGCGGCGGGTCGCCGTGCTCGCCCAGCCACCAGGCGCACGCGAGCAGGACGAACTGCACGTGCGTCAGGTCGAGGGGGGCGAGCGTGGCGGTCATGACCCGTTGCCAGCGCATCGTCGTGTGCCAGAGCAGGAACCCCGGGCTCTGCGACGGACCTCCGGCGAACCGGGTCACCGGCGGGCGGCGGCGAACAGGGCCTGCATCGACTCGCCGAAGTCGCCACTGATCTGCGGCCCGAGCTCGGGCCCGACCTGGTCGGCCGACGGGCCGTCGATCTCGAGCCGGTGCGTGACGCGAGAGCCGCCGCCGTCGAGCGCGACCAGCGTGTGCCGGAACAGCAGCGTCACGTCACCGAACGAGGTGCGGTCGGCGTAGGTGGCCGGCTCGACCAGGTCGACGATCTGCGACTCGAACGTGCCCTGGCCCACCGGCGTCACGGCCACGGTGCTCCCGACCTCGAACGGGCCGCGCAGCTCGAACGTGTCGGCGCCGTCGTAGGTGAGGACCCCGCGGTGCAGGTCGGCCAGCGCGGCCCAGACGGTCTCGCGGGGCAGGTCGGTCTCGGCGGTGTGCTCGGTCGTCCACATGGTTCTTCCTCCTGATGTAGTCCGTGCGGCGACTATAGGCGCACGGACTAATGCGACGCAAGCACGATCGCGCTCCTGCGAGAAGGACCTAGTCCTCGTCCTCGATCCGGGCCACCACACGGGCGGCGCCACGGGTCGCCAGCACCCGGGAGATCGCGACGAACGCGCCGGTCAGGGCGGCAGCGATGACGATCTCCGGCAACCGCGAGTCGCCGGTGTCCTCCACGGTCGGAGGCTTGTGGCCCGTTCGGGCCTTCCACACGCTGCTGATGACCTTCTGCGCCAGCCACGCGGCGGCGACGGTGGCGACCGCGCCGATGACCTTGGCAAGGATGGTGGCCTTGGGCTTGTCGGACATGCAGGTAACGCTAGCGGGCGAGGCCCCCCGGGCGCTGCCCGAACGGGCGTAGGATCACCGACGAACGACAGGGGAGCGTCAGGTGCGACATGGCCTGGACGCTGAGAGTGCGGGCCTCCGCAGACCCTCGAACCTGATCCGGTTGATACCGGCGTAGGGAGTCGGGCTTCTCAGTCTCCGTGGTCGCACCCGTTGTGGGCGCTCCACGGGGACCCCCTCCTTTTCGACCAAGGAGGAGCACTACACATGGCGAGAACCTTCTCGCTCACCGCGGTCATGGCCGTCGTCGCGGCCTCGACGGCCGCCACACTCACCGCGTGCTCGGCCATCGGCAGCAGCGACGAACCGTCCTCCGGCGGGAACGGCACCGTCACCTTGGTCACGCACGACTCGTTCGGGCTGTCCGACGGGCTGCTGGACTCGTTCACCGAGAAGACCGGGCTGACGGTCAAGGTGGTCCAGCCCGGTGACGCGGGGACCTTGGTCAACCAGCTCGTGCTCACCAAGAGCGCACCCCTGGGCGACCTCGTGTACGGCATCGACAACTCGTTCGCGTCGCGCGCGATCGACGAGGGCGTCGTGCAGTCCTACGTCTCGAAGGTCCCGGCCGCCAAGGACGCTGCACAGTACGCGGTCGACGGGTCCGACGCCCTGACCGCGATCGACGACGGCGACGTCTGCATCAACGTCGACCACGCCTGGTTCACGGCGCACCAGCTGGCCGAGCCGGTCACCCTCGAGGACCTCACCAAGCCCGAGTACAAGGACCTGACCGTGGTGCCCAACGCGGTGACGTCGTCGCCCGGGCTCGCGTTCCTGCTGGCCACCATCGGCGCGTTCGGCGAAGACGGCTACCTGCAGTACTGGAACGACCTCAAGGCCAATGGCCTGCAGGTCGCCGACGGGTGGACCGACGCCTACGAGACCGACTTCTCCGGTGGTGGGGGCGGCGGGCCGCGTCCGATCGTCCTGTCGTACTCGTCGTCGCCGCCGTTCACCGTGCCCGAGGGCGGCACCGAGCCGACCACCGGCGCACTGCTCGACACGTGCTTCCGGCAGGTCGAGTACGCGGGCGTCCTCACGGGCGCCGCCAACCCGACCGGTGCCGAGAAGCTGCTCGACTTCCTGCTGTCGGACGACGTGCAGGCTGACATCCCGGACTCGATGTACATGTACCCGGTGAGCTCGGCCGCGGAGCTTCCCGCCGAGTGGGCGTCCTGGGCGCCGCTGGCGACCGACCCGTTCGAGGTGCCGCCCGCCGACATCGCCACGAACCGAGCGGACTGGCTCAAGCAGTGGTCCGCGACCGTCATCGGGTGATCCGGTCATGACCACGACGCTCGCCCGTCCCACGACGACCGCTCCCGCAGCGCCGTCGGGACGGGCGCGCGTCGTCGCCTTCTGGACGCTCGCGGTCGCCGTGCCGCTGGCGTTCCTCGCCGTCTTCTTCGTGTGGCCGGTCACCGTGATGGTCGGCAAGGGGTTCGTCGTCGACGGGCACCTGGATCTGTCCGGGTTCGCCGACGTGTTCACGCAAGCGCGGACCTGGCGGATCATCGGCCTGACGATCGCACAGGCCTCGCTGGGCACGGCCATCTCGGTGCTGCTCGGCGTGCCCGGCGCGTACGTGCTCTACCGCCATGCGTTCCGGGGGCGCGGGGTGCTCCGCGCACTGGTCACCGTGCCCTTCGTCCTGCCGACCGTCGTGGTCGGTGTCGCGTTCCGCTCGCTGCTCGTCGACGGGGGACCCCTCGGCTTCCTGCACCTCGACGGGACGTTGGCCGCCATCGTCTCGGCGCTCGTGTTCTTCAACTACGCGGTCGTCGTCCGGGCGGTGGGTGGCCTCTGGGAGCGCCTCGACCCGCGCGCCGAGCAGGCCGCCCGGGCGCTGGGGGCGTCGCCCTGGAAGGCGTTCCGCACGGTCACCCTGCCGCAGCTGGCGCCCGCGATCGCGTCTGCGGCGTCTCTGACCTTCCTGTTCTGCGCCACCGCGTTCGGCACCGTCCTGATCCTCGGCGGGCTGCAGTTCGGCACCATCGAGACCGAGATCTGGATCCAGACCACGCAGTTCCTCGACCTGCGGGCCGCCGCCGTGCTGTCGGTGGTGCAGCTCGTCGTCGTCGCCGGGGTGCTCGTGGTGGCAGGTCGGGCGCGGTCGCGACGTGAGCGCGCACTGGACCTGTCGGAGCCGGCCCTGGCGGTGCGCGTCCTGTCGTGGCGTCGTCCGCCGGGCATGCCGCCCGGTGACGGGCACGCGCTCTCGCTGGTGGCCGCAGGCGTCACGGGCGTGGTCGTCCTGCTCATCGCGACGCCTCTGGTCAACCTCGTGGTCCGCTCGCTGCAGACCCCCCGCGGCTGGGGCCTCGACAACTACACGGCGCTGGGCACCACCGGCGGGTCGCTGACCGTCACCGTGTGGCAGGCGGCGCTGAACTCGCTGCGGATCGCGCTGGACGCCACGACGATCGCGCTCGTCGTGGGCGGGCTGGTGGCGCTCGTCGTGTCACGTCGCCCACGCCGTGCTTCTGCTCGGCGAGCCGTCACCGGGCTGGACGCGCTCTTCATGCTCCCGCTGGGCGTGTCCGCGGTGACCGTCGGGTTCGGGTTCCTGCTGTCCATGCACCACCCGTTCGGGCTGCCGGTGGACCTGCGGACCAGCCCGCTGCTGGTGCCGATCGCGCAGGCCGTGGTCGCGGTGCCGCTCGTGGTGCGGACCGTGCTGCCCGTGCTGCGCGCGATCGACCCACGTCTTCGCGAGGTGTCGGCGACCCTCGGTGCCTCCCCGTTCCGCGTCCTGCGGACGGTCGACCTGTCCCTGTCGCTTCGCGCGCTGGGCCTCGCGATCGGGTTCGCGTTCGCGGCGTCGCTGGGCGAGTTCGGGGCGACCTCGTTCCTGGCCCGGCCCGACCGGCCCACCCTGCCCGTGGTGATCTTCCGGCTGATCGGCCGGCCCGGACCGGAGAACTACGGGATGGCACTCGCGGCGTCGGTGGTGCTCGCGGTGCTGACCACACTCATCGTCGCGACGTGCGAGCGGCTGCGGACCACCGGATCCGGAGGTGACTGGTGACACTCCACATGGAGGACGTCGTCGTGCGGTACGGGGCCGCGACGGCTGTCGACCACGTCTCCCTGGCCGTCCAGACCGGTGAGGTCGTCGCGCTCCTCGGGCCGTCCGGGTGCGGGAAGTCGTCGCTGCTGCGGGCGGTCGCGGGCCTCGAGCCGCTCGTCGGCGGCTCGGTGAGCTGGGACGGCTCCTCGCTCGCGGGCGTTCCGGTCCACAGGCGCGGGTTCGGGCTCCTGTTCCAGGACGGGCAGCTGTTCGCGCACCGGTCCGTGAGCGGCAACGTCGGCTACGGGCTGCCCCGGGGCGCCTCGGTCGACGCGCTGCTCGAGCTCGTCGGCCTGGCAGGCTTCGGCGACCGGTCGGTCACCACCTTGTCCGGCGGCGAACGCCAGCGCGTCGCGCTCGCCCGCGCGCTCGCCCCGCAGCCACGGCTGCTCCTCCTCGACGAGCCCCTGTCCGCCCTCGACCGCACCCTGCGCGAGCGGCTCGCCGTCGACCTGCGCGCGGCGCTCGTCTCCACGGAGACCACCGCCCTGTTCGTCACGCACGACCACGACGAGGCGTTCGCGGTGGCCGACCGCGTCGGCGTCATGTCGGGTGGCCGCCTGCTGCAGGTCGCGGCCCCCGCCGAGCTGTGGCGTTCCCCGGTGTCACGGGAGGTCGCGTCGTTCCTCGGCTACGAGGCGTTCGTGCCCGTAGGTGCGGCGGCTGCCGCGCCCTTGCGTGAGGCGCTGGGATCCCGATCGGTCGCGGATGCCACGATCGCGCTCGCCGAGGGCGCGTTCGTGGTCGGACGCGCCGGGGCCGCCAAGGGCACGGTCACCGGCGTCGCGTCCCGGCGCGGGCGGTCCGAGGTCCGCGTCGAGGTCGACGGCATCGGTGCGGTGACGGCTCTCGGTCCGGTGGGCGGCCGCTGGGCGCAAGGCGACGTGGTCGAGCTCGGCGTGGAACCGGATGCTCTGGCGGTCCTGCCGCTCTGACGGCTGCCCCCGGGCCCTTGTCAGGCCGGCTGGTCCTGAGCTGACTGTCGTCGTCGTGTCCACACCACGTCGACGACGACGGCCAGCACGATCAGCACGATCATGAACCAGAACGAGCGCCGCTGTGCCCGGAACAGGTCGACGACGAACCAGGCCAGCACCACGGCCGAGATCACCGTCGCCGCGGCCGTCAGCAGCGTCGAGGCGTTCAGCTCCGACCGCAGCCGGAACGCCGCGATGGCAACGAGCAGGAACACCGCCAGGGACACCGCGCTACCGACGGATGCGAGCGCGCCGAGACCCAGCACGGTGACGAACAGGATCGTCAGCCCGGCGGTGATCAGCAGCCCACCGTGGCTCCCCAGCCGTGTCCGCGAACCGAAGGCCGGTGGGAACGTGCCCGAGTCCGCCAGCGCGCCGGTCAGCGCGCGTGAGCTGTAGAGGATCGCGGTGACGCTGGACGAGGTCGCGAGCAGTGCGGCGATCGTCATCATCGTGTAGCCCGCCTGCCCCAAGGTGGGCTCGGCAGCCACGGCGAGCGCCCGGGGTCCCGCGGCCACCACCTCGTCGACGGGGAGCGTGCCGAACACGCACACCGCGACCAGCACGTACAGCACGGTCGTGATGGCCAGAGCGGCGTACAGCGCGATCGGCATCTGCCGTCGAGGCTCGGGCAGGTCGTCGCCCACGAAGGAGATGACCGCGAAGCCGAGGAACGCGAAGAACGTCAGGGCGATGCTGGCGATGATGTCGTTGACGCTCGGGTACGTGCTCGGCGCGAGCAGCGCGAAGTCGACCTGGGAGAACGTGCCCACGATGAACACGGCGAACACGACCAGGAGCAGGCCGACGATCACCGACTGAACGCTGTCGACCAGACGCGGGCCGGCGATGGTGAGCCAGGTGCCGAACGCGATGAGCAGCACGGCGCACACCTTGGACAACCAGCCGCCGGACGGGCCGTCGGCGATCACGTCCGCCGCGTAGTCCCCGAACGACGCGGCGACCATGGCGCCCACGACGACGATCGCGGTGAGGTACCCCAACCACGCCGCCACCCCGACGAGCCGACGGCTGCGGAATCCGTGCGACAGGTACACGATGATCCCGCCGGACGACGGCCAGCGCATCGCGAACTTCACGAGCGTGTACCCGAGCGCCGTGCACATGATCCCGGCCAGCAGGAACGAGAGCCACACGGCGGAGCCGGCCACCGCACCGGCCTGGCCGAGCAGCGCGAAGATCCCGGCACCGACCATCGCGCCGACGCCGAGCACGATGGCTCCTCGCACGCTCAGGTGCGCCTTCGCGGCGGGTACCGGCTCGGACATGCGACTCCCTCGGGTCATGCCGCCGGTGCCGCGGCCGGCACGCCCGACGATAGACCCGTCGCGTCGTGCTGTGCTCGTCATGCGCCGCGCGAGCCTGTGGCTGCCCGACGAGCGTGCTCGCCCATCCCTGACTAACGTCGTTGTCGGAGGGCGAGGTGAGCAGCGATGACGCTGGAGCTCCGTGAGGTCGTGTCGGTCGACATCCCGGTCCCGCTCGCGGCCGTGTGGCCCCACCTGCGTGAACCTCAGCTGGTGCGCCGGTGGTACCGGTGGGACCACGACGGGCTCGATGCCGAGATCCAGGCGTTGTTCGCGGTCGGACCGGTCGAGGCGCACGACGTCGTCGGGAACGAGACGATCCACACGCTCACGTGGCCGCACCACGACGTGATCATCACCGCACGGTCGACGGTCTCGGTCCCCGGCCACACCCGGCTGACGGTCACCCGCCGAAGCCACCAGGGGACCTCCTCGTTCGACGGCGTCCGCGACGTGGTCGACGAGGAGTGGATCGCGTTCGTGCACCAGCTCGCGTTCGCGATCACCGTCCACCCGGGGGAGGACCGTCGGACCCTGTCGACGTTCGGCCTGGACGCGGGCACCCCCGGAGACCGGCTGCTCGACAACGCCGGGATCGCGGGCATCCGGAGCGTCCCCGTGGGCGGTCACGTGCAGGCCCGCCGCCCGGACGGCACGCTGCTCGGGGGGACGGTCGACTACATGACACCGCTGCAGTTCGGGCTGCGGCTGCACGGGATCAGCGCCATCTACTTCGTCATCATGGAGGTGCCCGCCGCGGCCACCCCGCCCCACGGGACCGTCAACGCGATCCTGTCCACCTACGGTCTCGACGACGTCACGTTCGCCGAGGTGGAGGACCGGTGGGGGCGCTGGTGGTCCATGTCCATGCCCAAGGCCGTCAGGACGACCTGACGGGTCCCGGGCCGCGCCTCACCGCCACGCCTCCCGGTTCGCCTGCGCGAACGCCCGGAAGTCGCGGGGCTCGCGGCCGAGGAGGTCTGCCACGCCCGTCTCCAGGTGCGCGTTGCGTCCGTCGAACAGCTCGCGGAACAGCATCAGGACCAGCTCGACCACGTCCGGCGGGGCGCCCTCCAGGGTCGTGGCGTACTCCTGCGGCGTGACGGTCTGGAACGTCACCGCGCGGCCCGCGGCGTCCGCGATCTCGTGGACGGCATCGGCGAACGACAGCAGGCGTGGCCCGGTGAGCTCGTAGAGCCGTCCCGCGTGACCCTTCTCGACGAGGGTCGCCACGGCTGCGTCGGCGAGGTCGTCGGCGTCGAGGAACGGCTCGCCGACGTCCCCGACGGGCAGTGCCAGACGACCAGTCACGATGTCGTCCACGAACAGGCCTTCGGAGAAGTTCTGCGCGAACCAGCTCGCACGCAGGACGGTGCTCTGGGGTGCGTTGCTCCTGAGCGCCGCTTCGGCCTCCTGCGCCTGCGGTTCCCCTCGACCGGAGAGCAGGGTGATGGCACTGAGGTGGGCAGCCGCCTTCCCGAACATCGCCAGGTGCTCCGGTGCGCTCGGTACTGCGACGTCGGGTGCGTAGGCGATGTAGGCGCGCTCCACGCCGTCGAGGGCTGCGTCCCACGTGTCGGGTCGGTCCCAGTCGAACGGCGGCGTGCCGTTCCGCGAGCCGATCCGGGTGCTGTGTCCCAGGGCTTCGAGACGAGCTGCGACGCGGCGACCGGTCTTGCCGGTGCCTCCTGCGATGAATGTTGTCATGCGTCTATCTGAATGCCTGCTCGGGAGCGTCTCAATCGTTCAGAAGCGCGCGAGCATACGTAGGCGTCTACTGTGAGGCGATGGACCCGCTGTCGGCTGTGCTCGCCGGACCGAGTGCCCGGGACGCGTTCGTGCTGCGGTGCTCGCTCGAGCCGCCGTGGGCGATGCGGATCGAGGACCGGGCACCGCTCACCGTCGTCGCGCTGGTGCGCGGGCAGGCGTACATCCTGGCGACAGGGTGCGAGCCCGTGCTCCTGCGTGCCGGGGACGTCGCCGTCATCCGCGGGACCTCGGACTACACGGTCGCCGACGACCCCGCGACAGCCCCGCAGGTGCGCATCGGTCCCGGCCAGGTCTGCGTCCCGCTGGCGGGTCCGGGCACCCCGCCGATGACCGACGTCGGGGTGCGGACCTGGGGCAACGCGCCCGACGGCAGCACCCTGCTGCTCAACGGCACCTACGAGTCGCAGAGCATGGTCGGCCGGCGCGTCCTCGCGGGACTTCCGCCGGTCGTCGTCGCGCCACGTGAGCACGTCCCCAGTGCCCTGATCGACTACCTCGCCGCCCAGATCTCCCGCGACGAACCGGGACAGGCGGCCGTGCTGGACCGGATGCTCGACCTCGTCCTGATCGCGGTGCTGCGCTGGTGGTTCGCGGCGCAGCAGCCCACGTCGTCCAGCAGCGCCGGTGCGGCCGGCTGGTACCGGGCATCGGCCGACCCGGTCGTCGGGCGCGCGCTGCTGCTGATGCAGGAGCAGCCGGCCGCACCCTGGACCGTGGAGCGGCTCGGCGCGAGCACCGGGCTGTCGCGCGCCGCGTTCGCGCGACGGTTCACGGCGCTCGTCGGCGAGCCGCCGTTGTCGTACCTGACCGGCTGGCGGATGTCGCTGGCCGCCGACCTGCTGCAGGAGCCGCACGCGACAGTCGCGTCGGTTGCGCGCCAGGTCGGGTACGGCACGCCGTTCGCGTTCAGCACGGCGTTCAAGCGCGAGCACCAGGTCAGCCCGCAGCAGTACCGTGCGAGCCTCGTCGCGGCTACCGGGTGAGCTGCCACTCGCCCGACCCGCCCGCCGGCCGGAAGCCGAGCGCGACGTTGATGCCCAGCATGTAGCTGTTCTCCTCGGCGTTCCACGTGCCGACGCGCCGGACGAGCGGCCGCTGCGCCGCGAGCCGCTGGAGGTTGGCGGCCTTGACCAGCATCCCCAGCCGACGCCCGCGGTGCTCCTGGAGCACGAGCGTGTCGTTCTGGTGCACGAAGTCCCGTGCGTGCGGCATCGTCTTGAACTCGGTGAACGCGGCGAGCGTGTGCGTCGGGACGTGCTCGGCTGCCATCACCAGGAGACCGACCCCGCGCTCCTCGAGCTGCTTCTCCGTCGTGCGGATCCGCTCGCCGTCCCAGCCCTCCTCGCCGTAGTCCAGGCCACCCACGGGTGTGTCCGTGCTCATCCGCCCGACGAGCACGGCGTAGTGCTCGACCCACTCCTCGGGGCAGTGGTCCGACCAGGACACCAGGCGGTAGTCGGGCCCGGCGTGCTCGTCGGCATCCCGTCGCAGGCGTCCGACATGGTCCTGGTCGAAGGGGAGGTCGAAGACCGAGTACCGGGCCACCTGGGCGAGCGCGTACCCGTGCGTCCTCGCGAAGCGCGTTCCGTCCGCCGTGGCCGAGACCCGACCTTCGCCGGTCGACGGCGTGAGGACGTCCGGACCGTCGGGAGGTTCGACCCGCTGGTCGGTCGACGCCTGGAACGTCGATCGACCGGCCTCGGTCCCACGCGCGATCACGGCGTCGTGCAGGCCGGAACCGATGCCCCGGCGGCGGTGGTCGGGGCGGACCCCGATGTCCACGATGCCCAGGTGGGTGTTGTCGCGCAGCGGCATGTCCAGCGCCGCGTAGCCGAGCACCCGGTCCGGGTCGTCGGTGGTGCCGTCGGCCACCGCGACCAGGCGGATCTTGCGGACGTAGCTCGCGTCGTGCAGCGCACCGAGGATCTCCTGCGCCGACCGGTCGAGGTCGTGGTTGCCCCAGCTGTCCAGGAGGACCGCGTTCGTGGCCCGCACGAATCCGTCCAGCAGCCAGGAACCCGGGGAGCTCGTGCTCTCCAGTGCGGGAACCTCGCGGAGGGACCACGTCGTCATGCTCACCACCCTCGCGCGCCGTCTCTCCGCGGTCGATCCAATTGTCCGGGGCGCGGCCGGGGGGGTCCGGCGCCATGGCGGAACTGCGACGCTCCGGTACCATAAGTTCGGTAGGCCGAACTTCTGGAGCGCAGGATGCAGAGCAGAACGACCGTCGACGTCGACCGGGCGCCCGCCGCCGCGGCCCGGCGCCGGTTCGCGTTCCTGCTCGGGCCGGCGTTCGTGGCCGCGATCGCCTACGTGGACCCGGGCAACGTCGCCGCGAACCTCACCGCCGGAGCACGCTACGGCTACCTGCTGCTCTGGGTGCTCGTGGTGGCCAACGCCATGGCCGTGCTCGTCCAGTACCAGTCCGCGAAGCTCGGGCTCGTCACCGGGCAGTCGCTTCCGGGGCTGCTGGGCCAGCGGTTGCGACGTGGGCCCAGGCTCGCGTTCTGGGCGCAGGCGGAGCTCGTCGCCGCCGCCACGGACATCGCCGAGGTGGTCGGTGGGGCCATCGCCCTGAACCTGCTCTTCGGGACTCCCTTGGCCCTGGGCGGGCTCATCGTCGGCGTCGTCTCGCTGCTCCTGCTGCTCACGCAGAACCGGTACGGGCAGTCGCGGTTCGAGCTCGTGATCGTGAGCCTGCTCGCGATCATCTCCATCGGCTTCCTGGCCGGGCTGTTCGTCGTGCCGCCCGATGCGCGCGGCGTGCTGTCCGGCCTGGTGCCGCGGTTCGACGGCCCCGGCTCCGTCCTGCTGGCCGCGTCGATGCTCGGTGCGACCGTCATGCCCCACGCGATCTACGTCCACTCAGCGCTCGCCCGCGACCGCCACGGAGCTCGCGGGGACGTGCCGCGGGTGCTGAGAGCGACCCGCTGGGACGTCGGGTGCGCGCTCGCGATCGCCGGCGTGGTCAACATCGGGCTCCTGCTGCTCGCCGCGTCCGCGCTTCGAGGCGTCGAGGGCACCGACTCCATCCCCGGTGCGTACGACGCGATCGTGGCGGCCCTCGGCATCGGCATCGGCATCGCGTTCGCCATCGGGCTGCTCGCCTCAGGTCTGGCTTCGACATCGGTCGGTGCCTACGCGGGCGCGACGATCATGGAAGGACTCCTGCACCGGCGCGTTCCCCTGGTGGTGCGGCGCGCGGTCACCCTCATCCCGGCGCTCCTGCTCCTCGCGATGGGCGCCGACCCGACCTGGACCCTCGTGGTGTCCCAGGTGATCCTGTCCTTCGGCATCCCCTTCGCGGTCATCCCGCTGGTCCGGCTCACCCGGTCCGCCGCAGTCATGGGGAGCTACCGCAACGGCCCGCGACTCCACGCGACGCTCCTGGTGGTGGTCGGGCTCGTCGTCGCCTTGAACCTGACCCTTCTGGTCCTGCTGGCCCTGAGCTGACGCCTCAGACCGCGGTCACTCGGCGCCGGCCAGCGCAGCCAGGCGCGACTCCAGGTGAGCGCGTTCCGTGGGGTTGGTGACCAGCGTCAGGGCCTCGCGGTAGGAGGTCGCGGCCGCGGTCGGGTTGCCGGACCGGACCAGCAGCTCGGCGCGCACCGCGGGGACGCGGTGGTGTCGGGGGAGGGCGTCCTCGAGGCCCTCGAGCAGCAGCAGACCGGCGTCGGGGCCGGACGCCTCCGCGACGGCGACCGCCCGGGCCAGCCGGACGACCGGCGAACCCGTGAGGCGCTCGAGCTGCAGGTAGAGACCGGCGATGACGTCCCAGCGCGTGTCCTCGGCGGTCGGGGCGGTGGCGTGCTCGGCCGCGATCAGAGCCTGGAGGCGGTACTCCTGAGCAAGGCGCGTCACCAACGACGTGTCCGCCTCCGTCATGACGGGGGACAACGGGAGGGACTGGAGCAGCGCGACGCCCTCCGCGATCTCCGCGTGGTGCCACCGGGTGCGGTCCTGGTCGGGCAGCAGGACCAGCGTTCCGTCGGGGGCGAGACGGGTGTCGCGGCGCGAGTGCTGCAGGAGCAGCAAGGCCAGGAGGGCGCGCACCACGGGCCTGTCAGGGAGCAGCGAGTCCAGGACGCGCAGCAGCCGGATCGCCTCGTCGCCGAGGTCGACGCGCAGCGCCGTCTCGCCGGCACCCGGGTGGTACCCCGACGTGAAGGCGAGGTACACGACGGTCGCGACCACGTCGAGGCGCTCGTCGAGGTGGGCCGCCGGTGGGGTCGCGAAGGGGATGCCCGAGGAGGCGAGCCGCTTCTTGGCGCGCGTCAGCCGGGCGGCCATCGCGGTCTCCTGGACGAGCAGGAGGCGGGCGATCTCCGTGGTCGTGAGACCGACGACGAAACGCAGCGTCAGGGCGACGCGGTCGTCCGGTGCGATGGCGGGGTGGCAGCACGCGAAGATCAGCCGGAGCTGCTCGTCGGCCACGTGTGCGCCGGGGTCGACGACGGCGGCGGCCGCGGCACGCATCTCGTCGTCGACAACCATCAACGGCTCCTTCCGGCGGTGGACCGCCTCGGAGCGGAGGCGGTCGAGGACGCGACGGCGCGCGGCGGTGAGCAGCCAGGCGCCGGTGTTCGTGGGCACACCGTCGACCGGCCAGTGGCGGGCCGCGGCCTCGAACGCGTCGGAGACGGCATCCTCGGCCAGGTCCGGCCGCGCGTACTGCCCGATCAGGAGGCCGATCAACCGCGACCACGACGTCTGCCACGCGTCGGCGAGCGCGGCTGACGAGTCCTGTGCCAGCACCCCGGACTCGTCGTCCGACGCGCGAGCGGTCGTGGACTGCTTCGTCACGTGACGTCCGCCGGGCGAACCTCGAAGGTGCCCCGCGGCGGCAGTGCGTCCAGGACGTCGTCCAGCGAGACGGCCTCGACCAGCGAGAACCCGGTCAGCGCTGCAGCAGCGCCGTCGAAACCTGCGGGGTGCACGGCACCGTCGACGACGAGCGTCCCGGTCTCGGCGGGGGCGAGCGCGACGTCCGACCGTGCGGAGGACCCGAACGCCAGGACGACGAACCTCACGGGTGCAGCACCACCGGCCGGATCTCGACGCCGCCCCCACCGTCGGTCACCAGGATCTCGCCCGTGAGCTGAGCCAGGCCGCGTGGGTCGTCCGTCTCGACGATGTAGAACCCGCCGAGGTACTCCACGGTCTCGCTGTAGGGCCCCTCGGTCACCTGCACCGCGCCACCCGGAGAACGACGGGTGCTGAACGCCTTGGACGAGAAGTCGAGCTCCTCACCCCCGAGCAGCGTGTAGCCCCGCTCGGCGCAGGCCGCGCCGTACGCGCGGTGCTCCTCCATGATCCGGTCGGCGATCTCTTGGGTCGCCGACGACCAGAACCCTTCGTTGCCGTACAGGAGCACCATCCACTTCGCGGCCATCGCTGATCTCCTCGGTCGTGGTCGGGGCTCCCTTACTGTGCCCCGTCGGCGGGATGACGCGCGAGGGTTCGCCGGATCGACACCCGTCAGATGATGGCCCGGACCTCGGCGGTCTCCCCGGTCACCCGGAGCAGGTCGCCGATCAGCGGGACCAACCCGTCGAGGTCGTCGGTGGCGATCCGGTAGACCCCTGCGAGCACCTCCGTCGGCTCGGTGAACGGGCCGTCGGTGATCGAGAGGACCCCTTCCCGGATCCGCACCACGGTGGACCTCCAGTGGTCCAGCTCCGCGTTCGCGACGACCGTGTGGCCTTGCGCGGCGCACGCCCGGTAGAAGTCGTCGTGGGCGGTGTGGCACGCCTGGAGGCGCGGTCCGTCCGGTGTCTCCCAGACGCTGGCGTCTCCGCGCAGGGTGATGAGGTACTCGGTCATGCGTCAATCCTTTCGTCATCCCCATGACGCGCCAGCCGGCGCTCGATCGACCGGGCCCAGGCGACGTTGCAGGCCGGCACGGACCCCTCTCGGATCGCCTGCCGGGACGCGTCCCGGCACGCTCGTTCCATGAGACGTGCAGTGGTGACAGGTGGCGGCACGGGGATCGGCCTGGCCGTGGCGCAGCGGCTGCTGGCCGACGGCGACGAGGTGGTGATCGTCGGGCGCCGGCGGGACGTGCTCGAGCGGGCGTCCGCCGGGGCGATGGGTGTCGAGGTGGCCGACCTGAGGGAGCCGGACGAGGTCCAGGCGCTCGCGGACCGGCTCGGCGCGGTCGACGTGCTCGTGCTGAACGCCGGCGGCATGCTCGCCCGGACCGGTGACGGGCTGCAGGCGACGGCCGAGGTGTGGCTCGACGAGTTCCGGTTGAACGTGCTGACGACCGTGCTGCTCGGCGAGGCGCTGCTGCCCAGGATGACGCGGCCCGGCGGGAGGATCGTCGCGCTCAGCTCGGTGGCCGCCCTGCGCGGCGCGGGTTCGTACGGTGCGGCGAAGGCCGCGGTCAACTCCTGGGTGACGGGCACCGCAGCGTCGGTGGCCGCCGACGGGATCACCGTCAACGCCGTGGCTCCGGGCTTCGTCCCTGACACCGAGTTCTGGACGGGCCGTCTCGACGACGACGAGCAGGCCCGCAGGGTCGCGCGCATCCCCGCCGGCCGTCCCGGGACGGTGGAGGAGGTGGCGGCCGCGGTGGCCTACCTGGTGTCGCCCGACGCGGGCTGGACCACAGGGCAGGTGCTCGGCGTCCACGGCGGTGCGGTGCTCGCGCGGCTCTGAGACCGATGTATCGATAGGACTTGTCAACGTCCTATCAACGATATATCTTTACGACCATCCGGTGGAGAGCACCACCTCCCGGACGCCGCAGAGCCGACGCGATTCTCGCGCCAGCCGGCGACGCCCCCGGGCCGCACCGGCCCGGGCACCGACGTCTTCCAAGGAGAACCACTCATGCGACACCACCACAACGACACGTCCGATCCTCGCGGCCGGCAGCGCCGCGGCGACTTCCCGAGCGCTCCCTTCGAGGAGGGCTTCGACCCTGGACGCGGCGGCCCCCGCGGCGTCTTCTACCCGCACGGCGAGCACCACGGCGGCCCGCGAGGCCCCCGCGGGTTCGGCGGCCCCGGTTTCGGTGGCTTCGGCCCCGGCGGCCGTGGTCCTGGCCGGCGAGCCGGACGGGGTGACATCCGCGCGGCGGTCCTGCTGCTGCTCGACGAGCAGCCGATGCACGGCTACCAGCTGATCCAGGAGATCGGCGAGCGGTCCGGCGGCCAGTGGCGGCCGAGCCCGGGCGCCATCTACCCGGCGCTCAACCTGCTCGAGGACGAGGGTCTGGTGACCATCACCGCCGAGTCGGGGCGCAAGCTCGCACGTCTCACGGACGCCGGAACCGCCTACGTCGCCCAGAACTCCGAGCAGCTGGGCAGCCCGTTCGAGGACGCCGCGAGCCGGCCCTCGTCGCCCGGCCGCAACCTGCGGGGCGCGCTCGAGGCGCTCGCCGCGGCAGCCCACCAGGTCGCCCGGTCCGGCACGGACGACCAGGCGACCCAGGCGCTCGCGGTCCTCGAGCGCTCGCGTCGGGACCTGTATCTGATCCTCGCCGGTGACCCGGTGACGGGCGCGCCCGTGACGGACGCGCCCGTGACGGATGCGCCCGTGTCCGACGCGCCGGTCCAGGACGCCTGACGACACCTCATGACCGACGGCCCCCCGACATCACGGCCGGGGGGCCGTCGCCGTCTCCGCCCTGGTCATCCCGCCGAGGCCGCGTAACTCCTTGCGGGACCGCGAAGCGGGCGTGGACACCGGGGGAGTACAGGACCGACGGCGGCGGGCCGTCGACGGCGATGCCTGCCGCGGCGACGAGCTCGTCGTCCAGCGACACCAGCTCGGCGCGGCGCAGCGGCCACGGTTCGTGCTCGATGGGCACGAACCGCGTCCGCCCGCGGATGACGGTGTGCGCGCCCCACCTGGCGGTGAGGAAGTCGGAGAGCGGGTCGCCGACGACCGGTTCCGACGACGGCCGCACCACCATCCGGGAGGACGGCCGGGTGCCGGTCAGCCGGGTAGATCGGTAGTCGAGGACGTCGTCGACCCGGTCCAGCGACATCCGGGCCCACTGGTACGGCACGTTCATGACCGTCCGCGCACCCAGCACGGTGAGGACCCGCGACGCCTCGAGCGACCGGAACAGCACCCCGCGCCGACCGTCGTCGTCGACCGTGTAGAGCCGCACGTTCGTCTCGGGGAAGTCGCCGATGTACGGCAGACGCGGTCCGGGGACGATGCGGAACCGTGCCAGCCGGAACGCGAGCAGACCCACCCACGACGAGCCGTCGAACTCGTCGGGACGGGTGCCGGGCGGGTAGAACCGGCCGATGTCGGCCGACTTCACCCGCCAGTGCAGGATGCTCACCCGCTGCCACTCCTGCGTGAGGATCGCGCGCCCGGTCAGCGGCGGCGGGACGGCCTGGATGGGGTCCATGCTGGCCAACCTAGGCCCGCTGCATCACCCGGCGGAGCCCCGACCGGGCCGGACGCGTCAGCTCGTGGGGATCGTCGACGTGTCGATGACGAAGCGGTAGCGGACGTCGCTGGCGACGACCCGGTCGTAGGCGGTGTCCACGTCGTCGGCGGTGATGGTCTCGACCAGTGACGCGATCCCGTGGGCCGCGCAGAAGTCGAGCATCTCCTGCGTCTGGCGGATGCCGCCGATGTTCGACCCGGAGATCGAGCGGCGTCCCGCGGTGAGCGAGAACACGCGGAACGACTGCTTGTTCTCCGGGAGGCCGACGAAGACGAACGAGCCCTCGAACGCGAGCATGCGCAGGTAGGCGTCCATGTCGAGGTCCGCCGAGACGGTGCTGATGATCAGGTCGAACTGCCCGCGGAGCCGTGCGAACGTCTCCGGGTCGCTGGTCGCGTAGTAGCGGTCAGCGCCGAGGGAACGGCCGTCCGCCTCCTTGGACAGCGACTGGCTGAGCACGCTGACCTCGGCGCCGAGCGCGTGCGCGAGCTGGACGCCCATGTGCCCGAGACCACCCATGCCGACGATCGCGACGCGACGACCGGGACCCGCGCCCCAGTTCTTCAACGGTGAGTAGAGCGTGATGCCTGCGCACAGCAGGGGCGCGGCGACGTCGAGCGCGAGCTCGTCGGGGATGCGCAGGACGTAGTTCTCGTCGACGACGATCTGCGTGGAGTACCCGCCGTACGTGGGCTCACCGCTGTACTGGCGCCCGTTGTAGGTGGCGACCATCCCGCGCTCGCAGAACTGCTCCTCGCCCGCCTGGCAGCGAGCACACTCGCGGCACGAGTCGACGAAGCAGCCCACCCCGACGCGGTCTCCCACGGAACGCGTGGTCACGCCGGACCCGACAGCCGAGACGACGCCGGCGATCTCGTGCCCGGGGACCATCGGGAACGTGGCCGAGCCCCACTCCTCGCGCGCCTGGTGGATGTCCGAGTGGCAGATGCCGGCGTAGGCGATGTCGATGAGGACGTCGTGCTCTCCGAGCTCGCGGCGCTCGATGGTGCCGCGCTCGAACTTCGCACCGGCGGAGCGAGCGAGCAGGGCGGGGACGGTCAGGGGCACAGCGGATCTCCTCGAGATGACGGCGGGGAGCACCATCATGCGCCAGCCTGCGCCCTCGCGCCCGATGCTGCCCGGCGCACGAACGGGGGCCCGTGCGGACCCCCGTTCTGCGTGCGGTCGGTCAGGCGTCGTGCGCGAGCCCGATGACGTTGCCGTCGGCGTCGGCGACCGTCGCGATGGTGCGGGTGCCGCCCACCGCGGTGACGTCCTGCAGGACCGAGCCGCCGGCCGCGACGAGTGCATCACGCGAGGCCTCGAGGTCGTCGACGATCCAGTAGTACGTGGGACCCGTCATGCCCTGCTCGTGACCGTGCGGGTTGAGCCCGAGGTGGATGCCCGCGGTCTCGTACCCGACGTAGTAGGGCTCGTCCGTCATGGGCTCGACGCCCACGAGCGCGCCGTAGAACGCCTTGCCCGCGTCGAGGTCCTTGACCGGCACCACGACGATCTTCAGTCCGTCCGTCATGTTCGTCCTTCTTCCGTGTATCAGGGGCGGATGTCCGCCGTCCTCCACCTGACGAATCATTCCCGCGAAGTGTGACGACCGCTCCGAGATCCGTCTCGGGACGGTGTCGGCGGGGATGCGTGATCGGTCACGATGACCACATGACGAGCGTCGACGCAATGAGTGCCGAGGCCCCCACCCTCCGGCCCGCGCAGGGGGCGGGCTGGCGCGACTGGGGGCCTTCGGTGCTCGTGGCCGCGATCGTGGGCTGGGTGCTCGTGACGACGCCGGTGGTCAGCAACGTCGGGTTCTACGCAGGCACGGGTTCGGGCGGTTCCGTCAGCTACGAGACGAACGTGCGCTGGTACACCGACCCGGTGTTCGGCATCGCCTTCCTGCTCACGATCACCGGAGTCCTGGTCGGCCGGTGGTGGCCCGGGCGGGGGACGTTGCTGACGTTCGCCCCCTTCGTGCTGGTGCTGTTCGCCTCGAGCGCCCAGCCCGCCTTCGGATGGTGGCTCGGCGTCGCCGCGGTCTCGTTCCTCGCGGCGATCGACGGTGTCCGGCGCGCGATCCTCCCCTTCGTGGTCGCGGCCCTGCTCGCAGCCCGGTTCTGCGCGACGGACACGCTCTACATCGCGGTCCCGATCGGTGCGACGAACTCCGGGACGCGCGACTACGCCTGGATCGGCTTCGCGTCGGGGATGGTCGTCATGTTCGGCTTCGTGGCGTCGGCAGCCGCCGCGGGTGCGAGCAGACGTTCGCGGGCTCGCCGGGACTCGGCCGTCGTCCTCGAGCTGCACGCGCACGAGGTGGACACGCTGGCCGGTGAACGCGCCCGGCTGGCCCGGGACCTGCACGACGTCGTGGCGCACCACGTGTCGCTGGTCGCGGTCCGTGCGGAGTCGGCGCCGTTCGTGCACCCGAGCCTGAACGACGAGGCGCGCGCCGTGCTCGCAGCCATCGCGGCCGACGCCCGCGAGGCGCTGACGGAGCTGCGGCAGGTGCTCGTCGTCCTGCAGCGGACCGAGCATGTCAACGACCGCGCGCCTCAGCCGACCGCGTGCGACGTCGACGAGCTCGTGGCCTCGGCGGTGGCCGCCGGCCAGCCGGTCGAGGTCGTCGGGACGTGGCAGGACGTCGGCCCTGGGCACGGGTACGTGCTCTACCGGGCCGTTCAGGAGGGGCTCACCAACGTCCGCCGGCACGCACCGGGTGCGACGACGACGCTGGAGCGTCGCCAGTCGCGGGGTAGCGTCGGCTTCGCGCTCACGAACCCGGTCGGCCCGACGACGGCTCGCTCCGAGGACGAGCCCGGTCGGGGGTTGATCGGGATGCGGGAGCGGGTGGAGTCGCTCGGCGGGACGTTGCGCACGGAGACGGTCGACGGCACGTTCCTGCTCGAGGTCGCGCTGCCGGTGCCCGCGTGACGACCGTCGTCGTGGCCGACGACCAGCCAGTGGTCCTCCAAGGGTTCGCGGCGATCATCGGTGCCGCGCCGGATCTGAGCGTCGTCGGTTCGGCTGCCGACGGTCGCGCGCTGCTGAGCCTCGTCGCGACGACGAAGCCCGATGTCGCCGTGGTGGACATCCGGATGCCCGTGCTCGACGGCATCGCGGCGACGGAGCGCATCTCGGCCGAGCACCCCGGAACGCGCGTCCTGATCCTCACCACCTTTGACCTCGACGAGTACGTCTACGACGCCCTGCGCGCCGGGGCCAGCGGGTTCCTGCTCAAGGACGTCACCGCGGACCGCCTGGTCGAGGCCGTGCGGCTGGTCGCCGACGGGTCGATGCTGCTGGGCCCGACGGTCACCCGGCGCCTGGTCGAGGACTTCGCTGCCCGGACGCCCGCCCGGACGCCCGTGAACGGCATCGGCGACCTGACGCCTCGGGAGCGTGAGGTGCTGCTGGCCGTCGCGCGTGGGCTGTCGAACGGCGAGATCGCCGCGGAGCTGTGGATCGCCGAGCCGACGGTGAAGTCGCACGTCTCGGAGGCGCTGCGCAAGCTCGGCTGCCGGGACCGCGTCCAGCTCGTGATCGCTGCCTACGAGTCAGGGCTGGTGGCGTAGGCGGTATCCAGGAGCGGCTCGGGGGCCGTGCGCCCGATCCTGGAACATGCTGGGATCGGACCGGGGTTCGACAGGCCGGGGTCCATCACCACAGGAGTGCGCGACATGGAGGGACGGCCGTGAGTGCCGGACGCTCGGGGCGGGTACTCGGACTCGGCGCGGGGGCCTTCATCGTGCTGGCCATGAGCGCGTGCCAGAGCGATCCGCCCGTCAATCCGATCGGCGTCATCACGACCTGCGAGGCCGCGCTGAAGGCGGTCCAGCTCTCGGCGTCGGGGGAGAGCAGCGCGCTGAGCCTCGCTGATGCCGAGAGTGCGACGCTCACAGAGTGTGCGACGGCCGAGGAGTGGATGCGCACCGGCATGCAGGCTGACGTGCGATCGACCGAAGCGGAGCTGCGCTCGTACCTCGAGGACCTGTGCGACGCGCCCGGCAACAGCGATACGCGCGTGTGCGAAGACGTGTCGCACGGTCGCGGGTGACGTCCCGTCCCGGCCGGCCGTGACGTCCTGCGCGACCGCCGGCGGCGAGCAGCACGATCGTGCTATTCTTCGGCGGTGAGCAAGGGCGAAGAGACGCGGCAGGCGGTGCTGGACCAGGCGGTCGAGATCGCCGGGCGTCTCGGCGTCGCCGGACTGACCATCGGGTCGCTCGCCACCGCCACGGGACTGTCCAAGAGCGGCCTGTACGCGCACTTCCGGTCCAAGGAGTCGCTGCAGCTCGCCGTCCTGGGTCAGGCGCGCGAGCGGTTCGTCGAGCAGGTCATCCTGCCCGGGCTCGCGGCTCCCCGGGGCATCCCCCGCATCCGCACCGTGTTCGAGCGGTGGCTCGAACTCTCGAACGACGGGTCCGCGGGCTGCCTGTTCGTGTCGGCGTCCACCGAGTTCGACGACCAGCCCGGCGTGGTGCGTGACCAGCTGGTCCGCGAGCACTGGGACCTGGCCGACTCGCTCGCGCAGATGTACCGCTCGGGCGCCAAGGACGGGCAGCTGCGCGACGACCTGGCCCCCGAGCAGTTCGCGCACGACCTGCACGGCCTCATGCTGGCGCACTTCCACGCGCGCCGGCTCCTGCACGACCCGACGGCCGACGACCGGGCGCGCTACGCGTTCGAGCGGCTGCTCGACTCGATCGTCGTCTCCCAGAAGGCAGCACAGACCTCATGACCCAGACAGCCACGCAGAAAAGCACGTTCGTTCGGGCGCAGGTCCCGCGCAGGCTCCGGATCTCGGTGCAGACGCTCGACAAGGTCGCCCCCAGCCTCGTCGCGCGCGGCGCCCTGCGGATGTGGTGCACCCCGACCCACGCCAAGCCCGGTGAGGCGGTTCCGGGGTCGACGCCGTGGCAGCTGGCCGGCGGTATCAGTGGTGAGACCTGGGGCGAGGGCCCGCGGGTGTACCTGGTGCACGGGTGGGGCGGCCACCGGGCGCAGATGGCTGCGTTCGTCGAGCCGCTCGTGGCGGCCGGGTTCCAGGTGATCGCGTACGACGCCCCGAGCCACGGTGCCTCCGGCGCGGGCGGGCTGGGGCGCAAGCGCAGCAGCCTGATCGAGATGATGGACGCGATCGAGACGGTCATCGCCGCGCACGGCCACGCGCACGCGGTCATCGGGCACTCGCTCGGCGCCGCGGCGGCCGCGCTCGCGGTGCTGGACGGCACCGTGACCGATCGGCTCGTCCTGATCGCGCCGCCGGCCGAGCCCGTCGAGTACACGCGGGCGTTCGCCAGCGCGTTCGGGTTCAAGGAGAGCACCCGTCAGCTCCTGCTGCAGCGCATGGAGGTCCTGGCCGAGCGGTCGCTCGACACCCTCGCCGTGCCGCAGCGCGCGGCGGGCCGGACCGACCTGCCGCCGCTGCTGGTCGTCGCCGACAGCGCGGACAAGGAGACCGACCCCGCGGACGGCCTCCTGATCGCGGAGTCGTGGCCCGACGCCGAGGTCAGGCTGAGCGACGGCCTGGGGCACCGACGGATCCTGCGGGACGCGGAGACGATCGCGGCGGTCGTCGACTACCTCTGACCAGGTCGTCCGACATACAGCAGGTGGCCGGCCGTGCCGAGCACGGCGGGGTCGTCGGCGGTGGTGACGAGCCGGTCCAGCAGGTCGAGGTAGGCGTCCGGGTGTGCGAGCCGCAGCGCCTCGAGCCCGTCCTCGACCCCGGTGAGGAACCCGTGCGTGGAGGCGAGCGTGACGGTCGAGAACCCGTGCCCCTCGAAGAACGGGCGGACCTCGGTGGGCTGCACACCGTAGACGTGAGTGAACCGGGCGGGGAGCGCGTTGTCGAGCACGCCGTCCTCGAGCAGGCGGTCGACGAACGCAGGCGCGGCCAGCTGCCACCGCTCGTCGGCGAGCGCGAGCACCCTGCGTACGAGCCCGTAGCGGGGAACCAGCGCAACGGCGACCAGACCGCCGGGGCGGGTGACCCGCGCCAGCTCGCGGACGGCGGCCACACGGTCGTCCACGGTGGTCAAGTGGTAGAACGGGCCGAGGCTCACGACGGCGTCGAACGTGTCGTCATCCCACCGTGACAGGTCTCGTGCGTCGACCTGCACGACGTCCCGGACGGTGCCCGGTGGCAGCTCCTCGCGGGCGATGGCCAGCAGGTCGGGCGAGAGGTCGGCCAGCGTGACGTCCCAGCCGAGCTCGGACAGCCACACCGAGTACGGACCGGTGCCCCCGCCGAGGTCCAGGGCGACGCCCGGCTCGCCCAGGTGCGGCTCCAGCAGACGTGTGGTGAGGACACGCTCGAGGCAGCCCTCGGGCGTGAGCAGCCGGTCGCGCTCGTGCAGCCGCTGCTCGGAGTAGTACCTCTGGACGGCGTCCACGGTCAGCGACGCATGAGCGCGAACACGCCCCACCCGAGGTAGCGCCGCTGGTAGGTGACGTAGGCGAGCGGCGCGGTGTCCAGCTCCGCGCGCATCTCGGTCCAGAGCTCGTCGGACGGGTTCTCGTCGAGCCACCGCCGTGTGGTCAGCCACTGCGCGGCCACGTACCGGTCCCAGCTGTCCTCGTCGGCAAGCACCATCTCCACCAGGTCCCAGCCGGCCTCCCCGAACGACTCCACGAGCGCCGGCAGAGAGCGGAACCGGTCGCGGGACGGTGCGCCGCTGCCCTGCACGGTCGCCTCGTCGGGCGGGTCCTCGCGCCAGAAAGGTTCGCCCAGCAGCGCGAGGCCGCCCGGCCGCAGCGACTTCTCCAGCAGGTCGAGGGTTCCGACGACGCCATCGCCGATCCAGCTCGCGCCGAGGCACGCCGCGACGTCGACCGGGCGCTCCGCGACGTAGCCGGACGCGTCGCCGTTGACGAAGGTGACCTGGACGCCCAAGGACGTGGCCCTCTCACGCGCCCGCGCGATGAAGACCGAGCTCCTGTCGACGCCCGTGCCGACCGTCCCGTGGGCCCGTGCCCAGGTGGACAGCATCTCGCCGGTGCCGCACGCGAGATCGAGGACCGAGGTGCCGGGGGTGAGTCGCAACGCACGCCCCAGCGTCGCGAGCTTCTCGTCGGTGAAGGGGTCGAGGATCCTGTGGTTGGCCTCGCGGATGGTGTGCTGCCGAGGGATGTCCATGAGCGGGACGGTACGTCCGCGCCTCCGCGGCGACGAGCGAATAGACGCTCCGTAGGCTGCGCGAGTGACGACCACCGACACCGCCGAGCTCGCGTTCGAGCTGCGCGACGCCCTCGGCCCCATCTACCGCCGCCTGATCGCCGAGAAGTCGCTGTCCCTCGGGCAGAGCCGCGCGCTGAACCGCCTCTCGAACCACGGTCCGGCCACCTCGTCTGCGCTCGCGGCGAGCGAGCGCATCACGCCCCAGTCGATGGCCGTGATCGTCGCCGACCTGGAACGTGCCGGCCAGGTCAGCAAGACCCCGGACCCGGCCGACGGGCGCCGCATGATCATCGAGATCACGGCCGCAGGCCGCGCCGCGGTCGACGCCGACCGGCACGCGACGAACACCTGGCTGGCCTCGGCGGTCGGGACGCTCGACGAGCACGACCGCGCGACACTCCAGGGCGCCATCGACGTCCTGCGTCGCCTCGGCAGCGCCTGACGCCGTCCCCGAGCGCGCTCGCCCGGACAGTCGCAAGATCGACGCCATGGAACTCGACCAGGTCCTCAGCCATCTCCGGTCGCTCGACGGGATCCTCGTGCTCGCCCCGACGGTCGGCAGCGAGTTCCCCGAGATCGCGTGGGGCGACTACTTCTTCTACTACGCGCCGGACGGCGAGATCCCGGCGACCACCCAGCCGTTCGCCACGATCGTGACGAAGGACTACCCGGACGACGACACGTCGCAGCTGGACGACGACGGCCGCTGGCGGGTCAACATCCACGTCGGCCGCGGTGCGGTGCCCGACCCGCCGGCGGACCCTGCCGAGGCGGACGTGGTCCACCGGCATCCCGTCTACGGCGAGCTCGGCTGGGTCGCGGTGACCAACCCCGCCGAGCGCACGGGCGCGGTCGTCGTCGAGCTGCTCGATCGCGCCCATGCCGCGGCGCGCGCTCGCTGGGACCGCCGCGCAGACGTGTAGCCCGCGCGGCGGCCGGGCCCTCAGGCCTCCGCGAGCGCCTTGGTCATGCCCGCGACGTCGGACTTCAGACCGTACGCGGTGTGGTCCTTCTCGAACCGCCAGCTCTCCGAGAGCGGGCCCACGTCGACGGCGTCGAAGCCCAGCTCGTCGATGAACGCGACGACCGTCTCGCGCGCCTCCGGGTCGTCGCCGGCCACGGACAGGGCGATCCGGCCCGGGGTGCCCGTCGGCACGCCGAGCGTGCCGAGGTCGCCGAAGTAGATGTTGTTGAACGCCTTGACCACGGCCGACGTCGGGAGGTGCTGCTGCAGGTAGCCGGAGACCGTCGTCGAGCCGTCGTCGAGGGCCCCGATCTGGCCGTCGCGCTGCGGGTAGTAGTTGTTGGTGTCGATGACGAGCTTGCCGGCCAGCTCGGCGACCGGCACAGACGGGACCGCCTTCACCGGGATCGTGACGACGACCAGGTCGCCCTCCGCGGCGGCTTCGGCCGGTGTCCCGGCGCGAGCGCGGTCACCGAGCTCCGCAACGAGCTCCGTGAGGGTGGCAGGGCCGCGCGAGTTGCTGACGATGACGTCGTAGCCGCGGGCGATGGCGAGCCTGGCGAGCGTGCCGCCGATCTGGCCCGCTCCGATGAATCCGATGGTGGTCATGCCGTGGCCAACCGAACCGGAGCCTCCGCTGTTCCGAAAGTCGCCACCGAGAAGCGACGGTAACGTCACATCCGGAGGCTGCACACGATGGCTCGCTCGGCACCGCACCCCTGGCACGGCACCCCGGTCGAGGGTGCGCGCGCGGTGGTCGTGGGTGTGGTGCCGGGCCAGTCCCAGCGGGTCGTGCACGCTGCCGCAGAGCTGACCCAGGCGCTCGGCGCGAACCTCGTGTGCGTGTGGTCGGACCTGGCCCGGACCTTCGTCGCGGCCCACGGCGACGGGTCCCTGGAGTCGACTCCGCTGGACCCCGACCACGTCGACGCCGGCGAGGACCGGGTGCTCGCCGACGACGAGTGCGCCGCGGAGGTGGCCGAGAACCTGAGCGGCTACACGGGCCCATGGCGGTTCGTCTACACGGTCGGGGAGCCGACACACGCCCTCGCACGCGTCGCTGCCGAGCACGACGCGTGGATGATCGCCGTGGGGAGTCGTCGGGCAGGCCTCGGAGGTTGGATGAACCACCTGGTGGGCGGGTCGACCGCTGGACGCCTGGCGCACACGCAGCCCGTTCCCGTCACGATCGTCCCCCAGCACCCCAAGGAGAGCCCGTGACCCGTCCGCCGCACCACGACCCGCGCCTGATCGCGGTCGTGGCCCTCGGCGGCGCGGTCGGCACGACGGCACGGTGGGCCGTCACCCACGCCATCGGCTCGTCCGCGAACGGCTTCCCGACGGCGACCCTGGTCGAGAACGTCGTGGGCTCCTTCCTGCTCGGTGCGCTCCTCGAGGCGCTGCTACGGCGCGGTGCGGAGAGCCGGCGCGGTCGCGTGCTGCGGCTGGGCCTCGGTACCGGTCTGCTCGGCGGCTTCACCACGTTCAGCGCCCTGGCGCTCGAGCTCGAGCGGCTGCTCGCGGCAGGCCAGGTGACGACCGCGCTCGTGTACGCCGCAGCGAGCCTGGTGCTCGGGATCCTCGGCTGCGTCGCGGGCATCGCGCTGGCCGCCCGTCGGGGCACCGCCTGATGGTCGTGCTGATCGCCGTGCTCGGCGGTGTCGGGGCCGCCACCCGGTTCGTCGTCGACGGCTCGATCCGTGCCCGCTGGACCCGCGTCTTCCCCCTTGCGACGCTGCTGGTCAACGTCTCCGGTTCCCTGCTGATCGGTCTGCTCGCCGGTGCGCACTTCTACCACGGCCTCGGCTCGACGGCCCTGACCGTCGCCGCGACCGGCTTCTGCGGCGGGTACACCACGTTCTCCACGGCCATGGTGGAGACCGTCCGCCTGATCCAGGCGGGCGAGGTGCGCCGGGCGACGGTGAACGCCGTCGGCTCGGTGCTTCTCTGCCTCGGGGCCGCGGCGCTCGGGGTCGCGGTGATGGCTGCGCTGTGACCGTGGTCCCCGCGTGGCGGATCGCGCTCGCGCTCGCCGTCCTCGTCGGCATCGTCCTTGCGGTCCTGACCGTCGCCCGGGTGCGTGTCCGCCGGGACGCCCTTGTCGCGGTAGGGCGGGCGGCCGTCCAGCTGACGCTCGTCGCGCTGGTGATCGCCTGGGTGTTCGAGCACCCCGGCGGGGTGGTGGTGTACCTCCTGCTCATGCTCGGAGCAGCGTCGTGGACGGCCGTGCGGCGGATCGGGCTGGGCCGTGGGACGTGGCCCCCCGTCGCGCTCGCGATCGTCCTCGGTGCGCTCGCCGCCGTGGTTCCCGTGCTCGCCAGTGGCGCCCTGCCGTTCCAGGCGCAGACCGTCGTGCCGTTCTCCGGGCAGGTCATCGGCGGCGCGATGACCGCGGTCTCCCTGTCCGGCGGGCGGCTGCGCGACGACCTGCGCGCTGAGTGGGACCAGGTCGAGGCGTGGCTGTCCCTGGGTGCGACCCCTCGGCAGGCGGTCGCGGGACAGGCCCGCCGAGCGGTCGCGCGATCGCTCGTCCCCGCGCTCGACCAGACCCGCAGCGCGGGGCTCGTGACGCTGCCGGGTGCGTTCGTGGGGCTCCTGCTCGGTGGCCTGTCACCGGCCGGGGCGGCCCAGGTGCAGCTCCTCGTGCTCGTCGGCCTGCTCGCCGCGGAGTCGGTGGCCGCGGTGGTCACCGTTCAGCTGCTCGCGCACCGTCTCGGCTCACGCACGCCCGTGCCACCGGGTCAGGGCGCGAGCGGCTGATCCCGCCGGCTACACCGGGTCGGCTACACCGGGTCGGCTACACCGGGTCGGGTGCGTCCTGGGCATCGGTGTGGGCGACGTGCCGCAGCTCGCGCCAGATGAGCGCCACGAAGATCGCCGACCCGACGAAGGCGAACCAGAACGGTGCCGTGATCCCGTACCGCTGCGCGAGGGCGCCGCCGATGCCCGCGCCGAGCACGAGACCGCCGTACACCCCGACGAGGTTCACGCTCCCCACCCGCCCCTGCAGGGCCGTCGGGACCGCTCGCTGCCGGATGGTGACCGACGTCGTGCCCCAGACGAACGCGTGCGCACCGAACACGAAGAAGATGCCGAGCGCGACCCACGGGGTGGTGGTCAGGGCGAGGCCGAGGTGCGTGAACGTCTCGATCACCAGACCGACGCGCATGAGGTTGGCCAGTGACACCCGCGCGGTGATCCAGCCGTAGGAGAGCGTCCCGGCAAGACCGCCGAGCGCGCCGACAGTCGTGATCAGGCCGAAGCCGATGGCCCCCAACCCGAGCCGCTCGCGCGCGTAGAGGACGAGCACCGACCACGCGGCACCGAACGTCACGTTGAAGATCAGGATCGTGAGCACCAGGGTCCGCACGGCCGCGTGGTGCCGCACCCACCGCAGCCCCTCGGCGATGTCGTGCCGGATGTGGGTGTCGTGGTGCTCGCTGCGGAAGGGCGGTAGCGAGATGCGCGAGATCAGCAGCGCTCCCGCGGCCACCAGGACGGCGTCGGCGGCGAACGGCAACGCCTGCCCGGCTGCGAACAGCAGTGCGCCCAGCGGCGGTCCGACCAGTTGGTTCACGGTGACGAACCCCGCCTGGATCCGTGAGTTGGCCAGTGCGAGGTCGTCGCGCTGGACGAGCATCGGGACGAGGGTGCTCGACGCCGTGTCCGCGAACGTCTCGGCGGTGGCCAGCAGGAAGATCGCGACGAGGACCACCCCGATCGTGGCGACGTCCGCGAAGATCGACCCCGCCAGCACCGCCACGAGAGTCGCGCGGACGCAGTCGACCGTGATCACCAGGCGTCGCCGGTCCACCCGGTCGGTCACCGCGCCGGCCCACAGGCCGAACACCAGCGGCGGCAGCCAGTTCAGCAGAGCAGCCAGTGCGACGAGGAAGGCGTCGTCGGTGCGTGAGGCCACGAGCAACGGACCTGCCGCGAGCAGGATCCCGTCGCCTAGGTTCGAGGTCCACGACGAGGCGAGCAGCCAACGGAACCGGTTGCCCAGCCGTGGCGGCACGACGACGTCGGTCAACCGGCTCACAAGGACCAGACGCTAGCCCCGGATGGCCGGATGAGCCCGATCCATTCCTGCGCGGAGCGGTGTGGCCCTGGCCACGGCCCTCGAGCCAGGCGGCGGCCGGCTCAGGACGTCCCGTCGCTCTCGATGGCTGCGAGCAGCGCGTCGAGCACGCGACGGGCGTCGTCGAACTCGTCCGCCTCCTCCCACAGCTCCCGCCACTCGGACCCCTCGTCCATGACGCGCACGAGCGCCTGCGTGGCCAGCGTGTCCAGGTCGCGGTCGAGCTGCAGAGCGGCGAGCGTGCCCGCGTCCGGACCGTAGTTGTGGTCGATCTCGGGGCCGTCGGGGCGTGTCCCGGCGATGACGGCGGCGGCGGCGATCGCGCTCATGGCGTCGTCGGCATCGAGGTAGTCCTTCGCCGTGACGACGGCTGTCAGTGCCTCGCGGATCAGTGCGGGCCGGGCAGCGGGGGCGGCCCCGTCGAGGTGGCCGGCCCAGTCGGCGGCGGTGTCGTTGTCGAACGGTCCGAATCCCCAGGTCCCCATGACAAAAACGGTAGCCGGTGCGCGGGGGGTCGCACAGACGAGCCACCCCGTGCCCTACGCCACGTAGCCGGGGATGTCCTCGACCCGGCGGTACACCGGCAGGCCGCGTTCGTGCGCGATCGCGACGTCCTGGTCGGCACCGGTCGACTCACCCTCCAGGCGCAGGACCGCGTCGCAGTGCTGCAGCAGGCGCTCCGCGGTCGGGTACATGACGCTCGGCGCGAGTGCGCTCAACGGACCGGCGGCGCCCGCGCTGCTGAGGACGGGGAGTGCCACCCACTCGCCGATCATCGGCACGTGGCCGCTGCGGAAGATCGGCCAGGCGGCCTGTTCGAGCCGTTCGAGGTTCTGGGCCATCAGGGCGGGGTCGTCGCCCGTGCCGGAGCGGTACGGGCCGGCGATCAGGATCATCAGTGGGGTCGTCATATCGACCGAGTATGCAATAGTCGGAAAAAACGTGCAAGAGCGTGCAGACGACCTCGACGTCCCAGTAGTCGACCAGCCATCCTGGGTCCGGTGACCGTCCTGACACTGCCCGCGCTGAACCGGGCGACGCTCGCCAGGCAGCTCCTGCTCGAACGCGCGGACCTCGACGTCCTTGCGGCCGTCGCGCACCTGGGCGGACTGCAGGCGCAGGAGCCCCAGGAGCCGTTCGTCGGCCTGTGGTCCCGGCTGCACGGGTTCGACCCGTCCGCCCTGGATGCACTCGTGGTCGGACGCCAGGTGGTGCGGGCCCACCTCATGCGCTGCACCGTCCACCTGGTCACCTCGCAGGACATGCTGGCCTGGCGGGCCCGGCACGACGCGATGCTCCGCGGCCGGATGCTCGGCATCTACCGCTCCGAGCTGGACGGCGTCGACCTGGTCCAGTTCGCCGAGGTGGCCCGCGACTTCCTGGCGGACGGCGAACCGCGATCCATGTCCGAGCTCGCTCAGGTGCTCGTCGCGCGATGGCCCGTACCCCGGCCGCGCGCCCATGCAGAGCTCGCGATCGCATGCCTCGTCCCCGTCGCCCAGACACCGCCACGCGGACTGTGGCGCGTCAAGGCCGGCGTGCAGGTCGCACTGCTGTCGTCATGGCTCGGCAGGGAGATCGACCCGCTCACCGCCGACGACCTCGTGGGCCAGGCCCTCGTGCGCCGCTACCTTGCCGCGTACGGCCCGGCTGCCACCGCCGACATCCGGTCCTGGTCGGGCATCGCCGGGCTGCCGGGTGCCGTCAAGGCGATGCGCGACGAGCTCGTGTCGTTCCGCGACGAGCGCGGCCGCGTCCTGTGGGACCTGCCCGGCGCCCCGCGCCCCGATCCCGAGACGCCGGCGCCGGTCCGGTTCCTGCCCGCGTTCGACAACGCGCTGCTCGGCTACGACGACCGCACACGCATCGTCGACGACGCCCACCGCGGCCTGTCCGTGGCCGGCACCCGCGTCGTCCTCGTCGACGGACGCGTCTCGGCGACGTGGAAGGTCCAGGCGGACACCGTGACTGTCACACCCGTGCGTGCCCTGAGCGCCCACGAGCTGGGCGCGCTCGCCGAGGAGGGCGCCGCGACCGCGTCGTTCTTGTCCGACGGTGACAGCGACCGGGTCGTCATCGAGTAGTGCTCGCACCGTTCCGGCGTGTCGCGACGCGACAGGTGGAGTAGTTTCCGCGCATGGACCCGACGTCCTCGACCCGGCTGCCCGGTCGCCTCGTACCCACGGGCGGGGGGCACGTGCCCGTGCGCGTCCACGGGTTCCTCCCCTCGACGGCGCCCGGCCGCGCATACCGCTCCGACCGCGGGTTCGCCGTGCAGCTGGCCCGTACCTCGCACGGCGTCGTCAAGGTCATGGACGGCGAGACGGTGCTCGGGTTCCTGGCACCCGCGTGGTCGCAGAGGATGGACTTCGAGCTCTGGTCGTGCGAGCAGGCCGGCCGACCGGCGCTCGCCCGCGCGGTGCTGGAAGGCGGAACGGGCGACCGCGACCTGTTCGTCATGCTGACCTGGAGCCGCCGGGGCTGACCGACCGGTCCCGCGCCGGCAGAGGTAGCCGATGCCTGGCCGGCGCCCGACGGGTGGCTCCCGCGAGCGCCGGCCGGCTGAGGGCTGCCTGCTACATGGACCCCCGGCTACTTGATGGACCCCCGGGTCACGCCGGAGATCACCCAGCGCTGGGAGAAGATGTAGACCACGAGCAGGGGAGCCATCGCCATCAGGTAGGACGCGAAGGCGACGGTGTAGTCGGTGTTGAACTGGCCCTGGAACACGTACTGCGCGAGCGGCAGGGTCCGCGCCGCCGGGTCGGTCAGCACGACCAGCGGCATGATGAAGTCGTTCCACGCCCACACGCACGTGAGGATCCCGACTGTGGCGTTCATGGGCATGAGCAGCGGGAAGATGATCTGGCGGAACACCCTCCACGTGCTTGCCCCGTCGACGCGGGCGGCCTCCTCCAGCTCGATCGGGATCGACCGGATGTACGCCGTGTAGATGAAGATGTTCAGCGACAGCCCGTAGATCGTGTAGAGCAGGATCATGCCGCCCTGGTTGTCCAGGCCGAGGAACGCGGTCTGCTTGACCAGGGGAAGCATGATGATCGGGAACGGGATGAACAGCGCCGCGAGCAGGTAGAAGAACACGCCCTTGAAGAAGGGCCGGTGCATGTTGCGGGCCAGGGCGTACGCGACCACCGAGCTGGTCAGGAGCGTGAAGACGACCGACCCCACGGTGATGAGCGCGGTGTTGGTCAGGGCCTGCGAGAAGTTGGTGCGGGACCACGCCTCGGAGAAGTTCGCCCACCGGATCGGGTTCGGCCACTCGAAGCCGGTGCCGGACGCCAGCTGGTCCGGCGTCTTGAGTGCGACGACGACCGCCAGGTACAGCGGCACGACGACGGTCAGGGCGCACACCGCGATGAGAGCGGTGGCCCACCAGTTGATCTTGCGGGTGTCGTCGTCGGACGGCTTCGAGCGGCGACGGCGTTCGGGCACGACCTGCTCGGCCTGGCCGAAGGTGGCAACGGCGTCAGTCATCAGAAGTCCGCCTCTCTGCGCTGCAGGACCTTGAACTGGAACAGCGACACGATGGTGATGACGATGAAGAAGATCACCGCGTTCGCTGTCTGGTAGGCGAACTCCCCGCCGGAGAACCCGCCCCGGAAGATCAGGAGCGTCACGGACTCGGTGGCTGTGCCCGGGCCGCCGTTGGTGAGGGCGACGATCGGGTCGAACACCTGGAGGAAGCCCTTGAGCGAGAGCACGACGTTGATCGTGAAGAACGCGCTGATCAGTGGGAACGTGATCGACCTGAACTGTCGCCACGCCGGGGCGCCGTCCAGGGATGCCGCCTCGTACAGCTCGCGGGGGATCGTCTGCAGGCCCGAGAGATAGATGATGATCGTGAAGGCGCACGCCTGCCAGACGGCCAGCCCGACGATCGCCGTCCACGCCCACGTCTCGTTGGTGAGGATGTTGTCCCGGATCAGCGGGATGCCGGACAGGATCTTCGGCAGCGAGCTGGAGAAGAAGAACTGGAACACGTACCCGATGACCAGGATCGCCAGGACGTACGGCACGAAGTAGACGCCGCGGAAGAAGTTGCGCGCCACGATCTTCGCGTTCAGCCCCATGGCGATCGCCAGGGAGATCGCGTTCGTCAGGACGGTGGCGACGATGGCGAACAGGAACGAGAACCCGTAGGCCTGCAGGACGCGGTCGTCCTTGAACAGGTTGACGTAGTTGGACAGGCCGACGAAGTTCCACTCGCCGTAGCCGGCGTAGTTGGTCAGCGAGTAGAAGACGCCGGTGATGACCGGAACGGTGTGGAACAGGGCGAAGGCGATGACCGCCGGCCAGACCATCCAGTAGTAGGTGGAGTGGGCGCGCTTGTTCTTGACGCGCACGGCGGTCTCGCGTGTCGCCTTACTCTCGCGCGTGCTGGTGGTACCTGCCCGGACAGCGGGCACGGATGCAGCCATGGTCAGTCTCCCGTCACGGGGATGGTGCGCGCGGCGACCTTGCGCCACTCGCTGTCGAGGGTGGCCAGCGCGGCCTGCGCGTTCCCGTCGTAGAGGAACTGCTGGACGGTCGGGGTGAGGGGGATGCTCGGCGGGATCTGGTGGTCGATGAACCCGGCGAGCCGCCCCTCGTCGAAGTACGGCTTCACGGACTGGAGTGCGGGTTCGTCGCTGATCTGCGTCCCCTTCACGGACGGGATCATGTTCTGCGATGCGGCGAACTTCTCCTGGACGTCCTTCTGGAACAGGTAGTTCACGAACCGCATGGCCGCGTCGTGCTTCGCACCGTTCTTCGGGACCGTGACGGCGACGTCGACGCCGGACACGAGGACCCGGTCGTCGGGGTCCTCGGTCGCCGGGTAGGGGAAGATGCCGGCCTGGATGTCGGGGTTGACGGCCTTGACCGGGCTCAGCGCCCAGATGCCCTGCAGGAGCATCGCGACCTCACCGTTCGCGAACGCCGCGTTCCCTTCGTCGTAGGTCTTCCCGCGGTACCCGTCCTGCATGTACGAGTACAGCTGCGCCTGCTGGTCGAGCGTCGTGGCGAAGTCCTTCTCGAAGGACACCGGCGACGCCTTGCCGACGCCCTCGCCCTGCTCGCGCATCTTGTCGAAGAAGCCGCCCTGCGCGGGGTAGGCACCGAGGCCGTTGAACGACGGCATCGCGGTCCAGGAGTCGCCGAGAGTGCCGTAGAACGGGGTGATCCCCGCTGCCTTCAGCTTCTCGCAGACCTCGATGAGCTCGTTCCACGTCTCGGGGACCTCCAGCCCCTGCTGCTCGAAGATGGCCTGGTTGTAGATGACCCCGTCGGCGTTGTTGACGTACGCCAGACCGTTGACCTCGTCACCGTGGGTCCCGAGGTCACGCATGATGTCCTGGACCGCAGGGTTGATCGTGTCGAGCAGCGGGTCGTCGGAGAAGTCGTGGAACACGCCGGCCTGAGCCAGCTTGCCGAAGTTCCCGCTCGCGTTGAGCGTGATGACGTCGGGCGCCTTGCCCTTCACGAGCAGGGTCCGGATCGCCGTGTCGGCGTCTGCGACCTGGTTCTGCACGACGTGGATGTCGGGGTTCTCGGCCTCGAAGTCCGTGATGATCTGGTTGAAGTCCTCGAGCGCCTCGCCCTTGAACTGGAAGAAGTTCAGCTCGGTCGCGTCGTCGGACGGGCCGGACGCGCATCCGCCGACCGCAGCCAGTGCGGCAACGAGCACGGCGGCCGCGAGCGGTCGCCCGCGTCTCCTCGTGGGGTGTCTCATCGTGCGCCTCCTCGCGCTTGATGGAGCAGCAGGTCAGGCGGTGGCCGTGAGCTCGACCACCGTGGACTGCTGCGGGAACTGCACAGGGGGCCGGACGCCGACGGCGTCGAGCTCGTGGCCGGTCAGCGCGACAGGGTGTGCGCGCCAGGCCAGGGGTGACTGGGCGGCGTCGTGCCCAGGGCCGGTGGGGTCGAGGGTGCGGAGCCGGTAGCGGCGTGCCGGGTCGAGGCCCGGCAGCCGGACGCGGCCCGGCGGGTAGGCCGCGGTCGTCGCCGTCTGCGTGATGGTGAAGACCGCGCTGCTCAGGTCCGCTGCGACGATGCCGCGCACGTCGATGCCGGGGTCCGTGTGGTCCACATCGACCGTGCGTCCGCTCGCGACGAGGGGACGGATCTGCTTGGCGTAGGCCACCCAGGACGCGATGCGGCCGCGAGTGCTCTCGTCCGTCGCGGTGAGGTCCCACTCGATGCCGAAGTGCCCGAACAGGGCGACCGCGGCAGAGAAGTCGACGTCGACCGTCCGGCCGGTCGAGTGCACGACGGGGCTCGTGAGATGCATGCCCATCATCTCCGGCGGCACCACCAGAGCCGTGTACCGCTGGTTGTCCAGCCGCTCGAGCGGGTCGAGGGTGTCGCTGGTCCAGATCCGGTCCGTGCGCTCGAGGATCCCCAGGTCGACGCGCGCGCCGCCCGATGCGCAGCTCTCGATCTCCAGGCCGGGGTGCGCCTGCTTGAGGGAGTCCATCAACCGGTACAGCGCCAGGGTGTGCTCGTGGACTCGGGCGACGCCCTGCGGACCGCTTCCGGCGTCCACGAGGTCGCGGTTGTGGTCCCACTTGAGGTACGTGATCGGGTACTCGTCGAGCAGCGCGTTCAGCCGCTGCGCGATGTAGTCGTACGCCTCGGGGTGAGTGAGGTCGACGACCTGCTGGTGCCTGGCTGACGGCGGCATGCCCATGCGTCCGCGCATGATCCAGTCTGGATGCGCACGCGCGAGATCGCTGTCCGGGCTGACCATCTCCGGCTCGACCCAGAGCCCGAACTCCATGCCGAGCGACCGGACGTGGTCGACGAGCGGGTGCAGCCCGTGGGGCCACACCTGCGTGTCGACGTACCAGCTGCCGAGGCTGGTCGTGTCGTCCCGGCGGCCGTCGAACCATCCGTCGTCGAGGACGAACCGCTCGACGCCCACCTGCGCCGCCACGTCCGCGAGCGCCGTGAGACGGCCGAGGTCCTGGTCGAAGTACACGGCCTCCCAGGTGTTCAGCGTGACGGGTCGGGGGCGCCGGGGATGGGCCGGGCGGCGGCGCCACTCGTCGTGGAACCGATGGGACAGTGCGTTGAGCCCGTCCCCCCAGGACCCGATGACCGTCGGCGACGTGAGCGAGGCGCCCGGGGCCAGGAGGACCTCGCCCGCGACGAGCAGCTCGCCGCCCATGAGCACGGCGTCGCCGGTGGAGGACCGCTCGGCGAGCACCCGGTGGTTGCCGCTCCAGGCGACGTGGATCCCGTGGACGCGTCCCCGTTCGAACCCGAAGCCGGGACGGCCCGCCGCGAGGAGCAGGGTCGAGTCGGCGCCCGGCCGCCCGCGACGGCTCTCGCGCACGTGCGCGCCGTGGGTGAACCCGCGCCGCTGAGGCGAGCGTTCCCGCAGGTGACGGCCGGTGGTGTCGAGCAGCTCGGTGGCGTCCCACGGCACCGGGAACGACAGGGCGAGCGACTGGACCGTGTACGCGGTGGTGCCCGTGTTGCGCAGGGTGATCCGTTGGTGGACCAGGCCGGCGGGACCGACCCGGAGCTCCAGCTGGGCGCCGAGGCCGGCTTCGTCGTCGACGAGCGAGAGCAGTGCCCGGTGGTCGTTGGCCTGCACGTCGACCAGCCGGAGCAGGACGCTGAACGAGGCGCCGTCTCGGTGTCCCTCGATGCCGGGCGTGCCGAGCCACCCACCGGCGGGGGTGGGCACGAGTGTGGGGCGGGCGGGCTCGTCGAGGCCTCCCGACACGCGCTGCGGCCGCGCCGCGACGGCGAGGTCGGCGAGGCTGGCATCGGTGGAGCCGACGAGCTCCTCGCCCCAGTGCACGAGCGTCGGGTGCGGTGCGGTGCCGAGGTCGAGCACGACGCTGGTGCCTCCACGGTGCAGGTGCAGCACGTGCCCTGTCGCCGGCGCGGGGGTGCCGACGGCGTCGTCGCGGTCGGTCGAGGGGGAGGGGTGGCTCATGCATTAGTTCTAACATGAAAAAAAGAACTGCCGCAAGAGATCGTGCGCAGCCGGATCCGCGCGTGCGCCGCGAGTGTTGGTGCCATGATGGAACCAATGCAGCCGCACGAGAGCATGCTCACCGAGACCGAGAAGGCCCTCGCCCGGGCCGTCCTCATCCATGGGCCGATCTCACGCACCGCCCTGACCAGCCGGCTCAACCTGTCCGCGCCGAGCCTCACGCGCCTCGCGAAGCCGTTCCTCGACCACGGCCTGATGGTCCAGCTCGAGGACAAGTCCGGGTCGGTCGGCCGTCCCGCACAGCCCCTCGACGTCGCCCCGGGTCTCGCGTCGTTCGCCGGTGCCAAGCTCACGGGTGATGCTGTGCACGTCGTTGCGACCGACGTCCGTGCCGGGCTCCTCGCCACCGGCACGCGGCCGCTCACCGGGACCGAGCCCGCCAGCGTCGCCGCTGACCTCGTGGCCGCTGTCCGCGCGTTGGGCGTCTCCCGGATCGCCGGGGTGGGGGTGTCGCTCGGTGGAACCGTCCGGGACGGCCGCGTCGAGTTCGCACCGTTCCTCGGCTGGCACGACGTCGCGTTCGCCGAGCTCGTCGAGGCGGGGCTGGGAGTGCCGACTGTCCTCGAGAACGACCTCGTCGCGCTCGCCGAGGCCGAGCGGTGGTTCGGCCTGGGCCGAGACATCCCAGGCTTCGTCGTCCTGACCATCGGCGCTGGCATCGGCTACGCCCTCGTCGTCAACGGTGAGGTGGTCCGGTCGCCGGATGCGGGCGTGGGGCTCGGCGGCCACATCCCCCTGAGTGCGACCGGACCCGTCTGCCAGGAGGGTCACCGGGGGTGCGCCCAGGCGATGCTCACGTCAGGGTCGATCGCGTCGCAGGTGTCCGCGGCCCTGCAGCGCGCCGTCACCTACGAGGAGGTCCTGGAACTCGCCGCCGTCGGCGACCCGGCCGCGCGGACGGTCGTCGACTCGGCCGCAGACGCGCTCGGTCGGTTCGTCGCGCTGGCCGCCAACCTCACGCTGCAGCCGGCGGTCGTGCTCGCGGGTGACGGCATCGGCCTCATGTCGGTGGCCGACGACCGGGTCCGTGCTGCACTGGCCGCCAACCGTGACCCGCGCGCCACGAAGGTCGAGCTGTACGTCGACGAGTCCAGCTTCACCGCCTGGGCTCGCGGGGCCGCGGCCGTGGCCATCCAGTACGCGTTCGACCGGATCCGCTTCGACCGGCCCGGGACCGGGTTGCTGACTCCCTGAGCGCGCACCTGCTTCTTCCAGCAGCCCGTCCGTGTGCGAATGCGTGCGCAACAGAACTCGTCGACCGCATCTGCGGCTACGCTGCGTGCGTGGCAACGTTCCGGATCAAAGAGGCAGCCGACCTGCTCGGCGTCAGCGCAGACACCGTGCGCCGCTGGGCCGAGAGTGGTCGGATCGAGACGACGACAGACGCCTCCGGTCGGCAGGCGGTCGACGGTGCGGCGTTGGCACGGTTCGCGGAGGAGCTCGCGCGCGACGCCGCACAGCTCGCTCCCGGTGACATCGCGGCGGCGTCGGTCCGCAACCGGTTCACGGGCCTGGTGACCCGCGTCGTCAAGGACACCGTGATGGCCCAGGTCGAGATCCAGTCGGGGCCGCACCGCTTCGTGTCCCTGATGAGCCGCGAGGCCGCCGACGAGCTGCGTCTGGAGCCCGGCGTGCTCGCCGTCGCGGCGGTCAAGGCGACGAACGTGTCCGTCGAGATCCCGCGCGCGCACTGACCGTCGAGGAGCTCGCTGATGCGTCGTCGTCCCGTTCCCGTGCTCGTCGCCGTGGTCATCGGCTTCGGCGCGGGGCTCAGCCTCGCCGGGTGCTCGGACGCCTCGGACCTCGGGGCCACCACCTCCGGCACGCCGTCCGGTGCTCCGGGGCTCGACGGTCAGATCACGGTCCTCGCGGCCGCGTCGCTCACCGAGTCGTTCACCACGATCGGCGAGCAGTTCGAGGAGGCGAACCCGGGTGTGACGGTGACGTTCAGCTTCGCCGCGAGCTCGACGCTGGCCGCCCAGATCGCCGACGGAGCCCCCGCCGACGTCTTCGCGTCGGCCAGTGCGGCGACGATGGACGACGTCGTCGCTGCCGGTGCGGCCGCCTCGCCCGTGGTCTTCGCGACGAACAGCATGGAGATCGTGGTCCCACCGGCGAACCCCGGCCGGGTCGCGGACCTGGACGACCTGAGCGACCCGGCGGTGACGACTGCCCTGTGCCAGCCGCAGGTGCCCTGCGGTGCGACGGCCGCGAAGGTCTTCACCAGCGCGGCCATCACGGTCACCCCCGTCACGCTCGAGCCGGACGTCAAGTCGGTGCTCAGCAAGGTGCAGCTCGGTGAGGTGGACGCGGGCGTGGTGTACGTGACCGACGTGGTCGCCGCGGGCGAGAAGGTCACGGGCATCGAGATCCCGGACGACGTCAACGCCTCGACGAGCTACCAGGTCGCGTCGCTGGCCCGCAGCGAGCACGCCGACGTCGCGGCAGCGTTCGTGGACTTCGTCCTCTCGTCCGACGCTGCGGACGTGCTGTCCACGCTCGGCTTCCAGAAGCCCTGACCGGAGGACAAGACGATGCCATCGACGCTCAGCCCGCAGGAGCGCGCGCGCCGAGCGACCACCGGGGGAGGGTCGCGGTCGGCGCCGCTCCCGCTCCTGCTACCGGCGCTCGTGGGGATCCTCTTCCTGGTGGTCCCGCTGGCCGGCCTCGCCATCCGCGCGCCCTGGGGCGACGCGTGGACGATCCTGCACGGGTCGGCGGCGGGCGAGGCGCTGCGGCTGTCGCTGTGGACCTCGACCACGGCCACGGCGATCTCGCTGGCGGTCGGTGTGCCGATGGCGTGGGTCCTGGCGCGCACGGAGTTCCCCGGTCTTCGGGTGGTGCGCGCCCTGGTCACGCTCCCGCTGGTGCTGCCGCCCGTCGTCGGTGGCGTCGCGCTGCTCCTCGCGTTCGGGCGCACCGGGTTCGTGGGGCAGCTCCTCGACCAGTGGTTCGGCATCACCCTGCCCTTCACGTCGGCGGCCGTCGTCATCGCCCAGACGTTCGTCGCGATGCCCTTCCTCGTCGTGACCGTCGAAGGCGCGCTCCGGTCCGCGGACCGCGGACTCGACGAGGCCGCGGCGGCGCTCGGTGCGAGCCGCATGACCGTGTTCCGGCGGGTCACGATGCCCCTGATCGGGCCGTCGCTCGTGGCCGGTGCGGTGCTCTGCTGGGCACGCGCGCTCGGAGAGTTCGGGGCCACGATCACGTTCGCCGGCAGCTTTCCCGGCCGCACGCAGACCCTGCCCATCGCGGTGTACTACGCCCTCGAGACCGAGCCCGACGCCGCGATCCTGCTCAGCCTCGTCCTGCTCCTCGTGTCGGTCGCGGTGCTCGTCGCCCTGCGTGACAGGTGGCTCCGGGGTGGGGTCGCCGCATGACGGCCGGGCTCGCGGTTCGGGCACGAGTGGCCCGCGGCGGCTTCACGCTCGACGTGGACCTCGTCGCCGCGCCAGGTGAGGTCGTGGCGGTCCTCGGTCCCAACGGGTCAGGGAAGTCGACGCTGCTCCGCGCGCTCGCAGGCCTCACGCCGATCTCCGGCGGCCAGGTCCTGCTCGACGGGGCGGTGCTGGACGACGCCGGGACCGGCACCTTCGTCGAGGCCGCCGACCGGCCCGTCGGGCTCGTCTTCCAGAACTACCGGCTCTTCCCCCACCTCAGCGTGCGGGACAACGTCGCGTTCTCTCCGCGCGCACGGGGGATGAGCCGTTCCGACGCCCGTACGACGGCCGACCGGTGGCTGGCCCGGCTCGGCCTGACCGAGCTGTCCGGGCGGCGGCCCGGCGACCTGTCCGGTGGCCAGGCGCAACGCGTGGCCCTGGGTCGCGCCCTCGCGGGTGACCCGGCCCTGCTGCTGCTCGACGAGCCGCTGTCCGCCCTCGACGCGCGCACGAGGCTCGACGTGCAGTCCGAGCTCAAGCGTCACCTGTCCAGCTTCGACGGACCCTGCCTCGTCGTGACGCACGACCCCGTGGAGGCCCTCGTCCTGGCCGACCGCCTGGTCGTGCTCGAGCACGGGCGGATCGTCCAGGAAGGCAGCCCGGCGGACGTCGCGCGCCGGCCTGCCACGGAGTACGTCGCCAAGCTCGTCGGCCTGAACCTCTACACGGGGACCGCCGACGGCGACCAGGTCACGCTCGACGCGGGCGGGACGTTCGTCGTCCCCGACCACGGTCAGCACGGCGCCGTCCTCGTCGCGCTGCGCCCGTCTGCCGTGATCGTCAGCCCGCACCGTCCGGACGTCTCCAGCGCACGCAACACCTGGCCGGCCACGATCGAGGGCCTCACGCTGCTCACCGACCGGGTCCGCCTCGACCTGCACGGTGAGCCGTCGGTCCTCGTGGACGTGACCCCGGCAGCCGTCGCCGACCTCGGCCTGCGACCCGGGGGACAGGTGTGGCTGTCGGCCAAGGCCACCGAGCTCGAGGTCTACGGCCCGTCAGCCCCCCGCACGGCCGTGGTCCCGGATCCAGTCCCGTAGCTGCGCGAACTGCGGGGTCACTGCGCCGTCGACGGCAGAGAGCACCACGACCGACCCGTCGGTGTCCTCGACGGTGATCTCGTACGACTGGGCGTCACGGCGCAGACCCGGCCCGTCATCGTCCGCTGCCGGGTCGCGCGCATCCGCGGCCTTCACCAGCTGGTGCAGGTCCTGCTGCGCGGCCTCGTCCAGGTCGTCCGCTTCGACGACCGTCGGGGGCGGAGCGAACGGTGCCGCCATGCCCCCGGCGGTCTGGAGGGTGACCTTCGTGGCCACGGTGCCTCCCTCAGTTGTGCGGCAGCGCGCGCGTCATACGGGTTCCCTGGTCGACTCGCGCACGAGCGTCGTCAGAGCGTCGATGCTCGCAGAGATGCGGTCCAGCCGCTCCGTGAGGTCCGGCATCGGGTCCACCGCGGCCACCGACGCCGAGACGGACGCCTTGGGGCGCACGACCTTGACGCCGACCTGCTTCCACGCGTCCGCCACGGCGCTCGCCTCCGTCGAGGACGCCCCGTACAGGTGGCCGGCCTTCTCGAGGGTGATCTGCGCGAACTCCGCGAAGTCGGTCCTCGGGCGTGACGCCTTGAGGGCCTCGAACCAGATGTGGCCCGGTGCCTGCCACGCGTACCCGCCGATCGCGGTCGCGACGAGGTAGAACGCCTTGTTGGGGATCCCGGAGTTGTAGTGCACGCCGCCCCAGTCACCGGAACCGGTGTCGGGCAGGACGATGAAGTCCTTCATGTGCGCCGGCTGCTGGTCGTGGCCGAGCGTCGGGTTGTCGTAGGCCGTGCCGGGAGCCTTGAGGGACCGGAGCGCGTCACCCGCGAAGCCGGGCGTGAAGATGTCGTTCCCGATGAGCCAGTCGGCGTCCTCCGCGGTCTGGTGCTGCCCGTACTGCTTGACCAGCGAGCCGAACACGTCGGAGACCGACTCGTTGAGGGCGCCCGGCTGGACGTGGTACTCGAGACCGGCGACCGCCTCGGTCACGCCGTGCGTGAGCTCGTGCGCGATCACGTCGATGGAACCGGTCAGATCGGAGAAGATCCGGCCGTCCCCGTCGCCGAAGACCATCTGCCGGCCGTCCCAGAACGCGTTGTTGAACGCCGTCCCGTAGTGCACGTAGCCGTCGAGCCGGCCACCCCGCCCGTCGATGGCGTTGCGGCCCAGGACGTCGAGGTAGAACGTGCGGGTCAGGCCGAGCCCGTCGAACGCCTGGTTGACCGACGCGTCGGCGACGGCCTGCCCCTTCTCGGACCGCGCGAGCGGGCCTGCGGTGTTCTCCCGGTGCTCGGTGTCGAAGATGCGCCGTGTGCCGGTGCCCGGTGCGGACAACAGCGCGGCAGCGGCGAACGGCGCGGCGGTCAGACGCTCACCGCGCAGCTGGGCGCTGGTCAGCAGGGTCCGCCGTGCCGCGTCGCTGATCTGAGGATCGGGTGACTCCAGAAGCTTCTCGAGCAGGAAAGGCGGTGTGATGCAGTTGGCGTGCTCCTTGGTGCTCATGACTACCCCCCTCGGGTGCCTGCGAAAAGGTTGCGACTGGAAGAGGTCGGCCAGAACCGCCTGATACCGGTGCAGCACCCGTGGGGGGTAGTCCCGAGCCGTGCGCTACTGGAACGTGAACCAGTTGACGTTGACGTAGTCGGCCGGCTGCCCGGAGTCGAACGTCAGGTACACGGTGTGCGTGCCCGTGGTGGGCACGATGTTGGCCGGCACGGTCTGCCAGCTCTGCCAGCCGCCCGTGCTGGCGATCGCGAAGCTGCCGATCGACGGACCCGTGAGGCTGTCGAGACGCACGTTGACCAGCCCGCTGATGCCGCCGGCCGCACCGGACGCCACCCGGGCGACGAGGGTCGACCGCGCCGTTGCGCCGAAGCTCACGTTGTCGAACCGGATGTGGTCGCCGTTCGCGATCCAGCCGACGTCCTGGCCGCCGTCGACGTCCTGCGTGGTCTCCTTCGCGACTCCGGCCATGCCGTTGTAGGCCTCGGCCTGGATCCGTGACGTGGCGTCCACACCGCCCGTCGACGTACCCGTGGTCGTGACCGCGACGGCGTTGCTGGCGCCGGACCGGTTGCCTGCCGCGTCGTACGCCCGCACGGTGAACGTGTAGGCCGTCGACGCCGCGAGACCGGTCGCGGTGTACGTCCGCCCGGCGGTCGAGCCGACGACCGTCCCGTTGCGGAGCACCTCGTACCCCGTGACGGCGACGTTGTCGGTCGAGGCGGTCCACCCGAGCGTCGTCGCCGACGACGTGGTGCCCGAGGCGGCCAGACCGTACGGCGCGGACGGTGCCGTGGTGTCACCGCCGGACCCGGCCGTCGTGACGGTGACCGTGGCGCTGCTCGCGGAGCGGTTGCCTGCCGCGTCGAGCGCCCGGACCGTGAAGCCGTACGCCGTCGACGGGCTCAGGCCCGTCGCCGCGTAGGTGGTCCCGGACACGGTGCCGACGACTGCGCCGGCCCGAAGGACCTCGTACCCGGTGACGCCGACGGCGTCGGTCGAGGCCGACCAGGCGAGGTTGGTCGACGTGGACGTCGTCCCGGAGGCGGTCAGGCCCGTCGGGGTCGACGGTGCGGTCGTGTCCGCGGGCGGTGCCGTGGTGTTCGAGCTGGCCACGGACCTGGCCGGGACCGCAAGGGTGACGCCGTTGGAGAACGTCACGGTGATCGCCGACCCGCTCGGGTTCGCGGCCTGGTACGTCCGCACCCCGTTCTTCACGAACACCGCGTGCAGCGGCGTGTTCGCGGTGACCGACCTGTCCACGGTCCCCAGCCCGGCGAGGTTCTTGAGCCAGTAGAACGTGTGCGCCCGGGACTCGCCTTCCTCGATCGCGTAGGAGTCGGCCTGGGATCGGAACTGGGTCAGCGCCGTCGGGGCGTCGGCCAGCGCCTGGAACTCCCAGAGGATGTCCTTCCACACCGTCGCGGGCCCGCCGTTGTTGCGTTCCAGCTCGGCGAGGTTGCGCGTGATGTACGCCGGGTCGTACCCGAGGTACAGGTGCCCGCCGGTGCTGGGCAGCAGGTTGATGCCCTGGATCATCTCGGGCTCGGCGGAGAACCACGTGGAGTACGAGCCCCCGTCGCCCCACACCATGCCGACCGTCGAGTGCCCGAACGCCGCCGGGAACGCCTCGTCGTCGGTGTCGAACCAGTAGTTCTGGATGGCCGACGCCTGCGTCGTGTACAGGTAGATACCGAGGTCACGGACCGTCTTGTTGCCGGTCGTCTGCCCCCACTGGATGAGGCCGCTGGCGAAGTTCATGCCCTCCGACGACGACTCCTGGTTGTTCCCCGCGGCGAAGGCCCCGTGCCCTGCGGCCCAGTCGTGCCCCGCGTAGATGTCGAAGTCCCGCAGGAACGGGAACCGCGTGTCGGACCGGTCCCAGTTGGCTGCGTCCTTGATGACGGTGTTGAGCATGCCGCCGTACGCCGAGTCGGCCGCCCACGCCGGGTCGAACTCCGCCACCGTCGCCGCACCGACCACGAAGTAGCCGTAGTGGAAGTGGTGGTCGTTCAGGTCCGTGTCGGAGCCGTACGACGCGGGGTAGCCGATCAGGGTGCCCCACGACTTGTTGTACCAGAACGACCTGGTCGTCTCCCCGGGTGAGGCCGTGAGCCAGTCGGAGAGCCGGGTCCTCATGGCGCCGACCAGCTGGTCGCGCGCGGCCGGCTTCCCGGTCATGTTCGCGATCTGGGCCGCCTGCGAGATCCGCCCGAAGGCCTTGCCGGTCCAGTAGGTGTCGTCTCCGAACCCGGCGAACGGGTCGCCCGTGGCCACCTGGTCGACGTAGCTGCCCAGCTGGGCGGCGTCCGCCGACCCGGCCGGGAACCCGGTGTTGGCCAGCTGGGGGAGCACACCGTTGAACGGCGTGACGGTCTGGAACTGCGAGCTCCCGACGACGACCCTCATCGGGCCGCGCGGGGAGACGTAGGAGTACCCGGTCAGGTTCGCACCGGACAGGTTGTCCCGCTGGTGGGGGTACAGCGCGTACACGGTGCCGGTGCCGGATCCCTGCTTCGCCGTCGTGGTGAAGGCGTAGGACGCGGTCATGCGCGCGGTGGCCTCGTCGTACGACCACGTCACCTTGGTGCCGGTCACGTGGTTGTGGGCGTACGGAGCGAAGGCGTTGAGCGCGGCGACGCGGTCGGCCGCGCTGCTGCTCGGCGTGGTCGGAAGCACGGCGACCGAGAAGAACGAGCCGCCGTTGAGCGACGAGCTGATCGTGTTGCCCGAGACCGACCAGGTGGAGCCGGTCGGGCCGAACGCGGCGTAGTCGTGCCCGTTGATGGTGTAGCCGACGGCCGCGTTCCCGTTGCTCCACACCGTCGGGGCCGCGGCTCCGGTCAGCGTCGCGTTCCCGCCGGTCTTCGTCGCGTACACGAACGGCAGGCCGTGCCCGAACGTGGTCCGGAGGCTGCTGCTGCCGTTGGTCCACAGCTCGCTGACCGTCCAGTCGGAGTACCCGTCGACCTTGCCATCGGCGGACAGCCCGGCGATGCCCAGGCGGAAGTCCTCGGCGTACGGGTAGTGGTACTCGCCGACGCCGGTCGCGGTGCCCGAGATGGTCGCGGTCGTCGGGTAGCTCACGCCGAGCCCGTCGGTGAACGCGTGCAGCGCCAGGGGGTGGGCCATGAGGTTCTCGGAGATCGACGCACAGTTGAACTTGCGCCACAGCAGCGACGTCCACCAGTCGTTGGTGGGGACCGCGCCCGCCGGGAAGTTCGCCGTGACGTGCGCCTTGGGGTCCGTCACCGGTGCGTCGTTGCACTCGGTGGGCACCGCGCCGCCGGTCGGTGTCCCCTCCGCGTAGCTCCCGGAGCCGACGCCGACGGCCGCAGCTGCCCGGGGCAGCGGGAGGACCATCACCTGCACGAGATAAGCCAGCAAGGCGCCGGCCACGATCATGGCCACCCACCGGCGACCGCCCTGAACAGTCCATGGCCCCGTGCGCTCGAGGCCTGCTTGACTTGACATTGAGTTGTCTCCACGCTCGCTGCTTCGCGCCACGGCCGACGGGGTTGTCGACCGCAGCGGGACCGCTGGCGAGGTGACGGAACGTCTCACGACGGCCGTCCAGGACGGACTCGGTGCCTGCTTCAGCGACCGAGGTCGAGCAGGGTTGCCCCGATGGGAGCGCTCCCTCCACGCTGAGGTGCCCCGCCCGTTGGAACGTGTCGGCACTGACGTGTGCCAACAGGCTGCAAACCCAGAGTCGCTCAGCATGTCGATGAGGTCAAGTGCAAGCATTGCTGAAGACATCACCCGCGGTGACGACGGAGCGTGTCGCGGCGCGTGCTGGGGTCGCCGGCTGGGTCAGCCGAGCCGGTTGCGCCGGTGCGATCCCTGCGTCTGGAGCACGAAGCGGAACAGCACGTCCATGTCCTTCTCCGCAAGGTCGACGAAGCGGCAGCCGTACTGGATCAGCTTGTTGCCGGTGTGCTGCACGCGGAGCACCTCGGCGTCGAGCGGGACGATGCGGTCGGTGGCCGGGAACTCGAACACGACCCGCTCGTCGTCGGTGAGCTCGGTGGTCGTGGAGATGCGCATGCCGTGCGCGCTGATGTCGACGACCACGAACGAGATGTCGCGCGTGGTCCCGTCCGGTGACACGGCGACGCCGGTGCACAGCTGCGCGATGTTCACCCGCGCGACCTTGCGCTTCTGCAGCATCGAGGTGAGCTCGAGACCCTGGATGCGCACCGTCGTCACGCCGACCTGCGAGACGTAGCCGGCGTACCTGACCTCACCGCGCACGTCGTCGAGCACGAGCGCCTGGACGTCGTCGCCGGTGCGGAAGGTGCCCATGACACCCCGCTCTGCGGCAAAGGTCAGGTTCCCGTCCGCGCACGTCACCACGTAGCCGGCGAGCTCTCGGTCGCCAGCCTCGAGGGTGCAGTGTGCGAGGTCGTGCATGGTCAGGTCTGTCCCGTCCGATCGGCGCGGCCGCACTCTGCGGCAAGGGCTACTGGTCCTGCGAACGTCCAATCGGCTGTTCGGGGGCGTTCTTGAGGTTCGGCCGCGAGTCAGTCCGTGGTGGGCTGCAGTGCGGCACGCAGCGTGCGCAAGAGGTGCGCCAGTCGTTCGAGGTCCGGCTCGGGCAGGAGCCCGCCCAAGGTGTCGCGCGTGGCGGCCTCGAACACCGGGGTGGCGCCGTCGACCGCGGTCGCGCCGTCGGCAGTCAGTGACAGCACGGACGAGCGTCGGTCGGTGGGGTCCACCGTGCGCCGGCACCAGCCCTGCTCCTCCAGGCGGTCCACGGCCTTGCTCGCCGCACCGACCGTGATGGAGATCGTCCGCGAGATGTCGAGCACGCGGCAGCCCGGTACGTCGCGGATCAGGCTGAGCACCTCGAGCTGCGGCAGCGTGAGGCCGCCGGCGTCCTTGAGACGCGCGTCCACGCCGTTGTAGAGCCGCGTCTCGACGCGGACGAGGTCGATGAGCACCGACCCGAGATCGACCGCCATGAGTCCACCCTCTCGAGAAATAGATTCCTGGGAATGCATCCCGCCTCCAGATGGTTGCCCAGGAATCTATCTCGAGGTCACCAGGAGGCCGACATGTCCCAGGACCAGCTCACCGCCATCGACGTCGCACTGCGCAGCGGATCCCAAGGCCCTGCCTCCCTCGCGGAGCAGCGCGCCGGCTTCGAGCAGTTCGCTTCGCGCCCGGTCGAGCCGGACGTCCAGGTCACCGACGTCCGGCTCGGCGGGGTGCCGGCGCTGCGGCTGGAGCCGGAGCGCGCAAAGACCGCGGTGCTGCTCTACCTGCACGGCGGCGGCTACCTCAAGGGGTCCGCTCGCTCCGGCGCCGGACTGGCGACCGCCCTGGCCCGCCGCGCGCACGCGGTCGCCTACTCGCTCGACTACCGCCTCGCGCCGGAGCACCCGTTCCCCGCCGCCCTCGACGACGGCCTCGCGGCATACCGGGCGCTGCTGGACTCCGGGCACGACGCGTCGCAGGTGGTGGTCGCGGGCGACTCGGCCGGCGGTGGCCTCGCACTCGCGCTGTTGCTCTCCGCACGGGACCACGGCCTGCGGCAGCCTGCGGCCGTCGCCCTCATGTCGCCGTGGGTAGACCTGACCCTCGCGGGGGAGAGCCTGCACTCCAAGGAGGCGGACGACGCGATCTTCGACGCGGTGGACATCGCCGAGTACGCGTCCACGTACGTCGCAGAGCACGATCCCGGCGACCCACGCGTGAGCCCGCTCCTGGCCGACCTCCGTGGGCTGCCCCCGATGCTCGTCCAGGTGGGGACCAACGAGGTCCTGCTCGACGACTCGACCCGGCTCGCGACGCGCGCAGCCGCGGCGCACCTGGACGTGACGCTCGAGGTCGTCGCCCGGGCGCCCCACGTGTTCCAGCACTTCGCCGGCCGGCTCGACGAGGCCGACCGCGCGCTCGACCGCGCGGGGCGGTTCCTGGCGAGCCACGTGAGGGCCAGCGGCTCGTAGGAGGCGACGGCCGCAGCTGCCTGGTTCATCCGGCGCAGCTCCTCATCCTCGGCCTCGACCGGCCGATCGGACGGCGGGGCCTCTCCTGAGGCCGACCGGGTGGTCGCGTCGCGACCCATGACCCCACGGACGACCGGAGGTGACGATTGGCTGCGACCTCGCGCCGCCGGCTCGCGACCCTTCCTGGACCGCCCTGGTTGGTCTTCCTCGTCGCCGGCCTCGTCGTCACCGGCATGGTCATGGTCGTTCCCGGCTGGCCCGGTGAGGTCCTCTGGGACGTCGTTCCGGTGCTGGGCGTCGTCGCGATGGTGATCGGGGTACGCCGTCGGCGTCCCGCCGCCCCTGCGGCGTGGTGGTGGCTCATCGCCGGCACAGCGTGGTGGGCGGCAACAGACCTGCTCTGGACCACGTGGTACGTCGTCGTCGGGGATGACGACCTGGTCCCGCTCTGGCTCGACGGGGTCTACGCGCTCACCTACCCGCTGCTGACGATCGGCCTGTGCCTGCTGCCCCGCAACTCCCTGCGCAGCAGGCACGAGAGCGCGACGAAGGACGCCTTCGTCGTGGTCGTCGGCATGGGCCTCCTCTACTGGGCGCTGGTGTACCGCAGCTTCCTCGGTGACGACGTGCTGGCCGATCCGGGACGCCTGATCGCCGTCGCCTCGTTGGCGATGGGACTGGGCGTCCTGTTCATGGGCTCGCGGCTGTGGTTCCGCTACGGCAACGGCAACGTCGCCTACGCCCTCGTGGGCGCCGGCATCTGCGCATCCACGGTCGCGGACATGCTCTACACCGTGACGCTCATGGGCGACGGCAGCCCGGGCATCTCGTTGCTCGACACGTCGCTCGCCGAAGGCATCGGGAGCGCGAGCTGGCTCGTGTGGTTCGTGCTCTTCGGCGCCGCCGCGCTGCACCCCGGTGTCAAGGGCTCGGCCGACGCCGTGCCCAGCGTCGGACTGACCGTGGCCCGAGGTGGCGTCTTCGTCGTCATCTCGACGGTCGGCCCGCTCACGTTCCTCCTGACCTTCCGGCCCGGCTCGCTCGTGACGGTGGCCTGGTCCGACCTCGCCGTGCCGCTGGTCACCGTCTCGCTGCTCTCCGCGTTCCTCGTCGCACGTCTGGTCGCAGGGACCAGCATCGCGCAGCGGCGCGCCATCCAGCTGGACCGTCAGTCGGCCGAGCTCTCGCAGGCGTTGACCGAGCAGAGCGGGCTCCAGCGGCTCCTCCTGCACCAGGCGCAGCACGACTCGCTGACCGGGCTGGGCAACCGCGCCTACTTCACCGAACGCCTCTCGACCGTGCCGACCGGAGACGACACGCGCCGCGCCGTCCTCATGGTCGACCTCGACGGGTTCAAGGACGCCAACGACGAGCACGGCCACCCGGTCGGGGACGAGCTGCTCGTCCACGTGGGACGCCGGCTCCGTGAAGTCGTCTACCAGGGCGACACGGTTGCCCGCCTCGGTGGCGACGAGTTCGCCGTCGTGCTCGAGCGGGTCAGCGAGGACGAGGCCGTCGCGGTCGCCGGGAAGGTGGTCCGCGCGCTGGCCGAGGTCTTCGTGGTGGACGGGCGCGCGCTTCGGATCACCGCAAGCGTCGGCGTCCGCCTCGTCGACCGCTCCGACGCCTCGCAGGAGGTGCTGCGCGACGCCGACCTCGCGCTCTACGCGGCGAAGGCTGCGGGCAAGAACCAGGTTCGGGTGTTCCACACCGGGCTGCGGGTCGAGCAGCTCGGTCGGCTCCAGCTGGCGGAGGAGCTCCGGCACGCGGTGAGCCGCGACGAGATCATCGTGCGGTACCAGCCCGTCGTCTCCCTCGACGACCACCGGGTCGTCGCGGTGGAGGCGTTGGCGCGCTGGGAAGCGCCGGGCGGGCTCGTGATGCCGGACCAGTTCATCCCTGTCGCCGAGGACACCGGGCTCATCGTGCCGATCGGCGAGCACGTGCTGCGTCGGGCGTGCCTGGACGCACGGCCCTGGTTCGACCAGCACGGCGTCGTACTGCACGTCAACGTGTCAGGGCGTCAGCTGCGGCGGCCGGACATCGTATCGACGGTGCTGGATGCGCTCGAGGCGGCGGGTCTGCCGGGGAGCGCCCTCGTGGTCGAGCTCACCGAGACGACCCTGCTCGGCCCCGGCCGAGGGGAGAGCTCGCTCGGCGTCGCGCACCTGGCGGAGCTGCGTGCACACGGCGTGCGCGTCGCCATCGACGACTTCGGGACCGGCTACTCGTCGCTCGCCTACCTGCAGGACCTCCCTGTCGACATCGTCAAGATCGACGGAGCGTTCACCCAGCTGTCGTCGGGCTCCGACCCGGAGGCCCGTCGGCGCCGTGCGCTCGCTCGCGCGATCGTCGACCTGTGCGCGAGCCTGGAGCTGCCCGCCGTCGCCGAGCAGATCGAGACCACCGAGGCGGCCGACGCCTTGCGGGGACTGGGCTGCGAGCACGGTCAGGGCTACCTGTTCGGCCGGCCCGTGCCCGCCACCGAGATCGGGGCGGCGCTGGGTGCTCGCCCGCTGATCCCCACGCCGTCGCGGCCCCCGGCCGACGAGCTCGTGGCACCCACGCGCCCCGTCGAGGTCGCCTGAGCTGCTTCGCGCTGAGGTGCGGCGACGAGAGGAGCCGCCTGGGCGCTCGGCGACGACGGGCAGCGTTGTCGGGGGTCGCCCGTAGCCTGCCCGCCATGACCTCGACCGACTTCGACTTCCTGCACGGCGAGTGGGCAGTGCAGAACCGCCGGCTCCGCGACGTCACCGACCCCGACGGCACGGTGTGGGTGGAGTTCGTCGGCGTCGGCACCTGCGAGCCGGTGCTCTCAGGCGGCGGGAACGTCGATCGCCTCATCGTCCACGAGTCGCCGCTCGGCGCGTTCGAGGGACTGGCGCTACGGCTGTACTCGCCCGACGAGGACCTGTGGCGCATCTGGTGGAGCTCCGATCGCGCTCCGGGCGTGCTCGACGAGCCGGTGGTCGGAAGGTTCGTCGACGGCCACGGCGTGTTCGACGCGGTGCAGCGGATCCGGGACACCGACGTGCTGGTGCGGTTCGAGTGGTTCACCGAGCAGCCGGACCCACGGTGGCAGCAGGCCTTCTCGTGGGACGGCGGGTCGACGTGGGCGGTCAACTGGGAGATGACGTTCCTGCGCGGCAGCGGTCCCGCGCAGAGTTAGCCCGCCCTTTCGCCACACGCGAGCGGTCGGCCGCAGGAGAATGCTGGAAAATCGAGCCGAGCTGCCGATAGGCCACTCGGGCGTCGACTGACGCACCGCTCGTGGCACTCGTCTCCCCGATGGAGGGGTCGTGGCTCTCACAGATGCCGACTCAGACGCGGTTTTGGCGCGCCTGAGCGGGCACGACGAGCCCGTCCTGGACGAGGCGGCACGCACGTCTGCGCGGGTGTCCCGCGAGCTCGTCCTGGTGCCGGAGTTCGGACCGCTGGACGGGCTGTCCGACGTGGCGCACGAGAGCTACCTCGAAGGGTTCTCCACCCGGGCTGTGGCGCAGTGCCGCCAGTGGGTCCTCGTCACGGACGCCGCAGGCGACCATTCCACCTCGCGCTACCTGCGCTACATCGAGGCGATCGCCCTGCAGGAGCTCGGTGAGCACCGCACCGCCGTCGCGGCCGCCCAGGCGCTCCTGCACACCCTGGGCGAGGAGCCCATGCCCGCGTGGCGGGCCAAGGCGCTCGCGGTGATCGCGGAGGCCAGCAACCACCTGGGGGAGCACAGCGTCTCCATCGCCGCGATGGCTGAGGCGGACTGGTTGCTCCAGGACGTCCCGGCCGGCAGCTACGGCCACCTGTCGGCGAGCATGGCGGTGGCCCTGGCGATGCGGTCGGCACACCTGGTCGAGCAGTCGGAGGCCGCGCTCGCCGCGATCACGCGCGACAACCAGCCCGAGCCGCAGCTCCTCGTCGCCCAGGAGTCGGCGCTGCTGAGCGCGTACTGGGCGACCGCCCTGATCACCCAGGGGCGCGCGGACGAGGCCGCCGCCCACCTCGTGCGGACCCTCGGCCGGGCGACGTGGATGCGCCGGCTCGCGCGCAGAGCGTCCCTGCCGTCGATGGAGGCCCGTGCCGGGGTCATCGAGGCGTACGCACTGCTGCACCTGGGCGAGGCGGACCTGGCGTTCAGCCGCGCCCGGGCCGCCGCGGAGGGCTTCTCCGCCCGGCCGGAGCTCCTCGAGACGCACCTGCTGCACCTCGTCCTGGCCCGAGCGCACTGCGCCGCGAAGGACTACCGCGCGGCGACGGAACAGCTCGACGCCGTGCTCGAGGCGACGCAGAGCCCGAGCCGGGCGGTGTGGGCGGCGAACGCTCGCGCCGAGATGGCCGACCTCATGGTCGCCGAGCACGGACCTCAACCGGCGATGGACCTGTGGCGGCAGACCGCCCAGGCGGCCCTCGAGCGGGAGTGGGCCGAACGAGAGGCCCGCTACTCCGCGCTGCGCGACCGGCACGACCTGCGCCGCCTGGCGTCGGAGACCTTCCGGGCCGGCCGCGCGGCCGGTCAGGACCCCTTGACGCAGCTCGCCAACCGCAGAGGTCTCCCGGAGGCGTTCGCCGCGGCGCCGGTCGGGGCGTGGGCGGTCTTCATCGACATCGACAACTTCAAGCTCGTCAACGACACGTGGTCCCACTCGGTCGGCGACCTTGTCCTGCAGACCGTCGCGGAGATCCTGCGTGCCGCGTCGCGCCGCGGCGACGTGGTCGCGCGCTACGGCGGGGACGAGTTCGTCATCCTGCCCAGCGAGGGAGCGATGGCTGCCCAGACGGTTGCCCGGCGCGTCCACGAGTTCGTCCGGCGCCGTGCCTGGGGTGAGCTCGCACCTGGTCTCGCCGTCACCGTCTCGGTGGGCGTCGGACCACTCCTCGAGGGTGACCACCCGCTGCATGCCGCCGACCTCGCGCTGCTCGCCGCCAAAGAGGCCGGCAAGGACCGGGTCGTCGTCGCCGAGGCCTGACGTGTGCGCCGCTCGCGGTGGGCGGGCTCACCGTTCTCCGGGTGCGGCATCCCACGCGAAGATGCGCACAGGTGACTCCTGCCCGGCCAGCGACCGGTAGAACGCGAGTGCCTCGTCGTCATCCTCGTCGGCCGGCACGAAGACCTCGGTGATGCCCGTCTCGGCAGCCTGGGCGCGCAGGGTGACGACCAGCTGCCTGCCGATGCCCTGCCGCCGGAAGTCGCCGTGGACCGCCAGGTCGTAGACGAAGAGCTCCGCGGAGGGCGACCGGGTCATCGGGATCGTGTGCGCGGTGATCCCGCCGACCACGCGATCGCCCGAGAACGCGGCGACCGCCCAGAAGGAGTCCGAGCACAGCAGCCGGTCGACCTGGTCGTCGCTGAGCGGTTCGGCAGGTTCGTCGATCGCCGCGGCCATGGTGGCGAACATCGCGCGAGCGTGGTCGCCGTCGCCCCGGGTGAGGCGCCTGGTCGTCACGCGGCTCATGGACCGATCATCTCGAACGCGCGGACGAGGAGGAAGCGACAGTGCGGCGGAGCGTCATCTCACAGCGACGAGGTGGACCCCGGCCGCTCCTTGGCGAACGCGCGGCGCACAGCACCTTGGTTGAGCTGTACGGCGATGAGCACGATCAGGACGCCCAGAAGGACCTGCTCGACCTTCATCCAGGCGGGGTAGCCGGTGTCGGGCGCCAGGACGATGGCCACGATCCCGATCGGAGCCAGGAGCGAGATCCACCGCATGCGGACGTAGGCCGTCCGGCTTCCGCGGGCTGCCGCGGCCGTGGCCGCGACGAGCACGAAGCAGGCAGCTGCCACGACACTCCCGCGGAGCCAGACGACCCAGTTGACCAGCTCGGGGTCGATCGCCGACAGCACGCCTGCGACCGCCAGGGTGATGACCGATAGGACGCCGCAGGCGAGCCACAGTCGTCTGACCTTGCCCAGCGCGGTCGCGACCGGGGCGTTCTTCGTCGTCTCGAGAGTCATGTCAGTGTCCTTCCGGTCGGGTTGCACGGTCGTAGAGCGCGACGATCTCGTCGATCGCACGCAGCGTGGCGGCCTGCCCCTCGGGCATGCGCGTGGCGAAGGCGTCGATCGTGGCCCTGATGGAGCGGGCGACGACGGCGGCGTCGAAGTCGCGGAGCTCGCCTGCCTCCTGGCCCTGGGTCAGGAGCAGGGCCAGGAGCAGGGCGGACGTGTCCTCACGCAGGGAGCTGTCGGCGCGGGGAGCGTTCGAGATCACCTCGATCACCGCACGTGCGGCTGCCCGGTTGTCTGCGAGATAGCGCAGGTTGGAGCGGATGTAGGCCGCGAGCTTGCCCCGGAGGGTCTCCTCGCGTCCCATTGCCGGCACCATCTGCGCGGCAGCGTCGGTGACGACGGTCTCGACCACCGCGGCCATCAGTGCGGCCTTGTCGGCGAAGTGGTACGAGATCATCCGGGTGCTGCTCAGCTGGGCGTTCTCCCGGATGCGCTCGAAGGTCGCACCGGTGTAGCCGTGCTCGGCGAGCGCTCCGATCGTTGCGTCGAGGATCTCCCGACGGCGATCGGTGGACTTCCGGTAGACGCGTGCGGCTTCCACGCGTCACACATTACTCAGCTAAGTAAATCTGGCAAGAGTCGGCTCCTCGTCGCGCGGTCCGGGATCCCGGGCGGCCTCGTCAGCGTCCGTCGAGGGCGGCGGCGACGAGCGTCTCGGCGGCGCGGCGAGCCTGGACGGCGGCGTCGGCGCGCCCGGCGATGGCCGCCGTGGTCTGAGCGCCCTCGGCGAGCAGTGCGAGCTGCAGCCCGAGCGCCTCGTCGGCGCCCGCCTCGACGGCGAGGTGGGCGATCCGGTCCTGGAAGGACTGCTTGTGCTCGCGTGCCGCAGCCGCGACGGCCGGCGACGTGGCGCCCAGCTCGCCGAAGGCGTTGATGAAGCCGCAGCCGCGGAAGGTGTCGTCCCGGAACCACACCTCGAGGAAGTCGAACACTGCGAGAAGGCGCTGTCGTGGGTCGTCGAGGCCGGACGCCGTCTGCGCCAGGCCGTCCTCCCACTGCCGGTGGCGCGATGCGAGCACGGCGAGGACGAGCTGCTCCTTGCCCGGGAACTCGGCGTAGAGGCGCTTGAGGGAGACGCCGGCGGCCGTGCGCACCTCGTCCATCCCGACCGCGTTGATGCCGCGGGCGTAGAACAGCGCGTCGGCCGTCGCGACCACGCGGTCGCGTGTCTCGCTGGTCGGATCGGTCGCGTTCGTCATGGTCCACCGTTCCTTCGCCGAGGTGTCGCCCCGTGTTCACTCGCAGCACTTGCGCTGAGAACGTGCGTTCTCTACTGTAGGCGACACCGCAGGAGAACGACCGTTCTCCCTGGAGGAAGAGGGACAGATCATGGGTCGCATCACGGTGGGCACGGAGAACTCGGTCGACATCGAGCTGCACTACGAGGACAAGGGCACCGGGCAGCCCGTCGTGCTGATCCACGGCTTCCCGCTCGACGGGAACTCCTGGGAGGGCCAGACGGCCGCGCTCCTCGACGCCGGCTACCGCGTCATCACGTACGACCGCCGGGGCTTCGGTCAGTCCAGCCAGCCGTCGGTGGGCTACGACTACGACACCTTCGCGGCCGACCTCAACACGGTCCTCGAGACCCTGGACCTGAACGACGTCGTGCTCGTCGGCTTCTCCATGGGCACCGGTGAGGTGGCGCGCTACCTCGGCACGTACGGCTCCGCCCGCGTCGCCAAGGCCGCGTTCCTCGCGTCGCTCGAGCCCTTCCTCACCCAGACGGACGACAACCCCGAGGGTGCGGTCCCGGCCTCGTTCTTCGAAGGTGTCTCGGCGAGCGTCCGCAAGGACCGGTACGCCTACTTCACCGCCTTCTACCAGGACTTCTTCAACCTGGATGAGAACCTGGGCACCCGCATCAGCGAGGAGCAGGTCCGTCACGCGTGGGACGTCGCAGCGGGTTCGGGATCGGTCGCCTCGGCGGCCGCGCCCCTCACCTGGGGAACGGACTTCCGTGCCGACATCCCCAAGGTCGACGTCCCGGCCCTCATCCTGCACGGCACCGGCGACCGCATCCTGCCGGTCGACGCCACGGCCCGCCGGTTCGTCAAGGCGCTGCCGTCGGCCGAGTACGTGGAGATCGAGGGCGCCCCGCACGGTCTGCTGACCACGCACACCGGCGAGGTCAACGAGGCGCTGCTGGCCTTCCTCGCGCGCTGACCCGACCGCTGGGCGAGGCGCGGCGCGCCACCCACGGCATCCCGGCCCCCACCCAGGGGACCGGGATGCCGTCGTTCGTGCTTACGCGGCGAGGTGCTCGATCGCCTGCAGGATCAGGGCGACCACGGCGTCGGGCTGCGACACCATGACCGAGTGCGACGCGCCCGGAACCTCGACGGTCGCGAGCCCTCCGGCGCGCTCCGCCATGAAGCGCAGGCCCTCCACGGGGATGTTCTTGTCGGCGTCGCCGAAGATGAACCACGACGGCAGCGACTTCCACGCAGGTGTGGCCGCCGGCTGCGGCTCACCCAGCGCGAAGTCCCGGATGGGTCGCTGCGTCCGAGCCTGGATAGCGGCCTCTGCGGGCGCGACATCGGCTGCGAACTGGTTCGGGAACAGGTCCCGCTCGACGAACAGGTCATGCGTGCCGTCGCCGAGCGGGTAGGGCCGGACCGTCTCGCCGAGGGTGCTTCCGGGGAACTGGCCCGTCAGCTGCAGCGCGTTCTCCCCGTGGTCCGGGGCGAAGGCTGCGACGTAGACGAGGCCGACCACGGCGGGGTTGTCGACCGCGGCCTCGGTGATCACTGCACCGCCGTAGGAGTGGCCGACGAGCAGGACGGGCCCGCCGATCCCCTCGACGGCGGACCGGACGTTCGCGGCGTCGGTGGTGACGCTGCGCAGCTCGTTGGGCGTGGCGACCACGGAGACGCCGTGGTCGACGAGGCGGGCGATGACGCCCGACCAGCTGGCGGACTCGGCGAAGGCGCCGTGGACGAGGACGACGGTGGGTGCGGCAGACATCAGTTCTCCTTGGGGGTGAGTGGGGGTGAGACCTCGACGATGAGCTCGATCTCGACCGGGGAGTCGAGCGGCAGGACCGCGACGCCGACGGCGCTCCGGGCGTGCACTCCGGCGTCGCCGAAGATCGCGCCCAGGACGGTCGAGGCTCCGTCGACCACGCCTGGCTGTGCGGTGAAGCCGGGGTCGGAGGCCACGAAGCCGACGACCTTGACGATGCGGACGACCCGGTCGAGCGAGCCCACGACCTCGGCCACGGCCGACAGCGCGTTGAGTGCTGCCGTCCGGGCGCACTCGCGTGCGTCGTCCGCGCTCACGGCCGCGCCGACCTTGCCGGTCACCGGCAGGGCACCGTCGACGAACGGGAGCTGCCCCGCCGTGAAGACGAGGTTGTCGCTGAGCACGGCCGGGACGTAGGTGCCGGCCGGTGCCGGTGAACGGTGCGGCAGCGTGATGCCGAGCTCGGCGAGGCGAGCCTCGATGCCGGCCATCAGTCGGCCACGAACGCGAGGATGTCGGCGTCCAGCTGCTTCTGGAAGTCGCCGGAGATGCCGTGCGGTGCCCCCGGGTAGATCTTCAGGGTGCCGTGCTTCACCAGCTCGGCGGACAGCAGAGCGGCGCCACCGATCGGGACGATCTGGTCGTCGTCGCCGTGCGCGATGAGGATCGGCACGTCGAGCGCCTTGAGGTCCTCGGTGAAGTCCGTCTCGGAGAACGCCTTGACGCAGTCGTAGGCCGCCGCGAGGTTGACCAGCATCCCCTGACGCCAGAAGTCGTCCTTCGCGCCCTGGGAGACGTTCGCGTTCTCGCGGTTCGCACCGAAGAACGGGGTCGTCAGGTCCTGGTAGAACTGCGACGCGTCGTTCAGCACCCCGGCACGGATGCCGTCGAACACGTCGATGGGCAGACCCACGGGGTTGCTCTCGGACTTCACCATGATCGGCGGCACGGCGCCGACGGTGACGACCTTCGAGACGCGCCCGACGCCGTGCTGCGCGGCGTACCGGACCACCTCGCCGCCGCCGGTGGAGTGGCCCACCACGACGAGGTCGCGAAGGTCGAGCGCCTCGACCAGCTCGGCCAGGTCACGGGCGTAGGTGTCCATGTCGTTGCCCGCGTAGGTCTTCGACGACCGGCCGTGGCCCCGGCGGTCGTGCGCGATGGCCTGGTATCCCGCGTCGGCGAACAGCTTCAGCTCGACCTGCCAGGCGTCTGAGCTCAACGGCCAACCGTGGCTGAAGAGCACCGGCCGACCGCTACCCTGCGCGGTGTAGTAGATCTCGGTCCCGTCGGAAATGGTGATGTACGGAATGTCACTCGTCCTTCGTCTCGTGGCGGACGTCCCTGCCGGGAGCCCACGTGTGCGGCCAGCAACCCTCGACTGCGGCCGGGGGTTGCGCTCGCGTCCCATTGCATCGGTGGGAGGTGCCGCCGGACCAGGCAGGAAGCAGGCAGAACTGCAGGTCCTGCCGCTGTGAGCACATCAGGGTCGTTCGCCGGACGACTGCGAGAGCTCCGGCTCTCCGCCGACCTGACGCTGGAGGGTCTGGCGGAACGGTCGGGCGTCAGCGTCCGGACGCTCAGCGACATCGAGCGTGGCGTCAGTGCGACGCCGCAGCGCCGGACGGTCGAGGCGATCCTCGACGGACTCGGCCTGGAACCGCGAGAACGCGCGGCTGTCCTGCGCGAGGTACGCGCCCGTCGGGCGGCATCGGCACAGACCCGCGAGTCGTCGGCGGTAGCCCCGCACCGCGTCTCGGACTTCACCGGGCGTCAGCGTGAGCTTGTCGAGATCCTTGCCCTGCTGGCCCGGACGTCGACGGAGGACCCGTCGCCGGTGGTCATCTGCGGCCCACCAGGTGTCGGCAAGACGAGCAGCGCCTTGGAGGCGACGCACCGCATCGCCGCCGGGCGGCCGATCCTCGTCGTCGATCTCGCCGGACTCAGTCCGGTCCCGCTCTCTCCGCTGCACGTGATCCGTGCGTTGCTGCGCCAGCTGCCGGGTGCAGAAGCGAAGGTGCCGGCCAACCTCGAGGCGGCCACGGCGCTGTGGCGCTCGACCGTCGCGGAGCGACCCGTGACCGTCCTGCTCGACAACGCGGCGAACGAGAGTCAGGTCCGACCGGTCCTGACTGCCGACGCCCGCACGGCGGTCGTCGTGACGTCGCGGCGGACCCTTGCGGGACTCGAGGGTGTGCGCCGGATGACGCTCGGGCCGCTGAGCCACGAGGAGAGCGTCGCTCTGCTCGCGAAGCTGATCCCCGCGGCGCAGCGAGAAGCCGGCGACCTGCGCGAGCTGGCGGAGCTCGCCGATCACATGCCTCTCGCGATGCGGATCGCCGGGAACCGCATCGCGAGCCGTCCGGGGCAGTCGGCGGCGGACTTCATCGACCGGCTGCGCACGAGCGAGAACCGCCTGCGGCTCCTGGTCGCGGGGGACCTCGCGGTCGAGGCGGCGTTCGCGCTCTCGTACGACGACCTCGAACCGGACACGGCAGCCCTGTTCCGGTCGATCTCGGTGATCGACGTCGGCACGTTCGACGCCCGTGCCGCCGCCGCCACCCTGGATCACGACGACGCTGACGTCGACCTCCGGCTGGACGACCTCGTGGACCTCGGGCTCGTCGAAGCGCGCGGCGGAAACCGCTATCAGCTGCACGACCTGGTGCGACTGTTCGCTCATGGACGCCTCCGTACGATCGAGGGAGACGAGGCGGTCGAGCGGCGTCGAGCTCGACTGCGCGCCTGGCTCCTGGGCACGCTCGAGCGAGCAGGCGCCTGGTGCGAACCCGGGCGCACCCCCACCGAACCCGGTGCGGCGGGGATCGCGTTCCCGGACGCCGAGTCCGCCGATGCGTGGATCCGTCTCGAGGACCACCAGTGGTGGTCGGCGATGCAGGCGGCCGCCGACGCCGGCGAGCACACGGTCGTCGTCGACGTCGCAGATGCCCTCCACTGGTACTCCGAGAAGTGGTTGGAGTGGGGCAGCTGGCTCGAGCTCTTCCGCCTGGCCGTCGAGTCCGCGCGTGCCCTCGGCGACACGCGCCTCGAGGCCATGCACCTCGGGTACCTCGTGTGGGCGACGAACCTTGAGACGGGCGACCGGGTGGTCGGGCTCCGGATCGCTCGCCTCGCCGTTGCTGCCGCCGAGGCCTCCGGCGACCACCAGCAGGGCGGATGGGCGCACTTCTACCTCGCCTGGATGCTCACCAGGACGGACCTCGACGCGGGTCTGGCCGCGTGCCGGGAGGCCTTGGTGCAGTTCGAGCTGGCTGAGGACTCCGACGGAGCGGCGCAGGCGATGATCATGCTCAGCCAGATGCTCCACAGCTCCGGCGACGACGAGCGTGCCATCGAGGAGTACCAGCGGGTGCTCGAGCACCTCGAGGTGAACCGGTCGAGGACGCACGACCTGGTTCACACCATCACGACTCTGAGCCTCCACCAGCGCATGTGCCAGACGTTCTTGGCGCTCGGGAGGGCGACCGACGCCGTCCGGTCCGCCACGACCGCGCTCGCCGCTGCGGAAGCGGTCGGCTCTCCCACGCGCGTGGCGGAGATGCTGCGTCTGCGTGCGACCGCGCACCTGGCCGCCGGAGGCACCGACGCCGCTGCCGCAGACGTCGTCCTCGCCCTCGGGAAGCTCGACTCCGAGTCGACGAGCCGGTACGTGGTGTCCGAGCGCGAGCAGCTGGAAGCGCTCCTGCGGTGAACCCGTCGGCTCGGCCCGACCCTGGTACCGGCAGCAGAAAGGCCGGCCGCGGCGTCTCGCCAGCGGCCGGCCCTTCCGGAGGTGCGGTCAGACGGTAGCCAGCGGCCTGTCCTCGCGGACGGCGCCGGTCGTGGCGTCGAGCGGAGCGTTCTCCTCGACGACCACGCGGTACGCCTTGAGGTGCGTGAACACCTGGTCGCGCAGCGGGTTGCGGCGCCGGGTCACGACGGTGCGCACCTGGTAGACGGCGAGCGCGACGTTGGCCAGGAGCGATACGGCCGACACCACGAACAGTGCCGTCTCGTTGTGGGAGGACTGCACGGCGAACCGCGACGAGGTGACGAACGCGGGGACCGCCATCGTGAACATCATCCACAGGGCGAGCGTGTGGGCGCGGTGCTGGAGCCAGGCGCCCTTCTTGAGGAAGAACGCGGGAAGCGTGCAGGAGATGAGCACGGCGGCACCGGCGTAGAACGCGTGGTCGCCGACGCAGTTGTAGACGTAGGCGAAGTTCCACAGGTCGTACGCGATGAACCAGAACCAGAGCATGTCCGGCCAGACCATGTCCTTGGACTTGTCGCGCGACACCATGATCCCGGCCCAGCCGCACACGCACAGCGCGTTGAGGATGCCGGCCGCACCGTTCATGTAGTTCCACACGCCGCCGACCATGAACACGCCGTCGTGCATGCCCTGCAGACCCGCGACCTGGATGTCGCGGGCGACGGCCTCGCAGACGTTGAGCACGAGGATCACCGGGGGGAACAGCAGCATCCAGCGGCTCTTCGACAGCTTCCCGACGTACCGGAGCGCCATGAAGCCGAGGCAGCCGGCCAGCGCGGAGTACACCTTCACCCAGTGGAACCAGGTGCCCGTCGAGGTTCCCGGGCCGGACGTGGTGGGCCAGACGAAGATGGTCAGGACCAGCGGCAGGGCGACGAAGAACGCGATCGCGGCCCACTTCCAGCGACGGGTGACCTCGTTCAGGCCGATGAGGGCGCCGAGGACGACGAACCACATCACCCACGTCTGCCAGGGGATGGAGTCGAACAGGAACAAGGTGAACCTCCGCGCGGACCGCCCGTGACCTGCATGGCTCCGGGGGCCCCTACGGTAGGGACACGCGCTGGTCAGCGCACTGGACACCTTGCGTGATGTGTCAAGCGGGCCGTGTGCAGTGTGTTCGTGCGCGTGACCCAGCCGTAAGTCACCACCGTCGACCTCTGGCGATGAGGGTGTACCGACCGATGGACTGAGAGTGAGCATCGTGGACAGTCCGACCGTGCGCCGTTCCGACGCGCGTGAGGCCCTCACGTCCGCGCTCAAGGTGCGGCTGCAGTCGGAACCGCTGGACAGGGTCACGGTCACGGGTCTGGTGCAGGACTGCGGGCTGACCCGGCAGGCGTTCTACTACCACTTCCGCGACGTCCAGGAGCTCGCCGTCTGGATGTTCGAGAACGAGGTCGCCGAGGCGGTGCGCGTCTCGGCCCGGCAGGACGCCTGGGCGGACGGGCTGGTCCGGCTGCTGAAGTACCTCAGGGGCAACCAGTCGTCGACGGCCGCGGTCCTCGACGGACTCGGCCGTGCGGGTCTCGAGCGCTTCCTCTTCTGGCAGATGCGCCCCGTGACGGAGGCGGTCGTCCGCGAGGTCGGCGGTGGCGGTCCGGCGAGCCCGGACGACAGGGCCATGGTGGTCGACTTCTACACCTCAGCCGTGCTGGCGGCGGTCCTGCGGTGGGTGTCCGACGGCATGGTCGCGGACCCGTACCGCCTCGTCGGTGACGTGGAGCTGATGCTGCACGGGGCCGTGCAGGAGTCTGTCGCGCGGCTGGACGCCCGGGCCCGCACTCCCCAGGGCCGGGTGTAGCTCACCCACCCGACGTCTCGGGGGGCGCGTCGAGCGCGAGGTCGCGTGGATCCCGTCGTCCCGGAGAGCGGCGCTCGTCCCAGGCGACGATGCGGGCCAGCAGGGGCACGGCCGACGCGATCGTCGCCCTCTCGTCCTCGTCGAGGGCCTCGGCCAGTGCCAGGGTCAGCCAGTCGGTCCTGCGCCGACGTTCCTGCTCGAGCGCCGCCCGCCCCTCGGCGGTCAGCGCGAGCGGCGACTTGCGGGCGTCGTGCGGATCGGCAGCCCGTTCCACGAGCCCCGCTGCCTCGAGCGTGCGGACCGTGCGAGCCATCGACTGCGGTCGGACCCGTTGCGCTGCGGCGAGCTGGCTGGTGGTCAGCGGGCCGTCGCGACCGAGCAGGCCGAGCACGGCGGTGACGGCGTGGGGCTGGGGATCCTCGGCTCGCCCGCGCCGAACGAGGCGACCGAGCTGGAGGCGGAGGTCGGCCGCGAGCATGGCGTCGTCCATGAGCAGAGCGTACGGGATAGCACAGCCAGACTGTGCAGTTTGGCTTGACATCGGTCGCGGCCGGATGGACAGTCTTGCTGTCTTTCTCGCCTCGACCCAGGAGCTCTCCATGCCCGTCGACACGCTCGACCCCTCGACCGCACTCGTCCTCGTGGACCTGCAGAAGGGCATCACCGCCCTGCCGACCGTTCACGACACGGCGACGGTCCTCGCCCGAGCAGCCGCTCTCGCCGACGCCGCCCACCGTGGCGGGCGCCCGGTCGTGCGGGTCCGCGTCCGGTTCTCGCCGGACGGCGGGGACCTGCTCCGTGGGCGCACCGACTCCCCGGGGCCTGCCATCGCGCCCGGAGCCGACTTCGCCGACCTCGACCCTCGGGTGCCCGGGGCGCCCGACGACCTGCACGTGACCAAGCGGGGGTGGGATGCGTTCACCGGTACCGAGCTCGACTCGCGGCTGCGCCGGAGGGGGGTGCGGTCGGTCGTCATCGGAGGGATCGCGACGAGCATCGGCGTCGAGTCGACCGCTCGGACGGCGCGCGAGCTCGGGTACGAGGTGGTCGTCGCGCACGATGCCGTGACCGATCTGGTCGCCTCGGCGCACGCGAACAGCCTCGACGTGATCCTGCCGAGGATCGCCCGGCTGGAGTGGGCGGAGGTGCTCGCCGAGCAGCTCGCCGGGTCTCGCTGACCGCACTCGCCGCGTCGCGCTGGCCCCGCTCAGGCCACGAGGCCCCGTCGGTACGCGTACACGACGGCCTGCACCCGGTCCCGCAGGTCGAGCTTCGTCAGGATGCGGGACACGTACGTCTTGACCGTCTCCGGGCTGAGCACCAGCGCCGCGGCGATCTCGCTGTTGGACATCCCACCCGCGATCAGACGGAGCACCTCGAGCTCGCGCGGGGTCAGCCTGTCCTCCTCAGGCGCCGACGGAGGAGGGCTGATCCGGCTGGCGTACCGACCGACGAGCTGCCGCGTCACCTCGGGCGCCAGGAGTGCGGCACCGGCTGCGACTGTACGGATGCCGTTCAGGAGCTGCGCCGGTGGGGCGTCCTTGAGGAGGAACCCGCTCGCACCGGCACGCAGCGCCTCGTAGACGTACTCGTCCAGGTTGAAGGTCGTCACCACGAGGACCTTGACCGGGTCCGGGACACCGGCCCCGGCAAGCAGCCGGGTCGCCTGGATCCCGTCGAGCACGGGCATGCGCACGTCCATCACCACGACGTCCGGACGTACCCGGCGGGCGAGGTCGACCGCAGCGCGACCGTCCCCGCACTCGCCGACGACCTCGAGGTCGGGCTGGGCGTCGATGATCGTCGCGAAGCCGGTGCGGATCAGGGCCTGGTCGTCGCAGACCAGGACGCGGACGGGCGCGTCGGTCGGAGCCGCCGTCACGGCTGGACCGTCCCCGGGATGCGAGCGCGGACGACGAAAGCGCCGCCCACCTGGCGTCCTGCGCTCAGCTCGCCGCCCAGCAGGCCCACCCGTTCCCGGAGGCCGGCCAGGCCCCGGCCGCTGCCCCCGGGAGACGCGCCCGGCGAGGAGGGACCGTCGGTGCGGACCTCGACCGTGACGCCGTCCGGCTCGTGCTGCACGCGGACCACGGTGCGGCTGCCGTGCGCGTGCTTGAGCGCGTTCGTCAGGCCCTCCTGCACCACCCGGTAGGCGACGACCTCGGCACTGCCGGGCGCCTGCGACGGCCGGCCCTCCTCGACGTACTCCACCGGCTGGCCGGCCTGGCGCGTCTGCTCGATGAGGCCCTGGAGCTCGCCCACGGTCGGCGTACGCGAGCGAGGGCCGTCGGGGTCCAGCACCTCGAGAAGGTGCCGCAGGTCGCTGATGGCCTGCCGGCCGGTGTCGCTGACCGCTGTCAGGCTCTGGTCCAGGCGGTCGGGCTGAGCCGTCAGGTACCGCGCCGCCTCGGCCTGGACCACCATCGCCGTCACGTGGTGGGTCACGACGTCGTGCAGCTCGGCGGCGAGCCGGGTCCGCTCGGCGACACGGGCGGACTCGGCCGCGTGGCGGCGGTGCTCGGCCTCGGCGAACCGCGTCTGCCGGAGCCACGCCCCGATGCCCCACGCGATGGCCAGCAGCAGGTAGAACGTCACGAAGCCCGCCACGCCCTCGGCCGACCCATCGCGGCCCAGGACGAGCGCCAGCACCGCGTAGGCGGCGGAGGCGACGACGACCACGGAACGCCGGTGGCGCTCCGTGTGCGCTGCCGCACTGAGCACCGCGACGGGCAGTGCGACACCGGCGACCGTGTGGTAGCCGCGGAGCTGGTCGATCGCGAAGCCGAGCGATACCAGCGCCAGGCAGACCGCGGGCAGCCGGCGCCGCACCGCCAGGGGGAGGCACTCGAGCGCGACGGCCGCGTACGCCAGCGCATCCATCGGACGGGTCGGCACGTCACCGAGCCGCGTCCCCTGGTCGTGCAGGGCCCCGACGAACGACCCGAGCGCGAGCGCCACGGCGAGCGGGAGGTCCCGCACGACGACGTCATACGACTGCCACGCCGTGGACGCTCGCTTCAGGTCGATCACCGTCAGACCGTAACCGTCGACGCGGACTGCGAGGCGCGCCGCCGCATCGGCACCAGACGTCCACGCCGGTGAGCCAGTCGCAGGAAACCTGCTGTCAGCAGCACGCCCGCGAGCACGGCGAACAGGCTCCCCTCCGGGCCGAACGCGCCGCCGGACAGCAGGGCGGGGCCCGACGTGGCGCCCAGCAGCAGGCCCTGAGGGGTGACGTTGCCGGAGACCACGGTGCCGAAGATGCCGGCCGCGGCGAAGTTCCAGCCGAAGTGGATGCCGATCGGGAGCCAGAGCGTGCGTGTGGCGACGTACGCGGCGCCCAGCATCCCGCCCGCCTCGACCGCGATCGCGACGGCTCCCCAGATGGTGGCCTTGGGGTTGGCCAGGTGCATGGCACCGAACAGCACGGAGGTGAGCAGCAACGCCACGACCGTGCCGGTGCGCTCTTCGAGGATCCGGAACACGATTCCGCGGAACAGCAGCTCCTCCGTCACGGCGGCGGCAGCCGTGACGCCCGCCAAGGCCGCCGCGACCCCTACGGAGCCCCAGCCCTCGATCGTGTACCCGCCGGTGAGCGCGATGCTCCCGATGACGGCCACGAACATGAGCGCACCGATCCCCAGCCCTCTGACTACGGCCGACCATGCTCCGGGGCGCCCGACCTCTGTGGCTTCCCGGTGCTCGGTCCTGCGCACCACCCATGCGTAGCCCAGCAGCGCGAGCGCAGCCGTCGCCAGCCCCAGCGCGAGCGTGAGCACCCAGCTCCCTCCGACGGCACCGAGCACCAGCCTGCCGACGAACGCGATCACTGCGACCGTTCCGAACTGCTTCACAAGACGCATGACGTGTCCCTCCTCGAGGGCCGCGGCGGGGTGCTGCGGCTCCTACGGGAACGCTAGGAAGGGGGACGCCTCTGGCGCGTCACCGCTCGGTGGGCACTCGTGTGTAGCTCGCTCGGGGGACACGGGGCCACCACGTCGTGGGCGTGGTGCTGGTAAGCAGGACCCCGTGCGTCGTCCAGCCTCGGATGGACCGGACGCGTCCGTCGAGAAGGGAGCGCGAGATGGCCGGTGCTTTCGGGTGGGGGCTCCTCGCCGCCAGCTCGCTGCTGCTCGGTGCCGTCGTCGCACTGACCTTCCGGGCCGGCCGACGGCTCATCGGCCTCGTCATGGGGTTCGGGTCCGGCGTCCTGATCAGCGCCGTCGCGTTCGACCTCGTCGAGGAAGCGTCCGGCAAGTCCACGGGACAGGGAGCACTCATCGGCGGGCTCTTCGCCGGGTGCCTCGTCTTCTTCGGCGGCGACGTGCTCATCGAACGGTTCGGCGGCGGATCCCGGAAGGACACCGGCGGTGACCAGGAGGCCGGCTCGCCCCTCGCCATCGTGCTCGGAACCGTGCTCGACGGGATCCCGGAGTCGGTGGTGATCGGCCTGACGATCTTCCAGGGCGGGGAGGTCGGAGCCGCCTACCTGGTGGCCGTGTTCATCTCCAACCTGCCCGAGGCGATCGGTTCCACGACAGGTCTGCTTGCCGCTGGCTGGCGCAGGTCACGCATCCTGTGGATGTGGGCGGTGATCGTGGTGGTGTCCGCCCTGGCGTCCGCCGCGGGCTACGGCCTGTTCCAGGACTCGTCGCCCGAGGTCGTCGCCTTCGTGCTGACCTTCGCGGCCGGCGCGATCCTCACCATGCTCGCAAACACGATGATGCCCGAGGCCTACGAGGAGGGTGGGCGGTGGGTCGGCGTCGCGACCACCCTCGGCTTCGCGGTCGCGTACGCGATCCACCTGGTCGACTGAGGCAGGCCGAGCAGGCTCCCGGCGGCCGTACGCACTCCTCGTCTCACACGTCGTCCTGCACGTCCGGCGCGCCGGACGTACGGTCCATGGGTGAGGCAGGCACAAGGAGGTCGAGTCGCACCGCCTGGGCTGTACGTCGCGGCGTGCGGTGTGTGGGCGTTCCTCGCCTGTGCGCAGCTGTTCTTCCTGGTCGACGACGGTGGAGGACTCGCGAACTGGCTGCTGCTCGTCGCGTACAGCACCTTGGCAGTGGCGTACTTCCACTTCTGGCGGACACGACGGCCCGGGCGGCCCGCAGCGGACCCGCGGAGGCCCGACCAGGACGCCTGACGGTCGCGGTATCACTCGTCGACCGGTCTGCGGGTCCCGAGGTCGAGACGCATGACCGGCCGGCTCGGGTAGGTGCGGCCGATCTCGTGGAACCCCGCCGCCTCGAACATGGCGAGCGTGCCGGTGAACAGGGCCGATCCCGAGACCTTGGCCGCCTGCAGCCTGTCGACGTCGACCGGGTGGCCCTCGACGGCCGACGCCCCGTGCCGACGGGCGTGCTCGACGGCCGCCACGAGCAAGGCCGTCCCGACGCCCCCGCCGCGGTGCTCGGTGCGCACCGCGAAGCAGGTCACCCACCACACGGTCCGGTCATCGTCGAGAACGCGGCGTAGTGCTCGGTTCCCCATGACCCCGGGGAGCGTCGCGCGGGGGACGACCCGGGACCACCCGGCGGGCCGGTCGTCCACGTAGGCGACGAGACCCACGGGGATGTCGGCCGCCTGGACCTCGCGGTGCAGCTCGTCGCGGTTGCTCGGCTGGTCGTGCGTTCGGAAACGCTGGCACCAGCACGAGTCGGGCCTGGACGCGCGCAAGCCGAACGCGGCGACGACGTCCGACCAGCGATCGGGCGTGGCCGTCTCGACGCGGATCCGCGCGCGGGCGCCCGTCATGGGCAGACCCGCTCCGGGGTCAATCGCACGAACGCGCTGAGCCTGCTCACTCGTTCACCTCCTCGTTCCGGCACGTCCCACGTCCGCGACAGCCTCGTGACCCGCGACAGGGGCGCCGGCTGGTCCTTTCGCGAGTGTAGGAACGGACGGGACGTGACGGCAGACGAGCCGCGGGTTGCCGCATCCGCACCTGGCCGTCCACGCGGCATGCCTCTTCGCGGGCCCGTCGGGGGGAGACTGGGTACAGCAACCTTTGCTTCGACGAGGAGTCACCGTGCCCGAAGGAACTGTCCGCTGGTTCGACACCGAGCGGGGCTTCGGCTTCCTCTCCTTCGGGGACGGGGCCGACGACCTGTACGTGCACGCGTCCGAGATCGTCGGCGGCGACGGGACGAAGCTGCTCCGCGAAGGGCAGGTCGTCGAGTTCGAGGTGGGCGAGGGGGACCGTGGCCCGCAGGCCCGTCGTGTCCGGGTCACGGGCGACCACGCTCCCGACGCCGTCGTCGGCGTCCTCGGCACCGTCTCCTGGTACGAGCCGGGCAAGGGGTACGGCTTCGTGACGCCCGACGGCGCAGACGTGGAGATCTTCGTGCACAGCTCGGCCATCGTGGGCGGCGGCGTCATCTCGGACGGGCAGCGCGTGGCGTTCCTGGTGGTCGACGGGGAGAAGGGGCCGCAGGCGGACCATCTGCTGCCGCTGGGCGCACGGGCCGCCCGGGCTGTGGCCCCGGACGGGGCGGACGGCACCGTGTCCTGGTACGACGTCGACAAGGGATTCGGGTTCGTCACGCCTGACGCGGGTGGTGAGGACGCCTTCGCCCACGTCCGCGAGCTGCTCGGCGGGCTGGCGGAGCTGTCCGAGGGGGATCGCGTGACCTTCGACCTGGCCGCGGGCGACAAGGGGCCCCAGGCACGCAACGTCCGGCTGGTCGGCGGCTCCGCCCGCCGAGGTGGGCCTGTGGCGCCGGGCCGGGGCCGATCGGGCCCGCCGAGGGAGTCCGGAGCCGGTGTGCGCGGCGGTGAGGGTGTGGTCGCGCGCTACGACGCAGATCGTGGCTTCGGCTTCATCACCCCCGATGCCGGGGGCGCCGACCTGTTCGTGCACGTGTCGGTCGTGCGCGGCGCCGACGGGCTGCAGGAGGGCGACCGGGTCCGGTACAAGGTGCGCCAGAGTGATCGGGGACCGCAGGCGGACAGCGTCGAACGGGTCTGACCCCCCGACGTCCACTCGACCTGGCCCCGAGGGCCGTTCTCCTCCCGTGGGAGGAGACGGCGCATGAACCGGTTTCCTCCGACGGTCGGTGCCGCGCGCCCCGTCGCTCTTCGTAGCGTCGCCGACAGACGCCTCCTACGGGGCGCCGACGGGACGACGAGGAGACGTGATGATCGAGGTGGAAGCGCTGACCAAGCGCTACGGCAGCACGGCGGCGGTGGACGGGCTGACGTTCGCCGCGCGGCCCGGGATGGTCACCGGGTTCCTCGGACCCAACGGCGCGGGGAAGTCGACGACCATGCGCGTCGTCGTGGGGCTCGAGCGCCCGACGTCGGGTACCGCGACCGTCGACGGCCGCCGGTACGCCGACCTCCCCGCGCCGCTGCACGCGGTCGGCGTCATGCTCGACGCCCGATCGGTCCACCCGGGACGCACGGCTTATGCGCACCTGGTCGCGATGGCGAAGACGCATGGCATCGGTCGGGCCCGGGTCCGTGAGGTCATCGCGCAGACGGGCCTGGAGCCGGCGGCGCACCGGCGGGCGGGCACCTTCTCGCTCGGCATGAGCCAGCGGCTCGGCATCGCCGGGGCGCTGCTGGGCGACCCCGCCACGCTCATCCTCGACGAGCCGGTCAACGGTCTCGACCCCGACGGCGTGCTGTGGGTGCGGCGGCTCGTGCGCGAGCTCGCGGACGAGGGCCGCACGGTGCTCCTCTCGTCGCACCTCATGCACGAGCTCGCGCTGTGCGCCGACAGGGTGGTCATCATCGGCCGCGGACGCCTGCTCGCGGACGCGTCGGTGCGGGAGATAGCGGACCGGTCGGAGCGTGCGGGCGTCGTGCGGGTACGCACGACCGACCCGGAGCCGCTGGCGCGCGAGCTCCTCGCCGCCGGCGCACAGGTGACGCCGCAGAAGGGCGGGGTGCTCCACGTGCGTGCCGTGACGGTCGAGGACGTCGGCACCGCGGCGCTCCGGTGCGGGGCGACCGTGCTCGAGCTCGGAACCGAGTCGGGGTCGCTGGAGGAGGCGTACCTGAAGCTCACGGGCGACGCCGTCGAGTACCGCGCCGCGGGTGGTGTGCGATGAGCGCCGCGGCCACGGCGCCGCACGCCGCCCGGACGGCATCGAACGTCCGCTCCGGCCCGACGGTCGCGCGCGTGGCCGCCGCCGAGTGGACGAAGCTGACGTCGCTGCGCTCCGCGTGGTGGACGGCAGCCGTGACGGTGCTCGTGGGTGGCGCGATCACCTACCTCAGCGCACGGGCGTCGTCGGTGGACCCCGGGTTCGAGCCGCTCGACTCCCTGACCGCCGGCCTCGTGCTGGCGCAGGTCGGGCCGCTCGTCCTCGGCGTGCTGGTGGGTGCGGGAGAGTTCCGCACGGGCGCGTTCCGCAGCACGTTCACCACGGTCCCGCGCAGGTGGCCGGTGCTCGTCGCGCAGACGCTCGCCGTCGCGGCGTTCGCGCTGGTGACGGGCGTGCTGACGACGGCAGCCGGCGTGGTCGGGATCCTGCCCTCGGCGATGTCACGCGGTATGACGGTCGACCTGACCGCCGACGGTGGCCCCGGGATGCTGCTCGGCATGGTCCTGTTCCTCGTCGGGATGGCGCTGCTCGGGCTGGCGCTGGGCGCGCTGCTCCGGCGGACCGTCCCCGCCCTGGTGACCGCGCTGCTTCTCGTCCTGGTCCTGCCCATCGTGCTCATGCTGGCGAGCGACCCCCTGGTGGGCGGCGGCGACGCGGCGACGATGGCAGCCGCTGCCGACGCGCCGGCAACCACCGTCGTCGGGACGCTCGGCGTGCTCCTGCCCGGTGCTGCGGGGAGCCTGATGACGACCTCTGCGTCCGCCGGCGGCATGGAGGGCGCGCCCGACCTCGGCCCGGTGGGTGGTGGACTGGTCCTCGCGACCTGGGTCCTCGTCCTCCTGGCCGCGGCGGCGCTGCGGCTGCGGACCCGGGACGTGCGATGACGACCGTCCCGGCGGGACCCCGGACGAACGAGCGCACCGTGCGCGGAGCCCCGGACCGCAGGGGCGTCTCCATGCCGCGGGTGCTCAGCGCGGAGTGGACCAAGCTCACGAGCGTGCGGTCGAACGCCTGGCTGGCGCTCGGCACGGTCGTGGCCGCGGCCGGCACCGCGCACGCGCTCGGCTTGTTCGTGCGTCCCGGCGACGGCCGGTCGGGCTCGTGGGTGGTGACCTCCGGCTTCGTGCTCGCCCAGCTGGGGTTCCTGGTCCTGGGCGCGCTCGTGGGGGCCGGGGAGTACACGACGGGCACGGCGCGCACGACGTTCGCGACCGTGCCTCGGCGGCTGCCCGTGCTTGCGGCCCAGGTGCTGGTGACGGCGGCGGCCGCCTTCGCGGTGGCGTTGGTCGCGCTAGGTGCTTCCGTGCTGGCGACGGCGCCGGCTCGCTCGGGCGACGCGCCCGCTCTTGACCTGTCCGTCCCGGGGGCATCCCGTGCGCTGCTCGGCTTCGCCGTGGCCTGCGTCGCCGTCGCGCTGCTCGGGACGGGGCTCGGCGCTCTGCTCCGCCGTCCCGCGGACGCGCTCGTCGTCGGGGTGCTCCTGACGAGCGTCGGAGACCACGTGCTCGCGGCGAACCCGGGACTGGTCACGGACACGGTCCGGGCGTTCCTGCCGTCGTCCGGCGCCCGGCTCGTGCAGGACGATGCCGCGCTCGCGGCGCTGGACGCCACGACGCTGGGGCCACGGCTCGGGGCGTGGGGCGGCGGCGGCGTCGCCGCCGCGTGGGTGGTCGTGGTGCTCGTCGCAGCGGCGTACCGGTTGCGGCGACATGACGTCCGCTGACGGGAACGGGTCCCCGGTGACGACGCCCCGGGAGGGCGGCCGCGCCGACGGCTCCGGATGGGAGAGTGGGCCCGTGGTGATCCGACGCGCGGTCGTGCGGGCAGTGCGCACCGACGACGAGCCGCTCACCGAGGAGCAGGTCCGCGGCGCCAGCCCCGTCGCCCGCCTCGTCACCGCCCGACCGTGGGTCCAGGACGTCGCCGTCGCGGGGGCCATCGTCGTGGTCGGCCTCGTCGGCGCGATGTTCGTGCAGGAGACGGCGTCGGGTGCCGTGGCCCTCGGGCTGTACCCGCCGGACGCCGGGATCGTGCAGTCGGTCACCACGGCCTGGTTGGTCGGAACGGCGGTGGGTGCGGGGCTCCTGCTCCTGCGGCGCACTCGGCCGATCACCGTCACGGTGCTGCTGACCGTCGCGGCCCTCGCGTCGCTGCTGGCCGCCGGCGTGCTCGGAGTCCTCGGCGCGTGCCTCGCGTGCGCCCTCTACAGCGTCGCGGCGGAGCGCGGCGCCACGGCTGCCTGGGCCGCGTTCGGCGGCGTGTTCACCGTGGTCACCGTCGCGCTGTGGCGGTGGCAGGACCTGGGGATCATCGAGATCATCCTCTGGTCTGGCGCCTCCTTGCTGAGCCCCTCGGAGTTCGGGCAGGACCTGCAGGAGCCGCTGTTCTCGCCTGGGCGACGCATGGGCTCCGTGCTGCTGCTGCTCGTGCTCCTGCTCCTGGGCGTCGCCTTCGGCTCCGCCGCGCGCGCGCGTCGCCTGCACGCGGCGGACCTCGTCGAGCGCTACCGCTCGTTGGCGCGGGAACGGGATCACAGCGCCGCGATGGCGCGTGCGGCGGAGCGTGCCCACATCGCTCGTGAGATGCACGATGTGGTCGCCCACAGCCTCTCCGTGATGGTCGCGCTGGCCGACGGCGCCGACGCCGCGTTCGAGCGCGCACCGGACCGCTCCCGGGAAGCGGTGCGCCAGGTCGCGGGCACCGGGCGTTCCGCGCTGGCCGACATGCAGCGAGTCCTCGGTGCGCTGGGGCCGGCGGGCGGTGACGGCACGGAGCCCACGGAGGTCGACCTGCCCACCGTCGTGGAGAGGTTCGCTGTCACCGGCATCCCCGTGACCGCCACCGGCCTGGACACTGCGCTCCCCCAGGACACGGCGGTGCGTCTGGCGGTGCTGCGCATCCTCGGAGAGGCCCTGACCAACGTCCTGCGCCATGCGCCGGGTGCGCCCTCCGTCGAGGTCTCGGTGCGGCGCACCCCGACGGCCGTGGAGGTCGACGTCGTGGACGCGGGCGGCACACGTGCCGGCAGCGGCGGCGGCACGGGCCGTGGCATCGTCGGGATGCGCGAACGAGCGGCTCTGCTCGGCGGCCGCGTCGAGGCCGGGCCCGTGTCGGGTGGTGGCTGGCGTGTGCACGCGGTCCTGCCGTGGTCCGACGACGGGGGAGAGGCACGATGACGACGGTGCTCCTCGTCGACGACCAGGCCCTGCTGCGGAGCGGGTTCCGGCTCGTCATCGAGTCCGAGCCGGACCTCGAGGTGGTCGGCGAGGCTGCCGACGGCAGGGTGGCGCTCGACCAGGTGGCAGCGATCCAGCCCGACGTGGTGGTCATGGACATCCGGATGCCCGGGATGGACGGCATCGAGGCGACCCGGCGCATCGTCGCGCACCACCCCGGGTCCCGCGTGCTGGTGCTCACGACGTTCGACGTCGACGATCTCGCGTTCGCGGCCCTGCGCGCCGGCGCCTCCGGCTTCCTGTTGAAGTCGGCACGCCCGGACGAGCTCGTCGACGCGATCCGCACGGTCGCCGCGGGCACCGCGGTCGTCGCCCCGCGCGTGCTGCGCCGCATGCTCGACCTGTTCGCGCCCCACCTGCCGGCTGCGGGTGACGCCCTGCCCCGCGAAGGACAGGACCCGCGTCTGAGCGGGCTGACGCGGCGTGAGCTCGACGTCCTGCACCTCATCGCCGAGGGCGCGTCGAACCTCGAGATCGCGGCCGAGCTGGTGGTCTCCGAGGCCACGGTCAAGACGCACGTGGGCAACCTGTTCGCCAAGCTCGGGGCCCGCGACCGGGTGCAGGCGGTGATCATCGCGTACGAGTGCGGCCTCGCAGGCAGCCGCTGAGCAGGTCCGCTCCACCGCTCGCTGGTTGTCCGTGCGACGTCGGTCGCCGAGGCCGAGCTGACCAGGGACCTTCTGCTCGGCCCGGGACAGCATGTCGGAGAACGCTGGAAAGTCGGGCCGAGCACCCGATGGGTCGGTGGGGTGTCGGCCGACGCGCCGTCCGTCTCGATCGTCTCCGGGGGAGGCTCGTGCTGCTCGCCGATGCGGAGCCCTACCAGGCCTCCCCGAACCCGAACTCGAGCCCGCGTCCGCCCGCCGTGCTCGCGCTGCCCGTAGCCGAAGCGACCAGCCGACCCGCGGTGTCGCGTGAGCTGGTCCTGGTGTCCGAGTTCGGCCCGTTGCACCACCTGGCTGTGGTGGCGCACCAGAGCTACATCGACGGCTTCTCCATCCGGACCGTGGCCCGGTGCCGCCAGTGGGTGTGCGTCACGGACGCCATCGGCGACCGGGCCACCTCGCTGTACCTGCTCTACGGCCAGGCGTGCGCCCTGCTGGAGCTCGGTGAGCACCGGGCGGCCGTCGAGACCGCTCAGGACCTCCTCGCGAGGCTGGGCGACGAACCGGCTCCGGTGTGGCGTGCCAAGGCGCTCGGCGCGGTGGCCGAGGGCAGCAACCACCTCGGCGAGCACAGCGTGTCGATCGCGACGATGGCCGAGGCGGACTGGCTGCTGCAGGACATCCCGACCGACACCTACGGCCACCTGTCCGCCAGCATGGCCGTCGCCATCGCGATGCGGTCGGCACACCTGGTCGAGCAGGCGGAGGCCGCCTTCGCGGCGATCACCCAGGACCACGATGCCGAGCTGCTGATCTACGTCGCGCAGGAGCAAGCGGTGCTCAGCGCGCACTGGGCGACCGCCCTGCTCACCCAGGGGCGGCCCGACGAGGCCGCGGCCCACCTGGTGCGGACCGCGAGCCGGGCGACGTTGGTGCGGCGGCTGGCGCGGCAGACGGCGCAGCCGTCGATGGAGGCCCGCGCCGACGTCATCGAGGCGTACGCGCTGCTGCACCTGGGCGAGTCGGAGCTGGCGTTCAGCCGCGCCCGCGCTGCGGCTGAACGCTTCTCGGCGCGCCCGGAGCTCCTCGAGACGCACCTGCTGCACCTCGTCCTGGCCCGCGCCCACGGCGCAGAGAAGAACTACGCGGCAGCGACCGAGCTGCTGCACGCCCTTCTCGAGGCGACGAGCAGCACGAGCCGGGAGGTGTGGGCGGCCGCAGCCCGCGCCGAGCTGGCCGACGTCATGCTCGCCGAGCACGGACCGCACCCCGCGATGGACCTGTGGCGACAGACCGCCCGGGCAGCGCTCGGACGAGCGTGGGCCGAACGGGACGCGCGCTACTCCGCCCTGCGAGACCGGCACGACCTTCGCCGCCTGGCGTCAGAGACCGACCGCGCCGGTCGTGCGGCCGGGCAGGACCCGTTGACCCAGCTCGCCAACCGCAGCGTCCTGCCGGCGGCGTTCGCCTCGGCCCCGGACGGCGCCTGGGCCGTGTTCATCGACGTCGACAACTTCAAAGCCATCAACGACAACCTGTCGCACTCCGTCGGAGACCTGGTCCTGCAGACGATCGCGGAGATCCTGCGGGCTGCCTCGCGCAGCAGCGACGTCGTCGCGCGCTACGGCGGGGACGAGTTCGTCATCCTGCCCAGCGACGGAGCGGTGGCCGCGCAGGCGGTCGCCCGGCGCGTCAACGAGTTCGTCCGACGCCGCGCGTGGGGTGAGCTCGCCCCGGGCCTCGCGGTGACCGTCTCAGTGGGCGTGGGCCCTCTCGTTGCCGGCGACCACCCGCTGCACGTCGCCGACCTCGCGCTGCTCGCCGCCAAGGACGCGGGCCGGGACCAGATCGTCGTCGCCGACGTCTGATCCCCGCCTCAGCGGTGGTGTCCGCCGCAGCCCGGCTTGACCGGACCCAGGGCCGAGTTCACGGCCGCCGTGTAGGCCTTGTAGCCCTCGACCGTCGGGTGGAACGCACCAGGGTCGGTCGGCCCCAGGATCCACGCATCCGGCGAGTTGGCGCCGTGACCGTCGAAACGCTTGCGAACGTCGACGTACTGGAAGTCGGCACGGGTGGCCGCGGCAGCGATCACGGCGTCGAGCGTGTCCGCGGCGGCGTTGAGGGCGCCGAGCTCAGCCGACGAGGCAGCGAGATAGGCGCCGTACTCCGGCGAGAAGAGCCGCGGGTAGCCGGTCACGACGACGTGGGCGTTCGGGGCTGCCTCGGCGACCTTGGCGTAGACCGCGTCGAGCAGGGCCGGCAGCTCGCTCGTGATCCGGCCGTCGACGATGGCGACCGCGCCCGAGCACTGGGCGTCGGTGTCGCCGAGGCAGGCCGTCACTGCACCCGACCATCCGATGTCGTTGCCGCCGATGGTCAACGTCACCAGGTCGGTGTCGGCGTCGAGCGCCGTGAGCTGACCGCCAGTCACCAGCGAGCTCGTGGTGGCGCCGGCGCAGGCGACGAAGTCGTCGAGTCGAAGTCGCTGGCGCCCGTCGAGCTGCACGGCGTAGGCGCTCTGCGAGCGGCCACAGTCGGCGTAGGGCGGAACGCCGTACCCCGAGGCGTACGAGTCACCGAGGGCGTCGTAGACGACGCGGGAGGGGGCGGCAGGCGCCGCGGTTGCGACGGAGCCGACGAGGGCGGTCGCGGCAACCAGGGCCAGGACGGCGGACCGCGCCGTCCGCAACGTGCGCTTCATCTCTGCACCGTAACCACATCACCCGAAGCGCACCGGACGAGATGACGCGCTCGAGTGCGGTGTCTGGCTCCGCCGTGCCGTCCCCCAAGGTCAGGCCGGTCTCGATCCGGTCACGAGGGGAGTCAACATGGAATTTAATGTAGTAATGTCCACGATGACTCGCCGGATCGCGAGTGTTGGCACAACCCAGGGGAGTGGATATGCACACCAAGAACCTGTTCGCCGTCGGCGCTGTGGCCGCCGCGCTCGTTGTTGGAGCTGCCTCGGCAAGCAGCGCATTGGTAGCTCACGCGTCTTCCTCGACCGGCACCGTCGTGTCGGCACAGCACGTTCATCCCGCTGCCCAGTGACGCCCGTGGACGAGGGCCTGCGTCCGCGTCCACGCGTGTGTCACGTACGTCGGCAATGTCCCACCACGCACGCCCCCATCGGAGGACAAGACGTTGAAGCTCAAGATCTTTGCCACTGCCGCGCTGCCGGTCCTTCTGGCGAGCGGCATCGGGGTTGCCAGCGCGGGCGCCGCGCAGGCATCTAGCCTCGAGCTCTTCAGTCAGTCGTACTCGAACCGCGCTCTGTGCAAGAGCGTCGCGATCGAGCTTCGCCAGAGCCTCTGGCACATCAAGACCGACTGCATTGCGCCGTTCGCCGGCAGCGCATACGTGCTCCAGGCGGAGAGGATCAAGGTCTAGCCCCGCGTCGATCGAACAGCCTCGCCCCCTTCCGAGGGCGAGGCTGTTCGTCGTTCTGCCCAGGCCGCCGATGCCGGGCCCGGACCTTTCTTCAAAGGCTCACGTCAGCTCCGGCGGCGTACGCACGTCATCCTGCAGGGTGACGGGTGGAGATGCGGACGCCCCTACGATCGGGCGGGTGGCCGGTCTGACGAACCGCTGGGACTCGTGGGCACGCGCACGCCCGTGGGTGCCTGACGTCCTGCTCGCGGTGGCCCTGGCCCTCGTCCTCGGCCCGACGTCGCTCGCCTACGCCGCCGCTGCGCCGGCCGTCACCGCCGCGGCCGTCACGGCCGCCATCCTCGTCCTGCACAGCTCGGTCGCGGCCAGGCGGACCTGGCCCAGGTCCGCCTACGCGGCAGCCTGCGCCGCGATGCTCGTGCTGATCGCCATGCCCGACCTGCCGGGCGGCGACTCGGGTGCAGCGGCTGCGCAGCGCGTGCCGCCCGTGCTCCTGCCCTCCGCACTCACCTACACGGTCCTGCTCTACTCGATCGCCTCACGGACCCGGCGCCCGTGGCCCGAGCTGGCGCTCGGCTCCGGGCTCGTCGGCGGTGCGCTCGCCACCGCACGGCTCTGGCAGCCCGAGCAGTGGGTGGGCGGGGCGGTGCCGACGGCGCCGTGGCGGCTGCTTCTCCCCGCGGCTCTCGTCGCGATCGTGCTGGCGGCGTGGGGTCTCGGACGGTTCCGCGCGATGCGCGATGCGGACGTGGACGCGCTGCGGGAACGCGCGTTGCGCGCCGAGTCGGACCGTGCCGCGGCGGCGGACCGCGCGGTCGCGAGCGAGCGTGAGCGCATGGCCAGGGAGATGCACGATGTGGTGGCGCACTCCCTCGCCGTCATCGTTCGCCAGGCCGAAGGCGGGCGGATGGCCGCGCGGCGCGATCCCGCGGCAGCGGTCGAGACGCTCGCGGTGGTCGCGGACACCGGCCGCCAGGCGCTCGGTGACATGCGCAGCCTCGTCGACGCTCTGCGCCCCCGCGACGTGTCGGCTCCAGCAGCCCCGCAGCCCACGGTGGACGACGTGCCGACGCTGGTCGACCGGCTGCGCCAGAGCGGGGTCGACGTGACCCTCGAGCAGAACGGGACACCCGGTGCTGTCGAGCGCGCGACGGCGCTCGCGGTGTACCGCGTGGTCCAGGAGTCGCTCACCAACGTGGTCAAGCACGCCGGGCAGGAGGCGCGCGCCCGGGTCGAGCTCACCTGGGCCGACGGTGCGGTGCGCGTTGAAGTCGTGGACGACGGTGGCCGGGGACGTGCGGCGGTCGACGTCCGACGTGGAGGGCACGGACTACCCGGTATGCGCGAGCGCGTCGAGCTCGCAGGGGGAACGCTGGTCGCCGGACCGTGTGACCGGGGGTTCGCGGTCGTGGCAGACCTACCGTTGCGGGGCCTCGACGGGGGGAACCGATGATCCGGGTGGTGATCGTCGACGACCAGCGTCTGGTCCGCACGGGCCTCGTCATGGTCGTCGAGTCCGAGGACGACATGCGTGTCGTCGGGCAGGCCGCGGACGGCATCGAGGCGCTCGACCTGCTCGCGACGACACCAGCCGACGTCGTGCTGATGGATGTGCGCATGCCTCGGATGGACGGCGTCGAGGCGACGCGGCGCCTCGTCGAGCGCGGTGACGCGGCTCGGGTGCTCGTGCTGACGACGTTCGACCTCGACGAGCACGCGTTCGCTGCGCTCAAGGCAGGTGCGAGCGGCTTCCTGCTGAAGGATGCCTCGGCCGAGGACGTGCTCGCGGCGATCCGGACGGTGCACGCCGGTGACGCGGTCCTGGCTCCCACGACGACACGCCGTCTGATCGCGCACGTGGCCCGGGACCTACCGGGACCGCGGACCGGACCCGACCCGCTCGCACGCCTCACGGAGCGGGAGCGGGAGATCCTGGTGGAGATCGCGACCGGCGAGAGCAACGCGGAGATCGCCCGCCGCCTGTACGTGTCGGAGGCCACGGTCAAGACCCACGTGGGTCGGGTGCTCGCGAAGCTCGGGCTGCGCGACCGCGTCCAGGCCGCGGTGCTGGCGTACGAGACAGGACTGGTCCGCCCCGGCCAGTGAGCCGAGGAGCCCTGGCTCGTCAGCCTTGCGGCGTACGTGCCGTCCCCTCGAGGACGACGACCGCACCCGTGGCCGCCGCCGAACCTGGCTGGGTGATGCCCAGGGGTGGCGTCCGAGGAGGTGGCAGAGACCATGACCGCACCATCTGGCCTGCGTGGATCGCAGGACACGTTCGCCACAGGCCCGGCCGCACCGTCGACGCGTGTGCCGGCCGACCGCCGGTGGGCGGCGTGGGCCCTGCCGGTGGCGGCCCTCTGGTCGGCGGGCGAGCTCGTCGCGGGCATCGCCTGGTTGCGCGGCAGCGGGGGCAACCCGGCCGTGCCGCGCGCCGGGGAGACGTCGGGCCTCTCCGTGCTGGACCTGGCCGGTCCCACCGCCGGTGCCGCCGCCCTCGCCGGGGCAGGGGCTCTCGGCCTCGCGGTCGTCGTCGCCATGCTCGTGCAGCGCAGACGAGGCGGTTCGGCGGCGGCCCGCCGGGTCGTCGCGGGTGTTGCCGTGACCCTCGGACTGGTCCTGGCGCTGGTCCTTCCCGACTACCGCCTGCTCGCCTGGGTCGCCTACCTGCCGATCATCGCGGTCATGACCGTTGCCGGGACCATGCCGGACGGTGTGCAGGTGTGGCCGTGGCCGGTCGTGCACATGGCGCTGGCGACGGTCGGCGGCATCGCGTTCCTCGTCGCGGCGCGTGAGTACGTCCGCCTCGCCGCACCGTGCACGGCGTGCGGACGCGGCACGGGCGGGTTCGCGGCGTGGGCCGTGCGGCACGCGCGCTGGGCGGTCGGCGTCGCCGTCGCCGTACCGGTCGGCTACGCCATGACCCGGCTGGCCTGGGCCTTCGGCATCCCGTTCGGCATCAGCCGCCAGATGCTCGACGACATCAGCGACATCGCTGTCCTCGGCGCGGGCCTCGCCGCTCTCGGCATCGGCGGTGCCGTCCTGACGCTCGGGCTCGTGCAGCGCTGGGGCGAGGTCTTCCCGCGGTGGATCCCGGGCGCGCGGGGCCGCCGCGTCCCGCCGGCCCTCGCCATCGTTCCGGCGTCGGTCGTCTCGCTCCTGGTGACCTCGGCCGGGCTCATGTTGCTCAGGTTCTGGCTCGACGGCACGCTGGGCGACGCGGTCCCGGGTGGCGACGCCAACGTGGCCGCCTGGCTGCCGGAGATGCTCTGGCCCCTGTGGGGAGCGGCGCTCGCGCTCGCCACCTACGCGTACGCCGTGCGTCGCCGTGAACCGTGCGGCCGGTGCGGGAGCCGATGACGCTCGCCCTCGATGCGTCCCTCGCGTCGACCTCTCCGGAGCCTCGCACCGTCAGTGCGCCCACGCCTGCCACCGAGCCGCTCACGGCTAGAGTCGCTGACGTGCGCTGGTCACCGAGCGTCGTCCGTTCCGCCGGCCAGGTCGACCGGCCTCCTGCACACCGTCCAGGACTGTGGAGCCTCTCCCGATGACTGCCTGGCTCAGAGCCGTGGGCATCGCGGTCATCGTGATGGTCGCAACGTGGGCGGTCCTGATCGTCCTCGCCCGTCGGCTGCCGGAGGGCACGCTCAAGGAGCTGGCCTCCTTCCTGCCCGACTGCGTGACCACGGTGCGCCGGCTCCGCCGCCACCCATCGGTCCCACGCGGTGCCAAGATCGCTGTGGTCATCGCGGGCCTGTGGGTGCTGTCGCCGATCGACCTGATCCCCGAGTTCCTCCCGGTCATCGGCCCTCTTGATGACGTCGTGGTCGTCGCACTGGCCTTCCGGTACGCCGCACGTCGAGTGCCCAGAGCGGTCCTGCTCGACGCGTGGCCCGGCGACCCGCGCATCCTCGAACGACTCCTGGGCGGCGCGCCCGGTTGATCGGTCCCCGTCGGGTTCCGCCGGCGTTCGCAACCGCTCAGTCGGGGACCGTGATCGTGCCGGGGCCGCCGAGCGTGCGTGCGAGCCGCTCAGCGCCGGCCTCGACCTCCGCGCGTACCGACCGGGCATCGACATCGTCGGCCCACATCACCCTCAGCTCTCCGTCGCGCACGGTCCACGTGCCGCGGACCACTCCACCGACGACGACGACGTTTGCGCCGCGAGACACCTGCTGCCGCGCGGCTGGCGGGACGATGCGGCGGTCTTTGGTGCCAGGGCCCAGCACCCACTGGTCATGGCCCGGCAGGAGGTGCACGGCGCTGGACGCGGTCGCGGTGAGGAGGTCGTCGAGGTCGTCGGCGAGAATCAGCCGCTCATCACCGTCGACGTCCACCTGCACCAGCCGGTCGCCGAGTCCGTGCAGCCACGCGCGGAGCCGCTTGCGAGCAGCACCCAGGCCCTCGCCCAGCCAGTACTGCACCTGCTCCGCTGACGTGGGCGCGTACGCCCGCAGGTACGTCTCGATGGCACGCGGCCCTGCGTCGTCCAGGTCCGGGATGCCGTGCCACCGTGGGTTGTGGTCGAGCCGCTGGAACGCCGCCTGTCCCTCCGGCGCCGGAGCGAAGCAGAGGTCCCCCTGCCAGGCCAGCGGCTTGATCAGGGTCCAGGCGCCCTCCGTGAACACCGCGTCCAGGTGCTGGTACCGCGGCAGTGCCGTCACCACGTGGGCGAGCTCGTCGTAGGTCAGCGGCCCGTCGGCGAGGGCGTCGCGGACCGTCGCGCGGAACGCGGGCCAGTCGTCGGCAGCGAGCCCGTAGTACTCGACCCAGCTGGGCAGCTCCCACATCCGGCTGGACGCCCGCAGCGCCAGGAAGGAGGCGCCGTCCTCGGGCGTGAGGAGGTGGACGGCGCCACGGAAGGCGAACGTCCGGATGACGCGTCCGTCGGCCAGGCTGGAGGCGACGTCGCCGGCTGCGTGGACGCGGCGCCGGAGCCCGATCGCGAGGTCTTGTCCAGCCTCGCTGCCGGCCGGGACCGCCCCCAGCCGGCGCACGACGTCGTCGACACCCGCTGCGCCGGAGGGCTCCAGGAGGTGACGGTGAAGTCGCCAGGCGAGGGCCTGCGCCCAGGTGGTCGACGGCATCGGCGGCTCCCTCGAGGTGACGCACTCATCGTGACATCTCAGGTTGCCCCCAACCACAGCCGGTGCGCGCTCCCGGACGACAGCTCCCCGCCCCTGCTGCTCTGACGGTTGGCTATCGTGATCGAACGCCGCCCCGCGGAGCGTTCCCCACCGCGACCGAACAGCCGGGAGACCACGATGCAGCTCGCGCCCGGCCTGCATCGTGTCGGGAACGACGTCGTCGCCTGCTACCTCGTCGTCACCGACCAGGGCATCACCCTCGTCGACGCCGCACTGCCCGGCCACTGGAAGGACCTGGAGCGCGAGCTCGCGGTCCTGGGGCGTCCGCTCACGGACATCCGCGGCATCGTGCTCACGCACGGCGACAGCGACCACATCGGGTTTGCCGAGCGCCTGCGGCGTCAGCAGGGCATCCCGGTGTTCGCCGGGCGTGCGGACGTGGCCCGCGCCCGCGGTGAGGAGAAGACCTCGCCCACGTGGGGTCGGATCCGGCTGCTCCCGACGATGCGCTTCGTCGCCTACGCCTCAGCCAAGGGCGGCCTGCGGACGCACTACCTGAACGAGGTGGTCGCGGTGGACGACGGCGACGTGCTCGACCTGCCGGGGTCCCCGCGCGTGATGGCCCTGCCGGGGCATTCCCCGGGAAGCATCGCGATCGTCGTGCCCGGCGTCGACGCGGTCTTCGTGGGCGACGGACTGACCACCCGACACGTCCTGACCGGCGCGACCGGTCCTGCTCCGGCCCCGTTCACCGACGACCCGGCCCTTGCCCTCGAGTCGCTCGACCGTCTCGCGGGCGTCGGGGTGCGCTGGGTCCTCCCCGGCCACGGGGCACCGTGGGACGGCGGCGCGGCCGAGGCGGTCCGTCGGGTGCGCAGCTGACCACGACGCCGAGCCGGGATCGTTCGGGCGGCCGTCAGCCGAGCGCCTGAGCCGTCGCCCGGAGCTCCGCTGCGAAGAGCTCCGGCTGCTCCCAGGCGGCGAAGTGCCCGCCGCGAGGGGGTTCGCCCCAGTGGACGATGTGCGTGAAACGTCGCTCAGCCCAGCGCCGCGAGGGTCGCGGGACCTCGGCAGGGAACACGCTGCACCCCGTCGGAACCGCGATCGTGTCGCTGGTCCCGACGGTGAACCACTCGCCGACCTCCGCGATGCTCTCCCAGTACAGGCGGGCAGACGACGCAGCGGTGGCGGTGAACCAGTAGACGCTGAGGTTGTCGAGGATCTGGTCGGTCCGCAGCCCGCCCGAGGTGCGGTCGGGCCACGACCAGAGCTTCTCCCCGATCCAGGCGGCGAGGCCCGCGGGGGAGTCGGTGAGCCCGTACCCGAGGGTCTGGGGTCGTGTGCGGTGCACCTCGGAGTACGCGGAGCCGGCCCGGCTGCGTTCGTCCAGATCGGTCAGCGCCGAGCGCTCGTCGGCGGTGAGCTCGACCGTGGCGTGCGGCGGTCCGACCAACGGCGGTACCAGGTGGATGCCCACGAGCCGCTCGGGGACCTGCAGGGCGATCGAGGTCGAGATGCTCGTCCCCCAGTCGCTGCCGGCCGCCATGAAGCGCGGGTACCCCAGCCGCGTCATGAGCTCGGCCCACGCGCGGGCGACCCGGTGGATGGTCCACCCCGGCTCTGTCGGGCGGCCGCTGAAGCCGTAGCCGGGCACCGACGGCACGACGACGTGGAAGGCCGGCTGACCCGCGGGCGGGTCGGTGAGCAACGGGACGGCCGCCTCGAACTCGAGGAACGTGCCGGGCCACCCATGGGTCAGGACCAGGGGTATCGCGTCCGTGCGGGGTGAGCGCACGTGCAGCGCGTGCACGCGTACCGAGTCGATGACCGCGGTCACCTGGGGGATCGTGTTGAGCCGACGCTCGGTGCGGAACCAGTCGTAGTCGTCGGACCAGGCGCGGCACCACTCCTTGACGACAGCCAGTGGAACGCCCTGGGACCAGTCGTCGACCGTCTCCCGTTCCGGCCATCTCGTGCGTTCCAGACGACTCCGAAGGTCGTCGACCTCCGCGTTCGTGACGCTGATCCGAAAGTCGTGCACGTCGTGCGACACAGGCGAACCTCCGATAGCGGCCGGTGTACAGGAGAAGCGTCGTTCCTGGAGCTCGCGCACGGAAGGACCCAAAGCGCGCATTCGCGCCGGATTCAGCACCCACGTGCGGGTTCGCCTCGACAGCTGCGCCGGCGTCGCGCCCGTCGATCCTTCACGGAGGGCTCCGGAATGCCGATGAGCTCGGGAAAGACCACCAGGAGGAACTCCGATGCGCGCTCACCCGAGAGCGGCTGCGACTGTCGCGGCCCTGACGTGCTTGCTGGCCGCTGGGTGCGCTGCGCCGGGCGGCACGGGCGCGGAGCCTGCTGCGATCGCGGCGTCCACGCCCGCACCGACGCCCACCCCTACCGCGCAGACGTTCGAGCTGTCCGGTTCGATCAGTGTCACCGCGCTCCTGCGGGTGCCGACGGGTCCGGGCTGCCTGGTCTCGCGCAGCGACTACGGCGGCGGGTACGACGACATGGAACCCGGTGCCCAGGTCACGGTCACGGACGCCTCAGGGGACATCGTGGCGACGGGCAACCTTGACGAGGGCCATTTCATCAAGACGACCGCGATCCCTGAGAGGGACGACAGTGCTGTGGGGGACGCTCCGATGATGCCCGATGTCGACATCGACGACGATGCGGCGTGGGACGCGGCATGGTCCGCGTACATGACCGCAAGCGACGAGTACAACGAGCGGCTCGAGAGCGCCCCGATGGTGGACGTCGACTACGGGGTCTGCGGGTACGACTTCACCATCGCGGGCATCCCCGACGAGGACTTCCTGTCGGTCGAGGTCGCGCACCGTGGAAAGGTCACGTACTCGAGGGCTGACCTCGAGGCGAGCGACTGGGCCATCGCTCTGACGCTCTGACGGTCAAGGTCCGACGGTCCGACACCCGCCGGTCATCTCCTGCCCTACACGTCACACCGTGCTCATCTGATCGATGCCCTCCCGGTAACACGAGCACGCCACGATGCGGGGTACCTGATGTTCCGACCGAGGGAAGAGTGGACCCGCCTGTGCTCAAGAAGTCCCGTTCCGCCGCCACCTGCACGCTGACCTTCTCGCTGCCGACGTCCGCCGTCGACGGCACCGTGAGCGTCGTCGGCACCTTCAACGACTGGACCCCCGGGGCGCACCCGCTCCGTCGCCGCTCCAACGGGACCGCGAGCGCGTCCGTGAAGGTCCCGGCCGGCACGACGGTGCGGTTCCGCTACCTGGGCGAGAACGGCCTCTGGTTCGACGACGCCGACGCGGACGAGATCGACGTGGAAGGGTCCGTCGTCCTGGTCTGACCAGCGCCAGCCTCCAGCCGTCGACGTGTCGTCACAGCAGCTCCGCCCGGTGCCCGTTGCTGGCCGGATGGATGAAGTCGGCGGCCGGTCTGCGCAGCCACTGGGTCAGGCGCATCGCGAGAGCCAGGTCGGCCATGCGCGCGCGGCGCAGCCCGGTCAGCCGAGCCGGGGTGCAGCCGATGTGGTCGGCCAGCCCCACCCACGTCAGCCCCTGATCCCGCCGCTGCTCGTCGACCGCGGCGTGGAGCTGGGCCAGGTCCCAACGGAGCCGGCTGCCGGGTCCCGGCTCCGGGAGCCGCGTGTCGCCGACGTCCGCAGCGGGGCCGACGAGGAACGTCTCGGGTGGGTCACCGAGCCAGCGCAGCAGGTAGAGCGCGTACTGGCACGACGTCTCACCTCGCGCACCGAGCCGCGACACGGCACCGCCGCAGAGCGGGTGGTCGTCGCGTTCGGCATTGAGCTGCACGGAGAGGTCCCACAGCTCGTCGGCGAACGCGTACCAGTGCAGGCCCTGGCTCCGGCGTGCCTCGTCGACGGCAGCGAAGAACGCTGGGAAGTCGAACGTGGCAAGCGCCTCGGTCGTATCGCTCACGTGTCCCCCTGTCGTCGCGCATGCTTCGCGCACACACCGCAAGCCTGATCCACGCGGTGCGAGCACGTCGAGCGTCCAGACGGGAGGAGTTGTCGCACTGGTGACGTCGTCGGTCCGTGCCCGTGCCCGCCCGACGTCCCCGACGTCTTCTCGCGTGGCTGTCGATCTGGTTGCCTGGACTCGTGTTCGGACCCGTGCCGCCGTTCGCCGCGTGGCGGTTCGTCGACGCGGTCGACGGGTTCGAGGTGGTCTACCTCGGTCCCGGCCGGCTGCGCGGGCACACGTCCGCCGTCGAAGACGGGCGAGCGCACGCCGTCTCGTACGAGATCAGGCTCGACCAGGAATGGATCACCCGGGAGGTGCGGGTCACGTCCGACACTGTGGACGGGCCACGCAGCACGGTGCTGCACTCCGACGGGGCAGGCAGCTGGACCGTGGACGGAGTTCCGGCGCCGCACCTGGACGGGCTCGTCGACGTCGACCTGGAGGCGTCGGCCTGTACGAACACGCTGCCGGTTCACCGGCGGACGATGCCCGTCGGTGAGGTGGTCGCCACCTCCGCCGTCTACGTGCAGGCGTCCGACCTCCTCGTCCGCCGGCTGGACCAGACGTACCGGCGTCTCGACGACCACCGGTTCGACTACGCGTCCGAGGGTGGCTTTCGGGCGACGCTCACGTACGACGACGCGGGGCTGCTGCTCGACTACCCGGGCATCGCTGTCCGCTTCGTGTAGACGTCCGGACCGGATCTCATGAGCCGGCAGTGATTTCTTGCGAGCATGGGTCAGTGCCAGCCGGGAACCCTCTTCGTCGCAAGCTCGTCTTCCTCGACATCGACGGCACCTACGCCGAGCGCGGAGTCGTGCCGCCGGGGCACGAGGTCGCCGTGCGCCGGGCTCGGGCGGCCGGCCACCGCGTGTTCCTGTGCACCGGCCGCTCCAAGGCGATGCTGCCGAGCCGAATCCTCGATGTCGGCTTCGACGGCGTGGTCGCGTCAGCAGGGTGCTACGTCGAGGTCGGCGGGAACGTGCTCGCCGATCGACGCTTCCCCGATGACCTCGCGCGGCGGGTGGTGTCGCTCCTGATCGAGCACGACGCGGCGTTCGTCCTCGAAGCGCCGGAGGCGTTGTACGGACCGCCCGGCGTCGACGACCGGTTCCGGGCTCTGCTCGGAGCAGGCGGCAGCCAGGAGCAGCACGGCGCCGATGACTTCCTCCGCGTGCTCCGGATGCCTGCGGACCTCTCGGGAGTCTCGTTCGCCAAGGTCACCTACCTCGCGGCAGCGACAGCCTGGACCGAGCTGCTCAGCTCGCTCGGGCCGAGCGTGGGGTTCGTGCCCAGCTCGATCGTCGAGGCGCACGACTTCGCGGGCGAGCTGTACCTGGCCGACGTGCACAAGGCGCTCGGGATCGAGCTGGTTCAGCGACACCTCATGGCTGAGCGAGACGACGTCATCGCGTTCGGCGACGGCCTCAACGACCTCGAGATGTTGGAGTACGCCGGGGTCGGCGTCGCGATCGAAGGGTCGGACGACAGGGTCCTCGCTGTCGCGGACGCGGTAGCACGAGGCCCGCACCTCGAGGGTCTCGTGGCGTCGTTCGACGACCTGGGCCTCTACCGAAGGGCGTGACGTCCATCCGCGCTCGCAGCAGCGTTCCAGCGAGCTCCGAGGACTCGCCGCCGGATCCTGGCGCTCGTGCCGAGCGGCTCGCCGCCATTCACTGCGGCGCCCCCGGTGCGGTCTGGGAGTTGACGTTGTCGGTGGTGCCTGGGCCGAATGGCAAGGGCGCCGCTGCGGGCAACGCGACGTCGGGTCGCGTCGGCTTGCGCATCGCCCGCCGGATGAGCCACACGATCAGCACCACGATCAGGAGGGGACCCGTCGCAGCGCCGATGGCGTAGCTGCTCGTGTAGATGTCGGTCCGCTCCGCGCTGCCCTCGTCGCCGCCCTCGAAGCGGATCGTCCGCAGGACCTCGTACGCCGGGGAGGCGTCCAGTGTCCCACCGGGGGCTGTGACGAGTACGACAGCGAGACCAGTCCGCCCGGGGGCGTGCGCCGCGACGACGAGCACGTCCATCTCGGCACCGCCCGCGCTGGGGTCGGCGAAGGAGAACTCCAGCGCTCCCGCGTCAGGCATCCCGGACCAAGCCACTGGGAGTCGCCGCAGACCCAGAGCCAGGTCGCCCCAGGAGGCAGCGGCACCGTCCAACGCCTTCTGCACGGCATGGGCATCGGCTGGACTCTCTCCGGTGAAGCTCACGCCTCCGACCGGCGTCTGACCGTCGAACAAGCGCGCAGCGCTGCCGTGCTCGATGTCCTCGTGGCCGATGGTCCACCCGGTGGGTAGGTCGAACCCGACGTCGCCGACGTGGACGCGCTCACTGCCGGCGATCTGCGCGAGCGGCTCTACCAGGAGGGCCTCGGTCCACCCACCGGCTGTGCCGCTGGCCGAAGCTGTATGTCGATTCCGGCGCGGCTCGTCCGTCAGAGTGGTGACAGGCCGCAGGAGCAGCCGAACAGGAGGAACGACATGACGCAGTACGCCATCTACTTCAACCAGCAGTGGGTCGGGGACCACCCCGCCGAGTGGTTCCAGACCCGTGCCGAGCCCAGCAACGCGGTCGTCCGTGACATGGACGCGGCGGGGGTCCTGGTCTTCGCCGGCGGGCTCGAGGAGGACATGGCCGACGCGTTCAGCGCCGACGCGACGAGCGGGAGTGTGGTGGTCTCCGACGGTCCCTACGCCGAGACCACCGAGTACCTGGGCGGGATCACCGTCATCGACGTGCCCGACGTCGAGACGGCCAAGATGTGGGCCGGCAGGGTCGCCGAGGGGTGCGGCTGGCCCCAGGAGGTCCGGGTCATCAAGTAGGTCACCGGCACGCGTCGGTCCGAGCCCTAGGTGGCATCCCGCTGGGCAAGCCACGTGAGGATCGCCTGGGTCGTCTCGTCCGGCCTCTCCTGCTGGATCCAGTGACCGCAGTCCAGGGTGACCACGTCCACGTTCGGCACGAACTCCGTCAGGTTCTCGGACCTGGCGATTGCGTCCCGGGCGCCGTAGATCATGAGGGTGGGCTGACGGATGATCGGGTCCGCGTCCGCGAGAAGGTGCCAGTTGCGGTCGAGGTTCCGGTACCAGTTGATGCTGCCCGTGAACCCCGATGACTCGAAGGCCGAGACCAGCACGGCGAGCTCGAGGTCGCTCATGACCGGCTCGCCGCGCGGCGTCTCCGCTCGGGCCAGGTTGATCATCGCCATCCCCTGCGCAGGTTCGGCGGGGGGCTCGTTCTTCCGGTACAGGTTGCGCAGGAACTGGGCCGTGTTCTCGTCGAGCACCGCGTCGGCGACGCCGGGCTGCCGGTTGAAGTGGACGAAGTAGAAGTCGTCGCCGAGCACGCTCTCCATGAGCTCGATCCACGGCACGTCACCTCGGACCTGGTACGGCAGGCTCAGGTTGATCACCTTGTTCACGCGATCCGGGTGCAGCAAGGTGAGGCCCCAGACCACCATGGCACCCCAGTCGTGCCCGACGAACGTGGCGTCGTCGTACCCGTAGTGGTCGAGAAGTGCGACGAGGTCACCCGTCAGGTGCTCGATGTCGTAGTCCGTCACCTCGGTCGGACGGGATGACCTCCCGTAGCCCCGCTGGTTCGGGACGATGACGTGGTAGCCCGCCGCGACGAGCGCGGGCACCTGGTGGCGCCAGGTGATCGCATGCTCCGGCCAGCCGTGGCAGAGCACGACGGGTCGGCCGGCGTCGCGTCTCCCTGCTTCGAAGACCTCGAGCGTCACGCCGTTGACCGAGACGAGGGTGGGCTCGGGAAACTCGGCTGGATCGAGCGGTGCAGCCCCGACGGGCCGAGGGTCGATGTGGGCGGGGGTGGTCGGGCTCGTCGATGAGGTCATGTCGCCATCCTGCGGACCTGAACAGGTCACCTCATGACCGGTTTGGTGTGGGAGTTTGACAGGGTGCGAGCCGACCGACTGATGGCCATCCTGCTGCTGCTGCAGCAGCGCGAGCACGTGACCGCAGGGGAGGTCGCCCGAGAGCTGGAGGTCTCCGAGCGCACCGCCCGCCGCGATCTCGACGCGCTGGCCATGTCCGGCGTGCCCGTCTACTCCATGCAGGGACGAGGCGGCGGCTGGCGCCTCGTGGGCGGCGCCCGCACGGACCTGTCCGGGCTGACGGCAGGTGAGGCCCGCGCCCTGTTCCTGGTTGCCGGCCCCGCCTCGGCTGCGACGCCGGCCGTCAAAGCAGCGCTGCGCAAGCTCGTCCGTGCCCTGCCAGAGCCTTTCCGGGTGCAGGCCGAGGCGGCAGCGTCGTCGTTGGTCGTAGACCCGCGGCGGTGGGGGTCGGGTCGCGTCGACCCCCGGCCACCGCGCTTCCTGGACGAGCTCCAGGACGCCGTGATCCGCGGCGTCCAGGTGCGGCTCGGCTACGTCGACCGGGCAGGCGCCGAGACCGTGAGGACCGTGGACCCGCTGGGCATCGTCGCCAAGGGGCTGTCGTGGTACCTCGTGTGCCACACCGACGCGGGCCGACGGACCTTCCGGATCGACCGGGTGTCGTCCGCCGAACCGACCGACGAGCCCGTGGCCCGACCCGAGCACTTCGACCTCGCCGAGAGCTGGCGCGAGATCGCCGACGAGGTCGACCGCAGGCGAACGCCCGTCGAGGTGCAGGCGGTGTGCGTGCCCCACGGGATCGGGCTGCTCCGGATCGGGTTCGGCGGTCGGCTGGAGGTGGGAGGTGCCGGCACCGACGGCCGCATCGACGTCGTGATCCGCGGCTACGACGAGTACACGCTCGCTGGTGAGCTTGCCGGGCTGGGGGAGTGGCTCGAGGTCACTGGGCCTCCGGGTGTGCGAGCCCACCTGGCGTCGATGGGCCAAGCGCTCGTCGAGCGCTACGGCTGAGGCCGCGAGCGCGATGCGCTCCTTCACGACACCGCTGCTCCAGCGGGTCATCCGTGCTGTCCGCCTCGATCAAGCACCGAGCAGGGCAGCACCTCAATAGTGAAGCAACTGCTTGACTATTGGGTCGACGGCTCCTAGCGTCGAAGACGTGCCGAACGACCAGGAACCGACGTTGGACCGGGTCTTCCATGCCCTCGCCGATCCGACACGTCGCGCCCTCGTCGAGCGGCTGGTCCGCGGACCGGCCTCCGTGCGCCAGCTCGCCGAGCCGTTCGAGATGTCGCTCACCGCGGTCATGCAGCACCTCCAGGTCCTCGTGGATGCAGGTCTGGTGACCTCGCAGAAGACCGGGCGGGTCCGCACCTGCACCATCGAACCGGCAGTCGTCCGACGCGCCGAGGGCTGGCTGGGTCTCCAGCGCACGCAGTGGGAGCACCGGCTCGACCGGCTCGACCAGATCTTGACCAGCGCGCCCTCGGAAGGAGAAGCAGATGACTGACCCGTCCGTCGTGAACTCGACGTTCACCCTCGAGCACGACTACGCCTTCAGCCCGGCCCGGGTCTTCGCAGCGTGGGCCGATCCGGCGACGAAGGCTCGCTGGTTCGGGGGCAAGGCCGCTGAGCACCACGAGCTCGACTTCCGCGCGGGCGGTTCCGAGACCACTCGTGGCCGCAACAACGAGGGCCAGACCCTCACCTTCGCGACCAGCTATCACGACATCGTGACGGACCACCGGATCGTCTACTCGTCCACCCTGTCGGTCGACGGCACCCCGGTCACGATCTCGCTCACCACCGTGCTGCTCGAACCCCATGGAGACGGCACCACCCTGGTGCTCACCGAGCACGCGGCCTACCTCGACGGCCATGAGCAGCCCGAATGGCGCCAGCAAGGAACGCGCAGTCAGCTCGCCGCACTCGCCGACGAGCTGGCGACCGGCACGAGCTGACGCCCGCACATCACCAGAACCGCATCAGGAGCACAAGGAGTAGGAGAGGACCATGACCACCTTCATCACCATCGGATACGGCGACCGCGCCGGTTACGACCGGACCGATCCTGCCGTCCGGGACGAGGCACACCGGTCGGATGCACGCCTGCGCGAGAGCGGCGTCGTCATGGGCGTCGCCGGCGCCCCGACCCAGGTACGGAACCACGACGGCGCCGGAGTCGCGACGACGGACGGATCGTTCCTGCAGTCGGAGCTTCCGCTCGCGGGCTTCGCCGTCATCGAGGCGGACACCCTCGAGCAGGCCGTCGCCCTCGCATCCCAGAACCCCTGCGCCGTCGCGCACGGCGTCGTCGAGGTCTGGCCGCTGCAGACGACAGCGTGACGTTCTCTGCCCCATGCCGCCCGCTGCTGCTCGGCGCTGCTCGCGCGGCGATCGCCTAGCGGCACGGACGGGACGTGGCGCCTTGGTCCGTCTCGTCCGTGCACCCCGCGCGACCGCTCAGCGCGCCGAGCACGCGACGTTCTCCTAGCCTGCGGGGATGCCCCCGCCCGATCCGCGCCAGCGCGCGCTCCTACGAGCCACGGCCTTCGGTGTCGGGGTGTCCCTGCCGGTCGTCGTCCTCGCCTACCTCGTGCGCGTGGAGGCGCCAGGGCTGGCGCGGCTCGACGACGAGGCGATCGCTGCGCTCACCTCGTTCACCCGTGACCACCCCGCCCTCTTTCGCGGCCTGCTCATCTGGCAGGAGCTGCTGAGGCCCATCTGGGTGAACCTGGCCGTGGGAGTGCTCTGCCTGCTGGTCTGGCGGCGGCGCGGGCTGGGGAGCCGCGCGCTGTGGGCCATCGTGACGCTCCTGGCGGCGTGGGCGCTCCAGGTCGGAGCGAAGGGGCTGGTCCACCGGGCACGACCCGAGGTGGAGGACGCCCTCGAGCACGCACCGGGTTCCAGCTTCCCCTCCGGTCACGCGACCAACGCCGCTGCCGCCGCGCTGGTGACGACGATCCTCCTGTGGCCGCTTCTCGGAACGCGTGGCAAGGTCACCGTGGCGATCGCCGGCGGCACGGTCACGCTGCTCACCGCCGCGGACCGGGTCATGCTCGGCGTGCATCACCCGTCCGACGTGGTCGCCGGCATCCTGCTCGGCACCGCGATGGTCGGCGCTTCGTCCCTCGGGTACCACGGCTGGAGAACACAGCCCCGCACAGAAGAGGTCACATGACCCTCCTCGTCGGCGAGACACACCGCCGCAGCAGCGTCCACTCGTACGTGCACCGCTACGAGACCGACACGTCCAGACCCACGTTCGGGTCTGCGTGCCGCGACCTGGCGAAGCGGGCGCTCCTCCCGGCCACGCTGTGGTGGCTCGTCATGGTGGGGCTCGGTCTCCTGATCGTCGGCCCGCTGCGCGACCTGCCGGCCGAGACCGGTGTGAACCGGTGGTTCGAGGCACGTCGGACCGCGGGCCTCAGCTCGCTCACGCTGGTGCTGTCGGACTTCGGGCAGACCCAGTTCGTCATCGCGGTCTGCCTGCTCGTGGTGGCGGTGTTCTGGTGGCGCACCCGACAGTGGTGGCTTGCCGTCGTCCCCCTGATCGCGATCGGGCTCCAGGCCGTCCTCTTCTTCACCTCGTCGCTGCTGGTCGGCCGCGAGCGGCCCGACGTCCCCCTGCTCGACGACTCCCCGCCGACCACCGCGTTCCCCAGTGGCCACACGAGCGCGTCCGCCGCGCTCTACGTCATGCTCGCGCTCCTGTGCCAGCGGATCACCCGGCCCTGGCTGCGGTGGGGGCTCACGGTCGCCTGCCTCCTCGTCCCCGTCGCCGTCGCGACGGCACGCCTGTACCGCGGCATGCACCACCCCACGGACGTGCTCGTCGGCCTGGTCAACGGCGTGGTGTGCGCGTTGCTCGCGTGGTGGTACCTGCGCCGGGACGCCTGAGCGCCGAACCGCTCCGAGCTCTCGAGCGGGATGCGACCGGCAGGCCGCCAGGCCCGTGAGGGCGCGCCCGGACCGGTCAGGCACCTCAGCGCACCTGGTCGAGGAGCTCGGTCTCCTCCTCGATGCTGAGCCCGGAACGCCGCGGCCGGTTGACGCCGCGAGCCACCTCGTCGTCGCGCACCCGGGAGATGGTCGCGCGCAGAGGGCGTAGGGAGCCGCCGGACGCGAGGTACCTGCTGTTGCTCCGCTGTGCGAACGCTGCGTCCGCGCCCGGGAGCCACAGGGGCAGGGAGCGGGGCCCGGCCCAGTAGTTCACGGCCCGCTGGAGAAGCCAGGCGTCGTCGACGTCGACCAGGTCCCCGGTGAACCCGGTGACCGACCGCACGTCGCCGAGGAAGTCGTCGAACTCCTGACTCTCGCCGACGGCGTTGACGGTGCCCGTCTGGGCGGTGGCGCCCGCGTGGACGATCCAGGTCGCCAGGTCCGCCACGTCGATCACCTGCACGTGGCGACCCTCGCCGGCCGGTGTCAGGACCCGGCCGCCCCGGTGGAGCCGTGCCATCCAGTAGCCGAACCGGTCGCTGAGATCGCCAGGGCCGGCGATCAACCCCGGCCGCACGATCAGCAGTCGATCGGAGAGGCGGGACGTCGTGGCGCGTTCTGCGGCGACCTTCGCGTGCGCGTAGTCAGTGAGGTCCTCTGGTTCGACGAGCTCTGCAGACTCGTCCGCGCCGGGCTCGTCGTTCCGGCGGTACACCGACACCGACGAGACCAGCGTCCAGTGGTGAGCACGCTCGGCGAGCGCGTCGAGTGCCGAACCCACCTTGGCGGGCTCGTAGGCGAGCTCGATGACCTCGTCCCACTCACCGTCCAGCTCGTCGTACGCGCCGGGCTTGTCGCGGTCGGCGCGGACGAGGCGGGTGCCGTCCGGGGGAGCACCCGACTCACCGCGCGCCAGACAGACGACCTGCGCCTGGCTCGCGACTGCGCACGTCGCGATCTCGCGCCCGAGCCACGCCGTCCCACCGAGCACCAGCACCCGTCGCATGGCGTCAGTCGACCATGGACGGCAGTGTCAGGCGGCGCGTTCTGCTGACGGAAGAACGCCCTCACCAGGGACTGGCCCAGGTCATTGACGTGCCGGTTTGCTTGGAGCCGTCCTCACGCGGCTGGGCCCGGCGCGCCGTCGTCACGCCGAGTCGACCGACCTGACGAAGTCGAGAATCTGCGCTGCGAGTGCGGCGGGAGCTTCCAGGGCGGCGTAGTGACCGACGCCGTCGAGCTGAACGGCTGTGATCTCACCGGCCGTGACCTGATCGAGCGTCGCGGCAGTGAACGGTCCACCGCCGGCGCCGACCGCCAGCACGGGCACGGCGAGGGGGCGCGACGCGGCCAGGTTCCTGAGGTCGTCACCCTCGGTCAGCATCGAGCGGTAGAGGCCGACGGCGCCGCGCCAGCCCCCGGGACGGGCGTAGGTGCGGGCGAGCTCGTCCACGTCGGCGTCGGTGATGGACCCGGCGACGGCGGTCATGCTCGGGAACGCCCACTGCCCGAGGAGCTCGCGCTCCCGGCCGGCGAACAGCAGCTCGGGGATGCCGGGGGCCGCCAGAGCACCGATGTGCCATGAGCCGCCGTGCGTTACTTCCGCCAGGCCTTCCAGGCCGAACCCGGCCAGGCCCATCTCGATCGCCGTGAGGCTGAGGACGTCCTGCGGGTGCGTGGCAACGAGCCGGAACACGGTCCCCCCGCTGATGTCCTGCCCCGTCAGGTGCACAGGTCCCAGGCCGAGGTGCTGGATCAACCCGTGCAGGTCCTCCGCAGCGGTCGTGCTGTCGTGGTCGTCGTTCGCGGTGCTGGAGTCACCGAAGCCGCGCAGGTCCACAGCGACGACCTGGTGGTCCTCGGCGAGCAGCGGGATGACCTTGTGGAAGGCCCACCAGGTTTCCGGGAAACCGTGCACGAGCAGGATGGGCGACCCGGTGCTGCCCGCGGTCACGTAGTGGAGCTCCGCGCCGTTGATCTGCGCGGTGTGGTGCGCGATGTCGGGGATGGTCGCGTTGGTGGTGGTCATCGTGGTGAGCTCCTTGGATAGACAACTTGGTTGTCTACCATCATAGACAACATGGTTGTCGTCCGCCAGAAGGAGACCTAGGCTGCTCCTCATGCCCCGATCCGGCGCCGATCTCGCGCTCCTGCTGCTCAGCGGCTTCCGGACGCTTGTGGATGCTGCGACGGCCGAGCTGGCCGCTCGCGGCTACGACGACTTCCGCTCGACCCACGAGTTCGCGCTGCGCGCGATCATCGCCGGCGCCGACAGCACGTCCGACGTCGGGCGGCGCCTCTCCGTCTCGAAGCAGGCAGCCGCGAAGCCCGTCGCGGTACTCGTGGAGCGCGGCTACGTGTCGAGCGACCCCGACCCGTCCGACGCCCGGCGCAACCGGCTGCAGGTCACCGCCCGCGGGTTCGACGTCCTGCGCGAGGGTGAAGCGATCTTCGAGGACCTGCGCGCCAGGTGGGAAGCGAAGCTGGGCACCGCCGAGATCGCGCACCTCGAGGAGACACTCGCCGCGCTCGTCGGCGACGCCACGGTGAAACCGGACGCACCCGGTTGGGTCGGCCAGGCCCCTGCCACCTAGGAGTCGTCCGGCCACGTCGGTGGTCCTCACGAACACGACGACGATCGGCGGCCCGGGCGGAAACCTCCTGGTCAACGGCGACTTCACATGCAACAGCAACGCTCACGTCGTGGGCGACGTGACCGTCACGGGGAACGCGTCGCTGACGAACAACTGCCGGATCGACGGGACGCTCTGGGTAGGGGGCACCGTCAAGGCTGACTCGAGCCCGCACATCGGTGGAAACCTCCAGTCCGGGGGGCAGGTCACGATCCAGTCGACCGTCCGGATCAGCGGGTACCTGGCGACCGCCGCCGGCCTGACCGTCCTGGACGGTAAGAGTGTCGCGAACCTGAAGACCATCGGAACCGTCCACGGGGAGATCTACACCGCGGCCAGCACACTGCCCTTGCCGGCGGTCGCGGCACCGGCAGTCCCGACTCCAGAGACAACAGGGGCCGAGACGTCGTGGGGTGCGTGGCTGAAGTCCATTGCCGTCGGAGCGGGTGCGCCGTCATGGTCCGCAGCACTGCAGACCAAGCCGGGTTGCGTCCTGTCGACGTCGACCGTCGGAACGGCGAAGCTGACGGTCACCGGGAACACGGTCGTCGACGCGACAGGTGCCGCGTGCCCGACAGTCACGCTGCAGGGACTCGCCATCGACCTGAAGGCAGACCTGACGCTCAAGGTGAACGCGCTGGGCTCGACCAACGGGCTGAAGGTCACCGCATCCGACGGACGGCCGCACAAGCTCACCATCGTGGCCGGTAGCGGCTCGGGCTCGCTCATCAGGCTGGTCGGCCCCACGAGCATCGACCCGCAGGTCACTGCGAACCTGACATCCTCAGGCACGGTGCAGATCGACGGATCGACCGACCTGACGGGCACCATCCGGGCGTCCCGGTTGGTGACGTCCGGCGCGGTAACCGTGCACGCGACGGGAGGAGCATGACGCCCACAGTGCCCCGCACGGCCTCCCCACGATGGGCGCTCACCGTCGCCCTGGTCGTGGTGTCGCTGATCATCGCCGGCTGCGTCGGGTTCGCCGCGATCCTCGTCGGTAGTGACTTCATGGCCAGCAACACCGCCAAGCCGGTCCCGTCGTTCATGCTGTGGATAGTCGCCGGCGCCGCGCTGGCGGCACCTGTCGCGGCGCTACCGACGCTCGGCTTCTCAGTTCGCCCGCAGGTCTCGTGGCTTTTCGCGGCAGCCCTGGCGGCCGCCGTCGTCCTGGTCGGCTTCTTCGGCTTGACTCACCCTTAGCTCCTCGAGAGCTCCGGCCCGGTGGCTTCCAGCTGGTTGCCACCGGGCGCGGACGGCTCCCTCGGCCGTGCCCGGAGCGCTCGCATCGCCGACGTGCCCGTCGAGGACTGACCGCGTCAGCCAGCCGAGCCACGTGATGGCCGGAAACCGCCAGGCGCCACCTTCGCCGCGTGATCAGGCGCCGTCATCGTGCCGCTGCCGCTGCTGCCGCCGCGGCCCGCGCCAACCACGCCGGAACGTCGCCGTAGCGCTGGTTGGGCACGAGCTCGCCCTCGGCGCTGCACTCGATCAGCTGTGCCATCCGGCGGGCGCGGGTGGCGTCCTGCTTCGCCGAGGTGACCCAGACGGCACAGACCTTGCGGTAGCTCGCGGTCGACGCCTCCCAGAAGGCGGTGGCCGCCGGCGACGCAGCCAGCTCCTCGGCGTACGAGTCGGGCAGTCCGGCCCATGGTCGCTCGTGACTGTAGGGCGCCTCTTCGCGGGTGCGCTGCTCCCAGATCGCCAGCCCGCTCGGCTGCATCCGTCCCTCGGCGCGCAGCTTCTCGACGAGGTTGAGATTGACCCGGCTCCAGTGGGAGGCCTTCTTGCGGGGGGTCCAGCGCTGCCGCCGCGACTCGTCGTCGATGCGTTGCGAGACGGAGTCGATCCATCCCCAGCACAGCGCCTCGACGACCGCTTGCTCCCAGGTCAGGCCTCGATCAGCCACGCCCTTCTTCTTCAGGCCCATCCACAGCGTCGTCTCGGTGTCGTGGTTCAGTGCCAACCAAGCACCGAACTCCTCAGGGCTGTCGAAGAAGCGCGCCGGTCGTTCGGGTGAGCCGCCCATCCGACCCGGTGTCTCGGACTCAGCCTGGTCACGTGTCATACGACGAGTTTGCCGCCCGAGGTGCGTCGACATCGCCACTGCGTGCGACCAGAGATCCAGCCGACTGGCCAACGGTGGAGCGAATCGGACGGGCGCTCCTGTGCTACCCGTCCTCGTCGTCTTCGAGGATGTGGCGGCACGCGGCTGACGCGGTGTCTATCGCATCCTGTGTCGCGCTCGTCCGTGAGTAGTCGACGGACATGCCGTCCTCGCTGACGACGGGATCGGGGACGTCGGCCAGCCCAGCCTCACGCAGGCAGCCGACGAACTCTTCTGCCATCTCCTGCGTGATCGTTCCCTGAGCCGGTGTCCCACTGCGGCCGGTGACGACATCGACGAAGTCCTCGACGATCGCGGCGACCTTGTCGACGGGGACGACACCGGTTCTGTGCTGGTCGGGCCGGATGTCGGTCCCTGCGATGCCGACCGCGGCAACCGCCAGGAGTGCAGCGATCGCGAGGGCACGCACCCACACCCTGCGACGCTCGTTCGCTACGAGGCGTCGGAGCGGGCTGACGAGGATCAGGGCCATGCCAGCGAACGCGAGACCGGCGGTGGTCTTCCCCGCGACGAGCAGGACCACGCTGCACGCGCACAGCGACGACGCCCAGATCGCTCGCGCGAGCCCGTGGCCGGTCGCCAACCCCTCTGCCATGGTGTGTCTCCCGATCTGAGTGACGACGGCTCACCGAATCGAGCCGCGAGGCGGATGGTCAGCCGAGGTTGCGGCGGATGCGCCAGAGGCACAGGCCGGCGAGCGCGAGGCTGAGCCCCACGTAGACGGCCGACTCCCGCGCCTGCATCGACCAGAAGTGGCTCAGCGGCTGGTAGCGAACCTGGAACCGGTATCCGAGCCCGTCCATCTCGGCGAGACATGCGGCGCGGTCCTGGTTCACCCGCGACACGCACGGACCCGAGGCGGACACCGGGATCGAGTCGACGACGGTGCCGGACGGATCGACGATGGTGCTGGACAGGAACCACGCACCGCTGCTGCCAGGAAGCAGGGCGGCGCTGTCCGGGCCGACCCGCTCGACCGTGAAGCCGTCGCTCCTGTGGTCGCTGATCTTGGTCGTCGTCTCCCCGGGCGCCACCACGTGAGGGCGGACGAGCACCGGGAAGAGGACCTGTGCAGTGACCAGGAGCGCGACCGTGGCGGCCATGGCAGCGGTCGTGCGTCGGACGAACATGCCCACCGTCACGCCGAGCACGAAGGCGAACAAGGAGTAGGCCACGGGTGCGACGCCCCTGGCGGCGAACATCAGGGGATCCATGAGCGGGAAGTCCCCGGTCGCCACCTCGTCGAGCGGGGACGACCACCAGGACACGGCCGCGGTGCAGAGAGCGGCGGTCAGCATGGCGGCGAGCGACAGCACGCACAGCTTGACCAGTAGCCAGTGGCGTCGCGTCGTGCTCTGGTTCCAGGCCACGAAGTGCGTGCCCGTCTCCACCTCGCGCGCCACCAGCGGGGCGCCCCAGAAGGTGCCGACGAGCGCGGGCACGACGAGCACGAGGGCGGTGGCTGCCAGCCACGCGGACCTGTTCTCCCGGAAGAACGCCTGGGCGACCGCGGAGCACTCGGGCCCGCCACCGCCGCACGCGGGCCGCAGGACGGAGTAGCGGTCGCGCAGGCCCACGCCCGTGGCGGCCAGCAGCGCGAGGATCACGGCGAGCGCGGCGGTCGTGGCGTAGGCCGCGGTGCGGAACTGCCGCAGAGCGAGCCAGGTCACTGCGCCACCCCGAGGAGCGTTCGGTCCGGCGGAGCCGCGACCATGTACGCGATGACCAGGTCCTCCAGCGTGAGCTGGCTGACCGTCCACGCCGGGTCGAGGACCGGCGCCTTCGCCCGCACGATCAGGGTGCTGTGGCGCTCGGAGTGGCTCGCGGAGATCACCTTGTGGCTCCGCGGGATTCGACTGCCCTCGCGCCTGGCGCCGGTGAGGCGATGATGGGTCGCGAGCAGCTCGTCGACGCTGCCGGCCAGGACCACCCGGGACTCGGCCAGCACCACCAGGTAGTCGCAGAGGCGCTCGAGGTCCGCGACGAGATGCGACGAGAGCATCACGGTGAGGTCGTTCTCCGCCATGGCCTCCATCAGGGACCCGAAGAACTCCCGACGAGCGACCGGATCGAGCGCTGCAACCGGCTCGTCGAGGAGCAGGAGCTCGGGGCGCTTGGCGAGGCCGAGGGTCAGTGCCAGCTGGGCGCGCTGGCCACCGGAGAGATGCCGCGCGTGGCGACGTGGATCGAGGCCCATCCGCCGGACGCGGGCCTGTGCGAGGGCGTCGTCCCAGGCCGGGTTGAGCTTCGCGCCCAACCGCAGGTGGTCTCGCACCGACAGTCCCGCGTAGGTGGGGGTGCCCTGTGCGACGAACCCGACCTTCGCCAGCTGGGCACGACCCGAGCCGGGTCGTCCGCCGAGGACGGAGATGCTGCCGGCCGACGGGGTGAGCTGACCGCTCGCCAGGCTCAGCAGGGTGGTCTTGCCGGCGCCGTTCGCGCCGACGAGCCCGACGACGCAGCCCGCCGGGATGTCGAGCGTGCACTCGGCCAGCGCCCACGACCGCCCGTACCGCAGGCCGAGCCCGTCTGCCACCAGCGCGGAGGTCACGCGACGTCGCCTCGGGCCTGCGCCCGGACCGCCGCGACGAACAGCGCCTCGATGCTCTCGTCGTCCAGCCCGGCCTGTCGGCTCCGTGCCAGCCAGTCATGGAGCTCGCTGCGGAGCGCGCTGTGAGCGGCCAGCGAGGTCGAGCCCAAGGATCGCGTCACGAAGGTGCCGACGCCGGGTCGGGCAGCGACCAGATCCTGGTGCTCCAGCTCCCGGTACGCCTTCTGGACGGTGTTGGGATTGATCGCCAGGCGGGCGACGACCTCCTTGACCGTCGGCAGCTGGTCGCCCTTACGGAGCACGCCGAGCTGCAGAGCCTGGCGGACCTGCCGGACGAGTTGCAGGTAGGGCGGCAGTCCCGAGGCAGGTTCGAGGTAGAACTCGAGCATGGCAAGTCATTTCACTAGGAGACTAGTGTGATGGTTCAAACGTAGACCTCGAGACAATGCCGGGCAAGGCTCCGCCCAGATCCCTGTAGCACCGGGCTCAGCGGTGGTCAGCGCGGCAGAGCCTGAGAGAACCTGGATTCACGGTGTCGACGTGAGTCAACGGCGGGTGTGCTCGCCGTGGCGTTGGCGTCTCAGGAGGTAGCCAGGTTGGTCACCATCGGTCAGACGGGCGGCGTGTGGGGAGTGATCGCGGTTGTCGTTGTGGCGGCTGTCATCGGATTGACCATCAACGCCGTTCGCAACAAGAGGCGGAACTGACCGCCCCGGCTGCGACGGGATGAGGAACACCGGGCTCACCGATCAGCCGTCGGCCCTCGCGCGGAGCCCGTCGCAGACGACCGTGACCACGCGGCCGAGGGCACCGGCGTCGGCGGGGTCGAGCTCTCGCGCCAGGCAGCCGCTCATCAGCGCCTTGACGTCGGCGAACGTGATCTCCGGACGCACCGCACCTGAGTGCTGGGCCGACTTCAGCAGGCGGTCGAGCCGGACCGACGCGCCCGTGCCGGGATCGCCTGCCGCCGCCTCGATGTCGAACCCGGCACCCGCCAGCGACTGGGCCAGGCCGCGATGGTCCGAACCCTCGTGGATCAGCTCGGTGAAGAACGTGAAGAACGCGCTGCCCGGGTCCTGCGTGGCCGCCAGCTCGTCCGCACGGGCGCTGAGCACCGCCATGCGGTCCAGGAAGACCGCGGCGTAGAGCGCGTCCTTCGTCGGAAAGTGACGGCTGACGGTGCCGGTGCCCACGCCCGCTCGCCGCGCGATCTCGTGGACCGGAACGCCGAGCCCGTCGGTGGCGAAGGCCTCGGCGGCGGCCTGGAGCACGAGCGCCCGGTTGCGTCGGGCATCGGCGCGGGGTGCTCGACCCGGCTGGCCCGTCATCGTCGGATCGACCTCCGGGTGTACAAGCGGGACAGGCGTCCCGTATCGTGGTTAATCGGGATGGTCGTCCCGATTGTAGGCTCCCGGAGGGCACCATGGCTGAGTGGACCGTCGACGACGTGCCGGACCAGAGCGGGCGCACCGTCGTCGTCACCGGTGGCAACGGCGGCATCGGCCTCGAGGCAGCCAAGGTGCTCGCGGCTCGAGGTGCCTCGATCGTTCTTGCCTGCCGCGACCTGAGCAGGGCGACGGCCGCAGCGGCCATGGTCGGGGGAGACGTGTCGACGGTCGAGCTGGACCTGAGCTCGCTCGCCTCGGTCCGTCGCGCCGCCGACGAGCTCCGCTCGCGACACCCCCACCTGGACCTGCTCATCAACAACGCCGGCCTGATGATGCCTCCACTCGGGCGCACCGAGGACGGCTTCGAGCAGCAGCTGGGGATCAACCACCTGGGCCACTTCGCGCTGACCGGCCTGCTCCTCGACACGCTCGTCGGTACGCCTGGCTCTCGCGTCGTGAACGTCGCCAGCTCCGCGCACCGACAGGGCCGGATCGATTTCGACGACCTGCAGTTCGAGCGCCGCGCGTACAGCCCGGCAAAGGCGTACGGCCAGTCGAAGCTCGCGAACGTCCTGTTCACGTTCGAGCTGCAGCGGCGACTGGACGGCGCTCCGACGATCGCCGTCGCCGTGGAGCCGGGCATCGTCTCTACGGGTTTGCAGGGTCACGTCACCGGACGCGCGCGAGGTCTGGCCATCGCAGCCGTCGTCAGGCTCGTCGGACAGCCGACCGCCGCGGCCGGCGCGCTCGCCACCCTGCGCGCGGCCACCGACCCCACGGTGCACGGCGCCGACTACGTCGCACCGCACGGTCGGCTCAACGCGGCGGGCCATCCCGTCCTGATCGAGCCGAGCAAGGCGTCGCGCGACGCCGACGCGCAGCGCCGGCTCTGGACCGAGTCGGAGCGACTGACAGGCGTTCGCTGGTCCTTCGCACCCAGGGGAACGTGACCCCTGTCTCGGGGTGGTCACCGAGCCGCGCGTTCCGCACGCCCGGTGCGAAACTGACGCGGCGCAGACCTGCGACAAGCCGCCCGACCGGAGGCCTCATGATCACCCGTGACGACGTGCTCGCCGCCCAGCAACGCATCCACGGGCGGGTCCGCCGCACACCGGTCATCGCCGTCGACCCCACCACCAGCAACCTCTGGCTCAAGTGCGAGTTCCTGCAGCTGGCGGGCGTGTTCAAGACCCGCGGCGCGTTCAACCGGATCCTCGCCGGCCTCGAGTCCGGCACCCTCGACCCGGTGAAGGGCATCGTCGCCGCGTCCGGCGGCAACGCCGGGCTTGCCAACGCCTACGCGGCCGCGCAGGTCGGTGTCCCCGCGACCGTCTTCGTGCCCGAGACGGCACCAGCGGTCAAGGTCGCTCGGCTACGCGAGTACGGCGCAACCGTGCAGCAGGTCGGCCAGGAGTACGCCGAGGCGTACCTCGCAGCCATCGACTTCGCCGACGCCGCAGGCGCCTTGTTCTGCCACGCCTACGACCAGCTCGAGATCGCGGCCGGTGCCGGCACCATCGGCGAGGAGATCCTCACCGACATCCCCGACGTCGACACCATCGTGGTGGCAGTCGGCGGTGGCGGGCTGTTCGCCGGCATCGCTGCCGCCGCCGAGGGGCGCGCCCGAGTCGTTGCCGTGGAACCCACGCAGATCCCCACCCTGCACAGCGCCCTGCGAGCCGGGGAGCCGGTCGACGTCGCTGTCTCAGGCATTGCGGCGGACGCGCTGGGGGCGCGGCGCATCGGCAGCATCGCCTTCGACGTCGCCCGGCGGACCGGGCCGACGAGCGTCCTCGTCGACGACGACGCGATCCGCGCAGCACGCACAGCGCTCTGGCAGGACTACCGCATGGCGGTCGAGTACGGCGCAGCCGCCGCCTACGCGGGACTCACTAGCAACGCCTACCAGCCCGCACCGGATGAGCGGGTCGCCGTCGTCATCTGCGGCGCCAACACGGACCCGACGACGCTGGTGTAGCTGCGACAGCCGTACGCGAGCGGATCTCCTCCGGAGCGTGCTCGCGAGCCCGCTGGTGGTCGCAGAAACTCAGCCTGGAGGAATCGAGCGGACGTACGACCACAGGCGTAGCCCGGCTGCCCCCACGGGCGCAAGGCCCATCACATGGGCATGGCTCGGGTGGGACTCCGGCTGCACACGAGGGCCACCCTCGGGCGATGTGGCAGCACGTGCCCGGCGCACAGCATGGCCGGGTGACGGAAACCATGTCCTCTCTAGAAGTCCTTGTCGTGCTGGGTGCCGTCACGCTGGTGGTGGCGCGCTGGCTCCCAGCTGCCGTCCGTCGACGCGCCACGATCACGGCGGGGGCGGTATTCATGCTGTCCGCGATCGTGCTGGCCGTGGTCGGGGATCCGCTGGCAGCTGCTGCCAGTACTGGCGGGCGCTGCCGTGGTGTTGCCGTTCGCCCTCTTCACCCTGCCGCCGGGTGCGCGTCAGTCGACGGTGCCGAGGGACCGGGCGGCTCGACGGCGCCGCCGCTTCAGCTGCGTCTCGTCACTTCGTCCGACACAGGACCCTGCAGCGCCCCACCCCTGACGGCAGATGGCCCCGGGATGGCCTGCGACATCGAAGGCGCCACGCCCTGCGAGCTGGCTGAGACGCTCGGTGTCGTGACTCCGACCTCGGTCGTGCGTGAGAGCCAGGGCGGGGGCGAGACCGTCGTCGTCGAGTTCGACGAAGCAGACACCAAGACGCTCGCGGACGTCAGTGGTCAGGCGGTCGGCGGGAGTTGGCGCTCCTCCTCGATGGCACGGTGCTTTCTGCTGCCACCGTCCAGAGCCCCATCGCCACGAGCCCGATCGCCTTCGCTTTCGGGACGGCATCCGACGCAGACAGGGTCGCGGCGCTGCTCGGACCATCGGCGACATCGTGACGACGGCCGAGAGGTCGGCTTCGAGTTCTTCTCGGCCTCTCGCGCACGGAGCACGGCGAAGGTGCCCCTCGGTCGGGAGTGCCGGGAGCGTGGATCAGAGGGGGTTGGTGCCGTCGAGGTTGAGTGCGCTGCCCTGCCGGAAGAACCGCTTGGCGACGAAGTGCCCGCGCTCGGCGGCCATCCGGAACCACGGCTCGCTCTCCGCGAGCCCGTCTCGCTGCTCGACCAGCCGGCCCATCTCCCACATCGACTCCACGTCGCCCTTCTCGACCGCCCCCCGCAGCAGCCGCTCAGCGGCGTCGAGATCACCGCTGACCTTGGCAACCATCGCCACCGCTCGCATGGCCTTCGGGTTGCCCGCCTCGGCGGCCGCCTGTGCCTCCTCCAACGACCCGAAGGTGTTGCGGCGTCTCACCCACCCGAAGTAGGCGCTGATCAGGCCGAGGATCCAGACCACCCATCCCGCGGTGGTGGCCGTGCTGCTGTCCCAGAAGTACCCACCGATGGTCAGACCGGCAGCGACGATGAAGAGGAAGAAAGTCACGCTCGGTACATTAGGACACGTCGTACATTCCGGGCACGGGGGTCGAAATCGGCCTGACGACCGCCGGGCCGTGGGCTGCCGGAGGACTCGATCACGGGCTCGGGACGAGGTTGATCCGCACGGATCGGTAGGTTGCCGCAATGACGCACACTCGACGTGTCGCGGCCGTCGCGGCTCCGGCCGTGATGTTCGCCCTCACGCTGGCAGCGTGCGCCAGCGCTGCCGGAGGAACCACCTCGCCGACGGCCATGGGTCCGGCGACGGCCGACGAGATCGCCATCTGGACGGAGTACGCCGGGATCGCGCCCGACCTCGTGTACGTCACCGAGGTCGACGGGTTCGAGCTCTGGCCGATGTACGTCGGCGTCGTAGGCGACGACGGCATGTCGGTGGGGTATGGCAGGAACGACGGCAGCACCGTTCTGCTGAGGATCGATCGTCTGGCAGATCCGTCGGTCGCCCCGTGCGCCGAGTTGCCGGACGCCTCGGAGGCGGTGTTGCGGTGCTCCCTCGAGCGCGGTGACGCGTACATCGTGCTTGAAGGCGAGGGCGTCGACCCTGCGGTCCTGCGCACCGCGGCCGATTCCGTCCGGGTGCCCAGGGCAGATGAGCTCAGTGAGCTCTTCGCGGAGCTCCCGACGCCGATGGCCCCGGTCGAACGCCCCGACTTGGAGCAGGGCGGTGAGGTACAGCAGAGCGGCCCGACGCCTCTCGGCGGCTGAACCCGGCATCGAGTAGTTGGTGTGCTCGCGCCCCTTCCGACCAGGCCGCCGCTGGTCGAGGTGCGGCCGGCCGACCGCCGTCAGGTCCGATAGCGGGTCGCCAGCTCCGGCGACTGTGCACCGAATGCCGCGAGGTCCGCCGCGAACACGTCGTGCAGAAGGCCGTGCTGCTCGACGCCAGGGGCGGTGACGACTTCGCCGAGCTCGATGCCGCGCAGGCTCGCGGTGACGACGTCGGCCGCGCTCATCCTGGGGACGGCCGAGAGGTCCAGGCCCTGCCGCTCGTGGAACTCTGTCGCGACCACACCCGGGCACAGCACCTGCACGTTCACGCCGGCGGGGGACAGCTCGGCGTGCAGCGTCTGGGACAGGGCGACGGCATAGGCCAGGGCTGCGGCGTACACCGCCCGGCGTAGCGGCACCTGCTCCACGCTCGCCGGTCCGCTGAACGCGATCATGCCGGCGACGTTGACGATCTGCCCGGTCCCACGCTCGACCATGCCGGGTGCGATCGCGCGGCTCAGCAGCGTCGGTGCGAGCACCTTGACACCGACGACCTCCGCCGCCTGGTCTGCGGGCAGCTCGACGAACGGCTGGTAGTGCGCGACGCCAGCGTTGTTGACCAGCATCGTCACCGGCTGGTTCCCAACCGCGTCGATGACCTTCGCGATGCCTTCGGAGGTAGACAGGTTCGCGACGACGGTCTGCACGCTCACGGCCGGGAACTCCGCGACGAGCTCGTCGAGGCGTTCCTGGCGACGACCCACAGCGATCAGGTCCATGCCGTGCGACGCCAGACGCCGTGCGTACTCCCGGCCGATCCCTGATGACGCACCTGTGACGACAGCCAGTCCACCCATGCTCGTACTCCCTCGACTCGCACCGCCACCGCGGCGCCCGGACGCGCTCCGGGCAGTCACGCCTGCGCTCTGCCGTCAACGGTGGCCCTCGTCGCGCACTGGCAGGTACGCCTCAGCGATAGTGGTGCCCGCAGGACCACTGTCACCGTTGGCTCGGCGGTCTACGTTGCGGGAGTGGCCCCCTACGAGAACCTGCTCGGCGACTACCTTCGCGCGCAACGCGCGCGGGTACGTCCCGAGCAGGTGGGCCTGCCCGCGGGCACCAGCCGCAGGGTGCCGGGCCTACGCAGAGCGGAGGTCGCGCTTCTCGCCGGGATCAGCCCTGACTACTACCTGAGGCTCGAACAGGGCCGCGACCGGCGACCGTCCGCGCACATCCTCGAAGCCCTCGCCCGGGTGTTCGGGCTCGACGCCACAGGCACCGCGTACCTTCTCTCCCTCACCGAGCTGGATCGACCACGCAGCCGGCGGCGGCCGCGTCGCGAGGACGTCCCCGAGGGCATCCGCAAGCTCCTGGGCAGCGTGCAGCTGCCGGCATTCGTCGAGGGCCGCTACCTCGACGTGCTCGCCGCCAACCCCCTCGCCACCGCACTCTCACCTCGCATCACCGCGGGTGAGAACCGCCTCCGCGCCGTCTTCCTCGACCCCGGCGAACGAGCGCTCTACCCGGACTGGGACGACACCACCGCCCGCCTGGTCGCGGGCTTTCGCCGCTCGGTGGGCGCGGACACCAACGACGCCAGGTTCATCGACCTCGTCGGCGAGCTGTCGCTCACCAGCGATCGCTTCCGCACGCTGTGGGCCCAGAACGACGTCCAAGCCCGGCAGAGCTGGCCCATCACCCTCGACCATCCCTTGGTCGGCAGTCTGACCCTCAACCGCGAGAAGCTCATCATCGGCGACACGGCCCACGGCCTCGCCCTGGCGATCTACCACCCGGATCTCGGCTCCGACAGCGCCGACAAGCTCCAGGTCCTCGCGTCCTTCACGACAACGGGCCTGGGCGCGGGTCGTCGCTGACTCGCGAGATGACCACCATCCCGCCCATGTGTCGGTCGGCCTGCCCTCGTGCGGCGGTAGGCCCTACTCACCTGAGATCGCTCGCTCGGTATGGTGTGCGCTCACGGGTCAGGGACGTTCCGCACGATCGGCTGAGGGGTGGGCATGGGCTTCGCAGGAGGCGATCCGCACCAGCTTGAGGTGGTGGGCAAAGGGCTCGGCGCTCTGTCGTCGGACCTGGCCGGAGACGCGACTCAGATCGCGCGGCAGGGCAAGCTGGCCGGTGCCGCCGCCGGGGACGGCCACGTGGCTGACCTTGCGGAGTCGGCGTTGGCTGCGATCGGCGGCGTGGTGGTGGCTGCCGCGACGGTCGTGCAGGGACTGGCCGAGGGGTCGACGACGGCCGGTGCGCAGTTGCTGCAGGCCACCGGGGCGGTGCCGCGGTGAGCACGTTCTCGGTTCCGACCGGCGATCCGGACGCGCTCCGTCGGGTGGTCTCGGGCGTCGCGACACTCTCGAGCGCCGTCGGTGACACCCGCAGCGGCCGCCTGAGCACGCTTGGCGGCCAGGCCGCGGGCGCCTTGCCTACGGCGCGGGTCGCCGCGTTCGCCGCCGCCCGCTCGGACGCCGCCGCGGGCACGGGCGCGGTGGGCCTGTCGCTGGTGACGGTCGGCGGGGCGCTGGCCGACTGGGCCGACGCCCTCGAGGCCGCGCAGGACACGATCCGGTCGGAGTCGAGCAAGCACTTCCAGGCCGAGACGTCGTGGCGGCGCGCCCGCTCGATGGGCGAGGCCGAGCTCCAGGACCAGCACCACGACGACATGCTTGCCGCGAGCAGGGCGGCCGACCACGCCAACGACGCGCTCGAGGCAGCGCGCCGGCGGGTCGTCGACGCGCTCGCCGGGCAGGTCGACCTGTGGGCCCCGGGCGCCGCGACCTTGGGGCCCGTCGAGGCCTGGCGCCGCGCCGCTGTCGGCAACGCGCCCAGCGGTCTCGCTCTGGACGCGGGCGACCTGGTCGACGCGTACAAGAACCCGGACGTGGCGCTCACGACGGCCGTCGTGACCAAGGCGGTCAAGGCCGGTGTGAAGGCGTACGGGATCTACGGGATCCTGAAGTACCAACGAGCACCTTCCCTCGCGCTGAAGGCCGAGCAGAACTACCTGAAGGCCCGGGGGATCTACCAGGAGATCAACTCCCTGGCGAACCCGACCGACCCGTCGCTGGCCACGAAGTTCTCCGCGGCGGAGAAGGCGCTGGGCAAGGCGATCGGCAAGGACGTCCCGGCCGAGCTGCGCAGGGCTCAGTGGATCTACAAGCAGTCACGCGGCTTCGTCGGCGAGACGACCGCGCTGCAACGCGCGGCCGCGTTCGCCCCCGAGGCCAACGCCGCGCAGATCGTGGGAAATGTCGGCCGCTTCGAGTCGGCCATGCGGCCGATCCGGGCGGTCATGCCGTTCGCGTCCAAGGTGCTCGGCCCGCTCGGAGTCGTGTCGGGCGGGTACGACATGTACACGGCCGCGACCGACGACACTTTGGCAGCGGGTGACCGGAGCGCCCATATGCTCGGTGGCCTCGCGACCGTCGTCGGTGGTGGGCTGATGACGGCGATGGCGTTCGGGGCGATGGTGACGCCGGTCGGGGCGGCTGTCGTCGCCGTCGCCGGGGTGGTCGCCGTGGGGTGCTGGGCCTATGAGAACCGCGAGGCGATCGCCGACGCAGCCACCAAGGCCGCCGGGTGGGTCGGGGACACAGCCAAGGATGTCGGTGGCGCTGTCGCCGACGGGGCGAAGAAGGTGTGGAAGGGGTTGTTCGGGTGAGCGTGCCGTCCATGGAGGACCTGTTCGACCTGGCCACACCGCAGTCGGACGCCGTTGTCGGCGCCCGCCTCGACCTGTTCGCCGCGGCCCTCGACTCGCCGCAGGTTCTGGGGTGCTTCACCGACGAGGAGCTGGTCGGGCTCGACGAGCCCGGCGGCGAGCCGCTGGCACCGAGCCCGTGGTACTCCTCGCTGACGGAGGCCGAGCAGGTCACGGCGCTCACCGCGGCGCTGCGCGGCCTGAGCGCGCGCGGCATCTACCGGGCAGCCCCCCTGGATGTCGAGACGGGGGCGTTCGAGTTCGAGGCGGACCCGCAGGTCCTGGCGCTGCTCACGATGCGCCGCCACACGGCCACGTTCGTGGTGGCCGAACGGCGCACCGCCGACCTGCTGGACTGGGCGGTGCTCTACGGTCAGCGCGACGGCCTGTGGCTCACCGAGGTGGTCACGCACGTCGGCCAGCACCACTTCACCCTCGCCCGAGAGAGCGACACCGTCGAGGCGCTCACCACCTGGTGTGGTGCACTGCCCGACGTGCCGGCGCCCGCCCTGGACGTCGTGCTCACCAGGGACCAAGTCGCGGCCGAGCACCCCGCGCTCGAAGAGGTCGGGCTCAGCACCGCGGCCCTGACGGTCACCCGCCTGGACGTGGGTGACACGGTCAGCGACACCTGGAGCGGGGTGTTCACCGGCCCGCACGGCGCCTACCTGTCCACGCCGGTCGGTGACGACGTCGGCTACCGCGGCGCGGACCGTCAGGCCGTTGTGGCGCATTGGCGTCAGACGGTGGGCGCGCTGTGAGCGGCGACCGGGAGTTCCTTGAGCTGGGTGAGCCTACCGAGGCGTCCCTGGACCGGTTGCTCGCTGCAGCCGACCAGGACTGGCGGGACATGGGAGCCGTGCGGGCCGTGTTCCGGTCCTGGCCCGGCAACATCTTCTGGATCATTGCCGCCGTCATGGTTCTCCCATGGGTCGCGCTGGCAGCACTCCAGTCCGACCCGGAGGACCGGCTGGTGGCATTGGTCGCCGCCGGTGGCTTTCTGTTCTTCGTCGTGCTGCTGGTGGGGGTGGGGGTGGCGGAGCGGCACCGGGTCTGTGAGCACGGCTTGGTGGTGGGGATGCGCACGAAGTCGCCGTTCTTCATCCCGTGGTCGACGATCGACCCGGGTCGGGTCCGGGTGGTGCGCCGCTCCAACCTGCTGGGGCGTCTGCCCGGGGTGTCCCCGTCCTCGCCGCACTTTCGTCATGGTGCGGCCTCTGGCACCGCGCTGGCGCTCAACGGTCTGGACACGGCCCTGACCGGATGGCGGCACCTGCCTGGTGTCGAGGTGACCGACGCTGTGCGACCCGGTTCGCGCGTGCGCCGCACCCCGTTCGTGTGGTGGGTGCTGGGCGGACGGCGCCCGGAACGGCTTGCGCAGGCCATCGAAGACGCGATGGTCGCCGACGGTTACCCCGCCCGCGGCCTGGCCGCACGAGCCGTCGCCCAGGGCTGCACCTTGCGTTACAACCCGGGCGCCTGGAACCCGTTCCCCGCGCGCGCCGGCACCGACGGCGTGGTCGGCGTGCACGGCTCACCACAGCCCTGAGCCCGTCCACGTCACAGGGCGTCGGGCCCTCGTCGTAGCCTGGTTCCGCTTCGCCGGGGTCGGCGTCGGCGAGATCCAGACCTCAGGGCGTCGCGCGCGACCGGTTGAGGGGTGGCATGGACTTCGTGGGAGGCGATCCGCACGCGCTCGGGTTCGTTGCGGCAGGGCGTGATGCTGTGTCGTCGGACTTGGCGGGCGACGCGGCGCAGGTCGGTGACGACGTGGGCTACCGCGGCGTGGACCGTCAGGCCGTTGTGGCGCACTGGCGTCGGATGGTGGGCGCGCTGTGAGCGGCGACCGGGAGTTCCTTGAGCTGGGTGAGCCTACCGAGGCGTCCCTGGACCGGTTGCTCGCTGCAGCCGACCAGGACTGGCGGGACATGGGGGCCGTGCGGGCCGTGTTCCGGTCCTGGCCCGGCAACATCTTCTGGATCATCACCGCTGTCGTGATGGTCGCATCGCTCGCGCTGGCCGCGACCCGCCCCGACGCCCAGGGCCGGCTGGTGACCTTGGCCGTCGCCGGCACGTTCGGGTTCTTCCTCGCCCTGTTGATCGGTGTGGGGGTGGCGGAGCGGCACCGGGTCTGTGAGCACGGCTTGGTGGTGGGGATGCGCACGAAGTCGCCGTTCGTCATCCCGTGGTCGACGATCGACCCGGGTCGGGTCCGGGTGGTGCGCCGCTCCAACCTGCTGGGGCGTCTGCCCGGGGTCTCCCCGTCCTCGCCGCACTTCCGTCATGGTGCGGCGTCTGGCACCGCGCTGGCGCTCAACGGTCTGGACACGGCCCTGACCGGCTGGCGGCACCTGCCCGGTGTCGAGGTCACCGACGCCGTGCGTCTCGGTTCGCGCGTGCGCCGCACCCCGTTCGTGTGGTGGGTGCTGGGCGGTCGGCACCCGGAACGGCTTGCGCAGGCCATCGAAGATGCGATGGTCGCCGACGGTTACCCCGCGCACGGCCTGGCGGCACGAGCAGTCGCCCAGGGCTGCACTCTGCGCTACAACCCCGGAAGCTGGAACCCGTTCCCCGCGCGTGCCGGCACCGACGGCGTGGTCGGCGTGCACGGCTCACCACAGCCCTGAGCCCGTCCACAGCACGGCGCTACCGGTCCGGCCACGTCGTGCGCTGTCTCGGTCAGTCGTACCAGCGCGTCGGCGAGCACCGCTTCAGTACAGGTCCGAGGGTGCTTTCCGGGCGATGCTCACGTACGACGATGCCGGGTGCTGTGGCTGCTACGGACCGACGGCGTTGGTTGCGTTGACGAGGTACCAGTCCAGCGGCCCTACCTGACTCACGTCGTACCCGACGGTTTTGGTCCCTCCCAGGGAAGCGCGCTCGCCGCCGCTGGAGCGCCATCCTGGTCCGGCTGGCATCATGAGTGCACCTACTCGACGAGGGAGATGTCGTCCCATGGGGCTCGCCGAACAGCAGGAGCAGCTGGAGACGGTCGCGCGACGCTTCGCGCAGGTCGCGCCCACCGGGTGGGCGCGGCTCGTCGGCAGCTGGGAGGCGACGGTCGACGACGCCGGGACCGTTTCGCTCAACTGGATCACCACCGCGGTGGTCAACGGCGGCGACCGCTGGCTCTACGGCCAGCTCGGGTTCGACGAGCAGCTTTACGACGAGGTCGTTCGGCTGAACGAGCTGTCGGCCGAGGGCACGCGCTGGACCACGATGGAGCTGCTCCTGGACGCTGACGGCGCGATGCGCATGGACGTGGGCTACGAGCCGCCCAAGCGCAGCCAGGGCATCTACGACGAGCAGTCGCTGGGGCGCTACGAAACGTACCTCGACACATGGGTGGCCGAGCGCGGTCCGGTCCCCGCGAACGCCTGAGCCGATCGTGACGGAGGAGATCCCCAACCCGTACCTCGCGTCGATCGAGTACCAGCGCTCGCGTGCGGTCCCGACGGTGGCCGACCTGCGGGACGACCTCGACGCGGTGGTCGCCGCCATGGACGCGGGCGCATGGATCAGCTCGGTGGCGGACGCGTTCTACACGGATCTCGTCGGCCATCGCCACGCGCTGGGCACCGCCGCGGACGGGGTCGTCACGACTTATGACCAGGCCGTCCACGGCCAGCCGGACACGGTCGAGCCCGGTGCCTGGCAGACCCGCTGGAGGAACCTGCGGTGAGCATGGCGTCGATCGACCTGGCCCAGATGGCCGCGCTCCAGAAGGCGCTGGAGAACGCGTCGCACGACGTGTCGTCGCACCGGTCGGCGCTGCGGTCCGGGCTCGAGTCCGTGATGCTCTCTGCAGAGGACCTCAACCGCCTCGACGCCGTGCAGCACTGGGTGGCCGACCAGCTGCCCGGCGTGCGGCGGCGGCTCGCGCTGGCGCGCGCGATCGAGGCGCAGGTCCCGGGCTTCCAGGCCTACGTCCAGCTCGACGAGGCGAAGCTGCCGACGACCACGCCGGCGGAGGCTGCCGAGCTAGCGGACCGGGCGGCCAAGCTCATCGAGGAGTACGGCTCGGGCGAGGACCTGCCCGACGAGCTGGTCGACCTCCTGGCGGCCAACGGCACGGACCCCTACTTCGCGTACGAGCTGGCACTCAAGGTCTCGCCCGAGCAGGTCGCGGACCTGGTGATCGACGCGTCGAACACCCGCCGGACCCTCGCCGCGAACAGCATGGGCACCGACATCGACGACGTCGAGACGTTCGACGAGGCCTACGAATCGCTGCTGGACGGGCTGGGTACGACGTACGGCGTCGCCACGCAGGGCACTGGCGACCACGCCCTGCCCTCCGGGTACGCCCAGAGGTGGTCAGCGGCGATCATCGACGAGTACCCCGAGACCCTGGGCCAGGCGAGCGCGCTCGGGCTCGTCATCTCCCGCGGGACGTTCTCGGCGAACTTCCTGGAGGTCGTGGCCACCGACGTCTACGACTACGAGCGCCAGGTCGACACGCGCGACATGTGGTACGAGCGGTCCCACAGCTTCAGTGACGGGTTCGGCGCGGTCGACCCCGTGCAGGGCGACGACGAGGGCGCGCCGACCGGGTACACCGAGTACTACGACCCGCTCGCCGGCATCATGGCGGCCGTCGGACGTACCCCCGAGGCGGCCCAGCACCTGTTCGGCACCGGTCAGGTCATCACGATCGAGGGCGCCGGCAAGACCGCGCAGACCAACGAGTTCCTCAACTACGTGCTGGCCGAGCGCCGCTGGCCCGTCGACGACGGTGCCGGCTCGAACGCTGCCATCGCCGCGGCCATCACGCCGTACGAGGGCGGCGACACGATCAGCACGTCGATCGCCCAGGATGCGCGCGACATCTTCGACATCCAGGCCGCGGAGATCGAGGAGCGGCGCAAGAACGCCAACCCGTTCTCCGACATCGGCCACATGGTCCTCGACGGCCTGGGTCTGGTCCCTGTGGTCGGCGAGGCCTTCGACGCGGTCAGCGCCGTCTGGTACCTCGCCGAGGGGAACGGCGTCGACGCGGCGCTCTCGTCTGCGTCGATGATCCCGTTCCTCGGCTGGGGCGCGGCCGGTACCAAGTGGACCCGTCGAGCGCTCAAAGCCGAGGAGATCGCGGCCCTGGTGGCTCGCGGCGTGGACGTCGAGAAGCTGCGCGCGCTCGAGGCGACGTTCGAGGTGGTCGCGCGAGCCGACGGGGTGCCGATCCCGCTCCTGAAGTTCGACAACCTGGAGGCGTTCAACCGCGCCGCCAACGTTCCGCACCCCAACGCGATCTACGAGTTCAAGGGCGTGGCGTACGAGACCGACTCGCTCGGGCGCACGAGCAGCGTGAGCAGCGGCAAGCTGAGCCTGGGCGCCGGTGGCCGCAACAGTGCCCTGACCACGCAGATCGGCAACGAGGGCCTGGACACCGACATCGGGTTCCACCTGATCGCCGACTCGCTGGGCGGTCCGACCAACCGCCTGAACGTGCTGCCCGGCAACGGCAAGCCCTACGACGGCCTGGTGAACCTGAACCAGGGCGAGTGGGCGCGCATGGAGCGCAAGATCCGGGATGCGCTGGGGCGCGCGACCCCCGCTAACGTGGAGATCCACATCCAGCCGATGTACCGCGACGGGAACCTGTCGACGCGGCCGGACGAGTTCGCCGTCGAGGTGAAGATCGACGACGAGCTGTTCACGCCCCAATGGAGGAACGATGCCCAGCCACGAAGCTGACGCCGCGACCGTGGTCGACCTGAGTCCGGAGCAGGCTGCGGTAGTCGCGAAGATCGCGACCGGCTACGGCGCCGCCGCACCACGGGGCTGGCTACGCATCGTGTCACGCACCGAGTGCACGACGTCCAACGAGTCCGCGGGCCGGGTCGCCGTCCAGGTCGTCGTCGTCGAGACGCCGAACGGCCTCGAGCAGGACTACTTCCGGACCCCGCGCGACCTCTACTTCGTCGTCGCGGACCTGCTGGACGAGCTGGCCGCGGCCTCCCCGACGCAGACGATCGTCTTCGACCTCGTCCTCGACCGGGACCGCTACTCGGCCACGGTGACCAACGAGGAGGTCGACCTGCTGGACGGGATGCGCGACGAGACGACCTGGAAGCCGGTCCACCAGTACCTCGAGCGCAACCGCGAGGAGCTCGAGCGTCTCGTCGGCTGACTGCGGCCGGTGCGAACGTTCTCCGACATCGGCCACATGGTCCTCGGCCGCCTACGGAGCTCTTCGAGACACTTTGGAGGAACGGTGCCCAGCCACCACGGTGACTCTTCGGCGCCGGTCGAACTCACAGCGGAGCAGGCAGCGGCCGCCGCGCGCATCGCGAGCGGCTACGCAGCGGCCGCTCCGCAGGGATGGCTGCGCATCGTGTCCCGCACAGAGGCCGCCACGTCCAACGAGTCGGCAGGTCACGTCCGCGTCCAGGTCGTCGTCGTCGAGACCGCTGACGGGCTCGTCCAGGAGTACTACAGCGCGCCACGCGAGCTGTTCTTCGTCGTCGTCGACCTGCTCGACGAGCTCGCGGCGGCGTCGCCGACGCAGATGATCACCTTCGTGTTGGTGATCGACCGCGACGGCTACTCGGTCTCGGTCACCAGCAACGAGGTCAGGGTGCTCGACGGCATGCGCGACGAGGCCACCTGGAAGCCGATCCACCAGTACCTCGAGCGCAACCGCGAGGAGCTCGAACGTCTCGCCGGCTGACGACGCGCGGCGCCGATTGTGTTCACGTCCCCGATGCAGGAACGATGCTCAGCCACGAAGCTGACGCCCCAGGCTGGTCTCAGCTCGTCAGCGTCCACTTCTGCGCGCTGGTTCCGTTGCAGTCCCAGATCTGGACCTGGGTGCCGGCGGTGGTGGATGCGTTCGGGTCGTCGAGGCAGCGGTTGGACTGGGGATTGAGGTAGGACCCGTTGGACTGCGGGATCCAGACCTGAGCGCCGGTGCTGTTGCAGTCCCAGAGCTGGACCTTGGTTCCGTTGGCCGTGCCGGCGCCGGCGATGTCCAGGCACTTGCCCTGGACCCGCAGGGTGGTGCCGGCCTGCACGAAGCTCCACTGCTGCGCGACGGTGCCGTTGCAGCCCCAGATCTGGACCTTGTTGCCGTTGGCCGTGCTGGCGGCGTTGTTGTCCAGGCACAGACCGTTCGCATTGGTGAACGCGTGGGCCCCGGCCGGCGGCGGAGTCGTTCCCCCACCGCCCGGGCCGCCGCCGGTGAACGGCTGGATCACCAGGCCTGCGGCCGACGGCGAACCGTCGTTCACGAGCGACTCGAAGTTGCCGACGTCGTCGAACGCGAACGCGTACGCCTTCCCGTCGGCCATGTTGGCGTGCACGATCCGCGCGTACTGGTTGGCCGGGTTGCTCTTGTAGAACGCCGAGGCGTCGGTGCTCGGCTGGGTGTCGACGGTACCCAGCGTCCCCCGGTTGAGCGCCGCGCACAGCGTCCTGGCGATGGGACCGACGACCTGGTCGTTCGGCGCGAGCAGAGCGCCGTCGCAGCCCCACACGTCCGCACTGCTCGGCCGGTTGAAGGAGGCGACCTGGGAGCCCGACGCGTTGGTGAAGGTCATCACGGTCCCGGACGTCCGCCCGAAGTACTTGGTGCCCGGCTGGTCGGCGAAGGGCTGGACGGTCAGGGTCTTGTTCGCGTACGCGCTCCACGCCGAGGCGATGTACGGGTCCAGGTAGGTGGTGCTGAGCAACCCGGCGCCGGCGGCCTTGCCGGGTGCGAGCACGCGCAGCACGGTCCCGTCCGCCCGACGCACCACCGTCTTCGCCCAGCCAGACTGGGCGGCGATCCCGTTGATCGTGGCGTCGCGACCGTTCGCGACCAGCTCCCCGGACTTCCGCGTACCGGACGCGCCGGTGACCGTGACGGTGTGCGGCACGGCGAACATGTCGACCTGCGAGCTGTTCAGCCACAGCCCCGAGTCGTTGTAGGTGAACTCGCTCCAGTCGAACAGGGTGTCGTGGTTGGCGTCGCCGGACGACCACGGCGCGGGCTGGACGAGCCCGTCGGGCGTCAGGAGGAACGTGAGCTTCTGCCCCAGCGAGAAGTAGACCCGTCCGGAGATCCCGCGCGGCACCTGGATGGTGGTGCTGCCGCCGTTGGCAGGTCCGGCGATGGCGACGTCGGGTGCGGGCGACGGCGGGTTCGCTCCGGCGGGCCACGGCGTGAACGCTCCCGCGGCGTTGACGTACCCGAGCCTGCCGGTGCTGAGGTTCGTGCCGAGCACGTACACGTACACCGCCTCCGCCCGGCCGCTCGAGTTCGTGATGGTGAAGGGCAGCCGGTCAGGGCCCACCGCCTGCGCTGCGGCGGCGTCGGCGAACATCGCCGACGCCGCCAGGACGAGCGCACCGAGCGCCCCGGACAATCTGGTCCTCATCGACCTGCTCCTCTGCGTGAAGCGTTCGGGGTGCGTGGACCGGAGTGTCCGCGCACGGGTGGCACCGGGAGTCGTCTCCCCGGTGCCGGTGTGCCGATGGGTCAGCTGTGCAGGGTCCACTTCTGCGCGCTGGTCCCGTTGCAGTCCCAGATCTGGACCTGGGTGCCCGCGGCGGTGGAGGCGTTCGGATCGTCGAGGCAGCGGTTGGACTGCGGGTTCCAGTAGGACCCGTTGGACTGCGGGATCCAGACCTGAGCGCCGGTGCTGTTGCAGTCCCAGAGCTGGACCTTGGTTCCGTTGGCCGTGCCGGCGCCGGCGATGTCCAGGCACTTGCCCTGGACCCGCAGGGTGGTGCCGGCCTGCACGAAGGTCCACTGCTGCGCGACGGTGCCGTTGCAGCCCCAGATCTGGACCTTGTTGCCGTTGGCCGTGCTGGCGCCGTTGTTGTCCAGGCACAGGCCGTTCGCGTTGGTGATAGAGCCGGCACCTGCCGTGCCGCCACCGCCGCCACCGCCACCGCCGGTCGAGCCGCCCGAGGTGTAGGCCGCGACGTAGTCGACGACCATCGGGACGCCGGACTGGGTCGCGCTGGTCGGTCCGCCACCGAACGCGGCGGGGAACCCGCCGCCGATCGCCACGTTCAGGATCGGGAAGAAGCCGTGGTGGGTGGCGTTGTTCCAGGTGGTCGCGTCGACCTGGTTCGCGTTGACCGTGAAGTAGTTCGACCCGTCGAGGTAGAAGCGGATCTGCTCGGGCGAGACGCTGCGGTCCTGCTCCATCGCGTACGTGTGAAACCCGGTCTGGCACCCGGAGCAGGCGCGCTGGCCGCTGCCGATCCCGGTCGTCTCGTTGCAGGGCCCGCCGGGGGACGTGCCGCAGTGCAGCGTCGCGAACACCGAGCTCAGGCCGTTGATGTCCTCGAGGATGTCGATCTCCCCGATGCCGGGCCACCCCGATGCGCCCGTGCCGCGCGCGCCGGCGCCGAGCGCCCAGAATGCGGGCCAGTAGCCCGCGGCAGCGGCTCCGCTCACGTTGGGCTGCTGGATCCTCGCCTCGAACCGCAGCTTGCCGCCGGCCGGTGCGGCGAAGTCGGTGCGCTGCGTCTCGACGCGGCCGCTGGTCCAGCGGCCGGCGCCGTCCCGGATCGGCTTGATGACGAGGTTGCCCGCGCCGTCCTGGTAGACGTTCGAGGTGCTGCTCGTCATCGTCTCGATCTCACCGGTGCCCCAGTTCGGCGCGCCCCCGGGATACCCGGTCCCGATGTCGTACAGCCAGTTCCCGGTGTTCAGGCCGGTGTTCGCAGCGCCGTTGAAGTCGTCGACGAACTGCTGCGTCCAGCCAGACGGTGTGGGCGGCGCGGCGGCGTCGGCATCGGCGGCCCCGGCGAACGCGAGGGCGGCGACGCCGACGGCGACCAGGGTGACTCGGGAGAGCCGACGTCCTGACATCAGGGCGTGCGTCATGGAGGGACCATCACTCTCTGGGGTGGGCGGCATGGTCGGTCGGCGTGCCGGCTGCTCTCGTTCGGGGCTCGTCGCTGAGCCACGGTGGAGGGGGCGCCGTGTCGACATCTGGCGAACGCAGCCGCGATGTCACGTTCGCCGGACGACAACGTATTGGCGCTGCTGACTCCAGTCAACACACGTATGTCGCTGGCCCGGCATCTGGGCCGCGATCAGCCCGGAATTCCTCCGATCAACCGGTCACACGGTCCAAGAAGCGGATCTCCCGGCCGCTCTGGGTACGATCGGCGCGTGCAGGCGCCCGCGATAGTCGGCCATGCCGACAAGGCCCGTGGAGAAGTCCGGATGCATGTTGCGCTGCCGAGACCTGTCGAGGATGTGTGGCAAGCGCTGACAGACCGTGACCACACCGCCAAGTGGTTGGGACGCATCGAGGTCGACGCCGTGGCCAGCGGCGGGCAGTTCGATCTCTGGCACGACGACGAGGTCCGGTCTCGGCACGCCGTGCTGCAGTGGCGGCCTCCACGCCTGCTGACCTTGACGTGGGACTTTCCTGAGGAGCGGGTGAGTCAGGTCGCCTTCGCACTGGCCGAGGCGGGCTCGTCCGCCGCGACGCTTTCTGTGCACCATCAGGGCCTGGACGATGCGGTCTCCTACGCTGCCGGCTGGCACCGTCACCTCCATTACCTGGAGGCGCACCTCCGGGGTGGCGACCTTCCGATCGACGACTTCTGGACCGAGTACGACGAGCTCGTCCAGTTCTACGACAGGCAGCAGCTCGGGTCCCTTCGCCGAGGGCGCTCCTTCCATCCGTGATGCGCCGACGTGGGCCGGCGTACCGCCGTGGCGGCACAGGGCACACCTGACCGTTGTCGTCGACGACCGCACACCGAGCGTTCTGGCTCGCGCGGCACGGGAACAGCCGGGACCGCGGGCGCGACCGCCCTCGTCGAGCGCATGGCCACGGCGTTGCGCGACCAGCACGCGTAGGCGTCAGAGCACCGCGGCGAGCTTGTCGAAGGACGACTCGAGGCCCAGCCGGGACAGCTCGGCGGCCTGCGCGTCGGCGTAACCCCGCTCGATCACGGTCAGGAGCCCGTCGCGCACGGTGATCAGGTGCGGGACCTCGCGCGGGATGCCGGGCGGGAACCCCAGGTCCTGCGGGTCGTGAGAGCCGCCGTCGGCGTCGCTGAAGCCCAGCAGGAACTCCAGCCGCTCCCCGGCGTCGACCCTCGTGTACGTCCAGGTGTTCCAGAGGTCGACCCCGTCGGGCGTGCGCATCGCGACCAGGGACACGCCGCCCACCCGCACGTCCATCCGCGCGACGGGGCACGTGAATCCCTGCGGCCCCCACCAGGCCCGCACGGCGTCGGACTCGGTCCAGGCCGCCCAGAGGGCGCTCGCCGGGGCGTCGAACGCCCGCCGTACCTCGAGGTCGGTCATGACGCCAGCACCTCGTCGAGCAGGGCCATCATCGCCCGCGTCCCGGACTCCAGGCCGCCCGAGGGCACCCATCGGTCACGGTCCTCGACGGAGGCGAACAAGGACACGGATGTCAGTCGGCATCCGGTCGGAATGGGCTCGAACGTCTCCACCACCAGCTGCAGGGCCCCCGGGCCGCCCGTCTCGAACTCGTATGTGGACACCAGGCGGTGCGGTGCGCTGACCTCGTGGAACACCCCACGCATCGGGTACTCGACGCCGTCGGTGCGCGTCATGACGAGTCGCCAGCGGCCACCGACGTGCAGGTCGTGCTCGTCGACGACCACGGTGAACCGCTCCGACCCCTTCCACCGAGGCATCAGGCCCGGGTCGGTGTACGCGCGGAACGCCACCTCCGGCGGAACGTCGAAGTCGTGCACGACGACGACGTCCTGCCGCCCGGGCTCGACGATCAGCTCAGTGGTTCCCATCGTGACTCCCCTCGTGCCGCAGCGCGGCGATCTCACGGTCCAGGGCCTCGAAGCGCTGCCGGAACGCGGTCCGGTGGTGCTCGAGCCAGTCGGTGGCGTCGTCCAGCGCGTCCTCACGGAGACGGCTCGGCCGCCACTGCGCGCGCCGGCCCCGGGTGATCAGACCGGCGTCCTCGAGCACCCGGAGGTGCTTGGAGACCGCCTGCGTCGTCATGTCGAACGGTTCCGCCAGCTCGGCGACCGTCGCCTCGCCGTCGGCGAGCCGGGCGAGGATCGCGCGGCGGGTCGGGTCGGCGAGGGCAGCGAATGTCGTGCTCAGCGCATCCACGTACTAAACCAATCAGTTGCTAAACCGGTTGGTTTCATGGTGCTCGTCGTGCGGCCGTTCCGTCAAGGCGGAGGAAGGGTGAGCATGGTCGGAACTCATCAGACCTTCCCGGGTGCAGTGTCATGACCTGCGGGCCGGACAAAGCAGATGAGAACACCGGAGGGTGACGGGCGCCCCGTGACCGTGAACGACGTGCCGTCGCGGTCTCCATGAGCGCACCCTCGATGCCGTGTCTCCGTGCCTGCCCTTCCGTGCGGGGAGTCTCCGATCTACCGTCCTCACATGCGGCAGGACGCTCACCATTCGCTCCGCCACCGTGTCGCCGCGGTGCTCGCTTCTGAGGCCCTGGTGTGGGCAGTGGTCCTCGCATGCCTGCTGACTCTCGCCGCTGCTTCCGGGGCGCTGAGCGACTGAGACGGCATCGGAGCTGCTGCGCACGACCGGATGCAAGAACCCGTCCGAGATGGCCGGAGCGCGAGGCTCCGACCGGCGACGGGACCGGGCCTGCGGTGGACCGCTGCGAGGGCGCCGAGCGCCACGGGCCGGCACATCGCGACCGCCCGACCAGAAGCGGACCGTCCCGTCCGCGATCTCGCCGCCGAGCTCTGCCCTGCCCATCCGATCCCGGCGCGAGTGCGACGAGTCCCGCGTCGGCGCCCCACCCGGGCACACGGCCCGCGCCCGAGGCCGCTCCGCTCTGGCTATCGTCGGAGCGGTGAGCACGCCAGCGTTACCGCGCGTCCTGGTGATCGGGCTGGATCCGTACCGTGTGCCGGGCCCCTGGGATCCTGCACCCGTGGCCGAGGCGACCGCCACGGGCCTGGCTCGGTTCGTCGACGCCGGGATCGGCGTCGCCAGCTGCCTGGTGGGGCTGGACGGGAGTGACGACATCGAAGCCGTCGTCACCAAGGCGCTGCGCAGCCGATCCTGGGAGGTGGTGGTCGTCGGGGGCGGGATCCGCAAGCCTGACGACCAGCTCGAGCTGTTCGAGCGGATCATCAACTGCGTGCACCGGCACGCGCCCCAGGCCGCTATCGCCTTCAACAGCACGCCGACAGACACTCTCGACGCCGCGGCCCGTTGGCTCGACGCGCCAGGCTGACGACGTGGGGCTCTTCACAGGGCCAACAAGTGGGGGAACTCCTCGAAGGTGGTCGGCGCGCGCCCCGCTGACCTGCGACTGGACAAGTAGGTGAGAAGGCCTGTTTCTCACCAACCTGACCACGTCCTCAACACGGCCGGATCACAGGGCGACGCGTGGTGGTGACGAGGCTGGATTGCGGTGGGTGCTCGGCGACGAAATCGGCGGGGGGATCAGGCCAGCTTGATGACAGCGGGCGACCTCGTCCTCACACCCGCCTCGCCAGCATCGTGCCGTGCTGGCGGTCGGGACGATCGAGGTTCGGTCGGACGTGCGCATCCTCAACGACGAACCCGGCGTTCTCGACGAGCCGCTTCAGCTGGCCGACGGGCCATGAGTAGGCAGTCGTCACGGCGTGTGGGAAGGGCTCCAGCCGTTCGCTTGCGAAGAACCCGACGACGAGCGTGCGGTCGCCGCGCAGGCAGCGCCGCAGCTCGCGCAGGACGGTGGACACCCTCCCGGGCTCGAGGTGGATGAGCGAGTACCAGGCCAAGATTCCCGCGGCCGCATGGTCGGGGACGCCGAGGTCGTCGAGCAGAGCGACCCGATAGGCGACGGTGGGGAAGCGGTTCTTGGCCAGCTCGATGAACTCCGGGACGAGGTCGACGCCCTCGACGTCTGCGCCGAGCTCGGCCATCAGGTTGGTCCAGTGCCCAGGACCGCAGCCGGCGTCGACGATCGGGCCCCCGCACCGCGCGGCCCACGTCGAGATGAACCGCCGGTCGGCGGGGTCCATGGCTCCCGTGGAGCCGAGCAGTGTCGTGTACTCGTCGGCTCTCGCCGAGTAGGCGGTTCGCACGACGTCGTCCGTCGGTGCCGAGCTCGAGGGATGGTGGTCGGCACCCACCTTCTGCTCGACGCCCTCGTCGGTAGCGAACGCGGCCTCAACAGCGTGTGGATCCACACGGCGAGCATCCCGCTTGGCCAACTCGGTGGGATTCGAACACGCCGTGGCCAGCTCCGTCGGATGTGGCCAACTCAAGCGGGATCCCACACGACGTGGAGGGCGCGTCGAGCTCGCTCGGTGCCGGTGCCGGTGCCGGTGCCGGTGACCTGCGAGGGGACACGTCAGTGCGAACCGAGGTGTCGCACTCACGCGTCCCAATCCTCAAGCTCCGATGGGCCCTGGAGCGATGAGCCGCGTCCACGTCCAGGCGACGTGCCTGGGGGCGAGTCGATGCCGACGAAGCCGCCGAGGCGATCACCATCGCGTCGAGACGATGCCTCGACCTGCTCCATGATCGGGTAGGGAGTTCGCGCCGACGCATCTGGTGCCGTGGAGCCGCCCTTGTCCGCGACGGCGAAGCGGCGGGACGTCGCCCCCACGCGGCGCGAGCCTCACACCTCGAAGGGACGCAGACTCGCGTTGCTCGCGAGGGGGCGGGCGGGCATGGAGCTGAGCTTCTGCACCGCAAACGCGCTAGTCCCGCTCGGCGGCCCCCGCGAGTGTCTCTGCCGTGGCACGCCAGAAGGCCGTCCGCACAGCGTGCGTCGCCGACTGGACGTCGACGGGGATCTCCGCATCCAGCCCGGGCACCCCCGGCGGGACCGCGACGTAGTGGCTGGCGCCCTCGCCGGGCACCGCAACCGTCGTCGCCGCGCCGCGTCGAGTCACGATGTCGTCCATGAAGAAGCAGGACGGCCAGACCGCATCGTCGCCGCCGCAGGCCAGGACCACCGGACCCGTGATCGCGGCCACGTCGATCTGCGAGCCGGCCGGAGGCACTGCGCCGATGTCCCCGGCGCACGCGGGGCTCAGCGGCTGCCCGCCGAGGGTCCACGCCGGAACGCTGAGATCGGGGTAGCCGCAGACGAGGTAGCCCGACCCGACCGGTGCGAAGGAACCGGCGACAAGGTCCGGGTGCTCCGCCGCGAGCCAGAGCGCGAGCTCACCACCGCGGGAGACGCCGAAGGTGAACAGTGCGCCGGTATCGACCTCGGGGCGCGCGCGCAGCCACTCGAGCGCGGCCAGGACGGGGTCGACCGGGACGTTCTCGAGCTCCGTCGGCTGACCGGGCTCGTCGAAGTACGACACGGCGAGCGCCGGGTAGCCGAGGCCCGCGATCCAACGCGCGGTCATCGCGGCCGACTCCAGACCGCCCTCCGAACCCCCCAGCACCAGAGCTGCCGGCAGGGGCGAGCCCGCGTGGCCCACCGGAAGGGCGTACGCCCCGATGAAGTCGACCCCCGCGACGGGCTGTGTCTCGACACCGGGTGCCGTCCCTGGCCGTGTTGCTGTCAGGTCGGTGAGCACATCGCCCGACGCGTCGACGACCGCGAGGTCGACGTCGTAAGGCTCGTCGAAGACCGAGGGTGAACGGCGGCTGACACCCGTCATCGACCAGAACGGCCCCATCGAGTCCGCGGTCGACCACGACCCGCTCGTCGGCGCCGTTCGGGACACGTCGACCACCCCGTCGACGTCGGCGTCGAAGGTGGCCGCGGACTCGAAGCGCATGTCATCGACGTGAGCCGTCGCCGTCAGTGTGACCTCCGCACCGGGCCGCAGGCCGGTGACGCGGAGCTCGACTGGCGCGAAGGGGCCGTCGGGCGGTGTCATCTCGATCCTGGGCTGCGCGTCGCCGCAGGCCGTGAGCACGAGCGTGGCCGCTGCCAGCAGCGCACCGATCAGGGTCCGGCGGGCGGTCGACATGACCGCATCCAACACCAGCGCCGGCACCGGCCGTGACGGATCCCCCATCAGTGGACAGTGTGGGCGCGGCGGGATCCGCTGTGCGGCTTCGGCACGTGACCGTCGGCGCAGTCGCGGCTACCTCCGTGAGAGGAGTGGCCGGACCTCGAGCGCGACCACGCGCGCCCGGACTACTCGCGGGGGCCCTCCCACGGGTACCCCTGATCGACGAACGCGCTGCGGACCACGGCCTTGTCGCCCTCGACATCGCGTGCGAAGAGCGTCCGGCCGCGGTCGGTCTCGATGATGATCGTGGAGCCGCGAGGGCGGACAGAGGCGACCACGTCGCGTTCGATCACTCGCTCGACCTGCCCCCGCCGCCGGACGTTGATCCGCTCGGGGCCGATCTCCAGGACTGCAGAGTCGACGATGAGCCATGCCCCGAAGGTCAGGCCCGCAACGAGCCCGAGGCCCGGACGGCCCCACCCCAACCACGGATCGTCGAACGACCCGAGCAGTCGCAGCGGCCCCTGGAATGGGGCCCAGGGCAGTTCCGCGGCCCATCGCGCGACCGGGGGCAGGAGTGCGCCGATCGCGGTGCCGACGATCGCGCAGAGGGTGAGCACCCAGAGCCGGCCGTCGTGGTCGAACCCACCAACGGTCCGGGCGGCAGGCGTGCCCTGGGCGCCGCTGTCGGTCATGGTCGTCGGCTCGAGATGGCACGAGGCGTCATCGTTCGACGCTACGCGTGCCGCCCAGGTCGAGACATCAAACGAAAGGTTGGGGCGCCCTGGACGAGAGCCGCCCCCGACGAGTTCCGACGGTGTCACTGCGCCAGTCGCAGTCGCAGTCGGACGAGGAGGTCTCTGCGCCCCAGGGCCGGCGCCGGAGTCATAGAGAGCCCAGTTGACCGATCGGTCAACAGGCTCGTATCGTCGACGGATGCCAACGGATACCCGGGAGAGGCTGGTCGCGACGGCACGCGATCTCGTGCATGGGTCTACCTACGCGGACGTCAGCGTCGAGGACGTGTGCAAGGCGGCGGGAGTCAACAAGGGCAGCCTGTACCACTTCTTCCCCTCGAAGCACGCTCTCGGGCTGGCGGTCTTGGAGCGCAACTGGATGCTCATGCGCAGCCTTCTCGACGAGGCGTTCGACACCGAGGCGCCACCTCTCGATCGACTCGACCGATTCCTGTCGGCCTACTCGTCGATGATGCGCAGCATGCAGCAGAGCCTCGGTGTCGTGCCCGGCTGCCCGCTCGGCAACCTCGCGGCAGAGCTCTCCGCACACGACCCGGAGATGCGGGCCCGCGTCGCCGAGGTGCTGACGGCCTGGACCGAACGCGTCGCCTCCGTCGTCAGGGACGGTCAAGCTCGCGGCGACGTCGACCCGATGCTGGACCCGACCGCTGCCGCGCGCAGCGTGGTGGCCTGCATCCAGGGCTTCAGCGTCCTGGCCAAGTCCGACGGCGATCCGCGCGTTCTCGAGGCGCTGCAGCCCCTCGTGCGGCTGCTCCTCCCCGCACCTCGCTGACTCTGGTCGGACCATGCGACCACCCGCGCGCTCCACCACTTGACCATTCGGTCAAGTAGCCGAATTGAGAGGAACGCCATGACCGCCCAGACAGAGCACGGGTCGTCCGAGTACCGGTTCGACGACCTGCGGACGAGGGACATCGTCGCCGACATGCACTACCGCTCGACGGATCCAGCACCAGGTGACCGCATTCCCTCCTTCGACCTGGCGACGCTCTCCGGCGCCCGGTTTGCCAGCGACGACCTCGGTGACAGGCCGGTACTCCTCGTCTTCGGGTCGCAGACCTGCCCGGTCACGCGCAGCGCGCTGCCGCCGCTCAACGAGCTGCACACGCACTACGGCGACCGGGTGCGCTTCGTCCTGGTCCAGACCCGCGAGGCGCATCCCGGTGAGCTCCTGCCGCAACCCCGAACGTATGCGGAGAAGTCGGCCCACGCGGCGTCGATGCGTGACGACCTGCACGTGACGTTCGAGGTCGCCGTCGACGACATCGACGGCACGCTGCACCGCGCGGTCGGCCCGAAGCCGAACTCGGCCTACCTCGTACGTCCCGACGGGACCATCGACGCGCGCGTGCACTGGGCCAACGACACCGCCGCGGTCCGCGCGAGCCTCGACGGCGCCCTCGGCACACACTCCGTGCGCAGCCGCCGAGGAAGGATGATCGTCCCGCTGCTGACGGCCGTCGGGCACCTGCCCGACGTGGTGCGGCGCGCCGGCGGCAAGGCGGAGCGTGACGTCTGGAAGGCCGCGCCGCCCCTGGCCGTGCTGGGCCGTGCCTCCGGTCTCCTGCGCGGGCTGGCGACGGACCGGCGAGGACCGACGGCCGCGTTGGGCCTCACGATGCTCGCGCTCGCCGCGCTCGCGTCCGTGCTTGCCCTAGCCGGGGGCGCGGCCACCACCTAGGTGCTCGCGCGAGCCCGAGGGACCGCGGGCACGCAGCGCCGGCGGCGGGTGGAACTGTCCGATCACGCCGTGACGAGGCGGGATGACGTCCATTGCTACCGAGTAGCAGTCGGACGCAGCCGGTCCTGCTTCGCGCAACGGCACGGGTGGGACCGCGGCGCTTCGCCGTGCGACGGCCCTGGCGCTACCGGAGCGACTCCCGCAGTTCTCGTCGCAACCGGCAGGTCCGTCAGCGCGTCCGTGTGAGCACCATGACGGGGACCGGGCGGTTGGTCGCCTCGTTGACCGGCACGAAACTGGGGTCGAAGACCCTCTGCCGGTCGTAGAGCCGCTCGCGCTGAGAGCCCGTCACCTCCTCGGCCACGACGCCGAACGTCAGGTCGCCCACCTCGATCGAGGCCTCCGGGTGCGCTTTCAGGTTGTGGTACCACCCGGGAAACGTGGTGCTGGGGCCGCCGCCCGTGGCGAAGACGACGAACTTCTCGCCGTCCGGCAGGTACTCCACCGGGTTGGTCCACCGCTTCTTGGTCCGCGCCCCGACGGAGGTCAGCAGGAGGAGCCGGGCGTACTCGTAGGTGTCGCCGACCCTGCCCCTGCTGACCCGGAACTCGGCGATGACTGCCTTGTTCCAGTCCTGTTCGCTCATCACGCGGCCGGGCCACCTCCCGCGCCGCGCGCGGTAGAGCACGTGCCGCAGGCGCCGGCTCTCGTCCGCGAACTCGAAGTCGGCATCGGGGTCGTAGATCAGGTGCATCCGGCGCAGGATGCGGCGTGAGGTCACGTGCCCGGCGGAGCAGAACCCGACGATCTCGTCGAGCTTGCACACCTCGAAGCCGTGCTTCATGACCGCGACGGCGGCCTCGGTCTCGTACCCCTTGCCGTGCTGGTTGCCCGCCAGCCGCCACGTGACCTCGACCGCGGGCGCGAACGGTAGGTCCTCGCTCACGCGCTCGAGCGCGGCGTAGCCGATGAGGCGCTCGTCGTCGGCGACCTCGACGGCCCACGGCCCGAATCCCTCGGCCGCGAAGGCCTCGGTGGCGCGATCGATGAAGGCGTCGCTCTCCTGCCGGGACCAGGTGGCGGGCAGGTACCGCATGGTGCGGTGGTCTGCGCTCATTGCTGCGAAGGCGTCCCGGTCCGCGTCCAGCCACGCGCGCAGCACGAGCCGCTCGGTCGTGAGTGTCGGGGCGATGACGACCTCAGGCTCGTCGCCGGGGTCCGGGCCGAGGTCACCCTCGACGTTCACGGTCATCCGACCCACCATTCCTGGGGAGCGCTGCCTCCGCCGCGGCGCGGAGCCCGGCGTGAGCCCAGTCTGACAAAGCGCGGTCGGCGGCGCGACGGCACGGGGTGGCGGGTCCTCGTCCCGGTCCACAGCACGGCGAAGGCCCCGACCCGGTGCCAGGGCTTCCGCCGTGCCGTACTGGGTGGGACATGGCCACGTGCCACGGAACCGGGTGGATCCACTCAACGCGAACCCGCAGGCCATCGCAGTCCTAGGAACTCATCCAACTTGTCCGCGGTTGCCGAGCCCAAGCCCGAGGCCTGTGTGCGCGCTTCGCGGCGGCTGTCGTCGCGGAGCGTGGTCACGCTGGGGTCATGCCACGACGCTCCGGGAACGGCAGGGACGTCGGGCCCAACGCGCAGGCCGTGCCAGAGGCCGGGATTCATAGGTGCCGATAGCCGCCGATGCGCGGTCTGCCCCCAGCCGTGGTCACCAGTGGCCGAGTGCCTCACGAGCGACGACCTCGGCCGGGAGCGAACACCAGCCACGCGGCGGGCACGGGCGCGCGATGTGTGTCTCCTGAAGCGCCGGTGCCGGACCGGCCGCCTCGGACGGCAGGTGGGCTGTGAGCGCCACCGCAACCGTCAGTGCGGCCACCAGGACGATCGCGCTCGCGCCCCGGTACGAGCGGGCACTATCGGCGGGTCCGGGTCCGGGTCCGGGTCCGGGTCCGGGTCCGTGCCGCGGCGGGGTTTCGGGCTCACCGTCGAAGACGATCAAGCTCCTGACGTGCGGGTGTGTTGTCATGAGCCGACGCTCCCGCCGGTCTGCACCCGGCCGGATCCGGCGACGCCCACATCCTTGCGGGGAGATCGCCCGATTGGCGTGGGGGTGCAGCCCTACTCGTGACCAGGGTGGACGCAGGATCGTGGCGGCAAGCTCGATCCGGCACCGGCCCGATCCGGATGGTCGTCGCCGACGACGGATGCTCGGCCAACGACGGGGCGGCCGGATCTGCTCGAGCACCGCGGCCGGACGACGGGGCGTGGCGTTCGGTGGCGCGACGGTCCTGCCGGAAGCGGACGGCGCCCCGGTGCTGAAGGACTATGCCGCTCGCCACCCGTCGGCGCGCCGTCCGGTCGAGCCCGTGCTGCTCGACTGGACGGTGCCGCTCGCGCAGCGGTCCGGTGGCCCCGGCTGACCGGGAGCCGGAGTCGGGCCGAAGAAGCGCGTCGCGTCGTTGACGCCGAGGAGGCCCAGGATGACCAGCCCGACCTTGCTGCGCGCGAGCAGCGGGGTCGCGGGGGCGCCTGAGGCGAGAGGGGTCCCCGTGTCAGTCGAGCACCGGGTGCGCCCGGCGAGGCGGCGTCAATGCGAGCACGATGCCGACGAAGGTGACGACGACGTCCAGCGCCGCCGCGGTGACGAGCGCAGGGGGAACGGGCGCGAAGAACGCCGGCACCGCCGACAGCACCGACACGATCCGCAGACCGGCGACGATGCGGATCGCCCCACGGCTGCGCGTCCGGAGTGCGACGACGACGAACGCCACGGTGGCGATGCCGAGGATCGTGTCGAGCACGAGGATGCCCGTCGGTGGGCCGGCCTTGGCGTCGTCGTCCATCGGGAAGGCGAAGGCGGACATGTCCACGAGCCCGAGCAGCCCGAGGATCACCAGGCCGATCCTGTTGCGCATCAACAGGGGGGCCGCGGCGGCCCGGGGAACAGCGGTGGCAGTCATGATCTCTCCTGAGGACGGTGCGCTCGGCGAGCGCGACAGCCACACGCTCCCGCCGGTCTGCTCCCGGCTGGATCCGGCGATACCCACATCCTCGCGGGGAGACCGCCCGATTGTCGTGGGGGCGCAGCCCTACTCCTGAACAGGGTCGACGCAGGATCATGGCGGCATGCTCGATACCGCCACCGGCCCGATCCGGGTGGTCATCGCCGACGACCATCCGGTGGTCCGGCGCGGGCTCGCGGCCCTGATCACGTCGATCGACGGCTTGGAGGTGGTGGGCGAGGCGGCGGACGGCGCCTCCGCGGTGCGCGAGACCCAGCTGCTGCGCCCCGACGCGGTGATCATGGACATCGCGATGCCCGGGGTGGACGGGCTTGAGGCGACGCGTCGCATCGTCGCTGCGGTCCCCGACGTGGCCGTCCTCGTCCTGACCATGCACGACGACGACGACACGGTCTTCGCGGCCATGCAGGCGGGCGCCCGCGGCTACCTGCTGAAGGGCGCCGACCAGGACGACATCGCGCACGCCCTCCGGGCGGTCGTCTCCGGCCAGGCGATCTTCGGGCCCGGTGTCGCGCGACGGGTGCTCGGCTACCTGTCGTCGACACCGCAGGCGCCGGGCGTCGTCTTCCCGGAGCTGACCGCCCGCGAGCGCGAGGTGCTCGACCTGATCGCGCGCGGATCGTCGAACGCGACCATCGCCGCCCAGCTGCACCTGTCGCCCAAGACGGTCGGCAACCACATCTCGTCGATCTTCGCCAAGCTCGCGGTGGCCAGCCGGGCCGAGGCGATCGTGCGGGCGCGCCAGGGCGGGCTGGGCCGCACATGAGGCGTCTCGGCGTCGTGCTGCTGGGCCTGCTCGTCCTCGCCGCGTGCTTGAGCCTGCTGGTCGCCGACGGGTCGTGGCCCAGGGACCAGCGCGCGGCGGCCGCCGCCATCGCTGTCGGCTGGAGCGCGGCCGGGGTGATCTGCCTGCGATCCGCCCGCGTGTTCGGCGCCCTGAGCGTCGCCACGGGCGTCTGCGCGGCCGTCTGTGCACTGATCGGCGCCGGGTTGTTCCTCCCGGTCGCCGTGGCCGACGCGCTCTCGATCCTGACCGTCGTGACGCTTCTGCCGGCCGCCACCGTGTGCTTCCCGAACGGCCCGCTCCGGCCGGTCGGCGTCGGCGCGCTCCCGGTGCTGGCCGCGTTGGGGCTGGTCGGCGCCAGCAGCGGAACCAGCCCGTGGTTCGTCCAGACCGCCCTGCTGACCGTGCCGTTCGTCGTCATGGTCGTGCTCTGGTGGCGGATCGAGCGCGGACCGCTCGAGGAGCGCGTGAGCGTCCTGTGGTTCGCCTTGGGGCTCGGCACGGCCCTGGTCGTGCTCCTGAGCCTGGCCTTCGACAACAGCGACGGTCCCGGGATGATCCTGCAGACGGGCGCCCTGATCGTGGCACCGGCGTCGGCCGTCGTCGGTCTGTACGGCCCTGCGACCTGGCCCGTGCGGACGGTGCTCGTCCGCACGGCGTCGTACGCCATGACGGTGCTGGTGACGGGGGCGATCTTCTACGGCGTGGCGGCAGGCTTCCAGCTCGTCACGGGACGGCAGGCGACGATCGGTGCTCTGGGGGGCGTGGCCGTGGTGTGCGCCGTCCTGTTCGCGCCCTTGCGGCGCGTCCTTGACGACGTCTCCGACCGGCTCATGCTGGGCGAGCGGGCCGACCCCGTGTCGGCCGCCTCCCGGTTCGCGGAGGAGCTCTCCCACTCGGACGACCCGGTCGTCGCGCTCCGCGGCCTGCGCGAGGTGCTCTGGCTGCCGTATGCCGCGTTGTCCGACGAGAGCGGTCCGATCGCCCGGTCCGGTACCGCACCACCCGAGGGCACGTACCGGCTGCCGCTGAACGTGGGAGACCAGGCGGTCGCCAGCCTCGACATCGGCCTGCGGCCGGGTGAGACGGGTCCGGCCGCTCAGGACCGCGCGGTGCTGCGCATGGTCGTGCCGGCCCTCGCCCAGGCGGTGCACGCTCGCGCCCTGGCCACCGCACTGCGCGAGTCGCGCGAGCGCGTCGTGACCGCGGTCGAGGACGACCGCCGACGCCTCCAGCACGACCTGCACGACGGGCTCGGCCCCACGCTCACCGGCGTCGCGTACGCCTCGGACGCCGCCCGCAACCTCGTGCACTCCGACCCCCACGAGGCCGAGGCGCTGCTCGTCGCCCTGCGGTCGGACGTCGCCGCGGCGATCGACGACATCCGGCGCCTCGTCGACGGCCTGCGGCCGCCGGTGCTCGACCAGGTCGGGCTGGTCCCGGCGCTGCAACAGCACAGCACCCACCTGTTCACGGCCTCGGGTGCCCGCCTGGAGGTGCACCTCGACGTCACGCCTCTGCCGACGCTGACGGCCGCGACCGAGGTCGCCGTCTACCGGATCGTCACGGAGGCCCTCACCAACGTGGCCCGGCACGCCGGATCGCCGGTCGCCGACGTCTCGATCGGGGCACTCGACGGACGGCTGCTCGTCAACGTCGACGACCACGGGCCGAACCCGGAGCCCTGGGTGCCCGGGGTGGGTCTGTCGTCCATGCGCGAGCGTGCCGAGCTGCTCGGCGGGACGTTCGACGTGAGCGACGGCACCGTGCGAGTGGAGATCCCGCTCACGTCTTCATGACACATCGCGCGACGCGTCACAGGTCGCGATAACGGACGGCAGCGTCCAACTTCTCCTTCAGCCCATGCGCGGTCAGCTGACGACCGGGCCACGGGTAGGCGGTCCCGGGAACGGCGTACGGCGTGGTGTAAGCCGCGGTGTCGCGCTGGAAACGCCAGCCCTCTGACAGCGGGCCGACGTCGTAGGTGTCATACCCGATCGCCTCGATGAACTCGGTCACCGTCCGCTTGGCCGCGTCATCGTCGCCGGCAATCGCCAGGACAGACCGCTCTGGGTCGCCCGCCCGGCGGTGCAGCGTGCCCAGATGGCTCGCGATGATGTTGTTGAACGCCTTGACGACATGCGACTCCTGCAGGTGTGCCTGGAGCAGCTCGCTGGTGGTCGTCGACTCGTCATCGAGCTCCGCGATGTGACCGTCCCGGTCGGGGTAGTAGTTGTTGGTGTCGATGACCACCTTGCCCCGCAGCGGCTCGGCGGGAACTTGGCGGTAGGCCCCGAGGGGGACAGTCACCACGACGATGTCGCCGGCCACGGCAGCGTCGGCCGGAGTGGCCGCGCGCGCCCGGGGACCAAGCTGCTCGACGAGGTCCGTGAGGGTCTCTGGTCCACGGCTGTTGCTCAGAACGACGTCATAGCCTGCGTCGACCGCGAGTCGCGCAACCGTGCTGCCGATGTGTCCACTGCCGATGAGTCCGATGGTCGCCACGTCCGACTAGCGCGTACACCGCCGCGGCTATTCCGAAGCGGACCAGCGTCGGCCACGGCGTGGGGCCAACCAGGTGGGATTCGACGTGGTGGAGGAACTTGTGAACCTGTCCGGAGCCTGACGACCGGACCTGCGGCGGGACAGGCGGCGGAGAGGACCTACGTCCCACCTAGTACGGCCCCGACGAGTCGATGCCCTCGACGAGGTTCTCCACCACCAGGCGTCCGTAGGCCAGCGCTCTGATCTGCACCTGGACAAGTAGGTGAGACCCGTCATCCTCGGGAAGGCCGGTCAGCTGAGTGCGGCGGTGATCGCTTCGGCCGGGGTCACGGTCGGGCGTCCGATCAGGCGCCGCAGGTCACCTGAGTCGGTGAACAACTCACCGCGGCCCATGGCGAGGTCGGCGTCGACGAGGACGTTGGCCAGTTCGGCGGGCAGGCCGGCTTCAGTCAGCACCTGGGTGAACCCGTCGGCCGGCAGGTCGATGTTGGCGATCTGCCGGCCGGAGACGTCGGAGATCGTCGCAGCCAGTTCGGCCAGCGTGAACGCCCCGTCGCCGCCCAGCTCGTACGCCTGCCCGGCGTGTCCGTCGGTGGTGAGCACGGCCGCGGCGGCGTCGGCATAGTCGGCGCGGGTCGCGGCGCTGATCCTTCCCTGTCCGGTCGCCCCGGCCAGGGCTCCGGCGCGCAGCAGCTGCGGGAGCTGGGCGGTGTAGTTCTCCAGGTACCAGCCGTTGCGCAGCAGCACGTTGGGGACACGGTCGCGCAGGTCCTGCTCGGTGGCGTAGTGGGTGACGCCGAGGACCGAGGTGGCCGTGTCCGCGTGCAGCATGCTCGTGTACGCGACCAGCGACGCGCCCGCCTCCACCGCGGCCTTGATGGCGCGGCGGTGGTTGGCGACGCGCTGGTCCACATCCGTGGTCGATATCAACAACAGCTTCTCCACGCCTTCGAACGCCGCGGGGAGGCCGTCCGGCTCCGCGAAGTCGGCCCGGCGCACCACGACACCGCGGTCGGCGAGGTCCTTGATCATGCGGACATCGCGGCTGGTCGCGACGATGCCGGAAGCCGGCACTCCCCGGGCCAGAAGCGCTTCGACAGTAAGCCGGCCCAGATGTGAGGAGGCCGCGGTGACAACGATCGACATGTCAATCCCTCTTTCTGCAGCGGACGTCCCGCAGCACAAGAGCCATGCTGACCTGGTCACTCTCTTTCGGTAAGAACCAACTTCGCGGTAAGGTGGCCACCGCGACGTAAGTTTCGAGGTGACGCTCGTGGCAACCATTCATGATGTGATCGAGCCCACACCGGCGCGGGACCCCTACGTGCAGGGCTGCCCCTCACGTGACGTGCTCGACCAGATCGGCAGCAAATGGGCGGTGCTCGTGATCGGCGAGCTCGGCCGCCACGGAGCGTGCCGGTTCACCCAGCTGCGGGACCAGCTCTCGGGAGTGAGCGAGAAGATGCTCACCCAGACCCTGCGGATGCTCGAACGCGACGGAATGGTCCTGCGCACGGTGTACCCAGACGCGCCAATCCGTGTGGAGTACCAGCTGACGCCGCTCGGCCAGACGCTGCGAAGCCCACTGAAAGCCCTCACGGACTGGTCGGTGCAGCACATCGAGGACGTCCTCACCGCCCGCAAGCAATACCAGGAGCGGGCCACGAGACCGCGTTGAACATCAGAGCCAGCGTGCCCAGCGTCTGCAGCAGGATGGCCCGTGCCGGCGTGGGTGCCGGTCGAGATCGCCCAGATCGTGCGGTGCCCTACGCCGGGTGCTCCGCGGCGATCGCCGACACGACCTGCCGGTAGGCCCGGCGCGCGGATGCCGGCCACGGGCCCCTGGTGGGTGCCCCGAGGCTCGGCCTGCCAATGCCGATACGAGCGTTCCGGGATACCGAGCAGCGCGCAGAACCCCGTGGTCGGCATCCCCGCGTCGGTGCGGACTACCTCGAGCGCCTCGAAGGACCCAGGCGGGCAGGCGGGTGCAGGAACTCGGCAGATCTGTCCGCAGCGCACTGCTCTGACCAAGCATCGGACAAGACAGTGAGGCGGCTCGGGTCTCACGGAGTTGGCCGAATCTCAGGGCCAGCAAGACGGGGCGACCTCGTGCATCCGGGAGCGTCGCCGGCGCCGGTGTTGGTATCGACGACGGAGGCCAGGCGTGCGGTCACGGCCCCGGCTGCCACCCTGCCGGGCGACGCGGTGCCAGGGCTGCGGTGCGGTGCTCACACGGCGCCGACGTACTCCAGGTGCCGTCGCCGGCGCAGCCGCACCGCGGTGATCGCGAGGGCGACGACGGCCATGCCGACGCCGTACGCGACCCAGTGCACGATCGCGGCGCCGACGTCCCCGACACCGTCGACTGCGTGGCCGACTAGCTCGCGAGTGGACCACAGCGGGAGCGCCTCGGCGACGGCTTTGGTGGGGTCGATGATCATCTGCAGGCCCACGATCGTGATGAGGACGAGCATGCCCTCGAGTTCGCGGGGGATGACTGCGCCGACGAGCAGCCCCAGGACCGCGGCGATCGTCCCGGACGCGACCAGCGCGAGCACGGCGGACCAGGGGTTCACGGTCTCCTGGTCGAGCGTGACGAGTACGGCATACAGGGCGGCTACGAACGCGCCCAGGCCCACGGTGGAGGTCAGCCTGCCCAGGTAGAGCCCGACGCTGCCGTGCCCGGCGAGACGGAGCCGCGGCTCGAGCGCGCGGACGCTGTTCGTGGAGAACAGCGCCACGGTGCTGACTGCCCACGCGAGACCCAGGCTCGCGAACCGAATGGCCTGCCCCTGGAAGTCGTCGCGGCGGGCGGCGTAGAAGACGAGCGGGACGAGGACGAGCAGCAGGACGACGGTGCGACGGCCGAGGAGGTCACGGATGGTCATCTGGGCGGTGACGCCGAGGCCACGCATCAGTCGACCTCCGTCCCCGACAGGTCGAGCACGTCGTGGACGCGGTTCAGCTCGTGCAGCATGTGCGTGACGATGACGACCGCGCGGCCCTCGTCGCACCACTGGTCGACGAGGCCCCAGAAGTCCAGGTAGCTGCCGTGGTCGAAGCCCTGATACGGCTCGTCGAGCAGCACCACACCCGGGTCGGAGAGCATCGTCGTCGTGACGTTGAGCTTCTGCCGGGTGCCGCCCGACAGGTGCCGGACCTGCTGCCGGCGGGGGACAGACCAGTCGAGCGCCGCCGCGACCCGGCTGCCCTCGGCGACCGCGGCCCGGCGGGACAGCCCGCGTCCGCGGCCGAACCAGGCGAGGTGGTCCTCAGAGGTGAGGAACCCGTCGAGCCCCATCTCCTGCGGGCAGTACCCGAGGCGGCCGTGCACGCGGACCGTGCCGCGGTCGGGCGAGAGGAGGCCGGCGCAGACCTTCAAGAGGGTCGACTTGCCGCAGCCGTTCGCTCCCACGACGGCCAGCGACCGTCCGGCGGGGACGTGGAACGAGATGTCCGTCAGGACGCGGCGCCGCCCGTATGACTTGGTCACGGAGCGGACCTCGAGGCCGCCGACCTTGGGCGAGGGGACGGTCGGCGATGACGCTGGTGCGGGCACGGAACGGTGGACGGCGTCGTCGGCAGCCATGTGGCGACCCTAGCCCGGTGCCGCCCGGAGGTCGCCTGTCGCTCCCGCCACACTCCCGCACCGACAAGCAACCACCGGTGCCGTCTGCTTGTCGGGTGCCGCCGTGCCGTGCTTGACCCGCGCTGGGGAGTGCACTCCTCAGCCCTTCACGCTACGACGGACTCCACAGGCCGGCCTGGTGATCAGGCGCAGCGACCGCCACGTGAACCACAGCAGCGAGCCGGTGTAGGAACTCAGCGGAGCTGTCGTGAACCCGACGCTCTGACCTGCGGTGGGACAACTAGGTGAGACGGGGGGCCGCGGTGTCGCGCTGGAAACGCCAGCCCTCTGACAGCGGGCCGACGTCGTAGGCGTCATAACCGATCGCCTCGATGAACTCGGTCACCGTCCGCGGGCCGCGGGCCGCGAGCCTCGGGCACGTGAGCGCACGCCGGGCACGCAGGGGCCTGGCTCACGCGACACGGACGAGCTCGATGCGAGACTCTGCCGGGTGGTCACCGACATCTACGGCGGCATCGAGTTCCGTCACCCGCACCATGACACCGACTTCTACGACGGTGAGTCGTGGGTGCGGGCGGTCGACCTGTGGCCGCTGCTCACGGGCGGGGGGCCCGCCGGGGCGTACCCGGCGTTCGCGTTCCTGTTCGGGGCGCGCAACACGTACGGCTTCACCCCGGTCGCCGAGGGGAGGGGGCTGCCGGACGACGTGTCGTCGGCGGTCCGCGGCGAGCTGGGGCCCGGCCTCGCCACCGGCGAGCTCGCCGCGTCGTGGGTCGCGTGGTCCGAGCTCGCGGTCCTCGACCTCGACGGGCCGTTCGGCCCGTTCGTCGCCTGGGTCACGGGGACCCAGTCCGGGTGCTCGCACCGCGTCGAGCTCGTGCGCGCGGGATGGACGCCCGAGGACCTGGCGCACTGCGAGCCGCCAGCGGACCTCGCCGCACGGGTCCTCGACGGGCCGGTGGACTGGACTCGGCACGGCAGGACCTGGACGTTCACCCCGATGACGCTCGGGACCTACCTGGGCCCGGGGACGCCGTGGGGCCACGTCCTCGCGGTGATGCGAGCGCTCGCCGCGAGGTACGGCCCCGACGACGTGCGGCTCGTCGCTGCCTTCGACTGACGCCGCGTTCCTCACCCGTACCCTCCACTTGGTTGCGCATTGCGTCGATCGGTCGCAGCGAGGCATGGCGGCGGTGAGGCGCAGAGGGGTGCTCGCCGCCTGCCACGGTCGAGCGCACGGCGCCCGTCCGTGGCAGGCCCGTCGGCGTGCGTCGGGCAGATCGCCGTGCTCTGCCGTAGCGGGCGGGTCGCGAGCCCTCGTGCCGTCCTCCGTCGCGGGGCGAGCTCCTGGAGGAACTCATCGAACTTGTTGTCCGACGCTCAACGGCCTGACCTGCCGTATGACACATAGGCGAGCCGGCGCGCGTCTCACCTAGTTGTCCGAATCCTCAGCCCGGCACCTCGTGATGCCCGAGCCCGTCTCGCTGATCTGGCCCAGCCACCAAGTGGCGTCGAACGCCAGGTCCAGCTGTTCTCCTGACGGCGACTGCGAGTTGCAGCACGTGGCCGACCGATCACGCCGGTGAGTTCCACTGGGACGAGCCGGCGGTTCATCCACCTGCCTTCAGCCGGAACGCGAGGCTGCGGGGCGCCTGCACGCGATAGCTGTCCGTTACCAGCTCGGCAACCTCGACCCAGTCCGTCTCGTCGTCCAGCACCAGTCCCACGACATTCTCACCCCAGTCGGCCCGGAAGAACGGAGGGCCGGCATGCGCCAGCGCGGCCAACTCCCCGGGCGGCGCCCGGAAGGTCATCAAGATGGCCGGACCATCCAGATCGATGTACGCCGACCGCCTCTCGTCGGTGGTGTAGACGTGCAGGAACGTCCGCCGGCGAATCCGCCACCGCAGGCCGATCCACGCCGGCTCCGCGTACGCCTCGGGCAGTTCCCTGCAGATCGCCCGGAGCCGGCCGACAACGGCGGGTGGAACGTCCGCGATGTCGCTCATCTGTACCTTCCCGCGCCCATCCTCCCCGCCGGGTAGGACATCAGCACATCAGAGTCTCCGGGGTTGGCGGGACCGCGCCGACGTCATCGGAACTATCGGGCCCAGCTCGGAGGACCTGTGTCCCGCATGTTCAACAACCCCAGGGCTGCGCCACGCGTCTTCCTCAGCGATCGACGGGTCCTTCCGAGCGATCTTCCCGAGGGTCAGGGGCACCTGCGGGATTGCCTACCGAGCGGTCTGGGCATCTTGCCGAGGGATTCGCGCGTCTTACCGGGGGGGATCTGGCGTGCCTTACAAAGGCCTTGGCCCCAGAGCAGCTCCGGTAGGAACTCGTCGGAGTTGTCCGAGTTCCGAGGTCCTGACCTGCGGCCGGACAACTAGGCGAGAGCGGTGTTGTCTCACCTATTTGTCCAAGGGGTCGCGTCGGGGTCGGGGTCCGGGTCGGCGGCGGCGCACGAGCGGGCGGGGCACGTCCCGATGGCGGTCCGCCCGACGTCCACCCTCCGTCGGGACGTGGACCTCCCGGACGACCTCGCGGAGGTGGCACGGCTCGGCGTGGGCCCGGCGACGCGCGCTGTGCTCTAGTTTCGGCCCGTGCGCCTCTTTCGTTGCCCCCGCTGCCGGAACGTCGTCTTCATCGAGTCCGGTGCGCCGCGGGACTGGGCGGAGAGCTTCATCTCCGAGTACGCCACCATGCACCCGTGGGAGGACGTCGCGGAGTGCTTCGCGCACTACCTGCACCTGACCGGCACGCTGCAGACGGCGGCGGCCGGGGCTCTCACGGTCCGGATGGAGGCCGTGCCGGAGGTCGTCGACGGCGAGGTCAGCCCGCAGCAACTACGCGGACGCGACGATGGCGGAGGTCCTCGCGGACTGGCTGCCGGTCTCGACGTTCCTCAACCGGGTCAACCGCGCGATGGGCAAGAGCGACCTCTACCCGTTCACGATCGCCGCACCCGTGGCACGCAAGCTCGACTTCGTGCACCGGGTGGTCACCGGGTCGCGGGTCGAGCGGCCGCTCGGCTGACGGAGTCGGACCGCCGGGCGAGGACCGTGCCGGCGCCACCGCGGGCGAGCGTCGGCTCGGCTCGTCTGAGGGAGGGAGGCACGTGTCTCGCGTGAGATGGAAAGAGAACGCGGTGGTCAGCATCAAGATCCGCGACGACCTCTACTGCCTGGCCCAGATGCTCCTGCCCCCGTACCTCGTCTTCTTCGACTGCTTCGGCGCGAACGACGAGTGGGGCGACGCCGTCCTCGAGGCGACGCCGGTCCTCTTCTACCGAGGCGTGACGCGGCAGCTGCTCAGATCCAGCGACATCGCCGTCCACCGAGAGATCGCCCCGGCGACCGCCCCAGCGATCGACCCGCCGACGCGTTGGTTGCAGGTCGGTCCAGGGAGCCAGGCTCTGACGATCTGGCAGGGCAGCGCCGACGAGATGACCGTCATGACCCTGGGCGAGGAGGGGGTGCGCGTCGTCGTCAAGGACATCGGGACGTCGGGGGCACCCGGGGCGATGGCGGTGGGGCCCTACCTCCGTGGGCCGCATCATGACGAGATCGACGCGTACGAGCTGGACACCCTGGGCGTGTACCCGGAGACCATCGAGCGACTCTTCCTGTGCCATCACTTCGGGCGCAACGTCGATCCTGACAAGGACCTGATCTGTGGTCGCGACCTTCCGCGGGAGTTCCGGTCGTACTACGAGGCGATCTCCGTCTAGGGCGTGTCTCCCAACTCCGAGGTGGTGCGGTCGGCAGACTCGCAGCCGTGACTCGCTTTCAGGTCCTGACGGACGAGCAGTGGGAGCGGATCGAGCCGCTGCTGCCGTCGAACACAGGCAAGGTCGGCCGCCCGTTCGGGGACCACCGCACGGTGGTCGAGGGCATCGCCTACCGGTACCGGACCGGGATCCCATGGCGGGACCTGCCTCGTGAGGCGTTCGGGCCGTGGCAGACCGTCTGGAAGCGGCACAAGAAGTTCGCGGACGACGGGACCTGGGACCGCGTGCTGGCCCAACTCCTGGCCGAGGCCGACGCGGCAGGTCAGATCGACTGGACTGTGTCGGTGGACTCCACGATCAACCGCGCCCACCAGCATGCGACGAACACCACCCGCCCCGAGCAGGACACCGGGGGCAACGTCGAATCACAAGAAGCCCGGGACCAGTGTCGGTGAACCTGCTGGTCACGGCATCGGCCGGTCCCGTGGCGGGCTGACGAGCAAGATCCACCATGCCGTCGACGGGCGCGGGCGGCCGCTGGCCGTCGTGGTGACCCCGGGGCAGTCCCACGATGGGCGCGCATTGGGACTCGTGCTCGAGGACATCTGGGTCCCGCGCCTCGGCGCGGGCCGCCCGCGGACGACGCCAGACGCGGTGCTCGGAGACAAGGCGTACTCCTCGCGGGGTAATCGGTCGATGCTGCGCCGACGCGGGATCGCGGTGGTGATCCCTGAGCCGTCCGACCAGCAGGCCAACCGGAAACGTCGCGGCGGCAAGGGCGGGCGACCACCCAAGCTCGATCGCGAGACCTACAAGCGGCGCAATGTCGTTGAGCGATCCTTCAATCTGCTCAAGCAGTGGCGCGGCTTAGCCACCCGCTACGACAAGCACGCGACCGTCTACCGTGCCGGCGCGGTCCTGGCCGCGATCGTCGTCTGGCTGCGCAGCTGACGCGACGCACTACCAGTCCTGCTCCCACTCGAGGATCGCGACAGACGCGGCCTCCGCCTCACCCAGCAGCCTCGAAGTCGGGAACGAGGGTGACTCCTGCCGCCCGGACCACGTCGGATGCACGAGCGCGAAGGTCCCATCCGACAGCCGAACGATCACGTCGTCGCTAGCCTCGAAAGACGCCTCGATCCGGTCGATCCGTCCGTGCAGAAGATGCCCCGGCGCGATCTCCTTGCTCAGTTCGACGCCAACGGCCGCGCGCTTCGCTACCGCCAACGGATCCATTCCGTCGCCGAGACCCCACCACCGCTCAGATAGCTCCAGGACCGCCACCCGCTGATCGTTCCACGTCGGTTAGGAGACATGTCCTAGCGGTGTCGGGGGAGTCGCTCTGGCCCCAGCGGTCGCGCCGCGCGTCGCTACGGGAGGACCTTGACGAGGGCGAGCGCGTCGGCGGCGATGCGGGCGGTCGTCGGGACGTCGGTCATGAGGGTGGGCTCGGAGTCCGCCGGCCAGCCCTCGGACCGCAGCGTGCCGACCGCGTCGGCGTACTCAACGCGATCCCACACTTCACCGCGTAGTTGTAGGGACTCAGCGGATCTGTCCGGAGAGCACCGCTCTGACCGGGCATCGGACCGGTCGCGGAGGCCGCCCGCGTCTCACGAACTTGTCCGGATCCTCAGGGCCGGCAAGTCAGGGCGACCGTTGTGCATCCGCGAGCCTCGCCGCTGGACCTCACTCCAGTGGCTGGCGGGTGGTGAAGTGCGCCTCGCGATCGTCCGGTGGCGGGTCCGCCAGGCTTCCCGTGCCGACGTCCATCGCTGAGGTGATCCCGGTCGCACCTTCGTGTAGTCGCTTGAGCAACCACCATCCGTAGCCGGCAAAGCCCAAGAGATACACGACACGGACAGCGAACGGCAGGTTGCCAGGGCTGACAAGCTGGAAGAAGTCGCCCAGAGCGTGCACTGCGGCCAGTGGCCAGATCGTCCGTAGATGCCAACGCAGCGCGGCGCAGGCGAAGCCGAAGGCCGCTGCATTGATGGTGATGAAAATTGTGTCGCCCATGGGCCGCGAGAACCAGATACCGCTGAGCGTGTGGCCCGCTCCGAAGAGCACGCCCACCCCCACTGCCGCCCGAGCCGGGCCGAGCACAGCCAGGACCCGTTGTACCAGACCGCGGCTGAGCGATTCCTCGGAGATCCCGATCGCGATGCAGAGGATGGCGGTGCTGAGCAGCTCGCGGGCGGTGCCCACCACGCCGTCGAGCGAGTAGCTGACCGCCTCCAGCGCCAGCGGCGTCAAAAGCCACCAGGACCGGTCCGGACGCCGCCAGATCAGTGCTGCTGAACGGGTCCAGCCGAGCCAGAGAATCAGCCCGACCGGAACTGCTGCAGCACCAAGATTGATCAGCGTGTACCCGAGGTCTGGAAACCAGTGCGGTTGCAAAGGAGCTAGCGCTTCGGCCAGCGCGAACAGCACGACATGCCAGACCAGGGTCAGCACAACCGCAATGAGGATGGGCCACCGGGTGATCAGGGCGCGCGCACGATCGGCTGCCTTGGGCGCCCCCACTAGGTCCATCTACGTGACCTCCACCGACTCGTCTATCAACGGCGGCAACCTACCGCTGTGACGGGGGCCTGGAGCGGCTGCGCCACTTCGATCCGGACGACGTTCGGATCGAAGTGGCGCGCCAGAGGCACTCGGGGACCTGCGAGACCGGTGCCGCGGCTGACCCGAGCGGGAGGGCGGCTCCGCGTGTGCGCCGATGTACTGCGGCGTGCGCGGACACGCAATCGCGACACCGGACAGGGCGCGGACACGCAACCGCGAATCGGACAGGCCCAACGCGAACCCACAGAAGTTGTAGGAACTCATCGAACTTGTCCGCGGCCCGACGCTCTGACCTGCGGCGGCACAACTAGGTGAGAAGGTCCGCGTCTCACCTAGTCTTCCGAATCGTCAGCCCGGCAGCTGACGCACGGTGATTGACTGCGCTCGTGGCCGACCTTCCGGAGCGTGTGGTGATCGACGGGACGACGTTTTCGCGCGTCGATTCGGATGATTCGTTTGCCTGCTGGACCTGGGCCCTGGATGCCGAGGATGTCGATGACACCCAGGTAGTGAGCCTTTCTCATGGAGCCGGCGGCAATGCCGGGACCGGTGCTGCTCGAGCTCGCCGGAACCATCGTGTCCCGGTTCGGCGAGCTTGCCGAGCTCGCTGACGACTACCTGCGACAGCGGCTGCGTGAACCACGGTTCGGTCTGCAGTCCTCCGAGCTCTCGGCGCTGGATGCGTCCGGGGTGCTGTTCGCCCAGCCCGTGGCTGTGATCTGGGCCGACGGGAGCTGGATGCTGCGATTCGCTGAGTCGAGCCTCGAGATGGCAGACCCATTCGGAATCGGGTTCGCTTCGAGGGGATGACCCCCAGCGCGGTCGAGAACCTGTCCGGCGCCGAGCTGAGCTGAGGAAGGTCTCGGTCGCGACGCTCGACCTGCGGTTCGACACGGGGGTGAGACGACGCCCATTCCATGTGAGCTCCTGTAGGAACTCATCAGAGTTGTCCATCGCGCAGCGCGGTGACCTGCGATCGGACAAGTAGGTGAGACCGCGCTCGTCTCACGAAGTTGTCCAAATCCTCGCAACGGGCCCGGTGAGCAGCGTTCACCCGGCGCTGGCGCCCCAGCGGCGAACTCCGGGACTACGTGCCTCGCGCTGCCAGGTGGGGCTCGGCTCGGCTCGCGGGGGCCGTCCAGGGAGCCGGCGGTTCCCCAGAACCGAGATGCCCAGCGCGCTCTGCGGGGGATCCCGCTCCCGAACCGCTCTCGCAGGTCTGGGAACTTCGCCAGATGCTCTCCATGTACGCCGCCGCCAACGCGATGTTCAAGGACATGGTGTGCGACCTGGCCGTAGAGCTGGCACCGGAACACGGCTGGGGCAGCCTCGTCGCACCGTCCTCAGACCGGATCGAAACCCAGATGCGCCGGCGGGTCGAGCGACAGCGGGATCAGCGGGGCGAACCGGGAGACGCCCGTCGAGCACCCGCGCAGCGCTACTGACCTAGGCCCATGTAGGAACTCATCCGACCCGTCCCGCGGGCGGTTCGCGCAAGGTTCGGCAGGCCCGAGGCCGACCCGCGTCAGTCCCGTCCAAAGGTCAGGAAGAACGCCCAGTCACCCGCGCCCGGCTTCGGCGCGTACTGCTGAGAAGTGTCGCTGTTCTCGGAGACGTGTTCCATCACCACACCTCGGGCGGTCGTCGCGATCCGGCGCGTACCCCGGTGGGGCTCCGAATAGATGATGGAGTCCGTGATGACACCGGGGTCGTCTTCGTCCTCGCTGAAGTAGCTCGTGCGGTCGTGGAAGACGCGGTCGGCGAGGAAGCGGTAGCGCCTGGCGAGGGCGACCGTCGGGCCGTCCCACCCGGTCGACGGGTCCCCGAGCTCGAACACCTCCACCCAGCGGTGCTCGGGCGCCGCAACGAGGTACGCCATGATGCGTTCCGCGCTGGACGCCGACACGACGACACATCGGCCGGCCTCCTGAACTGCTGCCTCAACCTGGGGCGGAAGATCACGGCGGGCCTCGAGGCTGAGGGTGTCGAACGTCGGGGCAGTCTCAGTCACGCCCTCATCATGGCGTCGCGCACCTCGCATCACCGGCTGATCCGCCGGCACCTTCACATCCGGCCTGCCGGAAGGCGTCTCCCGGATCACGCTGGCAATGACCCACCAAGCTGCCGACGACGCCCTGATCCGGTGACGGGAGGAACAGACCACAACTCCCGCGCCGCCCGGCTGCTGCGGTGTGGGCTGTGGACGCTGTAGGAACTCATCAGACTTGTCCGGCGGGCGACGCCGTGGCCTGCAGCTGGAACGACTTGTCTCAACTGGTCTACAGGCCAAGATTCCGACGGCCGTGTGGTCGGGCAGGCCGAGGTCTTCGAGGTGAGCGACCCGATACGAGACGGTGGGAAAGCGGTGCCCAGGGTCGCCGAAGGCGTCGACGTCCGCTGAGCCCCCGACCCCCGGGGACCGCACCGACGAACGATGCGGTCCCCGAGGCGCGTGCTCAGCGGTGCTCGGGCGCCCGAAGGGCCACGAGCTGGATGATCGCAACGACGACGAGCGCGCCACCGACCAGCACACTGCCGACCTCGAGAGCCGTGATCTGCCCGACGGTCCCCTGCTCGTCGGCGCTCACGCCGGTCTGGTAGCCCTCGACGGCAGCGAGGATCACGAGCAGGAGGCCGCCGAGCCCGACCAGCACTGCGGTGGCTCGCAACAGGCGAGTTCGGGAAGGTGCGGGCACGGTTGTCTCCTCCACGGCTACGGGTTGCACTTCGCTGCGATGGTCCGCGCGAGGCCCACGGTCGGGCGCCAGGTATCCACGTTCCAGGTGGACTTGATCCGAGCAACGTAGGTCATGGGGTGGCAGATGAGCTGCTCCTGCAGGTTCTGCCGGTTCGGCACACCCTTGCTGACGGCCTCCGTCCAGGTCGCCCAGAGAGCCGCCTCGGGCGCGACGCGGCCGTAGGCCGTGGGGGCGACCTGGTACGACACGCCTAACGTGGTGTTCACGCGCGTCACCTTCGAGATCAGGTCGACGAACAACCACGAGTCCGCTACGACGGGGAATGCCGTCGTGGCATCGAAGTCGACGACCTGCACGACCGAGGTGCCCTCGACCCGGTACGACGTCGGTAGGTCATTCCCGTTCGCGTCCTTCGCCCACGGGGCGACGATCCCGGCAAGGAACGCACCGTCCGGGCCGCTCACCTCGACGCTTCCGTCCGGTTGCGCGGTCAGGGACGAGCCGACGGGGACGTCGAGCTCGTAGGTGTACTCGTGGCTCGCGGTGGCGTCCGGGATCACCGTCTGGATCCGCACGGACCCGTCCTCGAGGATCTGGGCGGCGGCTTCCGTGCCACCGTCGGCGTCGGAGTAGACGACGGTTCCGTCATCGGCGACCAGACCGGCCGAGACCTCGAGCTCGTCGGGTAGTGCGATACCGATCGGCGAGCTGCCGACAGAGTCGTCGTCGAGCGTGATCAGGGCCTCGGGTTCCACCGGCACCGAGATGTCGACGTGGGCGGACGTGGCCTCGAGCGCTGTGCCTTCGGCATGCGGGACGACGACGTCGGCCACGACGGGCGCGACGGCGGCGACGGCTTCGGCGACTGAGTCGGTCGCATCGGTCGCGTCCGCCTGCGCGCCGGACGCCAGCGCGGTCGTGAGGAGAAGGGAGAAGGGAGAAGGGAGAAGGGAGAAGGGAGAAGGGAGAAGGGAGAAGGGAGAAGGGAGAAGGGAGAAGGGAGAAGGGAATTGCAGCGGGGACCGCAGATCGACGTATGGATGTCCTCTTTCAGGGGAAATGGCGGCACACCTTGCCTTGGGCGCGCCGTACGGCCGGGGCGCTGTCCGTGCTTCGAGATGCAAGTGGGCGTGGCTGCAGCCCTCGCTGGCCGGCCCGTCCGGTCTGGTCACGTGCCACCACCACCACACCTGCTGCCGTACCGCTGCTGGAACGGCTCCGGTGTAGGAACTCGTCGGAGTTGTCCGAGTTCCGAGGTCCCCACCTGCGGCCGGACAACCAGGCGAGAGCGGTGTTGTCTCACCTAGTTGTCCAGATCCTCGGGTCCGCGCTGTTTCGACAAGCGAGTTCGGCGACTCTCCCGCGCGGACGCGAGAGAACTCGCCACCCCGGCGTGGTGTTCGCCAAGCGGACCCGGGGAACACCATGAAGTCGACCTGGGCGTCCGCGGCCGGTGCGGCGGCGAGCCAGCGTTCGCCGAGTGCCCGTCGTTCCGGGTCTGCGTCGTACGAGAGGGCGATCGTGCGCTCTGCTGTGCCGCCAGTGGCGACACCGATGATCACGCCGGTCGAGAACGCTTGGTCCAGGTCCTCAAGCGCAGGCACGACTTCAGAGCTGAACGCGTCCGGGCGCGCATCGTCGGTAGCCAGCGCACGACCAGCATGTGCTCACCAGGTCCAGAACCTCATGACCGCCCCATCCTCGAGCTCAACTCGGTGCTCCTGCACTGATCACCCGCCATTTGCAACCTTCTCGAGCCTGTCAAAGATTTCTGTTGCGGACTCCTTGATCTCGGACCGGAATTGGCTTGGGATTTTCTTTTGGCATCGCTCATACCAATCGAAGAATACTTCCCTCACTCCGGCGATTTCTAGGTTTCGGAGCCGCCGCTCCGCCATATCTGGATACTTCGTTGAAATATGCAGAAACATGTCAAGATGAACCAACAATGGTTGAGCACCCTGATCGGCGGTGGTCATCCATTCGCTAATTTCTTTAATCTGTGTTAGCGCGAGATTGAAGTAGCGGGCCGGCTCAAGATCTGCAGATTCGTTTCCGTCAGGCTTGGAGCTGTAAATTCTCATTCTTTAACCTCATTGAGGACAGGGGTAGGCGACTTTGCGAGGTGCATCCAGTTTCTTGATGCTATCAGGCGTCAATTGACCAGCCGTCGCATCCAGCCGGCCTGAAGGCTTCCGGCGGTGGCGCGCTTCACGGTCGCGACCCCCTTAGATGTCACTTCAGTGGCGGGGCGCGGATGCTGTCTGCGGGCAAGTGCGGAGCGGCGGCGAGTGGTCGAGCCGTCGCCCCCGCCCGCCCCACGCTCGGGTCCCATCTTGCTCATGACAAGCCACCCGCTCAAAGGAACTTCGAGTACCAGACCTCGGCATACGCGTCGTCGTTGAAAGCCTCCACACGAGTGAAACCGAGACTTTCATAGAGTGCGTGCGCTTCGACGAGATCACGCCGTGTATCCAAACGGACCGTGTGTGCGCCGCGAGCCCGGCAGACATCTTCGGCCTCCCGAACCAGGCGCTTTCCCCACCCCTGACCGCGATACTCCGGCAGGGTGAAGACTTTGGTCAGCTCAGCGATGGCGCCGCCGAACCGGGCGCCTGCGCACGCGATTGGCTCGCCGTCGTGCATCGCGACAAGGAGCACGCCGGTCGCCCCAGTCAGGTCGTCGTACGGCTCATCGCGGAGAGCCTGATCCACCTCGGCCGGAGTTGCGGGCCGACCGTAGTGCCGGGATGCGAGCTCGAACATGTAGGACCGGATGATCACATGCGCGCTGGGCGCCCGGGGGGTCAGGGCCTCGATGGTGAACACGATCTCCAACCCTAGGTCTGCAGGAGAACTCTGCGTCGCTTCGGATCGGCTGTTCGAGCTCGAGGCCTCCGCGGGCGTCGGCCGGGCCAAGGTCCTGATCCTGGTGACCGACGGTGACAGCTCCTACTCGGACTACCTGACCCAGGTCGCACGCGACCAGGGCGTTGTCCGGACCCTCGCCAGTTGCGGCTGTGGGCGCGATGCGAGTAGGTCCCGATTGGCGTCGACCGTTGGCGACCGGACGGCCGACACCCGGCCGGGCGCCCTCCCTACATCGGCCCACCGGCAGTGTCGTCGACGGTGGCGAGTAGCGCGGTGTCGAAGGCGCGGTTCCGGCTCACGTTGCGGCCGAGGAGACGATCGACGTCGGCCCCGGCGCGCGTCATGCCGGCCTCGAGCGCCTCGAGCGCCTCGAGCGCCTCGAGCGCCCCGAGCGCCCCGAGCGCCCCGAGCGTCGCTGCGGCGGGCGGCAGCCGCCGCAGCAGGGACTGGCCGCAGCAGGAACTCATCACGGCGGGAGGGCGGCGCCTCCGAGCGGACCCACACCACACCATCCGGTGTGAGCCCCGGGTGTCGCTGCTGGGAATGGATCTGCGCCGCGCAGAGTTGAGCCATGCAGACTCAAGTTTGACTATCTGAGTTTGCGCAAGCCTCCAAGCAGGCGCAGACTTGAGCGAGCCGGACTCAAGAGCGAGCACCCAGCACACCCCAGCAGCACACGAAAGAAGGCACTCACATGGCACGAGCAGTCGGCATCGACCTGGGCACCACGAACTCCGTGGTGGCAGTCCTCGAGGGCGGCGAGCCCACGGTCATCGCCAACGCCGAGGGGTCGCGCACGACGCCGTCGGTGGTCGCGTTCTCCAAGACCGGTGAGGTTCTGGTCGGCGAGATCGCCAAGCGCCAGGCCGTCACCAACGTCGACCGCACGATCACGTCCGTCAAGCGCCACATGGGCACGGACTGGTCCGCGAGCATCGACGACAAGAAGTACACCGCGCAGGAGATCAGCGCGCGGGTGCTCTCCAAGCTCAAGCGTGACGCGGAGGCCTACCTGGGCGAGCCCGTCACCGAGGCCGTCATCACCGTCCCGGCGTACTTCAACGACGCCGAGCGCCAGGCCACCAAGGACGCAGGCGCCATCGCGGGCCTCAACGTCCTGCGCATCATCAACGAGCCCACCGCGGCCGCCCTGGCCTACGGCCTGGAGCGTGGCAAGGAGGACGAGCTCATCCTCGTCTTCGACCTCGGTGGTGGCACGTTCGACGTGTCGCTGCTCGAGGTGGGCAAGGACGACGACGGCTTCTCGACGATCGAGGTCCGCGCGACGTCCGGTGACAACCGCCTCGGTGGCGACGACTGGGACCAGCGCATCGTCGACTTCCTGGTCGCCGAGGTGAAGAACTCCACGGGCGTCGACCTGGCCAAGGACAAGATCGCCGTGCAGCGTCTGCGTGAGGCTGCCGAGCAGGCCAAGAAGGAGCTGTCGTCGGCGACGACGACGAACATCTCGCTGCAGTACCTGTCGATGAGCGAGAACGGCCCGGTCCACCTGGACACCAAGCTCGGCCGCGCCCAGTTCGAGCAGATGACGCAGGACCTGCTCGACCGGACCAAGAAGCCGTTCAACGACGTCATCCGTGAGGCGGGCATCAAGCTCTCCGAGATCGACCACGTGGTGCTCGTCGGCGGCTCGACCCGCATGCCCGCCGTCACGACGGTGGTCACCGAGCTCACGGGCGGCAAGGAGCCCAACAAGGGCGTCAACCCGGACGAGGTCGTCGCCGTCGGTGCCGCGCTGCAGGCCGGCGTCATGAAGGGCGACCGCAAGGACGTCCTGCTCATCGACGTCACCCCGCTGAGCCTCGGCATCGAGACCAAGGGCGGCGTGATGACCAAGCTCATCGAGCGCAACACGGCCATCCCGACCAAGCGCAGCGAGATCTTCTCGACGGCCGAGGACAACCAGCCGTCCGTGCTGATCCAGGTGTTCCAGGGCGAGCGCGAGTTCGCGCGGGACAACAAGCCGCTGGGCACGTTCGAGCTGACCGGCATCGCGCCGGCTCCGCGTGGCGTCCCGCAGATCGAGGTCACCTTCGACATCGACGCGAACGGCATCGTGCACGTGTCCGCCAAGGACCGCGGCACCAACAAGGAGCAGTCGATGACGATCACCGGCGGCTCGGCCCTCCCCAAGGAGGACATCGAGCGCATGGTGCGCGAGGCCGAGGAGCACGCCGCCGAGGACAAGGCGCGTCGCGAGGAGGCCGAGGTGCGCAACGGTGCCGAGGGTCTCGTCTACTCGACCGAGAAGCTGCTCGTGGACAACGCGGACAAGCTGTCCGACGACGTCAAGACCGAGGTCCAGGCCGCCGTCGGCGAGCTGAAGACCGCGCTGGCGGGCACGGACCTCGACGAGGTCAAGGCCAAGCACTCGGCCCTGCTCACCACGAGCCAGAAGATCGGCGAGGCGCTGTACTCGGCGAACAACACGGCCGACGGCACCCCGTCGTCCGACGAGGCCCCGACCTCGTCCGCGAGCGACGAGGACGTCGTCGACGCCGAGATCGTCGACGAAGAGGACGAGGCGGCTGCGAAGTGACGTCGTCCACCGAGGGCAACGGCGAGGACCTGACTCCTGAGGAGCAGGTCCTGGCCGAGGCCGAGTCCATCGCGGAGAACGCGGAGGAGGAGGTCGTCCTGGAGGGGCTGGTCGAGGCCGAGCGGATCGCCGCGGAGCGTCTTGACGAGCTCCAGCGGTCCAAGGCGGCCTACTACAACCTCGAGCAGCAGTACTCGTCGTTCGTGAAGCGGTCCAAGGCCGACGCCCTGGCGGCACAGGAGCGGGGTGCGCACACGATCGTCGAGGCCCTCATCCCGGTTCTCGACGACATCGAGCTGGCCCGCCAGCACGGTGACCTGACGGGTCCGTTCGCGTCGATCGCGGAGAAGCTCGAGTCGACCCTGGGTCGGTTCGGGGTGACCCGCTACGGCGCGGCCGGTGAAGCGTTCGACCCGGCGGTGCACGAGGCGCTCATGCACTCGCACTCCACCGAGGTGAGCGAGCCCACCGTGCAGATGGTGCTCCAGCCCGGCTACCGCACGGCCGACCGGGTGCTCCGCGCGGCCCGCGTCGCCGTGGTGGACCCCGAGGCGTAAAACCCGCCTGTAGCGTCCGAGCAGACCGTGTGTCTGCTCGGGCGCTACGGATCATCTGGAAGGAGGCGTCGTGACTGGTCAGGACTGGCTCGAGAAGGACTTCTACGCGGTTCTCGGCGTCCCCAAGGACGCTGACGCTGCCGCGCTGAAGAAGGCGTACCGCAAGCTCGCCCGTGAGATGCACCCGGACCACAACCCCGGGGACGCCAAGGCGGAGGCCCGGTTCAAGGACGTCGGCGAGGCGTACGCGGTCCTGTCGGACCCTGAGCAGCGTGGGCAGTACGACCAGCTGCGTGCCATGGCCGGCGGTGCCCGTTTCACCTCGGGCGGTCGCGGTGCCAACGGCGGCTTCGAGGACGTGTTCGGCGGGATGTTCGGGGGCGGCGGTGCCCCAGGTGGTGGCCGCGTCCGGTACTCGCAGGGTGGCGGCGGCGGGTTCGAGGACCTGCTGGGCGGGCTGTTCGGCAACGGTGGCGGTGCCGGTTTTCAGCGTGCACAGGCCGGTGCCGACCTGTCCGCGTCGGTCACCATGCCGTTCCGGCAGGCCGTCGAGGGGTCGCAGGTCTCGTTGAACGTCGAAGGGCGCACGGTCAACGCGCGCATCCCGGCAGGCGTCCGCGACGGTCAGAAGATCCGGCTGCGCGGCAAGGGACGGCCGGGCGATCTGGGACCCGGTGACCTCGTGGTCACGGTCAACGTCACGCCGCACCCCGTCTTCTCGCTCGACGGCGACAACCTGCGCCTGACCGTGCCGGTGGCGTTCGACGAGGCTGCGCTTGGCGCGACGATCGAGGTTCCGACGCTCGACGGTGGCAAGGTCCGCGTGAAGGTGCCCGAGGGCACGCCCTCCGGGCGCGTGCTGCGCGTCAAGGGCAAGGGTGTCGTCACGTCGAAGAGCACCGGCGACCTGCTGGTCACGGTGCAGGTCGTGGTACCTCAGCGGCTCTCCCATGCCGCACGCGAGGCGGTCCAGGCGTTCGGCATCGCGACCTCGGGTGAGGACGTGCGCGCCGGCTTGCTGGACGCGGCGAGGAAGTAGCCGTGGCCGCGGACGACGCCAAGGTCTACGTGATCTCGGTCGCCGCCGAGCTGGCCGGGATGCACCCGCAGACGCTGCGTCAGTACGACCGCCTCGGTCTGGTGACCCCGAGCCGCGCGAGCGGACGGGGGCGGCGGTACTCGCTGCGGGACATCGCGACGCTGCGCGAGGTCCAGCGCCTGTCGCAGGACGAGGGCGTGAACCTCGCGGGGATCAAGCGCATCCTCGAGCTCGAGCTGGAGATCGACGGGCTACGGCGACAGGTCGAGTACCTGCGGGCGTTCGTCGACCCCGGTCGACGCGTCTTCACCGCCGACCCGACCGGCGACGTCGCCGTCAACCGGGCCCGCAGCCGGCGCCCGGCGGGTCCGTCGGAGCGTGCCGCAGTCGTCCTGTGGCGTCCCTCCGGGCGTGCGTAACCGCTGGTCACGCCTCCTAGAATCCCCGTGTGACGATCGATCTGGACCGAGTCCGCAACGACACCCCCGGCGTCGAGCACGTCGCCCACCTGAACAACGCGGGCGGAGCCCTGCGACCGCAGGTCGTGACGGACACGGTGGTCGCCCACCTGCGCCGGGAGGCCGAGATCGGGCCGTACGAGGCCGAGGCCGAGGCCACCGAACGCGTCGAGGCGGTGTACGACTCGGTCGCGAGGCTGCTCCACGCCGACCGCGACGAGATCGCGCTCGTGCAGAGCGCGACGGTGGCCTGGGACGTCGCGTTCTCGTCGGTGCCGTTGAAGGCCGGCCAGCGCATCCTCACCGCGCGCACCGAGTACGTCAGCAACGCGATCGCGCTCCTGCAGGCGTGCGAGCGCAGCGGTACGAGGCTCCAGGTGATCGAGGACGACGAGCACGGGCAGATCGACCTCGACGCGTTCGAGGACGCGCTCGACGACGACGTCGCCCTGGTGGCCCTGACGCACGTGCCGACGGGGAGCGGGGTGGTCAACCCTGCGGCTGAGGTGGGTGCGCTGACCCGGCAGACGGACGCGGTCTACCTGCTCGACGCGTGCCAGTCCGTGGGCCAGCTGGACCTCGACGTGACGGCCATCGGCTGTGACCTGCTCGCGGCGACGGGCCGCAAGTTCCTGCGGGGCCCGCGTGGCACCGGGTTCCTGTACGCGTCGCGTGCGGTCACCGAGCGGCTCGTGCCGCCGGTCCTCGGTCTGGGTGCGGCCGTCTGGACGTCTCCCACCACGTACGCCCCCGTGCCGAGCGCGCTGCGGTTCGAGACGTGGGAGCGGTCGATCGCGGACGTCCTGGGCCTGGGGGCGGCCGCCGACTATGCGTTGTCGGTGGGCATGTCGGCCATCGAGGAGCGGGTCACCACCCTCGCCGCCAGGCTGCGTTCGGACCTCGCGGCGATCCCCGGCGTGACGGTCCGCGACAAGGGCCTGCGCCGCTCGGGCATCGTCACGTTCACGGTTGACGGCCGCGCCGCCGACGAGGTGCGCGCGGCCGGTGCCCGCGCAGGTGTGAACGTGAGCGTCACTCGCGTGTCGTCTGCCCAGCTCGACTTCGGCGCCCGCGGTCTGACCGAGGTGGTCCGTGCGTCGCCGCACTACTACACGAGCGACGACGAGCTGGACCGGTTGCTCGACGTCCTGCGCTGATGGTGACGCCATCCAGCCGCGGGACGGTGCTCAGTACCTGCTGAGCACCGCGGTCAGGTCGAGGTGGCCGTCCCGGCCGACGCCCGCGAGGGTGCGTTCCTCGACGGCGGCGACGTGCTGGACGATCAGCACCTCGGCGCCGTCGGCGTCGCGGGCCGCCATGAGGTCGACCAACCGCTGGTGCTCGTCGACCGAGCCCCGCTGGTCGTGGTCGCGGCCGTGCACCGCGAGGATCAGCGCACAGCGCCAGATGACCTCGCTGAGGTAGCGCTCGAGGAGCGCGTTGCCGCTGAGCTTGGCGAGCAGGATGTGGAACTCGGCCCCGAGCCGCCCGGAGACCTGCGGGTTGGGCGACGTTGTGGCCGTGAGCTCACGGGCGACGTGCGCGCCCAGCACGTCGCCCATCGAGGGCTGCCAGCCCTGCGCGATCCGGCGGACGGCCTCCCGTTCGAGGCAGCGCCGCACCTCGAACGTCTCCTTCGCGTCGGTCAGGGACGGGTTGGCCACCAGGGCGGACTTCGCCTTGCCCGTCTCGACGAGGCCTGCCGCCGTGAGGCGTGCGAGCGTGCCCCGGATCAAGGTGCGGCTGACTCCGTACTGCTGCGCGAGCAGATCCTCAGGTAGCCGGGTGCCCGGAGGCAGCGCGGCCTCGACGATCGCGGACCGCAGGCTCAGGAAGGCGGCGTTGGCGCGGTCAGCGGGTCGGTCCATGTCGTCACGGTATACGTCCTCAGCCGACGAAACGCGATGGCAACGAACAATTGACGGATACGAAACCGCGACTCTTTGTATACGAACTAGCGTCACTTCCGTATACGAGAGGAAACCATGCGGCACATCACCCTCCGCCTGACGGACCAGCAGCTCGAGCTCGTCACCGCCTCGCTCGGCGCCGACGAGGCGCCCGACGCACCGGCGCTCGTCCGGCTCGCTCTGCGCGAGACCGCCGACGGCGTCATCCGCCGGGCACACCCACGCACGACCGGCCAGCCGTGGCAGTGGTGGGACGGCATCGACGCGGCCGACGAGACGACGATTCTGCAGCAGACCGTCCTGGAGGCCGGGACCGGCAAGGCATTCGAGGTGCGGGCCGGTCAGGTGCTGCGCGTGGAGCAGGTCACCGGCGACCAGTGCGTCGACCTCAACGTGTTCAACCTGCACGACTACCGGGAGTTCATGCATGTGGGCCGGACGCGGACGCTGCACGGCACCAACCCGAGCGCGGGTTCGTTCCTGTGGTCCGCTCCGCCGCGCGAGCGGGCACTGATGTACCTGCAGACCGACACGGCCGGCATCAACGACACACTGTTCCCGCGGTGCAGCGCGAACATGTACGAGTCGATCCACGGCTTCGCAGAGCACACGAACTGCGCGGACATCCAGGCCGAGGCGCAGCGCGAGTACGGGCTCACCCCGGATGACGTGCACGACTCGTTCAACCTGTTCATGGCGACGCGCGTGGTCGACGGTATGCCTGAGATCCTGCGCCAGTCCACGGCACCCGGTGACCACGTGGAGCTGCTCGCCCTGGTGGACGTGCTCGCAGTCCCCAACGTCTGCGGCAACGACATCATGGGCACCAGCAACTTCTCACTGAACCCCGTCCGGGTCTCGGTCCAGACGGCCACCCGGCAGGAGATCGCGGCCGTCCCGCCCCTGCGGTCCTATGCGACGCAGCGCACGCCCGCCGACTTCCGCCAGTCGGAGATCCGCACCGAACGGCGCCTCGCAAAGGACCCGGACTACCAGCCCGCCTTCGCGCGGACCCCGGTGCGCCTCGTCGACCTGCCGGTCGAGCTGGACGAGACCGACGTGCTTCGTCTCAAAGCACTCCACGACCGCGAGCGCTACGCCGACGAGGGTGACGCGCTGCGAGACGTCCTGCTCAGCTGGTGGGTGGCATCGCATGGCTGAGATCGACTTCGACGACCTCGGGTCCTACCAGCGGTACAAGCTGATGGCGTCGCTGATCGTGCCGCGCCCAATCGCCCTGGTGACCACCATGAGCGAGGACGGCATCGTCAACGCCGCGCCGTTCAGCATGTTCGGGATGGTCGGCGAGGACCCGCCGCTGCTCATGATCAGCATCAACCGGCTCGAGGACGGCGCCCAGAAGGACACGGCAGCGAACCTCGACGCCACGGGCGAGTTCGTCGTGCACATCCCCGACCAGCCGATGGCCGCACGCATGCACGAGTGCGGACGGTCCTACCCGTCCGACGTCGACGAGCTCGCGACCGTCGGGCTGACGGCGACTCCCTCCCATCGGGTGCGACCCCCGCGGATCGCCGAGGCGCCCGTCGCATTCGAGTGCACGGTCCACGAACGGATCCTCACGACGAGCCGGCAGCTCTACCTGGGCCGGATCCGCCACCTGCACGCCGCCGACGGGCTCGTCGACACCGACCTGTGGCGTGTGGCGCTCGCCGACTTCCACCCGGTCGGCCGGTTTGGCGCCAGCTTCTACGTCACCACCGAGAACCGCTTCTCCCTTGCGTCGGACGCCACCGGGACCCCCGTCCAGGCGACCGACATCGACCAGCTCTGACAACCCCCACAATGAGGAGCATCACCATGACAACCTCCCGCCAGCGCGTTGGTGCGGCCGTGTTCGCCGGCCTCGTGACGCTCTCCCTCGCAGCCTGCGGTGGCTCCACAGCCGCCGAGTCCGAGTCCTCCGCGAGCAGCGGTACGCCGATCGGCTCGGTCGACCTCAGCGGTGTGTGTCCCGCCAAGGTCGTCATCCAGACGGACTGGAACCCGCAGGCCGAGCAGGGCGGCCTGTACCAGCTGCTCGGACCGGACCCGACGATCGACGCCAACGCGAAGGTCGTCCGCGGTCCGCTGTACGCCGAGGGCGCCTACACGGGCGTTGACGTGGAGATCCGCTCGGGTGGCCCGGCGATCGGGTTCCAGACGGTCCCGTCGCAGATGTACGCGGACAAGGACGTGCTGCTCGGCTGGGTGAACACCGACGAGTCCGTGCAGAACTCGGCCGCGCTGCCCACCACGGCGGTCTTCGCGACATTCGAGAAGGCGCCCTGGATGATCATGTGGGACCCGGCGACCTACCCCGACGTCCACAAGATCAGCGACCTGGCGGACACCGAGGCGTTCGTCCGCTACTTCGCGGGTGCGACCTGGATGGAGTACCTGACGGGGTCCGGCCAGCTGAGGCCGGACCAGATCGACGGGACCTATGACGGCACGCCCGCCAACTTCGTCGCCGCGCAGGGCAAGGACGCACAGCAGGGCTTCGCCACCGACGAGCCGTACGTCTACGCCAACCAGCTGCCCTCGTGGAACAAGCCGGTCGACTACCAGCTCATCGCCGACACCGGGTACCCGTTGTACGCGGTCGCGCTGTCCGTGCGCGAGGCCGACGTCACAGGGCAGGCGGACTGCCTGAAGAAGCTGGTCCCGCTCGTCCAGCAGTCCACCGTCGACTACTTCGCTGACCCGGCACCGGTCAACGCCCTCATCGTCAAGACCGTGACGGAGTTCAACAACGGCTGGGTCTACGACGCCGGCCAGGCCGACGACGGCACCAAGCAGCAGATCGACCTCGGCATCGTGGCGAACGCCCCGGACGGGATCCTCGGCAGCTTCGACGAGGGGCGGATCCAGAAGATCATGGACATCACGACCCCGATCCTGACCAAGGACGGCACCGCACCCGTCGAGGGCCTCAAGGCCACCGACCTCTACACCAACGACTTCCTCGACCCGACGATCGCCCTTCCGGCGGAGTAGCCCGAGCGAGGCGCCCGCACCCCGACCCGGGGTGCGGGCGTTTGCGCGTCACGACGCCGCGAACGAGCGGCGGTAGTCGGACGGGCTCACGCCGACGGCGCGCCGGAAGTGCACGCGCAGGTTCGCGGCGGTGCCCAGGCCGCACTCGGCGGCCACCCGGTCGGCGCCCCAGTCGCTGGTCTCCAGCAGCTCACGGGCGCGGTCCACGCGCGCCGCGACGAGCCAACGCAGGGGAGTGGTGCCGGTCTCGGCGACGAACTGGCGGGCGAACGTGCGCTCGGACAGGTGCGCGTGCCGGGCCAGCGACGCGACGGTCAACGGATCGGCGAGTCGTGCGAGCGCCCACGCGCGTGTCGATGCCAGGGACGTGTCGGCGGCAACGGGCATCGACCGCTCGATGAACTGCGCCTGGCCGCCGTCGCGGTGGGGCGCCGCGACCATGAGACGCGACAGCTCGTTGGCGACGGCCGCGCCGTGGTCCACCCGCACCAGGTGCAGGCACAGGTCGATCCCCGCGGCGACACCGGCCGCGGTAACGATGTCCCCCTCGTCGACGTACAGCACGTCCGGGTCGACCGTCACCGCCGGGTAGCGCGCGGCGAGCTCCTCGGTGAACACCCAGTGGGTCGTCGCGCGCCGGCCGTCCAGCAGCCCGGCGGCGGCGAGGGCGAACGCTCCGGCGCAGATGGAGACCACTCGGCCGCCCGAGGCGTGCGCCGCGCGCAGCGCGTCGAGGACGGGTGCGGGGAAGTCGCGTTCCGGGCGGAGGAACGCGGGGACGACCACCGTGTCGGCGGTCGCGACGAACGTGAGGTCGGCCGACGCGACCACGGGGTAGCCGCCGGAGGTGAGGACGGGACCGGCCTGCTCGCCGCAGAGCGTCAGCTCGTAGCCGAGCTCCGGCAGCCGACCGAGGATCTGGAACGGCATCCCGACCTCCATGGCCAGGACGCCGTCGAGAGCGAGCACCGCCACCTTCATGGCGGGAATCTATCGCATATTGGCATTCCTGCCGATGGCTCATGAACGTGCAGGTCAGCGAGCATAAACGCGTGACCCTGACAGCTACCGCAGCCGACCACCGCGCCCTCACCCGGCGACTCGTCCCCGCCCAGGCCCTCTACGTCCTCGGGATGTCGGTCGACCTGACCCTCACGGGCATCGTCGGAGCGCACCTCGCCCCCACCCGCGCGCTCGCGACGCTCCCGTTCAGCCTCATCCCGCTGGTCGCCGCGACAACGACGTTCGCGTTGTCCCGCTGGATCGGTCGGGCCGGCTACCGCCGGGTGTTCACGGCCGCGGCCGCGGTCGCGGTCCCGGCGGGACTCGTCTCGGCGCTCGCCGTCCAGCAGCACGCCTTCTGGCTGTTCTGTGTGGGCACCGCCCTCATCGGCGTGTACCAGGCCGGCGCGGGGTACTACCGGTACGCCGCAGCGGAGTCGAACCCGACCGAGCGGGCCCGTGCGGTCAGCACGGTGCTGGCCGGCGGACTGGTCGCAGCACTCGTCGGACCGTTCCTCGCCACCGCCGTCGGGGGGTTCACGAGCACCCCGTACGTCATGTCGTACGTCCTGGTCGCGCTGGCAGGAGGTGCTGCGGCGATCTGGAACGCGACCATGCCCGACTCGCTCGCGACGCTGGCCGCCCCGAAGACGACGACGACAGGAGGCGACGCGCGCCCGCGGAAGGTCCTCTGGTGTCAGCCAAGCCTGCTCCTCGGCGTCGGCGCGGTCGCGCTCGCGGCGGTCTCGATGACGTCCATGATGACCGCCGGACCGATCGCCGGGATGTCGATGGGCCACTCCGAGGGCGAGGCGGCGTTCAGCGTCCAGCTGCACATGGTCGGCATGTTCGCGCCGGGGTTCGTGGTCGCCCGATGGATCGGCCGGGTCGGCGAGCGCCGCATCGCCCTGATCGGCGCGCTGGTGCTGGCGGTGGCCGGGCTCTCCGCGGCCGTGAGCATGGACTCCTGGGCCTTCCTCGCCGCCATGTTCTTCGTCGGCGTCGGCTGGAACCTCGCCTCCAGCGGCGGGAGCGCCCTGGTCACCGCCTCCTACCGCCCCGCCGAGCGCGGACGCGTCCAACCGATCGCGGAGCTGACGGCGACGACCGTCCAGGTGATCGGCGCCGTGAGCGCCGGAGCGCTGGCCACCGGCGGCGGTTGGCAAGGTCTGGGCATCGCGGTCGCGGTCGCGTCTGTCGTCGCCGCGACGCTGCTCGCCGCACGTCGTGCGCCGCGTCAGAAGGCCGGTGCCGTGTCGGGCTGACACGCGCCGACACGGGCCGACACGGGACCTTCGGGATCGTGTCAGCGCCGTGTCGGCCCGCTGTCAGCGACGTCGGTGAGGCTTCGAGGCATGACAACAGACCTGGTGATCGAGGCCCACGGCCTCGTCAAGCACTTCGGCGAGACGAAGGCGCTTCAGGGCGTCGACCTCGCCGTCGCTCGCGGAACCGTCCTCGGCGTGCTCGGCCCCAACGGCGCCGGCAAGACGACGGCGGTCCGCATCCTGTCCACCCTGCTCACCCCCGACGCGGGCACCGCCCGTATCGGAGGCCACGACGTCGTCAAGGACGCCGTTAAGGTCCGCCAGTCGATCGGCCTCACGGGCCAGTACGCGTCCGTCGACGAGGACCTGACCGGCCGCCAGAACCTGCAGCTCTTCGGCATGCTGCTGGACCTGGGCAAGGCGAACGCCCGTGCCCGCGCCACCGAGCTGCTCGAGTGGTTCGACCTCACAGAGGCGGCCGACCGGCCCGCCAAGACGTACTCCGGTGGCATGCGCCGCCGCCTCGACCTGGCGGCGAGCCTCGTCGGACGGCCCGACGTGATCTTCCTCGACGAGCCGACCACCGGCCTGGACCCGTCCAAGCGCGAGGACATGTGGGACGTCGTGCGCACGCTCGTCAACGAGGGCTCGACCGTCCTGCTCACCACGCAGTACCTCGAGGAGGCCGACGCGCTGGCCGACGAGATCACGGTCATCGACCACGGTCGCGTCATCGCGCACGACACCCCCGACGGCCTCAAGCGCGTCGTCGGCGGCCAGACCCTCGAGGTCCGCCCTTCCGACCTGACCCGCCTCGAGGAGACCGCGACGATCTTGGCGCAGGTGTCCTCCGACGGCCGCGCCGAGGAGATCCGCAAGGGCGTCCTCGCGGTCCCCGTGGCAGACGACTCCGCGCTGACCGCCACGGTGTCCCGCCTGGCGAGCGTCGGTATCGGCGTCACCGAGCTCTCCCTGCACCTGCCCAGCCTCGACGAGGTGTTCTTCACACTCACCGGTCGGACCGCGTCCGCGGACGACACAAGCGTCACAGACAAGAAGGAGGTGGCGTGATGACCACGGCAACCACTCCCCGCAGCGCCATCGCGCCGAATGCCCCGTCGACGGCGACTGCCGTCAAGAAGCGGCCGTTGCCGCTGGTGAGGCACTCGATGTCGCTGGCCAAGCGCAGCCTCATCAAGACGATGCGCACCCCCGAGGCGCTCATCGACGTCACGCTCCAGCCGGCGATCTTCCTGGTGATCTTCGTCTACATCTTCGGAGGCGCGGTCGCTGGGGACACCACGACGTACCTGCAGTTCCTGCTGCCAGGCATCCTGGCGCAGACGATCGCCCAGGGCGCCATCGCCATCGGCGTCAACCTGAACACGGACCTGGACAAGGGCATCTTCGACCGCTTCAAGTCCCTGCCCATCCCGCGGGCGTCGCCGTTGGTCGGTGCCGTCATCGGTGACGTGGTCCGCTACGTCGTGGTCATCGTCTCGACGTTCGTGGTCGGGTACCTGATGGGCTTCCGGATCACCACCGACCCGTTGAGCGCCGTTGCGGGCTGCCTGCTGGCCATCCTGTTCGCACTGTCGCTCAGCTGGGTCTCTGTCTTCGTCGGGATGAAGGTCCGGACGTCCGGCGCCGTGCAGGGCATCATGTTCCTGATCATCATGCCGTTGAGCTTCGCGTCGAACGTGTTCGTGCCGACGGCGTCGCTGCCCAGCTGGATGCAGACGTTCGTCCAGTGGAACCCGCTGACGCACCTGGTCGCCGCGATGCGCGGCTTCTTCCTCGGGGCCCCGATGGGCAACAGCGTCTACTACACGCTGCTGTGGTGCCTCGGTCTGGTCGTGGTGTTCATGCCGCTGGCCCTGCGGGCGTACCGCAAGAAGGTCTGACCTTTCCGACGACGAAGGCGGCCACCCTCGGGTGGCCGCCTTCGTGCTGTCAGACCGCCTGGACGATCACCACGGCTGTGCCGTAGGCGACGATCTCCTGGTAGCCCTGGCTCACCTCGTTGGCGTCGAACCGCATGGCGAGCACCGCGTTGGCTCCACGGGCCATCGCCGCCTCGACCATCCGCTGCATCGCCTCGTCCCGGCTCTCCTGCAGCTGCTTCGTGAGGCCGCGCAGCTCACCGCCGACCACCGCCTTGAAGCTGGCGCCGATCTGCGTGCCGATGTTCCGTGCGCGCACGGTCAGGCCGGTCACCTCGCCGAGGATCGTCTGGACGCGGTACCCGGGTGCGTCGTTCATCGTCGAGACCAGGAAGCTCATGCTGTTCCCCTTGAGGCGAGCGGATGTTGGGCCGAGCGTAGTCAGACGATGCTGGGACCGAGCTCGCGGATACGTGCAGCCACTTCCGGACCGGGGCGGTCCCGCCACAGCGCCAGGGTCTCCTCGCGGGCGTCGTCGTCGCCGAGGGTGCTCGCCAGCGTGGAGCCGAGCCCGAGCTGGAACAGCATCGCGAGGTTCGCGCCCAGCCGGATGCCGAGCGACCACAGCTCGCGAGCGTCCGCGGTCCGGCCACGGTGGGCGGCGAGCTCGGCGACGCCCAGCGCGTACGAGCCGAGCACGGGCATGTCGACCATGGTCTGCGCGTCCTGCCCCGCCAGCTCCAGCAGCTCGAGCGCGCGCTGCTCGGAACCCCGGTCGTCGGCACGGCCCAGGCCGATCGAGCGCAGGTGCACCACGGCAGCCGCGACGCGGAACAGGATGCGTGCCTGCGGCGGACCGACCGCCCCGGCGCCGATGAGTGCTGTGGCGGCCTCCGCGTTCGCGATGGCGTCGTCGAAGTCCCCGGCCGCCCAGGCGACGTGTGCCAGCCCGAGGTGGGCCTGGGCGATGTCCATGTCCTCGACCTGCTCGGACGACGTGACCTCGCGCAGCCGCTCGACCGCGCTCTCGTCACCCGCGAGCGCACGCTGCACGTCGAGCAGGACCTTGATGCTGCGCACGTCGTGCTGGGCGCCGACGACCTCCAGGTGGTCGACGCTGCGCAGCAGCCACTCCTCGGCGTCGGGCTCTCCGCGTGCACCGGCCCACTGTCCGGCGCCCTGCGCGGCCATCCCCATGCCCCAGTGGTCACCAGCCGCCTCGAACGCCCGGTACGCCTCGCGCGCGTCGTCGCTGGACATGCTCGGGTCACCCGCGTTCTCACGGATCGCCGCCCGCATGAACAGGCCCAGCCCTCGCAGGTACAGGTCGTCGTTCGCGATCATCCGGTCGGCCGCCCCGAGCGCGAGCGACATGTCGTTGGTCGCCAGGCCGGGCAGCAGCGCTGCCAAGGCGCTCGCGCGTGGAGAGACCTGCTCAGGGCGGTCCGTCATGACCCGCTTGGTGGCCCGCCCGGCCAGCGCCGCGATCCGGAACGACTCCGAGACACCGCCGTTGACGGCCGCGAACAGGCACGTCATGGCGACCCGGTCGGCGTCCGGCAGCGGGCGTCCGGACGCGGCGCCGAGGTACAGGGCGGACCGCCTGCGCGCGGCAGGGTCGTACGACCTGAGGATCTGGTGCGCCCACTCGAGCACCTCCAGGTGCGCCCCGCGCACGCTCCACAGGTGGAACAGGGCGGCGGCGATCCGCACGGGGGCGACCTCGTCGTCGTGCTCGAGCGCCCAGCGCAAGGCCGCGAGGAACGACTCCTGCTGCTGAGCGCACCGCTCGAACGCGGCGACCTGGGTGGGCCCGACGAACTTGTCGGACAGCTTGCCGGCCTCGATGCCGGCCCAGCGGACGAGGCCGGTCATCGCGTCAGGGCGCTCGCCGGCGGCGTCCAGCCGCGCCTCGCCGTACTCGCGGACGGTCTCGAGCATCCGGTACAGCACGACGCCAGAGTCGTGGTCGTCGAGCGACAGCAGGGACTGCTCGACGAGCGTCGCCAGCCCGCGACGCACGATGTGCGGCTGGGTCCCGGCCACGGCGATCGCGGTCTCGGCCGTGAACGCGGCGGGGATGACCGACACGCGTTGCAGCAGATCCTGGTCGGCGGTCTCCAGGAGCTCGCGGCTCCAGTCGACCATCGCCCACAGGCTGGCGTGCCGCTCGGGCAGCCCGCGCAGGGCGTCGTCCAGCAGGGAGAACCTGTCCGTCAAGCCCTCGAGCACGTCCTCGACCGCCATGGACCGCAGCCGTGCCGCGGCGAGCTCGAGCGCCAGGGGCAGGTTGTCCAGGCGGTGGCACAGCTCGAGGGCCCGTTGGGGCTCCCAGCCGACACCCGCGCGTCCGGCGCGAGCCCGTGCTTCCAGCAGGGTCAGGGCGTCGGTGTCGGGGAGCATCCGCAGGCGGTGCACGGCCTCACCGACCAGACCCAACGGCGCCCGGCTCGTCGCCAGCACCACGACGTCGTCCGCGGCCACGGCCAGGAGGTCACCCACGACGCTCGCGGCCGCGTCCAGCACGTGCTCGCAGTTGTCGAGCACGAGCAGTCCGTCGATGTCCTGCATCGCGAGCCGCAGCCGGTCCTCGGGCGAGTGCAGCTGCCGGGGGATGGCGAGCTCCACGCGCGAGGCGGTCACGTCCGCGCCACCGATCGCGGCGAGCACGGTCGGCAGCACCTCGGCGGGTGCGCGCACACCGGCCAGCTCGATCACCCGCACGGAGCGGCCGGCGGCTGCCGCCCGGCGCGCGACCTCGGTGGCGAGCCGCGTCTTGCCGGCGCCGCCCGTCGCGACGATCGTGACCAGCGAGCTGCTCGTCAGCGCTGCCTCGAGCTCGGCGACCTCCTCGTCGCGACCCACGAGAGCGGTCGCCGGTCGTCGCCAGGCGGCCGGAAGGTGCACCCGCGGGGGCGTCGCGGCCGGTTCGCGTGACGTCGTCGCGGCCAGCTCACCGCGTAGCAGCGCCAGGTGCGCCTGGGCGAGGACGGGCGACGGGTCGGTGCCGTACCGGTCGGCCAGCTCGGTGCGCACGCGGTCGACCACCTCGAGCGCCTCGGCGTCGCGGCTCTGCGCGGCCAGCACACGCACCAGCAGCGCAACCAGGGGCTCGTCCGGCGGGGTGCCCAGTGCGCGCAGGCGCAGGTCGTCGACGACGTCGCTGGTGTCTCCGAGCGCGAGGCCCGACTCGGCGCGCACGGTCACCGCCTCGGCGACCAACCGCTCGGTGAGGGGGTCGGTCGGGTCGGGGACCGAGGGAAGGATCTGGCGGGCTCGGCCGGCCAGCTCGTACGCGGTCCGCGGGTCGCCGTCGCGCAGGGCCGTACGAGCCTCACCGAGCAGCCGCTCCACCCGTGCGGCGTCGATGTCCAGGTCGTCGGTGGGCAACCGGTAGCCGCCGGGTGCCCCAGCGACGGGCAGTCCCAGCCGGCGCGCACGCGAGACGAGCGCCTGAACCGCACCGCCGGCGTCGTCGGGCGGGAGGCCCTCCCAGACCTGCTCGACGAGGGCCGCCGACGACACGACGCGGCCGCGCGCGTCGAGCAGCGCACCGACCAGTGCGGCCAGCCGCTCCCCGCGGACGGGTTGGCCGTCGACGGCCAGCGCCCCGAGGGTGGTGATCTGCACGTGCACAGCATCCCCTAGGTCGGGGCGTCGGGTCGCGCCCCCACCTGCGGTGTCGACCGCGCAGTCGGGTCCGGCCAGCGAGAGGGCGGGCGTCGGACGACGCCCGCCCTGTTCGCTCACGCGCCCATGCGCCACCAACCGTGCCAGCCGTCCGCGAACCCTGGCTCCCAGGCGGCCGTGTACACGCGGTTGTCCGTGCCGACCACGAAGATGTCGAGCTTGTCGGTGCTGCGGGAGACGGCGGTGATGGGAGCTCCCGGCACGCCCCGGCCCCCGTTGATCCACCACCAGCCGTGCCAGCCGTCGGCGAAGCCCGGCTCCCAGGCCGCGCTCATCGTCTTGCCGGCGACGTCGGTGACGAAGATGTCGAGCTTGTTGGTGCTGCGCGAGACCGCGTGCACGGGGGCGCCCTGGGGTGCGACGACCCCGCCGATGCGCCACCAGCCGTGCCAGCCGTCCGCGAAGTCCGACTGCCAGGCGGCCGTGTACACACCGCCGTCGGTGCCGGTCACGAAGATGTCGAGGTGGTCGGCGCTGCGCACCACCGCGGTCACCGCCGCACCGGGCGCGGCTCGTCCTCCGTTGATGTGCCACCAGCCGTGCCAGCCGTCCGCGAACCCCGGCTCCCAGGCGGCGCTCATCACGTTGCCGTGCACGTCGGTGACGAAGATGTCCAGCTTGTTCGCGCTGCGGGACACGGCGTGCACGGCGGCGCCCTGCGGTGCCACGACGTTGCCGATGCGCCACCAGCCGTGCCAGCCGTCCGCGAAGCCGGGTTCCCACGCGGCCGTGTACACGCCGCCGTCGGTGCCCACCACGAAGATGTCCAGGTGGTCCGCGCTGCGGGAGACGGCCGTGACGTGCGCCCCCGGTGCGGCGACCCCACCGAGGAGCTGCCACCAGCCGTGCCAGCCGTCGGCGAACTCAGGCTGCCAGGCCGCGGAGTAGACGCGGTTGTCGGTGCCGATCACGAAGATGTCGAGCTTGTCGCGGCTGCGCGACACGGCGTGCACCGGCGCGCCCGCGGCCGCGCGGCCACCGTTGATCCACCACCAGCCGTGCCACCAGTCGGCGAAGTCCGGCTGCCAGGCGGCGGACAGGATCGCGCCGTTGACGTCGGTGAGGAAGACGTCGAGGTGGTCGGCACTGCGAGCCACCACCGAGACCTCGGCGTGCCCGGGCACCCGGGGGCTCGTCAGTGCGCTCGTCCGGTAGCAGATGTCCACCTCGCCCGTCGTCGAGCTGTTGTCGACGACGATGGTGTGCTGGCCGGTGTCGGTGACGGCGTTGGTGGCCGTCCAGGTGATCGCCGGGTGGGTGGTGCCCGTCCGGAGGTCGATCCTCGTCATCGGGGTGCTGAACGTGTCGGGGTAGTCCGTCGCCGCGGTCACGGCGTAGGCCTCGAGCGTCTGGATGCACCAGGTGAGCTCCTGGACGTTCGTGATGGCCAGGGTCGTGTTCGCGATGCCGACGAACTCACAGCTGTAGGAGTGCAGCGATCCCGAGGTCCCGGTCTGGGTCATCACCCCGGTCAGGCGGTCGCCGACGTTGACGCGCACCGGGGTGGTGAAGAAGGACTGGCCCGTCTGGCCGTCGGCGTACCAGCTCGCGACCGACCAGTAGGCACCGCCGCCGGCAGCGGAAGGCCCCCACTGCAGCACGGGCTGGTAGATCATCGTCGAGTTCTGGATCCCGTTGAAGAGGAAGATCGTCTGGCCGTTCGACGTGGCCGGTGCTGCCGGGACACGCCAGTCCGTCGCGAACCGGGTGACGGGCGAGCCCGTGCTGTTGGTCCAGGACGCGTAGGTGATCCACCCGCTCCCGAACGCGGGCACGAGCCCCTCGACGGGCTCCGGGACGTGGATGTTGAGCGGCTGCAGAGGCCGACCGGCGGCACGCACGAGCGCGGGCCCGTGGTCCGCCAGGACGTCTCCGACGCTGCTCAGCTGGCGCAGGCGACCTTCGCTGGCGTCGATGGTCGTGTCCGGGGCGACGTGGTGCACCAGCGCCGGGTCGCGGTATCCGCCCGGCGTGAGGACGAGGTTGTCGGGCATGGTCGAGCTCCCTTGTGGCATCTGGCTGGCCGGCGGACCGACCACCGTGAAGGACCCATCGGCCTCCTGCCGGACCTCGCCACCCGGGGGAACCCGGTGCGTCGAGCTCCGGGGCGCAGGGCCACCGGGCGTGATGACAAGGTCGTCGCCGGAGTCGAACGCGTCGCGGTCCACGTGATGTCCCTCGGTTCGAGCGGTTCGGTGCGCCTGTGTCGTTGTCGCGCCCGGGCGTCCCGGTCGTGACCCTGTCCCGCGGTTTCTTCGGCGGGTTGCAAGGACGAGGAGCCGGATCGCACTTAGCCAGATACGTCGCGGCCCGCGCGGTACCCAGAAGTCACCTTCCCACCGGCAACCCGACCTACCGGCGTGTCGCTGCCGCGGCATCCTGCGGGGCGTACCAGGGCGAATCGGACACGCCGCGTGTGCACAGCGGTGTGCACCGCCCTGTGGGTGTCCGATGGGGTTCTGTGGACGGCTGTGGACGCCCGTGCGAACCCGCTGGTCGGGGGCTCGGAGCCGGCCCTGTCAGTGGTCTGCCGTAACCTGGACTCTGTCCACAGGGTGAAGAATGACACTCGTGTCACTACAAGCCCTAGTGGTCCATTGCTTCCCCGACCACTAGGTGTAGTGTCTTGCCAAGCCGATCACGACATGTGCGCCGCCGGGCTCGGGGAGCGCGCAGCAGCGAGAAATCAGGAGCCACGATGACGATCACGGTCTACAGCAAGCCGGCCTGCGTGCAGTGCACGGCGACCTATCGTGCGCTCGACAAGCTCGAGGCCGACTACGACGTGGTGGACATCAGCCAGGACGCCGACGCACGTGACTACGTCATGTCGCTCGGCCACCTGCAGGCTCCCGTCGTGATCGTGGACGGCGAGCACTGGTCGGGCTACCGCCCGGACCGCATCAAGGCGCTCGCCGAGCGACTGGCCACCGCCGTCGCCTGACACACTCCCGGGTCCGGCGCTGGTCTCTGTACCGCGCCGGCCCGGTGGGCATGCCTCGAAAGAACCCGAGCGAGGGGATGGACCGATGAGCTCCCTCATCTACTTCTCCTCCGCCTCGGACAACACCCACCGGTTCGTGCAGAAGCTAGGTCTGTCGGCCGAGCGGATTCCGCTCCTGCCGTCAGACCCGTTCCTGCACGCCTCCGAGCCGTACGTGCTCATCCTGCCGACGTACGGCGGGGGCAACGAGGGTGGCGCAGTACCCAAGCAGGTCATCAAGTTCCTCAACGACGAGGACAACCGTGCACTGATCCGTGGCGTGATCGCGGCCGGTAACACGAACTTCGGCGAGGCCTACTGCATAGCGGGGGACATCATCGCGGCCAAGTGCCACGTCCCCTACCTGTACGGGTTCGAGCTCATGGGAACGGCAGAGGACGTCACGCACGTCCGTGAGGGATTGGGAAGATTTTGGCAACGACAGTCGCAGATACCCGCGTAGACACCTCGGGCATGGACTACCACTCCCTGAACGCGATGCTGAACCTGTACGGCGCGGACGGGGAGATCCAGTTCGACAAGGACCGTGAGGCGGCTCGGGCGTACTTCCTGCAGCACGTCAACCAGAACACGGTCTTCTTCCACGACCTCAACGAGAAGCTCGACTACCTCGTCGAGAACAAGTACTACGACCCTGCGGTCCTCGAGCAGTACGACCGCGCCTTCATCAAGACCCTCTTCGAGTACGCGTACTCCAAGAAGTTCCGCTTCCAGACGTTCCTGGGCGCGTTCAAGTACTACACGTCGTACACGCTCAAGACGTTCGACGGGAAGCGCTACCTGGAGCGCTTCGAGGACCGCGTCTGCATGGTCGCGCTCGCGCTCGCCGAGGGGAACCAGGACTTCGCCGTCTCGCTCGTCGACGAGATCGTGTCCGGGCGCTTCCAGCCGGCCACGCCGACGTTCCTCAACCTCGGCAAGGCGCAGCGCGGCGAGCCCGTCTCCTGCTTCCTGCTGCGCATCGAGGACAACATGGAGTCCATCGCGCGCGGCATCAACTCCGCCCTGCAGCTGTCCAAGCGCGGCGGCGGCGTGGCCCTGCTGCTCACCAACATCCGCGAGCACGGTGCGCCCATCAAGCACATCGAGAACCAGAGCTCGGGCGTCATCCCCGTGATGAAGCTCCTCGAAGACTCGTTCTCGTACGCCAACCAGCTGGGTGCGCGTCAGGGCGCCGGCGCGGTGTACCTGCACGCGCACCACCCGGACATCTTCCGGTTCCTGGACACCAAGCGTGAGAACGCCGACGAGAAGATCCGCATCAAGACGCTCTCGCTGGGCGTCGTCATCCCGGACATCACGTTCGAGCTGGCCAAGAAGAACGAGCCGATGTACCTGTTCTCGCCGTACGACGTCGAGCGCGTGTACGGGGTCCCGTTCGCGGACATCAACGTGACCGAGAAGTACTACGAGATGGTCGACAACGCGGCGATCAAGAAGTCGAAGATCAGCGCCCGCGAGTTCTTCCAGACGCTCGCCGAGCTGCAGTTCGAGTCCGGCTACCCGTACGTGATGTTCGAGGACACGGTCAACCGTGCCAACCCGATCGCCGGGAAGATCACGCACTCGAACCTGTGCTCCGAGATCCTGCAGGTCTCGACGCCGTCGACGTACAACGAGGACCTCTCCTACAAGGAGGTCGGCCGGGACATCTCCTGCAACCTCGGCTCGATGAACATCGCGCTGTCGATGGACTCGCCCGACTTCGGCAAGTCCGTCGAGACGGCCATCCGTGCCCTGACGGGCGTCGCCGACCAGACGAGCATCGAGTCGGTGCCGTCGATCAAGAAGGCGAACGCCGGCGGCCACGCGATCGGCCTCGGCCAGATGAACCTGCACGGCTACCTGGCTCGCGAGCGGATCTTCTACGGGTCCGACGAGGGCCTCGACTTCACCAACATCTACTTCTACACGGTGGCGTACCACGCGATCCGGGCCTCGAACCTGCTCGCCCAGGAGCGCGGAGCTGCGTTTGAAGGCTTCGCGGACTCGAAGTACGCGACCGGCGAGTACTTCGAGAAGTACACCGAGAAGGAGTGGAAGCCCAAGACCGCCCGCATCGCGGAGCTGTTCGCCGAGGCCGGCGTGCACATCCCGACGCAGGACGACTGGAGGGCGCTGTCGGCCCTGGTGCAGGAGCACGGCATCTACAACCAGAACCTGCAGGCCGTGCCGCCCACCGGCTCGATCTCGTACATCAACCACTCGACGAGCTCGATCCACCCGATCGCCTCGAAGATCGAGATCCGCAAGGAAGGCAAGATCGGCCGCGTCTACTACCCGGCGCCGTTCATGACGAACGACAACCTGGAGTACTACCAGGACGCGTACGAGATCGGCTACGAGAAGGTCATCGACACCTACGCCGAGGCCACGCAGCACGTCGACCAGGGCCTGTCGCTGACCCTGTTCTTCAAGGACACGGCCACCACGCGTGACCTGAACAAGGCGCAGATCTACGCCTGGCGCAAGGGCATCAAGACGATCTACTACATCCGCCTCCGCCAGCTCGCGCTGGAGGGCACGGAAGTGGAGGGTTGCGTCTCGTGCATGCTCTGACCTCCCAGAACGAACAGAAGGAAGCACTCCGATGAGCGAGAAGCTCAAGCTCGTCAGCCGCGTCTCGGCGATCAACTGGAACCGGCTGGACGACGACAAGGACGCGGACGTCTGGGACCGTCTCGTCGGCAACTTCTGGCTGCCGGAGAAGGTGCCGGTGTCCAACGACGTCCAGTCGTGGGCCACGCTGACGGAGCAGGAGAAGACGCTCACCATGCGCGTCTTCACCGGCCTGACGCTGCTCGACACCATCCAGGGCACCGTCGGCGCGGTCTCGCTCATCCCCGATGCGATCACTCCGCACGAGGAGGCGGTGTACACCAACATCGCGTTCATGGAGTCGGTGCACGCCAAGTCCTACAGCTCGATCTTCTCGACGCTGTGCTCCACCAAGGAGATCGACGAGGCGTTCCGCTGGTCGGAGGAGAACCCGAACCTGCAGCGCAAGGCCGAGATCGTCATGGAGTACTACCGCGGCGACTCGCCCCTCAAGCGCAAGGTGGCAAGCACGCTGCTCGAGTCGTTCCTGTTCTACTCGGGCTTCTACCTGCCCATGTACTGGTCGAGCCGCGCCAAGCTCACCAACACCGCCGACCTGATCCGCCTCATCATCCGCGACGAGGCGGTGCACGGGTACTACATCGGCTACAAGTACCAGAAGGGCCTCGAGAAGCTCTCGCCCGAGGAGCGCGCCGAGCTCAAGGACTACACGTTCGAGCTGCTCTTCGAGCTGTACGACAACGAGGTCGAGTACACGCAGGACCTGTACGACGGCGTCGGTCTGACCGAGGACGTCAAGAAGTTCCTGCGCTACAACGCGAACAAGGCGCTCATGAACCTCGGGTACGAGGCGCTCTTCCCGCGCGACGAGACGGACGTCAACCCGGCGATCCTGTCGGCGCTGTCCCCGAACGCCGACGAGAACCACGACTTCTTCTCCGGGTCGGGCTCGTCCTACGTCATCGGCAAGGCCGTGAACACGGAAGACGACGACTGGGACTTCTGACCGTCTAGACCGACGAGGGCCTGCATCCTGGATGGTGTGGGCCCTCGTGGTGTTCGCAGTGACGGGCCCGGTCAGGACGGCCAAGGGGGACGTGAAGCGACGTCTTTGCGTCGATCTGAGGTCGTGGTCGATCCTGTCGGACCGCGCGAGCCGAGTGTGCGTCCGTGGGGACGGCGGGCGTACGCGTTCGGTGTCCGGCCACCCGCCCGAGCTCTGCGAGACGCGTCGGGCCAGGTGACCGCGCTGGAGTGACGCGACCCGGGCCGCTCGGCTCGGCCAGACGGGCGTGCGCTTCCTGCATGCTGCGTACGATGTTGTGTTCATCTGTTGACGCCAGCCCCGGCTCAGCGTAGACAATGCCGCATGTCCTTGGTCTTTGACGGCGATGGTGCCGCCTCCACTTCCGCTGGGTCGCAGAAAGCGCTGCGCGTGCGGAACATCGAACTGGTCGTAGGGACACTCGGCAACGACGGTCCGCAGACGCAGGCGATGCTCGCGCGTCGCACACGGCTGTCCCCGGGGACCATCTCCAGCATCGTGCACGAGCTCGCCGCGCAGCATCGCGTCTCCGCCCGGTCGACCATCAGCGCCGGGCGCAGAGCGGTCGAGATCGCACTGGTGCCGGACGGTCGGGTGGTCGTCGGCGTGGATGTCGGTCGGGCCCACCTTCGGGTGATGGGCATGGACTCCGGGCGCCGGACGTTCGGGATGCGGAGCACCGCGCTGCCCGCCGCCCACGTCCCGGCCGAGACACTCGCGATCGCCCGGCACATGGTCGACGAGCTGCTCACGGAGCACGGCGTCAACCGGTCCGACGTGGTGCTGTGCGGCGTCGCCTTCCCGGCGTCGCTCACGCCCGTCACAGGGTCGGTCGTTCAGGCGAGCGTCCTTCCCGGATGGGCGGGGATCGACCTGGCCGAGGCGACGTCCCGTGCCCTCGACCTGCCCGTTCTGCTGGAGAATGACGCCAATCTGGGCGCGATCGCCCACGCCAGCGCGGGCCCGTTCACCGGCGTGCGGTGCCTGGTCTTCGTCAAGGTCGGCACCGGGATCGGCGCAGGTCTGGCGTTCGACGGGCGGCTCTACGAGAGCGCGTCAGGCATCGCGGGCGAGATCGGCCACTTCCAGCTGGTCGACGACGGCGAGGTCTGCACGTGCGGCAGTCGCGGGTGCCTCGAGACGGTCGCCTCCACGCGCAACATCGTCGCTGACTTCGCCCGGATCCGTCCCGACGACCACGTCGACCTGGACGACGTGATCGCCGCCGTCACCGCCGGTGACCCCGCCGCGATGCGTCTCCTGCACAACGCCGGCGCGCAGATCGGGCGGGCCGTCGCACCGATCTGCAACCTGCTCAGCCCGGACGTCGTCGTGGTCGGGGGACCGCTCGCGCGGGTGGGGGCGGCCTTGTTCGACGGGCTCGTCCAGTCGACGCGGCAGCGCTCGTTGCCGGCAGCCACCAAACACACGCGGTTCGTGATGTCCGACCTGGGCGATCACGCGGAGGTTCACGGCGCCTGCCTCCTCGCACTGCGCCGCGTCATGGCAGAAGGTCACGTTCGTGCATCGAACTGATGACGACATGGGACATGTAAGCGTTCAGGAGTTGACGACAAGTCCGGCCCTTGCTTACGGTCTGTTCAGGCCCAACGATGGGTTAACCGATTGCAGCGCTGCGTCAGGAGTAGGTAGATGGCATCGGGACCGGTCATCCTTGAGATGAAGTCGATCACCAAGCTGTTCCCCGGGGTCCGTGCACTGGACGAGGTCTCGATGACCGTTCAGGCCGGCGAGATCCACGCGATCTGCGGCGAGAACGGTGCGGGCAAGTCGACCCTGATGAAGGTGCTCTCGGGCGTCTACCCGCACGGCACCTACTCCGGCGACATCGTCTACCAGGGCTCCGTCGTCGAGTTCAAGGACATCAACGCCAGCGAGGCCGCGGGGATCGTCATCATCCACCAGGAGCTGGCGCTCATCCCCGAGCTCTCGATCACCGAGAACATCTTCCTCGGCAACGAGGTGCGCGGCCGGTTCGGCATCGACTGGTCGGAGGCGCGCAAGCGCGCCACTGAGCTGCTGGCCCGCGTGGGTCTGCGGGAGTCCCCGGACGAGATCGTCAAGAACATCGGTGTCGGCAAGCAGCAGCTCGTCGAGATCGCCAAGGCGCTCTCGAAGGACGTGCGCCTGCTGATCCTCGACGAGCCGACGGCCGCCCTCAACGAGGACGACTCGGAGCACCTGCTCGACCTGCTGCGCGGCCTGCGCGCCAAGGGCATGACGTCGATCATGATCTCGCACAAGCTGAAGGAGATCGAGGCGGTCGCCGACTCGATCACCATCATCCGCGACGGCAAGTCCGTCGAGACGCTGGATGTCGCCAAGGGCGGCGTCGACGAGGACCGCATCATCCAGGGCATGGTCGGCCGCTCGCTCGAGTCCCGCTTCCCGGACCACACCCCGAAGATCGGCGAGCCGTTCTTCCACGTCAAGGACTGGACCGTCGAGCACCCGCTCATCCCGGGCCGCCTCGTGTGCAAGCAGTCCGAGTTCTTCGTGCGGCGCGGCGAGATCGTCGGCTTCGCCGGCATCATGGGCGCCGGTCGCACGGAGCTCGCGCGCTCGCTGTTCGGCCGGTCCTACGGCCGGTTCCTGCGCGGCACCATCGAGATCAACGGCAAAGAGGTCCACCTCGGCACCGTGCAGCAGGCGATCGACCACGGGATCGCCTACGTCCCCGAGGACCGCAAGGCGCTCGGGCTGAACCTGCTGGACACGATCGAGGACACGGTCGTCGCCGCGGGCCTGCACAAGATCTCGAAGCGCTCGGTGATCGACCCCTCGGCCGGACACATCGCCGCGGAGGGCTACCGCAAGTCCCTGAAGATCCGGACCCCGAGCGTCACGCAGGGCGTCGCCAAGCTCTCCGGCGGCAACCAGCAGAAGGTGCTGCTCGGCAAGTGGATGTTCCCCGACCCTGACCTGCTCATCCTTGACGAGCCGACGCGCGGCATCGATGTCGGCGCGAAGTATGAGATCTACGGACTGATCCAGCGGCTGGCCGACGAAGGCAAGGGCGTCATCGTCATCTCGTCTGAGCTCCCCGAGCTCCTCGGGCTCGCCGATCGCGTCTACACGATCTTCGAGGGCTCGATCACCGGCGTCGTCGATCGCGCCGACGCCACGCAGGAGACCCTGATGCGACTCATGACCGGCAGCTCGCCGGCCAAGGCCAGCTGACCCAGTACGGACGGGAAGACACAGACAATGAAAGACGCATTCAAGCAGTTGCTCGGCGGCGGGATCCGTCAGTTCGGCATGGTCATCGCCCTCGTGGCCCTGCTGGCGTACTTCCAGTGGTCCACCGGTGGCAAGGTCCTGACGCCGACCAACGCGCAGAACATCATCAACGGGAACTCCTACATCCTGATCCTCGCGATCGGCATGGTGCTGGTCATCATCGCCGGGCATATCGACCTGTCGGTCGGTTCGGTGGCGGCCGTCACGGGCATCATCGTGGCGCTCTCGATCCGCGACTGGGGCATCCCCTGGTGGGTCGGCGTGCTGCTGGGCCTCGGTGTCGGTGTGGCGATCGGCTCGTGGCAGGGCATGTGGGTGGCCTACGTCGGCATCCCAGGGTTCATCGCCACGCTCGCAGGCATGCTGATCTTCCGCGGCATGAACCAGGAGATCGGTAGCAGCCTCACCATCCCCGTGCCCGAGGAGATCCAGAAGCTCGGCGCCGGCTACCTGCCCGAGTGGGGTCCCACGAGCACCGGCATGAACAACTCCACGCTGCTCCTCGGCGTGGTCGCGATCGCCCTGGTCATCTGGTCGGCGTTCCACAGCGTGGCCAAGACGCGCAGGCTCGGCCTCGAGGGCATGCTGCCCGCCGCCGTCTACATGCGTGCCGGCGTGCTGTCCGTCGTCATCGCGTACCTGACCTGGCTGTTCGGGTCCGGCAAGCCCGGCACGTCCTTCCCGGTCTCGGGCTGCATCCTGCTCGTCCTGGTGATCATCTACACGTTCGTCGCCAACCGCACGATCATCGGCCGGCACGTGTACGCGGTCGGCGGCAACCGTTCCGCCGCGGCGCTCTCAGGTGTCAACATCAAGCACGTCAACTTCCTCGTCATGATGAACATGTCGGTCCTCGCCGCGCTCGCCGGCATCGTCTTCATCGGACGCTCCACCGCCTCGGGTCCGGGCGACGGCGTCGGCTGGGAGCTCGACGCGATCGCCGCTGTGTTCATCGGTGGCGCGGCCGTCTCGGGCGGCGTCGGAACGGTCATCGGATCGGTCATCGGTGGTCTTGTGATGGCGGTCCTCAACAACGGTCTCGCGCTCAACGGCGTCGGATCTGGTCAGACCCAGATGATCAAGGGCCTGGTCCTGCTGCTCGCCGTCGCCTTCGACGTCTACAACAAGGTCCAGGGTCGCCCGTCCATCTTCGGCCTGTTGTTCAGGGGCAAGGATCGGCGCGCCGCGGAGCTGGTCTCCGATGCGGGCCAGGAAGAGGTCGCCGAGGTCCCCGTGGAGGCCGGCGAGACGGCCGGTCGCGGCTAGCAGTACCTGCACCACCAACCCACCACCCGCTCGCACGCTGGGGCGTCGATCCGTCGACGTCGCGGTGGCGGTCGGACGCGCCAGAACGGCATCACACACGCACCCAAGGACGGGTGCCCAAGAGAAAGTGAACCCATGAAGAAGTTCGCCACAGCAATCATCACGCTGGGAGCCGTCGGGGCCCTGACGCTCAGCGGATGCTCCTCGTCGGACCGCGATGACACCACGGCCGAGGGCACCGAGTCCGCCGCCGCAGGCTTCGCCGCCGACTCCACGATCGGTGTCGCGCTCCCGCAGAAGACGTCGGAGAACTGGGTGCTCGCCGAGCAGCTGTTCAACGACGGCCTCAAGGAGGCTGGCTTCAGCCCGATCGTCCAGTTCGCCAACAGCGGCGTGCCGGAGCAGCAGAACCAGATCTCGGCCATGGTCGAGCAGGACGCCAAGGTCATCGTCGTCGGCGCCATCGACGGCTCGCAGCTGGGTACGCAGCTCGGCGCTGCCAAGGACGCCGGCGCGACGGTCATCGCCTACGACCGCCTCGTCAAGAACACCGACGCTGTCGACCAGTACATCGCGTTCGACAACTACCAGGTCGGCGTCCTGCAGGGCACCGCTCTGCTCGAGGGCCTGGCCAAGCGCCAGGGTGCCGGTCCGTGGAACATCGAGCTCGTCGCGGGCTCGGCTGACGACGCGAACGCCACGCCGTTCTTCGAGGGTGCCATGAGCGTCCTGCAGCCGAAGATCGACGACAAGACCCTCACGGTCGTCTCGGGCCAGACGGACTTCGACGCCGTCCAGACCGCTGGCTGGAAGGCTGAGAACGTCCAGAAGCGCTTCGACACCATCCTGTCGGCGAACTACAGCGACGGCACCGTGCTGCACGGTGTGCTGTCCCCGAACGACACCCTGGCGCGCGGCGTCCTGACCTCGGTCAAGCAGGCTGGCCTGCCCACCCCGGTCATCACGGGTCAGGACTCCGAGGTCGAGTCGGTCCAGTCGATCATGGCTGGCGAGCAGTACTCGACGATCTACAAGGACACCCGCGAGCTGGTTGCCGCCACGATCGACGCGATCAAGGCGTACCAGAAGGGCGAGAAGCCGGAGATCAACGACACCGAGTCGTACGACAACGGCGTCAAGGTTGTCCCCTCGTACCTGCTGACCCCGGTCATCGTGACGAAGGACAACGCTGCCGAGGTGTACGCGAACGACCCGACGCTGGCCCCGCTCACCAAGTGACCCACGCGTAGGACTGCACGACAGAACGGCCCTTCGGCGATCACGCCGGAGGGCCGTTCTGGCATGTCCCAGGTCCTTCACGGCCATGGAGCCTGAACGCATCCCGGCGCCATGGCGCGTTCCTGCTCAACCGGTGGCCGACGTATGCCGATTCCCCGGTAGGGAACCGGCAGTCGAGCGCGTGATCGAGGGGGCAACGGATGGGTACACCACCGGCGGCGGGCTGGATGAGCAGTCCGGACAGCGACGGCATGCAGCGCTGGTGGGACGGTGCCGGCTGGACGTCGTTCACGAGGCCGACGCCGACGACGACGCCGGCCGACGTCCCCGCGCAACGTACCGGACCTGCGTTGCCCACCGACCCGTCGGAACAGCTCGAGAAGGCCTCCGAGGCGCTGGCCGCACTCCAGCAGCAGGGCGGGATCTTCGGAGCCCTGGCGGCGGTCGCGTCGCAGGCCGTGCAGTCGCAGCTCCCCGCCCCCATCCCGACCGGTCCGGGCCTGCAGCCGTATGGCCGCCCGGCGTTCGGAAACCCTGTCTCGTCCTCCGGCAGCCGCGATGACGACCATGTCGGGACGTCCGTCTCGTGGAACGTCGGGCCGTTCCACGGTGGCACGGAACCCGATGACAGGTTCGGCAACCGCCGATCCCGCGGCCGGTCGACGGGCCCCGTCGGCCAGCTGGTCTTCGGTCTCCTCTTCGTGGTCGTCGGCCTGGTCGTCGCGACCATGATCACGAGTGACAACAGCGCGCACGCCGGTGAGACGACGACGCGGGCCAGCGTCGTCGCCCAGGACGTCGCGGTGGACAGCGACGGGAGCAGAACATGCTCCCCGGTCGCCGAGTTCTCCGTCGGCGGCGCGACGTACAGGGCTGGGTCGCACTTCTCGAGCAGCAGCTGCCCGGCCGTCGGCTCGTCGGTGACGGTCATCTACACGACGTCCGCACCGGGCGACGGGGCCGCCCGTGTCCAGGGCGCCGGCGCGGTGCTCTGGTTGGTGTGGCTGTTCCCGGTCGTGGGGCTGGGGCTCGTGGTCTTCGCGATCCGCAGGCTCGGCGTCGTCGCCCGCTCGCTCCGCGTCCTGTTCCCGTCGCGGGGCTTGTGACCGAACCAGCGAACGCGCAGGTGAGGCGCTTGCGGGGGTGCTCGAGGTGAGGTCCGCCTCACTCGAAAACGCCGCCTGACCTGCGGGTTAGCCAGGCCTTCCTGGCTAGGCAAGGCGCGCGGAGCGGGGCTACGGTCGAAGGCACACCCGACCGGAGCCCCACGGAGGACGTCATGAGCACCCTGATGGACATGCCTGCTGTCGCCGAGTGCTCGGTCGCCGGCTGCTCATACAACGACCACTCGCACTGCCACGCTGCCGCTGTGACCATCGGTGGCGGTTCGGGCGACGCACAGTGCACCACGTTCATCCCGCTCAGCGTCAAGGGTGGGCTCGACAAGGTGGTCACCCACGTCGGTGCGTGCCAGCGCTCGGAGTGCACCCACAACTCCTCGCTCGAGTGCACGGCTGCGTCCATCCGGATCGGCGCGGGCCACGACGAAGCCGACTGCCTCACCTTCACGCCGGCGTAGTCACGGCCCGTCAGGGGCGGACGGCGTGCGTGGTCGTGCCGTTCCGGCTGGGCCTCAGTGGGGCGTAGCCACGGCGATCAGGTCACGGATCAGCTCCGCTGCCGCCGGGACGAGCGCCTTCTCGCCGGGGATCAACGACGGATCCGCGGAGCGGACGTCGGCAGCGTCGTCGAGCACCGCGAGCAGGTCGACGTCTATCGCGTGCAGGAACGCCGCCAGCAGCGCACGGGCGGCCTGCGAGTAGACGCCGCCCGCGTCGGCGGCAACCTCGGCGATGATCAACGCAGTCAGTGCGACGTCGAGCTCGGCAGTGCCGGTCCGGGCGTTCGACCAGTCGATCAGTGCCGGGCCGCGCGACTCCGACAGGATCACGTTGGCCGGGTGGATGTCGAGGTGCACGATCACCGGTCCGGTCCGGCCGCGCGGCCACACGTCGGGACTGCCGGCGGCCCAGCCCTCGGGTGCGGGTATCGCGTGCAGGCGGCTGTGCAGGTCGTTCAGGATCGCGGCGGCGTCGGCCAGCGAGACCTCTTCCGCGCCGAGGGCCTGCAGGAGCGTCGGACCGTGCAGGCGCTCCATGACGATGTCGGGCCCGCTCGCGGCGAGCACCGTGGGTGCGGGGAATCCGTGCGCAGCGGCGCGTCGAAGCAGCTCGACCTCCGACGAGGCGTCGCGACCCGACCGGTAGCGGCGCAGGACGGTCCAGTCGTCGACCGCGAACACGTCGACTGCCGCGCCCGTGGCGACGAGGTGTCCGGGTTCCGCAGCGAGGTCGGCGTCGACCGCCGGGAGCGGCGCACCGTGCGCAGCGCTCTCAGAGGGGTCGGTCGGCACCAGCCCGGCGGAATTCATGCATCGACGTTAGACGCATTCCGGGCACTTGTCGCAGCGATGTGACCCACTCGGCGTCCCGCCGGCGGCCGTGTCGATCGCCTGGCGCGCCGCCTCGCTTCAGTGGCAGCGGTGAACCCCCCCGAGCGAGGTGCTGACGTCAGGAGCGCGCGACGCGCTCGAGCGTGCGCAGTGCCTGCTCGTGGGTGTCGGGCAGGGGTTCCACCCACACCCGAACCGGCATGCGCGTCAGCGCACGGAGGTCGAGCAGCCCGCAGCGTCGGTCGATCTCCGCCTGCAGGGCCTCCAGCGGCGTAGGGGTGTGCTGGTCGGTACGCGCCAGGACCGCGAAGACGCCCCCGCCGAGGGTGGCCATCGGGTGACCCTCGCCGTACGTGGTCGTCATCGCGGCACCGACCGCAGCCGAGCGCGCGGCCCGGGTGAAGGGGTCGATGTCGCCGGCTGCGACGTCGACGAGCACCAGGTGGTGCCCGACGTCCCCGGTGGTCCGGTCGCGCTGCGTCGGGATCGCCGCGTCGCGGTACGTCTCTGCGAGCCGGATCGCGAGGTACTGGCGGGTGGGCAGGCCGGACTCCGGGTCGAGTGCCGTGCCGAAGGCGAGCGCGCCGGCCTGGGCGTCGGCCCAGCCTTCGCAGAGGGCGCGGATCACGTGCGCCGGGGGTTCGCTCGCACCGAGCGCGCGGTACAGGGCACCGAGGTCGTCGATCGTCTCGCCGATGCCGACCCCGTCGTAGCCGCGTGCGCGGCCGAGCTCCTCGGCGGCGACCGCCGTGTCGATCGGCGACAGGATGGCCGCAGCGATCGCGTCGACCGCGGGGTGGTACCAGTCCGAGGGCCGGAGCCAGACGGACCCGACGCTCTCGTCGCGCCACCGCTCGCGCAGGGCGGCGGGCAGCACGGCAAGGGCGAGCCCGTCGTGGGGGTCACCGGAGAGCGCCGGATGGGCGTTGTTCGGTCCCGAGTTCATCGTCACGCCGGATGAGAGCGGCCCTTGACCTGCTCGTGACGCCGGTTTGCTGCTTTTCACCCGGTCAATTTCTCCCTGCTTATGTGGGATTCCACGCATATGGCAGGCTGTGCCCTCGGACGCAGTACGGACGGGAGCACGTCGTGGCAGTGAGCGCGCAGCTCGGCGACACCGTCACGGGGGATGCGGAGCTCATCGCTGCCGCTCGAACCGGTGACGCGGCGGCCGTCGGTGCGCTCTACGAACGGCACGCCGGCGCCGCCTGGGTGGTCGCACGCCAGTACACGAACTCCGAGGCCGACGCGGACGACGTGGTCGCCGACTCCTTCGCCGCGGTGTTCGGTGCCCTGCAGCGGGGCAAGGGGCCGGAGGTCGCCTTCCGGGCGTACCTGTTCACCGTCGTCCGTCGCGTTGCGGGCGTCCAACGCGACAAGGCGCGGCGCGTCGAGCCGACCGATGACGTCGCGGTCCTCGAGGCGGGCACGGCGATGTCGGCGACGGCGGAGGACCCCGCGCTCGCCGGGTTCGAGCGTGGCGTCGTGGCCCGGGCGTTCCACTCGCTGCCCGAACGATGGCAGGCCGTGCTGTGGCACACGGAGGTCGAGGGCCTGAACCCGGCCGAGATCGCGCCGATCCTCGGGCTGACCGCGAACGGCGTCGCCGCACTGTCCTACCGTGCGCGCGAAGGCCTGAGGCAGGCGTACCTGCAGCAGCACCTCCAGGACCCGCTCGACGACGGCTGCCGAGCCGTCGCCGGCAAGCTCGGTTCTTACGTCCGCAACGGGCTCGGCACTCGTGAGACCGCGCAGGTCGAGGCGCACCTGGAGGACTGCGGAGTCTGTCGTGGCCTCGTGCTCGAGCTCGGTGACGTCAACCACGGGATGCGGGCCGTCATCGCCCCACTGGTGCTCGGCCTGACGGCACTGGGTGCGCTCGGCGTCGTCCTTCCGGTCGGCGGCGGTCTCGCGGCAGGTGCGGCGGCCAGCAGCGCGGCCGGTGGAGCTGCCGGGACGGGCGGCATCGCGGTGGTCGGCACGGGGGTCGCGACCGGCGGGGTCGGTGCTGCGGCTGCGGCCGGCGGCGGCGGCGCAGCGGTGCTCGGCGGCGGCGCTCTGGGCGGCGGGGTCCTGGGCGGCAGCGCGGCCGCGGCCGCGGCTGCTGGTGCGGTCGGCGGGGCCGCAGCGGCCGGTGGAGTGGCAGCGCTGATCGCCGCGATCCCCCTGGGCGCGGCGGCTGCGGTGGTCGGGGGCGTGGCGCTCGCAGCAGTCGCGACGGTCGGCATCGTGAGCCTGCTCAACGGGCCGGAGGAGGGTGCGGCACCGCTTGCCGACACGTCGTCGTCACCCACTCCGTCACCGTCCGGCAGTGCGTCCGCGGAGCCGAAGGGGGTTGCGCCGTCGGTGCAGCCCACGGACCTCCCGACCGAGTTCCCTGAGGACGAGGCGACCGACGAGCCGACCGACGACCTCACGATCGCCGACGAGCCGGACGACGAGAGCGAGGAGTCGTTGTCCGAGGACGAACCGGCGGACGACTCGAGCCCGACGCCGGTACCGACTCCGCCGGCCAAACCCCGGGTCGACCCGCCGGTCGACCCGCCCGTCGATCCTCCGGTCGAACCGCCGGTCGCCGCGCCGGCCGTCGTGGTCGAGCTTCCCGAGGACGGCCTCGCCCTCGAGGCCGGGCTCTCCGGTCAAGAGCTGTCGGTGGACGTGCGCAACACCGGCGACGCCGCAGCCACGAACCTGGTCGCGGCTGTGACCTTGCCGCCCGGCGTCACCCTGGACGGCATCTCGAGCCAGGAGCTGACGGGCCTCACCGGGCGTTTCGCGTCGGTTGCCGCAGGTGACGGCTGGGCCTGCGCCGAGGGGGAGCCGGGCGCGCAGTGCACCCTCGCCACGCTCCCGGCCAGGACCACCTCGACGCTCGTGCTCCGGGTGGCGGTCGACGAGACGTACGACCAGGCCGACGGATCGGTCGGGCTCGAGGTCTCCGGCTCCGGTATCAGCTACCGCGCGCCACCGATCAGGCTGATGGTCGCAGCCTCGCCGGCCCGACTGGCGCTCCTCCGCCCGGTGCCCGCCCTGCAGCTGGTGAGCGGTCGCACGCGGACCCTCACGCTGGACGTCGCCAACGTCGGAGGCAGCGCCGTGACACCCGGCACGGGAGTGGTCACCGTGGCGCTGCCGAGCGGTGTCACCGGTGGTCTGGCGCCGGGCGACAGCCCCTGGACCTGCACCTTCGACGGCGCCGCTGACTCTGCCGCGGGGGCGCGCGGCACGCTGACGTGCCGCATCGGCACCCTCGGCGGTCACGCAGCGGCCCCTCTGACGCTCGCACTGACCGCCGGCGCTCCGGAGTCGGTGACCTCTCGCGACCTGACGGTCCTGCTCGCCCCGGCCGGACGCCAGGCGCCCGACGAGAGCGTCGCGACCTTCTCGGTGGTCCGGCCGGCGATCCTGGGCATCACCGGAGACGCGACCGCGGCGGTCGCGCTCGGGCGGACCACGCCCATGACGTTCACGGTGACCAACAGCGGCGACCTGCCGTCCGGATCCGTCGGCGTCACCCTCGCCGCTCCGGCCGGCGTCACGCTCGCCGCCGACGGCTGGGCCTGCTCGCAGCCCGGCGCAACCACGTGGAGCTGCGTGGGCGGGTCGATCGAGCCCGGTGGGTCGTTGGCGCTCCCGGTCACGCTGACGCCGGTGGCGGGCTTCGTCGGACCGCTCGGAACACTGACCTCCACGGTGCAGGCGGACGACGCCGACGCCGGCCCGCCGGTCGGGACCGCCATCACCTCGACAGCGCCTGTTCTCTCGCTGGCGGACAAGGACCCCGTCGTGGTGCTCGAGCGAGGCGTCGGCACCGTCCGGTTCACGACGTCCGTCGGGCCCGACGCAGACGCGGACTCGTTCGTCGTGACGCTCGACCTCCCATCGAGTCTGCCGTACGCAGCCGAGGGCGGCGGAGTGTCGACGCCCGAGTGCGTACCGACCTCGCCACGGCGGGTCGTATGCGACTTCGGGACGGTCACCGCGGGGACGGTGGTCCAGGGTCTCGTCAACGTCACCGTTGCCGGAAGTGCCCAGGACACCGTGGCGGTCGAGGCGATCGCCACCGGTGCGGCCCGGGCTCAGTCCCGCAGCCAGGTGGCGACGTCGTCCGGGGGGCTGGGTCCGCGCGTCCGGTTCGACCACGGCTGGAGCGTCACCGAGATCGGTGCCCCGCTGCTGTCGTGCGACCCCAAGCTGGCGGCCTGCACGAACGCCCTGGTGAACGGGACCGCAGACAACAACGGGTTCGACATGCTCGCGCTCGACGACGCGAAGCCCGCGGCGGGGCAGCGCCGCGCCAGCGTGCCGGTGTCCTCCTCGAGCCTGCTGGCGATCCCGCCGGGTCGCTCGGTCGCGTTCGCAGGCCTCTACTGGTCCGGCAACGCGGGCGCCTACGACACCTGGAGCGGCGCGTTCGACACGGCGAAGCTCCGAGGACCGACAGGGGCCTACGTCGACGTCGTAGGCACGACGCTCTCGAAGCCGTTCGACGGCTCCGGGCGCCGTTACTACCAGTCGTTCGCGGACGTGACGTCCCAGGTGATCGAGCAAGGGGCGGGCACGTGGTCCGTCGCGGACGTCGCAGTCAGCGCGACCCGCAAGGACCCCGACAAGACCTACTACGCAGGGTGGTCGCTGGTCGTCGTCTACTCCGAGCCCGGCAGCGACGCGTCGGTGACGGTCTACGACGGTGGGTCGTGGATCGGTACGTCCGCGACACCGACGCCGTTCGAGTTTGCCGCCGAGGCGGGCACGACCGCGCGTATCGGTGTCGTGGCGTGGGAGGGCGACCGCACGGCGTCGGGGGACACGTTGGTGCTGAGGGACACGTGCACCGTGCCGGCCGGCCAGCACGCCCTCGTGCCGCAGCGGTGGAACGGGACCGCGTTCGTCGGCGGTGGCGTCGCCACGGATGCGTTCGACTCGACCGCGACCGGTTGGCGCGCCGCGAACTCGCTCGGCACGGACGCGAAGGCGTTCGCACCGCAGGCGCTCGCCTGCGACGTCAGCTCCTTGAGCGCGACGACGACCGGTGACCAGTACCTCGTCGGCGCGATCACGCTGCAGACCACCCCACCCGTGGCGAACTGACTACGCGGTCAGCGCGTCGACCGCGTCGCTGACCGGCACCGACCCGCCGACGAGCTCGAGCACGCGCCCCGCCGTCCGTGGGTCGTGCAGCAGAGCCGCGAGCACCGCCGCGACGTCCGCGCGGGGGACGCTGCCTCGGGTCACGCGTTGAGCGAGCGTCACGGTGCCGGTCGGAAGGGCGTCGGTGAGGCTGCCTGGCCGCAGGATGGTCCAGTCGAGGTCGCGGGACCGCAGGTCGAGCTCCGCCGCGCGCTTGGCGACCAGGTACGCGGCGAAGACGTCGTCGGTGCCGGGCGGTGGTGGTGCCCCCGCGCCCATCGAGGACACGAGCACGTAGCGCCGGACGCCTGCCTGCTCGGCCCCGTCCGCGAGCAGACCGGCTGCTGCCCGGTCGACGGAGTCCTTGCGCGCGATGCCGCTGCCGGGTCCGGCACCTGCCGCGAAGACGACCGCGTCGGCGCCTGCGACGGCCTCCGCGACGTCCCGGGCGTTCGCTCGCTCGAGGTCCATGACGACCGGCTCTGCGCCGTCGGCGATGACGTCGTCGACGTGACCGAGCTGGCGGACCAGGGCGAGCGGCACGTCACCCCGGGCGGTCAGGGCGCGCGAGAGGTGTCGGGCCACCTGACCGTGCCCGCCCGCGATCGCGATCCGCATACGACCCACGGTAGGCACCGGGCTGCGAGCGGGCGACCGGTGGGACGGCAGCTCGCAGCCCCCTGCACGCGCGTGCCGTCAGCTGCCGTCCTCTGCGCTCCCGAGGAGCCGCAGGTGCGTGAGCCGGTCGCCCAGGCGATGGATCTCGTCCGAGCCCGCAGGGGCGAGCGAGAGTGCCGCGTACGTGTCCGCCCCAGGCAGCAGCTCGCGCGCGAACTCCTGCAGGACCTCGGCGGCCTCGGCAAGGGCGCCGACCGCATGCGGCGTCTGCTGGGGCAGGCTCACGTACAGGACGACGCCGGCGTTCGGCGCGATGGTGCGGGGGGTCGATCGGGGTAGTGCCATGGGGGTCTCCGGTGCGCGTGCAGGGGTTGTCGGACGCTGAGCGGGTCAGGACCGATAACAGGCGCGCGTGCGGATCACGAGGGGGACTGTGTCACGTGGTGCTCGGTTCGGGAAGGTCTTTCTGCGTCGTCCCAGGGCGTGGACGCCGAGCATCCCCGCCCGCCGACGACTCAGTCCCCGGCGACGGTGAGCCGTCAGACGATTCCGTACAGCCGGTCGCCCGCGTCGCCGAGACCCGGGACGATGTACGCCTTCTCGTTCAGGCGCTCGTCGACGGCCGCGACGACGACCTTCACGTCCGCCCTGTCGCCGACGAACTTCTCGACGACGGCCAGCCCTTCCGGGGCCGCGAGCAGGCATACGGCCGTCACGTCGCGCGCGCCCCGCTGAAGCAGGTAGTCGATGGCGGCGACCAGCGTGCCGCCCGTCGCCAGCATCGGGTCGAGCAGGAAGCACTGACGGCCCGAGAGGTCGTCGGGCAGGCGGTTCGCGTACGTGATGGCCTCGAGCGTCTGCTCGTCGCGCTGCATCCCGAGGAACCCGACCTCGGCGGTGGGCAGCACGCGCGTCATCCCGTCGAGCATGCCGAGGCCGGCGCGCAGGATGGGCACGACGATGGGCTTCGGGTCGGCCAGCTTGGTGCCGGTCGTCGGCGCCACCGGCGTGACGATGTCGATCGGCTTGGTGTGCACGTCGCGGGTCGCCTCGTAGGCGAGCAGGGTCACCAGCTCGTCGACGAGGAGCCGGAACGTGGGCGACGGCGTGCGGACGTCACGCAGGACAGTGAGCTTGTGGGCGACCAGCGGGTGGTCCGCGACGTGCAGGCGCATGCGCACAACCTACCGGGCCGCACGGGTCGGGTGTCCTGGGAGGATGTGCCCATGCCGCTCCCCGCCGATCACGCTGCGATGGGTCTCGCGCTGGTCGAGGCTCGTCTGGCGCTGCGCACGTCGGACGTCCCGGTCGGCGCGGTCGTCCTCGGCCCGACCGGCGAGGTCGTCGGCAGCGGCCACAACGCGCGCGAGGCGGACGGGGACGCTACCGGCCATGCGGAGGTCAGGGCCTTGCGCGCGGCCTCGCAGGCGTTGGGGCGCTGGCGTCTTGACGACTGCACGCTCGTCGTGACGTTGGAGCCGTGCCTGATGTGCGCCGGAGCAACCGTCCTGGCGCGCGTCCCACGGCTGGTGCTCGGCGCCTGGGACCCCAAGGCGGGTGCGTGCGGTTCGCAGTGGGACGTGGTGCGAGACCGGCGGCTCAACCACCGGGTCGAGGTCGTCGGGGGTGTACGCGCCGACGAGTGCTCGTCGTTGCTCGTCGAGTTCTTCGAGGGGCATCGGTCCTAGCAACGGCCGCAGCCGGGCGTGCCGGCCCTAGCATCGGGTGGTGCAGAGGATTGCGGTGCGGCGACGGGTGACGCGGATCGACGTCGGCCGCGGCACACGTCAGGTCGAGGACACGCTCGCGGCGGAGGAGCCGCTGGAGATCCGGGTAGGGGGGCGTCCCCTCGCGGTGACGATGCGGACGCCGGGCCACGACGTGGAGCTCGCGGCGGGCTTCCTGGTGTCCGAGGGCGTGGTCGGTTCGGCCGACGACTTCGCCGCTGCGCGGTACTGCGCGGGAGCGACCGACGAGGGCCTGAACACCTACAACGTGCTGGACGTGACGCTCGGCCATGGTGTGGCCGCGCCCGACCCGAGCCTCGAACGGAACTTCTGGACGACGTCGTCGTGCGGGCTGTGCGGGAAGGCGAGCATCGACTCCGTGCGCACGCGTTCGCGCTGGTCGGTCGCGGACGACGACGTCCTCGTGCCTGCCGACCTCCTCGCGACCTTCCCGGACCGGCTCCGCGCGCACCAGGACGTGTTCGACAAGACCGGCGGCCTGCACGCGGCGGGCCTGTTCTCCGAGGACGGCGAGCTGCTCGTGCTGCGTGAGGACGTCGGCCGGCACAACGCGGTCGACAAGGTGGTCGGCTGGGCGCTGACCAACGCGGACCTGCCAATGCGCCGGACGGTGCTCATGGTCTCGGGACGCGCGTCCTTCGAGCTCGTGCAGAAGGCCGTCATGGCCGGAATCGCCGTCCTGGCAGCCGTGTCCGCTCCGTCGTCGCTCGCCGCCGAGCTCGCGCAGGAGTCCGGGCTGACCCTCGTCGGGTTCCTGCGCGGGTCGACCATGGTCGTCTACTCGCGTCCGGACCGGGTGGTCTAGTGCCTCGCAAGCCACCCGTGGAGGATCCGTCCTACGACGAGATGACGGTCCAGCCCCCCGAGTCGTGGGCAGCCGGGCTGCCGGGAGTGACCAGCGCGATGTCGTACGCGGTCGGGGAGCTGGGGCCCAGCCGCTCACTGAGGCTCCTGAGCCGGGTGAACCAGAAGGACGGCTTCGACTGCATGAGCTGCGCGTGGCCGGACCCGGGCCACCGCAAGCGGGCCGAGTTCTGCGAGAACGGTGCGCGGGCGGTCACCTGGGAGGCCACCCCGGCGACCGTGCCGACGTCGTTCTGGGCGGAGCACTCGCTCACGGACCTGCTCGACAGGTCCGAGTACTGGCTGGGCATGCAGGGGCGGCTCACCGAACCCGTCTACAAGGCCGCCGACGCCGACCACTACGTGCCCGTGTCCTGGGAGCGGGCGCTGCGGCTCGTCGCCGACAAGCTCCGCGCTCTGGACTCGCCTGACCAGGCCGCGTTCTACACGAGTGGGCGAACGGCGAACGAGACGGCCTTCGTCTACCAGCTGTTCGTGCGCGCGTTCGGCACCAACAACCTGCCCGACTGCTCGAACATGTGCCACGAGTCCACCGGCACCGCGATGCTCGAGACGCTCGGCATCGGCAAGTCGACGGTCGCCTACGACGACTTCGCGAAGGCCGACCTGATCGTCGTCATGGGCCAGAACCCCGGCACCAACCATCCGCGCATGCTCGGCGCGCTCGAGGACGCCAAGCGCAACGGCGCTGCGATCGTCGCGGTGAACCCGCTGCCCGAGGCGGGCCTACGACGGTTCAAGAACCCGAAGACGGTGCGCGGGCTGGTGGGACGCGGAACAGAGCTGGCCGACCAGTTCCTGCAGATCCGCAGCGGCGGGGACATGGCGCTGCTGCAGTGGATCTCACGCCGGGTCATCGAGGCCGAGGACCGCGCACCCGGCACGGTCCTGGACCACAGCTTCCTCAGCGGCCACACGCTCGGTCTCGACGAGTTCCGCGCACACCTCGCAGCACTCGACGCGCACGAGGTCGTTCGGGCGACCGGCCTGTCCGTGGAGGAGATGGACGAGCTGGCCGATCGCTACCTGGCGGCGGACCGCGTGATCATCACGTGGGCGATGGGTATCACCCAGCACCGCAAGGGTGTCGACACGATCAAGGAGATCGTCAACCTCCTGCTGCTGCGCGGGAACATCGGCAAGCCCGGTGCAGGCGCGTCCCCGATCCGCGGCCACAGCAACGTGCAGGGCGACCGCACGATGGGGATCTGGGAGCGTCCACCAGCGGCCTTCCTGGACGCCCTCGCCGCCGAGTTCTCGTTCGAGCCGCCGCGCCGCCACGGGCTGGACTCCGTGCAGTCGATCGAGGCGATGCAGCGAGGCGAGATCAAGGTCTGGTTCGCGCTCGGCGGCAACCTCGTCGCAGCCATCTCGGACACCGCCGCGGCCGAGGCGGCGATGCGCGGGACCGGGCTGACCGTGCAGGTGTCGACGAAGCTGAACCGGTCCCACGTGGTGACCGGCGCCGAGGCGCTCATCCTGCCGACCCTCGGGCGCACGGACGTCGACCTGCAGGCGAGCGGTCCGCAGTTCCTCTCCGTCGAGGACTCGGTCTGTGCCGTGCACGCGACCCACGGTGCGGTCGCGCCCGTCTCGGACACCCTGCTCTCGGAGGTCTCGATCGTCACGCGCCTCGCTCGGGCGGTGCTCGGCGACGACGGCCCGATCGACTGGGCCGGCTTCGAGCGCGACTACGACACGATCCGGGAGTCGATCTCCCACGTCGTGCCCGGCTTCGCAGACTTCAACAGGCAGGTGCGCCGGCGCGGCGGGTTCGTCCTGCCCAACGGGCCGCGCGACTCGCGGACCTTCGCGACGAGCACCGGCAAGGCCATGATCACGGTCAACGAGCTCGTGCCGGTCGAGTGCCCGCCCGGGCGGCTGATCCTGCAGACGATCCGCTCGCACGACCAGTTCAACACCACGATGTACAGCCTCAACGATCGGTACCGGGGTATCCGGGGCGGTCGCGACGTGGTGCTCGTGAACCCGGACGACCTGCTCGACCTGGGCCTGGCCGACGGTGACCGTGTCGACATCGCGAGCGAGTGGCCGGGGGAGCCCGACCGGTGGCTGCGCAACCAGCGCGTCGTCGCCTACCCGACGTCGCGAGGGTGTGCCGCCGCCTACTTCCCGGAGGCGAACGTGCTCGTCTCCCTCGCGAGCACCGCGCTCGGGAGCAACACGCCCGTGTCCAAGGCGGTCATCGTGAGGCTGGAGCCGGCTAGACCGACGGCAGCGCCTCAGACAGCTCCGTGAGCGTTTCGGACGTGCCCGCGTCGATCGTCACCGTCGCGTACTTGTCTCCCCGCGTCGCTCCGCGGTTCACGACGACGACCGGCTTGCCTGTCTGAGCCGCGTGCCGCACGAACCGCAGCCCCGACTGGACCGTCAGTGACGAGCCCGCGACCAGGAGCGCGTCCCCGGCGTCGACCATCGCGTACGCGCGTTCCACGCGCTCCCGTGGCACGTTCTCGCCGAAGTAGACGATGTCCGGCTTCAGCATCCCGCCGCACACCGCACAGTCCGCGACGACGAAGTGGCTCGTCTGCTCGATGACCGCGTCGGCGTCGGGTGCGATCTCGATGTCGGCGACCGCCTCGGCGAACCCGGGGTTGAGCAGGTCGAGCCGCGTGGCGAGCTCGGCGCGGGAGATCACCGTTCCGCAGGACAGGCAACGGACGCGGTCGTAGCGCCCGTGCAGGTCGATCACGTGCCGGCTGCCCGCCGCCTCGTGCAGCAGGTCCACGTTCTGCGTGATCAGCCCGGTGATGACACCGCGGTGCTCCAGGGCCGCGAGAGCCCTGTGCCCGGCGTTCGGGATCGTCCGGTGCACGTGCCTCCAGCCGACGTGGTTGCGCGCCCAGTAGTGCCGGCGGAACCTCTCGTCCCCGGTGAACTGCTGGAACGTCATCGGGGTGCGCGGCGGCGAGTCCGGCCCGCGGTAGTCGGGGATCCCGGAGTCCGTCGACACCCCCGCGCCCGTCAGCACCGCCAACCGGTGGCCCGAGAGCACGTCCAGCACGTCCGCCAGCGACCCGGCGGTCATCGGGACGGCGTCGCTCGTGCTCATCGGTCCACGGTACGACGGGCTCCGGGCGCGGTCACCCGGACCCGACTCGGGGCCACGGGCGAGGCCGATTCGGACGTAGGGCACTTCACCGGGTACCGTTCTCTCCGAGGTAGCGTGTCCGAGCGGCCTAAGGAGCACGCCTCGAAAGCGTGTGTGGGTGAAAGTCCACCGTGGGTTCAAATCCCACCGCTACCGCCACCCGAAGGGCCCCACCCGCATGATCACGCGGATCTGGGGCCCTTCGTCGTTCCCGTTGCTCCGTGCTTGGCCGCCGCACCCGCGCCGGGACGTCGACGAAGAGGGAGTTGCCTCGGGTCTCAGCCCAACTCGCGACGCGCCTTCGCCAGCCAGGCCAAGGCGCGCACACTCTCCCAGTTGCCGGCCTTCAACCCTTCGGCCGCGGTCCCGGCGGACGCGAGCAGCCGCTGACTCTCGCCATTCGACGGGCAGGCGAGGGCAAGGATCGCAGCTGACTCGACGCTCTCCCACGTGCCAAGCTTCAGCTTCGCCGCCGCCTCGAACGCTCGAACCTCCGCCGCCCTCTGATCCGGGGTCATCGTGCCTCCTTGCGGCGCTGGACGCCGTCGCTCGCGAGAACCGCCTGACGTGGTGCTTCGCGCTGATCGTAGGGGCATCCAGCCTCGCGGCAAGGGCTGGCGAGAAGGCGTCCACACATGGCGCCAGCGGGCACCACAGTCCGGTTGCCAGAAGTCGATCGCACGCCGCCTCCTCGCGGAGATAGCCAGTGCTATCTCATCGGGGGGAGCCGCCAGCCGTCGCCAGGGCCTGAAACCGATCAGAATCGGCACGTTGTCGCTATCCGACAACGCGGCCAATCTCGGGCCAGTCACAGGTCGAGGCCCGGCGCTGCATCTCGTTCTGCTGCTCGAGCGGCCCCCGCGACGCCGTCGTACGACCACCGCGCACGAGGAGACGCGCGACCATCGTGTGGTTCAGATCGCGGCGGCCGAGCTCGGCGGTTGGATCCGTGGCCCCCTGCTGCACTGCAGGCGATCTTCGGGCCGCGCGACCCTCCGTTCGCCCCAAACCAGGGCAACTCGGTTGCTACGATCCCCCGTCGCTTGAATCACTCGTCGGTCGTCGAGGCCGAGAAGGAGAGTCCCATGGCACACACCCCAGCGGTTCGTCGGCACCTGGTACGGGGTTTTGCGGTCGCCGCGCTCGCTGTCACGGCGACGGGCGGGGTGCTTGCCACGTCGGCCTCGGCCGCGACCAGCCCCACGTACGCCACGAAGGCCACCTGCCTGAGCATCCAGGGCTCCTACGAGCTCCACGGCGGCGTCCGGATCACGAGGTCGTGCTACGGCGTCGTCCCGCAGGTCCTGCCCGGCGTCTGGGACATCAACAAGACCGTCTACAGGTTCGACTACGTGTCGCGCTAGTTGACGTCGGCCCTCCGGACCAGTCCCGTCGGCCGGCGCGGAGGGCAGGTCAGCGGCTTGCGGTGTGAGCGCTCGGGCGGATGTCATGCGAGCGGCACCTGAGTTGAGACGAACCCCGCGTGAGAGCCCGATCCGGGCTCTCACGCGGGGTTCGGTCGTTCCACGACACGGGGCGTGCTGCAGTTCACCCGCTGAGTCTGGGCTGGTACGGCCCGATCGTCGATGGTTTGCCCGATCATTTCGCCCGTCGCCGTGAGTTCGAGCGCATGTGCCGATGGGTAATGTCGCCGGGCCTGTCGACGAGGAAAGGAGCCCAGGGTGGTCGCTCAGCGCGATGTTCTGGAGATGCTCCGTGACGCGGCCGTCCGCGCCCTCGACGAATCCTGGGACATGGAGCTTCCGTCGACTCTCGTCGAGCGCGAGTGGGTCACGGCGCTGCGGAGCCTGCGCGTCTCCCTGCGGGGGACGTGGCCGGAGCTCGGCCTCGACGTCCTGCTGCGCGGGCCGGAACGAGATGAGCCCTACGGCCCCTCGGACGCGCGGATCTTCGGCGAATCGGTCGATGCGTTCCTCGTGGCACTCGGTGTGGCCTCGGCCGACGACGTGGCGTCTGCGGTGGCGCGACTGCTCGACCGCCGGATGTACCGCGACCCGGAACTGGCCGGACCGGCCACGCACGCGGGTATCGACGTCGTGCGCGCTGCTCACAGGATTCTCGGGATAGTTCTCGACGGCGACGCGTTCTGGCATCTGAAGGAGTTCACGGCCAACACCGAAGCCCTCGAATGGGACATTCACGACCGTCAGGCGTGGGAGAGCGCGCACGCCGAAACGGGATCTGAGCGCTCGATCCTCGAGCGACTGTCGCTCTTTCGCGGACTTCGTCCTCGACGGCGTGCCGCGGCCCTGCCGATGTACCAGCCGCCCGCGGGTCCTCGCGTCAACGTCGCCATCCTCGCCGCCACGGGCCCGGCCGAGCACCAGCCGTGGGTCGAGCCGGGGAGCCACATCTGGTTCTCCGTCAGTGTGGGGCCGCAGCAGCCGGACGACGACGCTCCCGCGCCCTTGCCTCGGTTCTCGCTCCCGAAGCGGACCCCTCGCGAGCTGATCGACGTCGTCGTGCTCCCTGACGCGTCCGGCGACGAGCCGCTCGAGAGCCAGCCGTCCGGCCAGCTGCGCATCTCGCCGGACGGACCGTTCGCCGTGACGCGCCCCGCGGGCCGTGGCCCGGTCGGCAACGGCGACTCACGCCGCCTCTACTTCGCGCTCCAGGCACCGGACCACCCGGGCGACTGGCGGGTGCGGTGCGTGCTGGCAGTCCGTGGGGTCGTCGTCCACGTCGAGCAGGTCACCGTCGTCGTCGGTGAGGGCGACACGGAGTCGTCGGCCCAGACGACGTTCCAGCTCGTCGAGGACCTCGCGGCTCCGGCGGCCCTCGCAGGGCTCGACACGGCCACGCTCGCGCTCTGCGCCAGTGGCGGCGGCGCCGGGATGCAGGGCTTCTCGTTCCTGCTGGCGGACGAGGACGGCATCGAGGCCGCGCAGGTGTATCTCCCGTCGTACCGGGTGTCCGCCTTCGTCGATGCCGTCCGGGTCGCGATCGACGAGGTCACGTGGGTCACGCGCGAGCCCTACGTGCAGGGTGCGGTCACGTGGCACTCGTGGAACTGGGCCGCGCTCGGGGATCCCCAGTACGTGGCGACCCACCTGGTTGCGCTCGCCCGAGCCGGTCGGCCGGTCTGGGAGGACCTCAGCGAGGCGCTCGACCGGTTCCCCGACCTGGCCGCCCGACTGCGCGAGAAGCTGACGCCACGTGGTGTGGTCCAGCTCGCGGTGGAGCAGGACGCCGATCTGGTCGTCCCGGTGCAGTTCCTCTACGACTTCCCGCTGCGCACCACGGCGCCCCTCGGAGAGCTGAGCGTCTGTGACGCGACGATGGAGTGGCTCGGGGCGCTCGTCGGCGAGCCGTCGAGCGACGACGAGCACCACGGCCCCGACGAACCGTCCTGCGTCGCGGGTCCGTGCCCTCAGGAAGGCGACGACTCGCGCGTCTGCATCGCAGGGTTCTGGGGCTACTGGCACCAGGTGAGCAGCAACCTCGCGAGCACGACAGCGCTCAGCGTGCCGTCGAGGTGATCGAGGGGACCTGAGCGGGTCCTCCCCGTCCCCCCGAGGTGTCCCGTCGCAGGTAGTTCCACGCCAGGAACGCGCACACCAGCCCGTTGAGGAACCCCATGAGCACGTCGGTGGGGTGGTGCATCCCGCGGTACAGGCGAGCGGTGCCGACGCCCAGAGGGACGAGGAGGCAGAGGACGGTCACGACGGCGCGCAGGATCGGGTTGCGGATCCGTTGCGCCACCATCGCGAGCGTGACGTAGAACGCGGTCGAGGCGCCGGTGTGCCCGCTGGGGTACGCCGACGTCGGGGGTGAGTCGTCCAGGTGCTCGACGTCGGGACGCTCGCGCCCGACCACGAGCGCCGCGGTCATGAAGACGATCGCCTGCACCGCGATCGCCTGCGGCGGCACGATCGCGAGCCACCACTGCTTCGTCCGCCACCAGAACAGGGCGACGAACAGCAGGCACGCGCCGATGATGAACTCGGTGGTGCCGATCGCCGAGAGCACCGCGGTGACCGAGTTCAGTGCGGGTGTCCGGATCGACTCGAACCAACGGTTCACATCCTGCTCGCCCGGCAGATCGTCCAGCGGCCCGACGATGAGCAGGCCGACAGCGACGACGACCACCCACAGGGCGACCGCGGGCGCGAGGACCCGGACGCCGATGTCGCGGAGCGCCGCTCGACCGGTCGGGGCGGACGAGTCGAGCTCGTAGCGGTGCAGGAAGGTGTGCATCAGGGCCTCTCGTCGGTGACTGCGGACCAGCCGCTGTAGCCCAGGTAGGACGCGCCCGCGAGGGCGGTCCCGAGTGCGAACCCGGCGACAACGTCGGAAGGAAAGTGCACGCCGAGCATGACCCGGTCGAGTCCGGTGAGCAGGACGCACGTGGTGGCGACGACCGGCACGACGATCCGTCCACGCGGGCCGAGCAAGGGCCAGACCAGCAAGGTCACGGTGACGGCCACGGCAGCGGTGTTGGTCGCGTGCCCGGACGGGAAGCTCGATCCCGGGGCGTGCGCGACGGCGTCCTCGACCACCGGGCGCGTGCGCTGCACCAGCCCTTTCGCGCCGAGCTGGAGCCCCCAGGCGGCCATGATCGTGAGGAAGGCCCAGAGCGCGCGCGTGGTCAGGCCGTGCCGGCGCCAGACCCATACGCACACCAGCGTCGCCGCAAGGTTGAGCCACCGTGCCTGGAAGAGCTCCTGCCAGACGAGCAGTGCGTGCCGCAGCTCGGGGTGCTCCCGGGTGACGTCGGTGGCGGCGAGGATCGCCTGGTGGTCGAGCCGCAGGACGCCGGTGACCTGGGCGCGCACCAGGTAGGCGAGCAGGGCGACCGGAACGGTGAAGGCGATCCCGAACACGGCTGCACGCGTGAGCGCGCGGCGGCGGACGGGGAGCGGGCGCATGCCCGGAAGGTTAGGTGCGTCGAGCCGCTGCCGCTCGTCGAGAGGTCGGGAGGCTCATCCTCCTGTCTCCATGAACGCAAGGCGAAGAGCATCCGAGGACCCCTTCAACCGCTCGGCGTACCGGACGTCGTCCCACTGCTGGGCCGGGATCGTCCCGAGCGTCTGGTCCACTCCTCCGGCGGAGAGCACCACGGTGATCCCTGGGCTCGTCTGCGACTGCGGGGTGGTGCCGTCGGGTACGAGCACGTGCGAGGTGGACGGATCGCTGAAGCCGGCAAGTCCCCAGGGGATGCGCAGCTCCAGGTCCGACTCGTCGACGCGCCAGGTCGCCCGGCTGTCGAAGCCGGGGTCGGTGGGGTCGAACGTGCCGTACCGGAGGGCGCCCGCGTTGAACAGCTCGACCGGTCGGGGGCCGACGCCGGGCACCTCCAGTGCGCGGCTGATCACGAGCTCGTACGGCAGCCAGCCGGGAACGCTCGCGTCACGGGCCTCCGACGGCACGGCGTAGTCCAGGGGGAGTGGGTCGAGCTCCCGGCGGATCCAGGCCTGGCCGGCCTGGGTGCCGGGGTCCAGGGTGAACGCGGTGTCGGCACGGCGGTCTTGGCTGCCAGGCGGGGGTTCGCCCGTGAGCTCGGGCAGCGGGTCCAGACCGACGGTGAGCTGGTGCGCGTCGTCCGACGACAGGCCGATCGTCAGGTGCAGGTAGCTCTCGTCGACCCACCACCACGCCCCGTCGGCAGGCCCCGAGCCGTCCACCGGAAGGGCGGTGGGCAGACCGCCGGCCGGCCCGAGCGGGTCGGTGGCGATGATCCCGAAGTACTGCTCGTTGGTCAGCTGGTCGTGCCAGAAGGGGCGTCGCCCGGGCGGAAGCTGGTGGTTCTCGGTGTTCCAGGTCGCCTTGAACCACTCGTCGGTCCAGGAGAACACGAAGCCGCCGGCGAGGCCCTGCGCTCGGATCAGGCGAAGCATGTCCGCGTCCATCACCATCGACTCCTGCTCGCTGTGGTCGCCCTGGGAACGGCCGAGCGCGGCGCTGTGGGCGCTCCCGATCGACGACGGGACGCCGAACTCGCTCACCACGACCGGCATCTGCCGGTGGTGGTCGCGCAGCGTGGCGAGGTACGCCGCGTACGGGTCGGCGCTGCCCGTGTCGAGTCGCAGGAAGTCCGGGTAGTACGGGTACGCGTGGTAGCTCGCGAAGGTCCCGCCCGGCCAGGCTGCTGTGGGGAGCACGTGCTCGGCGTCGATCCCGACGAGGTCCTCGAGCACGTTCGGTTCGGTGGGGTGTGCCAACGGGTCGGTCGTCGGCCAGTTGACGAACGCGAGCGGGGAGCTGCGGCCGCGCGCCACCTCCTGGGCGGCGAGCCCGTTCATGCGTGCGGCCAGCCACCGCTCCGTCGGGCTCGCGTCCGGTGTGCTCCCGAAGAACTCACCACCTCCGGCGGGGGCGTCGTGGTTCAGCGCGTCGCTCGCACTGACGGCCGTCCCGTCCCACTCGACGCCGATGATCCAGCCGATCAGCCACGGGCTGACGTCCGTGGTCCAGGTGCCGCTCGCTCTGCCCGGAGACGGCTCGCGCACCAGGTCGCCGGACACCGCTGCGGAGGCGTCCCGCAGCTCGGCGTCGAAGGCGTCGGTAGCGGCCGGGTCGTAGAGGTTGCCGGACCGCACGTAGGAAAGCTCGTCCGGCAGGTAGACCCCTTGGACGAGGTAGAGCGGTTGATCGGGCCAGGCCTGGTTGTGTGCAGCGAGCTGGGTGTAGAACGCCGGCGGGTGGATCGTGTAGTTGCGGATGACACGGATGCCCATCCGCCCCATCAGGTCGAACCACCGTTGGTAGTCGGACGCGTCGAGCGTGAGCTCACCGGGCTGGTGGCCGGGCGTGGAGGCGCCGACGTCGACCCCGGGAAGGAAGGTGCGCTCGGCCCCCACGGTGTGGAGGAAGAACCCCGTCGCGCCGGCCTGGGCGTTGACCTGCAGGCCGCCGACTGCGACCGGGTTCGGGGCCCAGGACGAGCCCGCCGGTGGAGCGTCGGGCAGGTCCTGCGCACCGAGCAGCGCGATCGTCGCCTCGGGCTCCGGCTCGTCGTCGCCCGAGGCCAGAGGATTCACGACGACGAAGGCCAGCGCAGCCACGACGACGGTGGCCGACGCCGCGAGCAGCGCGGCCGTCCGGGTGGGGCGGCGTCGACGTGTGGTGGCGTCGTATCCGACGCGGGTCATCGTTCCCCAGCCACCGCGCTTGCCCCTCAGCGCCTGCCAGGTGCCCTGGACCTGGAAGGCGGCGAGGACCTGGCGGTACCCGAAGTTCTCCAGCACCGCCGCGAGGAGCGTGCGCCCCAGGTCGGTCCACCGCCGGTAGCGGGCGAACGACGCCTCCTCGAGGACCACCGCGCACAGCGTGACCAGGATCCCGTAGCCGTAGGCGGCAAGCAGGAATCGCAGCGCGAACTGCGTGTCGATGATGCCCAGCAGGAGGCTGACCGGCAGGAGGACGACGGCGACGACCTCGACGAACGGTGCGACGAGCTCGAACAGCAGGTAGTAGGGCAGCGCCATCATGCCGAGCCGCCCGTAGCGGGGATTGCCGATCATCCGTCGATGCCGCATGAGCATCTCGGTGAGGCCCCGGTGCCAGCGCCGCCGTTGGCGGCCCAGGATGCGCATGCTGTCGGGCGCCTCGGTCCAGGCGACCGGCTCGGCTGCGAAGACGATCCGGTACTCGCGTCCGGCCTCACGCAGCCGGCGGTGCAGCCGGACCACCAGCTCGGCGTCCTCGCCGACGGTGTCGAGCTCCATGCCGCCGATCTCCAGGACGACGTCCCTCCGGAAGAGTCCGCAGGCCCCGGAGATCACCACGAGGCTGCCCAGCCGCGACCACCCGGTCCTGCCGGTGAGGAAGGCGCGCAGGTACTCCACGATCTGGATCTGGACCAGCCACTGGCGTGGCATCCGGACGTCGACCACACGTCCCGCCTCGATGCGTGAACCGTTGGCGATCCGCACCACGCCGCCGACGGCGACAACGCGCGTGGGGTCGTCGGCGTACGGCTTCACGAGCGAGAGAAGTGCGTCGTTGTCGAGGACCGAGTCGGCGTCGACCACGCACACGAGGTCCTGACCGGCCATCGCGATCCCGACGTTCAGCGCATCCGCCTTGCCGCCGTTGGTCTTGCGGACCACGCGTAGCCCGTCCGGGGCGTTCCGAGCGACGTGCACCGAACGGACCTCGCCTCGGTAGTCGAGCCCCGTCGGCTGCACGTGCGGGATCTCCACCAGGTCGAATGCGTCGCGGAGTGCGTCGAACGTGTCGTCCGTGGAGCCGTCGTCGACCACGAGCACCTCGAAGCGGGGGTACCGCAGGGCGAGCATGGCCTGGACCGACGTCACGATGACGGGTCCTTCGTTGAACGCGGGGACGACGAGCGACACGGACGGTGCCAGTGGGCTGCGGAACAGGTCCTCGGCGCCTGCGACGGGCGTGCGGCGGATGTGCCGGGTGAACTCGCCCGCGGCCAGGGTGATCAGCACCAGGTAGCTCGTGTTGACGGCGACGAAGAACACGAGGATGAGCTGGTTCGCAAGCTCGAGCAGCCATGATGCAACGTCGACCACGGCAGTCATCGCCTGTCCAGGTCGAGCCGCGCGAGTGTCAGCGCTTCGCGCGCGTGGGCCGGCCCGGTGCCTTGCCGAGCCCTGCCGTCGTCGCTCATGGGACCGACGATCTGCTCGAGCGCGAGCACCCCGGCCGGTCCGATCCGCCGGAGCGCCTGGGCGGCTTCGTGCGCGACGCGCTGGTCGCTGTCGTCGACCAGGACGGCCAACGCGGCGGCCGCCGAGGTCGCGCCGGTCGTCCCGATCGCCCGAGCAGCCGCTGCGCGCAGGGCCTCGGGGTTCGCGTCGTCGGTCGCCAGCAGCAGCGGTGCGACCACTGCGCGCTGGCCGATCCGTCCCAGCGCCAGCGCGGCCGACGTCCTGACGTCCAGCGTGTCGTCGTGAGCCAGGACCGCCGAGAGCGGCTCCACGGAGGCGGTGGAGCGGATCAGCGCGAGCGCCTCGACCGCGGTAGCCCGCGTCCGAGGCTGTGGTGCGTCCAGCGCCGTGTGCAGCACGGGCAGGGCGTCGGACCCCAGACGTCCTAGGGCTGCCGCGACGACCTGGGCGGGCACGTCGTGCTCCAGCGAGTCGAGCAGCGGGCCGGCGGCGTCCGCACTCCCCAGTGCACCGAGGGCGCGCGCAGCCACGACCCGGACGTAGGGCTCGGGATCGGCCAGCAGGCCGCAGACGGGCTCCGCGGTGTCCGCCCGTGCGAGGTAGCCGAGCGTCTGGGCGGCCCGGGCGCGCGTCTCGGGTGAGCGGTGCCGTAGGCCGGCCAGTGCCGTCTCGACCACTCCGCGTTCCTCGAACACACGCGCCAGGGAGTCCCGCGCCTCGCCACGCACCTTGCCGAGCATCCCGACGGCGAGCGGCTCCAGCGCCAGCCAGGCCTTCTCCGGCACGGCGAGCAGCCGGGTGACCGCCTCGTCCTCGGGATCGGCGACCAGCTCGAGGAGAAGTCGCCGGGGCTCCTTGCGGAGCTCTGCCTGACGGCGCTCCCGCAGGTTCCGGCGTAGCCGAGCAACGACGAGGACAACGCTGAGCATCGCGATCAGTCCAGCCAGCGCGATGATCATCCAGGTCAGGAAGTCGATCGGGGTCATCGCCGGTCCGTGGCGGCCGGTGGCCGCGACAGCTCCCGATCCTCGAGGAGGGGCAGGCGCACCGTCACTGTCGTCCCGTGCCCGACCTCGGAGGTCAGCGACACGGTGCCCAGGTGCTGCTCGACGATCGTGGAGACGATGGCCAGCCCGATGCCCGTTCCCGCCACCACGCGGTCCAGTGCGTTGCCGGCACGGAAGAACCGCCCGAACACCTTGTCCTGGTCCTCGGCCGGGATTCCGATCCCCGTGTCCTTGACGACGAGGACCGCCTCGCCGTCCGTCGAGTGGAGCAGGACGGTGACCGCGCCGCCGTGCGGAGTGAACTTGATGGCGTTGGAGACGAGGTTGATGATGACCCGGTCCAGGGAGAGCTCGTCGCCGTTGATGCGCACGGGGCCGCGCACCTCGTACGCAAGGTTCACGTCGGCGCTCGCGGCGGCGGGCTCGAAGGTCGCCCTCGTGCTCTCGACGACATTGCCGAGGTCGACGGGCCGCATCTCGGTCTGCGCAGAGCCGAGCTCGAGCCGGGACATGGTGAGCAGGTTCTCGATCATCCCCTGCAGCCGAACCACGTTGCGTTCGATGGTCCCCAGCATCTTGCGCTGACGCGGGGTGATCGGCCCGGCCTCCTCGTCGGCCAGGATCTCTGCGAATCCCTTGATGCTCGTGAGCGGTGTTCGCAGCTCGTGCGAGACGGTGGAGATGAACTCCGTCCTGGCGGCGTCGAGCTCCTTCAGCTGGCTGACCAGCTTCTGCTCCTGCTCGAAGTGCCGGGCCCGTCCCAGGGCTCGTCCGAGGTCAGCAGCCAGGCGCTCGGCGAACTGGACCTCGAACGGCCGCCACACCCCTCGGTCCCCGCCCACGAGGATGACCGTGCCCACGAGCGCCGAGCGCTCCGAGATCGGGATGCTGAGGTTCTTGCCGGACACGTGCGCTCGCAGGAGCGCGACACCGAGCTGCGGGTCGACCGCGTCGGGGTCGTGAGCGGGCATCTGGTGCGGCAGGTACGCGTCGGTGGTGACCTGCTCGCGCACATGCCTGGTCCGGCCGGCGTGGTCCCAGCTGACGACGTGCGCCACGGGGTTGTCTGCGTCGGGGTAGACCAGGATGGTGACGTCAGCCAGGGTGAAGATCCGTCCGAAACCGGCGGCCGCGCGCTCGAGCAGCTCGTCCGGGGTCGCGGGGAGCCGCAGCTCGATGCTGAGGTGCTGGAACGCGTCGTCGAGCTCGCGGGTCTGTGCGAGCTCGTCGGCGCGCAGGTTCGTCGTGGCGGCCAGGTGGGCGATCTCCAACGGCATTCCCCGCACGTCGATCCGCGGCTCGAAGTCCCCACGTCGCAGAGCGTCGATCTCGCCGGCGATCGCCGCCAGCGGCACCGTGATCTGCTTGGACGTGCGGGTGCCGATCAGGACCGTGAGCAGGGCGGCCACGATGATGAGCGCGGCCAGCGATGCGACCCGCTGGATGTTGAGCGTGTCGAAGCCGGCGATGACGTCCCTGCTTCGCGCGGTCACCCGCTCGTCGATGGTGACGCTCGCGTCGAGTGCAGCCCGGTAGAGGGAGTTCGACTCGACGTAGACCTCGGTGGGGAGCGTGTCGGGCGCGGCCCTCGCGATGAGGTGGGACTGGTGCCACCACGCGTCGGCCGCATCGGCGAGCTCCCGGACGTACGGGAGGTCCTCAGGGAAGGAGACATGCCGGAGCTCCTCGATGGCGAACCCGTATGCGAGCTCCGCGGCCGCCGCATGTTCCAGGTCGTCGGAGGAGCCCGTGAGCACGTAGTTGTCCATGGCGATCTCGGCACCGGTCAGGGCTCGTCGCACGTCCAGGTTGGCGGTACGGACGTCGACGATCTGCTTGAGCTGCTCGTCCCCGGCGCGGTACACCACCAGCGCCGCGACCACCGCGGCCGTGCCGCCCAGGAAGAGGATGCCGATGACGGCCGTGAAGGCCCGTCGCAGGATCCCGGCGACGCTGCGCGGACGGGCTCGGTTGGTCATGGCTGCGCGCGAGCGAGCAGCGTCTGTATGCGGGAGACCAGCTCGCGCGGGCTGAAGGGCTTGGTCACGTAGTCGTCCGCGCCGGCCGAGAACCCTGCCTCGACGTCGCTCTCCTGGGCCCGGGCCGTCAGCAGGATGACTCGTGTGGCCGACAGGTCAGGCTCCGCTCGGATCGCCCGGCAGACGTCGATCCCGGACAGGCCCGGCATCGAGATGTCGAGGACCGCGATGTCCGGCCGCCGCTCCCGCACCGCCGCGAGCGCGGCCGAGCCGTCCGCCGCGCTGACCACGTCGACCCCGAGCTGTTCCAGCTTGAAGGAGACCAGGTCACGGATGTCCTCGTCGTCGTCCGCTACCAGTACCAGTGCCATCTCAGCCCTCGCGTCGGTACGAGCCACACGATCGGTGCGACGCGCTCGTGCCGCACACCTGGAGAAGGCATGCCCCTTCGCCTGCGTCGATCATGGCCCACGCGGCTCTCGATCGCATCGATCCACGCCTGTCCGTCGGTTCCCGACCGACCGCGCCGAGGCGTCAAGTCTCACCATGTGACCAGCAGTTTGACGTCGCAGACACCCTCGCCTAAATTCCCTACCAATAAGGTCAAGATTTCCAGCGCGAAGCTCCGGCTAGCTGGATGGCAACCCTCCGCGCGGTGGGGTGCCCCGGATGAGGACCTGGTCGTGGCGGGCGTCGAGCCTGCACACGACAACCACGCGAACCCCGGCTCCGCCGGGACGAGAGGACAGAGATGAACGCGTTCGGGGCCCCCCGCTCCATGAGCAGAGGCGACGACGCCGTGCTCACGCGTTCCTGTTGTCGCTGACCCCACAGCGTCCAGCAGCACCCTCGCACGCCCCCTGACGGGGCGAGCCTCGCCGCACCCACGAGTGCGCGCCGTCACCTCTCGCACCAGACGAACGGATACCCCTGTGTCCCCCCATGCCCATCTCGGCGTCGACCTGTCCGACACCGGCGCCCGCGTCGCCGCCTGGCGCACCCACGGCTCCCAGGGCCAGCGACTCTTCGACGCAGGCCGGCTCGAGGACCTCGTCGCCGTCGCCCAGCGTGGTGCGCTCGACTTCGTCGTGTTCGACGACGACTTCGCGCTGCACCCCGGTGGCAGCACGACGCGTCTCGACGCCGCCATCGTCGCGGCGCGTCTGGCGCCCCGGACCCACGGCATCGGTCTGGTCGCGGCCGTCGGTACCTCGCACATCGACCCCGCACACATCTCGACCGCGATCGCGACGATCGACCAGGCCAGTGCCGGCCGCGCCGGCTGGCAGGTCGGCTGGACGACGCGGCTCGACGAGGTCCCGACAGCGGGTCCCCGGTCCACGTCCGCCGCCGCGGTCGCCGCCGCGGGAGCCGTCAAGGCGGCCGGGACCGTGGCCCGCCTGTGGGACAGCCACGTCCCGACGGCGGTCGCGCGCCCCCGGTTCACGACGCACGACGGCGTCAACTTCGCCGCCGGAGCGCCCAAGAGCAGCCCGCGCCCGCCGCAGGGCCGTCCGCCCGTCGTCGTCCGTGTCTCCACGGCGATCGAGATCGAGCTGGCCGGACGGGTCGCCGACGTGGTCCGCATCCGGGCGACGACTCCCGACGAGGCGGCACGGACCAGGGCCCGTGTGCTGGCTGCCGTTACCGCCGCCGGCAGGGACCCGCGCGACGTGCGTGTGCTGGTCGACGTCTACCTGATCGTCGGCCCCGACCGCGCCAGTGCACAGGCCCGCCTCGACATGCTGTCGGACATGGAGGGAGTCAGCTGGGACACGGGCTCGCTCGCGTTCGTCGGTACCGCGTCGGGGTTCGCCGAGCTCGTGACCGAGTGGCTCGACGCCGAGGCGGCGGACGGGTTCACCATCCGGCCCGCATCGGTGCAGACCGACCTCGTCGCCCTCGTCGACGGCGTGCTCCCGGTCCTGCGGGCGTCGGACGCGTTCCGCTCCGAGTACCCCGGGCACACGTTCCGCGACACCCTCGGCCTGCCCAGCACCGCCGACCGCTACGCCGCGACGGCCTGAGATGACGACCACCGACGTGCGGGTCGTGCGCTCGTACCCGCTGAGCCACCCGACCGTGAAGCCGATGCTCGACGAGCTCGCCGTGGAGTACCTGACCCGGTACGCCGAGCACTTCACGCCCGACGACCTGCGTGCCGAGCTCGAGCGCTACCCCGCCGAGCAGTTCGGGGCGCCCGACGGCGACCTGATCCTCATCCTCGAGGACGGCGTCCCGGTGGCCGGCGGCGCGTTCCGGCTGCGGGCCGAACCCGAGCTCGGCTCGGCGGATCGGCTGAGCCGGCCCGGTACGCGTGACGCGGACGGCCTTCCGACGGTTCGGACCGCCGAGTACAAGCGGATCTGGACCAGCTCTGCGCACCGCCGCCGTGGCTTGGCCCGTGAGGTTCTTGCGGAGCTCGAGGTCCGAGCGGTCGCCGCCGGCTACGAGCGGCTCTACCTCACCACCGGGCCCCGGCAGCCGGAGGCGGCCGCGCTGTACCTGGCCACTGGTTGGACACCGCTGTTCGACTCGACCCTCGCCCCCGAGGAGATCGGGCCGCTGGCGTTCGAGAAGTGGCTCTGTCCGGGGCACACCGCCCCGCAGTCGTAGAGCCCCCTCGAACCCCGGAGAGACCCGTGTCCACCGCCTTCCTGCACAAGGACGACACCACCCTCGTCACGCCTGACGCGCCCGTCGTGCACGACGAGCCCCGCGTCTACGGTGCCCGCCATCCGGCCCGCTGGGTCGCGACCGCGATCGTCGCCGTCCTGCTCGCGATGGTCGTCAGCTCCCTGCTCACCAACTCCAAGTGGGAGTGGGGCATCGTCTGGCAGTACCTGACCTGGCCGTCGGTGCTCGACGGGCTGTGGGGCACCCTGCGGCTCACTGCGGCGGCCGCTGTCGTCGGGTTCGGGCTCGGCACCGTGCTCGCGCTCATGCGCCTGTCGAAGTCACCGCTGCTGCGGTCCGTCGCGTGGGGCTACATCTGGATCTTCCGTTCGGTGCCCCTCATCCTGCAGCTGCTGCTCTGGTACAACCTTGCGTACCTGTACCCGCAGCTCTCGCTCGGGGTGCCCTTCGGGCCGTCGTTCGTCCAGCTCGACACGTTGTCCGTCATCGACAAGTTCGGTGCCGCGGTACTCGGGCTGGGGCTCTCGCAGGCGGCCTACGCCTCGGAGATCATCCGGGCCGGCATCATCGGCGTCGACCAGGGCCAGCACGAGGCAGCCGCTGCGCTGGGGCTGCCCCGGCGTCGTCAGCAGCGACGCATCATCCTGCCGCAGGCCATGCGCACGATCGTCCCGACGGCCGTGAACGAGATCATCGGCCTGGTCAAGGGCACCTCGGTGGTCTACGTGCTGGCGTACGGCGAGCTGTTCTACATCGTCGGCGTGATCTACGGCCGCAACCAGCGCGTGGTCCCGCTGCTGCTTGTCGCCGGCATCTGGTACCTCGTCGTCACCACCGTCCTGACCGTCGTCCAGTACTACCTGGAGCGGCACTACGCCAAGGGGGCGCTCCGCCAGCTCCCACCCACGCCGATCCAGAAGGCGCGTTGGGGTGTGGGTGTCACGTGGTCACGGTTCACCGGCAGACCGGTGCCCAAGGACCTGCCACCGAGCTACGGCCGCCAGGTCCGCACCAACGTGCTGGTCCGCGCCGGTCGTCCCGAGCGGAGCATCTGATGGCCGCCGGCCTGGTCGAGGTGCGCGGCGTGCACAAGGCCTACGGGACGCTCGAGGTGCTCGACGGGATCGACCTGACGGTCCGACCCGGCGAGGTCACCGTGATCCTGGGACCGTCGGGTTCGGGCAAGTCCACCCTGCTGCGGGTGATCAACCACCTGGAGAAGGTGGACCGCGGGTTCATCTCCGTGGACGGTGACCTCATCGGGTACAAGCGTCGCTCCGACGGGGCGCTGCAGGAGCTCAAGGAGAAGGACGTGCTGGCGCAGCGGACCCGCATCGGGTTCGTGTTCCAGAACTTCAACCTCTTCCCGCACCTCACCGCGTTCGAGAACGTGATCGAGGCACCCATCTCGGCGCAACGCCGCCCCCGTGCCGAGGTCGAGGCCGAGGCGCGCACCCTGCTGGAACGCGTCGGGCTGTCCGACAAGGCCGACGCCTACCCTCGCCAGCTGTCCGGCGGGCAGCAGCAGCGCGTCGCGATCGCCCGGGCGCTCGCGGTCAAGCCGGCGGTCGTGCTGTTCGACGAGCCGACGTCCGCTCTCGACCCCGAGCTCGTCGGTGAGGTGCTCGACGTCATCCGTGACCTCGCGGCGACCGGAACGACGCTCGTCGTCGTCACGCACGAGATCGGCTTCGCCCGTGAGGTCGCCACGTCGGTCGTGTTCATGGACGGCGGCCGGATCGTCGAGCAGGGGCCGCCCGCCCAGGTGCTCGACGCCCCCCGGCACGCCCGCACCAAGGCCTTCCTCGACAAGGTCCTCTGACCTATTTCCGCCCTCACCCGTGCGCGCTCGCGCACGCCCACCGAAAGAGAGACACCTTCCGTGACCACACCCCTGCGTCCCCGGCTCCTGAGCGCACTGGCCCTCGTGCCCCTGCTGGCGCTCGCCGCGTGCAGCGCGTCGGCCACCGCGGACGACGACGCCGGTTCCGAGCCCTCGGGCTCCGCGAGCGCTGCCGCCGGTCTGACGATCAACACCAGCCCCGAGCAGGACCGCATCCACTCCACCAAGGACGACGCCGCGATCGCGCTGCTGCCGGCCGCCGTCAAGGAGTCCGGCGTGCTCAAGGTCTCGACCACGGCCGGTGGCCTGCCGCCGCTCGGCTTCCTCGCCGACGACGAGAAGACGCCGATCGGCAACGAGCCCGACATCGCCTCGCTCGTCGCCGACGCCCTGGGACTCAAGCTCGAGATCGAGGTCAAGGCGTGGGCCGACTGGCCGCTGGCCCTGCAGTCGGGTGACGTCGACGCCGTCATCTCCAACGTCACGGTGACCGAGGAGCGCAAGGAGCTCTACGACTTCTCCTCGTACCGCAACGACCAGCTCGGCTGGCTCACCAGCGCGGGCAGCGACATCAAGCAGATCAAGGAGCCCAAGGACATCGCGGGCCTGACGGTCGGCGTGGGCTCCGGCACCAACCAGGAGAAGATCCTGCTGGCCTGGAACCAGGAGAACATCGACAACGGTCTCGAGCCCATCAAGAACGGTGAGCCCGAGTACTACGAGAACTACTCCGACGTGCTGCTCGCGGTGCAGTCCGGCCGGCTCGACACGTACGTCGGCCCGAACGCGAGCCTCGCGTACAGCGCCGCGACAGGCCCCGACCAGTTCAAGGTCGTCGGCACGCTCAACGGCGGGTGGCCCGACACCGCGCAGATCGCCGTCGCGACCCTCAAGGGCTCAGGCCTCGCCGAGGCTGTGACCGCGGCCCTCAACCACACGTTCGAGGACGGCACCTACCAGCAGGTCCTCGCGCGCTGGGGCCTCGAGGCCGAGGCGATCGACACGTCCGAGACGAACCCCCCGGGTCTGCCCAAGACCAGCTGATCCACCCCTGAACCGAGCGCCCTCGCGGGTGCTCGACGGTGGCCGGCCGGGGTCGGGGGACGCCCGGTCGGCCACCGTGTCTGTTGCAACTCGAGGAGCCCGCATGGAGAACGTCGACCACCTGGTGATCGGCGGCGGCGTCATGGGCTCGGCCGCCGCCTGGCAGCTGGCCCGCCGCGGCCGGTCCGTGGTGCTGCTCGAGCGCTTCGCCCCCGGTCACGTCCAGGGGGCGTCGCACGGCGCGTCCCGCATCTACCGGCAGACGTACGACCGTGCCGAGTACCTGGATCTCACCATCGAGGCCTTCGGGCTGTGGCGGGAGCTCGAGCGCGTGACCGCATCGGAGCTTCTGACCATCACCGGCGGCGTCAGCCACGGTGCGCCTGCCCCGTCGCTGCGTGCGGCCTTCGAGGCCCGAGGCATCCGGCACGAGGTCCTGACGCCGGCCGAGGCCACCGAGCGCTGGTCCGGTCTGCGGTTCGAGGGAACGGTGCTGCACGAGACGCACACTGCCGGTCGGCTGCACGCCGACCGCGCGGTCACGGCGTTGCAGTCCGCCGCCCTGCTGTCGGGCGCAGAGGTGCGCCATGGGGTTCGGGTGCTCAACCTCACCGCCGGCTCGGACGGCGTCCTCGTCGAGACCACCGACGGACCGATCCAGGTGAGGCGGGTGGTCCTGGCCGTCGGTGCGTGGACCGGCTCTCTGCTGGGTCGGCCGGTGCCCCTGGTCGTGACGCAGGAGCAGCCCGCCCACTTCGACCTGACGCACCCTGCGCAGTGGCCCAGCTTCACGCACCAGATCCTCGGCGCCCATCCGTACCCGAGCGGGACGTACGGGCTGCTCACCCCGGGCGAGGGCGTCAAGGTCGGGTTCCACGCCGTCGGACCGGTGACGGACCCGGACCACCGCTCGTTCACCCCCGAACCGGGTCAGCTCGCCCTGCTGCAGCGGTACGCCGAGCAGTGGATGCCCGGTGTCGACCCCGGGACGCCACACCCGATCTCGTGCACCTACACGACGACCCCGGACCACGACTTCATCCTCGACCGTCGTGGACCGCTGGTGGTTGCCGCCGGCTTCTCCGGTCACGGCTTCAAGTTCGGACCCGCGATCGGCCGCGTCCTGGCCGACCTTGCGGACGAGCCCGCCGACGACCCGGTCCGCGCCTCCGACCCCGCCTTCCACCTGTCCCGTCTCGTCCTCCAGGAGTCCCGATGACACGCGTCCCCCTGTCCGTGCTCGACCTCGCCCCGGTCTGGGAGGGCGGCACCGGCGCCGAAGCGCTCCAGGCGTCGCTGGGCCGGGCCCGGCTCGTCGAGCGGCTCGGCTTCCGACGGATCTGGTTCGCCGAGCACCACCTGGCCCCGGGCGTCGCATCGTCAGCACCTGGCGTGCTCGCCGCGCTCGCCGCCGGCGTGACCTCGACCCTGCGTGTCGGCTCGGCAGCGGTACTGCTCGGCTCCACCAGCCCGGTCGTCGCGGCCGAGCAGTTCGGAACCATCGCGGCGGCCTATCCCGGGCGCGTGGACCTCGGCCTGGGGCGAGCCTCCTTCCCCCCGCCGTCGAAGGGTGGTGACGACACGGCCACCGTGGTTCCCGAGCGTGCGCCGGGCGCCACCGAGGACCGCGTCGTGGACGGCCTGCTCGTCCCGGCGAACCCACCGTTCACCTTCCGGGACCCGGACCTCCTCGCCCGCTTCGTCGCGCAGCAGCGCTACCTGGGTGCTGCACGGACGCCCGCGGCATTCACCGACGAGCTCCGCACCGTCCTGGACCTGCTCGAGGGGATCGCGCGTTCGGACGACGGCCGCGACGCCGTCAGTCCTGCCGTGCAGGACGCCGACCTGGACCTCTGGGTCCTGGCATCGAGCGCGGGGGAGAGTGCACGCGTCGCCGGCGAGCTGGGCCTGCCGCTCGCCGCGAACTACCACGTGAGCCCGTCGACCGTGCTCGAGACGGTGGCCGCCTACCGGGCCGCGTTCCGACCGGGCGTCCTGACCGAGCCGTACGTCGTCGTCTCTGCCGACGTCCTCGTCGCCGAGACGGACGAGCGGGCGCACGAGCTGGCCGACCCCTTTGCCGCCTGGGTGCTGTCGATCCGGTCCGGCGCCCGCGCGATCCCGTACCCGCGTCCCGGGACCACGACCCCCTGGGAGCAGCGGTCCGACGACGAGCGCGCACTGCTCCGCGACCGCATCGTGTCCCGGCTCGTCGGTGACGCGTCGCAGGTCGCGGCGGGGCTCGACGCTCTCGTGCGGGCCACGGGCGCCGACGAGCTGCTCCTGACCACCATCACGCACGACCCCGCCGACACCGCCCGCTCGTACGAGCTCCTCGCCCGTGAGTGGGGGTTGGCCGGCGCGGGCGAGCTCGTGGGTGCGGGCGCGAGCGCCGCACACTCGTAGGGCGCTCGCACACGAAGACCCGCCGGTGCTCGCACACCGGCGGTTTTCGTGTGCCCGGAGGCACGACAAGACCCGCCGAGCTGTCGCTCCGGCGGGTCTTGGTCTGTCGTGCTGGTCCGCTCAGACGGCCGTGTGGTCGCCGATCCGGTGGTCTCAGACGGCCGTGTGGTCGCCGATCCGGTGGTAGGTCCGGTCGTGGTAGACGAGCGGCAGGGCCTGGTCGTCGATCCCGTGCTCGAGCGCTCGGATGGAGACGAGGTACGACCCGCCGACAGGTGCGCGCTGGACCACCCGGCCGCGGACCCAGGACACGGCGCCGTCGATGACGGGCTCCCCGGACTCCAGTGCGGTCCAGCCGCCGGCGGCGAACCGGTCGATGCCGCTCGTCGCGAACCGTGCCGACACGTCGTCCTGCCCGGAGGCGAGGAAGCTGATCGCGAGCGTGCGGGCGCGGGACAAGGGCGCCCACGACGAGGACGTCGACGCGAGCGAGAACGCGAGCAGCGGTGGGTCGGCGGACACCGAGATGACCGACGTCGCCGTGAACCCGACCGGCCGGCCGTCCTCGACGAACGCGACGACGGCGACGCCGGCGGGGTGGCGGCGGAAGACCTCCTTGTAGGCCGCGGGTGACAGCTGCGGCTCGTCCTGCTCCACGAGGGTGGCCTGGATCTCGCGAAGGATCTCGGCGGTCATCGGTCCGCTCCGACCAGGTCGGCGGACAGTGCGTGCGTGAGCGGTGCCGCGGCGCGCTCCAGCCAGCGGTCGACGGCCGGGTCCAGGTCGGCAAGGTCCGCCTCGGTCACCGTGAGCGAGCGCGTGGGCACGGTAGCGCCGAGCTCGACCAGCAAGGGCCGCAGGTGCACCTCGCCGACCAGGGCGTGCGCGGGGTTGCCCGAGATGACGAGCGGGACTGCGACGACCTCGGCCAGCCCGTCCGGCCCGTACAGGTCGAGGAACGACTTGAGGAGACCGGTGTACGACGCCTTGTAGACGGGTGTCGCGACGACGAGCAGGCGGGCCGCGGCGACGGTGCGCAGCGCCGGGTCGAGCTGCGTGCGCTCGGCGGTGAACAGCTCGTGCCCGAGCGTCGCGAGGTCGATCGTCGTGACCTCCGTGCCCAGACGTGACGCGACGTGCTGCGCGGCCGTGAGGGTGCGGGATCCCGGACGAGGGTTGCCGACGAGGGCGACGACGGACGGTTCGGACTGGCTGACCACTGTGTGCTCCTTCTCGTCCACGGGATGTGTGACGGGCGATGTGTAGCAAGGGGTCGGCGACCGGCAAGGGCTTCGCCGGAGAATCCCGAATGACGGACATCGGCGTCCAGGTTCCGGCGCTGCCCGTTCCCACCGGCCGGGCCCTGCCCTGGGCAGGAGATCCACGACAGGATGCATGTCGAGACAGTGCGCGCGGCTCCGACCAGTCGGTGAGAGCCGGGCCAGACGAGACCGGCGACGAGCTACTGGGAGCGCACCGTGAAGTACATGCTGATGATGAAGTACTACGTCGAGGGAGTACCGCCCATCGACACCTGGGAGCCGGAGGACCTGCGGCGTCACATCCAGTTCCAGCACGACCTCGATGCGGAGCTCGTGGCCAGCGGCGAGCTCGTCGGGGCCGGTGGGCTCGCATGGCCCGACCAGGCGAAGCTGGTCCGCAGTGACGGCGTGCTCCCGCCCGTCATCACGGACGGCCCCTTCGCGGAGTCCAAGGAGTTCCTGGCCGGCTTCTGGACGGTCGACGTGGAGAGCGAGGCTCGGGCGGTCGAGATCGCGGCGAAGGCGTCTGCGGCGCCCGGGCCGGCCGGCGTGCCGATCCAGCAGGTGATCGAGGTGCGCGCGCTCATGGAGGCCCCCGACGTCACCGAGTGAGGTCGAGCTCGACGAGGACCTGCTGCGCACGCTCGCGCCGCAGGTGCTGGCCGTGCTGGTCCGACGGTCGGGGGACCTCGCCGATGCGCAGGATGCCCTCCAGGAGGCGCTGCTGGCGGCCGCGACGCAGTGGCCGGTGGACGGCGTGCCCGACAACCCTCACGGCTGGCTCGTCGTCGTCGGCCAGCGTCGGCTCGTGGACGCCTGGCGGTCGCAGGAGTCTCGACGGCGACGCGAGGCGCTCGTCGCGTCACCCGAGGCCGTCGTCGACCCGCCGGACGGTGACGACTCCCTGCTGCTCCTGTTCGGCTGCTGCCACCCCGCGCTGTCGCCCGCGTCGGCGGTCGCGCTCACGCTGCGGTCCGTGGGCGGCCTGAGCACGGCCGAGATCGCACGCGCGTTCCTCGTCCCCGAGGCCACGATGGCCCAGAGGCTCAGCCGTTCCAGGCGGATCCTGCGCGAGCTCGAGGAGCCGTTCCTGATGCCGTCGGCGACCGAGTACCCCGAGCGGCTCCGCGCTGTGCTTCGCGTGCTCTACCTCATGTTCAACGAGGGCTACGCGAGCACGTCCGGTCCTGCGGTGACGCGCGCCGACCTCGCCGTCGAGGCCCAGCGGCTGTCTCGCGCGCTGCGCACGAGCCTCCCCGACGACCCGGAGGTCACCGGCCTCCTCGCGCTGATCCTGCTCACCGATGCCCGCCGGCCGTCGCGGACAGGCCCGGAGGGGCAGCTCGTGCCCCTCGCCGAGCAGGACCGCTCCGCATGGGACGCGGAGATGGTCGCCGAGGGTGTGCGCCTCGTCGAGGAGGCTCTCTCGACCGAGGCTGTGGGCGAGTACCAGCTGCAGGCCGCGATCGCCGCCGTGCACGACGAGGCGTCGACGGCCGACGACACCGACTGGCCGCAGGTTCTCGCGCTGTACGGCCTGCTGGAGCGGATGACCGGCAACCCGATGGTGACCCTCAACCGCGCGGTGGCGCTCGCCATGGTGCGGGGGCCGTCCGAGGGGCTCGCCCTGCTGGGCACCCTCGACCCGGTGCTAGGAACGCATCACCGTTTTCTCGCGGTCCGCGGCCACCTGCGGGAACGCGCGGGCGATCCGGTCGGTGCCGCGGACGACCTGCTCGCGGCGTCGCGCCGGACCACGAGCACCGCGGAACGCGACTACCTGCTGCTCCAGGTGAGCAGGCTCCGGCACCCGTCGCGGTGACGGCGTTGGACCATTCGGGTGGCCCGATATGTCCGATCTTGCACGTTTGTACGGTTCGCCTGACGATGAGTCATCGCAGCTCCCGCGACGCAGCGTCGTCTGATCACCAGGCGCCGAGGGAAGGGCATCCCCGTGCCAGAAGCCATCGTCTCCCCGATCCGCCAAGGTGCGCACGACATCGCCGTCTCCAGGGAGAAGGTGCGACGGCGGCGGGTCTTCAGGGTCGGCATCCCGGTCGTCCTGCTCGAGGCGTACATCGTCTTCAGCGCGCTCACGGGTCGTCGCATGCTGCCGGCGATGCCGTCGCTCGACCCGATGGTCGTCGCACCGGTGCTGTTCTTCGTCGCCCTGATCGCGATCCTGCTGCTCACGCAGGTGGGCACGGCGAGATCACCGCACGTCACCTACCGGCCCGAGCAGGTGGACGTCGGCCTGGACGACGTCATCGGCATCGACCCCGTCCTGGAGGACGTGCGCCGCTCGATCGACCTGTTCCAGACGCACCGGCAGTTCGCCGAGCAGATGGGCGGAACACCGCGGCGCGGCCTGCTCTTCGAGGGTCTGCCCGGCACGGGCAAGACGATGACGGCGAAGGCCATGGCCGCCGAGGCGGGCGTGCCGTTCCTCTTCGTCTCCGCGACGTCGTTCCAGTCGATGTACTACGGCGCGACGGCGAAGAAGATCCGCGCGTACTTCAAGGCGCTGCGCAAGGCCGCACGCACCGAGGGCGGTGCCATCGGGTTCATCGAGGAGATCGACGCGATCGCCATGGCCCGAGGCGGCATGGCTTCTGCCGCGTTCGTCGGGAGCCCGTTCGACCTGGTCCGCCGCCCGCGGACCGTGACCAACGCCGTGGTCTCCGAGGGCACCGGCGGTGTGGTCAACGAGCTGCTCGTGCAGATGCAGTCCTTCGACGAGCCGACCGGCGGCGACAAGCTCGTCAACTGGTTCATCGCCCGGGCGAACCTGCTCATGCCGGCGAACCGGCAGATGAAGCAGCGCAAGCCCGTCAAGGCGCCGATCCTGCTCATCGCCGCCACCAACCGCGCCGACAACCTCGACCCCGCCCTGCTGCGGCCGGGCCGGTTCGACCGGCGTCTCACGTTCTCCACGCCGGACGCGCGCGGTCGACGCGCGCTCGTCGACCACTTCCTGGCCAGCCGCTCCACCGACGTCGAGCTCGAGGACGCCGCGCTGCGCGACCGGTTGGCTGCCGCGACGAGCGGCTGGACGCCCGTGATGATCGAGCACCTTCTCGACGAGGCGCTCGTCAACGCCCTGCGGCGCGGGTCGCTGACGATGACCTTCGCCGACGTCGAGCGCGCCCGGATCACCGAGATGGTCGGCATCGGGCAGCCCGTCGCCTACACGCGCGCCGAGCAGGCGCTGATCGCCACGCACGAGGCGGGGCACGCGGTCACCGCGTGGCTGGTCGCTCCCAACCGCACGCTCGAGGTGCTGACGATCATCCGACGCGGTGACGCCCTGGGCCTCCTCGCGCACAGCGACTGCGACGAGGTCTGGACGCACTCGCAGTACGACCTGCGGGCGCTCGTGCAGATCGCCATGGGTGGCTGGGTTGCCGAGGAGCTGTTCTTCGGGCAGACGAGCACGGGCCCCGCCAGCGACCTCGCGTCCGCGACCCGGACGGCGGCCCAGATGGTCGGTGCCGCGGGCATGACGGGCTCACTGATCTCGTTCGCGGCGACCCCGCACGACCTGGTCTCCGCCGTGCTGAACGACGGGGCCGCCCGCCAGCAGCTCGAAGGGGTCCTCGACGACGCGCGCAGCACGGTGCGTCGCCTGCTGTCCAAGCACCGTCACCTCGTCGAGGCCCTGCGCGATGCGCTCCTCGAGCGGCACGAGCTGCTGGGCCTCGAGATCACCGACGTGCTGGAGGCGGCCGCGCTGCGTCAGGAGCAGCTGGCCGAGCAGGTCGAGGCCGACAACCGCGCTGCCGTCGCCGCGGGGGCGGCCGCCGCTGCCGCAGCCGCGGCCGAGCGTCTTCGAGTCGCCTGACGGGCCCCGGGCGGTGCGGGTTCGGTAGAGCCGCTCACGGTGGCCTAGCCTTCGGGCGTGCCTGAGGGTCATACCGTCCACCGCATCGCCCGTCAGCTCGCCCTGGACCTCGTCGGTCACAGGCTCGCGGTCACCTCCCCTCAGGGGCGGTTCGCCGCGGGTGCCCGGCGCATCGACGGCCAGGTTCTCGTGGCCTCACGGGCCGTCGGCAAGCAGCTGTTCCTGGAGTTCGAGTCCGGTGACGTCCTGCGCGTGCACCTCGGCCTCTACGGCGCGTGGGACTTCTTCGGTCGTCTGACGCCGCTGACGGCCGGTGACGTCGCACGCGGCAGCATGGGTGCCCCGCGCCTGCGCCGAGCGGTCCGCATGGGCGAGGGTGAGCGTGAGGTCGGCGCCGCAGCCGACGCGTCACAGCCCTTCCCGCCCGAGCCCGTCGGTCAGGTCAGGGTCCGCCTCGCCTCCGCCGACACCGTCGCCGACCTGCGAGGACCGTCCGCGTGCGAGGTGCTCGACCCGTCCGAGGCCGCCACGGCGGTCGCTCGACTCGGTCCTGATCCTGCCGCCCCGACGAGCGACGCGCGTGGCGTCATGATCGACCGTCTGACCTCGCGCTCGGTGGCCGTCGGGCAGCTGCTCATGGACCAGGCGGTCGTCGCCGGCATCGGCAACATCTACCGCGCCGAGCTCCTGTTCCGGGCACGCCTCGACCCGCACACGCCCGGGCGCCGTGTCCCCTCGGACGTCGCCGGTGCGCTCTGGGACGACTGGGCGGTGCTGCTGGCCGAGGGCATCCGCACGGGCGTGATCGTCACCCGGGACCTCGCGCCCGCGGACCGCATTAACGCGCTCACGGACCCGACGCTGCGCACCTGGGTCTACCACCGCACCGGCCTGCCGTGCCTGGTCAGCGGTACTCCGGTCGTGGTCGAGACCATGGCCGGCCGCAACCTCTACTGGTGCCCCACCTGCCAGCAGTAGGGCCTGACCTCGTGGGACGCGTCAGCCGGTCTCATCCAGCGCGAGCAGCCGGCGCCAGGCGCGGTGGTGCTCGACGGTCACACCCTCGTACCCGGGGAGGTTCCCGAAGGCGTCTCGGACCCACGCGGCCTCCTCCTCGAGTGCTGCCGGGCCGGCCGAGCAGAAGGTGTACTGCGGGCCCCCTGCGACGTCGGCCGTGTCGGTCTCCACGCCGACCGTGAACGGCAGGCCGGTGGCTGACGCTGCGGCGACCGCGGGTCCGGCCAGCGACACGATCCCCGAGGGGCCGCGGGCGTGGTCGGAGAACGCGACGACGGCCACCCGGGTAGCGAGGGGCAGCACCGCGTCGAGGACGGTCCCGTCGCGGTACGGCTCGTGCGCCAGCCACCACGGCACGTCGACGCCTATGGCCGTCGATGCCCGCACGAGGGACAGGACAGCGATCCACCGGTCGAGCACGAGCGCCCGGTCCGACGTCCAGGCCGGTGTGGTCCACGGCTCGACGTCGAGCTGCACGATCAGGTCCGAGCCGTCAGGCGGGGGACCCGCTGACCGCGCGGCCGCGAGCGCCCACGTCACGGCCAGGGACGGACGATCGAGCCAACCGGGGTCGCCGCCGAGCGGGTGGACCTGCACGGACGTGTCACGCAGTGCCGAGCAGGCGGCGCTGAACCACGAGCCGACCGGTCCCTCGTCGGCCGCCCAGGGCGCGGCGATGAATACCCGGCTGAGCTCGCGCGCCGCGCAGAACCGGACCAACGACGACATGGAGGCCGGCTGGTAGGCGCGACCCCGTGCGTCGAGTGCCGGGAGCACCGGGTTGTCCCACGCCCACATGGAGGTGAGCGCGGACCCGGTCACGTCTCGGGGTGGTCCGCAGCGAACGCGAGCTCGCCCACCGGGACCTCGACGGGCAGGGTGTTGGCGCGCGTGGCCAGGGGGCAGGTCCATGCGGGGTTGTACGCGCAGGACGGGTTGTACGCGAAGTTCAGGTCGACGACGAGGCGGTCGCCGACCATGCCGTGGTCCGCGCCCTTGACGGTGTCCAGCACGTACCGCCCCCCGCCGTAGGTCCTCGTGCCGGCCAGCGCGTCTCGCACCGGCAGGAACAGACCTCCCGCATACGTCTTGAGGGACCACACGGCCAACGAGCCGAGCGTGCCGAGCTGCACGGTCCCGATGCGCTCGAACGGGACGACACCGTCGGTCGCGGTCGCGACCTCCATCCGCTGCTCGCCCGCGGGCTCGATGACCGCCTCGAACCGGTACGCCGCGTCGTACCGGGCGACGTCCAGCCCCTCGAACACCGCCGACCCCACGGCGTCGAGCGGCGACGCGGGGTGCGTGGCGAAGAGCTCGTCGCGCTGCTGGACCCACACCCCGTGGGCTGTCTCCGGGTCCGAGGTGGCGATGCGGCGGACCTCGGCGTACATCTGCGCGACGCGGCGGCGCCAGTCGGCGATTGCCAGCGGGTCGAAGGCCGAGGTGCGAGCGGTCACGAGAACCACCGTCGCACGTCCCACCCCTGCAGAGCGAGCGAACGTCCGGGCAGTGCGTGGACCTGAACGGTGCGCGCTGATGTGTGAGGGTTGGACACATGGATCTCCGCATCTTCATCGAGCCCCAGCAGGGCGCCTCCTACGACGACCAGCTCGCCGTCGCCAGAGCCACCGAGGAGCTGGGCTTCGACGCCTTCTTCCGCTCCGACCACTACGTGCGCATGGGTGCGGGCGACGGACTGCCCGGTCCCACGGACTCCTGGACGACCCTGGCGGGCCTTGCGCGCGAGACGAGCCGGATCAAGCTCGGCACGCTCGTCTCGTCGGCGACCTTCCGGCACCCGGGGATCCTGGCCATCCAGGTCGCGCAGGTCGACCAGATGTCGGGCGGCCGTGTCGAGCTCGGTCTCGGGGCGGGCTGGTTCGAGCGGGAGCACGCCGCGTACGGGATCCCGTTCCCGGAGAAGCGGTTCGGCCTCTTCGCGGAGCAGCTCGAGGTCATCACGGGACTCTGGAAGGCGTCCGGCCCGTACACCTTCCACGGTGAGCACTACGACCTGACCGACTCGCCCGCGTTGCCCAAGCCGGTCGGCACCATCCCGGTGATCATCGGCGGCAGCGGCGCGACGAAGACCCCCGCGCTGGCCGCCAGGTACGCCTCCGAGTTCAACCTGAACTTCCCGGCGCCGCACGAGGTCGAGGCGCGGGTCAAGGTCCTGCACGCGGCGTGCGAGGCCGCCGGTCGGGCGCCCGAGAGCCTCACGATGTCCGTCGCCAACGTGGTGTGCGCTGGTCGCGACGACGCCGAGGTGGAGCGTCGGGCCGCGGCGATCGGGCGGGACGTCCAGGAGCTTCGCGCGACCGGCTTCGCGGGCACTCCCTCGGCGATCGTCGACCGGATCGGCTCGTTCGGTGAGCTCGGTGTCAGCCGCATCTACCTGCAGGTGCTGGACCTGCACGACCTGGACCACCTGGCCTTCGTGGCCTCCGAGGTGGCCAGCCAGCTCTAGGCCGCAGCGAGCGACCTGGCCGGGGCCTCGAGCGACGGGTCCTCCCGCGGTGCCCGGACGAGCACCACGACCGTGTGCACGAGGAGGGCGACGAGCGCGACGTTCCGAGCCGCGAGCACGAGCGTGATGCCGGGGCCTTGCTGGATGACCTCGTTGTACTGCCAGGGGAACACCAGCTGAGTCGCGCCTGCGACGCCGAGGGTGATCCAGGCCGTGGCCTTCCACCCGGGCAGGCGCAGGGCGAGCGCGACGGCGACCGGCGGCGCGAGCCACGTCATGTACTGCGGTGAGCCCACCTTGTTGAAGACGAGCAGGACGAGCGTGATGAGCATGGCGCCACGGATGAGCAGCTCGGTCCGTGCCAGTCCGCCCGACCACAGGGCCGCCCCGATCCGTTCGCGTCGCCACCAGAGCAGCAGCACGGCGAGCCCGAGGGTCACCGGCTGGAGGATGCCGAGGACGTCGGCGGCCGCCTGCGTGCCCGGCCCGACGATCTCCCAGGTCACGATCGGCTCGTTCAGGAACGGTCGGACGGACGACGTGAACAGCCCGGCGATGATCCACGGCGTCGCGCCGGGCGACTCGATCTGGACGCCGCGCTTGTCCTGCTCGGTGAGGAACGAGGCGACGTGCGAGAGTCCGCCGCCGAGCGCGACGGCACCGATGATGACGGCCGAGACGAGGGCGCCGGGGACCACGACGCTGCGCCACGGACGCCGCACGGCGAAGAACATCGACAGCAGTAGCGTGCCGGGGGCGACCTTGACCCACGCAGCCGCGGTGAGCAGCGATGACGCGATGCGCGGGTGGTCGAGCGCGATCGCAAGTGCGACGACGACCACCGGTGCCACGACACCGTCGAGGCGCCCCATGGCGATCGGGCCGAGCAGGAGCAGGAACGCCAGCCACCACCACGCCCCGGTCGTCGTCCCGCCGCTGCGGGGCCTGTCAGGACGTGGCGCGCGCAGGAGGAACGCGATGGCGACGGCGTCGAGCACGGTCACCATGAGCGCCCACACGGTCGCGTACTGCGAGCCGCCGCCGGTACCACCCGGTGCAGCCGCGAGCATCGGCACGATGGCGCCGGCCGGGTACACCCAGTCGCCCGTGAGCACCGGCCACTGGCCCTCGTGCAGGCCGAGCCACATCCAGTAGCGGTAGAGCTCGAGGTCCCAGAACGCCCGCGCAGGGATCATCACCAGGCCGACGAACGCCAGCCACCCGTGCACGAGGCCGAACGCGACCCACACGGCGGGCTTGGACTGCATCACCGAGCGCAGCGGGACCTCCCAGGACGTGACCCGTGCGGGGCCGTCAGATGCGGCCACGTTAGTCCGCGAGCCTGTGCGTCGAAGGCCGAACCGAAGGTCAGCCTGCCGGCGCAGGAGCCGGCGTCTGCGCCGTGGACGCGAACTCTTCGTAGGGCATGCAGCCCGCCGGCGCCACGAGAGGCACGGCGGGGTCGAGCGTGACGGCGTCGAGCGGCTTGAGCTCCACGAACTGCGCGCCGAGGGCGACGTTGACGGTGGGGTCTTCGCCGCCGAGCGCCAGCATCGTCGCGCCGTCGAACTGCGCCAGGAGCGTGTAGGCCTGGGCGACCCCGTTCTTGCCGAACGAGATGCGCGCGACGCCGTCGTACCCGTCGACGGTGGACGTGGTGCCGATGGTGAACCCGCGCTGCTTGAGCGCCTCGGCGGTCGCGCCGGCGAGGCCGACTCGCGTGGTCGCGTTGTTCACGTTGACCGTGACGGCTGCGTAGGGCACGGGCAGCGCGCCGGCCGGCGGGCACGGGTACGGCTGCACGATCTCGGTGGGTGAGGGTGCCTGCGCGATCGCACGATCCAGGCCGGGAAGGTCGAGGTTGCCGGTGTAGACGGCCGCCGCGCCGAGCCCCACGAGTGCGAGGCCTGCGAGCAGCACGCCGAACACCACGGCCTGCCGCTCGTGCATGTGCCGTCGACGAAGCTGCCGGTTGCGCTCGATCTCACTCACGGGGCCACCGGGGTCGCGTCGCGCGGCAGCACGAGGACGCGCGCGTGCAGGACCGGCCGCTGGTGCAGCGCGGCGCGCACGGCACGGTGCAAGCCGTCCTCGAGGTACATGACGCCGCGGTACTGGACCACGTGAGCGAACATGTCGCCGTAGAACGTGGAGTCCTCCGCGAGCAGTGCATCAAGGTCCAGCGTGCGCTTGGTCGTGGTCAGCTCGTCGAGCCGGACCTGGCGCGGTGCCACCTCAGCCCACTGCTTGGCCGTGGTGAGCCCATGGTCCGGGTAGGGCCTGCCCTCGCCCACCGCCTTGAAGATCACTGGGGGAGTCTAAGGGGAGCGGACCGCACCAGCGCGACGGTCGTCCACGATCACCCCTGCGCGAACCGCCTCGTGGCCTCCTCGAGCGCGACGGCGTGGACCTTCTCGACGCTGTCGGCGAGCTCGGTGTGCTCCCAGGCGTGCGCCGTGAGCTCGAGCGCAAAGGCGAGGCCGAGGTGGTAGTCGGCCCACGGGTCGGGCTGCGGTCCGCCGCCTGGTGGGACCGGGATCGGCGGGTGCACCTCGTTGCCGCAGTAGTCCGACACCTCGATCGACACCTGTCCGCGCACGAGGTGCTGGAAGCGGGCCACCTCGACGAGCTCGAACGCGGCGGCGATGCCGGACCGCAGGGCGGGCGGCAGAGGCTGCGGGTTGAGTGCGGCGTGCTGGTGGGCGGCCACGTGCACGTGGCCGTACGGGCCGAACGGGTTGCCGTACAGATCGAAGATCTCCGCGTGGTGCCGCCCGATGATGCTGATCGCGGTCTCGCTCAGTGCCATGGTCTTCCCCCTCGCAGTGCGTGACGTCGTGAGCGACGTCGTCAGGAAGGAGTCGGTGTGGGACCGGGAGATACGCGCGGCCACGTGCGGCTGCTCCGACACGACGAAGTCCCCGCGGCCCATGGGCGGCGGGGACTTCGGGACGTTCGGTGGGCGGTGCGTCAGGCGCGGTAGACGGCCGTGATCGGGCAGTTGAACGGGTCGCGGTCGTGGACGCCCACGGTGTTCAGGTACTTCACGATGATCGCGTACGACTGGGTCAGCGACACCTGCTTGTACGGGATGTTGTGCTCCTTGCAGTACGCCTGCACGATCGGCTTGGCGCGGCGCAGGGAGGGGCGCGGCATCGACGGGAACAGGTGGTGCTCGACCTGGTGGTTGAGACCACCCATCAGCACGTCGACCCAGCGGCCGCCACCGATGTTGCGGCTCGTCAGCACCTGGCGGCGCAGGAAGTCGAGGCGCGAGTCCTTGGGGATCAGGGGCATGCCCTTGTGGTTCGGGGCGAACGAGGCACCCATGTAGAACCCGAAGATGCCCATCTGGACCGCCAGGAAGACGAGCGCGATCGGCCAGGACATGGTCAGGAGCACGAGCGCGAGCCCGCCGCCGAGCCGGATCGTCATCATGACGATCTCGGCGGCGCGGTGGTCCAGCTTCTCCCGCTGCGACAGACGCTGGATCGCCGAGACGTGCAGGGCGACGCCCTCGAGGAACAGCATCGGGAAGAAGAACCAGCCCTGGTGGTTCAGGAACCAGACCTGCCACCGACCGGTCTTGGCGTCCGCCTGGTCGGGCGTGAACGAGAGGAACTTGAGGTCGATGTCGGGGTCGACGTCGACCTTGTTCGGGTTGGCGTGGTGGCGGGTGTGCTTGCGCTGCCACCAGCCATGGCTCAAGCCGACGAACAGGTCGGCGAGCACGAGCGAGGTCCAGTTGTTGGCGCGTCCGTCGGCGAAGATCTGCCGGTGCGCTGCGTCGTGGCCCAGGAACGCGATCTGGGTGAGGATGATGCCGGCGGCGGCCGCCACGGCAATCTGCCACCAGGAGTCACCGACCAGGATGATCGTCGCGACGAGGCCCAGGACGGCCAGAACTGCGGCCGAGAGGCGCACGGCGTAGTGCGCGGGCCGGCGCTTCATCAGGCCGGCGGCCTGCACGGTCCGGGTGAGCTCGGTGAAATCACTGACGGCGCGGTCTCGCGGCCGCGTCGGGAGAGCTGTCGAAGAGCTCATATGGTCCGTCCTTACGTCGTGCGTGGTGCGCAGACATGCGTGTCGAGCCACATCGTCGGGCGCACTGGCCGAGGATGCGACGAGACCCCGGCCGACTAGTCGGCCGGGGTCTCGTGCTATGAGCTATTCAGCTCAGACGGGCGTGATGTTCGACGCCTGCGGGCCCTTCGGGCCCTGCGTGACCTCGAACTGAACCTTCTGGTTCTCCTCGAGCGTGCGGTAGCCGCTCGTCGTAATGGCCGAGTAGTGCGCGAAGACGTCGGGTCCGCCGTCCTCGGGGGCAATGAAGCCGAAGCCCTTCTCGGCGTTGAACCACTTCACGGTGCCAACAGGCATGATGCTCTCTTCTCTCACGTGCGGTATGGACAACCCCAGCAAGCTGGGACCGGTGGTAGCGGTGTTCGTCGTCCTGCTCCGAGGTGATCCTCGAGAACGTTCTGCCGGGTCTCCCGCGGCTTTCTGACAAGCGATTCACTGCGACTACAGGCACAACCGTACGGCAATATGTGCCTGACCGGAACGTGCACACTGTCTCGATCGTGAAACAGGGCGCGGAGGACGCTGTGGCGAACCTTGGAGGTTCGCGCCCCCGGAGCCCACTGTGCAAGGAGCTGACGATGGATGCGGAGCACGACAGGTGCCCGTGCGGCTCGGGTGACAGGTTCGTCGACTGTTGCGGCCGCTACCTGCTCGACGGGGGCCGCGCACCCACCGCCGAGGCATTGATGCGCTCGCGCTACACCGGGTTCGCGACGCGCGACCGGGACTACCTGCTCGCCAGCTGGCACCCCAGCACCCGGCCCGACGAGCTCCTTCTGGACGAGGAGATGATCTGGCGCCACCTCGACATCGTCGCGACGGACGCGGGTGGCCCGTGGGACGAGTCCGGGACCGTCGAGTTCGTCGCGCACTACCGGGTCGACGACGGCACGGCGATCGGCAAGCGTGGGCGGCTGCATGAGACGAGCCGGTTCGTGCGTGAGGACGGGCGCTGGCTGTACGTCGACGGAGGGTTCGACGCGCTCGCGGACTGACCGGGTCAGGCGACGGACGCGTCGAGCAGGAGCGACGCCACCACGCGAGCCTCGTCGGCTGCGGCGAGGTTCCGGTCCATCCGGACGGCCTGGCTGGTGCCGTCGTAGAGCAGGTGGAGCTGGCGCGCGACGAGCTGGGGGTCGGCGACGTCGAGGGTGGACGTCAGGTCCGTGAGCAGGGTGCGGACCCACGCGCGGTAGCCGGCAGCGGCATGGATCACGCGTCCGTCGGACGGCGCCTCGGCGGAGGCCAGCGCGAACGCGCACCCCCGGTAGCCCGGCTCGCGGACGATCTCCGCGAGGGCCTCGAAGACCGCCAGGATCCGGGCGCGAGGGTCCTCCTGGGCCGAGACGTGCCGCATGATCTGGGCGGTGAGCCTCTCGCGGCGCCCGTCGAGGTACGCCTCGACGAGGGCCTCCTTGGAGCCGAAGGTGTTGTACAGCGACGCCTTGGCCACCCCGGCCTGCTCGATGACCCGGTCGATGCCCACGGTCTGCACCCCGACCCGGTAGAACAGGTCGTCGGCGGCCTCGAGCAGCCGCTGCCGCGCGGTCGCGGTCACCATCGTGATCCCCCCACCTTCCTAGACAGACCTGTCCAGCGTACGCCGCGACAGGAGAAGCCCGACGAGCGCGACGAGGGCGAGCCCGATGACGAAGAACCCGTAGTCCGTCGCGGTCGCGAGCAGGTCTCCCGAGTGCACGACGAGCACCCCGGCCAGGACGGCAGGGACGCCGAGCCCGAGGTAGGACACGACGTACAGCAGCGACAGGACGCCGGCGCGCTCGTCGGGCAGCGCCTGGGGGATGACGAGCCGTATCCCGCCCTGGAAGCCGGCCCCGAACCCGATCCCGGCCACGGCGGTCCCGGCGAAGAACAGCACGGGCGACTGTGCCTGCAGAGCGACGAGCACCACGGCGACGCCGGCGACCAGCGAGAGGATGCCGAGGAGCATGACGCGTCGGGCGGGCTGGTTGCGCAGGAGCAGGACCGACGACGCACCGACCGTGGCGAGGACGAACAGCCCGAGTCCCGCGAACGCCACGGAGGTCGAGCCGACGAGGGTGCCGATGACCGCGGGCCCGAGGGACCCGTAGAACCCGGCCAGCGCCCACACCGCGAACATGACGGGCAGTGCGACGGCTGCGGACCGCCGCACGTGGCGGGGGAGGGCGACGTGCGGGCGCGTGCTGGCCAGGGCGCCGGGTGCGCGCGGCGCGGTCTCCGGGATGCGCGCGACGGCGACAGCCTGGGTGGCGAGGGCCGCGATCAGCGCCACGAAGATCAGGTGCTTGGGAGACGGGAGGGTCGCGACGACGACCGAGGCGATGAGCGCGCCGAACGCGGTACCGAAGCCGGGCGCACCCGCGTTGGCGAGCGTGCCCTTGGCGCGGTCGAGGTCCAGCATCCACGCACCGCCTGCCGCCACCGCGGCGCCCGTGGCCAGGCCCTGCACGATGCGCGCGACGAGCAGCGCGGGGACGCCGTCCGCCGTGGCGAACAGGACCATCGCGATCACCTGGACCGCGATCGCGGCGAGCACGACCGGGCGTCGGCCGAGGTGGTCGGACAGCCTGCCGAGCGTGAGCAGCGCCAGGAGCACGGCGACGGCGTAGGTGCCGAAGACGACCGTCGTGGTGACGGCTGAGAAACCCCATTCGGCCTGGTAGATCGCGTAGAGGGGCGTCGGCGCGCTCGATGCCGCCAGGAACGTGATGAACACCGCGGAGATCACCGCGATGCCGGCGCCTCGGGAGAGGCCGGACGCCTTGGTGGCCGGCGCGCTGAGCTGGACCGTCTGTGTCATGGTCGCCTCGACGTGGATATGAGTAGACCGGTCTGTCTACTTCAAGGAGACAGTAGACAGACCGGTCTATCGACGTCAAGGTGCGACAGGCCCGACGGCTGGGCTCAGGCGCCCTCGTCGACCCGGTAGATCTCGTCGGCCACGAGGCCGTGCGCCTCGCGGTGGACGGTCGCCGCCGACTCGGCGTCGGGGGCGTCGACGAGGCAGAAGATCTTGCCCTGACCCTCGTCGACCCAGTACTTCAGGTAGCGCACGTCGTACGGGCCCTGTGTCTGCAGGTCTGCCGCGTGAGCCTTCTCCACGTCCTCCATGCCGACAGGTCCGTCGATGGTGTGGACGTCCATGAACAGTGCCATCTCGTACTCCTTGCTCCGATCGTTGTGTGACACGATCAGCCTCGTGCGGAGCACCACCGCAGACCATGACCAGGTACCCGGAGCACCTGATCCGGACACCACGTTGCGCACCTCGCTGGAGCTGCTCCGGCTCGAGGGTGCCGTGTTCCTGCGGGCCGAGTACCGCGAGCCGTGGACGTACGAGTCGATGTCCGGACCCGTCACCGCGAACCTGCTGCGACCGGGCAGCGACCGCGTCATCCTGTTCCACGTCGTCGCGGCCGGGACCTGCTGGGTGGCGGTCGACGGAGGTCCCCGGCACTGGGCGCGGGCGGGGGACGTGATCGTCCTGCCGTACGGCGACCAGCACCAGATGGGCGGGCTGACCGACGCAGAGGTCGTGCCGATCGCGGCCTTCATGCCCCCACCACCGTGGCCGAGCATGCCGGTGCTGCGGCACGGGGTCGACGGGTCGCAGACCGACGTCGTCTGCGGTTACCTGCACAGCCGCGACCCGCTGTTCGACCCGGCGCTGCAGGCGCTCCCGGCGGTGTTCGTCGTGACCCCACCACCGGGCGCCGGGGCGCAGTGGGTACGCGCGAACATCGAGTACGCGCTCACCCAGACCTCGGCAGGGTCGTCGGGCGTGGCGACGAGGCTTCCGGAGCTCCTGCTGGTGGAGGTCCTTCGGCTGCACCTTGCCTCCGCACCCGCGGTCGACCGCGGCTGGGCGGCCGCGCTGCGCGATCCCGTGCTCGCTCCCGCCCTCGCGGCCATCCACGCCCGACCAGCGCAGAGGTGGACCGTCGACGACCTGGCCGCGGTGGCGCTGGTGTCCCGCTCCCAGCTCGACACGCGCTTCCGGGAGGTGCTCGGGCGCTCGCCCATCCGGTACCTCACCCAGTGGCGGATGCACGTCGCGCAGGACCTGCTGTCGACGACGGACCTGGCCGTGCTCGCGGTCGCCCACCGGGCCGGCTACGAGTCGGAGGAGGCGTTCAGCCGGGCGTTCAAGCGCCACTTCGGGTCGTCACCGAGCGCGTGGCGGGCGGTTTCGGGCCCGGCTCGCGCGGCGTCCTCGTCCTAGCTGTGGGTGATCCGCGGCAGGATGCGGGGATGCTGTTCGTCGAGCTCGCCACGACGTCCGCCGCAGTGTCCGCCACCCGGTCGCGGCTGGCCAAGCGTGCGCTTCTTGCGGACCTGCTCCGGCGGACGCCGGCCTCCGACGTGCCGGTGGTCTCGCGCTACCTGGGTGGCGAGCTGCGGCAGCGACGCACCGGGCTGGGGTGGCGGTCGCTCGCCAGCCTGCCGGAACCGTCTGCCGAGGCCTCGTTGACCGTCCAGGGGGTCGACGACGCGTTCGAGGCCATGGCTGTGCTTTCCGGCCCGGGATCCGCAACGGCGCGTGGCACCTTGGCGAACGACCTCTTCGCCGCCGCGACCGAGCGGGAGCAGGCGATGCTGCGCGGACTCGTGACCGGCGAGCTGCGTCAGGGGTCGCTGGACGCGCTGCTGCTCGACGCCGTGGCGGAGGCCGCCGGGGTACCAGCCGACGCAGTGCGCCGGGCCGCCATGTTCGCGGGCGCGACCGAGCCTGTGGCGATCGCGGCGCTCACGGCGTCGTCCCCGGCCGATGCGCTCGCCGCGTTCGGGCTGGTCGTCGGACGGCCCGTGCGGCCGATGCTCGCCCAGTCGGCGCCCGACGTCGCACACGCGTTCGCCGCGCTGGAGCCGCCGGTGGTCGTCGACACCAAGCTCGACGGGATCCGGATCCAGGTGCACAAGCGTGGCGACGAGGTCGGCGTCTTCACGCGGTCGCTCGACGACATCACCGGGCGCGTACCCGAGATCGTCGCGATCGTGCGCAGTCTGCCGGCAGAGGAGCTGGTGCTCGACGGCGAGGCGCTGGCGGTCGGGCCGGACGGCCGTCCGCGTCCCTTCCAGGAGACAGCATCCCGGTCCGCGTCCGCGCCCACCGAGGTGGTCCTGACTCCGTTCTTCTTCGACTGCCTGCACGTGGACGGCACCGACCTGCTCGACGCCCCTCTGCTGACGCGCCTGGCAGCGCTGGACGCCGTCGCCGGTTCGTGGGCGGTGCAGCGGCTCGTGACATCGTCGTCGGACGAGGCAGCGCAGCGGTTCACGTCCGTCGTCGCCGCCGGGCAGGAGGGCGTCGTCGTCAAGTCCTCGACCGCACCGTACGAGGCGGGCCGGCGCGGAGCCGGGTGGGTCAAGGTCAAGCCGCGGCACACCCTGGACCTCGTCGTGCTGGCGGTCGAGTGGGGTTCCGGGCGTCGCCGCGGGTTCCTGTCCAACATCCACCTCGGCGCCCGCGACCCCGCCGGCGGGTTCGTCATGCTGGGCAAGACGTTCAAGGGCATGACCGACGAGATGCTGGCGTGGCAGACGGAGCGGTTCACGGAGCTGAAGACCGATGACAACGGCTGGGTCGTGACCGTCCGACCCGAGCAGGTGGTCGAGATCGCGTTCGACGGGCTACAGCGCTCGACCCGGTATCCCGGCGGGGTCGCCCTGCGGTTCGCGCGCGTGCTGCGCTACCGCGACGACAAGAATGCAGCCGAGGCCGACACCATCGATACCGTGCTGGCGCTGGCGGGGTGAGCGGCGGTCCGGCCGTTCACGCACCGGAGCAGCATGGAGCCGTCACCTTGTCTCGCGCATCCGGCTGAACGCGTGCGGAGGCCGTCGCACGTGCCGATGCGCGCCCCTACGCTCGGCGCCGTGGAACAACCGGTCTCGGAACAGCTCGTCTGGCACTCCTGGACCGCCGACCGCGCCTACCCGCGCCACGTCGTCCACGCGAACCTCCGGATCTTGCTTCGTCGGCCACTGGTTATCGCGCTCGTGGTGATATCCCTGCTGCTGACGGCGCTCGCGCTCGTCTCGCCCGAGGCGGACTTCGTCGGCCCGGTGATCCTGGCGGCACTCGCGGTCGCGGTCTACGTGGCCGTGAACGCCCGGGTGCGCTCGGTGCTGGCCGCCGGTGCGACGTACCGCGTGGCCCTCGGCCCGGACACGTTGCTCGCCGAGACGCCCTCCGGCAACGTCGAGCTCCGGTACGGCCTCCTGTCGGGGATGAGGGTGGAACGCCACGTGGTGCTCACCAGGGACCGGAGCACCAAGCGCTGGTCCGTCCTGCCCCGCGGTGTGTTCCCCGACCACGCGCTCTACGAGCTGCAGGCCCGCATCCAGGCGGCGACCCCGATCACGTCGCCGACCACCGTCGGGTCGGCCGCCGTGCCGTCGCCGCAGGGGCCGACGACGAGCTACACGACAGACGGCGACTTCGTCCGGCGACGGGCCCGGGCGTTCTTCCGGACGGTCGTTCTGCGCCCGGAGCGTCTCGCCGGCATGGCGCTCGTCGTCGTGGTCACGGTGGCGCTGGCGTCGCGCGCGAACCATGAGATGGCACCGGTGTGGGCGGCGGTCATGGTCGCGGGGGTTGCCGGTGCCTTCGCGTACGCCTACCGCCGCCTTCTGCGCGCGTCGACGGCACAGGTTCCGGTGGGTACGACGTACCGGGCGGCGCTGGGAACCACGGCGCTGTGGGTCGAGGGCCCGGGGTCGACCGGGGCGACGAACTACTCGGCGTTCCGGCAGATGGCGGTCCGGGCCGACTTCGTGTTCCTTCAGACCCGTCAGGGGAGGGCCTTCGTCATCTACCCGGCGCAGCTCTTTCCGGGAACCGGGCTCACCGACCTTCGACACCGGATCACCGCTGCGGCCCCGCACTGACGGGTCGATGCGCTGCTCGGCCGTGCGCGACGTGCTCGGGCACGCGCGCTCCACGCGATGAGCGTTACCGTGCGACGAGGACGGCTGCGCGGGGTCGAGGAGGCAGGCATGGCGACATCGGCGAGCGGTCACGTTGTCCTGCACAGCGCGGACAGCAGCGACTACGCGTCGTTGCGGCGTAGGCCCGCGACCCGTGAAGAGCGGTACGCGACGGGCCGCGCCCTGCGCGACTCGGTGCCCCGCTCGGTGCTCGGCGAGTGGTCCGCTGCCAGCCGCGACCCGGTCGCCCAGATCGAGGAGAGCCACCAAGGGCGCCTCGACTGGCTGGTCCCGATCCGTGTGGGGCGCATGGCTGCGTCACCGTACGGGTTCCTCCGCGGCTCCGCGGTCGTCATGGCCAACGACCTGGCGGCCCTGCCTGCGACCGGCATCACGCCCGTGGTCTGCGGTGACGCGCACCTGGGCAACTTCGGGTTCTACGCATCGCCCGAGCGGGACCTGGTCATCGACCTGAACGACTTCGACGAGGCGCACCCCGGTGCCTGGGAGTGGGACCTGCGACGCCTCGTCGCGAGCATCTGGGTGGCGGGTCGGCAGAACGGTGCCGGTGAGCACGCGTGCGAGTCGGCGGCCGCCGCGTGCAGTGCGGCATACCGCGACGAGATCCGGCACCTCGCCGACCAGCCGCTGCTGGCCCGCTCCTTCGAGCGGCTGGACGTCGACCGCATCCACGAGCGGGCGTCCAACGGCACGCTCGCCGCCGAGATCGACCGGGCCGTCAAGCGTGCACGCACCCGCACGAGCGACCGTGCGCTGCCGAAGTTCACGACTGCGGCGCAGGACGGCCCCCGCCGGATCGTCGAGCAGCCCCCGCTCCTGACGCGCCTGTCGGACGTCGAGGCGTCGGACGTGGCCCAGGGGCTGGACGACTACCTGACCACGCTCGCACCGCACTGGCGCCGCGCACTCGGCGGGTACACGCTCGTCGACGTCGCCAACAAGGTCGTCGGTGTGGGATCGGTCGGCCTGCGCGCCTACATCGCCCTGCTGGAAGGCTCCAGCCCCGACGACGTCGTCTTCCTCCAGCTCAAGCAGGCCCGGCGGTCCGTGCTCGCCCAGCACGTGCACGGTGACAGCGCCTGGCACGCGCACCAGGGGCAGCGCGTCGTCGAGTACCAGCAGGCGCTGCAGACCGTCAGCGACCCGTTGCTCGGGTGGACCACGGTTGGTGGGCTCCAGTTCTACGTGCGGCAGTTCCGCAACATGAAGGGGACGGTTGCGCTCGACGCGATCGACGCCGCGGCGCTCGCGGACTACGCGGCGATCGTCGGCCGGTTGCTGGCCAAGGGCCACGCTCGGACCAGCGGCGCATCGATGATCGCCGGCTACGTCGGCCGCTCCGACAAGCTTGACGTCGCGATGGCGCGGTTCGCCCTCGCGTACGCCGAGCAGACCGAGGCCGACCACGCCTCGTTGGTGCGAGCCGTCGCGTCCGGTCGGCTGCCGATCGAGCGGGGGGTGTGACGTGTTCCGCCGACGTACGCAGTGGACGCTGGCCGACGGTGTCGAGCGGCACCGCCTGGCGCCCGAGACGTTCCGTGTCCCGAGCGAGGAAGCGAAAGCCTCGGTCCAGGTGGGTGACCTGGTGAAGCTCGTCTTCGAGCCGAGCACCGGTATCGCGGAGCGCATGTGGGTGACCGTGACGAGCGGGGGCGACCAGCTCGTCGGGACGCTCAACAGCGACCCGGCCGAGCTGCACGGCCTGCGCGCCGGTGACGCGGTGCCGTTCGAGCGTCGGCACGTGATCGCGATAGGCCACCGTCCGCACGGCTGACGTCGCGCCCGGGTGCATCAGGCGTCGGGTACGTTCGGCCGATGCGTAGCGTCGAGGCCGGCCGGCCGGGTCGATGAGCACGGCGGTCGTGGTCGGTGGCGGGCCGGCCGGGCTGATGGCGGCGGAAGTGCTCGCCCGCGCGGACGTGGCCGTGACGCTGTACGACCGGATGCCGTCCCCCGCCCGCAAGTTCCTGCTGGCCGGGCACGGCGGGCTGAACATCACGCACTCCGAAGGCCGCGAGCCGTTCCTGGCCCGGTACGGCACATCGGCTGACCGGCTCGCGCCGATGCTCGACGTGTTCGGACCGGACGACCTGCGCCAGTGGTGCGCCGGGCTGGGCGAGCCGACGTTCGTCGGGTCCAGCGGACGCGTGTTCCCGCAGTCCTTCAGGGCGACCCCGTTGGTCCGCGCGTGGTTGGCTCGGCTGAGCGAGCTGGGGGTCGTCGTCCAGCGTCGGCAGCGTTGGGCGGGGTGGACGGACCGCGGGCTGCTGTTCGCGGCGGCCGACGGCCGGAGCGTCGAGGTGGAGAGCGACGCCACCGTGTTCGCGCTCGGTGGGGCGTCGTGGCCGCGACTCGGTGCGGACGGCGGGTGGGTCGAGCCGTTCGCCGCCCGCGGTGTCGCGGTGGCACCTCTGAGAGCGGCGAACGTCGGGGTGCGCGTCGGGTGGACGGCGACGTTCGCGGACCGCTTCGAGGGCTCGCCGCTCAAGCACGTGCGCCTGACGGTCCGTGGACATCGCGTGACCGGTGACGCGATGGTGACCCGGACCGGTCTGGAGGGCGGCCCGGTCTACGCGCTCGGCGCCGCGATCCGCGAGGCGCTCGACGACGAGGGCCACTGCGACCTCGAGGTCGACCTGCGACCGTCACTGTCGGGTGCGCAGCTGACCGAGCGATTGGAGCGTCGCCGGCCCAAGGACTCCGGCTCGAACTGGCTGCGCCGCTCGATCGCACTCGACCCGGTCGGGATCTCCCTGGTGCGGGAGAGCGGCGCGCTGCCGAGCGACCCTGCCGCCATGGCCGCGCTGGTCAAGGCGGTGCCGGTGCGGGTGACCGGGTCGATGCCGATCGCTCGGGCGATCTCGACGGCGGGTGGGATCGCCTGGTCGGAGGTCGATGACTCGCTGATGCTGCGGCGGCTGCCGGGCACCTTCGTCGCGGGCGAGATGCTCGACTGGGAGGCGCCCACCGGCGGCTACCTGCTGCAGGCGTCGTTCAGCACGGGCGTGCTGGCCGCGCGGGGCGCGATGCGGTGGCTCGGGACGTAAAGGTCAGCCGCACTGGTCGCAGATGCCGGTTGCAGGCAACGTCATGAAGCACGTCGGGCAGGTCGCCGGCTCGGCCTCTCGCACCGGGGTGGCGCGCGCGACGGGTGTACGCGTCCGGGTGGCCCGCACGGGCGTGGGGCGGGTCGCGCCCGCGGGCTCCGTCACCTCGAAGCCCCGCTTGCGCAGGATCGAGACGGCACCCTGCATCCCGCCGTGGAACTCGTCGGGCGTCGCGAGCCTGCCTGTGGCGTACCGGTGAGCCACACCCAGGACGGCCTTCGAGTCGTAGCTGCGGCCCTCGTGCACGAGCGTGTAGCCACGCGACGGCGCGAATCCGTACAGGTCGAGGAACTCCTCACCGCCGCGCTCGTCGTACTCGGCGATCGCCTGGAGGACGTTGTGTCTTGTCACGGAAGAGAAGGTGGCCACGGTCAACGAGCGTACGTCGACCTGGAAGGGTCATGCGTCCTCCGCAGCCGATGACGACCCAGACGATGCCCGTACGTAATTCACGGTCGAGCCCCCCGAAGGATCCCGATCGCCGGAGATCCTTCGGAGGGCCCGGTGGTCTCACCGTGGGTGTGTCAGGAGCAGACCACCCCGACACACTGCGGCTGGTTCCCGTTGTGCTTCGCGGTGTTGCCGCCCAGGTCGGTGGCGCCCGGGACGTTGATGCCCCAGCCCGTGTTGTTCCGGGCGTTGTTGCCGCCGACGCTCAGGAGCGCACCTGCGGTCTCCAGGTGGAGGCCATCACCGTTGAGGCGGAACGTGTTGTCCTGCACGGCCACACCGGTCCCCAGCTCCTCGGCGAGGGCGACCGTGGTCTGGTTCGCGCGGAAGGTGTTCGAGCTGATCGTGCCCCCGAACTGGCCGACCTGCACCGCGGTCGAGTTGGACACGAAAGTCGACCCCGTGATGGTCGACACCGCGCCGGTCCCGTTCACCGCCACGTCAGAACCGACGAGCCGGCTGTCCGTGATCACGATGCTGCTGACCACGCCGCCGCCGACCACAGCCTTCGGGTTGTCCACGAACGAGGACCGCTCGATCGTCGCACTCGCCTCGGTGACGATGACGGCCCGGGCGTCGCGCACGAACCGGGAGTCGGTGACGGTTGCCAGCGAACCGGTGTCGCCCCAGTAGCCGACGGTGTTGTCGGAGAAGTTCGTGTGGTCGACGTCGACCCTGATGAGCTCCGCGCTCACCGCGACCCGACTGTGGTTGGTGAACGTCGAGTTCGAGATCGTCATGTCCTTGGCGCCGACGCCTCCGTCGCCTGTCCCGTCGATCCCCGTGCCGTTGTTGCGGAACCGCACGCGGTCCACCAGGAGCGGACCCACCCCCGGGCCCTCGAAGACGACCACCGTGCGGACCGCGGTGTCCCACCCGGTGACGGTGCCGTTCGTGATCGACTCCGTGCCCTGGCCCAGGACGGCTAGGCCCACGCCGCCGGCCGTGCCGCGCAGCGTGTGGCCGTTCAGGTCGAGGTCGACCCCGATACCGAGGATCAAGCCGGGGCCCGCGCAGGTGAGGTCGGCCTGGAGCGCCGTGTCCTCGGTGAGCGTCGAGCCGCACGTGGGCTGGACCGGTGCCGCGGTCGCAGGAGCTGCGACGAGGACGGCTGCGCTCGCGAGCGCAAGACAGGAAATGATGGCCGGGACGCGCACGGAGACCTCCAAAGCGGTTCGGATGAGGGGTCGGCGATGTGCGCCACGACCTGGAGATCCCCCCGGACCTGCCCAGACACGACGCAGCATCTGCTGCCCGAGCCGACGGTGCCGACCCGCTCGAGAGAGCGCGCCGTCACGGCCCCCCGCTCGAGCTCTCATGTCCACTATGCCCGAATTGGGGTCACCCGTAAGGGTGAAAGTCCGCACGGGAGGACGTCATCAGAACGCCGTCTGGGAGGCGCCGCGGCATCTGCTCGGCAAAGCGTTCGACCATCACGGAGCTTTTCCGGACCTCCGCTGCTACGACACGGGCAACGGCCGTGCGGAAGACGAAGGGCCCGCCACCAGCAGGTGACGGGCCCTTCAACCGGCGGAGGATGGGGGATTCGAACCCCCGAGGGCTTTCACCCAACACGCTTTCCAAGCGTGCGCCATAGGCCACTAGGCGAATCCTCCCGGCCGACTGAGGATACCGGAGGTCGGCGAGTGCGCCGAATCGCGCTTGCGGAAGGCCATCGACGGGGTCAGGAGATCTGTCATCGACCGCCGTCCCGGACCTAGCCTTGTCGGGTTCCCGGGCCCGCCAACCCCGGAAGGGCCCGCCAGGAGAGCGAGGAGCGAGGCCATGGCGCACGGCGACATCACGCACATCGACATCCCGGCAGACGACATCGCGAGGGCTACGGCGTTCTACTCGCAGCTGTTCGGATGGGACATCGCGGAGTCGCCCGGCTTCGAGGGGTATCCGATGTGGAGGGCCCCGAACGGCATCAGCGGTGGTGGGATCGGGCCCCGCGAGGGCAACCTGCTGGTGCCTCGCAGCTACGTCGAGGTGGACTCGATCGACGACACGCTCGCGCGGGCACAGGAGCTCGGTGGCCGGACGATCCAGGAGAAGGCAGAGATCTCCCCGACCAGCTGGTGGGCGTCGTTCGAGGACTCGGAGGGCAACCAGATCGGCCTGTACGAGAGCACGACACAACCCGGGTGACCGCACCCGGCGCCAGCGGGACGAGTCCGCTGCGGCGCTCGAGACCGGCTCGTCCGTCTGGGCTCAGACGTCCCAGGTGTACCAGAGCAGGTGCGTGTGCTCGTGGTCGATGTAGAGGTCGATCGTCAACGGCGCGGAGGAGCCGTCGAGCCGCGTGCCGATGCCGGAGCAGCTCATCACGAACGCCTCGGCACCCGGGTCGGGGATCTGGACGTCGTCGCGACCGTCCCGCGCGACCGCCGCGCTGGTGACGGCCTCGAGCGGCTCGAGCTGCTTCTCGGTGAGCGCCAGCGAGACAGCCTCGTCGGCAACGTCGTCGCACGTCGTCGCGGCCAGCGCCGAGAGCCGCGCGCGCTGGTGCTCCTCGCGGTACACGGGGACGGCGGCGGCGACCAGCAGGCCGAGCACCAAGACGCCTGCGGTGATCCCGGCGGCGACCAGGACGCGAGGCCGGCTGCTCGCCGGCTCAGGTGTGCTCGGCGGGGTCTGCCACGTCGGCGTCGGGCCGTGGTGCTCCGTCCAGAACCGGCCGTCGAACCACCGCACCCCGGAGGGGTCCTTCGGGTCGGGGTACCAGCCGGCTTCAGCGTCGTTCATCGGTAGTCCGGTCACTCGTCCCAGACGTAGGAGACGAGCACCTGGCTGCTGGAGTTGACGAAGAGGACGGCCGTGACGGGTCCCGTGGTGCCGTCGGTCGTCGTGCCTGTTCCCACGCAGCTCATGACGAATGCTGGGTCCGTACCTGCGCTAGGCACCCGCACGGCCTTGCGGTTGTCCTCGGACAGGCTCGCCCCGGTCATGGCGACGAGCGGTACCAGGCTCTGAGCCTCCGGAGTCGACGAGAACCGCACGGCGTCGTCGGCAACCTGCCCACACGTCACGGCGTCCAGACCGAGCTCCGCGACCTGCGCCTTCCCGCGCTGGTTCAGGAACACCGGAATCGCGATGGCAGCGAGGATCCCCAGAATGACGAGTCCCGCGACGACGGAGGCCAGCACGATCAGGATGATGACGGCCGGGCTCTTCTTCTTGGCCGGCTGCTCCCACGGCTGTGCCGCGCCGGGCCAACCGGCACCGACCGGTGCCTGCTGCGCGAGCTGCGCCGGTTGCTGCGCGAACTGTGTCGGCGGGATGCCGAAGGCCCCGACGAGCGGGGGTGAGCCCGGGGAGTAGGGCGCAGCCGGATGCGGTTGCGCTGCGTACGGCGGAAGCTCCTGCTGCGCCACTGGGGCGGGCGCGTACTGGGAGCCGTACTGCTGCGGCTCGGGGGCCGTCGCCTGCGCAGGGACGGGCTGCGGCGACGGAGCGGGGCTGAACTGGTGCGGCACTCCGGGCGCGGCCGGCGCGGCGGCGTACGCCTGGCCGTACTGCGGCGCGGCCCCGGGCTGCCCGTACGGCTGCTGCTGAGCTGATGCGTCGTACTGCTGCGCGGCTGCTGCGGGCTGGTGCGCGGCCACCGGCTGCGCGACGGGCTCGGGGACCGGTGCGGCCGCCGGCTCCTCGTAGCCGTAGCCGTAGTCGTCCTCGTCCTCGTCCGGGTCGTCCGGCACGAGCTCGGGGATGACCATCGCGGCCGGCGCCTCAGGGGCGGTGGGCGCCGACTCCGTGCGGGCGCTCTGCGCGGCGACGGCGGCACGCGTCGGGGCGACGGCACCCCCGTCGGCGGTCGGCGGCGGCAGCGGTGCGGAACCGGGTGAGGGCGCGGGCTGGCTGTTCGCCGTCCATGCCTGGCCGTCGAACCATCGCACGCGAGCCTGATCCGCCGGGTCGCGGTACCAGCCCTGAGGAGTCGTAGTCATCGTGAAGTGGACATCGGCACCTGGGCACCGGCTCTGAAGTCGGATGACGTGCTTTCGCGGCGGATCGGGGGTCGGCCGTCACTCGCTGAAGCGGGCCACCTGGCGGATCTTGTTCGTGGCGTCCAGGGCGGCCACCTTGTACGCCTCCGACAAGGTCGGGTAGTTGAGGACCGTGTCGACGAGGTAGTCCACGGTCCCGCCGCACGCCATGATCGCCTGGCCGATGTGCACGAGGTCCGTGGCAAGCGTCCCGAAGATGTGCACGCCCAGCAGCTCGCGGGTCTCGGTGTGCACGAGCAGCTTGAGCATCCCGTACGAGTCGCCGACGATCTGCCCACGCGCGAGCTCTCGGTAGCGCGCGATCCCCACCTCGTACGGGACGGCCGATGTCGTGAGCTCCTCCTCGGTGCGGCCGCAGTAGGAGATCTCGGGGATCGTGTAGATGCCGATCGGCTGTACGGACTGCAGCTCGCGGGCCGGCTCCCCGAACGCGTGGTACGCGGCCAGGCGCCCCTGGTCCATGGAGGTCGCTGCGAGCGCCGGGAACCCGATGACGTCGCCCACGGCAAAGATGTGGGCGACGGCCGTGCGGTACTGCGCGTCGACCGTGATGCGCCCGCGCGAGTCGGCCGTCAGCCCCGCCTTCTCCAGGTCCAGCGCGTCCGTCTGCCCCTGCCTGCCGGCGGAGTACATGACGGCGTCGGCCGCGATCCGTTTGCCCGAGACGAGCCGGGTCACGGTTCCGTGCGTGTTGCTGTCGACGCCGGCCACCTCCTCCCCGAACCGGAACGACACCGACAGGTCCCGCAGGTGGAACTTGAGCGACTCCGCGACCTCGGGGTCGCACATCTCGAGCATCGCGGGTCGCTTGTCCACGACGGTGACGCGTGAGCCCAGCGCCGCGAACATCGAGGCGTACTCGATGCCGATGATGCCGGCGCCGACCACGACGATCGAGGTGGGCACGTTCTCGAGAGCCAGGACCCCGTCCGAGTCGAGGACGCGGCGCTCGTCGAACTGCACGGTGTCCGGCCGGTGCGGCGTGCTGCCGGTCGCGATGACGACGAACCGGCCTGTGATCGTCCTCGGGTGCGCCGAGCCGCCCTCGGTGACCGCGAGGGTGTGCGCGTCCACGAACGAGCCGGTGCCGTTGAGGACGTCGACGTGGTTGCGCAGGAGCTGTGCGCGGATGACCTCGATCTCGCGTCCGATCACGTGGTGCGTGCGGGCGAACAGGTCGTCCATCGTGATGTCGGACTTCACGCGGTAGCTCGCACCGTAGACCTCGCGCTGCGCCATCCCGGTCAGGTACATGACGGCTTCGCGCAGGGTCTTGCTGGGGATGGTGCCGGTGTTGACCGAGACGCCACCCATCATGTGCCGGCGCTCGATGATCGCGACCTTGCGCCCGAGCTTCGCGGCGGCGATCGCGGCCTTCTGGCCGCCGGGTCCTGAGCCGAGGACCACGAGGTCGTAGTCGTAGGGCCCTGCGTCGTCCAGGGGCTCGTCCGGTACGTCTGAGACGGTCATGGCAGCCTGCCCACCTTCCGGTCCGCGCGGGAGTCCAGCGAATCACGCGCGCGTCACCGGCACGACCCCTCAGGCGTCGACGATGAGCACCTCGACACCCGCCGCGACGATGCGCGCGAGCTCATCCGGGTCGGCCGACGCGTCGGTGACGAGGACGTGCACCTGGGACAGGTCCGCCATCTTGGCCAGCGTGACGCGCCCGACCTTCGAGCCGTCGGCGACCACGACCACCCGTTGCGCGTGGCACACCATGGCGTTGTTGGTCCGGGCCTCGGTCTCGTCGTGGGTCGTCGCACCGCCTGCGGCGCTGATGCCGTCGGTCCCCAGGATCGCCGTGCTGACGTTGATGGCGTTGAACGTGTTCTCGGCGATCACGCCGACGGCCTCGAACGAGTTCGAGCGCACGACCCCACCGGTCATGATGACCTTGAGGTTCGGGCGCGACGCGATCTCCATCGCGGTGGTCAGCGCATTCGTCACGATCGCGAGGTCGGGGCGGCTGGCGAGGACCTTGGCGACCTCCGCGGTCGTCGTGCCCCCGCTGATCGCCACGCTGTAAGGGCCGTGCGGGATCAGCTCGGCCGCGCGTCGCGCGATGCGCCGTTTGGCCTCGCGGAACTGCGAGTCGCGCAGCCGGACGGGCACCTCGGCGCGCGTGGTGCTCGCGAACGCGCGGGCGCCGCCGTGCGTCCGCACCAGCAGGCTCTGCTCCTCGAGGTCGGCGAGGTCGCGGCGGATCGTCGCCGGCGAGACGCCCAGCGAGCCTGTGAGGTCGGCGAGAGTGACCGGTTCGCCTCCGTCGAGCATCGCGAGGACGGCGAGCATGCGGTCGGACCGTTTCCGCGACGTCGCGCGGGGTACGTCCAGGGGGTCGGGCATCCGGGTCGTCCTCCGAGTTCGCTCAGCCGGAATGATCACTTTGAGTGGTCGGCGCATGAATTCTTGCACGGATCGCTCATCGCCGACGATCATCCAGTCATGGCCAAGATCGCGTTCGTGGGCGCCGGGAGCGTCGTCTTCACCCGCCAGCTCGTCGCCGACCTGCTGCGCTACGGAGACCTCGAGCTCGAGCTCGCGCTCCACGACATCTCGCAGGACCGTCTCGCCGTCGCCGAGGGCACCGCGCGCCGGTTGGTCGAGCAGCTCGGCCACCCGGCGACGATCACGGCGACGCTCGACCGGCGCTCGGCCCTCGACGGCGCAGCGTTCGTCATCAACATGATCCAGGTCGGCGGCATCGACGCGACCATCACGGACCTGTCGATCCCGGCCAGGTACGGGTTGCGGCAGACGATCGGCGACACCACGGGCGTCGGCGGCGTGTTCCGCGCGCTGCGCACGTTCCCGGTGCTGACGGCGATCCTCGACGACATGCGCGCGGTGTGCCCGGACGCGCCGCTGCTCAACTACACCAACCCGATGGCCATGAACGTCTGGTGGGCCTCGGTGGTCGCCCCGGACATCCGGACGTTCGGGCTGTGCCACTCGGTGTACTGGACCGCGCACGACCTTGCCGCGCTGGTGGGCCTGGACGTGGAGCAGACCAGGTACCGCGCGGCCGGCGTGAACCACCAGGCGTGGCTGCGCGAGTGGACGCTCGACGGACAGGACCTCTACCCCCGCCTCCGCGCGCGCATCGCCGCCGAACCCGAGCTCGAGCGCCGTGTGCGCGTCGAGATCTTCCGGCGCATCGGGTTCTACCCGACCGAGACGAGCGAGCACTCCTCGGAGTACCTGTCCTGGTTCCTGCGCTCGGACGAGCAGGTCGAGCGGTTCCGCATCGAGCCCTTGCAGTACATCGGGATCAGCCGCGAGAACGTCGCGGAGTTCGAGCAGGCCAAGAAGCTGCTCGACGCGGGGGAGCCGCTGCCGCTGGACGGCGGTGCCTCGGAGTACGCACCGCAGGTCATCCACTCGGTGCTGACCGGTACGCCGCGCGAGATCCACGTGAACGTCCCGAACCACGGCCTGATCGACAACCTCCCGCACGGCGCGGCCGTCGAGGTCCCGGCCCTGGTCGACGCGTCCGGTGTGACGCCGATCCCCATGGGCGCCCTGCCTGTGCAGTGCGCCGCCCTCAACCGTACGTACCTGTCCGTCGCCGAGCTCACGGTCGAGGCCGCGCGCACCGGCGACTCGCGCCTGGTGCGCCAGGCGGTGCTCGTCGACGGCAACGCGAGCTCGACGCTCACACCCGCCCAGATCTGGGAGCTGTGCGACGAGCTGGTGGCCGCCCACGGTGACCTGCTGCCGGAGCCGCTCCGCGCCCGAGTGGTGGGGTTGTGACCTCCGCACGCACGCGGGACCTGGTCGACGACGCCGTCCGCAGGGGCACTGCCGTCCTGTGCTTCAACGTCATCACGCTCGAGCACGCGGAGGGCATCGTCGCAGGTCTCGAACGTGCCGGGTCGGCCGGCCTGCTGCAGGTCAGCGAGAACGCCGTCCGGTACCGCGAGGGCCGCGCGGGACCGCTGCTCGCCGCGTGCCACGAGCTCGCGGAGGCGGCGGCGGTCCCCGTCGGGCTGCACCTCGACCACCTCCAGGACGCCGGACTGCTGTCCGACGGAGTCGCGTCCGCAGCCCAGTACGGCGTCACGTCGCTCATGGTCGACGCCGCTCACCTGGGCTACGAGGACAACATCGCGACGACGGCAGCGGTGGCTCGTTCGGCGCACGCGGCTCTGCTGTGGGTGGAGGCCGAGCTCGGTGAGGTGGGCGGCAAGGACGGGGCGCACGCGCCCGGGGTCCGCACCGATCCCGCGCAGGCCGTCGAGTTCGTCGCGGCGACCGGGGTCGACGGGCTGGCGGTCGCCGTGGGCTCGTCGCACGCGATGACCAGCGCGACGGCCCGGCTGGACCTCGACCTCATCCGGCGGCTCGCCGCGGTCGTACCCGTCCCGCTCGTGCTGCACGGCTCCTCGGGCGTACCGCCGGCGGTGCTCCAGGACGCCGTCCGGGCCGGCATCCGCAAGATCAACGTGGGCACCGCGCTCAACGCCGCACTGACCGCGCAGGTCAGGCTCACGCTCGCCGCCGACGCCCGGCTGACCGACCCGCGACGCTACCTCGCGCCCGCGCGCGAGGCCGTCGCAGACGTCGTCGCCGCGAGCTGCGCGACGGTCGCCGCGGCCTGACGTCAGAGGCCGAGCAGGCGCTTGGCGTTGCCGGCGTAGACGGCCTCGAGCGTGGCCGCCGACAGGTGGAGGCCCGAGACCGTCCAGCGGCCCTGAGGAGGCACGGCCTCGCCCGGTGCGTACTCGAACGCCTCGTCGGCGGTCTCGAGGAAGCGGAAGTGCGTGGTCAGCGCGTCGTCGTCCAGGGGAAAGGCGTCGGTGCCGAACAGCACGCGATCCGGGAACTGCTCGACCAGCCGGCGGGTCCGTCGCGGTTGCCGACCCAGCTCGGCCATGCGCCCGGCGATGTCGATGTGCCAGTTCGGTGCCGCCCGCAGGAGGCGTTCCACGCGGTCCAGGTCCTCCGCGACGCAGCCCGCGTGCGCGCCGATGTAGGTGGTGCCAGGAGTGGCGAGCACCAGCGTCTCGAGGGCGGTCAGGAGGCGGTCGAACGTCGGGTGCACGTCCGGGTCGCCGAACCACCAGTCGGGGTTGGCCTGCAGCTCGTCGATCCGCTCGTTGTGCGCGTCGACCGGGTCGAAGAAGGCGATCGGGTCGGCCACGTGGATGAGCACCGGCAGGCCGAGCGTGCCGGCGAGCGCGAGCGTGCGCACGACGCGCTCGTCGTCGGGGAGCACGAGCTCGCCCGAGGCGTCCCGGACGGTCAGCCCGACGGTCTTCCAGACCTTCACGCCGCGTGCACCCCGACGGGCGCAGTCCCGCAGCTGCTCAGCGACCAGCGCCTCACCGTCAGGCTGGGCGAGCAGTGACCACTCGAGCTGGCAGAACGTGACGAACCGGTCGGGGTGGGCGCGGTCGTACCGGTCGAGGTTGGCCTCGAGCTCGTCGCCGTGCATCCCGTCGAGGTTGACCACCGTCGCGACGTTGCGCCGGTCCATGAGCTCGAGCAGCTCGTGCACGTCGGGTGCCGTCCAGCCCGGGGGCGTGAGCCAGCGACCGAGGTGGTTGTGGACGTCGACGCAGGGGACAGCACTGCGGCCGACGTCGGTGCGGTGTGCGGCGAGCCTGCTGCGGGGGTGCCAGTCCGCCAGGGAAAGGTGGGCGGCAGCCGTCCAGTCGGTCATGTTGTCATCCTTTCGGCGCTCAGTCAGAGTGAGCGTTTGCCGCAGTTTCATTGCGGACCGATCACTCCGGTACGCAGTATTGCGCACACGGCGCCGCGGTCAAGTGCGGCGCCGGAGACGAGAGGCACCACGGTGACCAGCAGCATCACAGCGCGAGAGATCGCCAGCCAGCCATCCGTGTGGGCGCACGCCCTCCGGGACGCGTCGACCGCCGGAGAGATCTTCGGCCGGCCCGGCGAGAGCGTCCTGGTCCTCGGCTGCGGCACCAGCGCGTTCGTCGCGGAGTCGGTCGCCGTCCTGCGTGAGCAGGCCGGCCTCGGTCTCACGGACGCCGCGTACGCGTCGGAGTGGCGCCCCGGCCGACGGTACGACCGCGTGCTCGTGATCAGCCGGTCGGGCACCACCAGCGAGGTCCTCGCGTCGCTCGAGCTCGTCGAGCCGGGCACCCGCACGGCCGCGATCGTGGGTGTCTCGGACAGCCCCGTGGCGCAGCGCGTCGACGAGTTCCTGCTGCTCGACTACGCGGACGAGGACTCGGTGGTCCAGACGCGGTTCCCCACGACCGTCCTGGTGATCGCCAGGACGACCTTCGGAGAGGACCTGCCGGGGCTGGTCGCGGACGGGTCGCGGGTTGTCGACGCCCCGTTGCCCGTGCCCGTCGACGGCATCGACCACGTGGTGTACCTCGGCACCGGCTGGACGCACGGGCTCGCCCAGGAGGCGGCGCTCAAGGTCCGCGAGGCCGCGCAGGCGTGGTCGGAGTCCTACCCGGTTCTCGACTACCGTCACGGACCGATCGCAGTCGCCCACCCGGGAACGCTCGTGACGATCTTCGGCACCGCAGACCCGTCACTCGTCGCCGACATCGAGGCGACAGGCGCACGGGTGCTGACCAGCGACGACGACCCCCTCGTCCAGCTGGTGCAGGCCCAGCGGTTCGCCGTCGAGCTCGCGGAGAGCCGAGGGCTCAGCCCGGACACTCCTCGCCACCTGACCCGTTCCGTCGTCCTGTCCTGACCGCCGCGCCCACCGAACAGAGGAGATCGAGTTGTCCCCCCAGCGCTCGCCCCGTATGCGACTCGCCGCCCTCGCCGCGGCCACCGCCGCCATCTCCCTGACCGTGGCAGCGTGCTCCGGTGGTAGTCCACAGGGGGCGGCGACGTTCGACCCGGAGGCACAGACGACGATCACCTGGTGGACCGGCCAGGCGGACCAGGCCGAGACGATCCTCGAGGGCCTGGCCGCGGACTTCGAGAAGCTGCACCCGAACGTGAAGGTGGACATCTCCTCGGGTGCGCCCTCCACCGACGAGCTCCTGCAGAAGCTGTCGGCGGGCTTCGCAGGAGGTACCTACCCCGACGTCTCCTACGCGTACGGCTCCTGGGCCAGCGAGCTGCAGGGCTCGAAGCGGACCCTCGACATCACCGACCAGGTCGCCGAGCCCGACGTGAAGTGGGACGAGTTCCCCGCGGCGGCTCGCCAGACCGCCCAGCCCGGCGGCGGCTCGACGATCGGGTTCCCGGCCGTCGTCGACAACCTCACGCTCATCTACAACACGACCGTCTTCGACGCGGCCGGTGTGGACTACCCGACCGCCGACTGGACGTGGGACGACTTCCGGGAGGCGGCGAAGAAGCTGACCGACCCGAGCACGAACACCTACGGCTACGGCTACTCGGTGTCCGGGTCGGAGGAGACGACGTGGCAGTTCTGGCCGCACCTGTGGCAGAACGGTGGCGAGATCCTGTCCGAGGACCAGAAGACGGCGACCTTCGACTCGGACGCCGGCGTCAAGGGGCTGACGCTCCTGCGTGACATGGCGGTCGACGACAAGTCGATCTACCTGGACCAGACCGACACCAAGGCCGCCCAGCTGTTCGCCAGCGACCGGATCGGGATGATCACCTCGGGCCCGTGGACGCTCTACGACCTGCAGACCGCCAAGACGTCGTACGGCGTCGTGCCCCTGCCCGGCACGGACGGCAACCACGAGAGCGTCTCCGGCCCGGACCTGTGGGTGCTGTTCGACCACAAGGACGCGAACCGCGAGCACTGGTCGTACGAGCTGACCAAGTGGCTGACGTCGGCCGAGCAGGACATCAGGTGGAACGTCGCGTACGGCAACCTGCCGCTGCGCACGTCGGAGGTTCAGTCGCCGGAGTTCCTCGCGCAGGTCGAGGCTCTGCCCGGTCTCGACGTCATGGCAGCGAACATGGTCAACTCCAAGCACGCTCGGCCGACCGTCAAGGGCTACGTCCAGCTCTCGGAGGCGGTCGGGTCGGCGATCTCCGAGGTCCTGCAGGGGCAGGGCGAACCGGCCGACGCGCTGACGCAGGCGGCGGCGACCGCGACCGACGCGCTCGGAGGGTGATGATGGCGAGCACGACGGCCGGCGTGCGGCGCCGTAGCGCGCTGCTGCCGCAGGCGCACGCACCGCGCGCGGCGACGCGCCCGGGCAGCCGCAAGGAGCGCCGCCGGGCCGGTATCCAGGGCTGGGGGTTCGTCGCTCCCGCGCTGCTCATCGTGCTCGGTCTGTCGATCTTCCCCGCGGTCTGGGCGTTCTGGCTGTCGTTGCAGAGCTGGGACGGCTTCTCGACGCCGACGTGGGTGGGCCTCGGCAACTACCAGGCGATGGTCACGGACGCCGCGCTGCGCGACGCCGTCGGCCACACGATCCTCTACACGGTGCTCTTCGTGCCGGCCTCCGTGCTGCTGGGCATGGCGCTCGCCCTGCTGCTGAACCGCACCCTGCCCCTCATCGGCGTCTACCGCACGGCGATATTCGTGCCGTTCGTGGCGTCCGCCGCCGCGACCGGCATCCTCACGACCTACCTGTTCAACCCGCAGTTCGGGCTGGCCAACACGGTCCTGCGTGCACTGCACCTGCCGCAGCAGGGCTGGCTCGAGGACCCGTCGCAGGCGATGGTCGTGATCACGCTGATGTCGTTGTGGGGGCAGGCAGCGTTCACCACGGTCATCTACCTCGCGGCCCTGCAGGACATCCCCGTCGAGCTCCTCGAGGCGGCCCGGATCGACGGCGCCAACCGGTGGCAGTCGTTCTGGCACGTGACGTTCCCCCAGCTCGCGCCGGTCACCGTGTTCGTCACGGTCTGGCAGGTCATCGGGGCCATCCAGCTCTTCGACCTCGTCTACACGACGACCCGCGGCGGACCGCTCGACGCGACGCAGACGATCGTCTACTACCTGTGGCAGACGGCGTTCAAGAGCCTCGAGTTCGGGTACGCCTCCGCCGTCGCCTACGGCCTGTTCGCGGTGACCCTGGTCATCACCGGCGGGGTCGTCCTGTACTCCCGTCGCGCGAAGGTGGAGGCGTTCTGATGGCCGTCCAGATGCTCTCGCGCTCGCCGGTCCCGGACGCTCCGGACGACATCCGGCTCACCCGTCGCGGTGGTCGCCGGCACTGGTGGTGGCACGTCCTGCTCGCGCCCATCGCGCTGCTGTTCGCCCTGCCGTTCATCCAGATGTTCCTCACGGCGCTCACCCCGGCGTCCGAGATCAACAAGTTCCCGCCGCGGCTCTTCCCGACGACCTTGACGCTCGACGGCTTCGAGAAGCTGTTCGCCGAGTCCGACATCCTGCGCTGGTTGCTCAACACCGCGATCGTGTCGGCGGTGGGCGTCACCGCGCACCTCGTCCTGTGCTCCCTGGCGGGTTACGGGTTCGCGCGGTTGAGGTTCCCCGGGCGCACGTTCGGGTTCTTCGCCGTCGTCGCGACGATCATGATCCCGACCCAGCTGCTCATGGTCCCGACGTACGTGATGTTCGCGCGGGTCGGCCTCATCGACACCCTGGGCGCGGCGATCGTGCCGTGGTTGGCGTCGGCGTTCGGGATCTTCCTCATGCGCCAGTTCTTCCTGTCGCTGCCGGCGGAGCTCGAGGAAGCGGCGGTGCTCGACGGGTGCTCGCGGTTGCAGGTGTTCGGGCGCATCGTGCTGCCCCTGGCCAAGCCTGCGCTCGCCACGCTGGCCATCTTCACGCTGCTCGGCTCATGGAACGACCTGGTGTGGCCACTGATCGCGATCAACGACCCCGCGAGCTTCACGCTGCAGCTCGGCATCACCAACTTCCAGGGTGACCGCCGTACGGACTGGTCGCTCCTCATGGCGGGGAACGTCGTCGCCACGCTGCCCCTGATCCTCTTCTTCGTCATCGCCCAGCGGCAGTTCATCGCGACGATGACCTTCTCCGGGCTCAAGGGATGAGCGCGCGCACGGTCCTGGTCGCGGGCGACGCCAACGTCGACCTGGTGCTCCGTGGAGACGTGGTGCCGCGGTTCGGGCAGGCCGAGCAGCTGGCCGACTCGGGGGAGCTCGTGCTCGGCGGAAGTGCGTCGATCGCGGCGTGCGGGCTGGCACGTCTGGGTGTGCCGACGTCACTGGTGGCGCGGGTCGGGGACGACGCCTTCGGGCGGTTCCAGCTCGACGCGCTGCTGGCGGCCGGCGTCGGGACCGACCAGGTGGAGGTCGATGCCGCCACCCCCACGGGCCTGTCGGTCATCCTCTCGACCGTCGACGACCGCGCGATCCTCACGGTACCCGGCACGATCCCGACCCTGCGCGCGGCCACCGTCCGGGCGGCACTCGCCACCACCAGGGCGGGGCACCTGCACGTCGCGTCGTACTTCCTGCAGCCGGCGCTGGCCGCCGAGCTGCCGGCGCTGCTCGCCGACGTCCGTGCGGCCGGAGTCACGGTCAGCCTCGACACCAACTGGGACCCGGCCGAGAAGTGGGAAGGGGTGCTCGATCTGCTGCCGTTCGTCGACTACCTGCTTCCGAACCTCTCAGAGCTCCGCGCACTCGGTGCGGTCGCGGGTGTGTCCGGGCCGGACCGGGACGTCGCGCGCACGCTGGCGCAGTCGGGTCCGCGGATCGTCGTGAAGGCCGGGGCCGACGGCGGGTGGTCGGTGGGCCCCGACGGACCTGCCGTTCACGCGCGGGGGCTCACCGTCGAGGTCGTGGACACCACCGGCGCGGGTGACAGCTTCGACGCCGGCTACCTGGCGGCGCTGGCGCACGGCATCGACGACGAGCGGGAACGTCTGCGGTGGGCCGCGGTCGCGGGTTCGCTGTCGACCCTCGGCTCGGGTGGCAGCGGCCGGCAGGCGACCCTCGAGGACATGGGCGTGCGGTGATCACGGCAGTCGCTGTCAGCCCGGCCCTGGACGTGACCTACCAGGTCGACGAGCTCGCAGGGATCCAGCGTCCGCTGTCGGTGCACCGCGTGGCCGGCGGCAAGGCGCTCAACGCCGCGCGCGCCTCGGCGCTGCTCGGGTCCTCCGTCGCGGCGGTCGCCGTGCTCGGTGGGGGAACCGGCGCGGTCGTCGCGCAGGCTGCTCGCGCGGACGGCGTGGACCTGCGGGTGATCGACGGCGTGGAGCTCACGCGGACCTGCGTCAGCATCCACTCGCGCTCGACAGGTGGCCTGACGGAGATCTACGAGCAGGCCACGCCGGTCTCCCGCACGGCGTTCGACGAGCTCCTGGCGGTTCTGGCCGAGTCGTTGGCCACCCGGCCCGGCTGGTGCCTGGTCAGCGGCGGGTTCCCGGAGTCCCTCGGCCCCGGTGCGCTGCGCGAGGTCGTCGACGTCGCGGCCCGTGCGGGTGCCCGCGTCGCGGTCGACAGCCACGGGCCGGTCCTGCGAGCCCTGCTGGGTCGCAGCAGCCCCCTGGACCTCCTCAAGGTGAACCGTGCCGAGGCGTGCGAGGCCCTCGGTCGGCCGGTCGGCACACCCCTACCGGACGTCGTCGGCGCCCTGCACGCCCTGACCGGCCGGCTCGTCATGGTCACCGACGGGACCGCCGGCATGCGGGCAACCGACGGGACCGTGACGCTCGACGCGGTGCTGCCGGGGGTGATCGGACAGTTCCCCGTCGGTAGCGGCGACTCCGCGCTCGGGGCCTTGGTGCACGCGCTCGACGAGGGTTGCCCGCTCGCCGACGCGCTGCGGCTCGTGAGCGCGGTCGGGTGCGCGAATGCCATGCTCCCCGGCGCGGCCCGGTTCGATCTGGCGACCATCGACGCCCTCCTTGCGGACGTCGTCGTGCGCTGACGGCCGCGCGACGGGCCGACGACGTGATGAGGTGGTGCCGTGACGCCCGGACCCCTCCCCGTTCGCGCGGTCCGCGTGCAAGATCAGGACCCGGTCCCCGGTGACGTCTGGTTCACGCAGGTGCCCGCGGTGGCCCAGGTGCTGCGCGAGGGTTGGCCGCTCGACCAGGTCACGGTGCTCGTCGGGGACAACGGTGCCGGCAAGTCCACGCTGGTCGAGGCCGTCGCGCAGATGTTCGGCATGGGGGCCGAGGGCGGCTCCACAGGCTCCATGCACTCGACCCGTCGGACCGAGTCCGAGCTGTGGCGTTACCTACGCCTGGAGCGCGAGATCGGTGCCCCACGCGGGGGCTTCTTCCTGCGCGCCGAGACGATGCACTCCTTCTACTCCTACCTGGAGGCCAACCCGGGGAGTCGCCCGGAGCCTGTGTTCCACGAGATGTCCCACGGCGAGTCGTTCCTCTCGCTCGTCACGGAGCGCATGAGGCCGGCGTACCCGGGACTGTTCCTGCTCGACGAGCCCGAGTCCGCACTGTCCTTCACGGGATGCCTCGCACTCGTGTCGCACCTGACCACGCTGGTCCGCACGACGCCGTCGCAGGTGCTGCTGTCGACCCACTCGCCGGTGCTGGCCGCGATCCCCGGCGCGACGATCTACGAGGTCGGCGAATGGGGTCTGCGCCGCAGCGACTGGGACGACCTCGAGCTCGTGCAGCGCTACCGCGGGTTCCTGGACGACCCCCGGCGCTACCTCCGGCACGTGATCGAGGACGCGTCCTGGTTGGGTTAGAGCTGGGCTAGAATTCTCGACGACCCCTCGTGCGGCGTCATCTCGCTGAACTCCCCCAGGGCCGGAAGGCAGCAAGGGCAGGTGAGCTCTGGCGGGTGTGCGGGGGGTCCTTGCATGCCCGGACAGAGCGCCAGCGGCCAGCGGCCCGGCCCGCGTGTGGAACCTGAGGGTGACCCGCGTCCACCCGTGGGCGCACGCCCGACGGCCGAGGACGAGCCCCCGGACCGACGACCAGCGGGTTGCCGACCACGACGCTGGACACATGAGCCTCGAACCCCGGCTGTCCGGCCGCGCACTGGTGAAGACCTTCGGCAGCACGACCGCGCTCGCGGGCGTCGACGTGGACCTGGCGGACGGCGAGTCGTTGGCCGTCATGGGTCCGTCCGGCTCCGGCAAGTCGACCTTGCTGCACTGCCTCGCAGGCATCCTCGTGCCGGACGGGGGCTCCGTGAGGCTTCGCGGGCGGGACGTCGGTTCGCTCGGGGACCGCGAGCGGTCGCTGCTGCGACGCACGAGCTACGGCTTCGTGTTCCAGTTCGGCCAGCTGCTCTCGGAGCTGCCCGCGGTGGAGAACGTCGCGTTGCCGGCCATGCTGCTGGGCACACCCCGCAAGGACGCCACGGCCCTCGCGGCACAGTGGCTCGGCTCGCTCGGGCTCGCCGGGATGGAGGGCCGGCGCCCGGGCGAGCTGTCCGGCGGGCAGGCGCAGCGCGTCGCCGTCGCGCGGGCCCTGATCACCGGCCCCGACGTGGTCTTCGCCGACGAGCCCACGGGCGCGCTCGACCAGTCGACGGGCCACGACGTGATGCGGATCCTGGTGGAGACGACGAAGGCTGCAGGGACGTCGCTCGTCGTCGTGACGCACGACGCGCAGGTCGCCGACTGGTGCGACCGGCGGATCGAGGTCCGCGACGGGCTGGTCGTCGGCACGGCGGTGAGGTCCCGATGAACCCCGTCGTCGCTCTTGCGCCCCGGTTCCAGCGCGCCGGCGGCCGCGACTCGCGCGTCACGACGTCCCTCGCCATCACGGCCTTCGCCGTCACGACGGGCCTGACGCTCTGCGTCGTCGGCGGGCTTCTCGGGTTCATGGCTCGGGCCGACGCGCCGCTGGCGCCCGGCGAGGACGACATCCGGTCCCTGTACGAGATCCTCGCCTGGTTCGCGGTGATCCTGCTCGTCGTGCCCCTGGTGACCCTTGGCGGCAGCGCCGCCCGCCTGGGGGTGGCCCGCCGCGACGCACGGCTCGCCACGCTTCGGCTTCTCGGCGTGACGACCCGCGAGGTGGTGGCTCTGACCCTCGTCGAGACCGCCTGGCAGGGGTTCGTGGGTGCCGTGCTCGGCATCGTGCTCTACGGGGCGTTGCTGCCGTTCGTCGGGCTGCTGCCGTTCCAGGGGACCACGTTCAGCGTGTCCGAGCTGTGGGTCGGGTGGCAGGGCCTCGTGATCGCGCTGATCGCCGTTCCGGCGCTCGCGGGGCTGTCCGGGGCGTTCTCGTTGCGGCGGGTCGCCATCTCACCGCTCGGCGTGGCCCGCAGGACCTCCCCGAAGGGCATGGGCTTCGTCCGGCTGCTCGTCGCGCTCGTCGGGATCGGGATGTTCATGGTCGTGAGCGCCATCGGAGGTGTGTTCGGTGCGGCGGCTATCGCGGCTCTGATCGGGAGCCTCGCGGTCGGGTTCGCGATGCTCAACGTGGTCGGCCCGTGGGTCCTGGGGGTGGTCGGCAAGGTCCAGCTGCGCCGGGCGAAGACCCCGGCCCGGCTGCTCGCGGCACGCAGGCTCCTGGACGACCCCCGGGCCGTGTGGCGTGTGGTCGGCGGGCTCGGCCTGGCCGGTTTCGTGGCCGGGGCGCTCGTGGTGATCCCGTCGATCGTGGATGTGGACGCATCGCAGGACCCGCAGGGCGCGATCCTGCAGGACGACCTCGTGACGGGCGCGCTGGTCACGCTCGTCGTCGCGTTCCTGCTCGCTGCTGCGTCCGCGGGGATCGCCCAGGCGTCGTCGGTGCTCGACCACCGTCGGGAGATCGCGCTCCAGAACCTGGCCGGCACTCCTGTCGAGCTGCTCGACTCGGTACGTCGGCGCTCGGTCCTGGTGCCCCTGCTCCTCGTCGGCGTGGGTTCGGCCGTGACCGCGCTGATCATGTTCCTGCCGCTGCTCGGGACGATCGCGATCAGGGACGCGAGCAGTCTGCTGCTCCTGGCTGCGTTCCTCGCGGCTGGCTGCGCTCTGGTGTTCGCCGCGACCGAGACCTCCCGCCCGCTGCTGCGCTCGGTGCTCGCCGACACCGTGGTGCGTGCGGACTGAGCCATTCGGGCGACCGGGCTCGGCCCCGATCTCGATAGTCGATACGGTCGAGAGGACGTATCGACTATCGAGATGGGTCACGGGTGACGACGACCTACGAGCCAGCGAGGACGCGCGGACGGGGCCGGTGGGCGGCGGTCGCGGTCGCGGTGGTCGTCGTCGGCGGCCTGCTCGCGTTGCTGTGGGCGGCCATGACCGCGCACGACATCGCGAGCCGGACCGGGACGTGGATCGTCGAGGTGCCCGTGCAGGTGACGCCGCTGCTGCCGCAGGACGCGTGGGACTGGGGTACGACCGGCAGCGGCGTCCCGCTATGGAGCACCGACCACGGGATCGTCGCCTTGGTCGAGCAGGCGGACCGGGCGACGGCGGCGTTCGCCGGTGCCGCCCCCTGGGTGGCGCGGATCGTCCTTGGCCTCGCAGCGCTCCTCCTGGTCCCCGTCGTCCGGGCGCTGGTGTCGGGTGCGCGGCTGACTGTCGGGCACGCCTGGCGGGTGGTCGGGGTCGGCGTGGTCGTCGCGATCGGCTGGGTCGCTGCAGCCGGGCTCCCGGCGCTGGCCGCGGCGCGGATGATCGCCGACCCGGTTCATGGCCTGCGGTCGGAGTGGTTCGAGCCCCGGTGGTCCCTGCCCTGGTGGCCGCTCCTGATCGCCGTGCTCCTTGTCGTCCTGGGGCTCTCGGTCCGCCGTGGTGCCTCCCTCGGTGCCGAGGCCGAAGGACTGGTGTGAGCCGGCGGGGCGACGGCGCCGAGCCCGGGCGTCCACACCGCGTCGAGTGCCATCTGAGTGCACTCCTTGACGCTCGCGACATGACGCTCGTGCAGCTCGCGGAGGCGACGGGTGTCACCGTGGCGAACCTCAGCGTCCTGAAGAACGGCCACGCGCGCGCGGTCCGGTACAGCACGCTCACCGCCATCTGCGAGGCGCTCGACTGCCAGCCGGGCGACCTGCTCACGGTGTCCGAGGCGGGTGGGAGACCCGGATGACCTCCGGCCCGGCCGGCGGCACGGGAAGCGCGGCGCAGGCGGACCGACCACGATCGGGCGATGGTCGCGAACGGATCGTCGGTGTCGGCGCGGGCGTCTAGGGTTCGTGGCGTGAGCACAGCCCTTTACCGGCGGTACCGGCCCGAGAACTTCGCTGAGGTCATCGGGCAGGACCACGTCACCGCGCCCCTGCGGCAGGCGCTGCGCAGCGGTCAGGTCAACCACGCGTACCTGTTCTCCGGCCCGCGCGGCTGTGGCAAGACGACGTCGGCGCGCATCCTCGCTCGCATCCTCAACTGCGCGCAGAACACCGAGGCGAACCCGACCGACACCCCGTGCGACGTGTGCGAGTCGTGCGTCGAGCTCGCGCGTGGCGGCCCGGGCAGCCTGGACGTCGTCGAGATCGACGCGGCGAGCCACGGCGGTGTCGACGACGCCCGTGAGCTGCGCGAGCGCGCCACGTTCGCTCCGGCGCGGGACCGGTACAAGGTGTTCATCCTCGACGAGGCCCACATGGTCTCGAACCAGGGCTTCAACGCGCTGCTCAAGATCGTCGAGGAGCCCCCGCCGCACATCAAGTTCATCTTCGCGACGACCGAGCCGGACAAGGTCATCGGCACCATCCGCTCCCGGACGCACCACTACCCCTTCCGCCTGGTCCCGCCGGACGTGCTCGTCCCGTACCTGCAGCAGCTGTGCGACTCCGAGGGCGTCCAGGTGGCGCCCGGCGTGCTCCCGCTCGTGGTCCGTGCGGGCGGGGGATCCGTCCGCGACACCCTGTCCGTCCTCGACCAGCTCATCGCCGGCTCCGGCGGCGCGGAGCTCGCCTACGAGGGCGCCGCCGATCTGCTCGGGTACACGCAGGCCTCGCTGCTGGACGACGTGGTGGAGGCCGTCGCGGCCCGCGACGGCGCGTCCGCGTTCCGCGTCGTCGACCGGGTCATCTCCACCGGTCACGAGCCGCGCCGGTTCGTCGAGGACGTGCTCGAACGCTTCCGCGACCTCATCGTGATCGCCGCCTCCGGTGACGCCGCCGAGGCCGCTCTGCGTGACGTCCCGTCCGACCAGCTGACCCGGATGCGCCTGCAGGCCGGCCACCTCGGCGCCTCGGAGCTCTCCCGGTCGGCGGACCTGGCCAACGCCGCGCTGACGGAGATGACCGGTGCGACCTCCCCGCGGCTGCACCTCGAGCTGCTGATGGCGCGACTGCTCCTGCCCGCCGCGGAGGACACCCGCTCGTCGATCGGAGCCCGGCTGGACCGGCTCGAGCGCGGGCTGCCCGCCGACGGCGTCCGCGTGCCGGTGGCGACGACGCCCGCGGCCCGGACCGCTCCCGAGCGCGACCCGCGGCCCGTCGATGCAGCGCCGCCCGTTGCTCCGCCCATCCACGCGACGACTCCCCACCCCGCCCAGGCTGCGTCGCTTGCGCCCGTGGCGTCTGTGCGTCCCGCAGAGTCGACTCCCGCCGCCTCTCCCGTGACGTCCGGACCCGCCGCTATGTCCGTCGACGAGCCGCGTATCGCCGCTGCGGAGCCGGCACCGGTCGCTGATCCGACCCCCGGGGCGCGACCCGCCGGACCGGCCGAACCCGCCGGCGAGACAGAGCCGGTCACCGAGCCCGTCGCGCCGGAGCCCGTCCGGCCCGAGCCGGTCGTTTCCGCTCGACCCCAGCCGGTCGTGGCGCCTCAGCCCGCTGCTGCGGCGCCCACGGGCGTCGGCCCGGAGACCGAGGTGATCCGTCGCCGCTGGCCCGAGGTGCTGGAGACCGTCAAGGGCCTGCGACGCGTCACGTGGGCGCTCATCGACCCCCGGAACGCGCAGGTCGCGGACCTCGACGCGACGACGCTGCGGATAGCGTTCGACAACCCCGCGCTTGCCACCACCTTCCGCAACGGCGCCCACGCGGACGTCGTCGCCCGCGCCGTGCGCGAGACGCTCGGCTTCGACGTGCGCGTCGAGGGCATCCTGGCCGAGCAGGCTTCGGCAGCCGCCCCCGTCGCCAAGGAAGCCCCGACCCGTCCGGTCAACGACCGCGAGAACCCGCGCGCAGTCACCCCGGCCGAGGCCGCCGCCTCGTGGGACGACGAGCCGCCGGCCCCCGAGCCCCCGGACGACGAGCCCGGCGAGCCGGCTCCTGCGCCGGAGCCGCCGGCGGACCTCGCTGCGGTCGCACCGCAAGGCTCGGCCAGGGAGCGTGGCATGGCCGCAGCCCGCGAGTCCGCCGCCCGCGCGGTGCCGGGTGTACCCGACGAGCCGTCGCCCGACGACCCCGAGATCAGTGGCTCGTCGTTGATCGGTGCACCGCTGGTCGCTCAGATGCTCGGCGGCACGGTCATCGACGAGCAGCTGGACGACGGCACGTCGTGACGGCCGACGAGGGCGCGTCCGCTCCGGGAGTGGACCTCGTCCGAGTCCCCGAGGGCGCGTCCCGCGCATGAGCGTCGGGGACCTGCACCACCTCGAGATCTGGGTCGGCGACCTTGCCGTCGCGGAGCGGTCGTGGGGATGGTTGCTCACCGCGCTCGGATATCGGGAGCGGGTCCGCTGGACAGGTGGAGTGAGCTGGTCGCGGGCGAACGGCCCGTACATCGTCCTCGAGCAGGGCCCGGATGTCGTCGCGACCCGTCACGACCGCCTGCGGCCGGGCCTGAACCACCTCGCGCTCCACGCGGGCTCACCGCGGGACGTCGATGCCCTCGTCGCGGAGGCCCTGCAGCACGGCTGGACGCTGCTGTTCGAGGACCGGCATCCCTACGCGGGTGGCTCCGCGCACTACGCGGCGTATCTGGAGGACGACAGCGGGTTCGAGGTCGAGCTCGTCGCCCGCCAGGCCAGCGCGCCCGACGGTCCGTCGGCCCCGACCACGTAGGCTGACGGGCGTGTACGAGGGTGCGGTCCAGGATCTGATCGACGAGCTCGGGCGGTTGCCCGGTGTCGGTCCCAAGAGCGCCCAGCGCATCGCGTTCCACCTCCTGGCGGCCGACCCTGCGGACGTGCGACGGCTCGCCGACGCGCTCACCGAGGTCAAGCTCCGGGTCCAGTTCTGCGAGATCTGCGGCAACGTCGCGCAGGAGACGCAGTGCCGGGTCTGCCGCGACCCGCGCCGGTCGCTGGCCACCATCTGCGTGGTCGAGGAACCGAAGGACGTCGTCGCGATCGAGCGCACGCGTGAGTTCCGTGGCCGGTACCACGTGCTCGGCGGCGCCATCAACCCGATCGCAGGTGTGGGTCCGGACGACCTGCGGATCCAGTCGTTGCTGACGCGGCTCGCGGACGGGACGGTCACCGAGGTCATCCTCGCGACCGACCCCAATGTCGAGGGCGAGGCGACAGCGACGTACCTGGCGCGCATGCTGGTACCCATGGGCCTCACAGTGAGCCGTCTGGCGTCCGGTCTACCGGTGGGTGGTGACCTCGAGTACGCCGACGAGGTGACGCTCGGTCGGGCGTTCGAGGGTCGTCGTCGGATCAGCGCGTAAGGAGGACGGCTCGATGGCACCGCACCCGAACGTGGACGCCGACCTGAGGGACATCGCTGTCGCGATGGCGGAGGAGTCCCGTCGTTACCTGACCACCGTGACGGAGGTCGCGTCGGGCGCCGCGCCGGACGCCGCGCTCCCGCTCCTGCTGCTCGCGGTGTCGGACGTCCTGGCTTCCGGCGCCCGGCTGGGTGCGACCACCGACGTGGTGCCGTTCGAACGGTTCGAACCGGACGTAGGCCCCGACCCCGACGTGGAGCCGCTGCGCGCCAACCTGGCCAACGTCTTCGACGGGATCGACGAGTACGTGGAGGTCGTCGACCCGCTGCTGGGCGTCGACGTCGGGCGTTCGAGCGTGTCGGGGGACCTGGTGGCGATCGCGGGAGCCCTGGCCCAGGGGCTGCGCCACTTCGAGAGCGACCACGTGCTCGAGGCCCTGTGGTGGTGGCAGTTCAGCTACCTGTCGGACTGGGGCGAGCGCGGTTCGAGCGTGCTGCGCACCTTGCAGGCGATCCTCGCCCACCTGCGCCTCGACGTGGAGGACGACGTCGCCGCCGAGGCGGAGTACGACGCCCTCCAGCCGTGACGCCGCCATGAACGCCCCACGCAGGACTCCGTGCGGGTCGACGCGCGACCTGAGGTCGTGTCCGCTCGGCATCTGAAACCGCGCCCCGTCCTGCACGGGCACCGCCGTACACTCGCCCGGTCCTGTTCCGAGCCCGCGAAAGAGCTCCCTGTGGCCCTGATCGTGCAGAAGTACGGCGGTTCGTCCGTCGCCGACGCCGCGAGCATCAAGCGCGTCGCCAAGAGGGTCGCCGAGGCGAAGCGGGCCGGGCACGACGTCGTCGTGGTGGTCAGCGCGATGGGGGACACGACCGACGAGCTCATCGACCTCGCGACGCAGGTGACGCCGATGCCGCCGCAGCGTGAGATGGACATCCTGCTGACGGCGGGCGAGCGGATCTCGATGTCGCTGCTGGCCATGGCGATCCACAACCTCGGCATCGACGCCAAGTCGTTCACCGGGCAGCAGGCGGGTGTGCTGACCGACGAGGCCTACGGCAAGGCGCGCATCATCGACGTCACGCCCAGCCGCATCCGGCAGACGATCGCTCAGGGCTCCGTGGCCATCGTCGCGGGGTTCCAGGGCGTGAACCCCTCGACCAACGACGTGACCACGCTCGGCCGCGGTGGCTCGGACACGACGGCCGTCGCGCTCGCGGCGGCACTGAAGGCAGACGTCTGCGAGATCTACACGGACGTCGACGGTGTGTTCACCGCCGACCCGCGGATCGTCCCGAACGCCCGCAAGCTCGAGCGGGTCACCTACGACGAGATGCTGGACCTCGCTGCCAGCGGCGCCAAGGTGCTCGTGCTGCGCTGTGTCGAGTACGCGCGCCGGTACGGGGTACCGATCCACGTCCGTTCGTCGTTCAGTACTCATACCGGCACGCTCGTCACGGACGAGCCCGCCCCTGAAGGAGAGACCGTGGAGCAGCCGATCATCGCGGGCGTCGCGCACGACCGCAGCGAGGCCAAGATCACCGTGGTCGGTGTCCCGGACGTGCCGGGCAAGGCCGCCCGCATCTTCGAGGTCGTCGCCGGGGCGGGCGTCAACATCGACATGATCGTGCAGAACGTGTCGGCCGCGTCGACCGGCCTGACGGACATCTCGTTCACGCTCCCGGCGAGCGACGGTGCCGCCGGGACGGCTGCGCTGACGGAGCACCAGCCGGATATCGGCTTTGCCTCGCTGCAGTACGACGACACGATTGGCAAGCTCTCGCTGGTCGGCGCGGGCATGAAGTCGCACCCCGGGGTCTCGGCACGGTTCTTCGCCGCGCTCTCGGAGGCGGGCATCAACATCGAGATGATCTCGACGTCGGAGATCCGGATCTCCGTGGTCACCCGGGCGGACTCGCTGGACGAGGCTGTTCGAGCGGTGCACACGGCGTTCGATCTGGACTCCGCGTCGGACGAGGCCGTCGTGTACGGCGGGACGGGACGTTAGACATCATGGGACTGAACATCGCTGTGGTCGGGGCTACCGGCCAGGTCGGTGGCGTCATGCGTCGCCTGCTCGAGGAGCGCGACTTCCCGGTCGACTCCATCCGCTACTTCGCCTCGCCGCGGTCCGCAGGCACGACGCTGCCCTGGAACGGCACGGACGTCGTCGTCGAGGACATCAACATCGAGGACCTGTCGGGGATCGACGTCGCCCTGTTCTCGGCCGGTGGCGGGGCGTCCAAGGAGCACGCGCCGCGGTTCGCGGCGGCCGGTGCGCTGGTCATCGACAACTCGTCGGCGTGGCGTCGTGACCCTGAGGTCCCGCTCGTCGTCTCCGAGGTGAACCCTGGGGCGATCGCCGACGCCGTCAAGGGCATCATCGCCAACCCGAACTGCACCACCATGGCCGCGATGCCGGTGCTCAAGGTCCTGCACGACGAGGCCGGGCTGACGCGGCTGGTCGTCTCGACGTACCAGGCCGTCTCCGGTTCTGGCCTTGCGGGCGCCGACGAGCTCGACGGCCAGATCCGTGCTGCGGTCTCGCAGGACACGCTCGCGCTCGTCCACGACGGGTCTGCGGTCACGCTCCCCGAGCCGGTGAAGTACGTCGCGCCCATCGCCTTCGACGTCATCCCGCTGGCCGGGTCGCTGGTCGACGACGGGTCGTTCGAGACCGACGAGGAGCAGAAGCTGCGGCACGAGTCCCGCAAGATCCTCGACATCCCGTCGCTGCTGGTGTCGGGCACGTGCGTCCGGGTGCCGGTCTTCACCGGGCACTCGCTGTCGATCAACGCGGAGTTCGCGCGTGCGCTGAGCCCTGAGCGTGCACTGGAGCTGCTCGCCGACGCTCCCGGCGTCGTCGTGACCGACGTCCCGACCCCTCTGCACGCCGCCGGCAAGGACCCGTCGTTCGTCGGGCGGGTCCGCCAGGACCAGGGCGTGCCGGACGGGCGGGGTCTGGCGCTGTTCGTCAGCAACGACAACCTGCGCAAGGGTGCTGCGCTCAACGCGGTCCAGATCGCCGAGCTCGTGGCGGCCCAGCGACTGACCTCCGTCTAGCAGCTGCGACAGAACGCCCGCGCTCGGATGAGCGCGGGCGTTCTGCTGTCTCGGGGGCTTGGCAACGTCGCGGTTCTGTGGTTAGTTGGTTAGGCAATGAACCACCGAGGAGGCGATGCGACGTGTTCGACGGACGGGCACCGCTGTACGTCCAGATCGCCGACCAGATCCGTGCGGACGTCCTGTCGGGCGCTCTCGAGGCGGAGGAGCAGGTCATGTCCACGACGCAGTACGCCACGACGTTCCGGATCAACCCGGCGACGGCGGCCAAGGCCTTCACGGAGCTCGTCGACGAGGACGTGCTCTACAAGCGCCGCGGCATCGGCATGTTCGTCGCACCGGGCGCACGCGAGCGGCTGCTCACCCGGGCACGGGCCGCGTTCTTCGCGGAGGTCGTGGACCCGGTCGTGGCCCAGGCGAAGGTGCTCGGCATCCCGGTCGAGGACGTCGTCGACCACCTGAGGAACGGGGGACCGCGATGAGCGGCTTTGGTGTGCAGGTCAGGGACCTGACGGTCCGCTACGGGTCGACGACGGCGCTCGATGCCGTCTCGTTCGACATCCAGCCCGGCGCCATCACGGGTCTGCTCGGGCGCAACGGGTCCGGGAAGACGACGGCGCTGTCCGTGCTGGCCGCGTTCCTGCGCAAGACGAGCGGCACCGTGCTGGTCGACGGCGAAGAGCCCTGGGAGAACCCCCGGGTGATGAGCGGCACGGGCCTCGTGCGCGAGAGCGGGGACGTCATCGCGGAGCGCCGGATCTCGGAGACGCTTCGCATGGTGGCCGACCGGCGCCCCGCGTACGACCCGACCCTCGCGGAGAAGCTGCTCGACATGTTCGAGCTAGACCCGACGACCCGGCCCTACAAGCTGTCGCGCGGCAAGAAGTCGGCGTTCGGCGTGGTCGTCGGCATCGCGAGCCGCACGCCGCTGACGCTTCTCGACGAGGTGCACCTCGGCATGGATGCACCGTCCCGGTACGCGTTCTACGACGTTCTGCTGCAGGACTGGCTCGATCACCCGCGCACGATCGTGCTCTCCAGCCACCTGATCAACGAGATCGAGCGGCTGCTGGAACGCGTGCTCGTGCTGGACCGCGGCAGTGTCCTGGTGCAGTCGGACGCCGACTCCCTGCGCGCGAGCGGCATGACGGTCACGGGGGCGTCGGCCGACGTCGAGGCGTTCGTCGCCGACCGGGACGTCGTCGCTCGCCAGCGGCTGGGGAGCACCGCCCAGGCGACGGTCGTCGGTGCGCGCCCCGACGACGAACGGCTCGCCCGAGAGTCCGGGCTCGAGCTCGGCCCGGTCCCTCTGCAGGACCTGTTCGTCCACCTGACCGACCCCGCGACGGAGGCTGCGCGATGAGTACGACGGTGATCGCAGGACCGGTTCGACGGGGACCGGTCGTCCTGACCGCGCGCTGGTTCCTGACAGCCCAGCTCCGCCTGGCGCGGTGGGTGTGGGGTGTGGGCGTCGTCCTGGTGGCGATCGGCGTCGCGGTCTACGGTGCCGCAGCGGAGACGGTCGACGCGAGCGTGGCGCAGTACGGCATGCAAGCCCTGTGCTGGCTGCCCTTGTCGGTCTTCATCGGGCAGGCGCTCGGCTACCTGCCGGCGCATGTGGCGTCCGGGTTGACGCGTCGGTCGCTGTCGCGCGGGGCCACGGTCGCGGCGGTCGGCACCGCGCTGGGGTACGGGGTGGCGTTCGCGCTCGTGATGCTCGTGGAACGCACGGTCTACGATGTGTTCGGCTGGACCTGGGCCGTCGGGTCCGACGGTGCCTCGACGGCGTCGTTCCTCGTCGCCTGCACCGCGGCGTTCGTGCTGTCGTCCACCGCTGGTCTCCTCGTCGGGATCATCTACCTGCGGCACGGTGGGTGGTGGGGAACGCTCACGCTCCCGCTGGTCGTGGGGCCGCTCGTGGCACTCATGGTCTTCATCCCGATCGTCGACGACGAACAGCTGTTCCTCGCCGCGGCGGTGGCCGTCGTGGGCGCCGTGGTGGCGGCCGCCGTCTACGACCGGCAGGTGAGGGGAGCGACCGTGCCGCCCAAGCGGTAGGGCTGTCCCCACCACACGTCGGTGGGTGGGCTGGCTGTCTGGAAGCGGAGCCGGGGCCCTAGCGTCTGTGCCATGACCTCAGATCAGTCCACGGACGCCCGCGCGGGCAGCTGCGTCCCGGTCGCCGACGACCTGCGCCTCGTGGCGCCGGCCTTCACCGGATGGAAGCCCTTGCTCGCTGCTCCGGTGGCAGGGGCCACGTGGGCCGGGGTGTCGCAGACGGTCGTCGGCGCGTTCGTCGTCGGGATCGCCGCGACCGTCGCCGTCGTCCTCCTGTCTCTCGGCGTCACCCTCGTGATCGTCGTCGTCGGCATCCCGATCCTCGTCCTGATGCTCCTGGCCGCCCGACCGTTCGCCCGCCTCGAGCGAGCCCGCCTGCACGCGCAGCTGCGGGTCAGCATCGACGCCCCCACGTACAAGCGGCCGCGGAAGCCAGGCTGGTGGGCCGCCTGGATGGCGGTTCTGGGCGACAGCCGCTCGTGGGCGCACGTGGCGTACTCGCTGGTCGGCAGCATCATCCTGGCGACCGCGAGCGTGATCGTCTCGGTCGGCCTCTCGGGCGCGCTCGCCCTGCTGGCCTTCGGGATCGCCTACGGCAGGTCGGTGAACATGCCGGTCCCCGTGCCGCTCCTGCTCGCCGGCGCCATCGTGGCTGCCTGGCTGGGCGCGCTCGGGGTGCAGGCGTCGTCCCTGGCGCTGGTCCGCTCGGCGCGGTCGATGCTGGGCTCGTCGCCGCAGGCGGAGGCCGTCGAGGCAGCCCGCCAGGCGCGGGCCCGGGCCGACGAGGCCGAGGGCCGGGCGGTGCATCTGACGCAGACGCGCACTGCCGCGGTCGGCGCCGCCGACGAGGAGCGCCGGCGCATCGAGCGCGACCTGCACGACGGCGCGCAGCAGCGCCTCGTGGCTCTCGGCGTGGAGCTCGGGGCGGCCAAGCGCCGGGCGTCCAGCGATCCCGACGCCGCAGCGGCGCTGGAGTACGCGCACCGCGAGGTCAAGGAGACTCTCGCCGAGCTGCGCGACCTGGTGCGGGGGATCCACCCAGCGGTCCTGACCGACCGCGGTCTCGACGCCGCACTGTCCGCGCTGGCCGCCCGCAGCCCGGTCCCGGTCACGGTCGACGTGCCGGGTCCTCTGAACCGCGCCAGCACGTCGGCGCAGGCGGCCGCCTACTTCGTGGTCGCCGAGGCCCTGACCAACGTCGCCAAGTACGCGCACGCGACCTCCGTCTCGGTCAGCGCGACCATCACGCCGTCCCAGAACCTGCGTCTGCTCATCGCCGACGACGGACGCGGCGGGGCCACCCCCACGCCGGGGAGCGGACTGGACGGGCTGCGCAGCCGCGTCGCCGCGCTCGACGGCACCTTCGACCTGGACAGCCCGGCCGGCGCCGGCACCCGACTCACCGTGGAGGTGCCGTGCGCATCGTGATCGCCGAGGACTCCGTCCTCCTGCTCGACGGCCTGACCCGGTTGCTCGTCGCGGAAGGCCACGAGGTCACCGGCTACACCACCGCCGACCAGCTCGTGGCTGCGCTCGGTCCGGCCGACCCGGTGCCCGACGTCCTGGTGACGGACGTGCGCATGCCACCGACGCACACCGACGAAGGTCTGCGTGCAGCGGTCCACCTGCGTAGCCTGCACAAGCGCCTGCCGATCCTGGTGCTCTCGCAGTACGTCGAGCAGCGCTACGCCCAGGAGCTCTTCGCCGGGGACGTGCGCGGCCTCGGGTACGTGCTGAAGGACCGCGTTGCCGATGTCGACGAGTTCCTCGACGCGCTCGGCCGCGTCGCGTCCGGCGGCACCGTCATCGACCCGGACGTCGTCGCCCAGATCCTGGCCCGCACCCGCAGGTCGGGCCTCGAGACCCTCACGCCCCGCGAGCGCGACGTGCTGGGCCTCATGGCGGAGGGCCGGTCCAACGGGGCCATCGCCGAGCGGCTCGTGGTCGGGCTGCCCGCCGTCGAGAAGCACGTCACCTCCATCCTCACCAAGCTGGGCCTGGCCCAGGACTCCGACGACCACCGTCGCGTCCTGGCCGTCCTGCGCTGGCTCGAGCACGAACCGGGAGACCAACCATGACCACGACCCTCGACCGTCCGCCCGCTCCTCCGCAGCGCTCGGGCGGTGCTCGCGCCCTGCTATGGGCCGGCGGGATCATCGGAGCGCTCTCGATCGCGGCGGGCGCGCACAGCCTCGTCGATCTCCTGGCCTTCACGTACGCAGACTCGGCGACGGTGATCGCCACGGCCTCGTACGACGCGGCCCCCGTGGTCGAGCTCGTGGCCGACGGCGACATCACGGTGACCACAGGTGGCGCCGGGATCGATGTGGAGCGCACGTCGCGCAGCGCGTCGAAGCACGCCAGGTACACGGCCTCCGTGATCGGCGACCGTCTCGTGGTGAAGCACGAGTGCGACTGGTGGCGTCCCGGGTTCTGCGCGGCAGGCCTGAACGTCACCGTGCCCGACGGCACCGCGGTGATCGTCCGCGCGTCGGACGGCTCGGTCGAGGCGAAGTCCCTGACCGGCCCGGTCACCGTCCACACCAGCGACGGCTCGACGACGATCTCTGACGTGGACGGCGACGTCTCGCTGCGGTCGGCCGACGGCAGGGCCACGATCACCGACGTCCGCGGTGACGTCACCGCCCGCACCTCGGACGGCTGGATCGAGGTCTCGGACGCCACGGGCGACGTCACGACGGACACCCGCGACGGCCGCACGACGATCGCGTCGGTCCAGGGAGACGTCGACGCCCGCGCGGCCGATGGTGACGTGACGGTCTACGGCAACGGGCAGCCCGTCGCACTGACGATCAGCACGAACGACGGTCGGCAGACCATCGACGCACCGACCGACCCGAACGCGCCCGTCAGCATCCGCATCCGCACCGTCGACGGAGATGCGTCCTACCTGGGGCCGCAGAGCTGATCCTGCCCGGCCGGGTGTCGCCTGGAGCGGACCCGGCCGGCCCACGGTGTGATCCGGGGTGATCCCGGAAGGCGTGCGAGGCGTTCGGCCCCGCATGCAGAAGGCCCCTGTCAGCGTCTCCGCTGCCAGGGGCCTTTTTCCACAGTGTCGGGGTGGCGGGATTCGAACCCACGACCTCTTCGTCCCGAACGAAGCGCGCTACCAAGCTGCGCCACACCCCGTGGAGCCTGGCAAGGATAGCCGACGAGTGCCGGTACGACGAAACCGAGAGCCGCGGCGGCAGCGAACGCCTGGGCGGGCGTCATGGCGCGGCACGCGAGACGCACGCTGAGGGTCGGTCGCGGCGCGTGGAACGGTGCGCGAGCGGGCCACCCGACCTGTTGGGACTCAGGCGGCGACGAGGGTGAGGAGCGTCGCCTCGGGCCGGCAGGCGAACCGCACGGGCGCGTAGGGCGAGGTGCCCAGACCGGCGGAGACGTGCATCCACGTGGAGCCCGCGCCGCCCGGTCGGTCCGGACGTGGGCCGGGCCACCCGTGCAGGCCCTTGGCCCGTCCGGTGTCGAGATCGCAGTTGGTGACCAGCGCGCCCCACAGCGGAAGCGCCAGCTGGCCGCCGTGCGTGTGCCCGGCGATCGCGAGGTCGACGTCGTCGGCGTGCATCGCGTCGAGCACGCGACGGTAGGGCGCGTGCGTGACGCCGAGGTGCAGGTCGACGGGCGTCGAGCCGGTGCGCGCGTCGTCGGCGTCTCCCGCTTCGGGGTACCGGTCGCGGTCCAGGTGCGCGTCGTCGGTCCCGACGAGCGACAGGACGCGACCGTCGGCCTTGATCACGTCACGCCGGTTGGTCAGGTCGACCCAGCCCGCAGACCGGAAGCGCGACGCGAGCTCGCGCCAGGGCAGCGACGAGGTGTTCTTGGGCTTCGAGCGCGCGTCGGGGAGGAGGTACCTCGCGGGGTTCTTGGGCGAGGGTGCGACGTAGTCGTTGGAACCGAACACGAACGCACCCGGCACGGCCAGGTGCGGCTCCAGGGCGTGCAGGAGGTCCGGCATCGCGTCCAGGTGCGCCCAGTTGTCCCCGGTGTCGACCACGAGGTGCGGCTGCAGCGTGGCCAGGTCACGAACCCAGTCCACCTTGCGCCGTTGACCGGGAACCAGGTGCAGGTCCGACAGGTGCAGGATGCGCAGCGGAGCCTGCCCGGCCGGAAGCACGGGCACCGTGACCTCGCGCAGCGCGTACCAGCGCACCTCGACGAGCGCCGCGTAGGCGAGCGCGGCTGCACCTGCAGCTGCCAGACCGCCGGCCGCACGTGCGGCTGTCCGACCGGCGTCGGACCGCATCAGCCGTTGCCCCCGCGTCCGCCGCCGAAGCCGCCGCCATTTCCGTTCCCGTTCCCGTTCCCGTTGCCGTTCCCCGGGTTCGGCGGCGCGTTCGGGTCCGGCGGCGGGGGCTGCTGCCCGTTCGACAGCGTGAGGGTGATGACCGAGCCGCGTGTGGCCGTGCCGGACGGGTTCTGCTCGGCGACGGAGCCGCCGGGGACCGTCGAGGGCACCTGGTCGGGTGCGGTGGTGGTGTTGAAGCCCGCGTCCTCGAGGATCTTCTTCGCGTCGGCCTCGGACCGGCCGACCACCGACGGCACAGGGATCTTCTCCCCGAAGACGAGCTTCTGGTCGGGCTCCGCGAAGCCCGGGTTCGCGGCGCCGTCAAGTGCGGTGGTCATGAACCGCTTCCACGTGGGGGCGGCGATCGACGAGCCGTACGCGTTCTTGACGTACTTGCCGTTGATCACCATGTTCTGGACCGGCGTCATGGCCTCGGAGAAGCCGACCCACACGGCCGTCGCGAGCAGGGGCGTGTACCCGACGAACCAGGTCTCCTCGTTGTGGCTCGTCGTGCCCGTCTTGCCGGCGGAGGGGAACGACGGCGCGCCGACCGTCTTGGCGGTACCGGTCCACACGTTGCTGAGCGCGAAGTTGATGGTGTTCGCGTACCTCGGCTCGATCCGCTGCTGGCAGCCGGCGCTGGGAACCGGGAGCGGCTGGCCGTCCGCGTTCACCACGCTCAGGATCGCGATCGGGGTGCAGTACACGCCGCCGGACGCGAACGCGGCGAATGCGGCAGCCATGGACAGCGGAGCGACCGAGTCGGTGCCGATGATGTTCGACGGGTTCGCCTGCGGGGTGATGGTCCCGTCCGCCCGCGGCTTGGCCAGGTGCATGCCGAGGTCCGTGGCGCCCTGCATGATGTTGCAGACGTCGAGCTGCATGCCCATCGTGAGGTACGCGAGGTTGACCGAGTTCTTGGTCGCGTCGAGCACCTTCATCACGCCTGCGCCGCCTTCGGCGTTACCGGGCTTCCAGGGGACGTTCGGGCCCTTGGCGCCGCACGTGGTGAACATGTTCTCGTTGAGGGGACGCACCGACCCGTTGACGGTCTCGTAGAGGCTGTGCCCCTGCTTGAGCCACTCGAGCAGCGTGAACGGCTTGAAGGTCGAGCCCGGCGCGAAGCCTCCCGACGCCCCGTAGGCGAAGTCGGTGTTGAAGTTGACCGACTCCGTCCGCAGTGCGGGGTCTCCTACGGCGGAGTAGTCCCGGTTCTGGGCCATGGCGACGATCTGCCCGGTGCCCGGCTGCACGGTCACGATGGAGCTGGCGACCCCGGACGGGTCCTGGACCGGGATACCGGCCTTGACCTCGTTGTCGGCAGACGTCTGGAGACGGGGGTCGAGCGTCGTCGTGATCGTCAGGCCGCCGCGGTAGAGCAGGCGCGCCCGGTCTTCCTTCGTCGCACCGAAGGTGGGGTCGTTGACGATCACCTTGGTGACGTAGTCGCAGAAGTAGCCCGATCCCGCGATCACTGTGCTGGCCACGGCGCAGCCCTGCACGAGCTCCTTCGGGTGCATCGTGTCCGCGAGCGGCGTCGCGAGCCCGGTGGTGTAGTCGGCGTCGCTGATGTACTTCTGGTCGTGCATGAGACGCAGGACGGTGTTGCGACGCGTCTGTGCCGCTTCCGGGTTCTTCACCGGGTCCCACTTGGTCGGGCTCTGCGTCACACCGGCGATGGTCGCGGCCTCGAGGTAGGTGAGGTCCTTCGCGGGCTTGCTGAAGTAGTACTGGGCGGCCGACTCGACGCCGTAGACCTTGATCCCGAACTGCGCGATGTTCAGGTACTTCTCAAGGATCTCGTCCTTGGTCATCTTCTTCTCGAGGGTGATGGCGAGCTTCGCCTCACGCAGCTTGCGTGCGATGCCTTCGCTCCCCTCGGCGCCCTTGGCCTCCTCGAGCGCCGCCTGCCGCTCGGGGCCCTCCGGCTTGGCCAGGGCGGCCTCGATCAGCACGTTCTTGACGTACTGCTGCGTCAGCGTCGACGCGCCCTGCTGACCGGAGGTCGAGGTCTGGTTCCGGACGAATGCGCGCAGCATGCCGGCCGGGTCGACGCCTGCGTGCTCGTAGAAGCGCTTGTCCTCGGTCGCGATCACGGCGTGCTGGAGCATCGGCGAGATATCGGCGAGGGGAACCACGACACGGTTCTGGTCGTAGAACGTGGCGAGCAGGGTGCCGTCGGCCGCCAGGATGGTCGACTTCTCGGGAAGGCCCGGCTGGTCGAGCTCGGTGGGCAGACCGTCGAAGGCTTGCGCCGTCACGTCCGTCGCACCGTTGGCGAGCGCGACGCCGGGCAGCGCGAGCCCAGCGGCGAGGATGCCGCCGACGCCTGCGACGAGTACGAAGGACAGCAACAGGGCCAACGCCTGCAGGGCGTTGACCTGACGGCCGCGCGAGCGCGCAGGGTTCGGCATGCCGTCAGGGTAGTAGGCGGCCCTGTCGGACCCGTCCTGATGCGCGGGAGTCGACGCGACCTCCACCGGACCCACACACAAACCAGGCGTCCGTAGACAGACAGGGCCCTGTCGAGCAGCGGGGGACCGGGCCGCCGGGTCAAATGTCACCGTTTGTGCGTCACACGATCGGGTGACACGTCGGGTGCGCGAGCCGCATTCCTACGCGCGTTCGGGCGTCCACCAGCCGAAACACCCTTGTGGCGGCTCGCCAGAACGGTCCACGAACCGCTAGTTTCCCGGCAAGGACAGGGGCACGGTTGCCGCGAGGTGGCCCCGCAGCCAGGGGAGGTCGAGTGACCACGCTTGTGCAGGACGGGCACTGGACCGCGCACGCCGAGTGCGCGAAGGGCAAGCTGGCTCCCGATGCGCTCTTCGTCGAGGGTGCCGCCCAACGTGAGGCGCGATCGGTGTGCACCGGGTGCCCGGTCAGGCTGGCGTGCCTCGCGGACGCGCTGGACAACCGCATGGACTTCGGCGTCTGGGGCGGGATGACGGAGCGCGAGCGCCGGGCGCTCCTGCGGCGTCGGCCGGAGGTGCGGTCGTGGCGTGTCGAGCTGGTCGGTAACGAACCCGTCCTGCTGAGCTGAGCCTGGTCTGGTGGCGTCTGCGCGCGACTAGGGTTGAGCGCATGGCCACGACGTGGGAGTACGCAACCATTCCGCTCATCATTCATGCCACCAAGGCGATCCTCGACCAGTGGGGCGCTGACGGCTGGGAGCTCGTCCAGGTGATCCAGGGACCCGACGCTGGCCTGGTGGCCTACCTGAAGCGGCCCGTGCAGTCCTGATGGGCGCCGCCGAGAAGCTCGCCGCGCTCGGCCTCGAGCTGCCGGTGGTCGCCGCGCCGGTCGCCGTGTACGTGCCGGCCGTCCGCTCCGGTGACTACGTGTACACCGCGGGGCAGCTGCCGTTCGTCGCCGGCGCCCTGCCCGCGACCGGGAAGGTCGGCGCCGGGGTCAGTCCGGACGAGGCGTTCGGGTACGCGCAGACGGCGGCGCTGAACGCGCTCGCCGCGGTCGCGGATGTGCTGGGCGGCGGCGTCGACGCCCTCGACCGGATCGTCCGCGTGGTCAAGGTGGTCGGCTTCGTCGCCAGCGACCCGTCCTTCACCGGGCAGCCCGCCGTGGTCAACGGGGCGAGCCGGCTGCTCCACGACGTGCTCGGCGAGGCCGGCGTCCATGCACGCTCTGCCGTGGGTGTGGCCGTCCTCCCGCTGGACTCGCCCGTCGAGATCGAGATCGTCGTGGAGCTGGAGCCCGCCTGAGCCAGTGGCTCAGCGGGCGCGGCGCTCCAGGCGGTCCACGTCGAGCAGCACCACGGCGCGGCCCTCTCGACGGACCCAACCACGTGCGGCGAAGTCGGCCAGGGCCTTGTTCACCGTCTCCCGTGAGGCGCCGACCAGCTGTGCCAGCTCTTCCTGCGTGAGGTCGTGCGCCACGCGGATACCCTCATCGACCTTCTCACCGAAGCGCGTGGACAGGTCGAGGAGCGCCTTGGCGACGCGGCCGGGGACGTCCGAGAACACCAGGTCGGCGAGCGCCTCGTTGGTGCGGCGGAGCCGGCGGGCGAGCGCCTGCAGGAGGTGCTGCGCGACGGTCGGCTTGTCGTGCAGCCACCTGATGAGGTCGCCGTGCCCGAGCTCGAGGACCACGGCGTCGGCGACGACGGTCGCCGTCGCAGTGCGGGGGCCCGGGTCGAACAGCGACAGCTCGCCGAACATCTCGCCGGGACCGAGCACCGCCAGCAGGTTCTCGCGTCCGTCGTTGGAGCGTCGACCCAGCTTGATCTTGCCCTCGCGGACCACGTAGAGCCGGTCACCGGGCTCGCCCTCGTGGAAGAGGATATCCCCACGGACGATGTCGATCGCCTTCATCGTCGCGACGAGTGCCTCCGACGCCTCCGGTTCCAGACCGGCGAACAACGGGGCCGCCAGCACGATGTCGTCCTCCACGGTCACACCTCACCTCTTTTGCTGTGTCGTGCGTGACCACACGCAGACGAAGGTGGCCGCGGGGGGCGGCCTGATCCACGCTCAGTGTGCCCCATCGCGGCGCTCAACTGGGGTTCGGGAGCTCCACGAAGCCTGACAGTGTCGCGCCGGGCTCCTGCGCGAGTCGCGAGATCAGCCGTTCGGTCGCCTCGGCGAGTGCCGCCTCGACGCCTTCGCCGTAGCGAGCGAGCTGGGCGTCCAGCGTCCGGAGCTCGTCGATGCGGAGGGAGCCTGCGCCCGCGCCGGGCCCGAGCATCGCCGCGAGCGCGGCCGGACGGGGAACGTCGACGCCGACCTGGGGAGGCAGCTGGAACGCGATCTCCTCGCCGAGCGGGTCGGGTCGGGCCACCTGCGCGACAGCGAGATCGAGCCTGGCGCGCACGAGCCGGCGCCACCACATGACCCGGGCGTGCTCCGCCCGCAGCACGCGACGGTCGAGACGCAGGTCGCGCACCCGGTACTCGCCGGCAGAGATCATTAAGGTGGTCCTCCTTGGGGTTCATGTCGGGTTTCGGCCTGATCGCCCGGCACCTTGAGCCCCACGGCGGGAGCGCGTCCACAGATCACTCCAAGGGAGCAACGCTGCAGGTCACACGGGTGAATCGGCGCTCGCTGGCTGGCGGGCGGCCGGTGTGGGTGCCGCGTCGTACGCTGCGTCGGTGGCCTCGACAGAACGTGCTATCGAACCTGAGACGGAGCTCGCGCGGACCCGCCGCGCCCGGCGCATCGACCGAGCGCTCGCGGTGCGCTACCCGGATGCGCACTGCGAGCTGGACTTCTCGTCTCCCTTCGAGCTCCTCGTCGCCACCGTGCTCTCGGCGCAGACGACCGACGTGCGCGTGAACCTGACGACGCCGGTCCTGTTCGCCCGCTTCCCGGACGCGGCAGCTCTGGCGGCGGCGAACCCCGAGGAGGTCGAGGAGATCCTGCGGCCCACCGGCTTCTTCCGGGCGAAGACGAAGTCGGTCATGGGGCTCTCCGCAGCGCTCGTCGAGCGGTTCGGTGGCGACGTGCCCGCGCGCCTCGAGGACCTGGTGACCTTGCCGGGTGTGGGTCGCAAGACCGCGAACGTGGTGCTCGGCAACGCGTTCGGGATCCCGGGGATCACCACGGACACGCACGTCATGCGGCTGTCGCAGCGGCTCGGCTACACGACGAGCGACGACCCGCTGGTGGTGGAGAAGGTGCTCGACCGCCTCCTGCCGCGGGCCGACTGGACCATGGCGTCGCACCGGCTGATCTTCCACGGCCGCCGTACGTGCTTCGCCCGGAGGCCCGCGTGCGGCGCGTGCCCGATCGCGTCGTCGTGCCCGTCGGCAGGGATGGGAGAGGTCGACCCGGTCAAGGCGACGGCGATGCTCAAGGGGTGACCCGCCGGGCGGCACAGCGCAGCCCCGCCAAAGGCGGCGCCCGTGCCCAGGCGCTAGCCGACCGGCGCGACCTCGCGCAGCCAGCCGAGGAGGAGCTCCGTGACCAGGTCCGGTGCCTCTTCAGGCAGGAAGTGGCCCGCCTGGGAGAGCAGCTCGAACCGGTACCCCGGTCCGACGAGCGCTGACGTCTGGCTCGAGAGAGCGGCGTGAGAAGCGGGCCGGATGCCGTCACGGCCCCCGTGGATCTGCAGCACCGGCAGCGGGCGCATGGCCTGGAGCGCCGCGTGGTAGCGCCGACCGTCCAGGCGCGGCATGGACCGCACGATCCAGCGCAGCTGCTCCATCTGGCTGTGCGCCGCGAAGGGCACCTGCGCGGCCGCGCGGTACACGGCCTCGTCCTCGGCGCTGATCCACCCGGGGCTCCCGCCCCACTCGTGCAGCAGGCGCGAGACGAGGTCTCCCTGGGTGAGTGCGCGCTCGGGGAACGAGGGCAGCTGGACGAACGCGAGCTGTTTCGCAGCGGCCGGGCGGATCGCGGCACGCAGGCTGCCGTGGGTGTCGAGGGGGTGCGGTGCTCCCAGAGCGGCCACCGCGCGCGTGTGGCGCGGGTGAAGGGCGGCCGTGGCCCACGCGATCTCACCGCCGGTCCCGTTCCCGACGACGACGGCGTTCGAGGCGCCGAGGGACTGGATGACGCCGGCGACGTCGGAGGCGAGCGTCGGGACGTCGTAGCCCACGGGCGGCTTGTCCGAGCCGCCCGTGCCCCGGACGTCCATCGCAGCGACCCGGTACCCGGCGTCGGCAAGGACGGGCAGCTGGTGCCGCCACGCCCACCAGAACTCGGGCACGGCGTGAAGGAGCACGACCAGCGGCGCGTCCCGGTCCTCCGGACCTGCGAGGGCTACGTGGAACCGGGCTCCGTTCGCGGCCACGAAGCGGTGCTGCCAAGGGCCGTCGATGAGGAGCGTGGCGGAGTCGACGGTGCTCATCGGTGCGAACCTACCCGTTCGTCGGCGTCGGAGCGGTGCGCGAGTAGTACCTGTCCCGGTAGGCGAGCGCGACTCCGCCGAGCACAGCCGCGACCGCGGACGCCACGATGATCGCGACGATGGCGTGCTCCTCGTGCTCGGTGCCCGCGCCGAACGCGAGCTCCGCGACCAGGAGCGACACCGTGAACCCGATGCCGCCGAGCACGCCGACAGCGGCGACGTCGCCCCAGCCCAGGCCGGGGGCGAGCCGCGCGTGGGTGAAGCGTGCGACCAGGAGGGTCGCCCCCAGGATGCCGACCGGTTTTCCGACCACGAGACCGAGCGCGACCCCGATTGCGACGGGGTCGGTGAACGCGCTCGTCAACGAGCCGAGCGTCAGCGTGACGCCGGCGGCGAACACGGCGAAGACCGGCACCGCCACGCCGGCGGACAGTGGTCGCCACGCGTGCTCCCAGCGCTCGGCCAGGGACCGCTGGGGTTCGTCGGGAAGCTTCAGTGCGCGTTGCGTCGAGGCGGTGGTCCCAGGCACGACGAGACCGAGCGCGACGCCGGCGATCGTGGCGTGGACCCCGGACGCGTGCACGCACGCCCAGGCGACCAGCCCGAGCGGGACGAGCAGGAACCCGCTGACCCACCCGACCCGGATGAGGACCGCGAACAGCACCACGACCGCCACGCCGGCGCCCAGCCACAGGAACGACACGTCCTCGGTGTAGACCACCCCGATGATGGTGATCGCCAGGAGGTCGTCGACCACCGCGAGCGTGAGGAGGAATGCGCGCAGGGCGTTCGGCAGGCTGCGGCCGACGATCGCGAGGACGGAGACCGCGAAGGCGATGTCGGTCGCCGTCGGCACTGCCCAGCCCTTGGGTGCGCCGCCGTCGGCGGTCAGGTTGACGAGGAGGTAGACCCCGGCGGGGACCAGCATGCCGCCGACCGCCGCGACGACCGGCACGATCGCGGTCTGGAGGTGACGCAGCTCGCCGGCGACGATCTCCCGCTTGAGCTCCAGGCCGACGACGAAGAAGAAGATCGCCAGCAGCCCGTCGGTCGCCCACGTGGCCAGCGACAGGTCCAGGTGCAGCGCCGCGGGGCCGACGACGGCCTCGGAGACCGCGGTGTAGCTCTCCGGGAAGACGTTGGCCCAGACCAGGGCGACGACGGTCCCCAGGAGGAGCAGCGCGCCCCCGACGCGCTCCGAGCGCAGGGTGTCCCGGAGGTTGGTCTCGGAGCCGGGGGACAGGGACGAGAACAACCGGCTGGCCACTGTGCTCCTCTGGAAGGTGCGCCGTCAGGCGTCGGCGGGCTCGGGAATCTCCGTACGTCCGTCGACCGCGCCGCGGCGGTCCTTCGGCGGGTCGAACCGGTAGCCCACGTTACGCACCGTGCCGATGAGCTGCTCGTGCTCGGGGCCGAGCTTGGCCCGGAGGCGCCGGACGTGGACGTCGACGGTCCGCGTGCCTCCGTAGTAGTCGTAGCCCCAGACCTCCTGCAGCAGCTGAGCCCGCGTGAAGACGCGTCCCGGGTGCTGCACCAGGTACTTGAGGAGCTCGAACTCCTTGTAGGTGAGGTCGAGCGGCCGGCCGCGCAGCCGGGCCGTGTACCCGCCGGCGTCGATCGTGAGCTCACCGGAGGAGATCTCCTGCGGTGCGTCGTCGTACCCGGCGGTCGCCGCCCGCTCCATGACCAGACGGAAACGGGTCTCCACCTCGGCCGGGTTGGCGGTCTCCAGGATGATGTCGTCAGCGCCCCACTCGGCGGTCACGACCGTGAGGCCGCCCTCCGTCAGGACGAGGATCAGCGGGACCGTCAGGCCGGTGGCCCGCAGCAGCCGGCACGTGGTGCGCGCGGTGACCAGGTCGCGACGCGCGTCGAGCACGACGATGTCGGCATCGGGCGCGTCCACGAGCGCCGAGGGTTCGACCGGCAGCACGCGGACACGGTGGGACAGCAGTCCGAGAGCCGGGAGGACCTGGGCGGAACCTCCGGACGCTGGAGTGAGCAGCAGCAGATCCGCCACGTCCTACCTCCCTGCGTGCGAGTGGGGCACACGGTATCGCGTGTTCCGGCCACGTTGCGTCCGTTGGTCGCGGGCTGGCCGCGTGTGCGGGGGAGTGCGGCGTCGGTAACTCCGGGGAAACGGGCGCGAGATGCGACAATCGGCGGCGTGCTCCAGCCATCCGACCGTGTCGACGTCGCCCGAACACCCGTGGTGACCCCGGACGCAGGTCGGTAGGCGTGCAGCTCGCAACTCGCGCGGTCGTCACCGCAGTCCTCGCCGCCGTCGTAGCCGTCGCCGGGTACCTCGGCGGGATCCCCCTGACGGTCGCGGCCGCACTCCTCGCCCTGGCGTTCGCACTCGGCTGGCCCGCCCTGGTCGGGCTGCCGTTCCGTGCGGGGTCGACGGTCGTGGTCGCGGTCGGTGGGATCGGCGCGGTGGCCGTCGTCCATCTCACGACGGTGGAGCCGTACCTGAGGTTCCTCCCGCTCGCGTTCGCGGGCGCGATCCTGCTCTCGTTCGTCAACGAGCTCGTGCGTCGCGACGGTCGTGAACGGCTCGTCGAGTCCGTGTCAGGCACCGTGACGGGGACGCTCGTCGCGGTCGCGTCGGCCGGATGGGTGGCGACGGGGCACACGCCCGGCGGGAAGCCGCTGGTCGTCGTCGGGGCGCTCGCGCTGGCGGTCGGCTCCGCCGTCGTCGCACTGCACCTCGCGGCGTGGGTGGGCGCGTTCGTGACGAGCGCGGCGGCTGCCGGCGCCGGTGCGCTCGGTGGGGCGATCCTGCCGGACATCGACATCGCGGCCGGGCTCGTCCTCGGCCTGGCGGTCGGAGTGCTCGTCACCACGCTGCACGCTCTCTTCGACGAGCTGCCGTCCCTGCGACGGCGCTGGCCGTCCGTCGCGGCCGTCACCCTTCCGGTGACGGTCACGGGAACGCTGGTCTACGTCGTCGGCCGGGTCCTGGTGGGCTGACCGTGCGAGACGTGCTGGTCCTGGTCGCGGTGCTGCTGCTCGCCACCGTCATCGGGCTGTGGTGGCGCGCTCGCAACGGCCGGTACACCGCGGTGGACCCGTTGCTGGTGGCGGGGGCCCCGTCGACGCAGGCCGACGACACGCGGCTGTCCGCCGCGGAGCTCGGGAGCCCGCTGGGCGCCCGTGCCACGTTCGTCCAGTTCTCGAGCGAGGTGTGCACGCCGTGCAGGCGGACCGCCGCGGTGCTCCACCAGCTCGTCTCCGAGCACGACGACCTCTCGCACGTCGAGATGGATGTGGTGGCGCACCTCGACCTCGTGCGACGCTTCTCGATCATGCGCACCCCGACGACGCTCCTGCTCGACGCCCGTGGCGTCGTGGTCGGTCGTCTGTCCGGAGCGACGGACCGGCGGCACGCGCTCAGTGCCCTCGAGGCGTGTCCCGGCGGGGTCGCTGCGTCCTGACGACGAGCCCGCGAGGGCAGCCGGCAGGCGGAGACGGCCCCGGCCCCGGCCCCCGTCGCTGCGTCCCGCTGGAGTCCTGATGTCCGAGCACGCCCCCGCTTCGCCCGCCCCCGGACCGACCGCTGCGTCGGCCCCCGTTGCCGGTCCGTCCGGCTCTCGTCCCGACGGGATCGATCCCCGCGGCCCGCGGTTCGGCGCGGCGATCACCCTCGTGCTGCTCGCCGCCGTGCTGCTGCTCGGTGCCTGGCCGGCCGCCGCCACCGCGCTGCTCGCGGTTGTCGTCGCCAGCTTCGCCGTCGGCGCGTTCCGCGGAGTCGGCCACACCTGGCAGGGCTGGGTCTTCCGCCGCTTCGTGAGCCCCCGCCTTGCACCGCCGACCGAGCTCGAGGACCCGCGCCCGCCCACGTTCGCGCAGCTCGTCGGACTGGTCATCACCGGCGTCGGACTGGTCCTCGGCCTCGTCGGGGTCAGTGCGGCCGTCCCGGTCGCCGCCGCGCTCGCCCTGGTCGCCGCGTTCCTCAACGCGGTCTTCGGCCTGTGCCTCGGCTGCGAGATGTACCTGCTGGGACTTCGGCTGCGCGCGGGCCGCGCAGCGGCCTGACGTCCGGGTCGCGGCGTCCTGGACGCCGATCGGGCTCGGGCTAGTAGACGAGCGCCTGGGCGTCCGGTGCCAGCGACTCCTCGACGAACACCGCCGCGCCGGCGATCCGGACGCCGGGCAGGACGTCGGCGAGGCCGATCGAGCGACGGGCCGCGCACTGCGTGCAGACCGTCACGGTGCCCTCGGCGAGCACGAGGTCCAGCAGCTCGGCCAGGGGGGTCGCGTGCTCGAGCACGAGGTCGTCGGCCCGGCCGGGCAGGGCGAGCCACGCGGACTCGCCCGTGAGCCAGAGGCTGACCGTCGCGCCGGCAGCCACGGCCGCCGCGGCGACGGTGAAGGCCTGGTTGGTGGCCTCGGGGCGTTCGGTGCCGGACGTGGTCTTGATCACGAGGGGGCGCGTCGGGGTGCTCACCGGAACAGGTTAGGGGGGCGGGCTCGTTAGGATCGGTGCATGACTGCGCTCGAGGGAGTCTTCATCGGCCTGCTGGTGCTGGCGACGCTCGCGATCGGCTCGATCGCCACGCTCGTCGTGTACCGGCTCTACAAGGGCCAGAGCTGACGCGGTCCTGCGTCGGACCGTGACCAGGAGGCTCTGATGCCGTTCGTGCTGCCCGACCCCGAGGGCATGGCCCCTGAGGTGTACCCGCTGGCCTGGCTGGTCGGCGCGTGGCGCGGCGAGGGAGTGGTGGACTACCCGGGGATCGACGAGGCCGCCTTCACCCAGGACATCGTCTTCGATCACGACGGCGGCCCGTACCTCTCGTACACGTCGACCATCCGCCTCGTCGAGGTGCCGTCGGACCCGGCTGCGCTGGTCGACCCGGAGGCCGAGGTGTCGGACGGCCCCGTGTGGCAGACCGAGTCCGGCTACTGGCGTGTCCCGCCGGAGCGCCCCACCGACCAGGGCCTGACCGACCAGCAGCACCCCGTCGAGGTGCTCGTCGCGGACCCGTCCGGGCACGTCGGGCTCTTCGTCGGCGCAGTCGGCAAGGGCCGGATCGACCTGGTCAGCGACGTGATCGCGCGCGCGGCCAGCGGGGCGGACGTCAGCGCGGAGAAGCGTCTGTACGGCCTGGTCAACGGCGAGCTCATGTGGGCGCACGACATCGCGGCCTTCGGGCACCCGATGCAGTCGTACGCCTCGGGGCGGCTGTCGCGCGTCGAGGCGGACGCGGGGGACCTGTCATGACTGTCACGGGTTCGGGACCCGACCAGGTCGTCGAGATGCACGGCGAACCGCCACGGCACGCCAGTGCGCTGCTCGCGCGACCGGGTGCCGTGCGCGCCTCCGGTCCGGACGACGGGGTCGCGTGGCACTACGGCGACCCGACGGCCGAGCAGCGGGCCCTCAGCCGGGGCGGTGCCGTGGTCGACCAGTCCTACCTCGGTGTGGTCTCGGTGACCGGGCCCGACCGGCTCAGCTGGCTCAACTCGATCACGTCGCAGGAGCTCACGGACCTGCCGCCCCGCACGTCCACCGAGCTGCTCGTCCTGAGCCCCCAGGGGCACATCGAGCACGCCGCAGGTGTGGTCGACGACGGCGAGACGACGTGGCTGCTGACCGAGACCCCGAGCGGGCTCGCGGCCTGGTTGAACCGCATGAAGTTCATGCTCAGGGTCGACGTCGCGGACGTGACCGACGAGTGGGCCGCGATCGGCGAGCCCGTGGACGCGGAGGGCACGCCCGAGGAGCCGGTGACCTGGCGCGACCCGTGGCCGACCACGGCCGCGGGTGGGACGCGCTACGGACCGGCCGACGACGAGCACCCCGGCGCCGACCGCCAGTGGCGGCTCGTCCTGGTGCGACGTGACCGGCTCGCCGACGAGGTTCGTGCGCGTGAGGCAGCGGGCTGGCCGCTCGTCGGCACCTGGGCGAGCGAGGCGATGCGGGTCGAGGCGTGGCGCCCGCGTGCCTCCCACGAGGTCGACCACCGCACGATCCCGCACGAGCTCGACTGGCTGCGCACGGCCGTCCACCTGAACAAGGGCTGCTACCGAGGCCAGGAGACCGTGGCCCGCGTGCACAACCTCGGGCGACCCCCACGGCGACTCGTGATGCTCCACCTGGACGGCTCGGGACACGTGCTGCCCGAGGTCGGCGCGCAGGTGCACGACGTGGTCCGCACGGAGACGTCTCAGGAGCCGGGCCGACCCGTGGGAAGCGTGACGACCGTGGCTCGCCACCACGAGCTCGGTCCGGTCGCGCTGGCCGTCGTGAAGCGCTCGACGCCCGTGGACGCCGAGCTCGTCGTGGACAGCGACGGCGGTGCCGTGGCGGCCAACCAGGAGGCGATCGTGCCGGGCGAGGGCGTCTCGACCGACCGGCCGGCGCCCCGTGGACCGTTGGCCCGCGGGCTGGGGCAGCACCCGATGCTGTGAGCGCCGCTGCGGCTGCTGCCGGGACCAGGCGGAACCCGCGCGTCGTCCTGGAGGCCCGGGTCCGGCAGGGTGTCTCCCGCGTGCACGCGGCGTGGTTCCCGATCCTCCAGGCGGCCATAGCGGCAGGCATCGCGTTCGGTCTGGCTCGCTACGTCGTGCACCACCCCTACCCCTTCTTCGCTCCGGTGTGCGCGTGGGTCGCGCTGGGGTACACGGCCGACCGGTCGGTACGCAAGGTCGCCGAGCTCGCCGTCGGTGTGGCGCTCGGCGTGGCCCTGGGTGACGTGCTCGTGCACCTCATCGGCAACGGCGTGTGGCAGGTCGCCGTCGTCGTGTTCCTCGCCGCGACGATCGGGCGGTTCATCGACCGCGGCGCCCTGCTCACCACGCAGGCCGGCGTGCAGGCGCTCGTGATCGTCGGGCTTCCCGCGCTCGCTGCCAGCGGGGGACCGCTCGGGCGGTGGATCGACGCGGCGATCGGCGGCGTCGTCGCGCTGGCGGTCGCCCTCCTGACCCCGCGCGACCCACGCAGGCACTCCCGGGCCCTGGCGCACAGCGCGTGCGACGAGCTGGCCGGCGTGCTGAGGCTGTTCGCGCGGGGTCTTCGCGACGCCTCGTCGAACGACGTCGAGGACGCCCTCGTCCGTGCGCGGGCGTCGCAGCCGGCCATCGACGAGTGGTCGGAGACGGCCAAGAACGCCGGTGAGCTGGCGCGGATCTCGCCGACCATCCGACGGTTCCGCGACGAGCTCTCGGCGTTGGAGGGGCGCGCGGTGCTCGTCGACCGGGCCATGCGCAACACCCGCGTGCTCGTCCGGCGGTCGCTCCCGGCGGTCGAGGCGGGCAACCACGACCTGTCCGGGATGGCCGACCTGGTCGACGCGACCGCCCGTGCGACCGACGAGCTCTCGGCCGCACTCGCATCCGGACGCGACCCGGCACGGGCCCGCACCGAGCTGCTCACGGTCGCGCGCGGGCTCGACCCGTTCGCGATGACGGACTGGCAGGTGCAGAGCCTCGTCATGCTTCAGCGTTCGCTGGTCGTCGACCTGCTCGAGGCGGCCGGGACCGGCCCGCAGGCTGCCCGGGAAGCACTGCCTGAGATCTGATCGCAGACCCGGACCCCCCGCTGGCCTCGGGGTTCGGTACGGTCGCCGTGTGGACGTCTCGGTCAGCGCCCTGCGCGCAGAGCTCAAGCAATGGATCGAGGCCGCGCGCACCGGCGAGGACGTGGTGATCACCGAACGCGGGATCCCCGTCGCGCGGCTGAGCGGCATCGCGTCGGCGGACCTTCTGACGCGTCTCGAGCGTGACGGCCTGCTCACGCCGTCCACGACGGCGCGTCCCGCGGCGAGGAGCGCCGACAAGACCGCGGCGAAGGGTGGGGTCTCGGACCTCGTCCGTCGGCTGCGACGCTGACATGGCGATCGTCTACCTCGACACGAGCGCGCTGGTGAAGCTCGTCGTCGACGAGCCCGGGTCCGATCTGGTGGCTGCTCTGTGGGACGGTGCGGACCTCGTCGTGACGTCGCGGCTCGCGGATGCCGAGGTCCGTGCGGTGCTCGCGGCAGGTAGACGGGCCGGACGGCTCGTCGACGAGGGCGGCGCGACCGCCGAGTGGGACCGGCTGTGGCCCGGACTGCACGTCCTGGAGCTGGCCCCTGCCGTCACGGCGGCGGCCGCGGTGCTCGTCGGAAAGCACCCGCTGCGTGCCGCCGACGCGCTGCACCTCGCGTCGGCGATCGAGCTGCGCTCGCCGGACCTCGTCGTCGCCGTGTGGGACGAGCACCTGGCTGCCGCAGCACGTGCCGAGGGTCTTCGGGTGGTCCCATGACTAGGCTCGCTCCGTGATCGCCTCCCTGCAGCTGCTGCTGTTCTTCGTCTTCTACTTCGCCATCCTCGCGATCGCCGCGTGGGCGCTGATCGACCTGTCCCGGCGGCCGGCGAGCGCCTTCACGCAAGCCGGCAAGCTCACCAAGACCAAGTGGGGTCTGATCCTCGGCGCGGCCGTGATGATCGCGTTCATCTCGCTGCCGTACCCGCTGAACCTTCCGTTCCCCGACTTCCTGGCGCTGGTGTCCGCGGTCGCGGCGATCGTGTACCTCGTGGACGTCAAGCCGGCGATCACGCCGTACTCGCGTCGTCGCGGCAACGGTCCGGGCCGTCCGTCCTCGGGCGGCTGGTGACCGGGCCGGACGTCGCCACCGCGGCGGTCCCGCTCGCGCGGGTGCTGCGGGGTGACCTCGTCGAGTCGGTCCATCTCGGTCACCTGGTCGTGCTCGCGCCGGACGGGTCCGTCCGGCGCGCGCTCGGGGACCCGTCCGTCTCCATCTGGGCGCGGTCCGCGCTGAAGCCGTTGCAGGCCGTCGCGATGCTGCGCGCGGGGCTCGACGTGGACCGTGCGCTGCTGGCGCTCGTGTGCGCCAGCCACAGCGGTGAGGGTGGGCACCTGGCTGTCGTGCGCACGCTGCTGTCCCTGGCGGGCCTGGGTGCCGACGACCTGCACAACACACCGGACTGGCCGCTCGACCCCGACGCCGCGTTCCAGTGGCGCTCGGACGGGCACGGAACCGAGCCGATCACCCAGAACTGCTCCGGCAAGCACGCCGGGATGCTCATGACCTGCATCGAGAACGGCTGGTCCACCGACGACTACCTCGATGCCGGTCACCCGTTGCAGGTGGCGGTGCGTGCTGCCGTGGCCGACCTGACGGGTGTCCCCGTGGAGCACGGCACGGTCGACGGCTGCGGCGCACCGCTGTTCTCCACGAACCTGCTCGGCCTCGCGCGTTCCTTCGGGCGGATCGCGTCTGCGGCGGACGGGCCCGAGGCGCGGGTCGCACGCGCGATGAGCGGCCACCCGTGGCACGTCGCAGGGACGGGAAGGGACGCCACACGGTTCATGGAGGCCGTACCGGGGCTCGTCGCCAAGGACGGGGCCGACGGTGTCTACGCGGCCGGGCTGGCTGACGGGTCAGCCGTGGCGTTCAAGGTCCTCGACGGCTCGGCGCGGCCCCGAGCGGCCGTCCTGGCCGCTGCGCTCGCGGTGGCGGGCGTCGACCCCGCCCTCGTCGAGGCCGTCGGGCTCACGCCGGTGCTCGGCCACGGGGCGCCGGTCGGCGAGGTCGTGGCTGCGCTCGCATGAGGGCCGTCGTCCAGCGCGTGACGCGCGCGTCCGTGACGGTCGACGGGGTCGTCGTCGGGGCGATCGACCGGCCCGGGCTGGTGGCGCTCGTCGGTGTGACACCGGGGGACGGGCCCGCGCAGGTGGAGCTGATCGCCCGCAAGATCGCCGAGCTGCGCATCCTGCGCGACGAGTTGGCTGCCGTCGACGTGGGTGCACCCGTGCTCGTCGTCAGCCAGTTCACGCTCTACGGCGACACCCGCAAGGGCCGCCGGCCGACGTGGAACGCCGCCGCGCCCGGTCCGGTCGCCGAGCCGTTGGTCGACGCCGTCGTGGCGGCGCTGCGGGCGAGGGGCCTCGAGGTGGCAACCGGAGTGTTCGGAGCCGACATGGCGGTCGAGCTCGTCAACGACGGTCCTGTGACCCTCCTTCTGGAGTCCCATCCCGCCTGAATTGGCGCGCCGTGACCGGTTCGGTCCCCAGGACCGGATACTGCGCCGTAACATTCCGCCATTACTGTCACGCGAGCGCGGCACCCGAGCGCCGTCCCTCGTCCCCGCAGTTCCGAACCAGACGACGTCCCCCGGCGTCGCAGGAGGTACTCCGTGCGTAGTAACCGTCTCGTCCTCGCGGCCGCAACCCTCGCCGCGTCCGCCCTGCTGCTGACCGCCTGTGGCGGCGACGACAGCGGGTCTGACAGCTCCAGCTCGTCGGCCTCCGGTGGTGGAGCGGCGTCGTTCGACCCCACGAGCATCGCCAAGGACGACACGATCGCTGCCCTGCTGCCCGAGAAGATCGCCAGCAGCGGCAAGCTCGTCGTCGGGTCCGACACGTCGTACGCCCCGGCGGAGTACATCGACGAGGACGGCACGACGCCGGTCGGCTACGACGTCGACCTGGCCAAGGGCATCGCCGCGGTGCTCGGGCTCGAGGCCGACGTCCAGACGGCCGACTTCTCGGGCATCATCCCGGCGATCGGCTCCAAGTACGACGTCGGCATCTCGTCGTTCACCATCAACGCCGAGCGCGAAGAGCAGGCCAACATGGTCCAGTACTTCGAGGCCGGCGAGGCGTACGCGGTGGCGACGGGCAACCCGAAGAAGGTCAACGGCGACGACCTGTGCGGCCTGACCGTCGGCGTGCAGACCGGCACGGTCGAGGACGAGGAGCTGGACGCGCTCGCCGCTGCCTGCATCTCCAGCGGCAAGGACGAGATCACGCCGCTGAAGTACGCCAAGCAGACCGACGTGACCACCGCCCTCGTGGGTGGCAAGGCCGACGTCATGTACGCGGACTCGCCGATCATCGCGTACGCGATCGCGCAGACCGACGGCAAGCTCGAGCAGCTCGGTGACGTCTTCGCCAGCGCCCCGCAGGGCATCGTCGTCTCGAAGGACGACCAGGCGCTCACCGACGCGATCCAGAAGGCCGTGCAGAAGCTGATCGACAGCGGCGACTACGGCAAGATCCTCGAGGCCTGGGGCAACGACACGGGCGCCGTCGAGACGGCCGAGCTGAACCCCTCGGTCAGCTGACGTCATGAGCACCCCCACCACCGCGGCCACCCCGACGCAGGAGCCGGAACGGATCCACGCGATCCCCGTCCGCTACCCCGGACGGTGGGTGTCCGCGGTGGTGGTGCTCGTGCTGGCGGCGATGGTCGCCAGCGCACTGATCACGAACGACAACTTCGCCTGGCCCACGGTCTCGAAGTACCTGTTCAGCGAGCCGATCCTGCGCGGCGTGCGCTGGACGATCTGGCTGACGATCGCCTCGATGGTGATCGCGATCGTGCTCGCGGTCCTGCTGGCGATCATGCGGCGGTCGGGCAACCCGGTGATGCGGTACGTCGCCTGGGTCTACATCTGGTTCTTCCGCGGCACCCCGATCTACACCCAGCTGGTGTTCTGGGGCCTGATCACCGTGCTGTACCCGACGCTGTCGCTGGGCGTGCCCTTCGGGCCTGAGCTGATCCGCTTCGACAGCGGCACGGTCTTCACGCTCGCGCGCGTCGCCATCCTCGGCCTGGCGCTCAACGAGGCCGCCTACCTCGCGGAGATCGTGCGCGCGGGTCTGCAGAGCGTCGACACGGGGCAGTCCGAGGCGGCGCGCGCGCTCGGCATGTCGGAGGGCCGGATCCTCGGGCGCATCGTCATCCCGCAGGCCATGCGCGTCATCGTGCCGCCCACCGGCAACGAGACGATCTCCATGCTGAAGACGACGTCGCTCGTGCTGGCGGTGCCGTTCATCCTCGACCTGAACTACGCGGCGTCGGCGATCGGCAACCGCAACTTCCAGCCCATCCCCCTGCTCGTGGTGGCAGCGCTGTGGTACCTGGCGATCACGAGCGTGCTGATGGTCGGGCAGAGCTACATCGAGCGGTACTACGGCAAGGGCTTCGACGCGCACACGCCTGCCCCGCGAGGGCGCAAGCGTCGCGTGCCCAGACAGGCCGCCATCAACGCCGCGGGCACCGCCGCAGACCTTGGCCCCTTGGAGGCGAACCCGTGACCGCCGACGTCCCGATGGTCGACATGGTCGGCGTGCACAAGTGGTTCGGCGAGTCGCACGTGCTCAAGGGCGTCGACCTCGTCGTACCCACCGGCACGGTGACCGTGGTCCTCGGTCCCTCGGGATCGGGCAAGTCGACCGCGCTGCGCTGCATCAACCAGCTCGAGGAGATCGGCGCCGGGAGCATCCGCGTCGACGGCGAGCTCATGGGCTACAAGGAGGGCACCCGCGGCGGCAAGCCCGTGCTCTACCGGCTGCACCCCAAGGTCATCTCCCGGCAGCGGTCACGCATCGGGATGGTGTTCCAGCGCTTCAACCTGTTCCCCCACATGACGGCCATCGGCAACGTCATGGAGGCCCAGGTGCAGGTGCTGGGGCGCAGCAAGGCCGAGGCCAGGGAGCGTGCCACCGAGGTGCTCACGCGCGTGGGTCTGGACGACCGGATGGACCACTACCCGGCGCAGCTGTCGGGCGGTCAGCAGCAGCGCGTGGCCATCGCCCGCGCCCTGGCCATGGACCCCGAGCTCATGCTGTTCGACGAGCCGACCTCGGCCCTCGACCCCGAGCTGGTCGGTGAGGTGCTCGGCGTCATGCGCGACCTGGCCCGTTCCGGCATGACCATGATCGTGGTGACGCACGAGATCGGGTTCGCCCGCGAGGTCGCCGACCAGGCGGTGTTCATGGCCGACGGTGTGGTCGTCGAGCACGGACCGGTGGAGCAGGTCATCGGCGCCCCCACCGAGCAGCGGACCAAGGACTTCCTGGCCAGCGTCCTGTAGCGCCCATCCGGGTGTCCGTTTCATCCTGGTTTGGGGCGTCCGGCGGTGGGAGGCTCGGAGTGTGACCGCCGGCGGTGACCAGCAGCCCATGCTGGGCCCTGAGGAGGAGTCCTCGGATCTGCCGGTCGACAGCCGGCTCTGGATCGTCTTCTGGTGCTTGCCCTTCATCTGGCTCGCGCTGAAGTTCTGGAGCGTGCCGGTCGCCGAGCCGCCGACGGTGGGCGCCTTCGTCGTCGACCGGATGCTCGAGATCGGGACCGCGCTGAGCTTTGCGGTCGTGCTCGCCATCCTGCTGCCGCCCGTCGTGCTCGACCTCGCACGCTCCTACCGGCTTCCGTACGCCGACCGCCTCCCCGCCCGGCTTCCGCAGGGCGTGCGTACGTCGGCACTGTGGGTCCGTCTGTCCGCGATCGGCATCTGCGTCGTGGGGCTCGCCCTGAGCACAGCCGTCCTGCCGTCGGCATTGCGGCCGCCGCTCGACCCGTGGCCCTACACGTTGGCGGTCGTCGTGTTCTTCACGTCGGTCGGGATGTGGATCTGGCTGTGGAGCGGGATCGAGAAGCGGGACCGTAAGGCGGCGCGTCAGGTCGTGGGGTTCGGTGGCGTGGTCGCGCTCGGCGTGCCGATCGTCCTTCAGCTCATGAGTGCGAGCGTGACGTCGTCGCTGAACCAGAGCACGAACATTCACCTCGAGCTCGGGGCCGTGTCTCGTGAGCTGTCCCCGGACGGGACTGCGTTCGAGGTGCGGGTCGAGTCGAAGGCGACGAGCGTCGGCGAGGGAGAGCCCGTGGTGCTCGCGTACGACGTGGTGGTGTGCTCGTGGCCGTTGGATGCGGAGGTCGAGTATCGGATCAGGATGCTGGCCGCACGTGCCAACTGCACGATCTGGCGACCGAGCGGCCCCGGGGGACCGGGCGGCTGGTTCGGCGGCTCCGTGCCGTGGGTGGACTCGCGGGTGTTCTCGGTTCCCGTCGAACGGCCTCGGCTGGTGCTCGTAGCCGAGATCGAGTACGGCCGTGGCGACCGGACGCGGCTGTCCAACGATCTGGCCATCCCTCAGACGTGTGTGGTCACGTACGTCGAAGGCGGAGTCGGTGAGGAGGTCGAAGGACGCCTCTTCCGCATCGCCGATGAGGCGAAGTTCCGTGGGACTGCCACCGAGTCGAGGTACCTGTGGATGCCGGAGTCGGCGTTCGATGACAGCGAGCCGGAGTTCTGGGGCTCGTCGGTGCTCGGTGACACGCACGAGCCGCCGGTGTACGCGATAACCGGGGACGGCGACCACTGCACGGCCCTGCTCGATGGTGCGACAGGCCCGATGCACTTGACCAGCACGCCGGCCGTCTGGGAAGACGTGCTGGTGACGCAGCCTTAGCGGGAACCCCGCGCAGTCTCCTGCGGCGAGCTCGGCCCGTCGGTGCTCAAGACATGGAGAAGGGCCCCTCGGAGTAAGCGTCCGAGGGGCCCTTCCGTGACCGCAGGTCGTTGGCCTCCGGCGAACCGGTGACCGACACCGCGCTGACGGTGCGGCTTCGTCCTGACACCCGGTGCGTCACCTGCTCGCGCTCCTCCGGAGAGGATCTCAAGCTGGCGACCCGCCGTGGGCGGGACGACTACGATCCACCGCCCGGTCCGTAGCGACCCTCGCGTCGTCATCCGCGAGTCGTCGGGTTACCCCTCCGATGTGGTCGCCCGTTCTCCGGCCGGCCCGAGCTCGACTGCCTGTCACCGCCGCCTCCGTCGCCCCCGAGGGGGTTCCGTCGCCGCCGGGCTCCGTCGCCCCCGGGAGGGCTTCGACGCCTGAGGCTCCGGTCCGTCCGGTGTGCGTCCGTCGGCGGTTCCGTAGGCCCCCGGAGGGGTTCCGTCACCGGCCGGCTTCTGCTCCCCGGAGGGGGCCCTTCGCCTGCGGATCTTGATCTGTCGATCTCGATGTGTGATGTCTAGTCCTGCTGTCCAACTCGCCGCAAGGACTTCTGGGGCCAATCTTTATCCACCGTTGACCACACAGGGTCGTCCACAGGCCGACCTGCGGAAACGCCACCGAAACACAGGCCTGTGGACAGAATTTGTGGATGAGTTGCGTGGCGTTCACCCGTCCGAGCAGTCCGTGCGCGTACCGTTGGACACAGGTGAAGGCCCCTCGGAGTAAGCGTCCGAGGGGCCTTCGCCTTGTCACACTGTCGGTGTGCGTATCGAGGCCGTCAGGGGCGACATCACGACGCAGGGCGTCGACGCGATCGTCAACGCCGCGAACTCGCGGCTGCTGGGCGGTGGAGGCGTGGACGGCGCCATCCACGCCGCTGCAGGTCCGCAGCTGCTGGCGGCGTGCGAGGTGCTACGGCGCACGAGCCTGCCCGACGGTCTACCGGTCGGGGAGGCCGTCGCGACGCCTGGTTTTCGGCTTCCCGCCCGCTGGGTCATCCACACCGTCGGGCCGAACCGCCACCGCGGGCAGACCGATCCCGCTCTGCTCGCGTCGTGCTTCCTCCGGTCGCTGGCGGTGGCCGACGAGGTCGGCGCCGTGAGCGTCGCGGCTCCGGCAGTGAGCGCCGGCGTGTACGGCTGGGGGGTGGAGGACGTCGCGCGGATCGCCGTCGAGGCGGTGCGAGGAGCGACGACCCGCGTCGAGGTCGTGCGGTTCGTGCTCTTCTCCGCCGACGCCCTCGCGGCGTTCGAGGACGCACTCGGCTGACCTCAGCTGCCGTTCAGCTCGGCGAGCTCCTCCTGCCCGAGCACCAGGTCGACCGCGAGCACCGAGTCCTGGATCGACTCAGGGCGCGACGCGCCAGGGATGGGGATCACGACGGGTGCCTGCGACAGCTCCCAGGCGAGGGCGACCTGCTGCGGGCTCACGCGGTGCGCGTCAGCGATCGTCTGGAACGCATCGAACCGGGACCCGAGCTCGCCGGCACGGGCGATGCCGCCCAACGGGCTCCACGGGAGGAAGGCGATGCCCAGCTCGGCGCAGAGGTCGAGCTCCGGCTGCGAGGAGCGGAACGCGGGCGAGTACTGGTTCTGGACGGACACGAGGCGTCCGCCGAGCACCTCCTGAGCAAGCCTGATCTGCTCGGGATCGGCGTTCGAGATGCCTGCCAGCCGGATCGTGCCCGCGTCGAGGAGCTCGGCGAGCACGCCGACCGAGTCGGCGTACGGGACCCGCGGGTCGGGGCGGTGGAACTGGTAGAGGCCGATCGCGTCGACCCCGAGCCGACGTGCGGACGCCTGGACGGCCTCGCGCAGGTGCTGCGGCGAGCCGTCGACGGTCCAGCTGCCGTCCCCGGGGCGCAGGTGGCCGCCCTTCGTCGCGACGAGAACGTCCGAGGAGTCACCGCCCCAGGTGCGCAACGCCTCGGCGATGAGCGTCTCGTTGTGGCCGACCTCGTCGGCGTGCAGGTGGTAGGCGTCGGCCGTGTCGATGAGCGTGACACCCGCGTCGAGGGCGGCGTGGATGGTGGCCAGGGACCGTGCGCGGTCGGGCCGTCCTTCGATCGACATCGGCATGCCGCCGAGCCCGATGCGGCTGACCTTGATGTCCCCGAGAAGTCGTGTCTGCATGTGCCTATCAGACCGGGCGCCGGCGCGGTCCGCATCCCCTCCGATGCGGACCGCGCCGGCGTCACGGGATCAGGCGACCGGGACCGGCGCCTCCTCGGTGACGGCTGCGGGGGTCGGGTCGGGCTTGCGTGCCAAGGCGCTGGGCCACCACATCTTCTTGCCGATGTCGAGGTTGAGCGCCGTGACCAGCACGGACCGGACGACCAGGGTGTCGAGCAGGACGCCGAGTGCCACGGCGAACCCGATCTCGGCGAACGCGACGAGCGGCAGCGTGCCGAGCACCGCGAACGTTCCGGCGAGCACCAGTCCGGCCGACGTGATGACCCCACCGGTCGCGGCGAGCGCGACGAGGGAACCACGGTGATGGCCGATCCGGATCGTCTCTTCCCGGACTCTCGTCATCAGGAAGATGTTGTAGTCGATGCCCAGGGCGACCAGGAAGACGAAGACGAACAGCGGGAAGGCTGTGTCCGCTCCCTCGTAGCCGAACACGTACTTGAAGAACAGCGCGCTGATCCCGATGGCCGCCGCGAACGACAGGACGACCGTGCCGATGAGCACCAGCGGCCCGAGGACCGCCCGCAGCAGGATCATCAGCACGACGAACACCACGAGCAGGATGAGCGGCATGACCAGCTTGTTGTCCGCCACGGCGGCGCGCTCCACGTCGAGCGTGATCGCGCTGGTGCCGCCGACGATGGCGTCCGCACCGTCCACGGGGTGCACCGCGTCGCGGACCCGGTCGACCGTGTCGTAGGCCTCGTCGCTGTCGGGAGCCGACGTCAACGTGCCCTCGATGTAGGTGACACCGTCCTTGTCGCCCAGCGCCTGGACGCTGCTCGGCTCGATGCCGTCGACGCCCGCGAAGACGGCCACGACGTCGTCCGCCTGATCGGTGTTCGCGATGACCACGACCGGCGACCCGGCACCGCCGGCGAAGTGCGCCGCCAGGACCTTCTCGCCTGCGATGGACGGCTGCTCCGAGGTGTACTGCCCCTCGTTGCTCAGGCCGTTCGCGTTGAGCGCGACGACGCCGAAGCCCGCGAGGACCAGGACGAGGGACGTGACGACCCAGGTACGACGCGGCCGGCGTTCGATGCGGGTCCCGATCCGCGACCAGAAGCCGTGCTCCGACGGCTCCGCGTCACCGAGCTTCGGCGCACGCGGCCAGAACACCCAGCGACCGCACGTGACCAGCAGCGCGGGCAGCAGCGTCAGCATCACGATGACGGCGACGACGATGCCGATGGCGGCGACCGGGCCCAGGCCCGCGGTGGACGCGATCGACGCGAGGAGCAGCACGAGCATGGAGATCGCGACGGTTGCGCCGCTCGCGATGATCGCGGGGCTCGCACGGTGCAGCGCCAGGCCCATCGCCTCGTGCCGGTCTCCGTGCTTGCGGAGCTCTTCTCGATACCGGGCCGTGAGCAGCAACGCGTAGTCCGTGCCGGCGCCGAACACCAGGACGGTGAGGATGCCGGCGCTCTGCGCGTTCACGGTGAGGCCCGCGTTCTCGGCGAGCAGGTAGATGACGGCCTGCGAGACGGTAAGCGCGACGCCCGCGGAGATGAGGGGCAGGAGCCACAGGATCGGGCTGCGGTAGGTGAGCAGAAGGATGATGATGACGACGCCGGCGGCCGAGAAGAGCAGCGTGCTGTCCAGCCCCTCGAACGCCGCCGAGGAGTCAGCAGCCTGGCCCGCGGGCCCGGTGATGTACACGTTCATCCCGTTCGCGCCGTCCTCCGCGGTGGCGCGAAGGTCCGTGACGGCGTCGGCCGCGAGGTTCCAGCCGTCGCTCCCGAGGTCGAGCGGGACGATGATCTGGGCGGCCTCGCCATCCTCCGACGGGACAGGTCCGACGACCTCACCGTCCAGGGTCGCGAGCGTGCCGAACTCCTCGGCGTCGGCGGCGACGACTGCCAGGTCGGCCTCCGTGAGCCCGCCGTCACGTTCGTAGACGATGACCGCGGGGATCGTGTTGGAGGAGACGAAGCCGGTCGCGACGTCCAGGACCTCGGTGGACTCCGCACTCTGCGGCAACCAGGACTTGGCGTCGTTGCTCTGCGCGTCGGTCAGCTTGCCCGCCAGAGGGCCTAGCAGGGCGACGACGACGAGCCAGAACGCGATGATCAGGAACTTGACGTATCGGTGGGTGATCCACCGGGAGACGTGGGCCATGGGAAATCCTCTGGTGGGGAGTCGGCGACGACTATGAGGTGCAGCAAGCGGGACCGGTGATACCTGGGCCCGGCGCGTCGGTCGGTGCTGTTCGGATCCTAGGATTCCGGCAGTTCCTCGACCAGGGATATAGGGGATACCCCCGAATCGACCCTCAGGGAACCCTCAGGTTCGCCTCAGGAACGGCCCCGACCGCGCGGTCGACGTCGTCCGCGTCGTTCCAGAGGTGGAACGCGATCCGCACACCGCCGCCGCGGCCGGCGACGCGGCAGCCGTGCTCGGTGAGTCGGGTGCGCAGCGTTCCGGCGGAGTCGTCCGGGAGCCGGACGACGGCGCTGTTCGAGGGCTCCCAGCCGATGCCCGCACGGAACGCGTTGGCCAGCCCGACGTCGTACGCGCGCACCGTGTCGAGGTCCGCCACCGCGAACGCCTCCAGGACCGGCGCCGCCCCGACCCAGCACAGCCACGCGGGCGACACGTCGAAGCGCCGCGCGTCGTCGGCGAGCCGCATCGCGGGCCCGTAGACGCTGCTCCAGACGTCAGCACCTGCGTACCACCCGGCCCCCACCGGGCGGAGGTCGATGCCGGGTCGGACGGTCAGGAAGGCGGTGCCGCGCGGTGCCGACAGCCACTTGTAGGCCGCGCACACGGTGACGTCGAAGCCGCCGGCGTCGACCGGGAGCCATCCGGCCGCCTGGGTGACGTCGCAGACCGTTCGGGCTCCGTGAGCCGCGGCGGCCGCCTGGACGGCCGACGAGGCGACCTGCCCGTCTCGCGACTGCACGAGCGAGTACGCCACCACGTCGGTCGTCGGCCGCACCTCGTCGGCGAGCCGGTCGAGCGGGACGTAGCGCACCGTGACGCCGCGGTCCGCCTGCGCCTCGAACGGGTAGGTGACGGACGTGAAGTCGCCGTCGACGGCCAGGACCTCAGCGCCGTCCGGAAGGCTCGCCGCAACGAGGCCGACCAGGGCGCTGGCCTGTGCGGCGATGGCGACCGACTCGGGTCCGACGCCGACGATCCGGCCGTACGCCGCCCGGCTCGCCGCGACCGCCGCGTCGTAGACCGCGAGGTCGGCCTTTCCCGCCTGCCACGTCTCGAGCCCCTCGCGCATCGCCGCCACCGTCGCTCGCGCGGGCAGCCCGCACGTTGCCGCGTCGAGGTAGCCGGGCACAGGAGAGAACGCTGCACGCAGCTGGCCGAGGTCCATGTCATCGATGCTGCGCGGTACGCGCGGATCCCACAACGTCCACTTGCGGACGCGTGGTCGTCCCTGCCCGGAGCGCGCTAGGAGCGGGTCGACGCCGTGACGGTGAACTTCGGGTCCCGCAGCACCTGGCGGGTGGGCCCGACGGACCGCTCGAGCGCGGGCCGGTACTGCAGGTGCGAGTTCCACACCGTCCACAGCTCGCCGCCGGGCCGCAGGATGCGCGCCGCCGCGTCGAACAGCTTGTGGGCGACGCCGGTGTGCACGCCTGCGCCCACATGGAACGGAGGGTTGAGCACCACGAGGTCCACGCTCGCATCCGGGACGGAGGCGGCGGCGTCGTCCTGCAGGGTGGTGACCCGTGCCGAGACGCCGTTCGCCGCGGCCGTCGCCGCCGCCGACGCGACGGCTGCCGCGGAGCCGTCCGTCGCGATCACCCGGAGGTCGGGCCGGCGCGCCGCGAGAACCGTCGCGACGACCCCCGTGCCGCAGCCGAGGTCGACCGCGGTCGCCGCTCCGGGCGCTGCGCCGTCAAGTGCGCCGAGAAGGACCCGGGTCCCCACGTCGATGCGGGTCCCGGCGAACGCGGCACCGTGCGCGCAAACGGTCAACGGCGTGCCGTCCGGCAGCAGGACGTCGTCGTGCGCCGGCCAGGTCACGGTGGGCCGGTCCGCCCCTGCGACGGGCCGCGACGCCAGCAGCACACGGGACTTCTGCCGGGCCAGCTGTGGTTCGACCACGGTGAACCACCGCGCCAGCACGTCGTTCATGGCCAGGGTCATGTGCTTGATCCGGCCCCCTGCGACCACGTGAACCTCGGGGTGGGCATGAGCCGCCACGTGCGCCGCGATCTCGTCGAGGGCGTCGAGCGACCTCGGGAGCTGCAGGAGCACGACCCGGGCCCCCTTGAGCGTCGCCGCGTCGAGCGGTCCGGAGGTGTACGTGCCGTCGAGCCCGCAGCGTTGCGCGTTCGCCGCCAGTGCCAGCTCGGCCGAGCGCAGGTCCTGGTGGCTGCGGACAGCCCGGCTGCCGTGCAGGCCGACGGCGCCGAGCGTGAGCGCTCCGTAGCGGTCCCCGACGGTGACGACCTCACCCGGCGCTGCTGCGGCCAGCGCGGACGCTGCCGTGTCGAGGACGAGGCGGTCCGTCGCGTCGACGGCGACCAGGTCGGGGCCCTCGACGTCCGGCCAGCGTCGCAACGAGTCGAGCGTGAACTCGGGCATGGCTGCCTCCGCGGGTGTCGTCGTCCTCCACCGACGCCGGCAGACGTACAGACGGTATCCCGACGCTAGACCGCCCCGAGCCGCCGTACGGCCGCGGCGACGCGCGTCGTCGAGCGTCCGCGGGCCAGGTCACCGAGGTCCGGCGGCAGGTCCACGCGGACGCCGCGGCGCTCGGCGATCTGCGCGGCCGGCTCGAGGAGCTCGGCGCCTCCGCGAAGGGTCCGCAGCACCGGGAGCATGGCCACGACCGCGTCGAGCACCAGGACCTCGGCGTGCTCGTGGATGCGGGCACAGTCGGCAAGCGTGGCAGCGACCCGGTTGAGCTTCGGTGCGCTGTCGCCGCCGGGTACGACGAGCCGGGTCAGCTCGCCTCCGAGCAGCTCACCGTCGAGCGTCCCGCGCAGTGCCGCGTCGGCGAGCGCCTCTGCCGTCACGGTGCGGACCGTGACGTCCTTGAACCCGGCGAGCCGAACCAGCGCGCTGGCCGCTGGACCGCCCAGAGGCACGCGCGAGGAGCCGAGCGCCTGCGCGACCCTGCCGAAGTCGGCACGCGACTTCTCCGCGGAGTACAGGAGCAGCGGGACCAGGTGCGCGGCGAGCAGGTCGGGGTCGTGCACCAGCACGCTCGTCCAGTGCGCCGGGCCGAGCGCCCAGCGGGTGTCGTGCCAGTCGACGACGTCGAGGTGGTCGTCCCAGCCGTCGACGATCGTCGAGGTGTCGAGCCAGCCCGCGACTGGGTCGTCAGGTGAGCCGACCGGCGCGTTCGCCGCGTCCCAGAACAGTCCCGGGGACGTCAGCCGGAAGTGCTTCGGCGGCATCGGGTGCGTCGAGGGCACCCAGCGGTCTCGGTCGCCGAGCTGCGCCAGCTCCGCCGAGACGGCAGGTCCGAGCAGGTGCCGATCCGCAGGGTCGAGACGCAACAAGGCCGTGCCGAGGTCGTGCGGGCGTCGTGGGACCGTCGCGAGCCTGCGTACAAGGGTCTCGCCGTCGAGGGATCCGTCCGACCGGGTGGGGGTGCTGAGCAGAGGGGATCCAGTGCCGACGAGGTCGCGCAGCTCCACGGTGCGGCGGAAGGTCAGCACGCTCGGGATCCAGGACGGGACGTCCACCTCCCAGTAGCGCGAGTGCGTGACGCGACGCACGCCCTCGACCGCTGTCCGCTCCGAAGAGCTCTGGTTGCGCACCGTCGCACCGGGCGGCGCCGGCGTGTGCATGTCGTGGAGGTAGCCGCACCGGGTCACGCCGACGACGGCCGCCGGAACCGGCTCACCGAGCCAGGCGAGAACGAGTCCGCCGACGGCGTCCGACATGGTCCTGCGCTGCGAGAAGGCCGAGGACTCGAACGAGGGGACCCAGGCGCCCGCCGCGCGGAGCAGGGTGCGTGCGGCGCGGGAGTCCGACGACGGGAACCGGACCATGCCGTCGTAGACGCGTTCGAGGTCGGCGGGGTCACCGGGACGAGCCAGCACGTGCGCCAGGAGGTCGACGAGCTCGTCGGCGTCGTGGACCAGCTCCAGCGTGCCGGGTTCGGGCAGGTCGACGGGTGCCGGCGCGGGCTGGCTCGGCCCTCGCACCGGCGTCCGGGGCGTCGCGACGCGGGTCGGGCTGATCACCTTCAGAAGTTCCGTCGCCATCGCCGCGAGGTCGGGGCGATCGGGGTCGATGCTCTCCTCGAGGCACACCGCGAGATCCTTGACCGGGACGAGGGCACGCTTGTGGGCCTCACCGAGCAGCCGAAGCTGCGCCTTGACCAGGCCCCGCTCAGGACGCGCGAGCACTCCTCGGCTGACGGACACCAGAGCGGACCCGTCCACGCTCCCTGCGCCGTGCTTGACCTGCGTGGCAAGAGCGCGCTGCGCGACCCCCACCCGAACAGCCGAGGGTGCGCCCAGCATCGCGACGAACGTGTCCGAGCGCTCGGCAACCTCGGTGGGCGTCGGTGCGAGGTGGTCGACGACCCGGCTCCAGCCGCGCAGGTCGGTGACGGTCAGGGGCGTGTCGAGTGCGGCGAGGGCGCCCTCCAGCAGCTCCTCGCGGGCCGGCCCCGTACGACCCCCGAGAGCGCCGACGAAGGCGGTGACGGACGACGGGTGCTGACTGAACGCGATGCCGGCGCCCGTCGACGTGAAGACGCGCCGGAGAACTCGTCCCAGGTCTGGGTCGGCCTGCACGAGCGACTCGAGCGTCTCGTTCACGGGCGGGTACAAGGCCCAGACGGCGTACTCGTCCACCGTCGGCTCGGGCACCAGCCCTGAACGCACCCAGGAGTGCGCGATCCTCCAGTGCTGCGCGTTCGGCCAGGCGCTGAGCCACGAGGCCACCGTGGCCGTCGACCAGGCGCTGCCGCGGACGTGACCGACCGCGACCACCGCGTCGACCCCGCGTGAAGCCCCGTCGGGGAGGTTGAGCACGCTCCAGACGCTCCAGCCCCCTGCCTCCCCGATCGCGAACAGGGCGAGGTCGCGCGCAGCATGTCCCGGCGCGTCGGTGGGTAGGTCGCCGAGGAGGGCGTTGCGTACCGCAGGCCGGTCAGCCTCAGCGGTGACCAGAGCGACGACCGCGTCGAGATCGCCGGTCCGGACCGCCCCGAGCACGCGCGCGCCCACGGGGGCGGGGTGAGCGTCGCGCTTCCACCGCAGGCCGCGGATCATCGTGCGGCCAGCCGTACGGCCAGCACGTGCGCGCACGGTCCACGGCCGGTGCCGTGCTTGGCGTACCAGGCGCACGTGCAGCGTTCGTTCCCTGCAGCGTCGCGACGGACGAGGTGCTGGGTCCCGCCGCTGCGAACCAGGTGATCGGCTCCGTCGGCGCTCACGGCGCCGTCGAGCACGAGCCGCTGGGCCTTGGTCCAGCGCGGGTGGTCGCGCAGCAGGTCCCGACCGAACGGGAGCTCGCGGGCGAAGTAGCGGCCGTCGACGACGTCGTAGCCGAGCCGCCCGTGCGCCGCCTCCAGCGCCTGGGGATCGGCGTCGACGAGCTGGTCGAGCAGCGCGCCCTCGCCGGAGAACCCGCGGGTCGACTGCGGGCTGAGCGACAACGACAGGCGCGCGTGCGGGAGGTCCACGACCCAGCAGCTCGTCGACGGCTCGGCGCTGTCGAGGTCCCCGTAGACCCGCAGCCGTGTCGCGAACCGCATCGCGCCGTCGAGCACCCTCAACCGCTCGGGTCCGCCGACGGAGATCGAGCCCGGCGTTCGGCTCGCGCCGAGGCGCAGTCCGCCCGCGTGCAGGGGCTGGAGCCAGAACGAGGACACGGGAGGCGTGCTCCGCGGCAGCGACCGGAGGAACTGGCGCATCGCGGTGGCGTCGAGGTCGGCGACCTGCGTCAGGTCGGCGAGCAGGACCTGCAGCTCGGCGAGCGAGCGGACCCAACGCTCCGGCAGCGCGACCTTGCGCTCGTGCACCTCGCCGTCGAGCGTCGTGACGCCGAGCCCGTCCTCAGCCACGGTCAGGTGCATCGGGTCCGACGCCCGCACCTGACTGAGCAGACGCCGCAGCGGTGCGTTGATGTCCACGTTCGTGGTGCCGTGCCGTGCGTCCGCCACGTCCAGACCGCCCGGCAGGACATCGAGCCGGGCGGCGACACCGCTGCAGGCCGAGAGGCTCTCGAACCGGAGCGCGTGCGCCTCGGTCGTGACGATTGGATCCGCCCACGCCTGCCGGAGCGCCGCGTTCGGTGGCGTGTAGAACCGGGTGCCGGGCAGGTCGCCGAGCACGATCAGGCCGGCAGAGACCACGTCCGCTCGCTCGACGTGCGCGTCGAGGAACGTCGTCGACTCGGTCGTCGACAGCGCGAGCCGCCCCTCGTCCGCCGTCGACGGCTGCCGGTAGCGGTAGAGGACATCGACCGGACCCGTCATGTCGCACCTATCGACACGTCAGGGCGCCGGGCTGAGCGCGCCTGCACCGACGTCTCGGTCGGGCCCGGGTGGCTCGCCTGCACGGTGACCGCCTGTCAGCCGATCGTCGCGAGCCAGTCGCGGACCACCTGCGCGACCGCGCCGTTGTTCGACGGCGTGTGCGTGCCGGCGACGAACACTGTGGTGACCGGACCAGGGATGGCAGCCAGGTGCGTCCGGAGCTCGGCGGGCGTGCCGAACGGGTCGCGCTCGCCGGAGACCGCGAGCACCGGGACCTGGATCGAGGTCAGGTGCTCGATGCGCAACCGGTCCGGGCGCCCCGGGGGGTGCAGCGGGTAGGACAGGAGCACGAGGCCTGCCGCCGGCTGCCCTTCCGCGACGGCCATCGAGCACATCCGCCCGCCGAACGACCGCCCGCCGAGCACGATCGCGTCAGGCTCGACGCCCAGCGTCAGGGCCATCGCGTCGGCCGTCGACCGCACGTGCGCGATCGCCACCGGGGGGCGCTCGGGTGCGCGGCTGCCCGCGGCCCGGTTGGGGAACTCGACCCGCAGGACGGGCAGCGGCTCCACGGCGGTCTCCACGGCGACGAGCGGCGGGCTGTCGCGGCCCGCGCTGGCGCCGGGGGTGAGCAGCAGACCTGCCACGTTCACGAGGGTTGCTCCAGTCCCAGCACCGACCTGATGGTGCGGACCACGCCGTTGGCGGTGTTGGCCGGTGCGACGAACCGGGCGTGGGCGCGGACGTCGGGGTGGGCGTTGTCCATCGCGAACGACCAGTGCGCCGCGTCGAGCAGTCCGACGTCGTTGAGGTAGTCGCCGAACGCCATGGTCTGCTCGCGGGTCACGCCGAGGGAGTCCTGGACGTGCCGCAGTGCGAGGCCCTTGTCGGCGACCGGGTTCATGAGGTCGACCCAGTGCTCGCCGCTCACCACGGCACCGTCGACGTCCGCGAGCAGCGCTCCGGCACCCTGCTCGACCGGCCCGAAGTCGTGGACCGCGACCTTGAGGATCTCGTCGTCGACGCCGATCAGGTCGTCCACCAGCTCGAGGCGGGCGTAGTACGGGTGCACCTGCGCGAGGAAGACGTCGTCGGTGCGTTCGACGTAGGCCGAGCGTTTGCCGCACAGCACGGTGCCGGTGTCGAGATGGTGCGCCGACCGCAGGATCCGGATGGCGTCGTGAGCCGTCTGCAGGGAGAGCGTCTCCGAGCTGACCTCCGTGTCGTCGCGCACCACGTACGCACCGTTCTCGGCGATGTAGACCAGCTCCGGGCGGCCGATCTGGCGGCGCAGAGCCGCGAACTGTCGACCGCTCGCCGGGCACAGGGCGATCCCGCGGGCGGCGAGCTCGTCGAGCAGCGGCCAGAACTCGTCGTGGATCTGCTTCTCGTCGTCGAGCAGCGTCCCGTCCATGTCGACTGCGATGAGGCGGATGTCGGGGACGTGGCCGAGCGACGGCGGGTGCAGGACGGTGGGCACGGCTCGATTGTCCATGCTGTCGCCGGGTCGACCCACCTGGACGGCGGTGTTCTCAGGGACGTGCGCGGCGGCGGTTCTTGGCGCCCGTGCCGCACGTCGCCATGTCGCACCAGCGACGACGGCCCGCCTTGCTGACGTCGAGGAACATCCATCCGCAGCGCTCGCCCGGACAGGTGCGCAGCCGCTCACGCGGCAGGTCGACGAGCAGCTCGACGGCCGCGGCTGCCAGCGCGCGCCGTGCGACGGACAGAGGCGGTCCATCCTGGTCGTACCGCAGTCGGAACGGGGTGGTCGACAGGTCCAGGCGTGCGTGGGCCGCAGCGAGCCGCCAGCTCGTCTCCAAGGTCAGGGCCGCCTTCGGGGGCACGGGACCGTCGTCCTGGACGGACGCGAGGGTTGCGTGCAGCGCCTCGCGGAGCGTGCGGCACCGACGCAGCTCGGCTTCGGCGTCACCTTGGCCCACCTCGGCCCCGACAGCAGGGAGTGCCAGGTCGCTCAGCGACGCCCAGCGCAGCAGCGTGGCGTAGCTGTCGAGCCAGTCGTCGGGTGTGGCGGTGTTCCGAGCGGTGACGGTGTTGACGAAGTCGATGGCTGGGTGTCCGCCGACGAAGTCACGGGGCCGGAACTCGTGGGGCGTGTGATGAGCCTCCGCCTTCGCGACCATGCCTCGACTGTATCGGTGTTGCGCACTTTCTACACCGGTGAAACAGTGTAAGCCGGTGTAGATCGCAGAGATGAGGAGTGGCATGGGCGACCTCGACCTGGCGACTGGCCCGCTGCCGGTCGAGCTGATCTGTGCGCCGTGGAGCATCGGGCTGCGACCTACCGCCGCCGGCGCCGAGCCCGGTACGTGGCGTGCGCCGCACGTGCTCCGCGGAGCCGGTCTGGGCCAACGGCTCGAGGCGGTTGCGGTGACCGAGCTGTCCCGACCGCCCTACCAGTTCGAGGCTCAGCCGGGCACCCGGGTGCGCAACGGCGTGACGCTGCGCCAGCACAGCCTGCTCCTGGCCGACGCGGTCGGTGACGCCGTCGCGGCCGGACGCATGCCGGTCGTGGTCGGCGGCGACTGCTCAGTGCTGCTCGGCTCGCTGAGCGGCGCCCGCCGCCACCATCAGATCGCGTTGGTGCACATCGACGGGCATCCCGACTTCACCCACCCCGGACATCCCGACTTCTCCGGCCTGGGTGCGGCCGCCGGCATGGACCTGGCTCTGGCCACCGGCCGCGGGGAGCTGCTGCTGACCCGCTGGCCGGGCGTGGACGGCCCCCTTGTCGGCGACCCGTCCGTCGTCCAGATCGGCGACCGGACCGGCCAGGCCGTGCCCACCGACCTGCTGGTGATCGGCATCCACGAGCTCCTCGCCGCGGGCGTGGAGGCGACAGCACAGCAGGCCGTCGGACACCTGAAGGCCGAGCAGCCGATCTGGGTGCACGTCGACCTCGACGTGGTGGACATGGCACACCTGCCCGCCGTCGACTCCCCAGGAACACCGGGCGTCACCTTCGAGCAGCTGGCGCTGCTCCTGTCGCGGTTGCTGGAGTCACGTCGGATCGTGGGCGTCGATGTCACGATCTACGACCCGGACCTCGACCCGGACGGCGCATACACCGACGCGATCGTCGACTGTCTCGCCGCTGGGCTCCAGGGACGGCCGGCATGACGATCCTGTCGAACGCGCCGGTCGACCGGTATGCCGCCGAGCTGCAGACGTTCGGGCACTTCGCCGGAGCGTGGCGGACGCACATCAGGTACCTGGGGCCTGACGGCTCACCGGTGCGCGAGGTCATCGGCGACTGGGAGTTCAGCTATGCCCTGGACGGCCGCGCCGTGGTGGACACGTGGCGCGTGCCGGCCCGTGACATCGCGTGCGTCGATGCCGAGCGCGAGGTCGGTCTCTGTGTCCGCATCTGGGACCCGCGGCTGCAGCTGTGGCGTTTCACCTTCCACTCGACAGCCACCACCACGGTCATCCACATGTACGCGCACCGCATCGGACCCGACATCGTCCTCGAGCGAGCCGAGGCGGACCGGATCGAACGGTGGGTGTTCTCCGACATCCAGGCCGACACCTTCGCCTGGCGCAACGAGATCTCGCGCGACGGCGGTTCCTGGCAGACCGTGCAGACGGTGGACGCACGACGCACGACACCGCCCACGACCTGATCCAGCGGCGCGGGCGGCGTGGTGCGTGCCGCGACGACGATCAGGCGTCGGCCTAGCCTTGCCTGGGTGCACGGCGGACGATCGGGGGTGCGGGAGTGACTCGGAGAGCCGGGTGGGTCACGAGGCTCGCCGACGGGGGTGACGTCGGGCCGATCTGCGCGTTCGGTGCCACGCACATCCGGCCGCACTACACGCCCCTGATCGGCGCAGGGGCTGCGGACCTGCAGGTGACCCGATGGTGGAGCGTCGAACAGATCGGCACCGCCGTGTCGCAGGGTCGCATCGTGGTCGCCGAGGCCGAGGCCGGGGACGGGGTCGTGGGCGTCGCGCAGCGCGGATGGGACGGCGCCGACCACGTCATTTACAAGCTCTACGTCGACCCCGCCTGCCGGGGTCAAGGGCTCGGTCCGCGGCTGATCGCGGCCGTGGTCGGACAGCTGCCGCCGGACGCGAGGCGCCTGTGCGTGGAGCACTTCGCCGGCAACGTGCGAGCAGGAGCGTTCTACGAGCGTGAGGGTTTCGCCGTCGAGCGGGTGGAACGCGACGCCGACGACCCCGCGCTCGACGTGGTGTGGCGAGCACGGGACCTCGCTCCGGACGAGAGGGCGCAGCGGTAGCCGCACACCCGGGTCAGTCAGGCAGCCTCCCGGGCCAGGTGCTCGACGGTCGCGGTCATGGCCCGCAGACCGGTCTCGACGTCCGCCAGGCTGACCGACTCGTCGGGGTGGTGGCTGATCCCGTCGGGGTTGCGCAGGAAGAGCATGCCGACGCCCGTGATCGCCCCGATCGCCATCGCGTCGTGCCCGGCGCGGCTGAACATGCTCGGTGCCTCGCCGCGGGCGGTGTCCTCGATCCCCGCGCGGACGACGTCCTGCAGCAGGCCGTCGCACCAGACGGCGGGCGCCTCGTGGATCTGCGTCGCGTTCCACCGCAGACCCCGGCGGCCGGCGATCTCGTCGATGGACCGCGAGATGTCCGCCCAGACCCGGTCACGGTCGTCATCGTGCTCTCCGCGCAGGTCGACGGTCAGTCGCGCCTCGCCCGGCACCACGTTCACGGCACCCGGGAACGTCTCCAGCCGGCCGACCGTGCCGACGATGTGGTGCTCGGCCCGGCACAGCCGCTCAACCGCGAGGGTCGCCTCCGAGGCGCCGAGAAGGGCGTCGTGCCGGTCCTCGTACCGTGTGCCCCCGGCGTGCCTGGCCTCGCCGAGGATCTGCACGGAGAAGCGGCGGGCGCTCGCGATCGACGTGACGACGCCCAGCGGGGCGTTCGACCGGTCGAGATCGGGCCCCTGCTCGATGTGCGCCTCGAGGTACCCGGCGAGGGACTCCGGGCGCCGGGCTGCCGCCGCTACCCGGCCCGGGTCCAGGCCGAACTCGCGGAACGCGGTCCGCAGCGACGTGCCGTGCTCGTCCGTCAGGTCCCACCACGCAGGGTTCCACTGGCCGGCCATCGCGGAGCTGCCCAGCAGGGCCGTGCCGAACCGCGCGCCCTCCTCGTCCCAGAACGCGACGACGTCGAGCCCGAACCGCAGGTCCTTCGAGCGCGGCTTCAGGGCTCGCACCACCTCGATCGCCATCAGGACCCCGAGGATCCCGTCGTAGCGACCCGCGTCGCGGACGCTGTCCAGGTGCGAGCCCAGCAGCAGCGACGGCGCCTCAGGGTCCTTCCCGTCCAGGTGTCCGTTGAGGTTCCCGGCCTCGTCCTGCCAGGTGTCGAGCCCGACCTCGCGCATCCAGCGCGACGCGAGGCGGTTCACGCGCGCGTGCTCGGGGGACAGGTAGACGCGTTCGATCCCGCCCTCCATCGACGTGTAGCGGGCGAGCTCGTCGCACCGGGCCATGATCCGGCGGGCGGCGTCCTGGAACGCAGGTGTCTGCGGCATCAGCCCCACGCCTCGTAGGCCGCGTCCACGCCGCCGCCGACCGGGAGGGAGGCGCCGTGCCGCCGCAGAACCTGCTCCAGGGCCGCGAGCGTCACCAGGACGGTGTCCAGACGGGCGTTCGCACCCATGGTCCCGATGCGCCAGACGCGCCCGTGCAGCGGCCCGAACGACGTCCCGATCTCGATGGAGAAGTCGTTGAGCAGGTCGGCGCGCACGGCGTCGCCCTCCACCACGTCCGGGATGAACACCGCGACCACGTTGTTCATCTTGTGGCTCACCGACCCGAACACCGACAGGCCGAGGCCCTGGACGCCCGCCAGCATCGCGCGTCCGGCGCGCTCGTGGCGGTCGATGACGGCGGACCGCCCCTCCTCGAGGATCACCCGCGCGCACTCGTAGGCGCCGTAGAGCATCGTCGTCGCCTCGGTGTGGTGGTTGAGCCGCCGCGGACCCCAGTAGTCGAGGATCATGCCGAGGTCGAAGTAGTTGGAGTGCACGGGCTCACCGGTGTCCTCGTCGGACTCGTCGCGGATCCCGGCCTCGATGCGGGTGCGGCCACGGATGACGTCGACGGCTCGGGCCGAGAGGCTGATCGGCGCGCTGCCCGACGGACCCGACAGGCACTTCTGGAGCCCGGCCGTCGCCGCGTCCAGACCCCACGCGTCCATCTCGAACGGGTTGCCGCCCAGCGACGCGGTCGCGTCCGTGTAGAACAGGACGCCGTGCTTCGCACAGATCGCCCCGAGCTCGTCGAGCGGCTGGTTCATGGTGGTGGACGTGTCGCCCTGCACGATCGCGAGCAGGTGCGGCTTGACCCGGACGACGGCCTCCTCGATGGCCGAGGGCGAGAACACCTGCCCCCACTCGACCTCGATGGTGTGGACGTCGGCCCCCGCGCGTAGCGCGATCTCGGCGAGCAGGTGCCCGAACCGGCCGAACACGGGCACGAGGACACGTTGTCCGGGTCGGACGAGCGACACGATCGCTGCCTCGATGCCCGCGCGCGACGTGCCGTCCACCAGCAGGGTCGCCTCGTTCGTCGTCGAGAAGACCTCCCGGTAGAGGGCCTGCGTCTCGTTCATGTACCCCGTCATGACGGGGTCGTACTGCCCGATCAGGGGCGTGGACATGGCCCGCAGCACGCGCGGGTCGGCATTCACGGGTCCCGGTCCCATGAGCAGGCGAGGGGGCGGGTTCACGGGGCGTGTCATGCGATCTCTCCGCGGGTGAGGTGGCGCGCGTGGCGCACCAGGGACAGGTCGCTTCCTTGGGGTCCGACGAGGCAGACTCCGACGGGAGCGGCACCGAGCAGGCTCGGAACGGTCAGCGCCGGGATGCTCAGGGCAGGCAGGCCGCCGATACCGGCAAGCGCGGTCAGGCGGAGCGTCGCGGCGCGGACGTCCTCGAGCGGGTCGGTGCGTGCTGGTGCCGGGCCGGGTGCGGTCGGGAGCACGAGCAGGGCGTCGGCGACGAGGGAGCGAACGAGCGTGGCGCGCGCCGTGACCTGCTCCCGGGCGGCGGCCTCCTGCTCCGGTGTCACGGTCGACGCGAGCTCGAACCGTCGGCGGATGTCGGGGCCCGTCGCGCCGGGGTGGTCGGTGAACCACTGGCCGTGCGTTCGCCACGCCTCGGCGGCCTGGACCAGGCGGAAGGCCTCGAACCACTCGTCGAGCGGGCCGACGTCGACGAGCTCTGTGGTCCTGCTGGAGCACCAGGCCTCGAAGGCCGTGCGGGTCGCCGGTTCCGCGGCGGCGAGCGCCTCGCGCGGGATGCGCAGCAGCTCGGGCAGTGCCGGCGCGGCGTGCGTCCCGGGTTCCGCCGGTTCGTCGACGGTCGACTCCAGGCACCACGTGGCGACCGCCTCGAGCGTCGCACCGTCGCGGGTCAGCCAGCCGACCGTGTCGAACGACGGTGCGAGCGGGACCATGCCCTGTCGCGGCACCAGCCCGTGCGTCGTGCGCAGGCCCCACAGACCCTGGTAGGACGCGGGGACGCGGATCGAGCCGGCGGTGTCGCTCGCCAGGCCGACGTCCGCCAGCCCCGTGGCCACGGCTGTGGCGGGCCCGCTCGACGAGCCTCCCGGCAGCGCGCCCGGGAGCGCGCCGTTGACCGGGGTCCCGTAGTGGGCGTTCGACCCGGCGATGGAGTAGGCCAGCTCGTCGGTGCGGGCCAGACCACGGACGGAGGCGCCGCCACGCAGCAGGTCGAGCACCGCCGGTGCGTGCTGGCGCTCGCGGGCCGCGCCGTGCAGCCACGTCGGGTTGCCGGCACCGATGCGGTACCCCTTGATCGCGAACAGGTCCTTGACCGCGACGCGCAGACCCACCAGCGGACCCGTGAACGCCCCCTGGTAGAGCGGGTCGCCGACGGTGCGCCACACGGACCGGTCGAAGCTCGCGGTCCTGCCCGTGACGTGCGCGGCCGTGATCCGCCAGCGTCCGTCGGCGAGCTGCCACACCTGCGTCTGCAGCCCGGTGCCACCGCCGTCGTACCGGCTCGTCGAGACGATCAGCCAGCAGTCGTCGGCGAGTCGCCTGGTCTCGACGTGGTCGAGGGTCCGGGGTGCCACACCGCCCCGTGCGCTGCGGAACCGGCTGATCGCATCGTGCCCGACGAGCAGTCCGTCCTTGTCGCCGCGCATCGTCGCCGGCCCGGGTGCGAACAGGTCGTCGAGCACCGGCACGTCGTCCGCGAGGACCGCCGCCTCGTACGCCTCGAACGCCGCCCAGAGGTCGGCGGGAACGGCGCTCACCTGCTGACCTCGGTGAAGTCGGCCACCCGGATCCTGGCGTGCACGCCGCACACCTGGTCGACCACCTGCGAGATGTCGAAGTCGGTCGCTGCGGACAGGTACGCGTACGCGAGGTGCTCGTCGAGGCCCCAGCGTGCCCGCAGCAGCGCGATCGCGGCGCGGACGCAGCGGCGCATGGCCTCGTTCAGGTCGGGGTGCAGACCCGTCGGCACCAGGTACTCGGCCGTCTGGACGAGCGGCCCGTCCAGCAGGCCGAACTGCTCGACCGCGACCTGCGCCGGCACCACGTCGAACCGCAGCGTGACCCGAAGCGACGCCTCGAGCGCGGTCAGCGCGACCTCCCCGTCGCCCTGCGCGAAGTGCGGGTCGCCTACGTAGGCCAGCGCACCAGGCACCTGGACGGGCAGGTAGAGCGTCGCGCCCACCTGGAGCAGGTTGATGTCGATGTTGCCGCCGTGCGCACCGGGCGGGACGGAGTGCGGCCTCGCGGAGCCGGCGACCGCGACGCCCATGATCCCCAGGAACGGTGCGATCGGGAACGCGATGTCACGCGAGCCGCCCTCGACGACCGGGAGCCTGCCGTGACCTTCGACCACCGGGGTGAACACGCTGACCTCGTCGGCACCCCGCGGCAGCTCACCGGCCAGGGCGCCGCGTCCGTGCCGGTTGGAGATGACGCCGTAGGGGACGCGCGGGGCGGTCTCCAGGACGGTGATCGCCAGCAGGTCCCCAGGCATCGCGCCCTCGACGAAGATCGGGCCCGTGACGATGTGCGGGCCGTCGTCGGTGCCGCGTTCCATCGTCGCGACGATCTCGATCGCGTCGGTCAGGACGTCCTGCGGCGCGACGCCGTGGCCCGTGAAGTAGGCGAGCGGGTCGCTGCCGTGGTCGACGAGCAGACCCTCGTGGCTGACGGTGTCGATGGTCACGGCGACACCGTCGCCGATGCGCAGCACCGGCTCGTCGCTGGCGCAGGGGAGCCGCCCCCACAGGACCGTCTTGGGTGTCGAGGGCAGGTAGACGGACGCGGCGATGTGACCCGTGCCGGGCTGCAGCGTTGCACCCATCAGGCCTGGACCCCCACGATGTCGCGGTGAAGACATGGGATGACGCGCGCCGGCACCTGGTGCTGATGCTGGCACTGACGTTCACGACCGGCATAGTCGACGCCGTCGGCTACCTGGGGCTGGACCGTGTGTTCACGGCCAACATGACCGGCAACGTGGTCATCCTCGGCATGGCGCTCGCGGGTGCCGACGACCTGCCGATCCTCGGCCCGGCGATCGCGCTCGTGGCGTTCCTGGCCGGAGCGGCGATCGGCGGGCGCCTGCTGCGGACCGCGCCTGCGGGCTGGTCGCACCGTACGAGCGTGACGTTCAACGCGACGGGCGTGCTGGCCGTCGGGCTCGGGGTCGCTGCGGTGATCGCACCGCCCAAGCAGGGCCAGGTCTGGGCTCTGGTCGTGACCGGCCTGCTGGCCGTGGCGATGGGGCTGCAGGCCGCGACCGCGCGCCGGCTTGCCGTCAAGGACGTGACCACGGTGGTGGTGACGTCGACGCTGACCGGGTTGGCCGCCGACTCGCGGCTGGCCGGCGGCACGGGAGACGGGTGGGCGCGCCGTTCGCTCGCGGTCGGCCTGATCCTGGTCGGTGCGGGGGTCGGAGCCCTGCTGCTCAAGGCGGGCGGTGAGCGCGGTGTGGGCGTGGGGATGCTCGTGGCGGGCGTGCTCGCGCTCGTCACGGCGGGACTGGGGCACCGGCACCGGGAAGCATGACCCCTCAGGCACGGGCGGGCTCCGGGAGGACCGTGCGCCCCGTGCCCGGCGAGCTGACCGAGCCGTTTCGCACGACCGGCTCACCGTGCAGCCACACGGTTCGCGCACGACCGACGACGGTCGCGCCGTCGTAGGGCGAGACGGGGTTCCTGTGCTCGAGAGACTGCACGTCGACGACCCACTCCTCGGCCGGCGCGAAGGCGACCAGGTGCGCGGGGGCGCCCACAGTGATCACCCCTGCGTCGAGGCCGGCCACGCTCGCCGGTCCGGTGGTGAACAGCGGCAGGATCGCGTCGAGCGGCACCCCGCGCCGACGCGCCTCGGTCCACACCACCGTGAACCCGAGCTGCAGCCCGGCGATGCCGCCCCAGGAGAGGCCGAAGTCGCCGTCGCCGACGCTCTTGACGTCCACCGTCGCCGGTGAGTGGTCGGAGACGATCGCGTCGAACGTCCCGTCGAGCACCGCCTCCCACAGGAGGTCCTGGTTGGCGCCGTCGCGGATCGGCGGGCAGCACTTGAACTGGGTGCCGCCGGCAGGGACGTCCTCGGCGCGCAGCGTCAGGTAGTGCGGGCAGGTCTCGACGGTCAGGGGCAGGCCCTCGGCGCGGGCCGCCCGGATCAGGCCGAGCGAGTCGGCGGCGGACACGTGCAGGATGTGCGCGCGGGCACCGGTCACGCGCATGGCGTCGATGACGTGGGCGATGGCCTCGGTCTCCGAGACCGGCGGGCGGGACGCGACGAAGTCGTCGTAGGACCTCCCGTGCGTCTCGTGCAGGTGCGAGGGGTCCTCCGCGTGCACCAGCAGCACGCTGCCGATCGACGCGACCTCCGCCAGCGCAGGCTCCAGCAGGTCGGCCGGCAGGTACGCGAACTCGTCGACCCCGGAGGGCGCCAGGAACGCCTTGAACCCGCGGACGCCGGCGTCGTGCAGCGCCTTCAGCGAGCCGAGGTTGCCCGGGACGGCGCCGCCCCAGAACGCCACGTCCACGGTGAGCTTGCCGCCGGTCGCGTCCGTCTTGAGCCTGAGCGCCTCGACCGTGGTGGTCGGCGGGATCGAGTTCAGCGGCATGTCGACGATCGTCGTGACGCCGCTCGCCGCCGCCGCCCGGGTGGCTGACGCGAAGCCCTCCCACGCCGTGCGGCCGGGTTCGTTGACGTGGACGTGCGAGTCGACGAGCCCTGGCAGGAGGACCTGGTCGTCGGGCAGCGTGACGTCGACAGGCCCCGGCGCGTCGAACGGCAGCACGGCGGTCACCAGGCCGCCGGTGACGTGCACCTGCGCCGCTCGGAGCTCCCGGTCCACCCAGACGCGCTTCGCGCGCACGACGAGATCAGTCACGCGTCCTCCTGGGGTCGGCTACGGCTACGGCCACACTGCCTCAAGCCGCGTTACAGGCGCATGTCGGACCGTCGGCAGGTGCGCACCGGGCCGGATCTCGAACCCGGCGAGCAGGCCGGCCATCGGCTTGGCCGGCGGTGACGCGTACTCGTCGTGCGCACCGGGGCGGGCACCCAGGGTCACGAGCGACTGCGCGAGGAGGGTCCCGGCGGCCACCCCGTCGAGGACCGGTACGCCGATCTCGCCGGCGATCACGGACGTCCACGACGCCATCCCGGCGCAGCCCAGGACGACGGCGTCGGCCCCGTCGTCGTCGACCGCCGAGCGGCACTCGTCGACGATGCGGGCCAGGCCGGTGGGGTCGGCGTCGAGGGACAGCACGGCGACCTCGCACGCGCGCACGCTGAGGCAGGCGTCCGCGAAGCCGTACCGCTGCGCCAGCTCGCGGGCCCGGGCGCGGGTCCTGCCGAGGGTCGTGACGACGCTGAACCGCCGGCCGACCAGGGAGGCAGCGTGCATCGCGGCCTCGGCGATACCGACCACCGGTCCGGCCGCGAGCTCACGGGCGGCGTCCAGGCCGGGGTCGCCGAAGCACGCGACGACGTAGCCGTCGACCCCGTCCGCCTCGCCGAGGGTGACCTGCTCGAGGATGCCGGGTACCGCCAGGGCCTCCTCGTAGTGGCTCTCGATCGAGGCCGGACCCATCGTGGGCTGCACTGCGTCGACCACCGTGCCCCGAGCCGCCACCACCCGGGCGGACCGACCGATCAGGTCGGTCATCGCCCGGGTGGTGTTGGGGTTGATCACCCGGATGTGCATGGGCTTCTCAGGCGGGCTCGACGGCCAGGGTGTGGCCCGTGCGCTCCTCGACGGTTCCGTCGGAGACGGCCGGGTCGGAGGCGTCGAGCTGCGGGATCTGCGGGTTGCGGCGCTCCAGGAAGATGAAGATCAGGAAGCCGAGACCGCACCCGATGAACCAGGCGTAGTCGGAGACCCACGTGACGTCGAACGCGCCCAGGTCCGCGAACGTCTTGGGCAGCACCGCGGAGCAGATCGACAGCAGGCCTGCGACGATGACCGTGGCGACCGCGTTGCGGTTGTACCCGCCCGAGTACCAGTACGTGCCGGTGGTCGACTTGGTGAACATGTCGTCCACGTGGACCTTCTGCTTCCCGATCACGTAGTAGCCCGCGATGAGGATGCCGAACAGCGGCCCGATGAGCGCGCCCAGCACACCGAGCGTGTAGTGGATCGCGTCGGGGTTGTTGTACCAGTTCCACGGCATGAGGATCACCGAGCCGACGGCCGCGATCATGCCGCCCATCCGCCAGCTGATCCTCTGCGGGGAGACGTTGGAGAAGTCGAACGCGGGGGAGATGAAGTTGGCGACGATGTTGATGCCGACCGTCGCGGTCACGAACGTCAGGCCGCCCAGCAGGATGGCGAACGGCGTGTCGATCTGGGCGACGGTCGCGATGGGGTCGGTGATCAGCTCGCCGAACACGGGCACCGTGGCGGACGCGCAGATGACGGTCAGCAAGGAGAAGAACAGGAAGTTCACCGGCAGACCGAGGAAGTTGCCGCGCTTGACCTTCGTGAACGACGCCCCGTACCGCGCGAAGTCTCCGAAGTTCAGCATCGGCCCCGAGAAGTAGGCGACCACGAGGGCGATCGCGCCGAGCATCACGGAGATCGTCTTCCAGAACCCGAGCGCCGGACCCGAGGAGAGGCTGAACGAGATGTTGCTCCAGCCGGCCTGCGACACCAGATAGCCGGCCAGCGCGATCATCACGACGTAGACGGCAGGCCCGGCGAAGTCGATGAACTTGCGGATGGTGTCCATGCCACGCCAGAACAGGGCGGCCTGGGCGGCCCAGAGGATCGCGAAGGAGATCCAGCCGAGGGTCGACAGGCCGAGGAACGACGTCTCCACCAGCTGCTCCGAGCTCGGGAAGAACTTGAGCCAGATGATGTTGAGCGCCTCGGCGGCCAGGAACGTCTGGACGCCGTACCAGGCGACGGCGATGAGGCCGCGGATGATGGCCGGGATGTTCGCGCCCATCACACCGAACACCGCCCGGTTGATGACCGGGTACGGGACGGCGGTCTTCTGGCTCGGCTTGGCGACGAGGTTGCAGAAGAGCTGCACGATGACGATGCCGACGACCAGAGAGATCAGCACCTGCCAGCTGGAGATGCCGAGCGCGAACAGCGACCCGGCCGTGACGTAGCCGCCGACGCTGTGCACGTCGGACATCCAGAACGCGAAGATGTTGTACGACGACCAGGTCTGCTTGCGCAGCGGCGCGAGGTCCTCGTTGGTGAGCAGAGGGTCGTAGCCGGGCTTGATGTTGCCGGCGCCCGGGGGGTACCCGGCGGCCTCGACGGTGTCGTTGGGCAGTGGTTCGGTGGCGGTTGCTTCTGAGGGGTTCATGGGGGGTCCTCACGCGGGGTCGCAAGTGCGGGACGTGGGTTCGGACCGGCGGTGTTGCCCGGGTCCCGATCTCTCCCTGGCCAGGTGAGAAGGCTGTACGGTGAAGCGACTGCTCGAATGTTGTGAATCTATTGCTTCACAGCAGGGCGTCGGTTTCCGGTCTGTGAACTTTGGGCTTCAGTCATGATTCGGGGGTGCCTCGGTGAGCACGACGACCGCCGACGACGCCGGCCGCCTCCTCGAGTCGTTCGACTCCGAGCAGCTGGGCGCCAGGCTGCGGCAGCTGCGCGAGGAGCGGGGGCTCACCCTGAAGGAGGTCGGGCGCCGCCTCGGCATCTCCACCAGTGCGGTCTCGCAGATCGAGCGCGGTGTCCTGCGCCCGTCCGTGAACCGGTTGTTCGCGCTGGTCACCGCGCTCGACGCGAGCCTCGTGGACGTGTTCGGCGGGACCTCCGAGCCGGGTCCGCAGCCGCTGCTCGAGGGGTACGTCGTCCGTCGCGCGATCGAGGCCGACGTGGTCCGCCTGGCCGGTGGGGTCGTGTTCCGGCGACTGTCACCGGGGCTGTCGCGCGACGTCGACTTCTTCGAGTCCACCTACCCGCCCGGGTCCACCGGGGCCGAGCAGAACGAGCTGGTCACCCACCTCGGCTACGAGATCGGCACGGTCTCCCAGGGCGAGCTCACCATCGACTTTCCCGACGAGCGCGTGGTCCTGCGGCCTGGCGACACGATCTCCTACGCCTGCGGCACCCCCCACCGGCTGTCCAACCAGTCCGCCGACACGACGGTCGCCACCTGGGTGATCGTCCACCCGACTGGCTGACCCGCGTCCCTGCGAGTCACGCCCCTGGCGAACACGGGCAGTCCGGGCACCACCACGCCGTTAGCATCGAACAACGCCGCTCGTAGACCCCCGGTGCGCCAGCCCGGGGTTCGGTGGGCACGCAGCTCGTGAGGAGTGCACATGTTCGAGAGATTCACGGACCGAGCCCGTCGCGTGGTCGTCCTTGCCCAAGAAGAGGCACGGATGCTCAACCACAACTACATCGGCACGGAACACATCCTCCTGGGACTGATCCACGAGGGTGAGGGTGTCGCCGCCAAGGCGCTGGAGTCGCTCGGCATCTCGCTCGAGGCCGTGCGCGCACAGGTGCAGGAGATCATCGGCGAGGGCCAGCAGGCTCCGTCGGGCCACATCCCCTTCACGCCGCGCGCCAAGAAGGTCCTCGAGCTCTCGCTGCGCGAGGCGCTGCAGCTCGGCCACAACTACATCGGCACCGAGCACATCCTGCTCGGCCTGATCCGCGAGGGCGAGGGCGTCGCCGCCCAGGTCCTCAACAAGCTCGGCGCGGACCTGAACCGCGTGCGCCAGCAGGTCATCCAGCTCGTCTCCGGCTACCAGGGCAAGGAGCCCGTCGCCGCCGGCGGTCCGCAGGAGGGCCAGCCCTCGGGCAGCGCCGTCCTCGACCAGTTCGGCCGCAACCTCACGCAGGCTGCGCGCGACGGCAAGCTCGACCCGGTCATCGGGCGCGAGAAGGAGATCGAGCGGGTCATGCAGGTGCTGTCCCGCCGCACCAAGAACAACCCGGTCCTCATCGGGGAGCCCGGCGTCGGCAAGACCGCCGTCGTCGAGGGTCTCGCGCAGGACATCGTGCGCGGCGACGTGCCCGAGACGCTCAAGGACAAGCAGCTCTACACGCTGGACCTGGGCGCGCTCGTGGCCGGCAGCCGCTACCGCGGTGACTTCGAGGAGCGCCTCAAGAAGGTGCTCAAGGAGATCCGCACGCGCGGCGACATCATCCTGTTCATCGACGAGATCCACACCCTCGTCGGTGCAGGTGCCGCGGAGGGCGCGATCGACGCCGCCAGCATCCTCAAGCCCATGCTGGCGCGTGGCGAGCTGCAGACCATCGGTGCCACGACGCTCGACGAGTACCGCAAGTACGTCGAGAAGGACCCGGCCCTGGAGCGTCGCTTCCAGCCGATCCAGGTGGCCGAGCCCAACCTGCAGCACGCGATCGAGATCCTCAAGGGTCTGCGCGACCGGTACGAGGCGCACCACCGTGTGTCCATCACGGACGCCGCGCTGGTCGCCGCCGCCACGCTGGCCGACCGGTACGTCAACGACCGGTACCTGCCGGACAAGGCGATCGACCTGGTCGACGAGGCCGGTGCCCGCCTGCGCATCCGTCGCATGACGGCTCCGCCGGAGCTGCGCGAGCTCGACGAGCAGATCGCCGAGACGCGCCGCGACAAGGAGTCGGCGATCGACGAGCAGGACTTCGAGAAGGCAGCCCGTCTCCGCGACGCCGAGAAGCAGCTCGGTCTCAAGCGTGTGGAGAAGGAGAAGGCCTGGAAGTCCGGCGACCTCGACGCGGTCGCGGAGGTGGACGAGGAGCTCATCGCCGAGGTGCTGGCGAACGCCACGGGCATCCCGGTGTTCAAGCTCACCGAGGAGGAGTCCAGCCGCCTGCTCCACATGGAGGAGAACCTGCACAAGCGGGTCGTCGGCCAGGACGCCGCCATCAAGGCGCTCTCGCAGGCCATCCGTCGTACGCGTGCGGGCCTCAAGGACCCGAAGCGCCCCGGTGGGTCGTTCATCTTCGCCGGTCCGACCGGTGTCGGTAAGACCGAGCTGGCCAAGGCGCTCGCGGAGTTCCTGTTCGGGGACGAGTCCGCGCTGATCCAGCTCGACATGTCGGAGTTCTCGGAGAAGCACACGGTCTCGCGGCTGTTCGGCTCGCCCCCCGGCTACGTCGGCTACGACGAGGGCGGCCAGCTGACCGAGAAGGTGCGGCGCAAGCCGTTCTCCGTGGTCCTCTTCGACGAGGTCGAGAAGGCCCACGCGGACATCTTCAACTCGCTCCTGCAGATCCTCGAGGACGGTCGCCTGACCGACTCGCAGGGCCGCGTGGTCGACTTCAAGAACACCGTGATCATCATGACCACCAACCTCGGCACCCGGGACATCGCCAAGGGCCTCATGACCGGCTTCCAGGCCGGCGGGGACCTGTCGACGTCGTACGAGCGCATGAAGTCGAAGGTCAACGACGAGCTCAAGCAGCACTTCCGTCCTGAGTTCCTCAACCGCGTCGACGACGTGGTCGTGTTCCCGCAGCTGTCCCAGCCGGAGATCTTCGCGATCGTCGACCTCATGGTCGCCAAGCTGGACCGGCGCCTGCGGGACAAGGACATGGCCATCGAGGTCACGCCCGCGGCCAAGAAGCTCCTGTCCGAGCGCGGCTACGACCCGGTCCTCGGTGCTCGTCCGCTGCGTCGGGCGATCCAGCGGGAGATCGAGGACGTCCTGTCCGAGAAGATCCTGTTCGGGGAGCTCAAGGCCGGTCAGCTCGTGATCGTGGACGGCGAGGGCGAGGGCCTGCTCGGGGAGTTCACGTTCCGCGGCGTCCCGCGCGGCGCGCACCACGACGAGCCGGTCAAGGTCGGCGTCTCGGTGGGCACTCCCGGCTCGGGCACGGACCTGCCTGCAGCACCGCCCATCTCGTCCATCGGCGACGGAGGCACGGGCACCCTGCCCGCCCTCTGACACCCTGCTCGACGGCGCCCCGTTCCCCCTGAGGGAGCGGGGCGTCGCCGTCTCCACGCCCGCCTGGCGCGTGGCAGGGTGGTCGCATGCCTGGACGTCGACGCCTGCCGCGGAGCACACCCGAGGAGCAGGGGGTGGACCCGGGAGCGCTCGCCGGCGTGGTCAGGTCGCTCACCGCCCTGCCGGAGCTGCACTCGCTCATGGTGCTCAGGCACGGCCGCGTCGTCGCCGAGGGCTGGGCCGAGCCGTACGCCGCGGACCGGTTGCACGAGGTGTACTCGCTGAGCAAGAGCGTGACCTCGACCGCGGTGGGGTTCGCGGTCGACGAGGGGCTCTTCGGTGTCGACGACCTGGTGCTCGACCACTTCGGCGACCGTCTGCCCGACGCGGTGGAGCCCGACGAGCACCTGCGCAGGATGCGGGTGCGGCACCTGCTCACCATGACGACGGGCCATAGCCAGGACCCGTCACCGCTCGTGTTCCCGAGCGACGACGACTGGGTCGCGCAGTTCCTGCGCGTGCCCGTCGAGCACGAACCCGGGACGCGCTTCGTGTACAACACGGCTGCGAGCTTCATGCTGTCGGCGCTCGTGCAGAAGGCGACAGGCCAGCGGCTGCTCGACTACCTGCAGCCGCGGCTGTTCGAGCCGCTGGGCATCGAGGGCAGCACCTGGGAGCAGTCGCCGTCGGGCGTCGACACGGGCGGCTACGGCTGGTCCGCGACGACGGAGGACCTCGCCGCGATCGGGCTGCTCTACCTGCAGGACGGTGCGTGGGAGGGCCAGCAGGTTCTGCCGGACGGCTGGGCCGCCGAGGCAACCCGGATGCACGTCCCCAACGGTGACGACCCTGACAGCGACTGGGCGCAGGGCTACGGGTACCAGTTCTGGCGCTGCCGGCCAGCGAACGCATGGCGTGGCGACGGCGCGTTCGGCCAGTACGTCGTCGGGCTGCCGGAGCAGGACGTGGTCGTCGTGACGACCGCGGGTCGTCAGGAGATGCACGAGTACCTCGACGTCCTCTGGGACGGGCTGCTGCCTGGGCTGTCGGACGCTCCGCTGCCCCCGAAGGATCACGCCGAGCTCGACCGGGCGATCGCCGCGATGCGCCTGGACCCGCCTCGTGGCGAGCCGACGTCACCGACAGGAGCGCGGCTCAGCGGACGCAGGATCAGGTTCGTGCAGAACGCGTGCGGGCTTCGGAGCGCCGTGCTGCTCGTCGGTGCCGACGAGGACCTGCTCGTCGTCGACCTCGCAGGCGAGCGGATCGAGGCGGCAGTCGGGAGGACCGGCCCAGCAGCCGGACGAGCGGAGGCCGGACACGGCCAGCCGGCGGTCGTCCGGGGCTCGCTCCGGCGCCGTCAGCCCGAGGACGTCCTGGTCAGCGGCACGTGGACAGCGACCGACGTGTACGTGCTGACGTTCCGGTTCGTCGAGTCGCCGTTCTGCCTCACGGCGACGGTGTCGGTCGCCGGAGACGACGTCACGGTGCAGGCGAGCTGGAACGCGTCGTTCGGCCCCCGTGAGCTGCCTGCGTTCACGGGCACCGTCGACTGAGTGATCTCGAGCAGGACACGGGTGCCGCCAACCCCTCAGATGGCGGCACCCGTGTCCTCGTCAGGTGAGCTCGAGGACGGTCCACCAGCAGTCGGCATCGTGCTGCGGGACCGTCGTGACCTCCTGCTGGCTCGCGGTGAGCTCCGGGTCGAAGCCGCGGTGCGAGTGCAGGTAGGTGTCGGTCTGGACGTGGACGAGGCGGACGCGAGAGCCGGCGAGCCAAGGGCCGGGGCGTTCGAGCTCGACCCGCCAGGTGTCCAGCGACTCGTCGTCGGTGGCGCTGACCTCCTGCTGACGGGAGATCGGCGACGGCACGCCCGACCGGCTGTGCAACCACCGGCCGGTCCGCTCGTGGCGCAGGCGGATGACGGACCCGTGGGTCAGCGAGATGCCGGCCGACGCGCCGACGATCAGCCAGCGGTCGTTGTCGTCGGAACCCCCGAAGCACGTGACCTGCTGGAGGCCGTCCGTCCCTGGATGGGTGTAGGGCAGCGCGTGCGAGTGGAGGGTGAGGCCGGTCCACACGTGCGAGAGCTTCGCGATCTGGCCGGTCGTCATCGGCGCGCTCGCGTCGGGTGCGTGGCGGGTGAGCACCCTGGGTGACTTGGGCGTGTAGTCCTGGACGAAGAACCCGCGCCAGACGTGGCCGTTGGAAGCGGTCCAGTCGTGCTGGTCCTGCGAGGACGTGAGCGTCACGGGACGGTCCGGGGTGTTGTTGTCGTAGACCGTGACGGTCACCCGGCCGTCCGCGGACCGCTCGTACCCGTAGGCGACGACCTGGTGGTTGTCGCCGATCGCTCCGAGGCTGCGGGCCACGACGAGACCGAGGACCACAGGACGACCGCGGTCGATCGACGCCATGAGACGGGGCAGCTCCTCTTCCTTGGTCCAGCGGGAGACACCCTTGAACACCCAGGTGGGGTCGTCGGAGTGCAGGGACCAGGTGACGAACTTGGCGGCCGAGCCGGTGAAGAACGAGTCGCGCAGGCGCGTGGTGAAGTACTTGGCGAGCCAGTGGCTGTCCGGTGGGACCCGGTTCGGTGCCCACAGCTCTGGCCGGAGGCGAGGCACAGGTTGCCCCGGGACGAAGTAGTCGAGGGCGGCGTAGGCCATGCCCCCGCACCGTCCCGCCGTGGCGATCTCTGCGCCGTTCGGCAGCGTGAGCACGACGTTGACGAACGCGTTGGGGAAGGCAAAACCGTGGGTTGCCGGGTCGAACGCCACGGTGCGCTGCGCCAGGAGCATGAGGGGCCTTCCGTCTGAGTGAGCGTCTCAGACAGGAGTGCGCGACGCGCGACGAAATACCTCCTGGCGCAGCAGGAGATCGACTCGGTCTCTTGCCCGAGGCGAGTGTCTCAGGCAAGAGTGCGCGAGCTCACGACAAGGCAAGCGCCCCACCTCCCGACGAGGTGGGGCGCTTTCCTCATTCGTTGTCCGGCTGCGGTTCCGCGCTTCGCTTGACCCACGCCACGAGTGCAAGACCGCCGACCGCGCAAAGCGCCGTGAACAGCACGGTGACAATCGTCTCGTGCAGGACGTGGCGCGTGGTCCAGGAGATCACGCCCATGAGAAGCGTGACCATGAAGACCACACTGGTATAGCGCTTCAAGATGCCTCCGCCTTCGGTTCGCATTGCGGCCTTACGCGATGCACTTGATCGTAAGGCCGGGTCCGCCCGTCCAGCCCCACGGCATGTAGAACTGCATGCGCGGCTTCGTCCCGGTGCAGATGCCGCCGCGCTCCGTGATCCATGCGGCGCCTGCGGCAACTGCCGCTCCAGCTGCAACGCAGCCCAGACCGGCGCTTCCGCCACAGGCGGCGGCCGCGATTCCTCCCCCTGGCAAGGTGCCGACCACCTCACGCGCGCCGGTGCAGCTCGAGGACGTCGCGTCTGTGCGACGCGGACGGGTGTCTGCCGAGGAATCCGCGCAGGCGAACTGGGCTCCTGGGTCCGGTCAGGCCGGTGCGCCATGGACTATCGGCGCAGCAGTTCCATCGACTCCGTTGCCCACTCGATCTGGGCGCGGGCGCCGGCCTCGCCCGCAGCGATCGTCACGAGGAAGAAGGGTTGGTCTGGGGAGCCGGTCTCAGACTCGACGCCAGCCCGGATCGCAGCCATGGTCTCCAGGCTTCTTTCCGACGACGAACGTGCCTCCTCCAGCAGCTGGATGCACACGTCACGACCGAGCATCCGGCCGAAGAACAGCCGCAGCAGGAGGCCGTTGCGCGCGGGTGCCGGTTCGATCGGCTCGCACAGCAGCTCGCGCAGTCGCGTCAGTCCGGCGTCCGTGATGGTGAACCGCTTGTCCGCGCCGTGCACGACCAGGCCGTCGGCCGAGAGCCTGTCGAGCGTGGGGTAGATCTGCCCGAAGCTCTCGCTCCAGAAGTGGCCGAGCGTCGTGGTGATCGCGGCGCGCACGGCGTAGCCGGTCATGGGTTCGACCGACAGGGCGCCGAGCACCGCGGTTTCGGTCTGAGCGCGTCTCGCCATGGCTGGACTATATCTGACAGATATGTTTCGCTCACGCCATGAGACAGACAACCGCGCAGCGCGTCGCCGGCTCGACCCTCGTCGGCATCGCGACCTTCCAGGCTGCGCTCGCGCTCGGTGCGCCGTGGGGGCAGGCCTCGTACGGCGGCGCGAACGTCGGCGTCCTACCGCCGCAGCAGAGGCTCTCGAGCACCGTTGCCGTCCCGGTCTACCTCGCGCTCGCGGCTGTCGCGTTCGGACTGGTCGGCACTTCGACGCTGCGACGGCGCGTCCTGCGGACCGCGTCGCTCGTGCTCGGCGTGGGCGCTGTGCTCAACCTCGCGTCGCCGTCGCTGGTCGAGCGAGTCCTGTGGGTGCCCGTGTGCGTCGTCGCGTCGGTCGCCTCGTGGCGCGCGGCCCCCGCTTGCGCCGAGCCCGTCGTGCGCACGGCCTGAGACACGACGACGGCTCCGATCCCTTTCGAGAGATCGAAGCCGTCGTGGTCAGGGAACCGTCGCCCTCCTGGTGGAGGGTGCTGTGGAGAGGCCCCTCGCGCGCAGCGAGTCGCGGTCGCCGCGCGCGAGGGGCCCGTTCGGGGGGTGGGTCAGGGAATCAGCGCGTAGTTCGTGTCGAGCACGCCACCTGCCCACGGCTTGTACAGGTCGAACCCGCGCGGGTTGCACTGGAGGCCACCGTCGATGCAGTGCTGGGTCAGTGCCGACAGCACGCCGGCGTCCCACCCGTTGAAGAAGTCGTAGTGGAACGAGTACCCGCGACCGCTGGCGAACGCGACCGAGGACATGTCACCGGACACGGGCCAGGACAGCTTGAACTCGATCATCGGGACGGGGACCGGGTACCCGGCCGGGCACTCACCGTTGACCGGGTACGCCATGTGGCTCTTGTGGTTGGCCGAGTCGAGATCCACGCCGTTCCAGCAGCTCGGTGCCTGGTACCGGACGTTGAGCTCCGAGCCGGGTGCGCAGTACGCAGGGATGTCCCACTGGAACGAGAGGTTGCCGCACTCGAAGCCCTCGACATGACCGGGTGCGTTCTGGAACTCGGACTGGGTGGCGAGCATGCTCCCGACCACGAACCGCAGGCCGGCCGGGAACGGCTGGACCTTCGCGTAGTCGAGGATCCCGGCCTTGTAGTAGATGGTCTGCGCCGAGGGCGAGACCACCTGCGTGCCGCCCTTGAGCAGCGTCGGGAACCAGTACGCCGACCTGTCCTGCGGCACCGTGCAGCTCGTGGTGGTGCCGTTGGCGACGAGTGACGCCGCCGTCGTCTGGGCATTGGTGGAGCGGTTCCCCATGAACGTGTGGCTGTGCGAGGCGCCCGCCTGACCCGGGAAGACGATCGGGTCGTCCGGCAGGGTGTGCGTCGGGGTGCAGTTCGCCTGGAACTCGTGGTGCGTGACGGTCGTGTCGGCGCCCGGCGGGGCAGGCGGAAGCGGCTTCGGGCTGTACGGCGGCGTCGCCGAGCCGCCCGTGCCGAACACCTGGAGCTCCCACAGCGAGAACCCGTAGCCGGTGGCACGCGTCTGTAGGTTGAGCTTCACGTAGCGGGCGCTGACCGTGACATTGATGGTCTGGTTGCCGCCGGTGCCGTTGGTGATGGTGGCCGCGGTTGCCCACGTCAGCCCGTCGGTCGACGTCAGGACCTGGAAGCTCTTGGCGTAGGCGGCCTCCCAGCGCAGACCGACGCTCGAGAGCGTCGCCGGGCCGCCGAGATCGACCTGGATCCACTGGTTGTCCGCGAACTGGCTGGCCCAACGCGTGCCGTTGTTGCCGTCCACCGCCTTGGACGCGTTGACGTCGGCGCCCTCGACGGAGGACGCCGAGACGACCTTGCCCTGCGAGAGGTTGACCGGGGCGGCGCTGGCACTGGTCGCGATGGCGACCGCCCCGGCGCCGACGAGCGCGGTCGCGAGAGCGGCGGCGACCCAGGCGCGGGCACGGCCGCTGGGCCGGGAGAGCTGATGCGTGGTCATGCGTGGTGCTCCTTCGTCTGCACTGTGCGGCGAACGTGCCGCGCGGGCTGGCATCGGGGCGGGACCGGAAGCGGGTGACGTTCCAGGGATTGCCGTCGATGCCGGGAGCGAGGTGCCACGATGCTGTGACGCCTCGGTATCGGCTCGAACAGGGGTCAGGTGGCCGAGGGGTGGTGCCGGGGGCGGGTGGTAGCCCACCCCCGGCACGTGTGACGAGATCGGGCCGTCAGCCGTAGATCCCGAGCTCGTAGAGCGAGTACCCGTACGCCGTTCCGCGGGTCACGCCCTGGAGCCGGACGTACCGCGCGTTGCCGTTGACGTTCACCGTGTCGACGTTGCCGTCGCCGTTGGTGACCTCCGTGAGGGTGGTCCACGTGGTTCCGTCGTTGGACGTCTGGAGCTTGTACCCCTTGGCGAATGCGGCTTCCCACACGAGCTGGACCGATGTGAACGCCTTCTGCGATCCCAGGTCGACCTGGATCCACTCGTTGTCGGTCCAGCTGCTCGACCAGCGGGTGGCGAGGTCGCCGTCCGTGGCCTGGCCAGGCGTGAAGTTCCCGTTGTACGGGTCGAACGAGGACGCCGTGGCCGGCCGGCCCTTGGCGATGTTCGTGCCCGCGACGGGCGGCGGGATCACCCGGACCGACTTGGTCTCGACGCCCACGTTGCCCTTGCCGTCCTCGGCGAACACGTAGACCTTCCAGACGCCGAGCGTCTGGGGAGCCGTGACCGAGAAGGTGCTGCCGTTGCGCGTGAACGGCACCGTGGCGAGGCCACCGGACTTGTTGATGTAAGTGCTGTTCATCAGCACGTTGTAGGTGATGGGGTCACCGTTCGGGTCCGTCGCCGGGGCGTTGACCGTGAAGGTGGAGCCGGCCACGACGCCGGTCTGGTTGTTGACCGTGAACGAGCTGAACGTCGGCGGGGTGTTGGTGCCCGCTGCGCCGGCGGGACCGCCGTACGCCTTGGCCAGGGCGTAGAACGACAGCCGGCGGTTGTTGCCCGGCTTCAGGTTGAACCAGATGCCGCCGAAGTCGCCCTCGTTGCCGTAGTGGAACATCGTCGCGCCGAGGGCCACGCCCTTGTGCGCCTGGATGCAGTTCCACGAGCTGGTGTAGCCCGCGGCGTTCTGCGCGTCGGTGCCCTGGTCGGGAACGCCGTTGATGTCGTTGGGGACCTCCCACTCGCCGGCCGGGCCGGACTCGGTGATGAGGTACGGCTTGGTGTAGCCGCCCGCGATCCACGTCGCCTTCGCGTCGCACACCGCGTTGTAGCTGTTCAGGCCGTAGAGGTCCAGGTCCGGGGCGTTCTTCTTGTAGTACGGCCAGGAACCGGTCCACGCGTCGGTCGACGTGACGGGGTGCGTCGGGTCGATCTGGTGGATCCGCTTGGCCGCGTCGTTGACGAACGTGGCGTACGCGTCGCGCTGGTTCTCGAGCTCCTGGCCCGAGTAGCAGTTGCCGAGGCCGAGCAGGGACTCGTTGCCGACGTCCCACATGAGCACGCCGGGGTTGTCCTTGTACGCGGAGACCCACGTGACGATGTCGTTCATGGAGTTCGCCTTGTAGGTCGCGTCCGTCACGTAGTTCGGGCAGCCGCCCGAGCCGGGGCCACCGCCGGGAGCCAGCCAGAACCCGGCGACCGTGCGGATGCCGTTGGCGGCTGCAGCATCGAGCAGGACCTTGGAGCCCGCGTCGGTGCCCCAGGTGCGGATCGTGTTCACGCCGAGCGCCTTGAGGTTGGCCACGTGCTGCGGGAAGTCGGCCGGAGCCGGACCCCACGTCACACCCTTGACCACCCAGTTCTTGCCGTTGACCAGGAGCGCCCAGCTGCCCTGCGACCCGGAGATGCGCACCTTGCCGTCGGCGGGGCCCGAGGGCTCCGTGCCGTTGCCGGGGTCGGTGGGCGGCGTGACGGTTCCGGTCGTCGAGACCTTGACCTCCCAGAACGAGAAGCCGTACCCGGTCGCCCGGGTCTTCAGGTCCAGCTTGAGGTAGCGGGCCTTGCCGGATACGGCGATCGACTGGTTGCCGCCGGCGCCGTTGCTGACCGAGGCGAGCGTCGTGTACGCACCGGTGCCCGTGTCCGACCCGAGGATGTCGAACGCCTTGCCGTAGGCGGCCTCCCAGCTGATGGCGACGTTGCACAGGTTCTGGCTGGTGCCGAGGTCGACCTGCCAGGTCTGGTTGTCCGCGAAGCTGCTCGCGAAGCGCGTCCCGGCGTTGCCGTCGACGGCCAAGGCGGCGGTGTTCCCGCCCTCGACGCTCGACGCCGTTGCGGTCTTGCCCTGTGCCACGTTGTCGTTGGTGCAGGTGCCGCCCGTCGGCGGTGGGGTCGTGCCGCCGGCTGTGCCGAAGACCTGGAACTCGTACAGCGAGTACCCGTAGCCGGTGGCGCGCTTGGTGCCGAGCAGCTGGACGAAGCGGCCGGTGCCGTTGACCGTCAGTGTCTCGACTCCGCCCGTGCCGGTCGTGGTGCCGTAGATCGTCGTCCAGTCACCGGTGCCCGTGGGGGAGGTCTGGATCTGGTAGCCGGATCCGTAGGCGCCTTCCCAGCTCAGGACGACCTTGCTGATCGTGGACGTCGAACCGAGGTCGATGCGGAGCCACTGCGCGTCGGACGCGAGGCTCGACCAGCGGGTGGTGCTGCTGCCGTCTACCGCGTACCTGGCCGGGTAGTAGTCGGCGTTCTCGACCGACGACGCGGTGATCGTCTTGCCCTGCGACAGCAGGACAGGGTCGGCTGCCTGCGCGGCGATGGCCGGGATGGTGATCGCGGTGGCAACGAGTGCGCCGGAGATCAGCACGCCCAGGAGGCGGCGGCCGCGGGTCGGGGGTCGGGACGGGCGCGCGTCGTTGCGCGACCCGTGCCACGGGTGGGTGGGGGTTGACACAGGTTTCTCTCCTCAAGGCTCGGCCCGTGGCAAGGTCGTCGAGGTCGAGCTCCGCAGTCGACCTCGTTGTCGATCCGATGCGCCAGGCGTTGCAGTTCGTCGTTGAGCTGTCGTTCGTTGCGCTAGCGCTCGGAGAGCGCTCTATCAACGGAGCGCGAGTGGCACCTCTCCAGGTGGATCGGGTCGGAAAGGCAGTCCGTTCTGCTCCGGGAGGGACGCTATACCCGATTTCACCCGGCCGCATAGCCCGGGAACGGCCCAGGTGCCCGGTCGTGGACGCCACACGCAGCTCCTGGGGCTTGATGCGATAGAGCGCTCTCCGGCGCTGGTAGATTTCGCACCATGGAGGACGACAGGGGGCTCGCGGCCTCAGGTCCCGTCACGACGCTCGAGCCGGCGCCGGACGGCGTGGCCGCGCCCGGGCTCGGACGCGGTGCGCCCACCCTGGAAGACGTCGCCCGCGTCGCGGGCGTCTCGCGGGCCACGGTCTCCCGCGTGGTCAACGGCAAGCGCGCCGTCGCGCCAGAGATCCAGAACGTGGTCAAGGCCGCGATCGCGACCACCGGCTACGTGCCCAACCTCGCCGCGCGCTCGCTGGTCACCCGCCGCACCGGCGCCGTGATCGTCGTCGTCTCGGGCGTCGAGGACCAGGGGCACGAGGGCGCGCTGTCGACCATCGACTTCGCCGACCCGTTCTTCGGCCGCATCGTCGGTGGCCTGCTGCGTGCCCTGCGGCCGCACGACGTGGACCCGATCCTGATGCTCGCCGAGACCGACAACGACCGGGCCCGCGTGCTCAGCACCCTGCGCAACGGCAACGCGGACGGTGCACTGGTCGTCTCGACTCGCGCCGACGACCCGATGCCGGGCCTGCTCGTCGACGCAGGCCTGCCCGCCGTCATGTTCGCGCGCCCCTCGCACCCCATCCCGCTGAGCTTCGTGGACGTCGCCAACCGCGACGGTGCCGGCCTGGCCGCCGAGCACCTGGTGTCTCGCGGCTGCCGGCACGTCGCGGCTGTCTCCGGTCCGATCGACGTCGGGTCCGCCGCGGACCGGCTCTCGGGCTTCCGGGACGCCATGGCCCGACACGGCCAGGCGTTCGTGGCAGCCGAGTTCGGCAACTTCACGTTCGAGAGCGGCGTCAAGGCGATGACGTCGCTGCTCGGGAGGTACGCCGACATCGACGGCGTGTTCGCCGCCAACGACCTCATGGCGCTCGGAGCCATCGAGGCCCTGCACGTCGCCGGGCGCCGAGTCCCCGACGACGTCCGCGTGATCGGCTTCGACGACAGCTCCGTCGGCGCCCTGACCCGACCCTCCCTGACCTCGGTGCGCCAGCCGATCGAGGAGATGGCGATCGAGATGGCCAAGATCCTGCTCGACACGATCGCCGAGCCGGACCGGCGCGTCACGTCCGTCATCTTCGAGCCGAGCCTCCACATCCGCGACTCCGCCTGACGGGCCGTCCGGTGGGCCTGGGCTTGCCGACGGGTGGCGTCAGGGCGCTCCGGGGGCCGGGACCAGCGTCGTGACGAAGGCCTGGATTGCGGTGATCGCCTCGTGCGCGGCAGGGGTGGCCAGGTCGAACTGGTACTGGTGGCCCGCGTCCGGAGCGACGTGCGTCTCGTGGCGGACACCCGCCGTCTCGAGGGCGTCCGCCATGACGTACTGGTGCGCCATCATCGGGTCGTCCGCTCCACACGACAAGAACGTCGGGGGGAAGTCGCCGGTGACGTGGTGAGCGACCGACAGTCCGGCGAACCGCGGATCGTCCAAGTACTGCGAGGTGCCGGTGAAGGCCCACATGATCGAGTCGACGAACCACCGGGTGCGGCCGCGCAGCGGCCGGATCAGGGACATGTCGAACGCGCCGCAGAACAGGACGGTGCCCACGAGGTGAGCGGGCTCGATCGTGGGACGCATCTGCATCGACGAGGCGTAGGCGGCGTTGGTGATCATGCCCGCCACCTGCGCAGCGATCTGCGCGCCCGCAGAGTCGCCGGCCAGCACGATCCGTGACGGGTCCACCCCGAGCTCGGACGCGTGCTCGGACAGGAAGCCGAGCGCGTCGAGGACCTGCCGGACGGGCGTCGGGTACCGGGCCTCCGGGGCGATCGAGTAGTCGACGCCGACCACGGTGAATCCGCCGGCCGCGAGCACCCGCAGGAAGTTGGCGATGTGGTCCTTGTTGCCGGACAGCCAGGCTCCGCCGTGCACCCAGACGATCGTCGCGCCGGTGCCCCGGCCGATGGGTGGCCGGTGGACGTCGAGCAGCGCGTCGCGATCACCTGGGCGGTACGGCAGGTCGCGCAGGCTCGTCACTCCGTCGGGCACGAACGTGGCCGCGGCGAGGGACCGGCGTGCGCCGTTGCGGTCGAAACGCCGCCGGTAGAACAGTGCGGTCGGTCGGGGGCTCGCACGCACGAGCACGGCCAAGAGCGCCGCGAGTGCGAGTGCGGCCGCTCCGATTCGCTTCATGGGGTGATCGTCGCACCCGCGCGGCCCTGCGTGTGGGTCCAGACTGGATGACGTGACGGACCAGGCGACAGACCATCCCATCCGGCGCGCGGTGCGCAAGCTCGTTCGCGAACGCCAGATCGACGAGTTCCTGTACGGCGCTCTGGTGGCCGGCTCGGTCCTCGCGATCTCGAGCGCGAAGTCGGACGACGGTGGATCGGTCTTCCTGGCGACCGGCTTGGTGAACATCACCTACTGGCTCGCGCACATCTACGTCGACGCGGTCGGCGGTCGCTTCCACGACTACGCGAACTCGACCGGTCGGCGACTGATGTACGCATTCCGGAACAACACCGGGGTGCTGGTCGGGGGACTGCCCGTGATGATCGTCTTCGCGGGCGGCCGACTCTTCGGTCTGGACGTCGCGACGGCCGCGTGGACGGCCCTGTGGTTCACGGTCGCGATGCTCGGTGCGGCGGGCTGCCTCGCTGCCTTCCGCGCGGGTGCTCGCAAGTGGCCGCTGATCGGGGAGACCGCGCTCGCGGTCGCGTTCGGGATGGTCGTGATCCTGCTCAAGATCCTCCTGCACTGACGAAGCAGGCTCACTTCGCCTGGTCGTAGCTGTCCACCACGGCCACGTTGAGGGCGAAGTCCACCGGGGTGTCCCCGAACAGCAGGTGCCCGGCCTCGAGTGCCGCCTCCCGTACGGCTTCGGCGACGGCGTCCGCCTCGTCCGCGGGCGCGTGCACCATCACCTCGTCGTGCAGGAAGAACACCAGGTGCGCGTCGTGCTCGCGCAGCCGTCTGCGAAGTGAGGCCATCCAGCACAGGGCCCACTCGGCGGCGGTGCCCTGGACGACGAAGTTGCGGGTGAACCGTCCCCAGTCCCGCCCGCGCCTCCTCGCCGCTCGCACGTCGTCCGCGCCGGCGCCTTCCGCCGACGCTGCCGCGAGCGCGTCCCGCCAGGCGGCATCGGGCGCGGGGGAGGTCCGGCCGAGCCAGGTCGCGACGACGTCACCCCGCTCACCGGCCCGCGCCGCGGCCTCGACCAGGGCAACCGCCCGCGGGAACCCTTGCGTCAGCCGGGGCATGAGCACCGCGCTCGGGCCGGTGGTCGCACCGTAGATGGCACCGAGCATGGCCACCTTGGCCTGCGCCCGGGTCTCGACAATTCCCGCGTCGACCACGCCCTGGTAGAGGTCGGCGTGCCGGCCCGCCGCCGCCATGGCCGTGTCCCCGGACATCGCGGCCAGCACCCGTGGCTCGAGCTGTGCGGCGTCAGCGACCACGAGCTTCCAGCCGTCGTCCGCCCGTACGGCGCCTCGGATGCTGGCGGGGAGCTGCAGCGCTCCGCCGCCGCTCGTCGCCCACCGGCCCGTCACCACCCCGCCGGGTACGCAGTCGGGACGGAACCGGCCGCGGTGCACCCAGGTGTCCATCCACGCCCAGCCGTTGGAGCTCAGCAGACGGGCGAGCTTCTTGTAGGCGAGGAGGGGCTCGGTCGCGGGCAGGTCGATGTCCTTGATCTCCCACCGGCTGGTCGACTCGACGTCGTAGCCCGCCGCACGCAGGCCGCGCAGCAGGTCCTGCTGGGAGTCGAGGTTGAGGTTCGGCTGCGCCAGTGCCTCGCGGACCTCCTCGGCAAGTGCCTCGAGCTTGGCCGGCCGTCCGTTGCGGGGGCGCGGACCGAGCATCTCGGTCAGGATCCGGTCGTGGGCCGCGACGCTCCACGGCACGCCGACGTGGTTCATCTCGGCGGCGATCAGCGCGCCCGTCGACTCGGCGGCGAGCAGGAGCCGGAGCCTGCCGGGCTCGTCGGACGCGGCCACGGCGGCGAGCTGTCGGCGCAGCTCGTCGGCGCAGTCCAGCGTCTGTGGCCGTTCCTCGTCGAAGAGGCTGACCTCGACCGGCTCGGGAGCGCCGGGCCGCGGCCCGTCCCAGGCGGTCGTGGGTCCCTGCGCCAGCTCCGAGCCGCGCGCGTAGATGCTGCGGCGCACGATGGCGTGGCAGAGCCGCAGGTCGTGGCAGCGCTGGACGCGGACACCGGCGTCCAGCAGCGCGGGGTAGCGGCGTGAGGTGTCGTCCCAGACCCAGCGGGGCTGGTCGGCCTCTCGGTCGCGGACCGTCTGGGCAAGGTTTGCCACGAGCACCGTCTCCGTCGCGACGAGCGCCCCCTCGTCCGTGAGCTCCTGCATGACGACTGCGTCCGCGCTGGTGGCGTCGTCGAGCAGGAGCAGCAGGGTCACGGCGCCATTGTCGTCGCACCGACCCACACGCCGGACGAGTCGTGACGCCCGTGGTGAGTGCCCGTGACCTCACGCGCGCGAGGCCCTCACGCCGGGACCTGTTGCTGCTGCTCGACGGGGTCGGGGGGCGGACCCCACTGGGCACGAGCGATCGCCACGCCCACGCCGATCGCCGAGAGCACGAGCGCGACGATGGCGACGCCAGCCACGATCCGCCGCGACAGCGGGTGCCGGTAGGGAACCTCGTCGTCCGGTTCGAGAGGAGTCACGATCGCTCGAGCCGGGTCATCAGCGACCGGAGCGCAGCGCCCGTGTCACTTTCACCGGTGACCCGTCGCGCGAGAACCCCGCCGCCAGCGCCGCGTACTCCGGCGTCCCCACCGCGTAGACGGCCAGCCGCCCGTCGGCGTCGGCGTGGATCCCCCAGCCGTACTTCTTGCCGAGGTCCGAGGAGCGCAGGCAGGCGTGGGGGCCCTGGAAGAACGTCGGCCAGACCTCGGGACGCGTCTCCGGTGCGACGCCGTTGCGGTCGGCCCAGACCGTGAAGATCACGTCGGAGCTCCGGTAGGTGTACGGCGGCGCGGATGTGAGCATGTCGTACATGGCGGACGCCACGGTAGGAGCGTCGCCACGCGGCGCAGGCTCGATCCCTGCGACGGCGGCCGAATCGGGTGCCACGCAGATGAAGGTCGAGACGTAGTCCACCAGCTCCATGAACCGACCTTACCGACCCGGCACGCGCGGCGGCAGGCCGCTGAGCGAGCGGGTGGGAGGGTGAGCGCCACTCAGCGCCCCGCGAGAGCGTCCTTCAGCTTGATGCGGCCGCCGCTGTGCAGGACCGCGTTCGAGTAGACGCGTCCGGCGAACCAGACGAGCACCGGAATGACTGCGAGCGAGAGCCCCAGGGAGACCGCGACCTCCCATGGCGCGACCTCGCCCAGGGCGATCCGGATCGGCATGATCAGGGGCGCGCAGAACGGGATGAAGGACAGCGCGACGACGAGGGGGTTGGTCGGGTCCCACGGGGCGATGCTGACCCCGATGATGTACGGGATCATCATCACGGTGATGACGGGTGCGGTCACCGACCCGACGTCCTCCTGCCGGGAGACGAGCGCCGCGAGGGCCCCGAGCGCGAGCGCGTACGTGGTGAACCCGACGACGAACCAGACCACCACCCAGAGCGCGGTGGTGCCGACGTCGAGGCTCGACGCGTCGACAAGACCGAGCGCGGCCGCGGTCCCAGCGCCGGCGGTCACGACGAGCACGATCTGCGCGAGGCCGATGAAGCCGATGCCGAGCACCTTCCCGGCCATGAGCTGCCACGGACGGACGGTCGCCAGGAGCAGCTCGACCACGCGGCTCGACTTCTCCTCGACGACGCCCTGCGCGACGAGCTGGCCGGTGGAGATGAGCGTGACGAACAGCAGGATTCCCGCGATGAAGCCGGCGGCGACCTGCGCGGCGTCGCGCTCGGGCGGAGGTTCCAGTGCCGTGACGGTCGGGGTGGCGGCCGCGATCTCCGCGCTCACCGAGGCGGGGTTGCCCCCGAGGTCGGTGATCGCCGACGACAGCGCGACCTGCTGAGCCACCGAGGTGAAGACCGGAGTCAGCGACTCGGGCAGCGACTCGTGGACCACGACGGTGAACGGGTCGGTGGACGTCACGAGTGCGTCGATCTTGCCGTCGCGAAGCAGCTGTTCGCCCGCCGCCTCGTCGGACACGTCCTGCGTGGTCACGGTGACGCCCGACACCTGGGCGGTACCGACGAGGATCTCGGACACGTCGGAGGCGGCGGACGTCAGCCCGACGCTCTGGCCCTCGTCGTCGTCCGGGGCGGCGAGGTGCAGGATGACGCCCCCCAGGACCACCCCGGCGACCAGGGCGATCGTCGTCCAGATGAAGGCCTTCGAGCGGACCCGCGTCGTGATCTCGCGGCCGGCGATCATGCGGACCGCCTCCGAGGAGGTCACCGGGTGGAACGTGACGCTCATGCGCTGACCTCCTGCGCGTCGAGGACCGCCTCCGACGGTGTTCTCACCACGTGCCGGTAGAGCTCCGTCAGCGACGGACGCTGCCGCGTGAACTCGTGGACCGGTCCAGCCGCCAGGGCCGCACCCAGCAGCTCCTGGTCGACCGTGGTCAGTGAGGCGTCCTGCACCTCTACGACCGTCCGTGAGCCCTCGGTCGAGATCAGGGACGCGGTGGGGACCGACGGCAGCCAGCTCGCGTACGGGGGCCCGTCGACCACCCAGCGCCGAGTGTCCGTCCGGCGCAGCGTCTCGATGTCGCCGAACGCGACGATCGACCCGCTGTTGATGATGCCGACACGGTCGCACAGAGACTCGACGAGCTCGAGCTGGTGCGACGAGAACAGCACGGGCACGCCGGCCGCGGCCTGGTCGCGCAGCACCGCGCTCATGACGTCGACCGCGACCGGGTCGAGGCCTGAGAAGGGTTCGTCGAGCACCAGGATCTCTGGCGAGTGGACGAGGGCCGCGGCCAGCTGGACGCGCTGCTGGTTGCCGAGCGACAGCTTGAGCACCTCGTCCCCACGGCGCTCGGCGATTCCCAGCACCTCGGTCCAGTGCTCCATGGACGTGGTCGCCTGAGCGGTGTCCAGCCCGTGCAGGCGCGCCAGGTATGTCAGCTGCTCGCCCACGCGCATCCGCGGGTACAGACCGCGCTCTTCAGGCATGTACCCGATGCGTCGGCGGACGTCGAGGTCGATCAGGCGGCCGTCCCATCGCACCTCGCCCGAGTCGGCCGCGACCACCCCGAGCGTGATGCGCATCGCCGTCGACTTTCCCGCTCCGTTGGAGCCGACGAAGCCCACGATCTCGCCGGCGCGGACCTCGAGCGAGAGGTCTCTCAGCGCGCGGACAGCGCCGTAGCTCTTGTTCAGTGCTGTCATCGTCAGCGCACTCATGGAATCCATGGAATCAGACGGATCCGACACGGCTCAACCGGACGGCGGACGACGCGTGGGCGGGCGCCCGCAGTGGCCCGCACGGTGGGTGCGGCGCTGTCCAGGATGAACTTTTGTGGCACAACAGCGTACTGACCGGTACGAACCTCGCAGGGGGCATCGAACGGGGATGTCGCTGACCCGTACTCTCCCCACATGACAGTGACGCTCAGTGACGTGGCCCGCGAGGCCGGAGTCTCGCTCGCGACCGCGTCGCGGGCCATCAACGGCTCCGCGAGCCGGACCGTGGGTGCCGAGCTGCGAGACCGTGTCCTCGCCGCCGCGGTGCGGTTGCGCTACACCCCGGACGCCAACGCCCAGGCGATGGCGCGCGGCCGGACGACGTCGCTCGGCCTGCTCGTGCACAACATCGCTGACCCCTACTTCTCCGCCATCGCGGCGGGTGTGGCGCAGTCCGCCGACGCTGCAGGACTTCAGCTGACGCTCGCCAGCAGCGAGAACGACCCCGCCCGCGAGATCGAGATGGTGCACCTCCTGCGCCGTCAGAGGGCACGGGCGATCGTCCTGGCGGGCGGCCGGAGCGACGACGTCGCGGTCAACGACCATCTGCGGCTCGCGCTCGCGGACTTCCGGTCCAGCGGTGGATCGGCAGCACTCATCGGCCAGCCGATCCTCGGTGTGAACACCGTCGTCATCAACAACGCGCAGGGCGCCAGCAGTCTCGCGCGGGCGATGCATGACCTGGGCTACCGGCGGTTCGCGGTGCTCGGTGGTCCGGAGGACTACCTGTCCGCCCGCGAGCGTCGGGACGCGTTCATCTTCACCCTGCGCGAGCTCGGCACGACCATCGCCGACGCCGACATCGTGAGCACCTCGATGGACCATGCGGGTGGCCAGGAGGCCATGCGGATCCTGCTGGCCGCGGGAACGCTGCCCGAGATGATCTTCGCGGTCGCCGACACCATGGCTCTCGGCGCGCTGGGCGTCATGCGGGAGGCCGGCGTCCGGGTGCCGCAGGACGTGGCCCTTGCCGGGTTCAACGACATCTCGACGCTGCGCGACGTGACGCCGGCCCTCACGACCGTGCGTCTCCCGCTCCACGAGCTGGGTCACATGGCTACCGAGCTCGCCCTGTCCGGCTCTGGCGACGAGCCCGAGATCCGCACGGTCCACACCGAGCTCGTGATCCGGGACTCCACGCCGCGCCTGCGCTGAGCGTCGGCACGGGGCCGATCTCACCGGCCGACGGCGTACCCCTGCATCCCTCGCGGGTTGGCCGCTGCGACGAGCAGTCCGTCGGCTCGGGTGCCGGCGGCGCTGAGCCGGCCAGCCGCCCACGGCCCTGCGTCGTGGACGGCGTGACCTCGCCCGGCCAGGCCGGTCAGGACGTGTGCTCCGAGGCGTGACTCCACGACGACTCCACGGGGCGAGTGCGTCCGCGGGTAGAACGAGCTCGGCACGTGCGTGGAGTGCCACGTGGGTGCGTCGATCGCGGCCTGCAGGTCGTACCCGCCCAGCAGGTGGCGCAGGAGGAACGGGACGGTCCACTGGTCCTGCTGGTCACCGCCCGGGGTGCCGAACGCGAGACCTGAGCCGTCGTCGTCCAGGACCATGCCTGGGCTGAGGGTGGTGCGCGGGCGGCGGCCTGGGGCCAGGCTCGCGGGCAGTCCTGGTTCGAGCCAGAACATCTGGGCGCGGGTGGGCAGCGAGAAGCCGAGGCCGGGCACCGCGGGGCTCGACTGGAGCCAGCCTCCGGACGGGGTCGCGGAGATGCGGTTGCCCCAGCGGTCCACGACGTCGAGATGGCAGGTGTCACCGGATGCCGGGCGGACGGTCGTGACGGGTTCACCGACGCCGAAAGCCGAGGTCACGACGTGCGAGGAGTCCCACAGGCTCGCGGCCAGTCGCGGCGTGCGGCCGTCGGGAGAGCCGGGCAGCAGACCTTCGGCGGCGGTGGCTCCGACCAGGCCGGCCCGGCCGGCGGCGTAGGAGCTCGACAGCAGCGTCGCCAGGGGGACGTCGGGCACGTCGCCGTACCAGGCCTCGCGGTCCGCGAACGCGAGCTTGGCCACCTCGACGACCGTGTGCACGAGGTCGACGGGGTCGGCGTCGGCGGTCACACCGAGCGCGTCGAGCATCGCGAGCTGCTGCAGGAGCACCGGCCCCTGGCCCCAGGCGGCTGTCTTGTGGATCGTGCGGTCCGCGAAGCGCACCGACACCGTCGGCTCCTCCGTCGCCCTCCAGCCGGCGAGGTCCGAGCCCCGCAGAAATCCGGCGTGGAGGCGACCCGACGAGTCGAGCACCGGTGTGCCCGAGACGAAGGAGTCGACGGCCTCGGCGACGAATCCCTCGTAGAACGCCCGCCTGGCGGCTTCGATCTGCTGCTCCCGCGTGCCCTTCTGATCGGCCAGGCGGGACAGCGTCTCGGCGAGCTGAGGGTTGGTGAAGCGCGAGCCGGGCGAGGGGGCGGGGAGATAGATCTCGGCCGACGAGGTCCAGTGGTCGGCGAACAGGTCCGCGACGGCGCTGATGGTGTGGGCCGCGTCCGGGACGATCGGGTAGCCGTCGCGGGCGTAGCCGATGGCAGGTGCCAGCACGTCGGCCAGCGGGAGCGTGCCGTACCGCGCGAGCAGGTCGAGCCAGGCGCCGAACGCGCCGGGGACCACGGCGGCGAGGTGACCTGTGCCGGGCACGAGGTCCAGGCCCAGATCGTGAAAGCTGTCGATCGTCGCCAGGGCGGGGGCCGTGCCCTGCCCGCAGATCACGAACGTGTGACCGTCGGACGCGCGGTGGCCGAGGAGGGGTGCGTCACCGCCGAGACCGTTCATGTGGGGCTCGACGACGGTCAACGTGAAGCCGGCCGCGACGGCGGCGTCGAACGCGTTCCCCCCGGACTCGAGCATGCGCATCCCGACGCCCGACGCCAACCAGTGCGTCGAGGCGACCATGCCGAACGTTCCCGTCAGGACGGGCCGTGTGGTGAACACACCCCGATCCTGCCGCACAGTCGGGAAGCGGCACGCGGTGCGCGGGGGATGGGGTACCTTCACGATTCGGTCAAAGAATGACAAGTCCACAAAAGTGGACATCTGCCTGGTGTGGGAACGCTCATGCCGACGAGGCACTCGCAGACTTCAGAGGAGTGGTCGATGCGGACCAGAAGACGGTTGGTCGGAGCGCTCAGCGCCCTCGCTGTGGCGGTGACCACGGCGATCGTCGTATCGGGCGGACCCGCGAGCGCTGCCGGACCGGACAAGCTGCCGCTGACCATCACGAACTCGAGCGGACGGGGTGAGGCCGTCTACGTGTACGTGATCGGGGTCAACCTGAACACGGGGCGCCTCGGCTACGCGAACGCGGCAGGCAGCTTCACCAGCTGGACGGGTGGCGCCAACCCGCCCGTCGCCGCACCCGACATCGCGATCTCCGGCCCCGGCAACGGATCCACGACGACCGTGCAGGTCCCGCGCGGCATGTCGGGCCGCGTGTACTTCTCCCTCGGCGAGAAGCTGAAGTTCTTCCTGACTCCCGACGGGCTGGTCCAGCCGGCTCCGTGGGCGCCGGGCGACGCCAACTACGGCGTCCTGTTCGACTGGAGCGAGTTCACCTACAACGACGCGGGGCTCTGGCTGAACAGCTCGCAGGTGGACATGTTCGCTGTCCCGCACACGGTCACGGTGACGGCGGGCGACGGCACGGTGAGGCGCTCCGGTGCTCTCGTGCCTGACGGTCGCACCAAGACCATCAACGGCATCGCGGCCCAGTCCGGCTGGGGCGGCAGCGTGATCAAGCGCGCTGACGGCACGGTGCTGCGCGTGCTGGCTCCCGGCAAGGCTGCGGGCGCGGGCCTGATGAACGCCGCCTACCTCGACCCGTACATCACCTCGGCGTGGAACGCGTACGCCAGCAAGACGCTGACCGTCATCCCGTTCGGCGACCAGCCGAACGTGAAGTACTACGGCCGGACGGCCGGGAACACGATGACTTTCACCAACGCGTCCGGTCAGCAGGTCGCGTCGTTCTCCAAGCCGTCGTCGGCCAACGTGTGGGGCTGTGACGGCAGCCTCGGCGCTCCGAACGACACCGTCGTCGGCCCCATCGCTCGCACCCTGTGCGCGGCGCTCAACCGCGGCACGCTCGGCACGGTCGACACGCAGCCGAGCACCAACGCAGGCGACTTCTACCGGTCGAACCCGACCAACCAGTACGCCAAGATCGTGCACCAGAACATGGCAGACGGTAAGGCGTACGCCTTCGCGTTCGACGACGTGGGCAACTTCGAGTCGCTGGTCAACGACGGCTCGCCGCGCGCAGCCGGGCTGATCATCCAGCCCTTCACCGGTGGCGGCACGCCCCCGAGCTCGGGCGGCTCCCGGGTGATCAGCAACCTGAACGGCAGGTGCCTCGACGTGCCCGGCGCGAACTTCACCGACGGCGTGCGCGTCCAGATGTGGGGCTGCAACGGGACAGGCGCCCAGAGCTGGGAGTTCACGGGCGGCACGCTGCGCACGCAGAACAACACATGCCTGGACGTCAGCGGAGGCAAGACCGCCAACAACTCGGTGATCCAGGTGTGGACCTGCAACGGGACCGCGGCACAGCAGTTCGTGCTCAGCGCTGCCGGCGACCTGGTGAACCCGCAGGCGAACCGGTGCGTCGACATCGCCGGCTGGAACGCGGCCGAGGGCGCCCAGCTCATCCTGTGGGACTGCCACGGCGGCGCCAACCAGAAGTGGCACAAGGGCTGACCCGCTCCCGGGCGGGGGCTGACCCTTCAGGCCCCGCCCGGGAACCCGAGCTGACGCCACGCCTCGTAGATCCCGACCGAGGCAGCGTTGGACAGGTTCATCGAACGACGGCCCGCAAGCATCGGGATGCGCAGCTGGTCGGTGATCCGCGCGTCGGCGAGCACCTCGTCCGGGAGCCCGGTCGGCTCGGGGCCGAAGAGCAGGACGTCGTCGGGCGTGTAGTGCACGTCCGTGTGGAACCGGGTGGCCTGTGTGGTGAAGGCGTAGACGTCGTTCGTCGGCAACGCCTGCCAGAGCGCCCCGAGATCGGCGTGCACGACGACGTGAGCCAGGTCGTGGTAGTCCAGACCGGCCCGGCGCAGCTTGGCCTCCGACAGGTCGAACCCGAGCGGCTCGACGAGGTGGAGCGTCGCACCGGTCCCGGCAGCCAGTCGGATCGCGGCACCGGTGTTCCCCGGGATCCGCGGCTCGAAGAAGGCGATGTGCAGCACGGGCAGATCTTGCCACCAGGCCCGGCGCGTTAGCGTGTCCCGTTCGCGCTTCTCGAGAGGACCCCATGTACCAGGCTGCCGACGACCGCTACGACGCGATGACCTACCGCCGCACCGGCCGCAGCGGGCTGACGCTGCCCGGTCTGTCGCTCGGGCTGTGGCACAACTTCGGTGACACCACCCCGCTCGAGACTCAGCGCGCGGTGGTCCGACGGGCGTTCGACCTCGGGATCACCCACTTCGACCTGGCCAACAACTACGGCCCGCCGTACGGGTCTGCCGAGGAGAACTTCGGCCGGCTCCTCGCGCAGGACCTGCGCCCGTACCGCGACGAGCTGGTCATCTCCTCCAAGGCGGGCTACGACATGTGGCCGGGCCCCTACGGCGACGGCGGCAGCCGCAAGTACCTGCTCTCGTCGCTCGACCAGTCGCTCGCGCGGCTGGGCCTGGACTACGTCGACATCTTCTACTCGCACCGTCCGGACCCGTCCGTGCCGCTCGAGGAGACCATGGGCGCGCTGCACACCGCGGTGAGCAGTGGTCGTGCCCTGTACGCGGGCATCTCGAACTACTCGCCGTCGCAGACGCGCGCGGCTTTCGAGATCCTGCGTGCGCTCGGTACGCCGCTGCTCATCCACCAGCCGTCGTACTCGATGTTCAACCGGCACGTCGAACAGGTTGCGGACGGCCAGAGCGAGACGCTCCTGGACGTCGTCGGCGACCTCGGGATCGGCACCATCGTGTTCTCGCCGCTCTCCCAGGGCATGCTCACGGATCGTTACCTCTCGGGCTCCGTCCCGGCCGACTCCCGGGCCGCGGTCGGGCACTTCCTCAAGCCGACGCAGCTCTCCGAGACGTACCTGTCCCGCGCTCGTGCGCTCAACGAGATCGCCGTCGGCCGCGGCCAGACCCTCGCGCAGCTCGCGCTGTCCTGGGTGCTCCGCGACGACCGGATCACCTCCGCGCTGGTCGGCGCGAGCTCGCCGAAGCAGCTGGAGGACAACGTCGCCGCCCTGTCCGCGCCGCCGCTGACTGCCGACGAGATCGACGCGATCGAGCCGTTGGCGGTCGACGGCACCGGCAAGCGGTAGGACTGCCCCATGCCCCTCGACGACCTCGACCGCACCCACCTCGCCCGCGCCGTCGTCCTCGCGCGGGAGGCCCTGCTCGACGGCGACGAGCCGTTCGGCAGCGTCCTCGTGGATGCGACCGGTGCGGTGCGGTTCGAGGACCGCAACCGCACCAAGGACGGCGACCAGACCCGGCACCCGGAGTTCGAGATCGCCCGCTGGGCCGCGAACAACCTGACGCCCGACGAGCGAGCGACGGCGACCGTCTACACCTCCGGCGAGCACTGCCCGATGTGCTCGGCGGCGCACGCATGGGTAGGTCTGGGCCGGATCGCGTACGCGGCGTCGTCGGCACAGATCACCGGGTGGCGGGCGTCCTGGGGTGGCTCGCCGAGCCCCGTCGCGCCGCTGCCGATCCAGGACATCGCGCCGGGCATCGTCGTCGACGGACCGGAACCGTCTCTCGAGGACGACGTCAAGGAGCTCCAGCGCCGGTCGTTCGAGCGCGGCTAGGCCATCGTCGTCAGCACGGCCAGCAGATAGATCCCGACGACGGTCGTGACGGAGACGATCGAGAACAGCAGCACCGAGTGCCGCTCACCCCACTGCGACGCGCCCGGACTCAGGCGTTCGAGCTCGTCGCTCGTCGTGTTGCCGGTGTGGAAGCGCAGTCGGATCCCGGTGCTCTCCAGGAGGTCGGCGCCCGAGACGGTGCCCGGCACAGGTGCCGGCAGCCGGCCCAGGCAGGAGCCGTCCGGGCGCCGGACCAGCGTGATCTTGTACTTGGTACGGAGCACGACGACCTTGACCACCAGCAGGTCGCCGATCTCAGAGAGCAGCAAGGTGCGGACCCTCGCGCCAAGCAGCAGGACCGAGAAGGCCAACGTGCCCGCGATGGCCCGAACCCGACGTACCGAGATGCGCAGGCCTGCTGGCCCGTACGGCGTGACCTCGGGATCACGCAGATCGCGACGCCGTACGCGAGTGCTCATGACGCCGCATCGGCAGATGCAACAGCGACCTCAAGGGGGCGGGGTTGCGCCCTGGCGTTATGGTCGGATCATGTCGAACCCACTGGTGCCCAGCGCGTCTGACGTCGTTCTCGTGTCGAGCGTGGTCGCGCTCGTGCTCGGTGGCGGCGCAATGCTGCTCCGGTCGCTGTTCCGGCGCCCCGAGCGAGTTCCCGTGCGGGTGCGCTCGGACGACGACGAGCGCTAGTCGCTAGGCGGGCGCCGCCGCCTCCGCGAGCACCGCGAGCACTCCGGGGCCGTGGCGCTCCAGCTTGGCCGCGCCGATACCGCTGATCCCGCCGAGTGCCTCCAAGGACGTCGGCATCTGAGCCACCACCTCACGCAGCGTCGCGTCGTGGAACACCACGTACGCGGGCACGCCCTGCTCCTTGGCGACGCCTGCACGCCATGCCCGCAGAGCCTCGAACACCGTGGCACCCTCGGCGGACAGGTCCGCCGTGGCGGCCGGCTTCCCGCGGGAGCCGCGTGAACGAACGACCTTCTCGGTCTCCCGGCGCAGGCGCACCGCGCGCTCGCCGCGCAGCACGGAACCGCTCTCGGGCGAGAGCCGGATGGTGCCGTAGCCGTCCGAGTCGACGCCCAGCAGCTCCATGGCCAGCAGCTGCCGGACCACTCCGCGCCAGTCGGCTTCCGACACGTCTGCGCCGAGGCCGAACGTGCTCAACGTCTCGTGCCCCAGCGACGTGATCCGCGGCGTCACCTTGCCGCGCAGGATGTCGACCAGGTGCCCGGCGCCGTACCGCTGTCCGCGCTGCTCGAGCCGGACCACGGTGGACAGCAGCTTCTGAGCGGCGATCGTCCCGTCCCACGACTCGGGCGGAGTGAGGCACGTGTCGCAGTTGCCGCACGGCTGCGAGGACTGGCCGAAGTAGTTGAGCAGCTGCACCCGGCGGCACTCGACGGTCTCGCAGAGCGCGAGCATCGCGTCCAGGTGCGCGGTGAGCCGGCGCTTGTGCGCGGCGTCGCCCTCGGAGGTGTCGATCATGCGGCGCTGCTGCACCACGTCTGCCAGCCCGTACGCGAGCCAGGCGGTCGACGGCAGACCGTCACGTCCGGCACGGCCCGTCTCCTGGTAGTAGCCCTCGACCGACTTCGGAAGGTCGAGGTGCGCGACGAACCGCACGTCCGGCTTGTCGATCCCCATGCCGAACGCGATCGTCGCTACCATCACGACGCCGTCCTCGCGGAGGAACCGCGACTGGTTGCGCGCGCGCACCTGCCGGTCGAGGCCCGCGTGGTACGGCAGCGCGGTGATGCCACGGTCGACCAGGAACTGCGCGGTCTGCTCGACCGAGTTCCGTGACAGGCAGTAGACGATGCCGGCGTCGCCCTCGTGCTCGGTGCGCAGCAGGTTGAGCAGCTGGTCGCGGGGCTTGTCCTTGGGCGCGATCCGGTACTGGATGTTCGGCCGGTCGAAGCTCGCCACGAAGTGCCGGGCGTCGCCGAGCTGCAGCCGCTGCGCGATCTCGGCGTGCGTCTGGTCGGTCGCCGTCGCGGTCAGCGCGATCCGTGGCACCTCGGGCCAGCGCTCGTGCAGCATCGAGAGCTGCAGGTAGTCGGGCCGGAAGTCGTGCCCCCACTGGGACACGCAGTGCGCCTCGTCGATCGCGAACAGGGCGACCGTGCCGCGGTCCAGGAGCTCGATCGTCTCGCGGACCCGCAACCGCTCCGGAGCGAGGTAGAGCAGGTCCAGCTCGCCCGCGAGGTAGGCGTCCTCGACCTTGCGCCGCTCGAACGTCTGCTGCGTCGAGTTGAGGAAGCCCGCACGCACACCGAGCGCCGACAACGCGTCCACCTGGTCCTGCATCAAGGCGATCAGCGGTGAGATGACGACGCCGGTGCCCTCCCGGACCAGCGACGGCACCTGGTAGCAGAGCGACTTCCCGCCACCGGTGGGCATCAGGACGAGCGCGTCCCCACCCCGGATGACGGTCTCGACGATGTCCGCCTGCTCGCCGCGGAACGCTCCGTACCCCCACACGTCGTGCAGCACGGTCGACGCTGCGGCGACGGCAGCCTCGGGCGAGAGGACCTGGGCCACCGTGCGCGGGATGTCAGGGCGCGGGGGAGGGGCCGGTCGGTCGCGACGGGGACCCGACGGGCCCGACGCAGAGACCCCTGGCTGCCCGAGGTCCGGCGGCGGGGCGTCGTAGAAGGGGTCGAACGGGGGCTCGTCGTCGAGCGGCCAGTCGCCGCCATCCCACCCGTCCGTCACGCGCACACCCTACGTTCCCGCGCCGACAGGCAAAGCCCCGCTGTCCACAGCGCCGAGGTGCGCCTCGAGCAACGCACCGTGGACGGCGAGGACATCGGTGGGACGCGTCGCGCGTGCGCCCGGGGCGTCCGTAGGGTGTTGCCCATGGGAACCGCTCTGATCACCGGCGCGTCCGCGGGACTCGGCCTCGAGTTCGCCTGGCAGCTGGCGACGGCCAAGCACGACGTGGTCCTGGTGGCCCGCAACGAAGAACGACTCAAGCGCCTCGCCGGTCAGCTGGAGGCCGCAGCGGGGATCCGGGCCGAGGTGCTCGTCGCGGACCTGTCGGTCCGGGCGGACGTGGAGCGGGTCGCCGAGCGGCTGCGGTCCGACGAGAAGCCCATCGGCCTGCTGGTGAACAACGCAGGTCTGGGGCTCAACCAGCGGTTCATCGGCGGAGACCTCGCCCGCGAGGAGGCCGCGCTCGCGGTGATGGTCACGGCGGTGCTCGTCCTGTCGCAGGCAGCCGCTGACGCCATGGTGGCGCGCGGACGTGGCGCGATCCTCAACGTCGCCTCCGTCGCCGCGCTGCTGGCCTCCGGCACGTACTCCGCGCACAAGGCCTGGGTCCGCTCCTTCACGGAAGGTCTCGCGGTCGAGCTGGAGGGCACCGGCGTCACCGCGACCGCCCTGTGCCCGGGCTTCGTGCACACCGAGTTCCACGAGCGCGGTGCCATCGACGTATCGGCCTACCCGGCGATCGCGTGGCTGAACGCCGAGGACGTGGTTGCCAAGGCTCTCTCCGACGTCCGCCGGGGGGCGGTCATCTCGACACCGAGCGTCCGCTACCGCGCTGCGTCGGCGGCGGCCCGGATGAGCCCGCGGTTCGTGATCCGCCGATTCGGCCGGTACCGCAAGGCGATCGAAGGCTCCTGACCCGGTCGCGGACCACCGGACCGCCGCTACGGCGGACCGGTAGCCTGACCGCCGTGACCCAGACGCCTCGCGAGCAGCTGCTCGAACTGATCAAGGACCTCGCCGTCGTGCACGGCAAGGTCACGCTCTCGTCGGGCCGCGAGGCCGACTACTACGTGGACCTGCGTCGGGTGACGCTGCACCACGCGGCCGCGCCGCTCATCGGGCACCTGATGCTGGACCTGCTCGAGGAGGCCGGCCTGGGCACCGCCGAGATCGACGCGGTCGGCGGGCTGACGCTGGGCGCAGACCCGGTCGCGACGAGCCTGCTGCACGCGGCCGCGTCGCGCGGGCAGGACCTCGACGCGTTCGTCGTGCGCAAGGAGGCCAAGGCGCACGGCATGCAGCGCCGCATCGAGGGCCCGGACATCACGGGTCGTCGCGTGGTCGTCCTCGAGGACACGTCGACCACGGGCGGCTCGCCGATCGCGGCCGTCGAGGCTGCGCGCGAGATCGGCGCCGACGTGCGCGGAGTCGCCGTGATCGTCGACAGGGCGACCGGTGCGCAGGCGAAGATCGAGGCCCTCGGGGTGCCGTACCACTACCTGTTCAGCCTGTCCGACCTCGGCCTGGGCTGACCGCGATGGGCGTCGAGGCGCTGTTCGTCCTCTTCGCCATCGGCCTGGTCTGCTTCGTCGCCTTCGGGTGGTGGGCTTCGGTCAAGCGCCGGGAACGCCTGCAGACGTGGGCGAGGGTCAACGGGTGGACCTACACATCCAGCGACCGGTCGCTGGTGGGGTTCTCTCGCCTGCAGCCGTTCGGTCTCGGGCACTCGAAGCGGGCCACCGAGGTGCTGACCGGCACCTACGACCGGCATCCGGCCCTGTCGTTCACCTACTCCTGGACCACCGGCAGCGGCAAGAGCTCCGCCAACCACACCGCGCACATCGTCGGCGTGAGCCTGCCGGCGTACCTCCCGACCGTCGAGCTCACGCCGGACGGGTTGGGCGCGAAGCTCGCCAAGCTGGTCGGCGCACAAGACATCCAGTTCGAGTCCGAGGACTTCAACAGGGCCTTCCGCGTCGCGTCGTCCGACCCCCAGGTGGCGCACGCCATCGTGCACCCCCGGCTCATGGAGCGGATGCTGCGTCCCGACGCGGCGGGCACGACCTGGCGGATCGAGGGCACCTGGATCCTCACGTGGGCGATGGGGTCGACCGACCTCGACCGGCTGGCGTCGCGGCTCGGCGTGCTGACCGCGGTCGCGGACTCGATCCCGCGGCACGTGTGGCTGGATCACGGCTTCGACCCGCTGTCGTCGTCCAGCTGAACGTTACGATCGCCTGACCTACCTCATCCACGAAGGAACCTCACGTGACCGGTGCAGTCATCGCCCTGATCATCATCGTCGTGCTCGTCGTCGTCCTGCTGCTCTGGTTCGTCGGCATGTACAACGGTCTGGTCCGGCTGCGGAACCTGGTGCAGGAGGCCTGGCGCCAGATCGACGTCGAGCTCAACCGCCGGCACGACCTGATCCCGAACCTCGTCGAGTCGGTCAAGGGCTACGCCGCCCACGAGCGCGGGGTCTTCGACGAGGTCGCACGCGCCCGGGCTGCCGCGTCCGCGCCCGGCTCGAGCCCGGCCCAGCAGGCGCAGCAGGAGAACCAGCTGACACAGGCGCTCGGTCGTCTCTTCGCCGTCGCCGAGGCGTACCCCGTCCTGCGGGCCAGCGAGAACTTCCAGCAGCTGCAGGCCGAGCTCACCAACACCGAGGACCGCATCGCCGCGGGGCGCCGGTTCTACAACGCGAACGTGCGGAGCCTCAACACCAAGGTCGAGTCGTTCCCGTCGAACATCGTCGCGGGCATGTTCCACTTCGAGCGGGCCGAGTACTTCGAGGCCGAGGACCCGCAGGTCCGCCAGGCGCCGACCGTCAGCTTCTGATCCGAGGCAGCGCCTGCGGTCTGCCTCGGGCTAGCCGCGGACCAGCGGGATCACGAGTGGGGTGTGCGCCTCGGGGTCGTCGATCACGCGGCACGGGACGCTGAACACGTCCTCGACGATCGCAGGCGTGATGACGTCGGCCGGTGTGCCCGACGCCACGACCCGACCGTCCTTCATCGCGATGATGTGCGACGCGTAGCGGGCCGCCTGGTTGAGGTCGTGCAGGACGGCGACCAGGGTCCGACCCTCTGATCGGTTGATCCGCCGGAACAGCTCGAGCACGTCGATCTGGTGTGCGATGTCGAGGAACGTCGTCGGCTCGTCGAGAAGCAGGGTGCCGGTCTCCTGCGCGAGCGCCATGGCGACCCAGACACGCTGGCGCTGACCACCGGACAGCTCATCGACCGGGCGGCCCGAGAGGTCCAGGATGTCTGTCGCTGTCATTGCCCGAACGACAGCGGCCTCGTCCTCGGGGGACCAACGGTCGAACACGCGCTGGTGCGGGAACCGTCCCCGTGCGACGAGGTCGGCCACACGGATGCCGTCGGGTGCGAGCGACGTCTGCGGCAGGAGCCCGAGCTCGCGCGCCAGCTCCTTCGGGTTGCGCTCGGCGATGTCGCGCCCGTCGAGCAGCACGGAGCCGTCGCGAGGCTTGAGGAGCCGGGCCATGGCGCGCAGTAGCGTCGACTTGCCACACGCGTTCGGGCCGATGACCGCGGTGAACGACCCGGCGGGCACGTGGGCGGACAGGTCGGAGCTGATGACGCGCTTGTCGTACGCGAGCGTCAGGCCATGCGCCTCGAGTGTCGTCATGAGCGTCGGTACTCCCGGATCAGAAGCCAGATGAGGTAGAGGCCGCCGAGCGTGACGGTGACCAGGCCGGTGGCCACGCCGATTCGCTGTGCCAGGAAGTCGGCGGCGGTCAGGAGCACGGCGCCCATGAGTGCCGAGACCGCCAGGGACGGGCCTGGGGTGCGCGCCACGCGGTGGGCGATCTGCGGTGCGACCAGCGCGATGAAGGCGATGGGGCCGGCGGCCGCCGTGACGAGCGCGGCGAACGCGACGCCGAGGAGCACGGCACCCAGCCGGACCCGTTCGGCCCTGATCCCGTGCGCACGGGCGGCGTCGTCGCCGAGCTCCAGCTGGCCCAGAGGCCGGCCGACGAGAGCGAGAAGCGGGAGCAGGACGGCCAGTGCGATCGCGAACGGGACCAGCTGGGACCACCCGAGCGCCGACAGCGAGCCCGCGCCCCAGGCCGAGACGAGCATCGCGACCTCGGTGCTCACGCGTGTCATCAGGTAGGTGTTGAACGAGCTGAGCATCGCCGCGACCGCAATGCCGACGATGATCAGCCGGAACCCCTGCGCGCCTCGTCGGTACGCCAGCAGGTAGACCGCGGCGGCGGTGGCTAGGCCGCCGACGATCGAGCCCAGTGCGATCGCGGAGTACGACGTGCTGCCGACCACGAGCATCACGCACAGCGCACCGGTGTAGGACCCGGCGTCGAGACCGATGACGTCGGGGCTGCCGAGCGGGTTGCGGGTCAAGGACTGGAACACCGCACCGGCCAGCGCCAGCGCGGCCCCGCATCCGATCGCGAACAGCAAGCGGGGCAGCCGCCACTCGACGACGAGCGTGTGCGCGCGCCGGTCGCCCCCGCCGGTCAACGCGCTGAACACCTCGCCCAGGCTCAGGTGGTAGGTACCGACGGCCAGACTGGCCGACCCGAGGGCCAGGAGGAGGGCGAGCAGCACCCCGCACACGACGATTGCGCGGCGGTCGACGCGAGCCGAGCGACCGCCGCGGCGCAGGACGACGACCGGGCGTCCGAGGTCGACGCTCACAGTCCGCTCGCCGTCCGGCGCCGGGCCAGCACGATCAGGACCGGGGCACCGAGGAACGCGGTGACCAGTCCGACCCGGAGCTCGCCGCTGGGCAGGATGATGCGGCCGACGATGTCCGAGACGAGCAGGAGGATCGCTGCGCACACCATCGAGTAGGGGATGATCCAGCGCTGGTCGGGACCGGTGAACCAACGCACCGCGTGGGGGACCATGAGGCCGACGAACGCGATCGGACCCGCGAGCGCGGTCGCCCCACCGGCCAGGAGCGTCACGGCGACGATGGTCATGATGCGAGTAGGTCCGATGCGTGCACCGAGCGAGCGACCCAGCTCGTCGCCGAGCGCGAGCGCGTTCAGCTGCCGGGCCAGGACGAAGGCGAGCACGAGGCCGACGACGATGAACGGCGCGATCGTGCCGAGCAGCCCGAGCGACCGGCCGCCGATGCTGCCCACGCTCCAGGCCAGCGTGCTGGCGAACAGCAGCGGGTCGCTGAGCCGGAGCACCTGCCCGACGCCCCCGGCGACCGCGGCGAGCGCGACGCCGGCGAGCGTGAGCTTCTCGGGGCTCGCCTGGCCGCGGCCGGACGCGCCGATCAGGTAGACGAGCATCGTCGCGACGGCGGCCCCGGCGAACGAGAACCACACGTAGCCGGCTGCCGAGGTCAGGCCGAAGAACGCGATCGCGATCGTGATCGCGAGCCCGGCACCGGCGTTCACGCCGAGGATCCCGGGGTCGGCCAGCGGGTTGCGGGTGTACGCCTGGATGAGCGCCCCGCACACTCCCAGTGCTGCTCCCGCGACCAGGCCGACGGCCGTGCGAGGGATCCGGAGCTCCCAGATGATCGGGTGGTTCTCGGATCCGCGGTTCCCGATCGCGGACAGGACGTCGAAGGCGGGGATCGCCTTGGCGCCGATCATGACGCTCAGTACGCAGACGGCCGTGAGCACGACCACCGCCAGCAGCAGCCCGAGGGTGCGCGCAGCGGCGCCGTGCGAGATGCCGGCGCTGCTGCGTGTGTCGGTGGTCGTGCTCAACGGGCTAGGAGTCGGTGACGTGCAGGTGGGCGGCGATCTCCGGGACGATCGTGTCCAGCGACCACGGGATGCTCAGCACAGACGGCTGCGACGAGGCCCAGGCCATCGACTGGTCCTCCATGAAGTAGTAGGAGCCGTTCTTGATCGGGCCCCAGGCGGCGACGATCGGGTTCTCGACCGTGCGTGCCACGTCGCCGGGCTCGTTCACCCAGCCGAGGTGGAACTGGGACTCCACGCTGCTGAGCTCCTCGAGGCTGACCGACCCGAAGAAGCCCTCGGTGACCTTCCCGAGCGCCACGACCTGCGGCGACGAGACGAATCCGAGCTGCTCCATGAGCTGTACCCGAGGGTCCTGCGGGACGTAGAGGTCCACGGCGGTCGCGCCGTCGGACAGGTACCAGCCGTAGGTGAACGGCACGCCCGCGAACTCGGGGTGTGCGTCGGCCTGGGCGGTGATCTCCGCGTTGGTCGCCTCGATGAGCGCCTCGGCGTCATCGACCTGGCCCAGAGCCTTGCCGATCGTGCGGGTCAGCTCCTGCCAGTCCGAGGTCCACGGGGCTTCGGCGTACGCGACGGTCGGGGCGATGTCCGAGAGACGCTTGTACTCGTTCTCGGTGATGCCCGAGTGGGGTGCGAGGATCAGGTCCGGTTCGAGACTCAGCACCTGGTCGAAGTCGATCTCCTCGGCGTCGGTGGTCCTGACGATCTCGGGCAGCTCGCCGCCGAGCTCCTCGACGCGCTCCTGGAACCACGGCAGGTACTTGTCGACCGAGCCCCACGTGAAGTCGGTGGTCGCGACGGGCGTGGTACCGAGTGCGGCGACGACGTCCTGTGCTGCCCAGCCGATGGTCACGATGCGCTCGGGCTTCGAGTCGATGGTCGCCTCACCCAAGGCGTCGGTGAGCGTGACGGGGAAGGCCCCGTCGTCGGCTGCGCCGGCGGTCTCGTCGGTCGAGGGCGCCGCGTCGGCGCTGCACCCGGCGAGTGCCAGAGTGGCGGCCGCGACGGCGACGGCGAGCAGGCGGACGGGCTGGAACGGCATAGGTAGTCCTAACCTTGGCGGGATACGAGCGAAGGTTAGGACAGGGTTACCTAATTGACCAAACGTCAGATCCGGCCGACCAGATCGGCGATCGAGTCGACGATCTCGCTGGGCCGGAACGGGAACCGGTCGACGTCGGCGCGCTGGGTGGAGCCCGACAGCACGAGGAACGTGCGAAGCCCCGCCTCGATGCCGGCGACGACGTCGGTGTCCATCCGGTCTCCGACCATGACGGTCGTCTCGGAGTGTGCGTCGATCTGGTTCAGCGCGCTCCGGATCATCATGGGGTTGGGCTTGCCGACGAAGTAGGGCTTGCGCCCGGTCGCGGCGGAGATCATCGCGGCGACCGCACCGGTGGCCGGCAGGTCCCCGTCGCGGCTCGGGCCGGTCACGTCGGGGTTGGTGGCGATGAACCGTGCACCACCTTGGATCAGTCGGACGGCCTGCGTGATCGCCTCGAACGAGTACGTGCGTGTCTCGCCCAGCACCACGAAGTCCGGCTCGGTCCCGGTCAGCGTGTAGCCGGCCTCGTACATCGCCGTGGTCAGACCCGCCTCGCCGATCACGTAGGCGGACCCACCCGGCATCTGGTCGACCAGGAACTGCGCGGTGGCCAGCGCGGAGGTCCAGATGGCTTCTTCGGGCAGGTCGATCCCGGAGCTCGCGAGCCGTGCACGCAGGTCGCGTGGCGTGAAGATGGAGTTGTTGGTCAGGACGAGGAATGGGCGGTCACCGTCTCGCAGCGCGCGGACGAACTCCGCGGCGCCGGGGATGGCGGTCCCTTCGTGGACCAGCACACCGTCCATGTCCGAGAGCCACGAGCGGATCTCTCGGGGGCCGTGATGCGTCATGCGCCGAAGGCCTTCTTCTCGACCTCGTCGCGTTCCGACTGCTCGTCGTACCGGGCGTCACGCTCGTCGGCCACCCCGAGGCCCTTCCGGGCCCGGCGGCGCTTGCGCCACACCTCGACGAAGATCGGCAGGACCGAGAAGAGGACCACCAGGACGAGCAGCGACTCGATGTTGTTCTTGATGAAGGGAACGTTGCCCAGCAGGTACCCGAGCAACGTCACTCCGCCGGCCCAGAGCACCACACCGATGAGGTTCCACAGCGCGAACTGGCGGTACTTCATCTTGCCGACGCCGGCAGCGACGGAGGCGTACGTGCGCACGAACGGGATGAACTGCGCCACGACGAGGGTGCGGCCGCCGTAACGGTCGAAGTACGCGTACGTCTGGTCGATGTACTTCTGCTTGAAGAACCGGGAGTCCTCCTTGGCGAACACCTTCGGGCCCGCGGTGCGACCGATCAGGTACCCGGTCTGCGTGCCGGCGTATGCCGCCAGGATCAGGAGCGCCATCAGGGGCGCGATCCCGATCTTCACGTCCAGCTCGTCCTGCGCAACCAGCGCACCGGCTGTGAACAGCAGTGAGTCACCCGGGAGGATCGGGAACAGCAGGCCGACCTCGACGAAGATCACCGCCATGATGCCGATCAGCACCCACTGCCCGAACGAGTCGATCAGGTGCTGGGCGTCGAGGTAGTCGGTGATGCCCGAGTGCGCCGGTCCCAGTGCGGGCAGGGCGGCGGCGAGGGCGTTCGTCAGCATGTGCCCAGAGTACGGGCCTGCGTGTGCACGCCTCGTGGGGGACTAGCGTCTCGGCTGTGACGGACGAGATCGGCGTGGGCCCGTGGCCGGGCGAGTGGCCCACGGACGTGCGCTACGACCCGGAGCTGCTGGCCGAGGGTGACCGGCGCAACGTCGTCGACCGGTACCGGTACTGGTCGCTCGAGGCGATCGTCGCCGACCTCGACACCCGTCGGCACCCTTTTCACGTGGCCATCGAGAACTGGGCCCACGACCTCAACATCGGGTCGGTGGTCCGCACCGCCAACGCGTTCCTCGCCGCCGAGGTGCACATCGTCGGCAACCGCCGCTGGAACCGCCGCGGGGCGATGGTGACGGACCGCTACCAGCACGTCCGGCACCATCCGTCGATCGACGAGCTGCTGGCGTGGGCTTCGTCGCAGGGGATCCCCGTCCTCGGCGTCGACAACCTGCCCGGCTCGGTGCCGTTGGAGGGCTACCCGTTGCCACGGGCGTGCGTGCTCCTGTTCGGGCAGGAGTCAGTCGGACTTTCCGACGAGGCTCGCGCGGCCGCGGTCGACGTCCTGCACATCGCCCAGTTCGGGTCGACCCGCTCGATCAACGCGGGCGCTGCCGCTGCCATCGCCATGCACTCCTGGATCGCCCAGCACGCCGGCTGAGGATTCGGCCGCGGGGTGCGGCGCGAACGGCCGCCGCCGCCAGCGGTGGAGGCGCGCGGCAAGGAACGCGATCAGGGCGAGGACCGCGACGACGGCCAGCGCCAGCACGAACCACCCGGTGCTGCGCGGCCCGAACACCGTCCCGTGGACGTCGGTGGCGCCGACGGGACCGCCGAGTCCTTCGACGTAGAGGACGTGGTCGACGTCCGGTGGAACGGGGTCGCCCTCCTGCGCGCCGAGGCCCTCGTGGATGAGCACCGGGTCTGCGATCGTCGAGCCGTCGTCGCTCAGGAACGTGCCGAGCCACTCGCACGTCGTGAGGCCGACGACGTTGGTGGAACACCGCTCGAGGACCGGCATGAACGTGCCCTCCACGCCGCCGTGCGTGGCGCGGAACGCGCCGACCATCGGTGATCCGAGCTGGATGACGACACCGACCGCAGTCACGGCAAGCACGAGCCAGGCGGCGTACGCCCCGACCGTGCTGAGCCTCTCGTGCCGGCGCCTCTCCTCCTCAGCGGAACGCGCAGGCCTGTGGCGGGCCGCCATGATGCTCCGTCGTCGCCACCGCTCGACCCTACGGACGCTGAACCAGCCGAGCACGAGACTGACGACGCCGATCAGCGGTTCCCAGATCCAGAGCCGGTCGTTCGGCAGGTACACGTGGCCGCTGTACCCGGCCTCGCCGTCATAGACCACCCGCACCGGCTTCGCGTACGCCCGGGAGGCCGTCGACGGTGTCTTCTCGACGCCGAGGTCGTCGTTCAGCATTGCGTCGACGAGCGTGACCGCCCCGTCGTCGCTCGTGAAGCCGCCCGACCAGCGGCAGCTGATGCCCCCGCGGCCGCTCGTGCACGACTCGAACGCCGGCGTGAAGGTGCCCTCGACACCCCCGTGCGTCGCGCGGTAGACCTCCGCAGCGGAGACGAACGCCCCGGCAGCGAGCCCACCGAAGAGGGCCACGAGGGCGCACCAGCTCAACGCAGCGATGGACCACGCCTTGACCTGAGCGAACAGCACGGCGGTCACACTAAACGCCGTTGCCGGGCCGGGTGCGGCGGACAGCGATGTCCACGGGACCAATGGCCCATCCGGCCCAATCGGGAATCGTGCCAGAATCGATGCGATACCCCCCCTCTAGCGCGCAGGAGATGCTGCAGATGGCCATCGCCACCCCCGAGGTCTACGCCGAGATGATCGACCGGGCCAAGGCAGGCAAGTTCGCCTACCCCGCCGTCAACGTCACGTCCTCCCAGTCCGTCACCGCCGCCCTGCAGGGCTTCGCGGAGGCCGGCTCGGACGGGATCATCCAGGTTTCCGTCGGTGGCGCCGAGTACGCCGCCGGCTCGACGGTCAAGGACCGCGTCTCGGGCTCGCTCGCCCTCGCGGCCTACGCGGCCGAGGTGGCCAAGGGCTACCCGATCACGGTGGCCCTGCACACGGACCACTGCGCCAAGCAGAACCTCGACTCCTGGGTCCGCCCGCTGCTGGCCCTCGAGATCGAGCAGGTCAAGGCCGGCAAGCTCCCCACGTTCCAGTCACACATGTGGGACGGCTCGTCCGTGCCGCTCGACGAGAACCTGGTCATCGCGGAGGAGCTCCTCGAGCTGTCGCGGCAGGCCCGCACGATCCTCGAGATCGAGGTCGGCGTGGTCGGTGGCGAGGAGGACGGCCACACCGCCGAGATCAACGACAAGCTGTACACGACGGTCGAGGACGGCCTGGCCACGGTCAAGGCGCTCGGTTCGGGCGAGAAGGGCCGCTACCTGACGGCCCTGACGTTCGGCAACGTGCACGGCGTCTACAAGCCGGGTGCGGTCAAGCTGCGCCCGTCGATCCTCGCGGAGATCCAGAAGGCCGTCGGCGACGCGATCGGCGTCGAGAACCCGTTCGACCTCGTCTTCCACGGTGGCTCCGGCTCCACGGAGGCCGAGATCGCCGAGGCCGTCGACAACGGCGTCATCAAGATGAACATCGACACGGACACGCAGTACGCGTACAGCCGTCCGGTGGCGGACCACTTCTTCCGCAACTACGACGGCGTGCTCAAGGTCGATGGCGAGGTGGGCAACAAGAAGGCCTACGACCCGCGCGCCTGGGGCAAGCTGGCCGAGGCCGGCATGGCTGCGCGTCTCGTCGAGGCCGCCCAGCAGCTGCGCTCTGCCGGGCAGTCGCTCAGCGCCTGATCCTCACGATGGAGGGCCGTCCCGGTAACGGGACGGCCCTTCGTCATTCCCCGACGGGTTGGAAGTCCGCCTCGTCGTCGCTCTCGACGACGTCCAGCAGCTCGCCGATACGCGTGACGTCGAGCAGGAACTTCACGTGCGGCGGGACCCGGATCATGCGGACCCGGTGCTGGGACCTGATGGACAGGCGAGCCAGGAACGCCACACCTGACGAGTCCATGAACGTGACGTGATGGGCGTCGACCTCGATCGGCAGGCCGATCTGCTCGGCCTCTGCGGTCGCCTCCTGCAGCTCCGTGCCGAGGTCGGCGTCGACCTCGCCGGACAGGACGATGCGGGTGGAGTCGGTGCCCACGATGACGTGCACGGCGCCAGGTTCACCAACCGTCTCCGAGTTCGGCGCTTCCGCGGGCCCGTCGGGGGTCGTGCTGTTACCGTCGCGCACGGCGCTCCTTCGGTGTCGGACATCGGGACAATCGCCGCATACTCGACGACCGACCTGTCCGGAACGGTAGACGATCGGAGGTGGTGGTGGTCAATCCCCTCGACTCTCGAATACCTGATCGGGTGCCGGTCGACCTCCTCGACCGCGCGCTGCGGGCTGCCGCGGTCCCGATCGCGCTGCTGGACGCGACCGGCTCAGATCTGCCGGTCGTGTGGGTCAATGCCGCGTACGAGAAGGTCACCGGGTACGACGCCGACGCGGCCCGCCAGCGTCAGGGGGCGTTCGTCGAGGACTCGTCGCTGGAGCCGACGGACATCCGCAGGATCCGCGAGGCGCTGGCCGCGGGCCGAGAGGTCTCGCAGACGCTCACGGTGCGACGGGCCGACGGATCGCGCCTGACGTGCCGCGCGGTGCTGTCCCCGGTGCTCTCGGGCGACGAGGTGACGCACTGGGTGGTTGCCATGCAGGACCTCACCGAGCAGCTGACCCACGACGCCGAGCAGGCGGCGCTCGTCGAGGCGGAGCGGCGGGAGCGTCGCAGCCTGGGCCTGGTCGCGCAGGTCTCGGACCTGATCATGGACGTCGACGACCCCCACGCGCTGCGTGAGATCGCTGCGGTCCTGCGTCGGGGCGTCGTGGGCTGGGCGCAGTTCTACCTCGACGACGGCGGCCTGCGACCTGCCGACGGGATCGTCGCCGGCCAGGGCCTGTCCGGCCGTGGGGCGCGGCACCGCAACGTCCTGCAGCCGCGCGGCCGCGATGCCGTTCAGCTGCTGCTCGACGGGCAGAGCGACCATCCTGTCGAGCTTGCGCTGGACGGCTCGTACGCCGCCGGCAGCCCGTCGGCGTGGCTCGTGCTCCACGCGACCGAACAGCTTCAGGCGCTCTCGGACGACGACGGCGCGCCGGCTCGGCCGAACGGGCAGATCGCCGTGTTCGCGCTGCCTGGTCGCCGCAGGGTGCTCGGGGTGCTGGCCGTGCACGTCGGTGGCGGCCTCAGAGGGCTCGAACCCGCAGCGCTCACGGTGCTGGACCTGACCGCGCGGCGCGTCGGCCTGGTCGTCGACAACGCGCGCCTCTACGAGCGTGAGCACCGGCTGGCCGAGACGCTGCAGCGCGCCATGCTGCCTGAGCAGGCCGAGGTGGACGGGCTCGACGTGTGGACCTACTACGCGCCCAACTCCGAGAACGCGCAGGTCGGCGGCGACTGGTACGACGTGCTGCAGGTGTCGCCCGACGTCGTCGGCGTGGTCATCGGTGACGTGGTGGGCCACGACGTCGAGGCGGCCGCCGCCATGGGCCAGCTGCGCTCGGTGGTCCGCTCCTACATGTTCGACATCACGACGCCTGGGCCCGTCCTGGAGCGCGTCGACCAGCTTGTGGCCGGGATGCGTGTCCCTCGACCGGCTGGTCTCGTCCTGTCCACGCTGACGCGGTGCGACGGGGCCTGGCAGGTGGACTACTCGCGCGCAGGGCACCTGCCGGCGCTCCTGGTCCGGGACGGCGCCGTGACTGCGCTGGACGAGGCTGCGGGGGCCCTCATCGGGTTCGGCGGCAAGCCGCGGACCACCGGTTCGGCCGCGCTCCGGCCTGGCGACGTCCTGCTGTACTACACCGACGGGCTGATCGAGCGGCGGGACCGCGGCCTTCGTGAGGGGCTCGCCGCGCTGTCGTCGGTGGCGTCCGGCATCACGGCGCTCGACGCAGCAGGGGTGGGTGAGGAGCTCCTGTCCCGGCTCGCCGACCATCCCGAGGACGACGTCGCGGTCGTCGTCGTCCGCGTGCCCGCCCCGCAGGACAGCCTGTCGCGAGCGCGCAGTCCGCGTCGACGGAGGTGGTCGCTGCCGAGCGAGGCCGCATCGATCGGGCGTGCTCGGCACGCTGTGGTGCGCACGTGCCAGGCATGGGGGATCCCCGACGCCGCGAACGCCGAGCTGGTGGTCTCGGAGCTCGTCGCCAACGCCGTCCTGCACGGTTACGGTCACGTCTCGCTGCAGCTGTACGACACGGGCGACGGTCTGCGCATCGAGGTCGAGGACGCGAACCCGACACCGCCGGTGACCACCGACGGGCACCCGGGGCGGGTGGGTGGGTTCGGCATGCAGATCGTGGAGCGCCTGGCCGACTGGGGCTGGCGGCAGTCACGCGGCGGCAAGCTCGTCTGGGCGAAGGTGCGCCCGGCCTCCCTGCCGGGCACGCCGCCCAAGACCTAGCACTTGTGCGGGCCCCGGCAGGAGCTCTCTGCGCGGGGCACCCAGTGCCGGGCAGCCAGCGCGGGCGGTCAGTGCGGGGTCGGCAGTGCGGGCCCCTGGGCGCCGTCGGGGCGACGGAAGCCCGAGTCGGACGACCCGCTCTCGCAGTGGTGGTCGGAGTCGATCCGGAACAGGTCCAGCGCGCCACAGATCTCGATGACGAACAGGTCCCGCTGGTCGGCACCCCGCAGGACGGTCGCGCCGCCGCGCTTGCGAGCCGAGTCGGCGAGCGAGATCAGGAAGGCTGCCCCCGTCGAGTCCATGAACGTGACGTCGCACATGTCCACCACGAGGAGCTGGTGTCGCAGGCCGACGACGCGGGCCGCGATCTCGGGGAACTGGTCACGTTCAGCCAGGTCGAGGTCGCCGGCGATGGTCAGCGTCGTCGTCGTCGAGGAGACGGAGATCTCGATCATCGGGGGTCCGCCCGTCGTCGGGAGGGGAAGAGGGCATGCTTCCCGAACACTGGTCCAGGTCAGCGGATCGACTGTAGTCGGGGTCCGCCGTCGACGCACCCCGAATGGGAGACTCATGTCATGAGCCACGAGAACCTGCTGGACGGACCCGCGCCCACCCTCCTGCCCGCGGACGGTGCGGACGCCGACGCACGCGACGCGCTGACCTCCGGTTCCTCGGCGCGCGAGGCCGTGCCTGCCGCGCCGTCGTCGTCGCTGGTCTGGGCGATCCTGGCTGAGCACGCGCTCGCCGACGACGGTGACCCGGTCGCCGCGTACGCCTACGCCCGCACCGGGTACCACCGCGGCCTCGACGCGCTGCGCCGCGCCGGGTGGCGGGGGCGTGGACCGGTTCCGGTCGACCACGTGCCGAACCAGGGGTTCCTGCGTGCGCTCCTCGCGCTCGGCGAGGCGGCCGAGGCGATCGAGGAGTCGGACGAGTCCGCCCGTTGCCTGCAGTTCCTCCTGGACTGCGGCACGTCGGCCGACGAGGTCGCCGCCCTGCGCTGAGCATGACCAGTTCTTGACGGTCCTGTACCCTCTCGGAGGTACTGGGTCCCTGCCGCCCGGTGCCCGGGCCACGTGCACGCGCCGCGTCCAGACCAGACGTCGGCCCCCGCCGTGCCGCCCGCAGCACAGGCAGGTGGGAGTTGATTCAGATGCCCGCCGTCGTGGTGCTCGGAGCCCAGTGGGGCGATGAGGGTAAGGGCAAGGCGACCGACCAGCTCGGTGCACGCACCGACTACGTGGTGAAGTTCAACGGCGGGAACAACGCCGGGCACACCGTCGTGATCGACGGCGAGAAGTACGCCCTGCACCTGCTGCCCTCGGGCATCCTCTCGCCCGGGGTCGTCCCGGTGATCGGCAACGGCGTCGTCGTCGACATCGAGGTCCTGTTCGAGGAGATCGACGCGCTCGAGGCGCGTGGCGTGGACACCAGCGCGCTCGTCGTCTCGTCGGCCGCCCACGTCATCGCGCCGTACAACCGCACGCTCGACAAGGTCACCGAGCGGTTCCTGGGCAAGCGCCGCATCGGCACCACCGGCCGCGGGATCGGCCCGGCGTACTCCGACAAGATCAACCGGGTCGGCATCCGCATCCAGGACCTATTCGACGAGAAGATCCTGACGGAGAAGATCGAGGGCGCCCTCGACCAGAAGAACCACCTGCTGGTCAAGGTCTACAACCGCCGCGCGATCACCGTCGAGGAGACGCTCGAGGACCTGCTGCGCCACGCCGACCGCCTCAAGCCGTTCGTGGGCGACGCGCCGCTGCTGCTCAACACGGCCCTGGACAACGGCAAGACGCTCGTCTTCGAGGCCGGCCAGGCCACGATGCTCGACGTCGACCACGGCACCTACCCGTTCGTCACGTCGTCGTCCGCCACGGCGGGTGGCGCCTGCACCGGGTCGGGCGTGGGTCCGACGAGGATCGACCGCGTCGTCGCCGTCGCCAAGGCGTACACCACGCGCGTGGGTGAGGGCCCGTTCCCGACCGAGCTGCTCGACGCCGACGGCGAGTGGCTGCGACAGACCGGCGGCGAGTTCGGCACCACGACCGGTCGCCCCCGCCGCTGCGGCTGGTACGACGCCGTCGTGGTCCGGTACGCCAGCCGTGTCAACGGCCTGACCGACCTCGTCGTGACCAAGCTCGACGTGCTCACCGGCCGCGACAAGATCCCCGTGGCCGTGGCCTACGACGTCAACGGCCGGCGTTTCGACGAGATGCCCGACAACCAGTCGGACTTCCATCACGCCACGCCGATCTACGAGTACCTGGACGGCTGGACCGAGGACATCTCCCAGGCCCGCGAGTTCGACGACCTGCCCGTCAACGCGCAGCGCTACCTGCTGCGGCTCGAGGAGATCTCGGGCGCACGGATCTCCTCGGTCGGCGTCGGTCCCGGCCGTGAGGCCACGATCATCCGGCACGAGCTCCTGAGCTGAGCCCGGGACCCCGCGCGAGTCGCACGTCGGGTGCTCCGACCGCGGTCATCGGGGGAGCTCGGCGTCGCACCGGTACGCCGCCGAGCTAGCGGTCGTCCGCCAGGCGGGCGTGCTGGTGCATGTCGTGCCAGCCGTCGACGTGCAGGGCGTCCCCGCGCTTGGTGCCCTCGAGCAGGAAGCCGGCCTTCGTCGCGACAGCGCACGATGCCGCGTTCCGGATCGAGTGGTGGACGACGATCCGGTGCAGCCCCAACGCCTCGAAGGACCAGCGCGCCAGGGTGCTCAGGGCCGCGGTAGCCGCGCCGCGACCCCGCCCGGCGGGCAGCACCCAGTAGGACACGTCGGTCAGGCCGTCCGTGTGGTTGACCTGCCGGAGGCTGATCTGCCCGACGACCTCACCGTCCAGCGTGATCGCCCAGCCCGCGCCCGTCTCGTCGGCCCACCGCTGCGTCCAGTGCGCGATCCAGGCTGCCGCCTCGTCGGGGGTCATCGTGCGGGCGTGCCAGTACGTGATCTCGGGGTCCGCGTAGGCAGCGACCACCACGGCGTGGTCGTCCGGGCGCCACGGACGCAGTCCGACGCCCGCATCAGCAGGCAGGACGGGCTGGGTGAGCCCACGCAGCACGCCGCGCGGAACGGCATCGGCGACGGTCCGGGGCACGCCGCCAGCCTAGACAGCCGACGCGGCCGGGGTGAGATCCCCGCGGTCATCGGCGACCAGCCCCCGACCGACGACGAGGCGATGCCGTCCGGGTCGGTAGGCTCCCGAGCCGTGAAGATCCTCGTCGTCGGCACCGGTGCCCGTGAGCACGCGCTCGTCCGCTCGCTCTCCCTCGACCCCGCGGTGACCGAGCTGCACGCCGCACCCGGCAACCCCGGGATCGGCCTGCTCGCCCAGCTGCACCCCGTCGATCAGCTCGACGGGTCCGCGGTCGCCGAGCTCGCGGGCCGGCTGGGCGCCGACCTGGTCGTCGTCGGACCCGAGGCACCGCTCGTCGCCGGGGTGGCCGATGCGGTGCGAGCGGCGGGCATCGCCGTCTTCGGCCCGTCGGCGGCCGCCGCGCAGCTGGAGGGGTCCAAGGCGTTCGCCAAGGAGGTCATGGCTGCCGCGGGCGTCCCCACCGCCGAGCCGCGCATCGCGACCACCCTGGAGGAAGCCGCAGCCGGCCTGGACGCGTTCGGTGCGCCGTACGTCGTCAAGGACGACGGGCTCGCAGCGGGCAAGGGTGTCGTCGTGACCCATGACCGCGACGAGGCACTCGCACACGCAGCCGACTGCCTGGCCAAGACCGGCAGCCGGGTCGTTATCGAGGACTACCTCGACGGCCCCGAGATCTCACTTTTCGTCCTCTCCGACGGTGTCGACGCCGTGCCGCTCGTCCCGGCGCAGGACTTCAAGCGGGCGCACGACGGGGACGAAGGGCCCAACACCGGCGGGATGGGTGCGTACTCGCCGCTGCCGTGGGCTCCGCAGGACCTCGTCCAGGAGGTCATGGACCGGGTGGCCCGGCCCACGATCGCGGAGATGGCACGCCGCGGTACCCCGTTCGCGGGGGTGCTCTACGTGGGCCTCGCGATGACGAGCAAGGGCCTGCGGGTCGTCGAGTTCAACGCCCGCTTCGGCGACCCCGAGACGCAGGTCGTGCTGGCACGGCTGGCCACACCGCTCGGGGCCGTCCTGCAGGCCGCAGCGACCGGTTCCCTCGGTACGCTGCCGGCGTTGGAGTGGCTCGACGCCGCTGCGGTGACGGTCGTGATCGCGTCCGGCGGCTACCCCGGGACGGTCCGTGCGGGCGACCCGATCACGGGCATCGAGGATGCCGAGGCGATCCCCGGGGTGCACGTGCTGCACGCCGGGACGGCGCTGCAGCTGAATCCGGCGGGTGAGGACGACGACGCGCTCGACGGCGCACACCTGGTGGCGGCCGGCGGTCGCGTCCTGTCGGTGGTCGGCGTCGGTCAGGACCTCGCGGCGGCACGCGCGGCGGCGTATGCCGGGGTCGCGCAGATCGAGCTGCCGTACTCCCACCACCGCAACGACATCGCGTCTGCCGCAGCCGACGGTCCGCTCGTCTGAGGGGGGTCGCCGCCGGCTCGAAGGGCGTGCCGCCGGCTCGCGCGCCCTAAGAGCCTGTGCGGCTGCCGACCCAGCAGTAGATCCGAGCCTTCTCCACGCGAGCTGCTCGCGCGAGAGCGGCGAGCTCGTGAAGCGTGGCCGTGAGGCGCTCGACGGCGATGCCCTCGAGCTCCTCGGTGTGCGACCACGGTTCGGCGATCGCGGTCAGCGCGGAGTCGTCGCTCGCGGCGAGAGCCTTGACGAACGCGTCGGTCGTCGCGATCACCAGGTGGCCGGCCGGGCCCTCTGCCACGACGTCGCCCCAGTCCAGGTCGTCGACGATGTCCTCGTACGACCTCCCCGTGAGCAGCGACGTCAGGGTTCCGGCGACGACGTAGGGGTCGATCATGGGGGCGTCCACGACGGTGAACCGGGGGGCCGCCTCACGGTCCTTCTTGCTGACCTTCTTCTTGCCCTTGCGCTTTGCGGGTGGGGAGCCCGGGCCGTCGGTCCGGTGGGCGACCTCGGCGGCGGCCTTGACTGATGCGGCGCCGAAGTACTGGTAGTCCACGCTCATAGTCCGCAGGATGGCCCGCCGCGGACCGTCTGTCATGCACCTGCGTCGATCAGGGCTCGCGCGTCGCGCGCCACGTCAGAGATGGCGCGCCCGGCGGAGTCGAGAACGGCCGCGCCGGGCCACGGTGCGAGCACTCTCGTGGAGACGTCGTCCCACGTCGGCTGGACGTGCCCGGGGATGTCTGCCACACGGTCCTGCACCCGGTGACGGTGCTCCTCGGCGTCGGTGCAGACGAGCTGGATCTCGACGAGCCGGGCGCCGGTCGCGACCGCGACGGCGTGCCAGCCGGCCTGGCTCTCCGCCACCGGGTTCACGCAGTCGGCCACGACCGAGAGCCCGAGGCCGAGGTTGTCGCGGGCCACTGCGGCGGCTGCCGTGTAACCGACCTCCGCGGCAGCGTCCACGGGCAACGACGAGTGCACGACAGCCTGCTCGATCGTGTCGATCCGCAGGTGAGCGGCGCCCAGGTCGCGTGCCAGGACTCGCGCGAGCGTCGTCTTGCCGGTTCCGGGCAACCCGCCGAGCACGACGAGCACAGGTGTGGTGGCCATGTGCGGCAGTATCGCTGCATGGGTGGATTCGAGGGCTTCGTGTACGGCGACGGTGCTTGGGGTGGCGACGGCACGGTCGAGCCGAGCCTGCGCATCGAGGTGCACGACGGCGACATCGCGACGGTCGACTTCGCGCCCGCGCCGCCCGGGCTCGGCAGGTTCTACCTGGGCTTCCAGCCGCGGGACTTCTTCGACGACCCCGCCGAGTCGGCTCCCGTCGACCTCGAGGCCGAGGCCGAGGCGTTCGCGGAGTGGGCGCTGCTGGTCGGAGCCGTCGACGTCGAGGCCAAGCACGTGCGCAGGCTGCTCGCGGAGGAACATGTCGACGAGCCCGAGGACACCTTCGTCGAGGAGACCGTCGAGCGGTTGATCCGGCTCGTGGGCCTGCCGATCCCCGAAGGTCTCGAGGGTGGTTCCGGCCTGCTCTGACGCCGGAGCGTGCGGGTGCGCGTCGTCGGTACGCCACACTTGTGCCCGTGACTTCTGAGCTTCCCGGCTGGACCCACACCTACTCAGGCAAGGTCCGCGACCTGTACGTGCCGACGGAGCCGTCGGAGCTGGGTGACGTCGTGCTGGTCGTCGCGAGCGACCGGGTCTCCGCCTACGACCACGTGCTGAGCCCAGGGATCCCCGGCAAGGGCATCGTGCTGACGACGCTGAGCCTGTGGTGGTTCGACCAGCTCGCGGACCTCGTACCGAACCACGTCGTCTCGACGGACGTGCCTGCGGCCGTGGCGGGTCGCGCCATGATCTGCCGACGTCTGGAGATGTTCCCCGTCGAGTGCGTCGCGCGCGGCTACCTGACAGGCTCCGGCCTCGCGGAGTACGAGGTGTCGGGGTCAGTCACGGGGATCGAGCTGCCGGCCGGGCTGGTCGACGGGTCGCGGCTTCCGGCACCGATCTTCACGCCCGCCACCAAAGCCGCTCTCGGAGACCACGACGAGAACGTGGAGTTCTCGGCGGTCGTCGAGACTGTGGGCTCCGCGAACGCCGAGACGCTGCGTGACCTGACGCTCGCCGTGTACGCGCTGGCCGAGCAGGTCGCCCGGTCGAAGGGCGTGATCCTCGCCGACACCAAGCTGGAGTTCGGCACCGACCCGCTGACCGGGGCGATCACGCTCGGCGACGAGGTCCTCACGCCGGACTCGTCGCGGTTCTGGCCCGCGGACGCCTGGGAGCCCGGCCACGCCCAGCCGTCGTTCGACAAGCAGTTCGTCCGCGACTGGCTCACGTCACCGGCCTCGGGCTGGGACCGCCGCTCGGACACACCGCCACCCGCACTTCCGGGGGATGTGGTCGAGCGCACCAGGGACCGGTATCTCGAGGCCTACGAGCGGCTCACGGGGTCGGCGCTCGTCCTGTAGTGCGGTGACGTCCCCTAGTCCAGGGCGATGTCCGCGGGACCGTTGAGCTCGACCCAACGACCGTGCCGGTCCTGCGAGGTCACGGGGGCGAGGACGTCCGCCTCCACGAGCGGTCCGAGGTCCAGCCCGGTCAGCGCCTCGACGTCCGCGACGGGCACCTGGTAGGTGAGGAACGGGCCGAGCGGCGGGACGTCGGCCGCGAACGCCAGGTTCGAGATGAGAGCGCTCTGGTCGAGCGCGAACCCGGCCGCCCGCAGGTCCGTGCCCTCGGTCGCCCACGCCGCGACCTTCCAGAACATCCGCGGGATGCCGATGCCGCGGTAGACGGGGTCGTCGTCGGCGAGCACCGGGCCCGTGAAGACCGACAACCGGAGCCGGTACGTGCTCGCGTAGGTCAGCACGTGGTTCTCCAGACCGACCCAGAGGCGCTCGCCCTGGTTGAACGCGGACGCCTGGGGGGCTGCGTTCGGGTAGGCGAAGGTCTGCTGGTTGGCCAGCGCGGCGGCGGGCCCCCAGACCGGGTCGCGACGACGCACCAGATGGCCGCGATCGAGGTCGTTGCCGGCGTAGAGCTCCGGTCCCGCCTGCTCGTTCGGCGGGACACGGGGGTCGAGGTGCCAGTCGTCTCCGCGGGGCACATCCACGAGCCTCGTGCCGTCGATGTTCACGGCGGTCGCTGCGGCGAGCCTCCGGGCAGGGTCGAGCAGCACGGTGAAGTGCGTCGACGGGAGCTCGTGAACTGCGCGGGCGGCTCCCGGGAGCGGAACGGGCGGCCCGAGGAACGTCGGTCGGTAGCCCAGCTCCGTGGTGCTCACCTGGCGACCGTATCGACCGGCGCACCCGATGTGCCCAGGTTCGGCGCCGCGACCGTGCGTCGCCGGCGGACGGCGCCCCACTGCGTGAGGGCCACACCGCCGAGGACGATCGCCCCGCCGACCGGCTCGTACCAGTGCAGCGTCTCGTGGAGCACGACGACGCCGAGCGTCGTGGACACGATCGGGATCACGTAGGTGACGCTGGCGGTGACCGTTGCGCCCGCCACCGACATGACCCGCCAGAACAGCACGTAGGCCAGCCCGGTCCCGCCCAGTCCCAGCGCAAGGAGCGCCAGGGCTGGGGCGGGGGAGATGGGACCGGGTCGAGGTGCAGCGACGGCGAAGGGCAGAACGACCAGCGCACCGACCACGAGCTGGACCGCCGGTGTCGCCACCGTCGACAGGCCCGTGCTCGTCAGCCGGAACCGCCCCCACGCGTTCCCGAGGCCGTAGCAGAACGTGGCGCCGAGGAGCATGAGCCCGCCGACCAGGTCGATCGCCCCGGCGTCCCAGACGCCCAGCAGGACCGCGATGCCGCCGAACCCGAGCACCAGCCCGCCGAGCTGTACTCGGTCGGGTCGCTCGGTCGGGATGAGCAGCGCGACGAACAGCGCCGTGAACAGCGGGGTCGTGGCGTTCACCAGACCGGCGAGCACCGAGCTCACGCGCTGCTCGGCCAGCCCGAACAGCACGAACGGGATCGCCGTCATGACCGCGCCGACGAGCACGAAGTCGCCGACCAGGCGCCGCTGCACGCGGACCCGTTCACGCCGGACGAGGAGCACGACGACGAGGAGCGCGAGCCCGATGACGATCCGACCGAACGCGACCTGCGTCGGTGAGAACGAACGCAGCGCCGTCGCGATGAACAGGAAGCTGCAGCCCCAGAGGACCGCCAGCAGCAGGTACGACCCGAACCATCCACGCGAAGTTGCCGCCCCCGAGGAACCCATCCGGGCATCATCACCCGAGCCGCCGACATCAGTGCCATGAATTGCCTGATAGGTCGCCGCGCGATATATATCGAGCTATGGCATCCCGGATGAGCGAGCAGGCGTACCTGGTCCTGCTCGCGCTCGCCCAGGAGCCCAGGCACGGCTACGGCATCGTCCAGGCCGTCAAAGAGATCTCCGACGATCGCGTACGCCTCGGTGCGGGCACGCTGTACGGCATCCTGGACCGCCTCGTCCAGGCGCAGTACGCCGAGGCGTCCGGCGAGATCGTGGTCGACGGCCGGCTGCGCCGGTACTACCGGCTGACGTCGGCGGGCCAGGCCGTGCTGAGGGAGGAGACGGCTCGGATCGCAGGGCTCGCGGCGCGCGCCCAGCGGCTGCTCGGGCCGGTCGGCCGGCCCGCGCTGGGCGGTGCGTGACGGTGACTCCCCTGGAGCGCTCCACCGCCTTCTGGCTTCGCGCCTACCCGCGACGCTGGCGCGACGAGCGGGCCGCCGAGATCACCGCGGTGATCGCCGACCTGGCCCCCGAGGACGCGTCCCGCCTCGACGCCCGCACCGCCCTCGGTCTGGTCGGCGCGGGATGGCAGACCCGTCGACGGGACCGCCCGCCCCTGGGCACCTACCTGGCCTACCGCCTGCTCAGTCGTCGGCCGGGGCCGACGTACGCCGGTTGGGTGGACGACGACCGCGCCGGCCGGTTCTCCGCCGTGCGCATCCTCCTCGTCCAGCTGCTCCTGGCCTCGCCGGTGGTCGCCGCCACGTGGGCCACGATGTGGTGGCTGGACCAGGAGGGCTACGACATCGTGGCCAGCACGATCCCGTTGCTCTTCGGTCTGGTGCTGAGGTTGGCCACCAAGGACGACCGCCGCAAGGAGAGGGCCGCCCGCCTGCTCGCGCTGCAGGACGAGATCGACCGGTGGAACACCTGGGGCGACGAGGAGCCCGCCGAGCACGACACCACGCGGCAGATCGCGCCGACCGACCACACGCCCGCGGGCTGATGGACACGGGCACCGAGCTCGCGCAGTCACTCGCTAGAATCGCCGCAACCCCCACCGCCGCGTGAACACCTGGAGCCCTTTCGTGGGACGAGTCGTCGTCGATGTCATGCCGAAGCCCGAGATCCTCGACCCGCAGGGCAAGGCCGTCGCCGGCGCCCTGCCGCGGCTCGGTTTCGCACAGTTCGCGTCCGTCCGCCAGGGCAAGCGGTTCGAGCTCGAGGTCGACGGGCCCGTGACGGAGGAGATCCTTGCTGCCGCTCGCGCGGCCGGCGAGCAGGTGCTGTCGAACCCGGTGATCGAGGACGTCGTGGCCGTCTACGAGGACACCGAGAAGTGACCCGCGTCGGCGTCGTCACCTTCCCCGGCACCCTCGACGACCGCGACGCCTCGCGCGCGGTGCGCCTGGCCGGTGCCGAGGCCGTGAGCCTGTGGCACGGGGACGCCGACCTGCACGGGGTCGACGCGGTGGTCCTGCCCGGAGGCTTCTCCTACGGCGACTACCTGCGTGCGGGCGCGATCAGCCGGTTCGCGCCCGTCATGGGCGAGATCATCTCCGCCGCGAACAAGGGTCTGCCGGTCCTGGGCATCTGCAACGGCTTCCAGGTGCTCACCGAGGCCCACCTGCTGCCCGGCTCGATGATCAAGAACGACCACCTGCACTTCGTCTGCCGCGAGCAGGTGCTCTCCGTGGAGAACGTGGACACCGCGTGGACGCGCGACTACACCGCCGGCGAGCACATCACGATCCCGCTGAAGAACCAGGACGGCCAGTACGTCGCCGACGAGCACACGCTCGACGAGCTCGAGGGGGAGGGCCGCGTGGTCTTCCGCTACCAGGGCTGGAACCCCAACGGGTCGCGACGAGGCATCGCCGGCATCTCGAACGCCGCGGGCAACGTGGTCGGCCTCATGCCGCACCCCGAGCACGCGGTCGAGGAGGGCTTCGGGCCGGACGGCGCCAAGGGCCCCCGCACAGGCGTCGACGGGTTGCGGTTCTTCACGTCCGTCCTCAAGACGCTCGTCGGCTGAGTGGCGGCGTGATCACCCTCGTCTCCTGGGACGACCCCGAGGTGAAGCGGCTGCGCGACGCACAGCAGAGCGAGCTGGCCGACCTCTACGGCGAGGAGGACCTCGGCCACGACATGACGGGCGAGGACATCGCCGCGATGGTCCTGGTGCGCGAGGACGACGCGCCCGTGGCGTGTGGCGCGATCCGTGACCTGGGCGACGGCGTGGGAGAGCTCAAGCGGATGTACGTCGTTCCCGAGGCGCGGGGGCGTGGGCTGTCGCGGCAGGTGCTGGCGGAGCTCGAACGCGTCGCGCAGGACAAGGGGTTCACCCGGCTCGTCCTGGAGACCGGCGTGCTGCAGGTCCAGGCGATGAGCCTGTACATGTCCGCCGGCTACCGCTCGATCCCCAACTTCGGTGAGTACGCCACCGAGACGTCCTCACGCTGCTTCGCCAAGGACCTGCACGCCGAGCCGCGCCCCAGGGGCGCGAAGCACCCAGGAACGCTGACCTTGCGACGAGTCCCGTGGGACCACCCCGACGCGGTCGCGCTGCGCTACGCGATGTGGCGCGACATCGAGGTGCGCTACCCGGAGATCGTGGCCGCTGTGCCGGGCGGCTTCGCGGTCGACGACCCGCAGCAAGGCGTCGGCACGATCAGCTCCGTGATCGCTGACCTCGACGGCGTGCCGGTCGGCTGTGCGTCGCTGCGAGCCGCGAGGCACGGCTTTCCCGCGGGTTCGGGTGAGCTCAAGAAGGTCTGGGTGAACGACGACGCACGGGGTGCCGGTGCGGCCCGCGCGCTCCTGATCGCGATCGAGGACGACGCGCGCGCGGCGGGTCTGACGAGCGTGGTCCTGCAGACCGGCATCCGGCAGCCCGAGGCGGTCACGCTGTACCTCTCGGTCGGCTACCGACCCATCGCACCGTTCGGGCCGTACACCGACGACCTGCTCTCGCTGCTCTTCGGAAAGGCCCTCTGAGCAGCCGTCTCGCATTGCGGGACTTTCCGGCGAACCTCTGGTCAAGCGGCGCCCCGGCCCTACGGTCTGCGGCCATGACCTTCCATCTCGCCGTCGAGCTCACGCCCGCCGGTCTGCACCCTGCTGCCTGGCGTCTGCCCTCCGAGGACGCCTCCGGCGCGTTCACTGCCCGGCACTGGCTGACGCGCGCTCACGCGGCCGAGCGTGCGGGGGCGTCGCTCGTGTTCGTCGACGACTCCGCCACCCCGCCCCTCGAGCGTCCCGGCCGGTTCGTCGGAAGCCTCGACGCGGTGGGCGTCGCCGCCCTGCTCGGACCGCTCACGAGCGGGATCGGCCTCGCACCGGTCGTCCCGGTCACCTACCGCGAGCCGTTCCACGTGGGCAAGGAGATCCAGACGCTCGACCACGTCAGCCTCGGGCGGGGTGCGGTCCAGATCGACGTGGCGACGTCCGCCCTCGATCCGCGTTCGGGCACGGAGGCGCTCCGCTACGACGAGCGCGTGCCGCGCGAGCTTCCCGCGCTGTGGCGCGAGGCCGAGGACACGATCGAGGTCCTCGAACGGCTGTGGGACAGCTGGGAGGACGACGCGATCATCCTCGACGAGGTCAACGACCGGTACATCGACCGCGAGAAGGTCCACGCCATCGAGTTCACGGGTGAGTTCTTCTCGGTGCACGGTGCCTCGATCACGCCGCGGTCCCCGCAGGGCAGGCCGGTCGTCGTCGTCCGTGCCGACGAGCCGCACGAGCTCGAGGTCGCCGCCCGGCGCGCGCAGGTGATCCGCGTCCGCACGCCCGAGGCGGCTGCTGCCGTCCGGGCGTCGGCGCCTGACACGGTCACGGTCCTGCTCGACGTGGCCGTTCTGGTCGCGCCCACCGACCGGGCGGCCGACGAGCAGCGCAGGGCGCTGGATGCCTTCGAGCCGTGGTCGTGGGAGGGGGTCGTCGTCGGCGGGCCGGACACGGTTGCGACCGCGCTGACCGGCCTCGCGGCCGCGGCCGACGGGGTGACGGTGCGCCCGGTCGCGGGTGACGCCGCCCTGCTGGCGGGGCTGCTGCCCCTGGCTCCGACGGGCCCCACGCTGCGCGAGACCCTCGGCCTGCCCCGCCCGACGAGCCGCTACGCGGCAGCACGCTGAACAGGACGCGACGATGACGACGAAGAAGCAGATCCACCTGGGCGCCCACTTCCCGGGCGTCAACCACCACACCGTCTGGACGGACCCCAGCCACACCCCGCAGACGCAGTCGGCGTTCGCGTCGTTCCGGCACCTGGCGGAGACCGCCGAGCGCGGGCTGTTCGACTTCCTGTTCCTGGCCGAGGGCCTGCGTCTGCGCGAGCACCGTGGGCAGCTGGTCGACCAGGACGTCGTCGGGCGCCCCGACACGTACGCGGTCCTCGCCGCGCTGGCCGGTGTGACCACGCACCTGGGCCTGGCGGGCACCATCAACGCGACCTTCAACGACCCGTACGAGCTCGCTCGCCAGCTCGCGACGCTCGACCACCTGTCGGCGGGGCGTGCCGCGTGGAACGTCGTCACCTCGTCGGACGACTTCCACGGCGCCAACTTCCGCCGCGGTGGCTACCTGGCCTACCCGGACCGGTACGAGCGCGCGCGTGAGGTGGTCGAGGCAGCGCGGGCCCTGTGGGACGCCTGGGCGCCGGATGCCATCCTCGACCAGGGCGGCGACTTCGTGCGTCCCGGTTCGCTGGGCACGGTCCGCACGGGCGGCAGGCTCGTCGACATCGAGGCCACGCCCACGGTGCCCCGTCCGCCGCAGGGCCACCCGGTGATCCTGCAGGCAGGCGACTCCGACGGAGGCCGGGAGCTCGCGGCCCAGGTGGCGGACGCCGTCTTCTCGCGGCACAGCGCGCTCGAGGACGGCAAGGCGTTCTACGCGGACGTCAAGGGTCGGCTCGCACGCTACGGCCGGCGGCGCGAGGACCTGCTCATCCTGCCGGGCTCGTCCTTCGTGCTGGGGGACACCACGACCGAGGCCGAGGAGCGTCTTCGTGAGCTCCAGCGTCAGACGGTCCGTCCTTCGGTGGCGCGCGCGTTCGTCGAGCAGCTGTGGAACCGCGACCTGTCCGCGTACGACGTCGACGGCCCGCTGCCGAGCATCGACCCGCTCGTGGACGCGCCCTCCATCACCAACGGCCGCGCCAGCATGTTCAAGGACCCGGTCGCGGTCGCGCGGCAGTGGCGCGAGCTCTCCGAGGCGAGGGGGCTGTCGATCCGGGAGCTCGTCATCTCGGTCGTCGGCCGGTCGAACTTCGTCGGGACCCCCGAGCACGTGGCCGCCGAGATCGACCACTACGTGCAGGAGGACGCCTCCGACGGCTTCATCCTCGTGCCGCACCTCACCCCGCACGGTCTCGACGAGTTCGTCGAGAAGGTGGTCCCGCTCCTGCAGGAGCGCGGCTCGTTCCGCACCTCCTACGAGGGCTCCACGCTGCGGGAGAACCTCGGCCTGCCCGCCGCCGAGGCCTTCGGCCGCACCCTGTCCGACACCGTCAGCACCTCCTGAGAGGGATCCCCAGATGACCGTCCTCACCGACACCGACACCTTCACTGCCGAGTGGGAGGCGTGGCACGCCTCGCGCGACGCGTACTTCGCCGAGCCGCACGGCTGGGTGGCCATCACGTCGCTGCACTGGCTGACCGCCGAACCCGTGGTGTTCGACGAGTTCCCGGGCCGCTGGACCGCGGCGCCCGGACAGGTCCTGACCATCGAGGCGGCCGCGCAGGACGGGCTCGTGCTTCCCGACGGCGACGTGGTCGACGGCGTCTCCACCCTCGACCCGGTCGAGGGTGGCCCGGGGCTGCGGGTCCGTTCGGGCGACCTCATCCTCGAGGTGGCTCGCCGTACGGCTCACGTGATCATCCGGGTGCACGACCCGCGCGCCCCGCAGCTGGCGGCGTTCACCGGGATCCCGGCGTACGCACCGGACGCGCGGTGGATCGTCACCGGCACGTTCGAGCCGTTCGACCAGCCGCGCACCGTGACCACGGGCGCGGTCGTCGAGGGTCTCGAGCACCACCACACCGCCGCCGGCACGGTGCACTTCGAGCTCGCCGGCGTGGCGCAGTCGCTCGTCGTGTTCGACGGGGGCGCCCGTGGGCTCTCCGTCCTGTTCCGCGACGCGACGAGCGGCGTGACCACCTACCCGGCGTCGCGCACTCTCGGGCTCGGCGCACTGCACGACGACGGCACGGTCACGCTCGACTTCAACCGGGCGGCCAACCTGCCGTGCGGCCTGACCGAGTTCGCCACGTGCCCGATCCCGCCGGCGGAGAACGTGCTGACGGTCGCCGTCGAGGCCGGCGAGCAGTGGGTGCGCTGATCAGCTGACGTGCAGCCGGGCCGCCTCGGCGAACCGCATCCAGTGGTCCTCATGCTCGGGTGGCAGCGAGACCCAGTCGTAGAACTGGCGTCCGCTGCCGCCCGGCGACCACACGGCCGCGCCGGGCAGCTCCAGGGCCTCGGCGTCTCCGACGACGCACGGCCGAGCTTGACCGCCAGGTGCCCGTCGCCGGTGTAGGCGGCGAACATCGACGAGCCCGCCTTGAGCATCGGGTGGCCCATCATCTGGCCGAGCGTCGCTCCGCGGGCGACGAGGTCCACCGCGATGGCATCGAACTCCGTCGGCATCACATGAGCATCCCGCGTCCGGGGGACCGGTTCCAGTGGTGGCGTGGCGCAGCCGTGCCTACGGTGACCGCACCGTGGCCGGTGAGAACACCCCGGTGCGGCCGAGGGCAGGAGAGCTCATGACGCACGAGGACGATGTCGCGACGGTCGCGAAGCTGGTCAAGGACGCCAAGATCGCGATGCTCACCACGGTCGGTCCCGACGGGGCCCTCGTCAGCAGGCCGATGGGGGTCCAGGACGCCGACTTCGACGGTGACCTGTGGTTCTTCGCCGATGCGGACAGCCACAAGGTCCACGAGATCGAGGCGGGCAGCCCTGCGAACGCTGCGTTCGCGGACGCGACCTCGTGGGTGTCCGTCTCCGGCTCGGCCGACGTGGTCCGGGACCTCGCCAAGATCAAGGAGCTCTGGGGTCCGACGGCCGACGCCTGGTTCCCCGACGGTCCCGAGACTCCCGGAGTGGTCCTCATCGCCCTGCGAGGACGGACCGCGGAGTACTGGCACGCGCCGGGTGGCAGGCTCACCACCGCGTTCAGCCTGGTCAAGGCGAAGGTCACCGGCGAGCGCTACGACGGCGGAGAGAACGAGACGGTGGAGCTGTAGGTCCCGGTCGCCAGCCCGGCCGGCCGGAGGCTCAGCGCCCCAGCGTCTCCAGTGCCTGCGTGAGGTCGTCGATCAGGTCCTCCGGATCCTCGAGGCCGACCGACAGCCGAAGCGTCGCCTCGCCGATCCCCACGGCCGCCCGGCCCTCGGCGCCGAGCTTGCGGTGCGTCGTGGTGGCCGGGTGCGTGACGATCGACTTGGCATCTCCGAGGTTGTTCGAGATGTCGATGATGCGCAGCGAGTCGACCACGCCGAACGTGGCCTTCTTGGCCACCTCGGGCGTCGCGCCGTCGGGCACCGCCAGGTTGAAGGTCACGACCGTGCCTCCGCCGCTCTGCTGCGTCAGGGCGAGCGCGTGCTGCGGGTGCGAGGGCAGGTAGGGGTAGCGGACCTGGGAGACGCCCGGCTGGCCTTCGAGCCAGGTCGCGAGCCGGAGCGCGGACGCGGTCTGGTGCCGGACGCGCAGGGAGAGGGTCTCCAGACCCTTGAGCAGCACCCACGCGTTGAACGCCGACATCGACGGGCCGGTGTTCCGGATCATCGTCTGCACCGGGCCGTGGATGTACTCCTCGGAGCCGAGGATGGCGCCCCCCAGGACGCGGCCCTGACCGTCGATGTGCTTGGTCGCGGAGTAGACGACGACGTCGGCGCCGAGGTCGAGCGGGCGGGACAGCACGGGTGTGGCGAAGACGTTGTCGACGATGACGAGGGCACCGGCCGCGTGCGCGAGCCGGGACACCGCCTCGATGTCGACCAGGTCCTGCATCGGGTTGGAGGGCGTCTCGAAGAACACCACGTCCGCGGGCGTCGACAGGGCCTCTTCCCACTGGGACAGGACGTGCCCGTCGACGTACTCGGTCCGCACACCCCACCGGGCGAGGACCTCCTCGAAGAGCACGACCGTCGAGCCGAACAGCGCCCTCGCCGCGACGATGCGCGAGCCCGACTTGGCGACGGCCGCCAACGCGGTGAACACCGCGGACATGCCGCTCGCGGTCGCGAACGCCGCCTCGGCGCCGTCGAGCAGACGCAGGCGCTCCTCGAAGGTCGAGACCGTCGGGTTGTTGTAGCGCGAGTACAGGAACCGGTCCCGCTCGCCGGCGAACGCGGCCTCCGCCTCGGCCCCGTTGTCGTAGACGTAGCCCTGCGTCAGGAACAGCGCCTCGGACATCTCGTTGAACTGCGACCGCACTAGGCCGCCCCGCACGGCGAGAGTGTCGGGGCGCAAGCCGCTGCGCTCGACCCGCTTCTCGTCCCAGTCGCCGGGACCGGGCACGCGGGCGTTCACCGCTGCCGCCACGGAAGGCCGGCTGCGCGCCAGCCCGAGTGCCCGCGGTGCCCGTCGGCGCCCACGTCGCCCTCGAAGCCCTCGAGGACGTTGTACGCCGGGCCGTACCCGGCTGCCGTGGCCGCGTTCGCGGCGTGGACCGAGCGGACGCCCGAGCGGCACAGGAAGACGATCGGCCGCTCGTCGCCGGCGGTGAGCCCGAGGTCGCCGAGCTGCTTGAGGAACTGCGGGTTCGGGCGACCCGACGGGTAGGACACCCACTCGACCAGAGCGGTGCGTCCGTCGATCGTCGAGCCGTCGGGGATGCCGACGTAGGCCCACTCGGCGTCGGTGCGCACGTCGACGAGCAACGCGCGCTCGTCCGACGTGAGCAGGTCCCAGGCCTGCTGAGGGGTCAGGTCACCGGCGTAGCTCATGCGGGACTCGTCTCGTGGGTTGCGGCGTGCACGGCGCGATACCTCCATCGGTCCTGGCGGTAGCACCCTGCTCCGAGCACCGGGGTGCTCGCGGGTTGCTGCGGCGTCGTCGAGCCAGATCTCTCAGCCGCTCTGGATGGTGTCGGTGATGCTAGTCGGGCGTCCGGCGGAATCCAACTGGTGGAATCGAAGTCTTGCGATACGAGACGATCCGTTTCGTGCGTTGACAGGTCCGCGCGTGGGCGGGGACGCTCTTCTCAGGTCATGAGCGCCAGCGTCAAGCCCCGGCTCGCTGGCCGGCAACCCTCCTCCGCGGTGGGGTGCCCCGGGTGACGACCTGGCCGTGCTCCGTCCGGAGTGCGGCAAGCGCGGGGTCCGCCGGTTGCTGGTCGGCTGAGTAGGTGGCCCTCGAAACCTTGTCGGAGGACCATCATGACCACAACCGTCGAGCGTCTCTCGTGTGCTGACGTCGATGCCGTGAGCGCTCTGCTCCCCGTCGTCGGCGGCAACACCACGGTGCCCCTGCTGGACGGCACCCAGCGCACCTACGCCAACCTCGACTACGCGGCCAGTGCGCCCGCGCTCGAGGCGGTGGCCGCCCGCGTCACCGAGGTCCTGCCGCTGTACGCGTCCGTGCACCGCGGCGCGGGGTACCTCTCGCAGGTGTCCACGGCCCTGTACGAGTCCGCACGGCAGACGATCGCGCGGTTCGTGGACGCACGTCCCGACGACGTCGCGATCATCACCCGCAACACCACGGACTCGCTCAACCTGCTGGCCGGCGTCATCCCCCCAGGTGGTCGCGTGCTCGTCCTGGACGTCGAGCACCACGCCAACCTGCTGCCCTGGGTCCACTCCGCCGACGGCCACGGCCACTCGACCACGATCCTGCCCATCGCGCGCACGGTCGCCGAGACCCTGGTGAAGCTCCGCGACGAGCTCGCACGCCAGCGCTACGCCCTCCTGACCGTCACGGGCGCCTCCAACGTGACCGGCGAGTCGCTCCCGCTCGAGGAGGTCATCGCGCTCGCGCACGCCGAGGGCACCCGCGTCGCGGTCGACGGTGCCCAGCTGGTTCCGCACCGCGGGTTCTCGCTGGCGGCCACGGACGCCGACTACATCGCCTTCTCGGGACACAAGACGTACGCACCGTTCGGGGCCGGTGCCCTGGTCGGTCGACGCGACTGGCTCGACGCCGGCTCGCCGTACCTCGCAGGGGGAGGCGCGGTGCGCGACGTACGGGCCGACCGCACGGTCTGGCAGCCGGCACCCGCTCGGCACGAGGCCGGCTCGCCCAACGTCATCGGGGCGATCGCGCTCGCGGAGGCGTGCGACCGGCTCGCCGCACTTCCCCCGGGCGCCCTGGCCGCCCACGAGGAGGCCCTCCGCGGGCGGCTCGTCGCGGGCCTCTCGGCGATCGAGGGTGTCGAGATCGCGCGCATCTGGCCGGACTCGGCCCCGCCGGTCGGTGTGCTGACGTTCACGGTCCCCGGCCACAACCCAGGACTGGTCGCGGCGTACCTGTCCGCCGAGCACGGCATCGGAGTCCGGGACGGACGCTTCTGCGCCCACCCGCTCCTGGCGCACCTGAACGCCTCGGACGGTGCGATCCGCGCATCGGTCGGCGTCGGTACCACGAGCGAGGCGGTCGACCGGCTCGTCGGCGCCCTGTCGCAGTACCTCTCCGACGGTCCCACGTCCGGTTACGAGATCGTCGACGGCTGCTGGGCCGTCGTGGAGGACACGAGGCCGCTGGTCGTGGTCCACGGCCTCGACCACCTGGCCGCGACAGCAGCGGCAGCCTGCGGTCCCGCGCTCGACGACTGACTCCTGGGCGCCCACCGGACCGGGAGCGGCCGGGACCTCATCGTGGATCGCCGTCGTGATCGGCGACGCGTCGTCGTCGCGACACGGCGCGCCTGAGCCGCGACGCGCTCGGTCGGCCGTCGCAGCTCAGGTGCATCCAGGTGACGCCGTGGCCGGGAAGTGGGTGCAGGGCGTCCGACCGGGCGCCCGCGCGGTGCGGCGCACAGGCGTCGGCCGCGGACCCACGTCCGTAGGAGCTCATCATGAGGATCCGCCGCACGCTGTCCGCCCTGGTCGTCGCCGGTCTCGCCGCGGGAGGGGGGCTCGCGCTCGCACCGGCCGCATCGGCCGCGCCGGGGACGTCGAGCCTCGCGGCGCTGCTCGCGTCGGACGGGGACACGTTCGACCGGAACTGGTACGACTTCGACGTCCTCGACCAGGCGGTCGCCGCAGTCCTGGCCGCCAAGCCCACCAGCCCGGTGGCCGTCCTCGCCGACGGCACGGTGCCGCTCACCGCGTTCGTGCCGAACGACCGGGCGTTCCAGGTGCTGGCCTGGGACCTCACGCACCGCTGGTACGGCAGCGAGCAGCAGGTGCTGACCGCGCTGGCCGACGCCGTGGGCGTCGACGCAATCGAGCAGGTGCTGCTCTACCACGTGGTCCCGGGCTCGACGATCGACTCGTCGGCTGCGCTCGCGTCGGACGGCGTCGCCCTGACGACGGCGCAGGGCGGCACCTTCACGGTCGACGTCCTGAGCAAGCGGCTCCCCCTGGTGCAGCTGCGGGACCAGGACAAGAACGACGTCAACCCGTTCCTGATCCGCCGCCAGCTCGACCTCAACGCGGGCAACGTCCAGATCGCGCACGCGATCACCTTCGTGCTGCGGCCGGCGGACCTCTGATCCAAGATGGATGTCAGGCGAGCAGCCGCCGGGCTCCGAGACCCGGCGGCTGCCGTCATGTCAGGCCGCTGTCAGGGTGTCGGAGTGACGTTGCCGGTCAGGTGCGGCACCGAGGTCCAGGCCGCGAGGTCGAACCCGCCTGCGGTGCCGGCCGAGGCGATCCGGACCGACACCGTGGACGGCAGCAGCACCGGCTTGAAGAAGTCGACGGACCAGTCGAACGCATCGCCACGTGCGGCCCCCACGCCTGCGAGAGCCAGCGACGCCGTGTACATGCCGTGGGCGATCGCTCGCGGGAACCCGAACGCCTTGGCGGTCAACGAGGACAGGTGGATCGGGTTGTGGTCGCCGGAGACGGCCGCGTACCGGCGGCCGGTGTCCGAAGCGAGCACCCACTGACCGGTCGGGACGGGGGGCACGAACGGGCTGCGATCGTCCTCGCCCGCGCCCTGCAGGAAGACGCCCTTGGCCAGGTAGGTGGACACCCCTCGCCAGGTGACGTCGTCGCCGACCGAGACCGTGGTCACGAGGTCGACCTGCGTGCCCGTGCGGTGCGCGCGCAGGTTGGTCGCGGTCGCGTGGACGTCGAACGTGTCCGCGAGGGAGAGCGGGCGGTGCTGCGTGACGCGGTTGGACAGGTGCACCAGGCCGACGAGCGGCAGGGGGAAGTCGGCACGCGCCATGAGGGCCGTCGCCACGGGGAAGGCGAGCACGTGCACGTAGCCCGCGGGCAGCAGGTCGCTCGCCGACTCCGCGAGCAGGTGCTGGTAGTCGGTCAGGTGGGCCGGGTCGGCGCGGACCGAGCGGACGACGTACGCGACGTCGGGCAGGTCGGTCTGGCGCCGCGGTCGCACCGACGACGCCGCGGCGCGCGCGTAGAGCCCGCCGAGACCGGGGACGTCCGGCAGGACGACGACCGTCACTGACCCACCAGGTTCTGACCGCACACGCGCAGCACACGCCCTGCGATCCCGCCCGCCGCGGGCGAGGCCAGGAACGCGACCGTCTCGGCCACGTCGACCGGCTGCCCGCCCTGCTGCAGCGAGTTGAGACGCCGAGCCACCTGACGCGTGACCGCCGGGATGCGCGCGGTCATCTCGGTCTCGATGAACCCGGGCGCGACCGCGTTCGCGGTCCCGCCGACGGCCTCCAGCAGGGGAGCCGTGGCGCGGACCATGCCGATCACACCGCCCTTGGACGCCGCGTAGTTGGACTGCCCGCGGTTGCCTGCGATGCCCGACGTGGACGCGAGCGAGACGATCCGCGGTGCGTCGGAGAAGTCGTCGGAAGCCAGCAGGGCCTCGTTGATCGCCAGCTGGGACGCGATGTTGACGGCCAGCACGGAGTCCCACTTGTCGGGCGCCATGTTCGCCAGCAGCTTGTCGCGGGTGATGCCGGCGTTGTGGACGACGATGTCGATCCGCCCGTGGCGCGTCACGGTGTGCTCCAGGATCCTCGTCCCCGCGTCGGGCGCCGTGACGTCGAGCTGGAGCGCGGTGCCGCGGACGCGGTTGGCGACGGCCACGAGCTGTTCGCCTGCCGCGGGGACGTCGACCGCCACGACCGTGGCCCCGTCCCGCGCGAGCGTGTCCGCGATGGACTCCCCGATGCCGCGCGCGGCGCCCGTGACGACGGCGACCCGGCCCTCGAGCGGTCGGTCCCAGGAGCTGGGCAGCGAGCCGGCCGACGAGTCGACGGCGAGCAGCTGGCCGTCGACGAACGCCGAGCGCGTCGACAGGAAGAAGCGCAGCGCTCCGACCACAGAGGGTGCGGTGACCGGGACGGTCTCGGCGAGCACCAGACCGTTGGCGGTCGCACCCCCACGAAGCTCCTTGGCGATCGACCGCAGGAAGCCGTCGACCCCCTGCCGTGCGGCGGCAACCGCCGGGGCGTCCTCGGTGCGTGCCGCCCGCGACACGGTCACGACCCGCCCGCCGCGGGCGAGCTTCTTGAGGACGCCGGAGAGCTCCAGCACGGGAGCCCCCAACGACGACGGGTGCGTCAGGTCGGTGAGCCCCAGGACGACGGTCGAGTAGCGCGTCTCGGGCGTCGCGTGCCGGTGGACGTCGAGGTCCCAGTCGGCCGAGAGCAGGTGGGCGAGCTCGTCGGCGGACGGGCCGCCCAGCACCAGCACTGGACCTTCGAGCAGCGGCTGCCCGGGCGTGAACCGGCGCAGCGGTGTGGGTTGCGGCAGGCCGAGCTGCTTGGCGAGCTTGCCCGTGAAGCCGCTGTTGACCAGGTTCAGGTACGTGTCGGAGGACATCAGGCCGCCTCGAGGATCGCGGTCAGGCCGAGCCCGCCGGCAGCGCAGATGGACACGAGCGCCCGGGTTCCGGGGCCTCGTCGGTGGAGCTCCTTGCTGACGGTCGCGATGATCCGCCCGCCGGTCGCCGCGAACGGGTGGCCGGCCGCGAGCGAGGACCCGTGGACGTTCAGCCTGGCACGGTCGACGGAACCGAAGGCGCCGTCGAGGCCGAGCCGTGTGCGCCCGAACTCCTCGGACTCCCATGCGGCGAGGATCGTCAGCACCGTCGACGCGAAGGCCTCGTGGATCTCGACCAGGTCGAAGTCGTCGAGCGTGAGCCCGTTGCGCTCGAGCAGACGCGGCACCGCGAAGACCGGAGCCATGAGCAGCCCGTCGACGCCGTGCACGAAGTCGACCGCCGCGGCCTCCGAGTCGACCACCGACGCCAGCGGCACCAGGTCGTGAGCCGCCGCCCACTCGGCAGACCCGAGCAGCACGGTCGAGGCGCCGTCGGACAGCGGCGTCGAGTTACCGGCGGTCATCGTGGCGGGGGTGTCGAGCCCGAGCCCGAAGGTGGGCTTCAGCGACGCGAGCTTCTCCAGCGACGAGTCGGCGCGCAGGTTCGCGTCGCGTGTCAGGCCGCGGAAGGGGGTCACCAGGTCGTCGAAGAAGCCGTCGTCGTACGCGGCGGCGAGCCGCTGGTGGCTGGCCAGAGCGACCTCGTCCTGTGCGGCCTGCGTGATGCCCCACTGCGCGGTGGTCAGCGCCTGGTGCTCGCCCATCGACAGGTGCGTGCGGGGCTCGCTGGTCCGTGGGGCGGACGGCGCCAGGTCCTTGGGCCGGATCTTGGCGAGCGCCGCGAGCTTCTGGCCCGCGCTGCGGGCCCGGGACAGGTCGAGCAGCTGGCGGCGAAGCCGGTCGCTGACGGCGATGGGGGCGTCCGACGTCGTGTCGACACCGGCGGCGATCGCCGACTCGAGCTGGCCGAGGCGGATCTTGTTGCTCAGCGAGACGACCGTCTCGAGGCCGGTCGCGCACGCCATCTGGACGTCGTACGCGGGGGTCTCGGCCGACAGCGCCGAGCCGAGCACCGACTCGCGCGTGAGGTTGAAGTCGCGGCTGTGCTTGAGCACCGCGCCCGCGGCCACCTCGCCGATCCGCTCGCCCTGCAACCCGTAGCGGGCCACCAGCCCGTCGAGCGCGGCCGTGAGCATGTCCTGGTTGCTGGCGTGCGCGTACGGACCGCCCGCACGGGCGAAGGGGATCCGGTTGCCGCCGAGCACATAGGCAGCGCGGGGGAGGGTTGTCTCGGGTGCAGCAGCGGGTGTGCGACGGGCCATGAGGGCTCGTTCCTCTCGCATTCGACGATGAAGCGAACTGGCTGGTGGGCAGACCGGTGAACTGACACGGTGTCCGAAACCCACAGTACCTGATACCTTCGGTCTCGTGAGCCCGAGCCCCCCGGGTCCGTCGAAGACGACGACCCTCACCGTGATGCCTCTCGTGCAGCCGGAACCTGACGGCCGCTCGACTCGTTGGGCCGACCACCGCGAGGCCCGCCGCGCCGAGCTGGTGCGCGCCGCCCGCAAGACGGTCCACCACCGCGGTCCGGACGTGTCGATGGAGGAGATCGCCGCAGACGCCGGCACCTCGAAGTCGATCGTCTACCGCTACTTCTCCGACAAGACCGGGCTGCAGATCGCCGTCGCCGAGGCCGTCGTCCTGCAGATCCAGGGTGCCCTCGAGGGCGTCCTCCGCGTCGCGCCGACCCCACGCGAAGGCCTGCGGGCGATGGTCGCGGTCTACCTCGAGATGATCGAGTCGTCGCCCAACGTGTACGCGTTCGTCACCCGCAACGGGTCGGTCGAGTCGGGTGGCCCGCTCGGGCACTTCCTGGACTCGGTGACCGCACTCGTGGCTGCGCCGTTCGCACGCGGGCTGACCGAGGAGCACAACGGACGCGCACGGCGTCCCGAGGCGAACGGGGCCGACGACGAGCTGCTCGCGGCCCGCGTCGCACTCGCCGAGTCCTGGGCAGCGGGAGCCGTCGGGTTCGTCCGCGGCTCCGGTGAGTGGTGGCTGGCCCACCGCGACGAGCCGGGCACGGCCGACCGTGAAGAGATCACCGCACACGTAGCCGCATGGCTGTGGGCGGGACCCGTGGGCCTTCTGGCCCGAGACCGCAAGACGACAGCCATCACGAGCGACAGCCCGGAGGAAGCATGAGCACCACCACGCAGCGCCCCGTGACCTCGATCGACGACGCGGGAGATCCGCGCCTCGACGCCGACGTCGCCGTCGACGTCGGTCACCTCGGTGAGGTCCTGCTCGGCCACTACCCGGAGCTCCGGCTGGCCGCGCGCAAGCTCATGGCCGACGAGCGGTTCCACCGCATCGAGGGCCAGTCGGTCCCGGAGCACCGCGAGCGCGTGCTCGGGCAGCTGCGGCTGCTGGCCGTCGAGGGCGACGTGCACCGCTCGTTCCCGTCGCGGTTCGGCGGGTTCGACGACCACGGCGGCTTCCTCGCACGGTTCGAGGAGCTGACGCACGCCGACCCCTCGCTGCAGATCAAGTCCGGTGTGCAGTGGGGTCTGTTCGCGTCGGCGATCTACCACCTGGGCACCGAGCGCAACCACGACGAGTTCCTGGCCGACGCCCTGAGCATCAAGGTGCCGGGCGCGTTCGCGATGACCGAGACGGGCCACGGCTCCGACGTCGCCGCCATCGGCACGACCGCCACCTACGACGTCGCCACGCAGGAGTTCGTCATCCACACGCCGTTCCGCGCGGCCTGGAAGGACTACCTCGGGAACGCGGGTCAGCACGGCACGGCCGCGGTCGTCTTCGCGCGGCTCGTGACGCAGGGCGTGGACCACGGGGTGCACGCGATCTACGTCCCCATCCGCGACGAGGCGACGATGGAGTTCCTGCCCGGTGTCGGCGGTGAGGACGACGGGCTCAAGGGCGGCCTGAACGGCATCGACAACGGCCGGCTCTGGTTCGACCACGTGCGCGTCCCCCGGACCAACCTGCTCAACCGGTACGGCGACGTCACGCCTGAGGGCGTCTACGAGTCCCCGATCGACAGCCCCGGACGCCGGTTCTTCACGATGCTCGGCACCCTCGTCCAGGGCCGTGTCTCGCTCGACGGTGCGGCGGTCGTCGCCTCCCGCCTCGGTCTGACCATCGCGGTCACCTACGGCAACCAGCGCCGCCAGTTCGCGTCCTCGTCGCCCACCGAGGAGGTCGTGCTCCTCGACTACGCCGAGCACCAGCGTCGACTGCTCCCGCTGCTCGCCGAGACGTACGCGGCCGGCTTCGCGCACGAGGACCTGCTGGCCGCGTTCGACGACGTGTTCTCGGGTCGCAACGACACCCCCGAGACGCGTGAGGACCTGGAGACGCTCGCCGCGGCGCTCAAGCCGACGTCCACGTGGCACGCCCTGAACACCCTGCAGGTATCACGGGAGGCCTGCGGTGGTGCAGGGTTCCTCGCGGAGAACCGGATCACGGGCCTGCGTGCGGACCTGGACGTCTACGCCACGTTCGAGGGCGACAACACCGTCCTTCTGCAGCTCGTCGGCAAGCGTCTGCTCGCCGACTACAGCAAGACGTTCAAGCACCTGGACGCCGTGAAGGTCGCGCGTCTGGTGGCCGAGCGTGCCGCCGACGCCGCCCGCTACCGCACGCCGCTGCGGCGCGCGACACAGACGATCGCGGACGTGGGCGACCCCCGCCGTTCGGCCGGTCAGCTGCGCGAGACGACCACCCAGCGCGAGCTGCTCGTGGACCGCGTCGAGACGATGGTCGCGGAGATCGCCCAGGCGCTGCGTCCCGCCCAGAAGGCGTCGCCGCAGGAGGCTGCCGCCCTGTTCAACGCGCACCAGCACGAGCTGGTCGAGGCGGCCAAGGCGCATGCCGAGCTGGTGCAGTGGGAGTCCTTCACGGCGGCGCTCGAGCGGGTCACCGACCCGAGCACGCGGCAGATCCTCACGTGGGTGCGGGACCTGTTCGGTCTCTCGCTGATCGAGCGGCACCTCACCTGGTACCTGCTGAACGGCCGGCTCTCGGCCGGACGGGCGCGGACCGTGACCTCGTACATCGACCGGTTGCTCACCCGGCTGCGGCCGCACGCGCAGAGCCTGGTCGACGCGTTCGGCTACGAGCAGGTCCACCTGCGCGCGCCGATCGCGTCGGGTGCCGAGGCGGGACGTCAGGACGAGGCACGCGCCTACTACAAGGCCCAGCGGGCGTCGGGCGACGCCCCGGTCCCGGAGAAGCACCACCGCTGACTGCTACGACGTCCGCGCCTGTGGGGGATCCGCTCCCGGGCGCGGACGTCGCCGTGCGCGTCAGCGCGTGCGGTCCGCTCCAGGACCTCCGACTACCGCCGGACCGTCGCGCGCTCCACCACGTGCGAGCGGCCTCACTCAGGGTTGCAACGCGCCGCGATCATGTCGACCGCGCTGACGTCGGGCCGCCAGGGCTCGAGGTTCCAGGTGTCCTTGTCCGGGGCGCCGAGCTGGTGGCACTCGAGCTGCGCGCGCATCGACGGGCTGTTCGCATCGGGCTCACGAGCGACGAGCTGCGACCACAGTCCGACGCTCGCCGCCTGGGACCAGGCACGCGCCCAGCCGCTCGGGGTCACCGCCAAGGACTTGCCGCCCTCCGCCTTGCCCCAGACGGCATCCTGCACGGCCACGCTCGCCGCCCAGAGCGAGGCGGGCGCCGTACCGGTCACCCGCACCGAGGTCGGGCTGTCCTGCACGAGCCGCAGCCCGGGCGACTCCCCGCTGATGCCGGCCACGAAGGTGCCGGCGCCGTCCTCGACGACGGCAGACCCGTCGTCCAGTGCCCGCAGCGTCGTTCCCGACGGCGCGGTGAGGATCGCTTCGCCCACCGAGACGCTGAGGCGTACGGAGCCGTCGTCCACGGGCGTCACCGCTGGGACCGCCTCGGGGTCGAGCGGCTGGACGGTGATCGTCGCCGAGCCGCTCGTGACCGCGACCGGCTCGGGCAGCACGGGTGTGGGGGTCGGCGTTGCGGTGGCCTGTGACGGCTCGGGCGTCGGCTGATCCATCGGACTCGAGCACGCGGCGAGGACGAGGACGAACGCGACGAGTGCGACGACGTGTCGTGACCTCGGCATGGCGCCGACGGTAGCAACCTCCGCCGCCAACGCGGATGCGGATGCGGAAAGAGTCCCGGGCCCCGCCGGTCGCGACGAGGGCACGGCCCTTGCCGTACGAGCGCGCGAGGGTGCGGATCCCTAAGCGGCGGTCAACGCGTCGCTGTCGATTCCGTCGGCGGCGGGCGAGCGGTCGTCGACGGCGGCGAGCACGACGAGAGCCAGCACAGCGCCGACCCACCCGTACTGGACCCCGAACTGGCCCCCGACCAGCACCAGCTGGCTCACCACAGTGATGCCCTGGTAGAGCTCCTCGGCCGTGGCCCCGGTGTACATCGCGGCGGTCGCGAGGACCGCTGCGGCGACGGCAGAGAACCACACGGCGAAGGTGAACGCGACGCGACCGAACCGGCGGTGCATCGTCCGGGCCGCCACGTACGCGAGCGCGCCCTGCACGGCCGCGACGACAGCCGCCCCGAGCCACACGCGCGGCGTGCCGCCGGTGACGAGGGGAGCCCACCAGCTGCCGGGCACCGGAAGGAGCGTCGAGATCCACGGCGATGCGTCGTGGTGAGCAGCCACGGCCGTCGGGTCGGTCAGGTCGACGGAGCCGTCAGCCCAGGAGCGCAAGGCGCCGATGACGAGCCAGCCGAGCCCGCCGACCAGTGCGGTCGTCCCGCCGGCGAGTCGAGCGGCTCGCTCGCTCGGGCTCGCGGCGGCGAGCAACGGCCGCGGCTGGACCAGGACGACAGCCAGGCCTACGGCCCAGCCCCAGACGACGCCCCAGTACCCGCCCACGGTGATCGCACCGATGCGCTCGCCGGGGTTCGACATCGCGAGGTGGTCCGCGACCTCGGCCATCGCGAGCGTGGCGAGGCCCGCGCCCGCGACCGACACGAACCAGAGGGCCAGGACGACCACTGGCCAACCACCCGTCCGCGATCGCGAGACCGGGACCGTGAGCGCTCCGACCACCGCCACCAGCACGGCGATACCCACGAGCCAGGAGGTGGTGTTGGCCTGTGCGCGCTGCAGGGCGCCCCCGGTGTACGGCACGAAGGCTGCCAGGCCGCCGTCGGGCTGCGTGGCCAGCGAGATCGTGCCGCTCAGCAGCCACAGTCCCACCGCGACCAGCGCGGCGACGGCGGAGCTGACGAGTGCTCCCGTTCTCGACATGCTCGGACTCTAGCCAGACTGAGACGACGCGGGGCCTGCTTCTGCGCGCCGGTAGGCTGTGCCCCGTCTGCCGACCCCCTGCCGCCGCTCGCGCGCGGCCCCCGATCGAGGGATCAGATGGCCTCCAGCACGACCCACGCCCACGTGTCCGACACCGTCGAGAACGCCGCCGCGACCCCGGACCTGGCGCAGCCGTTCGCCGAGCTCGGGCTCAAGCAGGACGAGTACCAGCGGATCCGCGACCTGCTCGGTCGTCGCCCCACCGCCGCAGAGCTCGCCATGTACTCGGTGATGTGGTCGGAGCACTGCTCGTACAAGTCGAGCAAGAACCACCTGCGCCAGTTCGGTGACAAGACGACCGACGCCATGAAGGAGCACCTGCTCGTCGGGATCGGTGAGAACGCCGGCGTCGTGGACATCGGTGACGGCTGGGCCGTCACGTTCAAGGTCGAGTCGCACAACCACCCGTCCTACGTCGAGCCCTACCAGGGTGCGGCCACCGGCGTCGGCGGCATCGTGCGCGACATCATCTCGATGGGCGCCCGGCCGGTTGCGGTCATGGACCAGCTGCGGTTCGGCGCCGTCGACCACCCCGACACGGCGCGCGTGGTGCACGGCGTCGTGGCCGGCGTCGGCGGCTACGGCAACTCGCTCGGCCTGCCGAACATCGGCGGCGAGCTCGTGTTCGACGCCTCCTACCAGGGCAACCCGCTGGTCAACGCACTGTGCCTCGGCGTGCTGCGGCACGAGGACATCCACCTGGCCAACGCGTCCGGCACAGGCAACAAGATCGTCCTGTTCGGCGCGCGCACAGGGGGCGACGGGATCGGTGGGGCCTCCATCCTCGCGTCGGAGACCTTCGACGACACCAAGCCCTCGAAGCGTCCGTCCGTGCAGGTGGGCGACCCGTTCATGGAGAAGGTGCTCATCGAGTGCTGCCTCGAGCTCTACGCCGCGCGCGTGGTCGAAGGCATCCAGGACCTGGGCGCGGCCGGCATCTCCTGCGCGACGAGCGAGCTCGCCTCCAACGGCGACGGCGGCATGCACGTCGACCTGGAGAACGTGCTCCTGCGCGACCCCACGCTGACCGCCGGCGAGATCCTCATGTCGGAGTCGCAGGAGCGGATGATGGCCGTCGTCCGGCCCGACCAGCTCGACGAGTTCCTGGCCATCACCGCCAAGTGGGACGTCGAGACCGCCGTGATCGGTGAGGTCACCGGCACCGGCCGGCTGACCATCGACCACCACGGCGAGCGCATCGTCGACGTCGAGCCGCGCTCCGTCGCGCACGACGGCCCTGTCTACGACCGCCCGTACGCGCGCCCGGCCTGGCAGGACGGCCTGAACGCCGACACGTCGAGCGCCCTGGACCGGCCGTCGACCAACGCCGACATCCGCGCGACCGTCCTTCGTCTGCTCGCGTCACCCAACCTGGCGTCGAAGGCCTGGGTCACCAACCAGTACGACCGGTTCGTGCAGGGCAACACCGCGCTCGCGCAGCCCGACGACTCAGGCGTGATCCGCGTCGACGAGACCACCGGTCTGGGGGTCGCGCTGGCCACCGACGCCAACGGCCGGTACGCCAAGCTCGACCCGTACACCGGAGCGCAGCTGGCGCTGGCTGAGGCGTACCGGAACGTCGCGACGACCGGCGCACGCCCGCTCGCGGTCACGGACTGCCTGAACTTCGGCTCGCCCGAGCACCCCGACTCGATGTGGCAGCTGGTCGAGGCGATCCGCGGCCTTGCGGACGCGTGCCAGACGCTCGAGGTCCCGGTCACGGGCGGCAACGTGTCGCTGTACAACGGCACCGGCGAGCCGGGTCTCATCGACTCGGCCATCCACCCGACGCCCGTGGTGGGCGTGCTCGGCGTGCTCGACGACGTCGCCGACGCCACCGCGTCCGGGTGGACCCAGCCGGGCCAGGCCGTCTACCTGCTCGGCACCACGCGGCCAGAGCTCGACGGCTCCGCGTGGGCCGACGTCGTGCACGGCCACCTCGGCGGGCTCCCGCCGACCGTGGACCTCGCGGCCGAGCGTCGCCTCGCCTTCGTCCTGACGCACGCCAGCCGCGACCACCTGGTCGACGCCGCGCACGACCTGTCCGAGGGTGGCCTCGCGCAGGCCCTCGTCGAGTCGAGCCTGCGCTACGGCGTCGGCGTGCAGATCTCGCTCGACGGGCTGTGCGCACGCGACGGGGTCACACCGTTCGAGGCCCTGTTCTCCGAGTCGACCGCCCGCGTCGTCGTCGCGGTCCCGCGTTCGGAGGAGGTCCGCCTGGTCGACCTGTGCACCGCACGCGGCGTCCCGGCACTGCGTCTGGGCGAGACGGCGGAGTCCTGCTCCCCCGGAGCCGGCACGCCGGTGGACGAGGTCGACCACGTGCACGGACCGGCCGTCGAGGTCCAGGGCCTCTTCACGCTCCCGCTGGCGGAGGCCCGCGAGGCTCACGAGGCGACGCTCCCGCGCTACTTCGGCTGAGCGCTGCTCGACCAGAACGACGTCATGCACGCCGATCGAGCGGTCGGCGTGCATGACGTCGACGGGCTGGAAGGCGATTAATCGGTCGCGTGCCGGCGAGGTCGGCTCCTAGCGTCGACGCGTGCTCAGGTCCGAGGAAGTCCGTGTGGTGCGCGCCGACAAGGGCGCGGTGCTCGTGCTGCCCGCGGACCGGTTCGCCCACGACCTGCGCGACGGTGACGCCGAGCCGGTCCGCGTGGCCCTGGACCGCGACGGCCTGGTCTCGAGCCGGGACGGCCAGCGGTGTGCGCCGACGGTCGGTGACGTCCTCGACGTCGACGACGGGCACGCGGTCCTGCTGCATGAACGCCGGACCGCGCTGGTGCGCGACTCCGCCGGCGCGACGAGTCGCGAGCAGGCGCTCGCCGCGAACGTCGACGTCGTCCTGATCGTCGAGCACCTGGACCCCGACCCGGACCTCGGCCGCGTCGAGCGCATGCTCACGCTGGCGTGGCGGTCCGGCGCCCAGCCGGTCGTCGTCCTCACCAAGGCCGACCTGGTCCCGGACCCCGAAGGCATGGCCGCCGACGTGGCCGCCGTCGCGCTCGCGGTCGACGTCCACACGGTGAGCGTCCCGGCCGGCACGGGCCTGGACGGCCTGCGGACGCTTCTGCGACCGGGCGTCACGCTCGTCGTCGTCGGTCCCTCGGGCGCCGGCAAGTCCACGCTGGTCAACGCGCTCGCCGGCCGTGAGGTCATGGACACGGGCGGGCAGCGCAACGACGGCCGCGGTCGGCACACCACGACCCACCGGCAGCTCGTCCCGCTGGCCGGCGGGGCCATGCTCATCGACACCCCGGGCATCCGCGGGGTCGGCCTCGTCGCCGACGCGGCCGCCTTGGACACGACGTTCGCAGACGTCGCAGAGCTCGCGGAGCTGTGCCGGTTCGCCGACTGCCATCACGCGGGCGACGCGGGCTGCGCGATCCAGGAGGCACTGGCGACCGGGGAGCTGACCGAACGCCGGTTCGACAGCTGGCGCAGACTGGCGAAGGAGGCGGCGTACCAGGCCCGCCGCTCCGACGCCCGCCTCGCCGCCGAGGAGCGGGACCGCTGGAAGCGCATCACCAAGGAGTACCAGCGCGGCCTGCGCGGCCCTGGTCACCCTCGCAGCTGAGGCGTGATGCGGCCGATGGCAGAGTTCGACCGGGAGCACGGGCGCGGTCAGCGTTGCTGGGACGGGCGATCCTCACCGCGAGAACGCCCAAAGGGATGAACTCCGCTGAAAGGCCGACGGCCTTCCGCGTACGCGCATACGGTTCAGTCCGGCTCGCGGCGGCACGCCGCTCCGCGCGAGGGCACGCCTCACGGGCGCGTCCTTGAGGTGCCTGTCGCCGGGGGCAGCTGCGCGATGCACGCACGCACCGGCGCAGCTGGGTCGGCTTGTTCGTTGCCCAGGAGGTGCCCGTAGTGGATTCTCGACCCGGCGACATCCGGCCTGGAGCCCCGCTGACGTTGCGAGCCTCGTGGCAGCTGCGGATAGTTGCCGTCCTTGCATATGGCGTGTTCGCGGCCGTGCTCTTGGGTGTGCGATTTTCACAGGCCACGGTCGACGACCCGAGCAATGCGATTTTCTTCGTCGTCGTCCTGGCGGCTTTCTACCTCCTGACAGCCATGGCCTTTGCTCCGCGCGTCCGTGCGAACGAGCACGGATTGACGGTGGTGAACCCGTGCGTTACCTGGCAGATTCCGTGGCCGTCGGTCCGAGGATTCCTTTCGGAGGGTTCCAGCTTCTTGTACGTCGAGCTGGAAGACGAGACTGTGGTCCGATGCTGGGCGATACAGGCGACGAACCTGATGCTCATGCTCGGTCGAAAGACTCGTGTTGATGGCGTAGCAGAGATCCTGCGCCCTTGTATCGGCGGCGCAGATCCTGCCCCGGATCCCGGTTGGCGCAAGACATGGACAAGGCCGCACTGGTTGACGTGGATTGGTGGGCTGGTCGTGTTGTTCACGGCATTCAGCTGGTTCTCTCAGGTGTATGTGGCGGCGTAGCGCGCGTGATAGATGCCGACAATTCGACGTGTCGGTGCGTGCTTGACCCGCGCACCTAGAACGGCGAGTCGTTCACGAACTGGAACTGCAGCCGGGCGTCTGAGGTGCGCGGCACCATGAGCGTCGTCCCGCTGGGCGACCACTCGGTCGGCACGAGGAACATCGCCGACGGGCCTTGCACGAGGAGCCGCAGCCCGCGATAGCGGTAACGCGGCTCATCCGTCAGGGCTGCGCAGGCGGCGTCGGGCGCAGGTCCCGTGACCCAGCAGAGGTCCTCCGGCGCCGCGACGGTATTGCGCAGGTGAAGGTCGGCCGGGCTGTCGAGGATCACCGCGGGCAGCTGCTCGAGGTTGCGCGCAACCTGCTGCGCCTGGCCGCGACCGGACCAGTCTGCGGTGATCGAGACGGCCCAGAACGCGGCAGCGACGACGAGCACCCACAGCCCCGCGACGGTCCCGGGTGCATTCGCCGTCCCGAACGGCAGGGCGGACGCGCAGAGCCCCGCGCCCAGACCGATCAGGCAGGCGGACACCAGCGACAGGTACGGCCACGCGCCCCACCAGGCGTACGCGAGCAGGAGGGCAAGGCCCGCGGCGAGCACAGCGCCGCTGCCGACGACCCAGCGCCGCGCGACGCGCCGGACGTGCGCGTCACCCTCGGGGAGGAGCCGGCGCTCACCGGCCTCGGCCTGGAGCCTCCCGTGCAGTGCGACCGCCGCGACGGACAGCACGACGAGAACCAAGAGCGGGACGAGCAGCGGCTGCGGGCTGCGCATGACGTAGTCGCGCGGGGTCAGCCCGATCGTGTCGACGTCGACCCCGAAGTAGGCGTACTGCGACCTGGTGTAGACGTAACCGAAGTAGAACAGCAGGGTGCTGACCAGGGTGATCGGCGCCGCGATCTGGGTTGCGGTGGACAGCCACTGCGGCAGGGTCCGGGCGGCAGAGGGTGCCACGTCAGGCGCCCCCGGCGGCGAGGGCCTCCAGGTCGAGGTCGGCCGAGACGTCCGCGGCGGCGTCCACCTCCTGAGCGAGTGCCACGCAGTCGTCGTCCGAGAGCGGCGACGTGCAGCGCAGCGTGCCGACCATGCCGACGAACGCGTGCTCCGCTGCCGATCCGGACCGCACGAACCCGATCTGGCAGGTGGACGCGTCCGCCGTGACCTGGGCCCCGTCGCACCACGGGACGCCCGCGTCGTCGCAGGTGTCGTGGGTCGTCTGCCACGCCTCGGACGACACGACCGGATGGTCGACCAGGAACCACAGGCCGTCGGTGAGCTGTGGTGTGCCGTCACCGCCCCACGTCCAGAAGACGCACACCGTGTCCGGGGGCACGAAGGTGCCCGAGCCGGTGCCGGCGACCGCGGTGGTGAGCACCGGCTGAGCCTGACCCCGAGGAAGTGGCGCCTCCTGCGCGCCGGTGCCGCGGGTGGGCTGGACCGCCGGCTCCTGGACCGCCGGCTCCTGGGCGGCGGGATCCTCGGCGGCGGGCTTCTGTGCGGCCACGGTGGGTGGGGTCTCGTTGCCCGGGCCCCCGCAGGCGGCCAGGAGGCCCGCCCCGACGAGCAGAGCGGCGAGTCGGAATCTTCGAGCATGTCTCATCGGGTCACCTCTGACCGACCGCGGAGCAGCGACAGAAGAGAAGGGTTCCGACGACGGCGTCAGATACCCGTACCGACCACGCGGGTGGCTGGCCGCAATCGGCGAGCTCGGGCGCGCAGCACAATGAGCGTATGCCTCCTCGTCGCCGTACCGACCCTGCGGACGGTCGGGTCGCGCTCGCCGCATGGCGTGCAGACCCTGCGCAGGCGGGCGCACGCCGGACTGCCGTCCGGTTCACGCTCGAGGAGCTCGCCGACGTCGCACCGGGGAACTCGGTGGAGGTCCGGGTGCCGCCCGACGGTGCCGTGCAGGCGGTCGAGGGGCCACGTCACACCCGGGGCACACCGCCCAACGTCGTCGAGACCGACCCGCAGACCTGGCTGCAGCTCGCGACCGGGGCCCTGACCTGGGACGACGCGGTCGCCAACGGGCGGATCCGTGCCTCCGGCGCGCGGGCCGACCTGCGCGACTGGCTCCCGTTGCAGGCAGCGCGCGCACGGCCGTGACCGGCATCTGACCTAGGATCGCCGCGTGCCCGACGACCCGCAGCCGACCGACCCGGGGCCGGCTACACCCTCAGTTCCCTCGCCCGCCGGCGAGGGTGCTCTGCCCACACCCCAGGGGGCTCCCGAAGAGCCTCCTCTGCCCACGCCCCAGGGGGCTCCCGGGGAGCCTCCGCCCACGCCCCAGGGGGCTCCCGGGGAGCCTCCTCTGCCGACGCCCGAGGAGCTCGCCGACGCGCCCGACGCGACCGTCCGGCACGCCCCGAAGTTCGGCGCGTTCATCGCCGCGGGCGCGATCGTGGGATTCCTCCTCGGCCTGCTGCTGACGGCGCTCGTCTCGCCTCGGGTTCCGCTCGCCTCGGACGGCTCGGGCTTCTTGCCGTTCCTGGACGGCGAGAGCGCGGTCCGCACCGTCATGGCGGTCGCAGGCGCGGTGCTCGGTGGATTCGTCGGAGGCCTCTGCGCCGTCGTGGCGGACCGGCGCAGCGTGCGCAGGGCAGGTCGCGACGACGCCTGACCGCTGGTCGGGTTCCCTGCGCGGTCGGCGTCGTATGAGACGATGAGGCAGTGGCCCCCCGCGCAGACGGACGTCTGAACCACGACCTCCTCCCCAACGAAAAAGGCCCCCAGGACGCTTGTGGCGTCTTCGGTGTCTGGGCTCCCGGCGAGGAAGTCGCCAAGCTCACCTACTTCGGGCTCTACGCCCTGCAGCACCGTGGCCAGGAGTCGGCGGGCATCGCCACCTCCAACGGCCAGCAGCTGCTCGTCTACAAGGACATGGGCCTGGTCTCCCAGGTGTTCGACGAGACCGCGCTGAACGCCCTCCAGGGGCACATCGCGATCGGGCACGCCCGGTACTCGACGACCGGTGGCAGCACGTGGGAGAACGCGCAGCCGACGCTCGGACCGACGTCCGCCGGCACGGTCGCCCTGGGCCACAACGGCAACCTGACCAACACCGCCGAGCTCGTGGACCTGGTCGCCGAGCGTTACGGCAGCCAGCGTCGCGGTGAGCTCGCGCGCGGCAACACGACGGACACCGCGCTGATCACCGCGCTGCTCGCAGGCGACCCGGACCACACCCTCGAGGCCACCGCGCTCGAGGTGCTTCCGCGCCTGCGCGGTGCGTTCAGCCTCGTCTTCATGGATGAGCACACGCTCTACGCGGCTCGGGACCCGCAGGGTGTCCGGCCGTTGGTCCTCGGTCGCCTCGAGCGCGGGTGGGTCGTGGCCAGCGAGACGCCGGCCCTCGACATCGTCGGTGCCTCGTTCGTCCGTGAGATCGACCCCGGTGAGTTCATCGCGATCGACGCCGACGGCCTGCGCAGCACCAAGTTCGCCACCCCCGACCGTGCGGGCTGCGTGTTCGAGTACGTCTACCTGGCACGACCCGACACCACCATCGCCGGACGCTCCGTGCACGCCGCTCGCGTGGCGATGGGACGCCGGCTGGCTGTGGAGCACCCGGTCAAGGCCGACCTCGTCATCCCCGTCCCGGAGTCGGGCACGCCGGCGGCGGTGGGCTACGCCGCCGAGTCGGGCATCCCGTTCGGCCAGGGACTGACCAAGAACGCGTACGTCGGCCGGACGTTCATCCAGCCGTCGCAGACGCTGCGGCAGCTGGGCATCCGGCTCAAGCTCAACCCGCTCCGTGAGGTCATCCGCGGCAAGCGCCTGGTGGTCGTCGACGACTCGATCGTCCGCGGCAACACCCAGCGCGCCCTGATCCGCATGCTGCGCGAGGCCGGTGCCGCCGAGGTGCACGTCCGGATCAGCTCACCGCCCGTCAAATGGCCGTGCTTCTACGGCATCGACTTCGCGTCCCGTGCGGAGCTCATCGCCAACGGCCTTTCTCCCGAGGAGATCGCCGCCTCACTGGGCGCGGACTCCCTCGGCTACATCTCCCCGGAGGGCATGATCGCCGCCACCGAGCAGCCCGCGTCGCAGCTGTGCGCCGCCTGCTTCACCGGTCAGTACCCGATCGAGCTGCCCGCGGCCGACCGCATGGGCAAGTTCCTGCTCGAGCAGAACGAGCTTCCCCTGGGTGCACCCGAGGACGGCCTGCTGTCGATCGTTCCCGGCGTCGGCGGCGGCTCCGCTCTGGACCACCCGTGAGCGCGCCGCAGGGCGGGTCCGTCACGTATGCCGCGGCGGGCGTGGACACCGAAGCCGGTGACAAGGCCGTCGAGCTGATGAAGGACGCCGTGCGGGCGACGCACGGCCCGCAGGTGCTCGGGGGCGTCGGCGGCTTCGCCGGCCTGTTCGACGCGAGCTCCTTGGTCGGCTACCGCAAGCCGCTGCTGGCCACCTCGACCGACGGTGTCGGCACCAAGGTCGCGATCGCGCAGGCCCTGGACATCCACGACACCATCGGCTTCGACCTCGTCGGCATGGTGGTCGACGACATCGTCGTGGTCGGTGCCAAGCCGCTGTTCATGACGGACTACATCGCGTGCGGCCGCGTGGTCCCCGAGCGCATCGCCGGGATCGTGCGGGGCATCGCTGCGGCGTGCTCCGTGGCAGGCACCGCGCTCGTCGGCGGCGAGACCGCCGAGCACCCCGGTCTGCTGGGGCCGGACGAGTACGACGTGGCGGGCGCCGCGACAGGTGTGGTCGAGGCCGACCAGCTGCTCGGTCCGGAGCGCGTGCGCACCGGCGACGTGCTGGTCGCCCTGGGCTCGAGCGGCCTGCACTCCAACGGCTACTCCCTGGTCCGCAAGGTGGTCCAGGTGGCCGGGTGGCAGCTCGACCGGCACGTGGACGAGCTCGGCCGGACGCTGGGCGAGGAGCTCCTCGAGCCCACCCGCGTCTACGCGAGCGACTGCCTGGCCCTCGTCGAGCGTGCGGGCGTCTCCGGCGTCCACGCCTACAGCCACGTCACCGGCGGCGGCCTCGCGTCGAACGTCGCGCGTGTGCTGCCCCAGGGGCTCGTCGCGGACATCGACCGCGGGGGCTGGCAGCTGCCGCCCATCTTCTCGCTCGTGCAGAGCCTGGGGCAGGTCCCGTGGACGGACCTCGAAGGCACGCTGAACCTGGGCGTGGGCATGGTGGCGATCGTCGCGCCCGACGCCGTCGACGGTGTCCTGGCACACGCGCGAGAGCTCGGCATGACCGCCTGGACCCTGGGTGCCGTGCGCTCCACCGACCCCTCGAAGGACGTCCTGGGGGCACCGGGCTTCGTCGCGGGCACGAAGGGCGTGCACGGGGGAGCGGTCCAGCTCACGGGGACCTACCGGGTCTGATCCGGTGCCCGGCGGGCCGCTCCACGCGCGCCCGCCAGCCGTGTGTCAGTGCTGACGCTGCGAAGCCGACTCGCGAGATCGCCTGCGCGAGGACCGCGCCATCGAACCTCTGAACGCGGCGCGGGTAGCCGGCGGTCCTGTCACCGAGCATGCCGGAGCACCGGCTGCCGGTTCTCCCACGGGACCTCTGGCGTCGCGACGTCCGCGTGCGGCTCGTGCCCCACGGTCCGTGGACGAAGCCAGCAGGGCGTCGCGAGTGCCCGAAGACGTGGTGCACCTGCGACGCCCTGCTCTGGATTCACGCAGCGTGCGCTGCGCCACGACCTCGCGGCAACCGCGAGGTCAGACACCTACCGCGTCAACGATCGTCGTCCGACCAACGGCGGTAGTCGTCGTTGTCGTCGTCAGTGTCGGTTTCCACAACCGCGCGAGGGCGGTTGTCGGTCACGACATCGTTGTGGCCGTGCGACGTGAGCTCCTGCTCGAGAGCTCGGTAGTTGGTGTCGGGACTGAAGTACTTCAGCTCCCGGGCAACCTTCGTCTGCTTAGCCTTCTGACGGCCGCGCCCCATGGCATCGACCCCCTCTTACGTGGAAGCGGGGCGGCTCCGTGCTGACACGTGCGGCCCCGGGGTGCTGAATTCGTCTCTTCGTGGGGCAACCGTACATGGTCGTTGCGTATTCCGACCACTCGCCAGGTCGGGATCCGGGAGATGGGCCCGAGACGTCCTGATTGCGTGTCGTTCGGCCGCTCGGGCGCCCGACTCCACCGTACGGCGCGGAGCATCCGGGGAGGCGCGCAGACCTGTGAAGGTTCGACGGGAGGCCCGGAGGGCAGGCGGGCGGTGCGGCGCAGTCGGACAAGCGTCCAGTGTTCGAGGCTGTTCGGGCGTGTCGGGTGGTTTGACCGTTTCGTCGGGTTTAGTCTGACCTGACGACCCGGCAGCACGGGCCGGTACGCAAAGCAAGGGAGTGCTGTGAAGATCCGCAGCGAGAGCGCTCCGGGGCATGCGATATGGGGGGCTTTCGTGCATGCTGAGGGGAGTTGTCCGCTTTGACGGCTGACAAGCGTCTGATAGTCGACCCGTGTCGCTGAGCCTCAACGCATCGCCGCACACGAAGAAATCAGAGCACCGGCGCCGTCGGTGTCGTGGGGCAGATACCTCGCCAGGAGGCATTTCGTGAACGCACACGCAACAGAGTCCGAGGCCCTGCTCACCCCGTCCGAGGTGGCCACGCTCTTCCGGGTGGACCCCAAGACCGTGACGCGGTGGGCCAAGGCCGGGAAGCTCTCCTCGATCCGCACGCTCGGTGGGCACCGCCGTTACCGCGAGTCCGAGGTTCGGGACCTTCTCAACGGGATCCCGCAGCAGCGCTCGGACAGCTGACCGACCGTATCGCTCGAAGTCCCGGGGCCCCCGACCCGGGTTACCGCTGCGCCAAGCAACGATGCAGGCGCGCCGGAGTCGGCCGGTGTGGTTTCCGGCCTCCGCGGCCTGTCGGGCCGCCACGGGCGCCCGTGGGTTCGGGACAGCTATGACGGCCGGTGAAACCGGCGTCAGTCGCCGCGGCGTGACGCTGCGAAGACGACGAGGCCTCCCAGCGCCAGGACGCCGGCAGCGACGCTCCCCAGCACGGTCAGAGCCCTCTTGCGAGCCTCAGGCCCGTCCTCACCGGTGACTGCGGCGGAGAAGAGCTGCCCGAAGCCCCCCAGCAGCCTGGCGGCCAGCGCCCGGGGGTCGGCGCGAGCGACGAGCTCATCCACGGTCGCTGCCAGCTCGGCGCGCGCGGCCGCGATCTCCGCCTCGATGGCGACCATCTGCGGAGTGCTGAACGGCTCGACGGGCTTGGCCGGTCGGTCGGTCGTCTCGTCACTCATGAGCGGATCCCCGTCTTGATCGCGTCGATGTCTTCCTGCACGCTCTCGATGGCGCGGATGGGCGAGGGCGGTGTGCCCTTCTTGATGCTCCGGATGCCGATCAGGGCGAGCACGGCCACGACGAGCAGTAGCAGCACCGTGACGATCAGTGCCGCGAGCCAGAGGTCGACCACGAGCGCGAGCGCGATGATGGCGGTCGCGATGGCCGCGGCCAGGAAGTAGAGCGCGAGGAGACCGGCCGCAGCCAGGAGGCCGGCACCGATGCCGATCTTCTGGGCCCGGCCGGCGATCTCAGCCTTGAAGAGCTCGATCTCTGCGCGGACGAGCCTGGCGCCCGTCTCGCTGATCTCGCTGACGAGCTTGCCCAGGGATCGTTCGTCGCCCGGGGGTCCCGACTGGGTGGTCATGGCGCAACCTCTCGCTCTGGTGACTCGTCGAGGTACAAGTGTGCTGGTCGCGGACCCGCCACGCGAGAGGTGCGGCGGTCAGTCTTCCCAAGGATGGACGTGCTCCTCGGCGGGATGGGTCGGTTCCTGCACGCGGACGATGGAGAGGGGCGGTCCGCTCGGGAGGTGGCGGCGCCCCCATGCGGCGGCGCCGGCGCCGATCAGGACCAGTGCGACGCCGACGATCAGCGCCGCGAGCCACGGCTCGACCGCGTGCGAGAGTCCCAAGACCGCCGCGGTCACGAACAGGGCGAGCCCGAAGAACGTGACGAGCGCCGCGACGCCGAACGCGATCGCCGACGGGCGGACCTCCACTGCGCGGGCGCGGACGCTGATCGCGACGGCGTTGATCTCCGCCTGCAGGGCGTCACGGACGTGGTCCTCGACCTGCTCGATCTTCTCGCGCGCCTTGTCCGCGAACGGCTCGGTCAGCCGGTCGAAGAAGCTCCTGGATCGATCGGGCCTCTCGGCGCCTGGGGTGCTGGTCATGGACGGTCTCCTTCCGCTCGTAGGACTGCGCCCACCCTAGGTCGGACGGGGCATCGAGCGGGTGGTGGACAGGCGGGGAGCGGCTAGCTCGTCGGACAGCAGTGATCGACCGCTCCGGACCATGAGACGAAGGCCAGAGACAGAAGAAGCCCCCCTGGTCACCAGGGGGGCTTCAGTGGTGGCTCCGACGGGCGTCGATCCCGTGACCTCACGATTTTCAGTCGTGCGCTCTACCAACTGAGCTACAGAGCCGTGAAACGAGAACGCCGGTCCGTAGACCGGCGAATCGAGCGACCCCGACGGGACTTGAACCCGCGACCTCCGCCGTGACAGGGCGGCGCGCTAACCAACTGCGCTACGGGGCCTTGGTGAGACAAGGCCTTGCTACTGAACTGCGGTACTGCACCTGCTGGTACTGCTCGTACCCCCAACGGGATTCGAACCCGTGCTACCGCCGTGAAAGGGCGGGGTCCTAGGCCGCTAGACGATGGGGGCTAGTCCAACCCCTGACGTCGAGGCGTCGGAAGACCGGTGATGAGCATACGGGGTGATCGGCCCGAACTCCAAAGCGGCCCCTGTCGCCCCGTCCTTGACCGACCGGCGGAACCCTCCGGCGCGCCCCCAGCCTGCGAAGATGGTCGGCATGGTCGAGATGACGCGCGCCGAGTTCGAGGATGCCGTGCGCGACGCTCTCGACGAGATCCCGGCCGAGCTCGCCGCGATGATGGACAACGTCGTCGTGCTCGTCGAGGACTCACCGCCCGCCGACGAGCCTGACCTGCTCGGGCTGTACGAGGGGACGCCACTGACCGAGCGTGGCGACTTCTGGGCCTCCGGGTCGCTGCCCGACCGCATCACGATCTTCCGCCTGCCCACCCTGGACTTCTGCGAGGACAGGGACGACGTCGTCGAGGAGGTCGCGGTCACCGTCGTGCACGAGATCGCCCACCACTTCGGCATCGACGACGAGCGGCTGCACGCGCTCGGCTGGGGCTGATGGTCGTGGGCCACGACCACGACCACTCGACGGCGGCACAGGCGCACACGGGGTCGCTGGTCGCGGTCCTCGTCCTGACGCTGGTGGTCCTGGTCGTCGAGGTCGTCGGCGGTGTCGTGTCCGGCTCGTTCGCGCTGGTCGCGGACGCGGGCCACATGCTCACCGACGCTGCCGGTGTCGGCCTGGCGCTGGGGGCGACGGCACTCGCCACGCGCCCCGCGACTGCCGCGCGCACGTTCGGCTGGCAGCGTGCCGAGATTCTCGCTGCGCTCGTGAACGGGCTGGTCATCGGCGTCGTGGGCCTGGTCGTGATCGTCGGCGGTGTCCGGCGGATCGTCAGTCCGGCACCGGTCGAGGCGGGTCTCATGCTCGTCGTCGCGTGCGTGGGTCTTCTCGCCAACGCCGTCAGCCTCGCTCTGCTGCGGCGCGGGCAGGAGGAGTCGCTGACGGTCCGTGGTGCCTACCTGGAGGTGCTCGGCGACCTGCTGGGGTCGGTCGCGGTGGTCGTGGCTGCGGTGGTCGTGATGGCCACGGGGTTCCTGCGGGCCGACGGGATCGCCTCCGTCCTGATCGGTCTGATGATCGTGCCGAGGGCCGCAGGGCTGCTGCGCGACGTCGCAGGGGTGCTCCTGGAGGCCACCCCGCGCGGGGTCGACCTCGACGCGATCCGGTCGCACATCTGCGGGGTGCCTGGCGTCCTCGGGGTCCACGACCTCCACGCGTGGACCATCACATCAGGGGTTCCTGTGCTGTCCGCGCACGTCGAGGTGCCGGACGAGCTGCTCGCGCGCGGCGAGGCCGGCCGGGTGCTGGACGACCTGCGGCACTGCCTCGCCGGCCACTTCGACGTCGCGCACTGCACGTTCCAGCTCGAGCCGCCGTCGGCCACCCGCGAGGAACGTCACTCGCACGCGTAGGGTCGCGACCATGGTTGCCGTGGGGATCGTCGTGCTGCCGCAGGACCGCTGGGAGGTCGGGCGCCGCAAGTGGCTCCTCGCGGAGGAGTGGGGGTTCGACCACGCGTGGACGTACGACCACCTGGCGTGGCGCACGCTCGTCGACCAGCCGTGGTTCGCGACCGTGCCGCTGCTCGCCGCCGCGGCGGCCGTGACAGAACGCATCGGACTCGGGACGTTCGTGGCGTCGCCGAACTTCCGGCACCCGGTGCCGTTCGCCAAGGACGTGATGGGGCTCGACGACATCAGCGGCGGGCGCTTCGTGCTCGGGATCGGTGCAGGCGGCGAGGGCCTCGACTCATGGGTCGCGGGTGACCCGATCAGTCGCGGCGAACGGACGCGGCGGTTCGAGGAGTTCGTCGCCCTGATGGACACGCTCCTGACCACGCCCGTCACCGAGCACGAGGGGGAGTTCTACCGCGCCGACGGTGCCCGGATGATCCCCGGGACGCTCGCAGAGCCGCGCACCCCGTTCGTCGTGGCCGCCAACGGGCCGCGCACCATGGCGCTCGCGGCCCGGCACGGGCAGGGCTGGGTCACCTACGGGCAGACGTTCCTGTCCGAGGGCGAGGGCGGTGATCCCGTGGCCGAGCAGGAGCAGTGGTGGTCAGGCCTGGCGGCGATGCAGGCGAGCGTCGACGAGGCCGTCGCGACCCATCGACCCGCGGGGATGCCGCCGCTACGTCGCTACCTGAGCCTCGACGGTGCGCCGATCTTCTCGATGCAGTCGGTCGACCTCGTGGTCGAAGGCATCGAGCGCGCGGCGGCGCTGGGGTTCACCGACGTGATCGTCCACTGGCCCCGTGCCGAAGGCGTCTACGCGGGCTCACCGGCGGTCCTGGACGCGCTCGCCGCGCAGCTCCCGACGTTCCAGGCCCTCCCGGTCGCTGCGCGCTGACCGTCAGTGGGCCTGGCGGGCGGACCAGGCGCTGGTGACCATGCCGAGCAGCGTGTGGCGCATCCGCCAGTCGAGGTCACGTGCGGCGAGCTCGCCGGACGCGACGATGCGGGCCGGGTCGCCCGGACGTCGAGGCGCGAGCTCGGGCTCGAAGTCGATCCCGGTGGCCTGCGCGACGGCCGTCATGATCTCCCGCACGGAGCTGCCGTCGCCCGAGCCCAGGTTGTAGACCGGCTCGAGCGTGCGTCCCTCGGCGAGAGCCTGCGCGGCGGCGACGTGGGACGCGGCAAGGTCCGCGACGTGCAGGTAGTCGCGGACGCAGGTCCCGTCCGGGGTGGGGTAGTCGGTCCCGTTGATGCGCGGGGTCCGGCCCGCGGCCAGGGCGTCGAGGACCAGGGGGAAGAGGTTGTGCGGGCTCGTGTCGTAGAGGTCGTCGGTGGCCGAGCCGACGACGTTGAAGTACCGCAGCGACGTGTGCCGCAGGTCGGTCGCCCGCGCCTGGTCGGCGAGGAGCCACTCGCCGATGAGCTTGGACTCGCCGTAGGGCGACTCGGGGTGCGTCGCGGTCGTCTCGGTGACCAGGTCCACGTCCGGGGTGCCGTAGACGGCGGCCGACGAGGAGAACACGATCGCGTCGACCCCCTGCGAGGCCATCGCCTCCAGCAGGTGGACGGTCCCGGTGACGTTCTGCTCGTACGTGTGCAGCGGTCGGCTGACCGAGACTCCGGCGTACTTGAACCCCGCGAGGTGCACGACCCCCACGACGCCGTGCTGGCTGAGCGTGTCCGCGATGAGGTCCGTGTCGAGGATCGAGCCCTCGACGAGCGGCACGTCGCCCGGGACGAACTCCTTGTGCCCGCTGGACAGGTCGTCCAGGACGACCGTGCTGAGTCCCACCTGCCCGAACGCCCGCACCACGTGAGACCCGATGTACCCGGCACCGCCAGTGACCAGCCATGTCATGGAGGCGAGCGTACCGATCGCTGCGCGCGGCCGCCGCGACAACCAGGGAACGGGATGGGGTGCGCGGGCATTGGGCACACAGCCCGAACCGCTGGGAGGCTAACGGGTAGGCAGGGGCGCTGGATCAGAGGGGACACCATGGGACTGGCGAGGGACCGCGCGCTGCGGCTCTACGACACCACCGCCGCACGCACCAGCGCCACGGTGCTCGCCGCGTACTCGACGTCGTTCGGCCTCGGTACCCGGCTGCTCGGGCGCCGTGGGCAGCGGGACATCCGCGCCGTGTACGCGCTCGTCCGGCTCGCCGACGAGGTCGTCGACACCTACCGCGGGGACGACGCCGGTGCCGAGCTCGACGAGCTCGAGGAGCAGACGCACCGCGCGCTGCGCACCGGCTACTCGACGAACCTCGTGGTCCACGCGTTCGCGCGGACCGCGCGCCGCGTCGGCATCACGACCGCCGAGACCGTCCCGTTCTTCGCGTCGATGCGTGCCGACCTGACGGTCCACACGCACGACCGGGCGAGCTACGAGGCCTACGTCTACGGCTCCGCCGAGGTGGTCGGTCTCATGTGTGTCCGCGCCTTCATCAACGAGTCGCGGAGCCCGGCGGCACCCGTGGTCGAGCCCACCGACATCCAGGTGGCCGGCGCGTGCGCCCTCGGCGCTGCATTCCAGAAGATCAACTTCCTGCGCGACCTCGGAATCGACAACGAGGAGCTCGAACGCACGTACTTCCCGGGTACGCGCCCCGGGGAGCTCTCACGGGAGCAGCTGTCCGCGATCCTCGAGGAGATCGGCGGTGACCTCGCCGTCGCGCGGTCGGCGCTGCCCGAGCTGCCGCCCCGAGCGAGGTACGCCGTCGCCGCGACGCTCGCGCTCTACGAGCGGCTGATGGACGACCTCGAGCGGTGCACGCCCAGCGAGATCCTGGAACGTCGGCTCCGGCTCTCCACACCGACCAAGCTGGTCGTCGTCGGGGAGGCCGTGCTCGCCCAGGCCCGGGCGGGCCGGTGAGCGGACGTGTCGTCGTCGTCGGCGCCGGGATCGCCGGGCTGACCACCGCGGCGCTGCTGGCGCGCGGGGGAGCGCGCGTGACCCTGCTCGAGCAGCACGACGGGGTGGGTGGTCGGGCTGGGCTGCTGGAGCTGGACGGGTTCCGGTTCGACACCGGACCGTCCTGGTACTTCATGCCGGAGGTCTTCACGCACGCGTTCGCGCTGCTGGGCGAGCGGATCGAGGACCACGTCGACCTGGTGCGGCTTGACCCGGCGTACCGGTTGTTCCCTGAGCCGTCCGGCGGTCATGCGCCTCTCGACGTGGTGCAGGACCCGGAGGTCAACTGGGCGACGTTCGAGGCGCTGGAACCGGGTGCCGGATCCGCGATGCGGCGGTACGCGCAGGACTCGACGCAGGCGTACCGCGACGCGCTCGACTCCTTCCTGTACACGACCTTCGCTCGTCCGCACCGGCTGGTCACGCGCGACGTCGTGCGCCGGTCCCGCACGCTCGCGGGCCTGCTGACGCACACGCTGGCTGAGCACGTGGCCGGCGCCGTCGACCATCCGGTGCTGCAGCAGGTGCTCGGCTACCCGGCGGTGTTCCTCGGCAGCTCGCCGTACCGCGTCCCGGCCCTCTACTCGCTCATGAGTCACCTGGACCTGGTGGACGGTGTACGTTTCCCCCGCGGTGGGATGTACACAGTGATAGAAGCACTCCAGCGCATCGCGATCCGGGAGGGCGTCCGCATCCGCACAGGAGCCGCAGTCGCCTCGATCGAGGTCGAGCCGATGTCTGCATCGCTGGTGCATCCGCGCAGGTCAGGCACGGCCCGCGGCGTCCGGCTGTCGACCGGCGAGCTCGTGCCGGCGGACATCGTGGTCTCCGCGGCGGACCGGCACCACACCGAGAGCGCGCTGCTCGACGCCAGCTACAGCGACCTGCCCCCGGAGACGTGGGACACCAAGGGGCCCGGCATCTCGGCGCTGATCATCGTGGCGGGCGTCCGTGGAGCGCTGCCCGAGCTGGCCCACCACTCGCTGTTCTTCACCCGGGACTGGCCGGCGAACTTCGAGGACATCCTCGGCACCGACCGTGCGTCCACGACCTCCAGGGTGCCCGAGGTCGCCTCCCTCTACGTCTCGCGGACCACGGCCACAGACCCGACAGCGGCACCGGCGGGCCACGAGAACCTCTTCGTCCTCGTCCCGTTCCCGGCCGACCCCACCCTCACCGACCTCGACCGGCACGCGGACCGCTACCTCGACCAGATCGGCGACTGGGCGGGTGTCCCGGACCTCCGGGAACGGGTGGTCGTGCGGTCCGTGCGAGGCCCCGCCGACTTCGCCAGGGACTTCCACGCCTGGCGCGGCACGGCGCTCGGCATGGAGCACACGCTCAGGCAGAGCGCGATGTTCCGCCCTGGCGACGCGTCCGCGCGCGTCCCGAACCTCCTGCACGCGGGTGGTGGGACGATCCCTGGTGTGGGACTGCCGATGTGCCTGATCAGCGCCGAGCTCGTGGTGAAGCGCATGCTGGGAGAGACGTCCGCGCGCCCGCTGCCGGAGCCCCTGCGGCCTGGGTTCCTCGCGTCTGCGCGCCCGGGCGGCGTGTGGAGCGCCGTCCACCGATGACCTTCCTGTACCTGGGTGCCCTGCTGCTCTCGCTTGCCGGGCTGGCCATCCTGGACCGCCGCTTCCGGCTGGCCTTCTGGGCCGACGCCCGCCGCGCCTCGCTGTCGGTCGGGATCGGCGTGCTCGGGTTCCTCCTGTGGGACCTCGCCGGTCTGGGCCTGGGCATCTTCGCGCGTGGTGGGTCCCCGCACATGACCGGGATCCTGCTGGCACCCGAGCTGCCGGTCGAGGAGGCGTTCTTCCTCGCGCTGCTCTGCTACACCGCGCTGCTCACCTGGCGCGGGCTGGAGCGTCGGCGGCGATGACGAACGCGGCTCTCAACCTGCTCGTCCTCGCCGTCCTGGTCGGAGTGTCCTGGCCCGTGCTCCGACGGCTGCGCGGCGGCCCCGTCACAGGGACGGTCGTCGTGCTCTGCCTGCTGACCGCCGTGTTCGACACAGCGATGATCGCGGCCGACCTCTACGTCTACGACGCGGACAAGATCCTCGGCGTCTACGTCTGGGGCGCGCCCATCGAGGACTTCGCCTACGCGGTGGCGGCCGCACTCGGGATGCCTGTGCTGTGGACCGTGCTGGGTGGGCGGCCGAGCCGCGGCGAGGCGCCCGGCGGAGGCGGTGAGGAGGCGTGAAGGAGGTCCTGGCGGCCTCGCGGCCCTTCTCCTGGATCAACACCGCGTACCCGTTCGCGGCGGGCTACCTGCTGGCGACCGGTGGTCGACTGGACGCGCTGTTCGCCATCGGGACACTGTTCTTCCTGATCCCGTACAACCTGCTGATGTACGGGATCAACGACGTGTTCGACCACGCCTCGGACCTGCGCAACCCACGCAAGGGCGGGATCGAGGGCGCTCTGGTGCCGCAGGACCGCGCCGCCGAGGTGCACCGGCGGATCCTGTGGTCCTGCATCATCCTGACCGTCCCGTTCGTCGTCTACCTGCTGCTGCACGGGTCGACAGCGGCCGATCTGACGCTCCTGGCGGTGCTGTTCCTCGTCGTGGCGTACTCCGCGCCGGGACTGCGGTTCAAGGAGCGGCCCGTCCTGGACTCGTTCACGTCGGCGATGCACTTCGTCGGCCCCCTGCTCTACGCGCTCGTGCTCGTCGGCGCGTCGCTGACGACCAGGACGACATGGCCGGTGCTCGTCGCGTTCGTGCTGTGGGGCATGGCCTCGCACGCGTTCGGCGCGGTCCAGGACGTGCGCGCCGACCGCGAGGGCGGCATCGCGTCGGTCGCGACGGCGCTCGGAGCGCATCCGACCGTGGTGGCGTCGACCGTCCTGTACGTGCTGGCCGCGGGGGTCCTGCTGCTCGTCCCGTGGCCCGGCGTGCTCGCGGCTGTGCTCCCCGTGCCTTACGCGGTCAGCACAGCCAGGTTCTGGTCGGTCCGGGACGAGGACTGCGAACGCGCCAACGCAGGCTGGCGGACGTTCCTCTGGCTCAACCTCGTCACGGGATTCGTCGTCACCATGCTGCTGATTGCGACAACCTGGACATCCTGACCCCCTAGAGTGCCCGGCATGGGATCCGTCAGCACGCACGACTGGACGATCTTCGCGCTGGTCGTCGGGCTTCGGCTCGTGGTCCCGCTGTTCATCCCACGGTTCCCGCTGCCCGCGCTCCTCGCAGCCCTGGTCATCGACGGCATCGACCAGACCGTCTTCGCCACGTTCACCGACCTGCCGCTGGACAACTACCAGTCCTACGACAAGGCGCTCGACATCTACTACCTGACCGTCGCGTACCTGTCGGTCATCCGGAACTGGCGCAACCCCTTCGCGCTGGGCGTCGCCGCGGCGCTCTGGTACTACCGGCTGGTCGGTGTGCTGGCATTCGAGCTGTCGGGCGAGCGCTGGCTCCTGATGCTCTTCCCCAACACGTTCGAGTACTTCGTGATCGCGATCGAGGTGGTCCGCACGCGTTGGGACGCGGGCCGCCTCTCGAAGAAGGCGTTCGTCCTCACGGCGGCCTTCATCTGGATCTTCATCAAGCTCCCGCAGGAGTGGTGGATCCACGTCGCCCAGCTCGACGCCACCGACGAGATCAAGGAGCGCGTGCTCGGCGTCCCCGGCACCGCGTCCTGGGCCGAGGGCATTGCCAACCGGCCCTGGGTCGTCGTCGGCCTGCTGCTTGTCGTCGCGGTGCTCGTCGTGGTCGGTCTGCGGCTCTCGAAGCGGCTCCCGCCCGCCGCGTGGCCGTTCACCGTCGACTCCGACGTGGTCGCACGCCACGTCGGCTGGGCGCCCCGCGGCCGCATCGACGTGGCGCCGCACGGCGTCGGCCACGTGCTCGAGAAGGTCGCTCTTGCCGGGCTCGTCACGATGATCATGTTCCTGTCGTGGCCGCTGCTGGACGCGAGGCTCTGGGACGTCGCGCTCGTGGTCACCGCGACGGTCCTGGCGCACGCGGGCCTGTCGGTCTGGCGCGCACGGACCGGGCGGTCCGGTGCCGCGCACCTGGGCGTGCAGGTCGCGATCAACACTGCGGTCAGCGTGGTCGCGATGCTGCTGTTCGCCGCGCTGGCGAGCCGCGGTGCAGCCGACCTCTCCGCAGGGGACGTCCTCCTGTTCGCCTACATCGTGGCGCTGATCGTCACCCTCTACGACCGGTACTCGGCGCGTCGTGAGGCGAGCGTCGGGGCACCCGAGCTCGTCGCCGTCTGACCGTCACGGGACGAGCGGCTCCTCCAGGGCGGGCGGTGGCCGGTACCGCACGAGCATGCTCCATGTGCCCCGGACGGCCTGGATCCACACGACGACGAGCAGGCAGGCCGCGAAGGCAGCGATCGCGGTCCAGGGCAGCGTGTCGAGCCACGTCAGCTGGACGGAGCCGCCGTACGCGAAGCTCCCGTAGACAGGCTCGGGTCCTAGGCCCGAGGTCCACGCGAGCCACGTCAGCATCGCGGCGGGCAGCAGGTACAGGGATGAACGGGCCGGGACGCGTCGGTGCGAGCGCACGACAGCGGCGCCGATCCCGACGACCAGGGCGACAGCGACGGCTTCGGCTGTGGCAGACCCCGTCGATTCGAACACGTCGGAGCCTGCGAGCAGCAGGTGGCGGGTCGCCAGCTGGTGCACCTGAGGGGCGGTCAGCACCGCGGCGACGACGGCCAGCACGTGCGCGGCGCCGCTCTCGGGTCGTGCATCGCGCACCAGGACGACCAGGCCGACGGTCGTGACCGCCCAGAGGAGAACCACGAGCGCGGTGAAGATGGGGACGGGGCCGGTCGACTGGCCGAAGACGGCTGCGTCCGGGGACTGGTAGATCGCGGGTGTCGACGCCGGCGACGACGCATCGGTGACCGTGACCGTCAGGACGTCGTAGGACGGCGTGGCGGGACCCGCGACCTCCCAGAGCCAGGTGGCGAGGGTCGCCGGCACGACGAACAGCCACGCATGTCGCGCCGCGCGCCGCGGGCGGCAGGCGGCCGCGACCGCACCGGCGACCACGAGGAGCGTCAGAGCGAGCACCGTGCCCGGGGTCTGGTCGAGCTGCACCCGGTAGACCAGCACCGTCGCGAGCGCGACGAACGCTGACACCACACAGAGGCCGATCACCCACCCGTCGCGCGGCCGCGGTCGTGTCATGCGCACAACCTAGGGCCGCGGCCGCGCCGGGTGTGGCGGTTCAGTCGGCTGCGCGCAGATTCCGCCACGTCTCGCGGCGGGCGGCCTGCTCGACGGGGTCCGGGACGGGCAGGGAGGCGAGCAGGCGCTGCGTGTACGGGTGCTTGGGGGCGCCCAGCACCTCGTCGCCCGTACCCTCCTCGACCAGGACGCCGTTGTGCAGCACCGCGATGCGGTGCGCGAGCAGGTCCACCACCGCGAGGTCGTGGCTGATGAACAGGCACGCGAACCCGAGCTCCGCCTGGAGGCGTGCGAACAGGTCGAGCACCCGGGCCTGCACCGAGACGTCGAGCGCGGAGGTCGGCTCGTCGGCGATGAGCAGCTCAGGGTCGAGGGCGAGCGCCCGCGCCAGGCTCGCGCGCTGGCGCTGACCACCGGAGAGCTCGTGCGGGAAACGGTCCCCGAACGCCTTGGGCAGCTGCACAGCCTCCAGCAGCTCGTCCACCCGGCGACGAGCCTCCTGTGCGCTGGATGAGATCCCGTGCACGACGAGAGGTTCGGCGACGCACTGGGCGATGGTGAGCAGCGGGTTGAAGCTGGTGGCCGGGTCCTGGAAGACGAACCCGATCCGTCGCCTGATCGGCCGGAAGGTCCTCTCCTTGACGCCCAGCATCTCGACGCCGAGCACGTTCAGCGAACCTCCGCTGACCGGCGTCAGACCGGCGATGGCACGGCCGATGGTGGTCTTGCCACTTCCGGACTCGCCCACCAGACCGAGCACCTCACCGGGCCGGATCTCCAAGGAGACCCCGTCGACGGCCGTGAAGTCGGGCTGGCGCAGGCGACCGCGGTACACGATCCGCAGATCCTGGGCCGCGACGACGGGCGTGGCCGACGGGTCCACGTCGACCGGCTCGAAGGCGGCGTCCGCCTCCGAGACGATGACGCGGTCCCGGAAGCGCCGGCCGCCCAGGCGCGGCACCGCGTCCAGCAGCGCGCGGGTGTACTCGTGCTTCGGCGCGGCGAACAGCGTGTGCACGTCGGCCTGCTCGACGATCTCGCCCTTGTACATCACCGCGACCGTGTCGGCGAGGTCCGCGACGACGCCCATGTTGTGCGTGATCAGGACGACGGCAGCGCCGAACTCCTTCGGGATCTGGCGCAGGAGGTCGAGGATCTCTGCCTGCACCGTGACGTCGAGTGCGGTCGTGGGTTCGTCGGCGATGATCAGGCCCGGGTCGAGCGAGATCGCCTGCGCGATGACGATGCGCTGCTTCTGCCCGCCGGAGAACTGGTGCGGGTAGTGGTCGATGCGGTGCTCGGGGTCGGGGATGCCGACCCGGCGCAGGATGTCGATCGCCTTCTCGCGGGCGTCGGACGCGGACATCTGCGTGTGGGCACGCAGGCCCTCGGCGATCTGCCAGCCGACGGTGAACACGGGGTTCAGGACCGTGGAGGGCTCCTGGAAGACCATCGCGGCGTCGCGCCCGCGGATGTCTCTCAGGTTCTTCCCCTGCAGGGTCGTGACGTCGTGCGTGTCCGACCCGTCCTTACGGGTCAGCAGCACGGCGCCGCTGGTCAGAGCCGTGTCGGGCAGCAGGCCGAGGATCGAGCGGGCGGTGACGGTCTTGCCCGAGCCCGACTCGCCGACGATCGCGAGGACCTCGCCCGACTTCACCTGGAGCGACGCCCCGGAGACCGCACGGACGGTGCCGGCGTCGGTCGCGAAGGAGATGTGCAGGTCCTGGATGTCGACGACGACGTCCCGGGTGTCCTGGGTCGCGGTCATGAGCGACCCCCTTCCTCGTCGGTGCTGGGTCGGGCCAGGGGCTCGTCCTCGGTGGGCCCGGCGAAGAGCTCGTCGGCGGTGCCCTCCAGAAGGTCCAGACCTTCGATGCCCTCGGCGCCGGCGCTCAGCACGCCGCCCGGAACGACCGTGACGGCGCCTACGACGCCGGCGGCCTGCGAGGCCGCGCGGCGGGTGCGCAGACGCGGGTCGGCGAGGTCGTTCAACGACTCACCGACCAGCGTCACGCCCAGGACGGAGAGCGCGATCGCGAGCCCTGGGTACAGGGACGTCCACCAGATCCCGCTGGTCACGTCAGAGAGCGACTTGTTGAGGTCGTACCCCCAGTCGGCCGCGACAGTGGGCTCGATGCCGAACCCGAGGAACCCGAGCGCCGCGAGCGTCAGCACGGCCTCGGAGCAGTTGAGCGTCAGGATCAGGGGCAGCGTCCGGGTCGAGTTGCGCAGCACGTGGCGCGTCATGATCCGCGGGTGACTGGCACCGATGACGCGCGCCGACTCGACGAACGCCTCGGACTTGATCCGCACGGTCTCGGCCCGGATGACCCGGAAGTACTGCGGGATGAAGACCACGGTGATCGCGACGGCCGCCGCGAGGATGCCGCCCCACAGGTCCGACTGACCGTGGTTGATCACGATCGCCGCGACGATCGCGAGCAGGAGGGACGGGAAGGCGTAGATCGCGTCCGCGACGACCACGAGCACGCGGTCCACCCAGCCACCGAAGTAGCCCGACAGGAGGCCACCGGTGACGCCGATGAAGATCGACAGGACGACGGCGGCGAGCATGACCAGGAGGGCCGGCCGGGCGCCCCAGAGGCACCGGGACAGCACGTCGTAGCCGGCCACGGTGGTGCCGAACCAGTGCTCGGACGACGGGGGCTGCTGCGAGCCGAACAGGGTGTCGCCGACGCGGATCTGCGCGAACCCGTACGGGGCGAGCCACGGCGCGAACAGGGCGGTGATCACATAGATGCCGACGAGGACGAGGCCGCCCACGAGCATGCTGCGCTGCAGGCCGACGCTGCTGCGCACCTGGTGGACTACCGGGAGGCGCTTCCAGAGCGAAGGACGGACCGGGGCGGGGGCAACGTTGGTGGGGATAGTCATGTCAGAACCTGATCCGGGGGTCGACGAGCGCCGCGATGATGTCGACGACGAAGTTGGTCAGGGCCACGATCACGGCCAGCATGACGACCATGCCCTGCACGGCCACGTAGTCACGGGCCTTGACGTACTGGATCAGCTGGAAGCCGAGACCCTTCCACTCGAAGGTCGTCTCGGTCAGGACCGCCCCGCTGAGCATGAGCGCGACCTGCAGACCGATGACGGTGATGATCGGCACGAGGGCCGGACGCCAGGCGTGCTTGCGCAGCAGTCGCCGCTCGTTGACGCCGCGTGACCGCGCTGCCTCGACATAGCCGGTGGACAGGGTCCCGATGACGTTCGTGCGCACCAGCCGCAGGAAGATGCCACCGGTGAGCAGACCCAGCGCGATCGCCGGAAGGACCGCGTGCTCGAGCACGTCGCGCAGGATCTGCGGATTCCCGGTGCTGATGGCGTCGATCGTGTAGAAGCCCGTCTGCAGGCCGTCGTGCTGCATCGCGATCTCCGCCCCGGTGGAGGCGCGGCCTGCGACCGGCAGCCAGTCCAGCCAGACGGAGAAGACGAGCTTGAGCAGGATGCCGATGAAGAACACGGGCGTCGCATAGGCGAGGACCGCGCCGATGCGCAGACCCGCGTCAGGTCCCTTGTCGCGGCGAGACGCGGCGTAGCGGCCGAGCGGGATGCCGATGGCGAACGCGACGATCAGCGCGTAGAACGCCAGCTCGAGCGTGGCGGTGCCGTAGGTGGTGAGCACCTCGGTGACCGGCCGGTTGTCCGAGATCGTGTGGCCGAAGTCGCCCCGCGCGATCTGGCCCATGTACTCGACGTACTGGGTGAAGAGCGGCCGGTCGTAGCCGGCGGCGTGCACGCGCTCAGCCAGCTGGTCGGCTGGGAGCCGCCCACCCAGCGCCGCCGTGATCGGGTCGCCCGTGGTCCGCATCAGCAGGAACACCGTGCTCACGAGGATGAAGATCGTGGGGAAGATCAGCAGGAAGCGCACGAGCAGGTAGCCGCCGAGGCCACCACCCTGCTTCTTCTTGCGCGCTTCGGGTGCGGGGGACGGCTGGCCGGGTGCGACGCCCGTGGGCGCTCCCGTGATGGTCGAGGTCATGGTTCCTGCCTTGCTCTGATGCGCTCGTGTGCCAGATGTGCGGCGTTGCACGACCGACCGGGCGCCCGACGCACATGCGCCGAACGCCCGGTCGGTCGTTGCGGGTCAGCTCTTCGAGAGAGCCGCGTACCGGAACTTGAACGAGGCGTCGAGCGTGTCCTGCGCGCCGTCGACATCCTTGCCCACCACGGCGACCTGCGCGCCCTGGAGCAGCGGCACCGTCGAGAGGTCCTTGGCCACCGCGGTCTGGATGTCCTCGATGAGCCCGGTGCGGGCGTCCGGGTCAACCGTCGTCGCCTGCGCCAGGATCATGTCGTTCACGGCCGGGTTGTCGTAGTGGTTGGCCAGGAAGTTCTCCTTGAGGAAGAACGGCGTGAGGTAGTTGTCGGCGTCCGAGTAGTCGGGGAACCAGCCCAGCTGGTACTCGGGGTAGACGTCAGCCGTACGGTCCTTGGAGTACTGCACCCACTCGGTGGTCTGCAGGTTGACGGTGAACAGCCCGTCCTTCTCCAGCTGGTCCTTGATCTGCGCGTACTCGTCGGCAGACGACGGGCCGTAGTGCTCGCTGGAGTACTGGAGGTTCAGCACGACCGGCGTCTCGACGCCGGCGTCCTTCAGCGCAGCCTTGGCCTTGTCGGCGTCGGGGCCGCCGTCACCGTCGCCGTACATGTCCTTGAGCGGCTCGATCGCGCCGGTCAGGCCGGCCGGGACGTAGGAGTACAGGGGCGTGTAGGTGCCCTTGTAGACCTGCTCCGCGATCGCCTCACGGTCGACGAGGTCGGCGACGGCCGAACGCACCGCGAGCGCCTTGGTGGCGTCCGCCTCGGGCGTCGTCGCGCCGAACGGCATCGTGTTGAAGTTGAACGTGATGTACCGGATCTCACCACCGGGACCGTCGACGACCTGGACGTTGTCGTCCGTCTTGAGGTCGGCGATGTCCGTGGACGTGAGGCTGCGGAAGGCCACGTCGATGTTGCCCTGCTGCACGTCGAGCTTCAGGTTCGACGAGTCCGCGTAGTACTTGGCGTTGACCACGTCGGTCTTCGGAGCGCCCAGGACACCCTGGTAGTCCGGGTTCGCCTTGTACGCGATCAGGTTGTTGAAGTCGTAGTCCGTGATCGTGTACTGGCCCGCGAAGGCGTTCCCGGAGACGATCTCGTCGTCCGAGGTCAGCGCGTCGGCGGAGAAGACCTCCTCGTCGACGATCGGGCCCGCGGGGCTCGACAGGATCTGCGGGAAGACCTGGTCGTTGGGGGACAGCAGGTGGAAGACCACCGTGGTGTCGTCGACTGCGTCCGTGGTGTCCAGGTTGTAGAGGAGCGACGAGGGGCCGTTGTCGTCCTTGATCTTGACCTGGCGGTCGAACGTGAACTTCACGTCCGACGCGGTCAGGGCGTGACCGTTCGCGAACTTCAGGCCGGGCTTGAGCTTGACGGTGTACTCCGTCGGCGCCGTGAACTCGGCGGACTCCGCGATGTCCGGCTCCACGTCGGGGCTGCCGTACGGCGTGTTCATGAGGAACGGGAAGACCTGGTTCATGACGGCGAACGAGCCGTTGTCGTACGAACCGGCCGGGTCCAGCGTCGTGACCTTGTCGGTGGTCCCGATGACGAGCGAGCTGCCGTCGCCGCTGTCGGAAGTGCTGCCGTCGGTGCCACCATCGTCATTGTTGGAGCACGCGGTCAGGACCAGGGCGACGGCCGCCAGTCCAGCGGTGGCCGCGATCACGCGGCGGTTTCGTGCGTGGGAAGTCATGCGCTACGTCCCTCTTCCGTCAGGGCCGTGGGCGCAGATGTGTCGACCCACGGCTGGTTCTCAGTGGCCAATTGGTAGCACACCGTTGTTGCGAACATAGTGAGGGTCTTACTGGTAAGTAACATCCAGGTCTCGAGACGGTCTCAATCGTCCCTGCGTGCCGTGCCGCGGCCGGGAGTCTCGCCCCGCCGTCAGGTGGACAGAGGGACGCCGTCCTCGTCGATCGCCTGCTCGAGGGCATCGCTGCGGACGCCGAGCCGGGCGGCGACCAGCGGCCCGGTGAGCCCGTAGATGACCGCGGTCGCCAGGACCACGCCGAACACCACCGGCACCAGCTGCGGGAACGGCTTGCCCGCCTGTTCGAACTGGAGCGCGAAAAGGCTCGCCGTCGACGCCGCCACGATGCCGCGGGGCGCCATCCACCCGACCATCGCGCGGTCTCGACCCGACAGGATGGTGCCCGTCGTGGCGATCCAGGCGACGACCGGTCGCAGGACCAGGACCAGCAGCATCACCAGGCCGAGCGTGGCCGGTGCGTACCTGATGAGCGCATCGAGGTCCACCCGCGCCGCCAGGACGATGAACAGCGAGCCGATGAGCAGCGCCCCCACGTGGCTGCCGAACTCGTGCAGCGCTCCGAGTCTGACGACCTGCTGGTTGGCGAGGGTGACGCCGAGGGTCGTCGTCGCCCAGAGCCCGGACTCCTCGAAGAAGGACTCGGCGATGGCGAAGGCGGTCAGTGCGAGGGCCAGGGCGAGCACCACGTGCATCGAGGCGGGTGTGCGCGCGAACCGGACCATGAGGACGTAGGTCGCCGCGGCCGCGAGCCCGACGACGATCCCCGTCAGTCCCGTCCTGACCATCCCCTGCGGGTGCTCGTGCAGCGCCACGTGCGCGATCGCGAGCGCGACGGTCGCGCCGATCGGGTCGATGAAGATCCCCTCGAACGCCAGGACGGACTCGAGGGGCTGCCTGGGCCGGATGATCGCGAGCAGCGGGCCGACGACGGTGGGACCGGAGACGATGAGGATCGCGCCGATGACCGCCGCACGGGCCGCAGGCAGGTCGAACACCCAGTACGTCAGGAGCGACGCGCCGATGCCGGTGAGCGCGGCACCCACGGTCACCAGCCCGAGCACCGGCCGTCGGGCACCACCGTGCAGCCGCGAGAAGTCGAGCTTGAGCGCCTCCTCGAACAGCAGCACGGAGACGGCCATCGAGACGAGCGGGAACAGGTTCTCGCCCAGCAGGGCGTCCGGGTTCACCCAGCCGAGAACCGGCCCGACCAGCAGCCCGAGGAGCAGCAGCAGGATGATCGACGGGATCCCGGTGGCCTTGCCGAGCAGCTGGCCGACGACTCCGAACAGGACGATCGCAGCGATGCCGCCGGTGAACGCGAGCTCCATGGGGACATCATGTCGGCCGGCTGCCCGTCACGACCTTCGGACGGCAGTCAGCGCGGCGGCCTCGCCTACAGGGCGCCGGCTCCGGCGTCGGCCAGCAGACGGTCGGTCTCGTCCTGGACGTGGAAGGCCAGCTCCGCGAACTTGGCGGAGTGCTCACGCGCGTGGTGTCCGCAGAAGAGCAGCTCGCCGACGGGCAGGAAGACCCGCACGTAGGCGCGGGCACCGCAGCGGTCGCAGCGGTCGGCTGCGGTCAGAGGTTGCGTCATCGTGGTGTCCATGTGCGCTTGAACGTCCGGGAACCGGTTTCGATGCCCGCCGGGGCGGGTGATTCGCTGTGGGCGTAGGCCCGCCCGGTGTCCGAGGACGACTCTCGCCGTGCTCCGCGGCACCTCAGCCTCAGTGCGCCGAGCGGTTGCGCCAGGCCTCGAGCGCACCGGTGGACCACAACGCCCAGGCGACGAGCACGGGCTGGAAGAACAGGCGGGTGAGCCGACGAGCGTCGGTGTCGAGCCTGAATCCGTCCTTGTGCTCGAGCCACTGGCTGATGTTGCCCGGGAAGATCGCGACGAAGAACGCAGCGGTGACGAGCCCGACGCTCACCCGTCGGCGCGAGATCACGAGACCGGCACCCAGCCCCACCTCGACGGCCCCCGACGCCAGGACCGTGACGTCGGCGCCGACCGGGAACCACGACGGCACCTGCGCGCGGAACTCCTGGCGTGCGAACGTGAGGTGGCTGATGCCCGCGAACAGCAGGGCCAGCCCGAGCGCCACCCGGGACACGAGTCGGGGAGCAGTGTCTGCGGGATCCGTGGTGAGGGACATGGCCCCAGCGTCTCGCAACGACGGCAACCGCGCGCGGCCGTGTGGAGCTCGGTGCCGCCGGTCAGGGCAGCTCACGGCGCATGACCACGCGGTCCCGGCCACCGCTGTGGGCACTCGTCTCGGAGGCCTGGTGGAACCCGGCCGCCTCGAAGAGGCCGGTGGTCCCGACGTAGCCGGAGATGAGATCGACCCGGTGCCCGTCCGGCACCACGACGGGGTAGCCCTCGACGACCTCTGCACCAGAGTCCCGTGCGTGCGCGACCGCCCCGGCGAGCAGCTCGTGCATCAGCCCTCGACCCCTGAACCGTGCACGGACGACGAAGCAGACGATGCTCCACGCGTCACGATCGTCGACGAACGGGATGGTCCGCGAGTGCATGAGCCGCCGGTAGCTGGTGCGCGGCGCGACCGAGCACCAGCCCGCGACCTCGCCGTCCACGTACGCGAGGACCCCGGGCCCCGGCTCGCGCGCGCACTCGTCGCGCATGTACTGCGGTCTCGCCTCGTTGGGCACCCGGCTGTCGCGGTAGGCCATGCACCAGCAGCCGCTGCCACCGGGTTTCTTGACGCCGACCACCTCGAAGAAGTCGTCGTAGCGCCCGACGGCGGCATGCACCTCGACGGCCATCTGGTGATCGTACGAACGCGCACCGACACATCGTTCGAGAAACCTCGCACCGCATCTGCTGGGCCGTCCGGGTGTCGCGTCGGGGTGACCGCTGGGACGCTGTCGAGGTGGCCGTCGGCGCAAGGCCGACCGCACGACGGAAGGTGACTCTCGTGACTGGCTTCCGGGGCGTCCGGTGAACGGGTTCATGCACATCAACGGCGTCACGTACGAGCTCGGGCCCCAGAAGGACGCCAATGCGATCAGCCAGCTGGCGATGCGGCTGAAGGCTCCGCAGGGCACGCAGCACCAGATCGTGCTCCTGAACGGTCAGAAGGTCGAGCTGACGATCGACCTCGCGGCCGTGTGGGCGTCCGCCACCTGGATCGGGAGCGAGCCCGCGCCGCCCGCTGCCGGCCTGCGCCGCCGCTGACCGCGTAGTCGTCGTCGGCGGCATCCGACGATCGGTCACCTCGCCATGCCCACCGCGCCTGGGCGGCGGGCGGGAGATGCGCCCGGAGGTCTCGCCCGGTGCATTCGCTCATACCCGGTGCGTCCGCGTCGATATGGTCGACGTGACTAGACGGCATCTGCGACCCGTTCCGGGCTGGCTCCTGGGCGTAGCCGTCGCTGCCGTCGTCCTCGCCTCAGCGCTGGTCGGACAGCAGCTCGCCTCGCACGTCGAGCAGCGAGCCGTCCGGCAGGCAGGTCTGACTGCACAGACCGTCGTCGCCATGGCCGTCGAGCAGACCGTCACCGTCGACCACCTGGACGGCGCACAGCCGCTGCCGACGTCGGTGGCCGCCGCACTGGACCGGAACGTGGAGGTCCTTGCGCAGCGGGGCCTGCTGTACGGCCTCGAGGTGTGGCGCTCCGACGGCGTGCTGCTGTTCGCCGACGCCGGGCACCCGACCACAGAGACCCGTATGCCGCTGCGCGAGCAGCAGCGCACAGCCGCGGAGTCGACCTTCCTGCAGCCTGGTGACCGCACCGTCGGAGGGCAGGACACGGTCGAGGTCTTCCTCTCCTACGACGCCGACCACGACGGATCGGCCGACGGGACCGTCGAGGTCGTGCTGCCGTCCGTGCGCGCGGAGGTCACCCACGACATCGTGAAGCTGTACGTCGCACTCGGGTTGGCGACGTTCCTCGTCGGCACCGCCCTGGTCCAGACGAACCGCCGGGCGCGGATCCGCCAGGCGGAAGCGCTGCGCGACCCCCTGACCGGGCTCGGCAACCGGATGGCACTGCGCCGCGCCGAAGGGTCGCTCCGCGGCCGCACGGAGTCGGACCGGGCTGCGCTGATCCTCTTCGACCTCGACCGGTTCAAGGCCGTCAACGACACCCTGGGCCACCAGGCCGGCGACGCGCTCCTGGTCCAGGTGGCCGAGGTGCTCACCAGCCTCGTGAGCCCGACCGACCTCGTGGTCCGGCTGGGCGGTGACGAGTTCGCGGTGCTGATCCCGGACGTCCCGAACGCCGAGGCTGCGTTGACCACGGCTCGCACCGTCATCGACGGGCTGCACCAGGGAGCCTTCGCCGTCCAAGGCGTGCTCCTGGACGTCCGGGCGAGCGCCGGCGTGGCCATGCTCCCGGACGACGCGACAGACGTGGCGGGGCTGCTGCAACGCGCCGACATCGCCATGTACGCCGCGAAGCGGCTGGGTGCCGGCGTCGTCCCCTACAGCTGCGAGGTCGACCCGCACGACGTGGACCAGCTGCAGCTGCTCGCCGAGCTGCGGTACGCGATCGACCACGACGAGCTGGTGCTCCACTACCAGCCGAAGGCCGAGCTCGACTCGAGCGAGGTGCTCTCGGTGGAAGCCCTCGTGCGGTGGGTCCACCCGCGGCACGGGCTGCTGCAGCCCGGCGCGTTCATCCCCATGGCAGAAGTGACCGGGCTGATCCAGCCGCTGACCGCGTGGGTGCTCGAGCAGGCCTGCCGTCAGGCGGCGCTGTGGCGCTCCGCGGGCCGTCCGCTGGCGGTCGCGGTGAACATCAGCCCGCGCTCCCTGGTCGGCGGGGACCTCCCCACGATCGTGCTGGACACGCTCACCCGCACCGGCCTGCCGGCGCACCTCCTCGAGCTGGAGATCACCGAGACCGCCGTCATGGCCGACCCGGCAGGAGCCACCGCGGTCCTGCAACAGCTCGACGCCATGGGCATCCGCGTCTCGCTCGACGACTTCGGCACCGGGTACACGTCCATGGCTCTGCTCCCGAGCCTGCCTGTGCACGCCCTCAAGATCGACCGCACGTTCATCACCGGGATGCTCGGCGCGCAGCAGGACGCCGCCGTGGCCGAGTCGCTGCTCACGTTGGCCCACCGCTTCGGCCTGCGCGTCGTCGCCGAGGGCGTCGAGACCCTCGACGTCTGGGACCGCCTGCGCGAGCTCGGGTGCGAGCAGGCGCAGGGCTTCTACCTGGCGCGTCCGATGCCGGCCGACACCCTCGACTCGTGGCTGCAGCAGCGGACATCGGTGGGCGCCTCGTCGGCCAGGGTCTAGCGACCGGTCGCGACGTCGGGCGTGGGTCCGGGCCGACGTTCCGGTCAAGCTGTGCTGCCTTGATGGCCCTGAGCCCTGCCGTCGAGCGCACCCGAAGCTGCCGCCGTCAGAGGTCACGCGTGGGCCCCGTGGGGATCGAACCCACAACCCGCGGATTAAAAGTCCGCTGCTCTGCCAATTGAGCTAGAGGCCCGGGGGATGGGGACTATAACCGGGAGAACCCTCGGGACAACTCCCGTGTAGTTCGGGCGTCCTGGGTCCCTCATCACCACGACTGAGACCTTACGACACGACGGGGTCCGGGCTATCGCCGGTGTTCGTGAAAGGGTGGATGCGGACAACAGCTGGGAGAGCCCACGGAGGAAGCCTCCGTACGTCGTTCGATTGGGTCGGAGTTCGGCGCATCCGGAGTCGACGGACGGCACTCCCTGACGGCGTCTGGGGGCTCGCTCCAGCGGCCGTGCGCTGGCGGGACGTCGGGCCTGACTTTCGCATCGTGCCGACCAGTGCCCTGAGGGCCCTCAACATTCGTCGTGGCGCGTCCGATGACTCCCCTGTGAGCATTGTTCGGTACATCTCGTGGGCACCGATGATCCTGGATAGCCGGGCCGAGGTACGTGCGCAGGGATACCGAGCAGCGCCACATGGACTGGAGGGAGCCGCGGAGGCGCTCGGGCGAGCGCTGCGGCACGAGCGTCACGACGTGATCGACGACGCCGTCACCTTCCTGGAGCTCAATCCCGAACCGGCGGCGCGGTCGGTGCTTGCCAACGCGCTGGATGGGTGCGGCCCCTACGCGCTGGGCGCGATTCGGTCAGGGCTTGCCCAGATCGACGTGCGTCGGCACGCGCCGGATCTCCGGGTCGCGGTACCTGAAGCACGGCCGTGGCAGGACCTGCCTGCGCCGGATGGGTTCTCCGAACGCATCTACGACGTCATCAGCCGAGAGATCGGGAAGCAGCGTCGCTCGATTCAGACGAGCAGGCGCATGCTCCACGAGCGTGGAGAGGTACTGGAGGACGGACCGCACACCTGGTTGGGGCAGACGAAGGCCAAGATCGCCTGGCTCGAAGCAGTCACGATGGACGACTGCGTCCTCGCCGCTGGGGCAGTGTCAGGCCTCGGCCAGGTGCACCCCGCCATCAGGAAACTGGCCGAAATCCAGTACTCGAAGGAACTCAGCAGACAGCTCACCCCGCTGCAGCAGCTACGTCTTGTCTGGGATGAAGTGCATCCGTCTCTGCTGATGTGGGACTTCGACTATACGGGCGTCGACCTGCGCAACTTCGTCGACGCCGGTGCGCGGCTCGGCGTCATGCGCGGTGAGGCTTGGGTCAGCGGGCAGTACTTCTCCGAGACTCAGACGTATCTGACCTCCACCTTGGCCTGGCCCTTGTATGTCGAACGTCCGGGCAGCCTCGATGACCATTTGGGTCTGGCTGTCCCAGAGGTTGCGGTCGTTGAGAAGACGCTCGTCAAGGCGCTTGCGGTTCTCGAGCAGATGACCGCGATGCCACGGCGCTACCAACCGCGGGCGGACGATCTGGCAATCGTCGGGCCGGCCAGGCCGCGGGCCGCCGCGCGACGGGTCGTCGAGAAGCACGGCGACGCACGTGCCCTGGCCACTTCTGCTCTGAAACACGGGCAGGCGGCGGTCCGGGGTAGCGCGGCGACGTGGCTCGCCGCGCAGGGTGCGGCGTCGGCTCTGCCCGAACTCAACTCAGCACTCCTCGCGGAAGGGAGTGCGGGCGCGCGGACGAAGCTCGAAGCGGCGATCACGCTCCTCGACTACTGAGGCCCGCACCACAGCGCCTGACGGGTCGCTATCCCCGCCGATCGGGCTGCGCTCGCGCGTTCTCGTCGCATCGACATCGCGTTCCCGAACCCGGCACTGGAATCCACCCTGATCAACGTCGATGCAGGTGTGAGTTATTGTCCCGATCCACCAGAGGCCCGGGGGATGGGGACTACAACCGGGAGAACCCTCGGGACAGCTCCCGTGTAGTTCGCCCCGAGTGCGGCCCCTCCGGATGCGCGTCTCGTCGGTGTCCGACGAAACCAGCCGCGACTCTACGGAAGCACGTCGCCTGAGCGGTGGCAGACCCGCGCCAGCCCGCCTCCGCGCAGGCAGGTCCCTACGTAGGGAGAACGTGCTCCCAAAATGAGCGCCCGGCTGGTCCAGGAACAGGGGTGGTCCCTGCCGTGCGGAGCACGGTGCGGACTCCGAGCGCAGGTACGCCGCCGTAGATGAGCGTCGTTCGGTGCGCATGCATGGGCTGGCCCGGTCCGGCGGGTGACGTGCAGTCAGCCCCACGGCTGGACCTCCGTATGGCGTGGTGCGCCGTTCAGCTGGGTCCGGTCACCGCAGTCTCCGTTGGCTCCGGCAGGCCCTTCGAGACGTACGTGTACGAGCACTGCACAGACGCGGTCTTGGAGCCGCGCGTCCAGTCCACCTGCGAGGAACCGCCGACGGTGTCATCGAACCGGATTGAGAAGTGCCCGCTGTCATCGGAGATGAGGGTGCCTGTCGCGGGGACGTCGGCTGCATTGAGCGAGCAGGCTTCGATGACGAGCTGCCGATAGGCGCAGGAGGTTGCGGATGTCAACGCCAGGCCGGGCTCAGGCTTTCTGAACGGGCACCCGATCGCGTTCGCACCCAGGGTCGGAAGTGCCGCTCCTCCCGTGTGGTCGCTGCCACCGGCTGCCGCTATGGCGGTCGCTCCCCCGACCGCGAGGCTGACGACCCCCGCTACGAGGAGCGCCCACGGTGTGCGCCACCACGACCTCTCCGCTGCCGGCAGCAGCGGTGTGGCCTCGACGGTCGTGTCGGGCGACGAATGGTTCCTACCCGTCGGCTCCCCATCAGAAATGAGCGGCGGTCCGGCGTCTTCACCGCCATCCATGGGGGCGATCAAGGCGCCCCGGTGAGCTGCTCGCGGAGGATGCGTTCGAGCCGAGCTGACTCTTCCAGCTCCTCACGCTGACCGAGCTTCTCCTCCACCAGCGCCCAGCGCGCGAGCTCGGCCAGGACGAACGACCAGTGCGTCATCGGCAGCGAGATGGTGAGGGCTGCGTCCTCCGGTGGCCATCCCGCGGACCCTTCACCTTTGCGGGGGTGCGCGGCAGCAGCGGCCCAGCCGACTTCCCGGACGTGGTGCCCGGTTGCGACGACCGTGTCCTCCAGGTCGACGGCTGCGACTGAGACGGTGTTGTCCATGGTGCTGTCGATCAGTAGCCAGTCACCGACCGGCAGGCTCACGGCGTGCAGCGCATCCATGCCGAGAGTGTCGCCGAACGGATGACGACGTCGCCACCATCGAGGCGGAGGTTCACCTGCTCGCGCCAGCCTCAAACGGAGTGCGGTTCGGTGGCCTGTTTCCGCCGGGGTGCGCGGCAGAAACGGCTTCGCATCACACCCCGATCCCATGGGGGGCAGGCGCCGGCACAAGGACCGAACTGACGTCGAAGCCGTCAGACGGTTTTCGCCGGCGCGTACTTCGCCATCCGGTCTCGCCAGGTGGCGGGTGCGTTCGGTTAGTCGCGGAGTTCGGCGGGGAACTCGGTGCTTGTCTGCCTCAATACGCCCACATCCCGGCCGTCGACCAGTTGACCGCCCGAGTTGATACCCACGACGTCACCTGACCTGCGGTGGTGGGCCGAGCGTTGCCGGCGGGGTGGTGTCACGATTGTCGGATGGGGAACGCCGCGGGCGGGCGCATCGCCGCGACTGCGCGGCCCAACCGATTGCTGACGATCGGGCACCTCGTCGTCTGGTCGGTGGCGGCGGTCGTCTTGTCCTGCGCCGCCTTCGTCGTGCACAGCGGTGTGCTCGTCGTCGCCGCGGGGGTGAGTGCCCTGCTGGCTGTGTTGTGGGGCTGGCTGGGTTTCGTCGGTCAGGTCGCGCAGCTGTGGCTGACGCCGGACAGCCTCGAGCTCCGTCGCCGGTTGCGGCCGTACTCGATTCGCCGGGTCGATGTCCTTGCGGTGCACGGCAACATCGAGGGTCGACCGATGTGGAGCGATCAGGTCGTCCTGGAGACGGCGACCGGCGCTCGGCCGTTGCCAGGCTTCACTGAACGGCCCGCCGAACTCGTACCGCTGCTCGAGAGGTGGGTGGCTACGGGCCACGTCGCACGGCAGGGTCCCGGCTGACGATTTCCGGGGTCGGTTCGGGGGCGAAGCGCATCACCACCCGTTTCCCCTCGCACGTCGAAAGACGCTCGGGCGGCGGAACGGTGAGGGCGACGTGGTTGCGCCCGGCGCGGCTCGCAGGATCGTGTGGGCGGTCATCGGACGCCGCTGGCAAACCTCATGCCGGCATACCGCGCAGCACTCTTGTCGAAGGTCACGGTGGCGGTGCATCCACGTTGCGCGGCGCTCTCCGCGATGAGCAGGTCGGGGAAGTCGGTCCGGTGGTTGACCTTGCGCAGTGCGGAGCGCACCAGGTCCGGGTCCTCGACGGCGATCTCCTCCGAGTCGAGCAGGCCCGTCAAGACGTCGCGCCGGTCGCTGGTGGGAATCGCGTAGGCGACGCCGAGCACCCACCACAGCTCAACGAGCACCAAAAGGCCCACGAATGCGGGATCGCGCGGCGTGAGGTTCTCGATGATGGAGTCGGCGACTGCCGTCTGGGGGGCGTCGTCGCGCACGAAGTAGCGAACGAGCACGTTGGTGTCCAGGGCGATCACTGGTTGTCGCCTCCGGCGGCTGCGGCGATCGAGGTACCCATGTCCTCGACGGTCACGGGTGTGCCGGGCGCGTACCGGGACAGTGCGCCACGCAGGGCGCGGATCGACTGGTTTGCCGGCCTGATCTCGTAGGCTCCATCGGCGCCCTGGATGAACTGGACGCGATCGCCGGCCCGAAGGCCGAGGGCTGTGCGCACCTCGATCGGGATGGTGATCTGGCCTTTGGACGTCACGGTGGCAACCGGCATGTCGTCGCACCTTACCGCTGCACGGATTCCTTACGCCTAGCCTTACCTGCGCACCAGAGGGCGTCAAGGGTCGACGGCGAGGTGACCGACAGCAGAATTCGCGCACCCCGCTCCTCGGTAGCCGGCATCCGTCCTCTTTTCTGAGCTGCGGCGGACGAGTTGTCGGTACCTCCCGGGTCCCGTGGACACTGCAGGCGTAGCGCGCCGCGTGGCACGTGCGGCGCTCGTGCGGTGACGGCGGCCATGCCCGCTGCATCCGTCGCTGCAAGTGACCGTCGAACGAGGAGAGACGATTGCCGACTGAGATCTCAGCGCATTCCACCGCAGGTCGACCGAGCCCGCGGGGGGTTGGGCGTGTGACGCGGCGCGGCTCCGTGGTGCGCGCGACGACGGGGATGGCGTGCGCCCTGATGGTCGCGCTGGCCGTCGGCGCGTGCTCGGGCGAGTCGGGCGACGCCACTGCGAGCGTTCCGGCAGCGCCGTCCAGCGCGCCGGCCGGCTCGGTGAGTCCGAGTGCGACCCCGACCCCGACGCCGACGGCCTCCTCGGTGGTCGACCGCTCCGACCCCGGGCTCGGGATCGCGTTCGCGGGCATCCCCGAGGTCGCCGGCTCCCAGGCCGACGCGTTCGACGCGCTGATGCAGTTCCAGGTCGAGTTCTGGCGCTCGCGCGTCGAGGGCGTCGTGTCGCCCGAGATCGACCACCTCGCCGTCGGTGAGGCGCTGGCTCAGGTCAACGAGGTGGTCTCGACGAACGGGAAGAACGGCTGGGTCACGTCGGGTGAGGAGACCGACACCTACACCGACATCGCGGGCACCACGCAGCTCGTGATCGTCGACATGTGCAGCGACGACAGCAAGGTGGTCTACACCCAGAACGGCGAGGTCACCTCAGGCGCCGACCTGGACACGCCGCATCAGGCGATCCGCGCCGAGGTCGCGCTGCAGCCCACGGGGATCTGGTCGGTCCAGACCTACAGGCCGGGGGACGCGTGCTGACCGCGCGCCGGGCAGGACCAGGAGCGCAGGCGGTGGCTACCGGATAGGTCCAAGCACGCGGCTGACGGCCCGCGCCCATCGTCTTCATGACGAACGCCGTGTGGGGCTGGGAGGGGCGCGTACCGGTGTAGGGCCGTCGCTCAGGATGCGCCCTCGCGGTCGCGGTGTCACGGTTTTCCCAGAACGGGACTGCAGCAGCCGGCCCGCGTGATGCCTCGACGGAGAGGACCCGGCATGGCTGCGACGTCCTTGGGTGACCTGCTGGCCGACAGCCACCGCACGCGCGGGGCATCACCGAGGCCGAGAAGCGCGGGGACCACCGCGCCGTGGCGACCTGCCGCGCAGAGGTCGGCGACGCGCTCCCGTGAGCGGACCGAGCGGCCGCAGCGTCGGCGAGCCCGAGCGACCAGCGAGTGGGGGGACTGAGATGAGCGCGCCCACAGCACCGCCGCAGGCGGTGCGCAGCTTGATCCCGGCGCGGCTGGACCGACTGCCGTGGACGAGGTTCCACTGGATGGTCGTCGTCGGGCTCGGGGTGTCGTGGATCCTCGACGGACTCGAGATCCAGCTGGTGGCCAACGTCGGCTCGGTCCTCACCGAGCCCGAGAGCGGGCTCGGGATCGCGCCCGCGGAGGTGGGCCTGCTTGCGTCGGTGTACCTGGTGGGTCAGGTGGTCGGTGCGCTCGTGTTCGGGCGCATGACGGACCGCCTGGGCCGGCGCCGCCTGTTCATCCTCACGCTCGTCATCTACCTGGCCGGGAGCGGTCTCGGCGGCCTGTCGTGGAACCTCGGCTCGTTGCTGGTGTTCCGCTTCATCGCGGGCCTCGGCATCGGCGGCGAGTACACGGCCATCAACTCGGCGATCGACGAGCTGATCCCGGCGCACTTCCGCGGCCGGGTCGACATCGCCGTCAACGGAACCTACTGGGCTGGCGCGCTCATCGGCTCGCTCGGTGCCCTGGTGCTGCTGAACCCCGACCTGGTGCCGATCTTCTGGGGCTGGCGCATCTGCTTCTTCATCGGCCCCATCCTCGGACTGGTCATCATCTACATCCGCCGGCACATCCCGGAGAGCCCGCGCTGGCAGCTGACGCACGGGTACGCGCAGGAGGCCGAGGAGACGATCGACGGCATCGAGGAGACCGTCCGAGGGCAGGGTGTCGAGCTGCCTCCGGTGGACGAGAACAAGGCCATCGAGGTGGTCCCCGAGAAGTCGATCGCCATCCTGCGCGTCGGCCAGCTGATGTTCACCGAGTACCGCCGCCGCGCGATCCTCGGCGGCACCATGATGATCACGCAGTCGTTCCTCTACAACGCGATCTTCTTCAGCTACGCCCTGGTGCTGAGCAACTTCTTCGACGTCCCGAGCGGGCGCGTGCCGCTGTACTTCATCCCCTTCGCGTTCGGGAACCTGCTGGGCCCGCTGCTGCTTGGCCACCTCTTCGACGTGTGGGGCCGGCGCAAGATGATCCTGCTGACCTACGGGCTGGCAGCGATCGTGCTGGCCGTCGCCGCGGTGCTGTTCTACGCGGGACTCCTGACCGCCGTGACCCAGACGATCCTGTGGTGCGTCTGCTTCTTCTTCGCCTCGGCGGGGGCCTCGTCGGCGTACCTGACCGTCAGCGAGATCTTCCCGCTGGAGCTGCGCGGGCAGGCGATCGCGTTCTTCTTCTGCATCGCCCAGCTCTCCGGTGCCGTCGCCGCGTCGCTGTACGCCGCGCTCGTCGGTGAGGGGGAGTCCCGGGGTCCGCTCGCCATCGGCTACGCCCTCGGTGCGGCCTTCATGCTGACGGGTGGTCTGGTGGCGTGGTTCATCGGGGTCGACGCCGAGCGCAAGTCACTCGAGGACGTCGCCGATCCCCTCACGTCCACCCGCCGCCGGGGCGCCGTCCGGGCCACGGGCGCCAGCGACAACATCCGCTGAGGTTCGGCACATCGGACCGGCGCTTGCCTTCAGCTCGGTCGGTCTCCGGTGACGATCGCGCGCAGGTGCTCGAGCGGGAGCTTGGGGGTGCGGTCGGCTCGGACCAGGCCGTTGGTCTCCTGCTCGGTGTCCGCCAGCTGCGTGTAGCAGAACCCGGCGAGCACCTCGCTGTGGCGCACGGCGTCGAGGAGGCCCGCCAACCGCTTCGCGAAGTCGTCCGAGGTCGTTGCCGACGAGTAGCCCCAGGCGTCGTCCACGGCGTCGATGTCGTACGAGATCCCGCCGAACTCGGTCAGCATCACGGGCGCGTCGTCGACCGCGCCGCTGAGCACCAGCCGCCGGCCCGCCGGGCCGATGCCGTCGATCAGCGCGTCGACCGACGCCCTGTCGCGGTACCGGGCGTCCACCACGTCGGGGTCCCAGGAGTAGTCGTGGATGGCGAGGATGTCGGTGTCGACCTGCTCCCACCCGTCGTTGGACACCACCGGTCGCGTGCCGTCGAGCGCCTTGGTGAGCCCGACCAGGGCGCGCGCGAAGTGCTGCATGCGCGTGTCGTGGGCGATGTGCTGGACCCCCCAGCTCTCGTTGAGCGGTACCCAGGTGACGATCGACGGGTGCGAGTAGTCCCGCTGGACGATCTCGAGCCACTCGCGCACGGTGCGCTCCACCGAGACGGTCGAGTAGGTGAAGCTCGCCGGTGCCTCGGCCCACACCAGGAGGCCCAGCCGGTCCGCCCAGTGCAGGAAGCGCGGGTCCTCGAACTTCTGGTGCACGCGGGTCGCGTTGAACCCGAGGTCCTTGATGAGCTGGGCCTCGAGGCGGAGGGCGTCGGCGGAGGGGGCGGCGAGGTGCGACTGCGGCCAGTAGCCCTGGTTCAGCACCGAGCGCACGTAGTAGGGCCGGTCGTTGAGCAGGAAGTGTCCGCGGGCGACCTCGGCGGTGCGGATCCCGAGGTACGACGACAGCCGGTCGGCGCCCACGTCGACGGTGGCGTCCACGAGCCTGGGGTGCTCAGGGGACCAGAGCAGCTCCTCGTACGCCTGCCCGTTGGTCAGCGCCGGCACCGCGATGACCACCGTCGTCTCGAGCGTGCTGAGGGTCGTCGACGTCTCGGCCAACGGTGCGCCGTCGTAGGTCAGCCGCACCCGCACCGGCACGGGCTCGTGCGGGGTCGCGGTCAGCCGAAGGGCTGCGGTGACCGTCGCCGACCGGGGGTCGGTGGTCCAGTGCAGCGACTCGACAGCGACGGGCGGCACGGACTCGAGCCAGACCTGCTGCCAGATGCCGCTCGTGCGGTGGTACCAGATGATGTGCGGGCTCTCGCGCCAGTCCTGCTTGCCGCGCGGCTGGGCGATGTCGTGCGGGTCGTCCTCCGTGCGCACCACGATCACGTGCTCGCCCTGCCCCAGGGCGTCGGTGATGTCGCAGGAGAACGGGGTGTGGCCGCCGTCGTGCGTCGCGACGACCTGACCGTCGACCCAGACACGGCACCGGAAGTCGACGGCGCCGAACCGGAGCATGAGCCGCTCGCCGTCGACGTGGCCGGCCGCGTCCAGGTCCGCCGGCGACAGCGTCCGGCGGTACCAGGAGACCGGGTGGTACGTGGTGTCACCGACACCCGAGGCGGGCGACTCGGGCGGGAACGGGACGACGATCTCGCGGTCGGCGTCGGGCCAGCTGAGCCACCACTGCTCGCGCAGCCCGCGGTCCAGGTCGTCGAACGCGAACCGCCAGGGCCCCGACAGGTCAGTCCATGCCGACCGCAGGAGCTGGGGTCGCGGATGGGTCCCGTCCTGCGTGCTCGCGACCGGGCGCGCGAGATCCTCACTGATCATGGCGCTCAGCATGCCGCACAATTGCAGCGCTGTAAATCAGCCGTCCGGTGACCGCTACGGAGCGCTCTCCCGGACGACGACCCGATGCGGCACGACCACGTGGCGACCCATCCCGTCGAAGCCGCCGATCCGTTCGAGCAGCATGCTGACCGCGCGCTCGGCAAGCGCCTCGAGGTCCGGCGAGACCGTGGTGAGGCTCGGGAACGTCACCGCACTGAGGTGGATGTCGTCCCAGCCGGTCACCGCGACGTCGTGCGGCACCCGGATGCCTCGTTCGTGCAACGCCCGCAACGTCCCGATCGCGGCCAGGTCGTCGCGGCAGACGAGGGCGTCGACCACCAGGCCGGCGTCCAGCATCTCCCCGACGGCCCGGACGGCACCCACGGCCGAGATCTCGGCCGTGGCGATGAGCAGTGCTGGGTCCGGCGCGATGCCGGCGTCCTCGAGGGCCTGCTGGTAGCCGGCGATGCGCTGGCGGGACGTCTCCGAGAGCCCCGAGCGCTCGTGCCCGACGAACCCCACCCGGCGCCGCCCCGCATCGAGCACGTGCCGCGTGATCTCCTGCGCGGCCAGCACGTTGTCGATCATCACGCGGTCGACGGTCAGCGGAGCGGCGGTCTCGCCCAGCAGCACGAGCGGGAGCTCCGTCCGGTGCCGCGCGATCTCGGTCGAGCTCATGACGCTGGGCTGGAACAGCATGCCGTCGACGAGCCCGGACTCCGAGGCCGCCACCAGTGCCCGCTCGCCGTCGAGCGTCGCGTCCGTCTCCTCCAGGAGCACGCGGTAGCCGTGCTGCAGGGAGACGCGGGACACCACGCGTGAGAGCTCGGCGAAGTACGGGATGGCGACGTCCGCGAAGCCGAGCGCGATGAGGGACGTCCGCCCCGTGGCGAGCCGGCGCCCCATCATGTTCGGGCGGTAGCCGAGCTCGTCGATGGCCTTCTGCACCCGCTCGCGCATGCGCGGGGACACGTGGGGCGCGTCCCGCACGACGTTGGAGACCGTCTTCATGGAGACGCCCGCGTGCTCGGCGACGTCCTGGAGCCGCACCTGGCCCATGGCAACCTCCCTGAGCAACGCGCCCGCCCTGGCGCTCGCGGGCCCACAGTACTGGCGCGGGGCCGTCGGCGGACGCCGTGGCCCGCACGTGACCGGCGGCCCCCTGCTCCCTCTTGACCGGCCAGTTTCCAGCGCTGTAAAGTTTCCGGAAGGCCCACCGGCCACGTGTCGCCGTCCAAGGCAGGGCGACGGCACACCTCGACTCAAGGGAGAGTTTGCATGAGGAAGTCCGTGGTCAGGGGACTCAGTGCCACCATCGCCGTCTCGGTAAGCCTCGCGCTGGCTGCCTGTTCCGGTTCCGGCTCCGACTCGGGCTCCGGCTCGGGCGGTGGCGGCGTCGGTGGTGGCGCCTACGACGGCCCGAACGTCGACATCACGTTCTGGCACGGCTGGACCGGCGGAGCCGCTCCGACACTCGTGCCGAAGCTCATCGACAAGTTCAACTCCGAGCACGACAACATCACCGTCAAGGCCGTCCCCCAGGAGTGGGGTGACATCTCGGCCAAGCTGCCGCTCGCGATCAAGGCCGGCAAGGGACCTGACGTGGTGGTGCTGCACGGCGACGACCTCGCGACGTACGCCGCGCAGAACCTGCTCCTGCAGGCCGACGACATCGTCGACGACCTCGGCTACTCCGCCGACGACTTCCCGCCCGGCGTCTTCGACAAGGGCAACTACAAGGACGCCCAGTACGCGGTGCCCTGGAGCGTGACGCCGCTCGGCCTGTACGTGAACAAGGACGTCCTCTCCCAGGGCGGCGTCACCGACATCCCCACGGACAAAGACTCCTACGAGGCCTCGCTCACGGCTCTGAAGGACGCGGGCGTCCAGGGCGAGTGGGTGGACGGCTACGTGTTCACCGGGACGTTCGAGTTCGAGAGCCTGCTGTGGCAGTTCGGCGGCGAGCTGTACAACGAGGACGTGACCGAGGCGACGTTCAACTCCGACGCCGGCGTGCAGGCGCTCACCTGGATGACCGGCCTCGTCGACCAGGGCTTCAGCCCGGCGAACGTCGCGCAGGACGGCAACATCAAGGCGCTGCTGGCGGGGGACACCGCGTTCAACTGGAACGGCGTGTGGCAGACGACGAACACCGCGTTCGACGGCCTTCAGTGGGAGGCGGCGCCGGTGCCGCAGATCGGCTCCGAGAAGGCTGTCTGGTCGAGCTCGACGCACTGGGCGTTCCCTGCCAACAAGGGCCAGGACGAGAACAAGACCGCCGCGGCCGCCACGTTCGTGAAGTGGATGAACGACAACTCCGCCGGTTGGGCCGAGACGGGCGAGCTCCCCGGAGCGAACTCCGTGCGCGACGACCCGGCGCTGCTCGAGAAGTACCCGAACCTCAAGCCGTTCATGGACGAGCTCGAGTACGCGCACTACGAGACGGTCTCGCCGGGCATCAACGAGGCGAACAACCTCATCACCACGGCGATCAACGAGGCCCTCACGGGCAAGAAGTCGCCGCAGGCGGCGCTCGACGACGCGAAGGCCAAGGCCGACCAGATCCTCGAGCAGAACCGGACCAAGTACGGTGACTGACTCTGTCGCCGCGGACACCGTCGCCCCCCAGCGCACCAGCGCTGGGGGGCACGGCCCGCGGCGGGTGGTCAGCCCGGCCCGCCGTCGGCGCAAGACGCTGACCGCGTACCTGTTCCTCGCGCCGTTCCTCGTGCTGTTCACCATGTTCGTGCTGGCGCCGGCGGTGTTCGGTCTGTGGATCAGCGTCACGGACTGGAGCCCCTTCCGCGACGTGCAGCACTTCGTCGGCCTGCAGAACTACGTCGACCTGTTCACCGCTGGCACCACGACCTCGGGCGACTTCTGGCAGTCGATGGGCGCGACCGCCATCTTCGTGGTGGCGAGCGTCCCGTTCCTCGTCGTGGTCCCGTTGTTCGTCGCCATCCTGCTCAACCAGAAGATCCGCGCCGCGTCGGCGTTCCGCACGGTGTTCTTCGCGCCGTACGTGCTCGGCGTCGCAGTGGTCGGGCTGATCTGGGGGTACGTGCTGGACACGCAGTCCGGGGTCCTCAACCACCTGCTGCACGGCATCGGCATCCAGTCCGACATCCCGTGGACCGTGGACGTGCCGTGGGTGTGGGTCTCGCTGGTCGGCGTCACGGTGTGGTGGACCTCCGGACTGAACACCGTGATCTTCCTGGCCGGCCTCAAGGGCATCAACACCGAGCTGTACGAGGCCGCTGCGCTCGACGGCGCCGGCGCCGTCCGGTCGTTCCGGAACGTGACGCTGCCCGGCCTGCGACCCGTGACGCTCTTCATCACGACGACGACCGTGCTGGCCTCCGCGAACATGTTCGGCCAGGCGTACCTGCTCACCACCGGGGGCCCGGGCAACGCGACCCGCACCGCGATCATGTACATCGCCGACCAGGGCCTCTCCCAGAACAACATGGCCCCCGCGGCCGCCATGAGCTACGTGCTGTTCGCGTTCCTCGCGGTGGTGAGCGTGGTCAACTTCCGGCTCCAGCGCGAGCGCGTCGAGAAAGGAGGCACCCGATGAGCGCGACCGCCATCGCCGTGCGTCGACCGCGCTCCGGGCGCCGGATCGCCGCGAAGACCGTCCTGTACGTGGTGCTCGGCGTGCTGGCGCTCGCCATCGTGCTGCCCCTGCTGTGGATGCTTCTGACGTCGTTCAAGACGGACGCCGACGCCATCCGGAACCCCTACTCGCCGCCCAGTCCGGTGTCCCTGGACGCCTACCGGACGCTCGCGAGCGGTCAGCAGCCGATCCTGCTCTGGCTGTGGAACTCGCTCGCGGCCGCGACCGTCCAGACCGTGCTGATCCTGGTGACCGCGTCGATGGGCGCCTACGCGCTCGCGCGGATGGAGTTCGCGGGCAAGAAGATCATCTTCGGCCTGATCATCTCGACGCTGCTGGTCCCGCCGGTCGTGTTCCTCATCCCCAACTACCTGATCGTGCAGAACCTCGGCTGGCTGGACACGATCCTGGCGATCACCGTGCCCGGTGCGGCCGGTGCGTTCGGCATCTTCTTCCTTCGGCAGTTCTTCGTCGGGCTCCCGGTCGAGATCGAGGAGGCCGCGCGCATCGACGGTGCGGGCGACATCCGGATCTTCCTGCAGGTCGTGCTGCCGCTGGCACGACCGGCCCTGGCCACGCTGGCGGTCCTGTCGTTCCTGAACAACTGGAACGACTTCCTGTGGCCCGTGTACGTGCTGCTCTCACCCGAGCACATGACGCTCCAACCAGGGCTCTCCATGCTGCAGGGCGCCTACCGGACGCACTTCGCGATCGTCATGGCTGCGGCGGTGATCGCCTCGGTCCCCGTGCTGGTGCTGTTCGGCATCGCGCAGCGGCAGATCGTGGACTCGGTCACCGGTGCGGCGGTCAAGGGGTGAGGAGCAGGTCGGTCCGGGTCGTGGCCGTCGCAGCGGCGTGCGTCGCGCTGGCCTCGTGCGGGCCGGCCCAGCCGACCGGCGCCCCGACCCCGTCCTCCTCCGACGCAGCTGCTGTCGCACCGGTCGTCGACGAGGACTTCCCGGACCCCGACGTCGTCGCGGTGGACGACGGCTGGCTGGCGTTCGGCACCGGCACGTCCGGGCTGAACATCCGGGTGGCGTCGAGCCCCGACCTCTCGACGTGGAAGGTGCAGTCCCGGGACGCGCTTCCCACGCTCCCGGCCTGGGCGTCGCCCGGTCGGACATGGGCACCCGACGTCTCGCCGCGGCCCGACGGTTCGTGGGTCATGTACGTCACGGCCGAGCACACCGACTCCGGCCGTCAGTGCATCGGCGTCGCCACGAGCCCCACGACCGACGGGACGTTCGTGCCCGCGGGTGCCGAACCGCTCGTGTGCCCGGTGGAGGAGGGCGGGGCCATCGACCCCAGCACGTTCACCGACGCCGACGGCGCTCGCTACCTGCTGTGGAAGACGGACGGGAACTGCTGCTCGCTCGACACGTGGATCGAGATCGCCCGGCTGTCCGACGACGGGCTGTCGCTGGCCGACGAGCCGACGCGGCTCCTGCGCCAGGACCTTGCGTGGGAAGGCGAGCTGGTCGAAGCGCCGACGCTCGTCCTGCACGACGGCACGTACGTGCTCCTGTACTCGGCGAACGCCTACGGAGGCGACGACTACGCGATCGGGGCGGCACGCTCGGCGTCGCTCCTGGGCCCCTACACCAAGAAGTCGGAACCGGTCCTGACCACGGACACCTGGGACGGTGCGGTGCGCGGGCCGGGCGGCCAGGACGTGGTGAGCTCGGCAGACGGGGACACCCTCGTGTTCCACGGGTGGGACGAGCTCTACATCTACCGCGCGCTCCACCTCGCACCGCTCGCCTGGACCGACGGCTGGCCCGCGCCCACACGCCCGTCCTGAGCGCGGGCGCAGGGACGTCACCCAGGCAGGTGCACCGCGACGCGGAGCCCCCCACCGGGCCGCGGCGTGACGGTGAGCGTCCCGTCGTGCGCCCGGGCGATGCTCTGCACGATGGCGAGGCCCAGGCCGACGCCCGCATGGTCGCTGTGCACCCGTTCGGTGCCACGCTGGAACGGCTCCGTGAGGGTCGAGACCCGCCCGGGAGCCAGTGACTCACCGGTGTTCTCGACCGTGAGCACGACCGACCCCGGCCCCGCGGCCGCGCTGACCCACACGCTGCCGCCGCCTGGAAGGTTGTGGACGATCGCGTTGTGCACGAGGTTCGTGGTCAGCTGCAGCAGCAGGGCACGCGAACCGACCGTCGGCGTGATGTCACCGGAGGTCTCCAGGGTCACCCCGCGTCTCTCCGCAAAGGGCAGGAGCGTCTCGGTGGCCTCCTCCGCGAGCAGCGACAGGTCGACCCGTTCGCGCGTGAAGGACCGTTGGTCGGCGCGGCTCAGCAGGAGCAACGCCTCGGTCAGGTCGATCGCTCGGGCGTTCACGGCGTGGAGCCGTTCGATGAGCTCGACCTGGTCCCGGCCGGGGTCGCTGCGGGCCACCTCGAGGAGCGCCTGGGTGGTCGCCAGCGGGGTCCGCAGCTCATGGGAGGCGTTGGCGGCGAACCGCCGCTGCTCGGCGACGTGCGCCTCGAGCCGTTCCAGCATGGCGTCGAAGGCGTCGGCGAGCTCACGGAACTCGTCGGCGCGGCCCGGCAGCCGGATGCGGTGGGAGAGGGACCCGCTCGCCGCGACACGGGTCGCGTCCGTGATCCGGCCCAGCGGTGCGAGCATGCGGCCGGCGAGCACCCACCCGCCCGCCAGGCCGAACAGGAGCAGGAACGCGAGCGCCCACGACACCTTGGGAACGAAGGCGCGGACGAGGTCGTCGCGGCTCGGGCTCCACCGGCTCGGGATGCCTGGAAGGCCGGGGACACCCTGGCTCTGCCCGTCGGGCACGTAGCGCAGCAGGAAGACCCACACCACGGCCAGGAGCAGGACGCCGGCCACCATGAGGAACGCGGCGTAGCTCAGGGTGAGCTTGAGGCGGACGCTCGGCCCGGGGTCCCTGGTCACCTGCGACCTAGTCACGTGCGACGCCGGCGTCCGCGTCGATGCGATAGCCGGCTCCGGGCACCGTGGTGATCAGCCACGGTTCGCCGAGCCGCTTGCGCAGCGCCGAGACGGTGATGCGCACGGCGTTGGTGAACGGGTCGGCGTTCTGGTCCCACGCCCGCTCGAGAAGCTCCTCAGCGCTGATGACGCCTCCGTCGGCGGCGACGAGCACCTCGAGCACCGCGAACTGCTTGCGGGTCAGCGGTACGTACCGTCCGTCGCGGAAGACCTCACGGCGGAACGGGTCGAGCCGCAGGCCCGCGACCTCGCGCACAGGCGGTCTGTGGTGGGCTCGGCGACGGTCCAGCGCCCGGAGCCGCAGCACGAGCTCGCGCATCTGGAACGGCTTGGTGAGGTAGTCGTCGGCACCGAGCTCGAACCCGGAGGCCAGGTCGTCGAGCCTGTCTGCCGCCGTGAGCATGAGGATCGGCATACCGCTCCCCGAGGCGACGATGTGCGCGGCGACCGCATCCCCGGACGGCCCCGGGATGTCACGGTCGAGGACCGCGATGTCGTAGGCGTTGATGCCCAGCAGCTCCAGTGCGGTGTCGCCGTCGCCGGCGATGTCGGCGGCGATCGCCTCGAGGCGCAGGCCGTCGCGGATGGCCTCGGCCAGGTAGGGCTCGTCGTCGACGATCAGCACGCGCACTCTCTCGACTCTACGAGCCGGGACTTATCGTCGGGATATCGCGAACTGCATACGTGACGGCAACAGTGAGCCGCGTTCCCTGAGGTCATGTTCGGTACCCCACCAGCGCGCGAAGCCCGACCCGCCGTCCCCGTCGCCCTGGCGGTCGTCGTCACGACGGTCGCCGCCGTCTCGGTCGCGGTCTTCGGCGGCAAGCCGTCGGCGGCCACGTCGCCATCGGCCGCACCCGACGCCCCCAGCCGTGCAGCGGTGGCCCAGCTCCCGAGGGATGCGCCTGTTCTTGCGCCACCGTCGGCCGACGACCCGGTCGCAGACGATCCTGGTCTGGTCGGCGCCGATGGCTCCGACGGCGCCGTCGCCGACGGTGTGACCGTCTTCGACGACGGCGTCCCTGCGGTGGCCAACCTCGATCCCGACCTGCTCGCCGCGGTCCGCGAGGCCGCGACCGATGCCGCCGACGAGCGGATCACGTTCTACGTCAACAGCGGCTGGCGTTCCCGCGCGTTCCAGGACCAGCTCCTGCGCGACGCGGTCGTCCAGTACGGCTCGGAGCAGGAGGCGGCCCGGTGGGTGGCGACGTCAGACACCTCCCCTCACGTGCAGGGTGCCGCGATCGACGTGGGGCGCTGGGACGCCACCGCGTGGCTCGCGGAGCACGGAGCCCAGTACGGGCTGTGCCAGATCTACGGCAACGAGCCGTGGCACTACGAGCTGCGCCCCGACGCCGTCGACGCCGGATGCCCTGCCATGTACGCCGACCCGACGCACGATCCGAGGATGCAGCAGTGACCCGCACGTTCGACCCCGCGACTTCTGTCCACACGACCGAGAGCGGTTCGGCCGGCGAGGAGGCTGGCGCGGCCCGCGCACCGGCCTACCTGGTCGTGCTCTTCGTCGTCTACCTCGGGCTGCTCGCGTGGGTGGTGCTGTGGAAGCTCGAGGTCCCGTGGGTCGGCGAGCCGGGAGAGCGCATCGTCAAGCTCATGCCGTTCGTATCCACTGCGGGCGCGGGTGCGAGCACGCCCTTCGACGTCGCCGCCAACCTCGTGCTCTTCGTGCCCTTCGGTCTCTACCTAGGCCTTCTCGCGCCGACGTGGCGGTGGTGGAAGGCCGCCGGCGTGATGGCCGCCGCGAGTCTGGCGCTGGAGACGGGACAGTACGTCCTGGCCGTCGGCAGCACCGACACCACCGACGTCATCGTCAACACCGCCGGGGGCCTGGCCGGGCTCGCCCTGGTCCGCGGCACGCTCCCGAGGTGCGCCGCGATGCGGCTCTGCGCGGTCGGGACGCTGCTCGCCGTGCTCGCGAGCGCGGTCGTCGTCGCCACACCCGTGCGCTACGGACCGCCCGAGGACGTCAGGTGCGATCCCACCGCCTCCGTCCCATGCCTGCCGTCCGACGATCGCGGACGACCCTGACCGAGCAGCACGCGGTCGTCGCAGTACCCACGACCAGGTCGGCGGTGGACTGACACCCAGATCGCGCCGTCCTGTCGTGTGCGGCGTTGCTCGTGCGTCATGGGTTCATGAGCATCGCGATCACCCGCAGCGAGCGCTGGGCGACCACTGCCCTGTTCCTCGTCAGTGGCCTGTCCTTCGGCGGCTTCCTGGTCCGGTCGCCCACGCTGAAGGTCGAGCGCGGGCTCGACGACACGTCCTACGGACTGCTCAGCGTCCTGTTCGGCGTCGTCGCCATCGTGACCATGCGGTCCGTGGCGCCGGTGCTGCGCCGGGTCGGTCCGTCGGTCGTCGCCCGCGTCGCAGTCGTCGCGTTCCCGCTCGCCGTCGTCGTGCTCGGTGTTCCGCTGGGGATCCCGGGCTACGTCGTGGCGATCGTCCTGGTGGCCGCTGCGAACGGCGCCCTCGACGTGGCGATGAACGCGACGGCGGTCGGTGCGGAGCAGCGACTGGGGCGGCCGATGCTCAGCGGGTGCCATGCGGCGTGGAGCGTCGGCGCCACGACCGCGATGCTCGCCGGCACGGCGAGCATCGCAGCGGGAGCTCCGACCACGGTCCATCTCGCGGCTGCTGCGGCTCTCGCGGTCCCGATCGCCGTCCTGGCCGGCTCCCGACTCCCGGGGAACGGGCCGGCCACGGTCGGGCCGGAGTCGCCCGCGCCGGCGCGATGGTCGGCTGCGCTCGTCCGTGTCGCGCTGGTCGGGGTCATCCTGATGGTGGCCGAGGGCGCTGCGCTCGGGTGGAGCGGGGTGTTCCTCCACGAGGTGCGCGGTGCGCCGCTCGCCCTGGCCGCCGCGGCGACCACCGCGTTCACCGCGGCGCAGACCGTCGGCCGGCTCGGTGGGGACCGGCTGCGGGGTGCGCTGGGGGATGCCCGGTTGTTCCGGGTCGGGTCTCTTGTCGGTGCGGTGGGTCTGGCCGCCGCGGTGCTCGTGCCCCGACCGGCCGCGGCGGTCGGTGGGTTCGCGCTGCTCGGACTGGGGGGCGCGGCCCTGGTCCCCATCGCCTATGCGGAGACCGGCCGTCGTGATCCGAGCACCTTGGCGGTCGCGCGGCTCTCGGTCTTCGTCTACGCGGGCGTGCTCGTCGGTCCGGGCATGATCGGCCTCGTGGCGGGTGCCCTCGGGCTCACCGCGGCGCTCGCGCTCGTCGCACCGCTGCTCGGCCTCGGCGCAGTCGTCTTCCCGCGGGCGGAGCGTCGCCTCGGGGCGGTCGGCCCACGTGAGCGAGCGGGCGTGCTCGGACGCTGAGGGTCAGGCCCGTGCCTGGCCGAGCCAGACGCTCGCGCCGAGGCGGACGCCGTCGCCCCGGGTGTGCGGGGCCAGGGCTGCACGCACCTCGGCGAGCACACGGGCCTGCGTCTGCTCGTCGGAGCCGTCCAGGAGCCGACGGCCGAGCGTCCCGCTCGCCAGGAACGCGACGGCGTCCTCGGGGGAGTCCCCGACCGGGAGCTTCTCGGTGACCGACGCCAGCTCGACACCGGTCCATCCGGCGGCGGTCAGCAGGGACCGCACGCGGTCGGGGTCGGCGAAGGAGAACATGCCCGGCCCGTCGCGGGTCTCCATGCCGGGCACCGGGACGATGCGAGCGGCGGCGGTGCCCGGGACGCACAGCCACGGCTGGCGCGCGAGCGACCGCCACGCCACGAACGCCAGGCGCCCGCCGGGCCGCGTGGCGCGCCGAAGGTTCGCGAGCGCGGCCACCGGGTCCGTGAAGAACATCAGCCCGAACCGGGAGAGCGCGACGTCGAACGACGACGGTGCGAATCGGTGGTCCTGCGCGTCGGCCTCGACGAAGGTCACGTTCGGCACGCCGACGGCCCGCGCGCGTGCGAGGTCGAGCATCGTGGGGGAGACGTCGATCCCGACGGCGGTGCCCGGCCGGGCGACCTCGGCCGCGGCCAGGGTCGTGGTGCCGTACCCGCAGCCCACGTCGAGCACCTGCTCCCCGGGGCGGATCGCGGCAGCGGACAGCAGTGCGGCCTGGAACTTCGCGTACATGCGGTCGTAGTGGTCGCGATGGGCCACCCAGTGCTGCGCGCCGGTCTCGTTCATCGTCGTCTCCTGAAGGCGTTGCCACGACGATCGGATAGTGTCACTATCGGATAGTGCGCATATCCGAGGTGTGTCGACGTGCCGGGATCCCACTGTCCGCCATGAAGTTCTACCAGCGCGAAGGTCTGATCCCCGAGGGTCGGCGCTCGCACCCGAACCAGGTCGAGTACGACGACGCGCACGTCACGCGCGTCCGGCTCGTCCGTGCGCTGCTCGAGACCGGCGGACTCTCGGTCGCGGCGGCGCGGGAGGTCATCGCGGTGCTCGACGCTCCCGACGCCCCGCTCGCCGAGACGTTCGCGGTCGCGCAGCACGCGATCAGCGCCTCCCGGACAGCGGGTGGTGCCCCGAGCGAGGAGTCACGTGAGCGCGTGCGTCGGCTCGCGCGCGAGCACCGCTGGGTGACCACCGACGACAACCCCGGTATCGAGACGGCCGCGCGGGCCCTCGACGGGTTCCGGGGGATCGGGTTCGACCCGCCGCCGGGCTACCTCGACGCGTACGCCGCCGCCGCCGCCCGCGCGGCCGCCGCCGACCTGCACGCCCTGACCACGCGCTCCGAGACCGACCGGGTCGCAGAGCTCATGGTCGTCGGCACCGTCCTGGGCGACCCCCTCTTCGCCGGACTGCGCCGCCTGGCCCAGCAGGACGCCACCACCGAGCTGTTTCCCGTACCCGGCACACCACGAGACGAGGACCCGTCATGACGCACCCCACCGGAACCCACGTCGTGCTCGGCGGGAACGGCGTCGTCGGTCGTGAGACCGTCCGCGCCCTGCTCGACCGCGGCCACGACACCGTCTCGGTGGGCCGCGCACCCTCGAGCAGGGGCGACGTGCGCTCCGTCACCGCCGACCTGCTCGAGGCGGACGACGTCGACCGTGCCCTGCGTGGCGCCGACGTCGCCTACCTCGTCGTCGGCCTCCCGTACTCGGCTCGGGTGTGGGAGAAGCAGTGGCCGCTGGTCGCGCGCAACACCATCGCGGCGGCGCTCACGCACGGCACGCACCTGGTCGTCCTCGACAACGTCTACGCCTACGGCCCGTTCCACGGACCGATCACCCCCGACCTGCCACTGCGGCCGTCGACGCGCAAGGGGTGGGCGCGAGCCGCCGTGCTCCACGCCCTCGACGAGGCCGCGGAGGTGCGAGGTCTGGTCAAGACCGTCGCGCACAGCGCGGACTTCTACGGACCCGGGGCGACGACGAGCGTCTTCACCACGTTCGCGATCGACCGGATCGTCGCCGGCAAGAAGGCGACCTGGTTCTTCGACGCAACGCAGCCGCACTCCCTGACGTACGTCCCCGACATCGCCGACGCGCTCGCGGTCCTCGGCACCGACGACCGCGCACGCGGTCGGGTGTGGCACGTCCCGACCGCCCCCGCCCTCACCGGTCAGGAGTACGTCGCGATCGCCGGGGGACGCTGCACGACCATGAGCATGACCACCATGCGGATCGGTGCACTGTTCAGCACCCCCGCCCGCGAGACGCTCGAGATGGCCTACCAGTACACGGCGCCGTACCTGTTCGACTCGAGCGAGTTCGAGCGGACGTTCGACGTCGCACCGACGCCGTACGACGTGGGGATCGCCGCCTCGCTGGCTGCCGCGCGGGCGACCGCGAAGCCCGCGTGACGGGGCACGCTCTCACGGACGCCGCGACCCGGACGACGGTCGCGTCCGGTCGGGCCTTTCGGTCCTGTCCCGACGGGCCACCGCCGCTGTACGGTCGAGATGTGTCTACGACCCCAGCCAACTGGTACCCCGATCCCCAGCAGCCGTCACGCAAGCGGTACTGGGACGGTGCCCGGTGGACGGGCTACCTGGTCGATCCCGACAAGCCCACGGTCGTCCGGTACGAGCGCCCGCCGTGGGAGCCGTCGACCCCGGGCAAGCCGTTCACCCCGGGCGGGATCAACGTGCCGTTGTCGGTGGCGGTGACGTCGGCCTTCTGACCGCAGGGTCCGGGAGGACCAGCTCCACGACGAGACCGCCGCCCGACCGAGGGGTCAGCGTCAGGCGGCCCCCGTGATGGTCCGAGACAGCGCGCACCACGGTCAGTCCGAGCCCGACGCCCTCGTCGGCGCCGGTCCGGTCGTCGGCCCGCCGCCTGAAGGGGAGCACGAGGTCAGGGGCCGCGTCCGCGGGCACGGTGGGCCCCGTGTTCTGGATGACGACGTGAGCCTCGCCCGGGGTGAGCCACAACGCCACCGAGACCTGCCCGTCCGGCACGTTGTGGTGGGCCGCGTTGTGCACCAGGTTGGTGACCGCGCGGCTGATCAGGACCGGTTCGCCGGGAACCGTGACCTCGTCCAGATCCACCTCCCACGTGAGGCCGTCGTCAGGCCTGCGGACCTGGTCCACCGCGTCCGTGACGGTGGCTCGCAGGTCCACGTCGACGGGTGGTCGCCCCGCCTGCCCGGACTGGGCGCGGGCGAGCATGAGCAGCGCGTCGATCGTGCGCGCCGCCCGGCGGCTCTGGTCCAGGGCGGTCGACGCCGCCGCCCGCAGCTCCACCGCGTCGGCGTCCGGGTCCGCGAGCGCCACGTCGAGGGCGGCCTGCTGGTTGGCGAGCGGTGTGCGCAGCTCGTGGGACATCGTCGCGACGAGCCGACGCTCAGAGCTGACCGTCTGCTGCACCCGGCCGAGCAGCGCGTCGAAGGTGTCGGCGAGCTCGCGCAGCTCGTCCCGCGGGCCGCCGAGCGCGATCCGCTCGTCGAGGGAGTCCGCTGAGATCGTCTGCGCACGAGCGGTGATGACGTGCACGGGCCGCAGGACCCGGCCGGCAACCAGCCAGCCGATCCCGATGGACGCGGCGGTGACGATGAGCAGGGCGAGCCACCCGTTGTGCACGAGCTGCGCCATCGTCGACCCGGCGGCCTGATCGCGAGCCTCCTCGATGGTCGTGCCCTCCAGCAGACGGACCGCAGCCGGGCCGTCGCCCGGGTAGAGGGTGGAGCTCACGCGCTGGGACCGGTCCTGCCCCTGGGTCAGGCCGTAGACGAGGAACAGCAGGACCGCCCCGGAGATCGCGACGACCGCTGTGTAGAAGAGCGTCAGCCGCCACCGGACGCTCAGCGAGCGCCGGCTCACCGCACGACCAGCCGGTAGCCGGCACCTCGGAGCGTGTCGATCGCCGGCGGGTCCCCGAGCTTGCGCCGAAGACCGACCATCGTCACCCGCACCGCGTTGGTGAACGGATCCGCGTTCTCGTCCCAGACACGTTCGAGCAGCTCCTCGGCCGACACGAGGGCACCGTCGGCCCGTACCAGCTCCACGAGGACGCCGTACTCCTTGAGCGTGAGATCGACCTGCCGCCCGTCACGCGTCACGGCGCGGCGGGCCACATCAACACGCAGACCGCCCGCCACGAGCACCGGGGGCTGGGCGGGGGCGGTGCGTCGCGCCAGCGCCCGGACGCGGGCGAGCAGCTCTGCGAACGCGAACGGCTTGGCGAGGTAGTCGTCGGCCCCGAGCGCGAAGCCGTCGACCTTCTGCTCCAGGCCGCCGGCCGCGGTCAGCATCAGGATCCGCGACGACGTGCCCGCGTCGACGAGTGCGCGGCACACGTCGTCGCCGTGCATCACCGGGAGGTCACGGTCGAGCAGCACGACGTCGTACCGGTTCATCCCGGCCAGCTCGAGCGCCGCCCCGCCGTCGACGGCGACGTCCGCGGCGTACCCAGCACGCCGTAGACCGCGCGCCAGGGCGTCGGCCATGACCTCCTCGTCCTCGACCACGAGCACCCGCACGCGCAACCTCCGTCGCCATCCCTTGGCGCAGCATCGGACCGGTCGTGTTCAGCCAGCGTAAGGGCGGGGCGTCCGACGGCTCCGGCAGCCAACGCTGACGGAACCGTCGCGGCGATGGGCTGGGGGTCGTCCGGTCCGCAGCACGTCGTCGAACCCGAGGAGCCGACCATGATCACCGTCCACCGCCACCCCCGTCGCGCAGCCGCCGCTCTCGTGGCCCTGGGAGTCCTGCTCGTCGTCGCAGCCTGCTCCGCCGACCCGGCCCGCTCCGCCTTGCCGGAAGCCTCGGGTGCCACGGCACCGACCACCGCGGGGGCGTCGCCCACCGCCTCGCTCGACCCGGAGGACGCGCTGATCCAGTACGCGCGCTGCATGCGCGAGCACGGGGTCGACATGCCCGACCCCGTCGACGGGAGGCTGACCCTCAACGGCGAGGGGATCGGTCCCGAGAAGATGGAGGCCGCCGACAGCGCCTGCGAGAAGTGGCAGGAGATGGCCGAGTCGCAGGACGGGGGCGGACGGCAGCTCACCGAGGACGAGAAGCAGGTGTTCCTCGACCAGGCCACGTGCCTGCGCGACCGGGGGTGGAACGTGTCCGACCCCGTCTTCGACAGCGACGGTGGTGTCAAGCAGCAGTTCGGCAGGAGCCAGGATCCGCAGCCCGGCGACCCGGTGCCGGGTGACCCGCAGTTCGAGAAGGACATGACCGAGTGCGCCCACGAGGTCGGGCTCGAGCTCCCGGACGGTGGCAGCACAGGCGGGGGCGAGGGATGACCGCGCCGAGCCGGATCGTCCCGGCCCTCGCCGTGCTCGCGCTCGGCGCGCTCCTGGCCGGGTGCGGCGCGCCGGCCGACCCCGGATCCGACCCCTCGCCGACGGCGACCCGCTCCACCTCGACGGTCCAGCGCGCCGACCTCACGTCGAGCACCACGACCGCGTGCGAGCTCGGCCACGGAACCACGACACCGCTGGAGGCGCGCACGCAGGGGACGCTCACAGCGCTCGCGGACACCGGTTCCACCGTCGGCCAGGGGCAGATGCTCTACGCCGTCGACACCCGGCCCGTCGTCCGCCTGGCGGGCGCAGAGCCCGCGTGGCGTCCGCTGGGCCCGTCGTCCGCGGACGGTGCCGACGTGCAGCAGCTCGAGCAGGCGCTCGTCGACCTGGGCCACACCACGGGACTCCACCTGACGGTCGACGACGACTGGACGGCGGTCACGACGACCGCGGTCAAGCGCTGGCAGAAGTCGCTCGGCCTGACGCAGACGGGCACCGTCCCGCTCGGCGACGTGGTGTTCACGCCCGACGACCTGCGGGTCGCCGAGCACCTCGCCGACCTCGGTGCGCCGGTCGAGCCCGGCATGCCCGTGATCGGCGTCGGATCCACGCAGCAGCTGGTCTCGTGCGACCTGCGGACCAGCCAGGCCTCGCTCGCACCCGTGGGCGCGACGGCACACCTCACCCTCCCGGACGGGAGCGTGACCGACGGCACGATCACGCAGGCGGAGGTCGTGACGGTGGACGACCAGCAGCAGCTCTCGGTCTCGATCTCCACCGCCGGCGACGCCGTCGGCGGGCTCCTCGAGGGAGCGCCGATCCAGGTGAAGCTCGACCAGGTCGCGGCAACCGACGTGCTGGTCGTGCCGGTGACCGCGCTCGTGGCGCTGTCGGGCGGCGGGTACGGCCTGGAGAAGGTGCTGGTCGACGGATCGACGCGGTACGTCCCGGTGACCGCCGGCGCGTTCGCGGGCACGTCCGTCGAGGTGTCGGGCGACGACGTCGCACAGGGCGACGAGGTGGTGGTCACGCCATGACGGTCCTCGAGCTGCACGGCGTCACCAAGACGTACGGCAGCGGTCCGACCGCGCTCACGGTGCTGCACGACATCGACCTGGGCATCGAGGCGGGCGACTACCTGGCCGTCGTCGGGCCGTCCGGCTCAGGAAAGTCGACGCTGCTGAACATCATGGGCGCCCTCGACCGGCCCTCGACCGGCAGCGTGCGGCTCGCGGGCGACGACGTGACGACGATGTCGGACGCCGCCCTGTCCCGGGTCCGCGCGGTGCACCTCGGCTTCGTGTTCCAGCAGTTCTTCCTGCTCGACGGACGGTCCGCACTCGAGAACGTCGCCGACGGCCTGCTGTACCAGGGTGTCCGCCGAGGCGAGCGGCTGCGCCGTGCGCGCGACGCGCTCGACCGGGTCGGGCTCGGTGCCCGGGCGTCCCACACCCCGGCCGAGCTGTCGGGTGGAGAGTGCCAGCGGGTCGCGGTCGCGCGCGCCCTCGTGCACGCGCCGGCGATCGTCCTCGCCGACGAGCCCACGGGAAACCTGGACCAGGCGTCGGGCGCTGCCGTCCTCGACCTGTTCGACACGCTCCACGAGGACGGCTCGACGATCGTCGTGGTCACGCACGACGAGCACGTCGCGGGCCGGCTGCCCCGTGTGGTGTCGATGCGTGACGGGCAGGTGGAGCACGACACGTGCCCCGCGCCGTCGCGTGCGGTGCTCTCGTGACCGGGACGCGGCTCGCCGCCTCACCCGCCGCTCCCGTGGTCCGGCGCATGTCGGTCGGTGACCGGCTGCGGCTCGGCGGTCGGGGGCTCACGGTCCGCAAGGGCCGTACTGCGCTGTCGGCGCTCGGCGTGGCGATCGGGATCACCGCGCTGGTGGGTGTGCTCGGCCTGTCCGAGTCGTCGCGCGCGGACCTGCAGGCCCAGCTCGACCAGCTGGGCACCAACCTGCTCACCGTCGCACCGGGACAGGGGCTGCTGGGGGACGATGCGACCCTGCCCGACGAGTCCGTCGCGATGATCGCCCGGATCCCCACGGTCACCTCGGCGTCCGCGGTGCGCAAGCTCGACGCCACCGTCCGCCGCAACGACCGGGTCCCGCAGAGCGAGACGAGCGGCATCGGGGTCGTCGCGGCGGACCTCGACCTCCCGGAGACCGTTGCGGCGACCGTCGCGCAGGGGCGCTGGCTCGACGCGGCAACCGCGCAGTACCCGGCGGTGGTGCTCGGCTCGACGGCGGCCCGGCGCCTCGCGATCGGCCCGCTCGACGGCGGTGTCGACGTGTGGATCGACGGCCGGCCCTATGCGGTCGTGGGCGTCCTGGATCCTGTGGTCCTCGCCTCGGAGCTCGACGAGGCGGCGATCATCGGGACCTCGGTGGCGCACGAGCTGTTCGACGGCGACCTGCCGCCGTCGGGCGTCTACGTCCGGGTCGATCCTGCCCAGGTGGTCCCGACGCGGACGGTCCTCGGCCGCACAGCCAACCCCTCGGCTCCTGACGAGGTCCGGGTGTCCCGGCCGTCCGATGCGCTCGCCGCACAGGACGCCGCGAACCGCTCGTTCACCCTGCTGGCGCTCGGGCTCGGCGCCGTGGCGCTGCTCGTCGGTGGCGTGGGCATCGCGAACGTCATGGTCGTCTCGGTGCTCGAGCGGAGGCGGGAGATCGGGGTCCGCCGAGCGCTCGGTGCCACCCGGGGGTCGATCGGCGGTCAGTTCCTCGTCGAGTCGGTCCTGGTGTCCTTGTTCGGCGGGTTCGCCGGTGCCGTTCTCGGCGTGGCCGTGACCTGGGCGTTCGCAGCCTCGCAGGGCTGGGCACTGATCGTGCCCTGGCGGCCCGTCGCGGCGGGGCTCGCGTGTGCACTCGTCATCGGCTCGCTCGTCGGGCTCTACCCGGCGCTCCGGGCTGCACGGGTGCCGCCCACGGAGGCGCTGCGGACGGCATGAGAAGGGCCGCTGGTCCGGCGGCCCTTCTCATGCCCAGGTCAGTGTCGGCCGCGGCAGGCGACGTACGTGAACCGCGCCGAGGTTGCGGAGGTCCCGGCCGGCGTGGTCACCGTGACCTTGACGGTTCCCGCCGCGTGCTTGGGCACGACGACCAGCGCCCGGGTGCTGCTCAGGACGGTGACCTTCGTCGCCGTCGCACCCCCGAACGAAGCCGCGGTCTTGCCCTTGACGAAGTTCTTGCCGGTGAGCACCGTCAGCGTCCCGCCGGCTGTGAGGCCGATGCTCGGTGTGGCGCGGTCGACGACGGGCAGCGTGCCGGTGGCCGGACGGGTCACCGTGTGGTTGACCTGTGCCGTCGACCCGGCGTAGGTGGCGTCGCCGGCGAACGTCGCGACGACCGTGTGCGCACCGGCGGCCAGGGCCGATGTGCTGAAGGCCGCGGTGCCGCCGACGAGCGGGACCGAGACCGCAGAGCCACCGTCGACCGCGAACGCGACGGAGCCGGCCGGTACCCCACCGGCGCTGCCGACCGTGGCGGTGAACGTGGCGTTCGAACCGGCGGTGGTCGACCCGGTCGGGCCGGTCAGCGTCAGGCTCGACGCGACCTTCTGGTAGGTGTACGTGGCCGGCGAGCTCGGCTGACCCTGGGTGGTGACGACCACGTCGACCGGCCCGGCCGCGTGCGCCGGGGCGGTGGCGACCAGCGACGTCGGCGACTCGACAGCGACCGTCGCCGGGACGCCGCCGAACGTCACCGTGCTGTCCGGGCCGAACCCGGTGCCCGTGATGGCCACGTGCTCGCCTCCGAGGACCGTGCCCGACGCGGGAGCGAGGGACGTGATCGCCGGCGGTTCGGCACCAGGCACGTAGTCGACCTGTGCGGCCGCCAGGGCGTAGGTGGCGTCTCCGACGTAGTACACGTCGACCACCGGGTACGTGCCCTGGTCGACCGCGTCGAAGGACAAGGTGGCGTGCCCCGAGGCGTCGAGGTCGGCGTCGGCGTAGGGGTTGACGATCTCGGTCGCCCCCGTGGAGCCCACCCACACAGAACCGGTGGGAACTCCCTGTGCGCCGGTCACGGTGACGTCGATCGTGAAGGGTTCGCCGAGGACTGGAGCGTGCGCCACGGTCGCGACCACCGTCGCCTGCGCAGAGCCCTGAGCAGCGGCGTGAATGTCGATGCCCTCCGCGGCCCCGCCGGCTGCAAGAGGTACAGGCGTGGACTGGCTCGCCCGCGTCTCACCGGGCGTCGCGGCGTAGTACGTGCGGACGATCTTGACCGGGGCGTCGAACCAGTTCCTGGCCATGACCTGGTACGTGCCTGGCGGCAGCAGCTTGATCGTGAACGTGCCGTCGCTGCCCGTCGACGACCCGTCCTGACCGTCCTGCGAGAGCGCGTAGACCGTCGCACCGGCGAGCGGCGCACCGTCAGGACCGAAGACCGTGCCGGTGATGGAGGCGCCGGCGACCAGGGTCATGTCACCGAGCAGAACGGGGGCGGCCCCGGAGACGTGCACGTGCTCGGCGTCGGCCCAGTGCGTGGTGCCGGGGTAGACGACGCCGACGAGGTTGGCGCCCCAGTCCGACTGGGCGTTCACGAGGTAGTCGCCGTCCGCCAGGCCGGTGATCGTGTAGGCGCCGTCAGCTCCCGTGGTCGCACCGCCGCCGTTGCCGGAGTCCGTGGAGGCGTACACCTCGATGCCGGCGCGCGGCGTCCCGTCGGGCGCGAGGATCCGGCCCGAGATCGTCCCGCCGCGGGCGAGCACCGCGTCGTGCAGCGTGACCGAGGCGCCCGGTGCAAGCGGCACGACGGTCTGGGTCTCGGGGGTGTGCGCGTCGTCGTAGAGCTCCGAGACCCAGGCCGAGCCGTTGGGCGCGGTGAAGGACACGCGCCAGTCGCCCGGACGCAGACCGCCGGCCGTGTAGGTGCCGTCAGCGCCCGTCGTCGTCGAGGCGTACACGAAGGCGACCGACTGGAGCTGTACCGCGACGCCGGCGATGGGACCGCCGTCCGTGTCGAGGACCTTCCCGCTGATCGTGCCGGCGTGGTCGAGCACCGCATCGATGCCGGTGACGTCCGCGTCGCTCACGGCCACCTGCGTCGGGTTCCAGAAGGCAACGTTGTCGTACGCCTCGCCGAGCAGCCCGCTGGCCGGCGGCGGCACGAACGTCACGGTGTACGAGCCCGGCATCAGGCCCGATGCGGTGTAGTGGCCGGCGGCGTCCGTCGTGACCTGACCGCCCGGGGAGACCTGCACGCTGACGTCCGCCACGGGAGCGCCGGTGTCGTCCGTGACCGTGCCGGAGATCGCGAACGCCCCCATGCCGACGTCGGCCACCGCACTCACGGGGACGAGCGCACCGAGGCCCAGCATCAGGGCGAGCGCGGCGAGAAGGCCTGCGAGCCTACGCGCGGCGGGATGGGACGACGACGGCTTCATTGCGGCTACCCCCAGCGAGTCCAGTGCCCCGTGACAGCCCGCGGCGCGGGGGAAATGTACCGGTTCCTACCATTCCCGTGTGTCGCGTCGGCGCGTGTTCACCCGCTCGGGTGAAGCGCAGAAGCACGCTCAGCTCCTGAGCACCGACCGCAGCAGCTCAGAGGCCGTCGAGCAGCGCGGCGACGGCCGACCGGCCGAGGTGCTGCGCCCAGCCCAGCGGGGCCGCGCAGGGTGCGCCCGCTCGGTCATCTCCCGGACGGACCCGGCGGACCTACCTCGGCAGGACGGTCAGGACGCGGACGACGTGCTCGCGGAACTCCGCCATGTAGTTGCGCAGGACCTCGGCTGTGGACTCGACGAGGACCTCGCCGTCGTCGCCGAACATGCCCGGCGCCCAGCGAAGGTAGGCCTCGGGAGCGGTCATCTGCCTGGCGTTGACGAAGCTCAGCACCCCGCGCAGGCTCTGCTGCGCCAGGGCGGTACCGATCTGGCCGACGGAGATCCCGATCACCCCGGCCGGGACGTGGTCGAGCGAGTTCTGCCCCCAGGGACGCGACGACCAGTCGAGGGCGTTCTTGAGGGCCCCGGGGATGGACCGGTTGAACTCCGGGGTGATGAACAGCACCGCCTGGACGCCGGCGATCGCCTCCTTCAACGCCCGAGCCTCGGGCGGGAAGTCGTCGTCGTAGTCCTGGCTGTACAGCGGGAGGTCACGGATCGGGATCTCGGTGAACTCCAGGTCGTCCGGTGCCAGGCGGATCAGCGCCTTGGACAGCGTCCGGTTGATCGACGTGGACGAGAGGCTGCCCACGAAGTACCCGACCTTGTAGGTCACGACGGCCACCTGCCTTCCGGAGGAGTGTTCTCGACGGTATCGACGGCCGGGGGGCCGAGCAACGCGAGCGGCGGGCCGTGTGCGGCCCGGTGGTGGCCCACTACGCTCGGCTCGTGGCCCAGGCGTGGAGTCTGGTCGGCCGCGCGACGCAGCTGCGCGGCATCTCGTCTGCGCTCCGAACGTCGCGCGGGGCGCTGCTGATCGGTGATGCCGGTGTGGGCAAGACGTCTCTCGCCCGCACCGCGGCGCACGACGCCCCTCGTTCGACGGCGGTTCGCTGGGTGACGGCGACGGCGTCCTGCCGGGCGCTGCCGCTCGGCGCGTTCGCGGAGTTCGTCGAACCCGGTGGCACGGATCCGCTGCAGATGGTCCGGCACATCGCGGGGTCGTTGGCGTCGGGCGACGGCACGGGTCGCGTCCTGCTCGTGATCGACGACGCGCACCTCCTCGACGACCAGTCGGCCTTCGTGGTCCATCAGCTGGCGGCACAGGGGCTTGCCTCGCTCATCGTCGTGGCACGCGCCGGTGAGCCGTTGCCCGAGGCCGTGGAGGTCCTCTGGCGCGACGGCCTCATCGACCGGATCGAGGTACCCGCACTGACGATGGCTGACACGGGCGCGGTGCTGGACACGGTGCTCGGTGACCTGGTCGCGGACGACACCGTGCGCCGGCTGTTCCACCTGAGCGGCGGCAACAGCCTCTACCTGCGCCACCTGGTCGAGGACGAGCGGGCCGCCGGCCGGCTCGCGCGGCACGACGACGTGTGGCTCTGGCGTGGAACGCCGGCGGTCTCGTCGGGGCTGCGCGACCTCGTGGCCGCGAGGATCGGGGACCTGGCCGAGCCCGTGCGTACCGCGGCGGACGTGCTCGCGTTGTGCGACCCGATCGGGCTGGCCGACCTGACGGGTCTCGTCGACCTGGGGACGGTCGAGGTCGCCGAGGAGCGCGGGCTCGTCCGGGCGGAGACGGATGCGGCGGGCCGGCAGGTGGTCCGGTTGGCGCACCCGCTGTACGGCGAGGTGCTCCGCGCCGGCATGGGGGAGCTCCGGGCGCGGCGCCTCCGAGGCCAGATCGCCGAGGCGATGGACGCGACGGACGACCGCTCGTCGATGGTGCGGGCGGTGCTCTCCCTCGACGCTGATGTGGCTCTCGATCCGCTCGAGCTCGAACGGGCGGCCGCCACGGCCATGCGGATGCTCGACCTGCCGCTCGCATCGGGTCTCGCCCGGGCGGCGCTCGAGGCCGGCGGCGGGTTCGGCGCCCACATGCTGCTCGGCAACGCGTTGTCCTGGCTGGACGACGGCGTTGCGGCGGACGTGCAGATGCGTGCGGCGCAGGACACGGCGAGCGACCCTGTCGAGAAGGTGAGGGCCGCGTTCCAACGCGTGGCGAACCTCTTCTACACGCTGCGGAGGCCCGACGACGCTCGGCACGTCCTGGACGCGGCCAGGGCGGGCGTCCCCGAGGGCATCCCGCCGGTGCTCGACTCACTCGATGCCGCGATTCTCGTCCACCTAGGAGAGCCGAAGCGTGCGGTGGACGTCGCCGCATCGGCCCTCGCCGCACCGTTCCTCCCGGACCCTGCGGTGGTCCTCGCGTCGTTCGGTCTCGTCGGCGGGCTCGGACTGCTCGGTCGTGCCGACGAGATCGGTGACTCGGCCGACCGCGCGTACGCGGCCGGTGCGGAGAGCTCCGACGCCGCGGTGCCGTGCTTCGGGCTCGCGTACTTCCACCTGATCGCCCTGAGGCTCGCCGGCTACGTGTCCGGAGCCGCGGCACTCGCCGAGACCCGGTCGCGCATCGGCGCCGACATCCCGGGGCCCGCGATGTTCTACGCGGAGGTTCTGCGCGGCCACGCGGCGCGGGCCGTCGGCGACCTCCCGACGAGCATCCGGTGCTTCGACGAGGCTCGGGCCGCACTCGGCGACACCGACACGTCCGGGTTCGCCGCCCACGGTTCGCTCGGCCTCGCGGACGCGCTCGCACTCGTCGGACGGGTGCAGGACGCCCAGGCCGCGCTGGTGGAGGCCGATCGTCGGTGGCCGCCGGCCTGCGCGTTCCTGGAGCCCGAGCGCCTGCTCGTCCGCGCCCGCGTCGCGAGTGCCGAGGGCTCGACGACGGAGGCGGTCGCGCTCGCGGTGGAGGCCGCCGACCTCGCGGCGTCGCGGCACGAGCACGGGTACGAGGTGGCTGCGCTGCACGCTGCCGTCTGCCTCGGTGACACGTCCGTCGTCGACCGCCTCCTGCGACGCGCGAACGACGTCCAGGGACCTCGCGCACCCGCGACCGCTGCACACGCCGCCGCGCTCGCGGCTCACGACGGTGACGGCCTGCAGGATGCGTCGGTCCGTCTGGAAGAGATCGGCGACCGGGTTGCTGCCGTCGACGCAGCGGCGCAGGCCTCGGTCGCCTTCGCCCGGCAAGGTCTCGCTGACCGGTCACGGCGCTGCGCGAGCCGTGCGATGCGGCTCTCCGGCGCGTGCGGTGGGGTCCGGACGCCTGCCCTCGCCGAGCTGACGCAGCCGGTGCCCCTCACCGGCCGCGAGCGCGAGATCGTCCTCCTTGCGGCCAGGGGACTCACCAACCAGCAGATCGCCGACCGCCTGACGTGTTCCGTCCGGACCGTCGAGGGCCACCTGTACCGCGCGGGCGCCAAGCTCGGCACACGTCGCCGCTCGGAGCTCGCCGAAGCGCTGGCGATCGACGTCCGCTGACCGCTGGGCTCAGGGAGAACCCATCCGCTGCACGGCCGGCTCGGACGACTCCCGCGTGCCGTAGTCGCCGCTCCCCGGCGGGACGCTGCGCGGCGTGGCGGCGTCCGACGCGTCGCGTGCGGAGACCTCGCCCGAGGGCGAGCCCGGCGGCGCCAGCGCGCACCGCGCTCCGAGGTCGCTCCAGGGAGGTGCCACCTCGGCCAGGTGGCACAGCCTGTAGTCGAAGGGCTGGATCCCGGCGGGTGGGCCGAGCTCGTCAGGCAGCGCCGGTGCGACGGAGACGGTGAGCCCACCGGCGATGGCGGCCGCGACGCCGAGCGCTCCCAGGGTCACGCGTGCCCGACGCCCGATCGCCGGCTGCCGGGGCTCGTCGGCGATGGTCGGGGTCTCGGGTGCCAGCTCGAACTCGAGCACAGTGCCGAGGTGCGCCGTCCTGGACACGGGGGTCTCCGCGGTTCGGGGGGCTCGCTGAGCCCTTCACCACCACGTTGCCCGCGCTGCGCCTCCGGGCCCTGAGTAGTTCGCTACCTGTCTTGGGCAGGACGAGGCAAGCAGGTCCGGGGTTGCGGCCGAGGACCCGCGCGTGCTGACGATGGCGGGTGAGCCGGGTAGGTCCGGTGCGGCGCCGAGAGGGGACCCCGAATGACCGAGCACTCGGTGGTGATCGTGGGTGCCGGCCCGACCGGGCTTGTGCTCGCGGGGGAGCTGGCGCTGGCGGGCGTCCACGTGGTCGTCGTCGAACGACGCGCCAGCCAGCAGGTCGACGGGACCCGAGCCGGTGGACTGCACGCGCGCACCCTCGAGATGCTCGACCAGCGCGGGATCGTCGACCGGTTCCTCGCCGCGGGGCGGACCATGCAGATCACGGGCTTCGTCGGGATCCCGATGGACGTCGGCGACTTCCCCACCCGCCACAACTACGGGCTCGCGCTCGGGCAGGGCGAGATCGAGCGACTCCTCGCTGAGTGGGTCGACGAGCTGTCGATGCCGATCCTGCGGGAGCGGGAGGTGACGCGGATCGCCCAGGACGACTCGGGCGTCGACGTCGCACTGTCGGACGGACACGCGCTCCGGGCGGCCTACCTCGTCGGGTGCGACGGCGGGCGCAGCATCGTCCGCAAGCTGGCCGGGATCGACTTCGTGGGGTCGGATGCCACGGTCGGCTGGATCATCGGCGAGGTCGCGATGGAGAGTGCGCCGCAGATCGGCATGCGCCCGGAGGGGGGAGGCGTCGGCCCGATCGGTCACGGCGGCGCCGCGGGCCCGTACCGGGTGGTGCTGCAGGAACCGCTCGTCGACGATCCTGGCGAACCGACCCTGCAGGATCTCCGGGACGCGCTGGTCGCCGCGTACGGGACCGACTACGGGGTCCACAGCCCGACGTGGATCTCCCGGTTCACCGACGCGACCCGCCAGGCGTCGTCCTATCGCGCGGGGCGTGTCCTGCTCGCCGGCGACGCCGCGCACGTGCATCCGCCGCAGGGCGGCCAGGGCCTGAACATCGGCGTCCAGGACGCCATGAACCTCGGCTGGAAGCTGGCCCGGGTGGTCGACGGAGCCTCGCCGGACAGCCTCCTGGACACGTACCACCGGGAACGGCACCGGGTCGGTGCCCAGGTCCTGCACACGATCATGGCCCAGGTGGCGCTGAGCACCCCGGACGACTCCCACGCGGCCCTGCGGTCAGTCGTCGGGGAGCTGCTCCGCATGGACGAGCCGCGCAGGCGCATCGCCGGGATGCTCTCCGGCCTGGACGTCCACTACGACCTGGGCGACGGGCACCCGCTGATCGGGCGACGCATGCCGGACCTCGACCTGCAGACCGCGGACGGTCCGACGCGCGTCTACGCCCTGCTGCACGACGCCCGACCGGTGCTCCTCAACCTCGTGGAGGCCGTCATGCCGGCGGGCCCGGTGCGGGTCGTCGACGCGCAGCACGACGGCGTGTGGGAGCTGCCCGTGCTCGGTGAGGTCGCGGCACCGTCAGCGGTGCTCGTCCGGCCCGACGGCTACGTCGCCTGGGCCGGAGATCACACAGACGCGCGGCTGGCCGAGGCCCTCGCCGCCTGGTTCGGTGGTCCCTAGAGCGACAGGAGCGCGGCGAAGGCGCCGGTGACCACGAGCGGGAGCACGACCCAGGTGACCATGCTGCCGACGAGGTAGCTCAGGAACTTGCCATGGTCGGTCGCTGAGCTGCCCCACCGCGGCGCCGGTGCCGAGTAGATCGTCTCGAGCACGTCGTGCGTGCGCGCGGTCACTCGTCGTGCGGGGAGGGAGAACGTCTCGGTGGTCATCGGAGCTCCTTGTGGGGGCGAGGTGTGAGCGCCGGGATCGCCGGCTCTGACATCGTCCCAAGAGCGCACGCCCGTGACCCGGGCCATTGGTCCTGTCCTGGCACGCCCACGGCGGACGGGGCCGTGGGCGTGCGACGTCACCGATGCAGCTGCAGCGACTCCTGGATCCGGTGCATCGGGGGTGGTCGGCGCCGAAGAGCGTGCGGTATCAGTGGTCGAGTACCCGCCTCTTCCTCGTAGCTGGCCGAGCCGACCGTGCGGACCCGAAGGAGTGCTCATGCCGACGCCCTTGCCGCGCCTGTCCGCCACCTTCCTCGCAGCCGTGTGCGCGGGCGCCGTGGCCGGCGTCGTCGCGCGCGTGCTCATGCGGCTCCTGGCGTACGCCTTCCAGGAGGAGACGGGTTTCACCTGGGAGGCGTCGACCGCGATCGTCCTGCTGTTCGTCGTCCTGATGCTCCCGGCCGCGCTGACCGGCGCCCTGGCGGTCGGAAGGCGCCGGTGGTCCGCGGTCGCACGGTGGGCCGGGGTGCTGCTCTCCTGCCTGGTCCTGATCACCATGGCGGCGGGTACCGCCACGGACGAGGGCCTGGAGACGCTCGGCCGCATGCCGACCGGCAGGGCCGCCGTCGTCGTGGTCCTACTCGTGGCGTTCCTCGCGACCATCGTCGGCGGGGCGTTCGCCGCGTCCCGGCTGGGCTCCCGGTGGTCTTCGCGGTTCGCCTACTCGACACCTCCGGGCCTCACCTCGCACAGCGCTTCCCGGTAGGCGGTCGTCGTGCCGTCCGGCCGCACCTCCTGCAGCACGTGCTCGTCGACGCCCACGGCCGCGAGCAGTGCCGTCAGCTCCGCGACGTCGGCGGCCGTCTGGACCGTCGGGTCGACGGTCGTCCGGACCTGGACCGCGGTGCCCGACGCCTGCACGAGCCGCAGCGACGCGAGCGCCTTGTCCCAGCCGTCGACACCCGTCTGGGCGGCGTAGAGCCGGGGGACCGACTTGATGTCGAGCCCCACCCAGTCGAGCAGGTCGAGCACCTGCGCCAGGCGGTTCGGGTAGGTCCCCGCCGTGTGCAGCCCCACCCGGTAACCCAGCGACCGCACCTCGAGCATGGCGTCGCGCAGCGCCCGCTGGCGGGTCGGCTCCCCACCTGAGAACACCACGCCGTCGAGCAGCCCGCGCCGACGCCCCAGCAGGTCGGTCACGGACGTCCACGGCACCGTCCCCGGCACACGAGGGTCGATCAGGGACGGGTTGTGGCAGTAGGTGCAGGCCAGAGGGCAGCCCTGCAGGAACACGGTGGCGACGAGCTGGCCCGGCCAGTCGCAGGTCGACAGGGGAGTCAGGCCTGCGACGGCCAGGTCGCTCGTGGTGGAGGTCAGCACGTCAGCCGATCAGCGTCACGGCCGTCAGCACGACAGCGCGTTCTCGGAGAAGTGCAGGCGCTCCTCGTGCTCGCCCTTCTTGCCCACGTTGAACGACGAGACGGGCCGGTGGTAGCCCATGACGCGGGTCCACACCTCGGTGTCGCCGCCGCAGGTCGGGCAGCTCAGCGCCTCGCCCGCGAGGTACCCGTGCGAGGCGCAGATGGAGAACGTCGGCGTCACGGTGATGTACGGCAGGCGGTGGTTCTCGAGCGCACGCTGGACGAGCTTGCGGCAGGCCTCGGGCGTCGAGAGCCGCTCCGACATGTACAGGTGCAGGACCGTGCCGCCCGTGTACTTGGTCTGCAGCTCGTCCTGGCGGTCGAGGGCCTCGAACGGGTCGTCGGTGAAGCCCACGGGCAGCTGTGAGGAGTTGGTGTAGTACGGGTTGGCGTCGGTGCCCGCCTGCAGGATGTCCGGGAAGCGACGGCGGTCCTCCTTGGCGAACCGGTACGTGGTGCCCTCGGCCGGCGTGGCTTCCAGGTTGTACAGGTGGCCGGTCTGCTCCTGGAACTCGACCATCCGCGCGCGCACGTGGTCGAGGAGGGCGACGGCGTACGCGTGGCCCTCCTGCGAGGTGATGTCGTGCGCGTCGCCGGTGAAGTTGCGGACCATCTCGTTGATGCCGTTCACACCGATGGTCGAGAAGTGGTTGGCCAGACCGCCGGCCAGGTACCGCTTCGTGTACGGGAACAGGCCGTCCTGGATGTACCGGTCGATGACCTCGCGCTTGAGCTCCAGGGAGTCTCGCGACAGCTCGAGCAGGACGTCGAGGGCTGCCACGAGCCCGTCCCAGTCGCCGCGGTGCACGTACCCGAGCCGCGCGCAGTTCACCGTGACGACGCCGAGCGAGCCGGTCTGCTCGGCAGACCCGAACAGCCCGTTGCCACGCTTGAGCAGCTCGCGCAGGTCCAGCTGCAGGCGGCAGCACATCGACCGGATCTGGCCGGGTTCCAGGTCGGAGTTCAGGAAGTTCTGGAAGTACGGCAGGCCGTACTTGGCGGTCATCGCGAACAGACGGTCGGCGTTGTCCGAGTCCCAGTCGAAGTCGGGCGTGATGTTGTACGTCGGGATCGGGAACGTGAACACCCGGCCCGACGCGTCACCCTCGGTCATGACCTCGATGTACGCGCGGTTGATCATGGCCATCTCGACGGCCAGGTCGCCGTAGGTGAAGTCGACGGGCTCGCCGCCGACCAGCGGGACCTCGTCGCGCAGGTCGTCGGGGCAGGTCCAGTCGAACGTCAGGTTGGTGAACGGCGTCTGCGTGCCCCAACGGGACGGCACGTTCAGGTTGTGCACGAGCTCCTGGACGAGCTGGCGGACCTCGTCGTACGCCAGGGCGTCGGTCCGGACGAAGGGGGCCATGTACGTGTCGAACGAGCTGAACGCCTGCGCGCCCGCCCACTCGTTCTGCAGGGTGCCCAGGAAGTTCACGATCTGCCCGACGGCCGACGAGAAGTGACGCGGGGGCCTCGACTCGATCGTCCCGGGCACCCCGTTGAACCCCTCGCTGAGCAGCATGCGCAGCGACCAGCCGGCGCAGTAGCCGGAGAGCAGGTCGAGGTCGTGGATGTGCAGGTCACCCTCGCGGTGCGCCTCCCCGACCGCCGGTTCGTAGACCTGCGACAGCCAGTAGTTGGCCGTCACCTTGCCGGCGGTCTGCAGGATCAGGCCGCCGAGCGAGTAGCCCTGGTTCGCGTTGGCGTTGACGCGCCAGTCGGAGCGGTCCAGGTACTCGTCCATCGTGCTGGCGACGTCGATCGTCGGGTGCGTGCTGGAGCCGTGGGGGCGCACGGAAGTAGCGGTCATTGCTGGTCCTCGTCTGGTCGAAACCTGGGGGTGACTAGGGACCGGCGCCGCCCGTGCGGGGGTGGAGCTCGATTCGTGGGACTGAGGCTAGACCCACCCTCGGCGTGTCCCCGAACAGGATCGCCGGAAGACATCGAACGGCAGATGTCCCGGCGGCCGGCTACGAGTCGAGCCCGAGCCCGAGCCACCGGGCGAGGTCGGCGATCTCATGGTCGATCGCGTCCCTCTCCGACGACGAGAGCGGCACGTCCAGGTGCAGGGCATTGACCCGGAGCGCGCCCGCGCGGGCATCCGCGTCGAGCTTGCCCACCAGCCGGTCGCCGACGAGCACCGGCAGCGCGTAGTAGCCCCAGCGGCGTGCGGCGGCCGGCTTGAACATCTCCAAGGCGTACTCGAACTCGAAGATCTCGGCCATCCGCTTGCGGTCGTGCAGCAGCCGGTCGAAGGGGGAGAGCAGCGCCGCGCGCCCCTCGAACCGCGGTGCATCCAGGAGCGCCGGGTCCACCCGCCACTCGCCGCGCACGCCCTCCACGACAGTCGCCTCCCCGGCGGTCCCGACGTCGAGGGGTTCGACCGGGCACGCGGGTCCCCGCGAGCGGGCGATCCCGAGAGCGCCGAGACGACGCTCGTCGCGAAGCCGCCGTGCCTCCCCGAGCGGGATCTCCGGGCCGGGCGGGTAGACCCGCTCGGCCAGGTCCCACAGCCGGTCCTTGCCGGTCCCGCCCGCGGCCGCGACGTCACCCATCAGCACCAGCTGGTCGAGCATCATCGTGATGTTGCGGTTGTTGTTCCAGCCCGACGACCGCCACGGCCGCACGCAGGTGTCCGGCAGCTCGCTCGCGGTCAGGGGACCGTCGGTGCGCAGCAGCGCGAGAATGTCCTGCCGGCACGCCTCGTTGTCCTCGACCCACTGCCGGTTGGCCCGCGCCCATCCCGGAACGGCGTCGCCCGTGCCCGGCCACTGCGCCATCTCGGCGCGGTACAGCGCCATGTCCTCCGCGACGCGCAGGGTCATCCGGTAGTCCAGGATCGTCTGCTGGTCGAGCGCCTCGCGCAGCTCCGCCGGGTCGTACGACGAACCGATCCGGCTCCACAGGACGAGGTCCGCGCTCGGGGCGATCGGCGCGGTCGGGTTCAGCTGGAGGAGCGAGAGCCGGCGGACCGTCTCGTGCACGTCGGTCGGGCGGTCGGCTGTGAGCAGCTGTGCGCGCACGGCGACGCGTCGGGCGTCGGTGCGGGACAGCCGGTGCACGGCCCGAGCCTAGGACCGAGCGCCCACAGGACGGGCTAGGGCAACGGCCAGGGTGCGAACGCGTTGCGGACGCCTCGCACCGCCGGAGCGAGCTCCGGGAAGTGCCGCACGATCACCGACGACATGTCGTTGCCGTCGATCCAGGCCATCCCCTCGGGCGTGTAGACCTTCGCGTTGAAGTCCACGCCGAAGAAGCGGTCGCTCTTCAGGCGGCGCGACGCCATGAGGACGAAGATCCGGAACGCGGTGTCGCTGAACCCGAAGCCGCGCGGCAGCTGCTCGCCGAGCATGCCGACGGCCAGGTCGACGTCCTCCAGGTTGTCGTCGTACACCTCGCGCAGCTGGGCGACCGTCTCGGGGTCGTCGCCGAGCTCGTCGAAGCTGCGCACGGGTGCCATGTGCATCAGGCGGCGGAAGTCGTTGTACCGGGGGACGCCGCGTTCGCGCGAGCGCAGGACGTCGATCGCCGCCAGGTCGATCAGGTGGCCGTCGGCGCGCTCGAGCCGGTGCATGAACCGAGGGTTGTTGTGCAGACGCAGCGCGCCGGGGTTGGCCACGCCGAGCGAGAAGAACACGTTCGATGCGGAGGCGCGCTCCAGGACGGGCCGCGAGCTCAACCCGTGCAGGTCCGTGAACTGCAGGTTCTCGGTGACGGCGCCGGTGACGGCGTCGCGGATCTCGTAGTCGTCGGGGATCAGCGGGTGCATCCGGTACACCGCGACGAACTCCTCGGTCATCGCGTACGGCACGCCGTGGTGGTCGGTCGGCGACCCCGGGATGCCGCTGATCAGGTCGCTCGAGCTGAGGCGCCCGACCAGGTTGTGCACCCGTTCCTCGGCAAGCCCCCACCAGTTGGCGCGCATCGCGATGTGCAGGACGGGGTGGCCGAGGATCGCGGGCGTCCACTCGACGGTGTGGATCTTCGCGATGAGGGCCGCGTTGATCAGACGGGCCTTCTCGAACAGCTGGTCGTCGGTCCACGACGAGTAGGACGCCGCGAGCCGGTCGCAGATCGCGTTGTGCTCCCGCATGAACAGCGTGTGCATGAGCTCGAGCCCCACCCACCAGCCGTCCCGGCCGCCCGAGGTGCCGAGCAGGGCCGGGTCCACGTCGATCAGCCCGTCCTCGCGGATCCGCACCCGGCCGCCCACGCCGGTCCGGATGGCCTGCTCGAACTCGGGGACGCTCCCGTAGATCTGGGACGCGTCCCACCAGTGCGTCTCGGTGTTGAGGAACGTCGCCGACCCGTCGGTCGCGTGGTTGGTGTGGTCCTTGGGCGTGCTGGGCCACTCCATCGGGTCGGTGGGCCAGTCGTCGCCCGCAGGACGCGGGACGCGGATCGGGTGCTCCATGTCTGTGCCGTGGCTGAACCAGTCCCGCGTCTCGAACTGCAGCCACGCTGCGGCCAGGACGTTCAGCGTGGTGGCGGGCTTGAACTCGTGGCGCAGGAGCAGGGTCTCGGAGATGGTCCTGGGGTTCGGTGTGAACAGCCGGGGCGGGACCTCGGGCTTCGTGAGCTCGAGTGGCACGTTCCGGCCGAACCGCGTGCCGGCCATCCCCATCGCGGGGTGGTCGAGGTCGTTGTAGGAACCGTCGGTGGTGCGTGCGACGAGGTGACGCGGTGGCGCGGGGACGGGTGCCTTGGTGCCCGACCCCTTGGTGGTGCTGAACAGGTTGCGGGCCCGCAGCGTGTTCCGGACGCCGATGAGCGCGAGCACCCCGAGCACGGTCGGGAACGTGTGCCACCTGAACCGCTGGTCGAAGAACTCGACGACCTTGCCGAACGTCGACTGCTTGCGCATCTTTCCCCCGAGAGTCGTGTCCTCAGTCCGTTCCGCCCCGCGGGCGTGCCGCGAGGAAGTTGAGCGCCCGCAGGCCGGGCAGGAAGAAGTAGGCGCCACCGCGCACCTGGATGAACTGGGGGAGGTCCCGGTAGCGCCGCCGCACGGGCTGCTCGGGGACGGTGAACGACGACGGCCCGTGCGCCCGGGCACCGACCAGGGGGTCGTCCACGTCGTCGAGCGTCACGAACGCGTTGCCGTTCAGCCAGCCGTGCTGGACGAACTCGAACTGCCGGGCCAGGTTGGCGCCCAGGGCCACGAAATACAGGCCCTGCTCGTCACCGTCGGAGTACGTCCGACCTCGGCGGATCATCCGGTGGGTGCGGACGCCTCGCAAGGAGGACTCCGTGCCGGGGCTCGGCGGCAGGGAGTCGCGCGGGTTGGCGCGACGCACGTGGGCGCCCACCGGGCACCGCAGACCGAGGGCGTCGGTGTGGTGGTAGCCGAAGTCGTTCGCGTCGGCGACCGACGGGTCGTCGGCTCCGGGGGCGAGAACCAGCGGCGCACCACTGGGCCACCTGCCCACGATCCGAGCCGCGAGGTGCTGGCTCGCTGCGGCGTCGCCGCCGGCCGCCTCATCCACCCATCCCCAGAAGCCCTCGACGTCCTGCCTGAGCTGGCGGAAGACCAGGTAGGAGCCGTTGCGGCCGAGGTCCGGTGCTCCCGAACGGTCGCGGGCCAGCATCCGGTCGGGGTCCTGCGACCGCCCCAGCAGCGGACGCTCGGACCGTTGGCCGTACTCGTTGCGGTAGCCGAGGACGAACTCGCCGGGCATGAGGGCCTCGGGAGGGTTCGGCCCGTCGGTCACCCCGGCGATCGTCGGCTGCGAGACCCCGTCCCGGAACCCGAAGGCCTCCCGGTCGCTCAGCTCGTCGGTGGCGAGCACCCGGTGCACCCGGACCCCGCCGGCGTGCGCCTGCCCGCTGACCTCCTCCAGGAACGTCGCCAGGGTGGACGCGTCCCGGGCGTACAGCATGAGCACGAGGTGGACGGGCTCGGCGTCGGCGCGTCCCCACAGCCAGCCGCTCGGTCCGTTCGACCCGGTGTCACCGAGGATGCGGTTCCGGTACTCGGTGTCCATCCCGGTCCGGAACGGCTCTGAGAACCCGTCGGGCAGCTCGTCCCACCCGGTCAGCGCACGCACCCCCTCGCTCGTGACGGCGACGTTCAGCGCCCGGTCGGTGGGGCTCTCGGCACCGGAGGTGACCCGCTCAGCGACCCACCGGGCCAGCTGCCTCAGGCCGTCCGGCTCCGGTGCGTGCACCAGCACGTAGGCCGCGCACGGGAGCTTGCCGTAGCCGCGCACCACCAGACCCTGGACGTCCGACAGGTCGAGCCGCTCGCTCGTCACGGCGCTCACATCGCCTGCAGCCAACGCCGGTCCTGGGCGCGAAGAGCCCGCCGGACGTCGGCGTTCCGGTCGATGTGGATCGCGGCGAGCGTCGGGTACGCCGAGTAGAACACCTCGGTCGGGACCAGGTGACGGCGCAGGTAGTGCTTGTACGCGATCTCGTCCTTAGCGCCACCGAAGAACAGCCAGCGCGTGCGCGGGAAGCCGACGCCGTTGCCGAAGACGAGGTTGATGCCCCAGGCCAGCCGGGAGATGAAGTCGTCCATGTAGCTCTCGAGGTTGCCGTCGTAGGCGCTCGCGAAGATGAACCGGCGGCCGCCGTCGACCGGCTGCCACCGGGCGAAGTGGATGGTCCGCACGCCGGACAGGCTGTTGCGGTACATGACGAGGCGGAACGCCAGGTCGAGGCCGAGCAGCGCGCCGCGCATGGTGAGCCGCCGCACGATCCCGGGCTTGACGAACCCCACGCCCGTGAACGGGTTCTGCACCCCGTGGTCCTCGTGCCGTCGGACCGCCTCGATGTGCCCGACGTCGACCGCCCCGCTCTCCTGGGCGTCGTGCAGCTCCAGGAAACGCACCACGAGGACCCACGCGACGAGGAACGGTCCGACGACGGGGAGCGTGAAGAGCAGGGCCCCGGCGAGGGCGACGAGCGTCGCGATCCGGAGCACTCCGTAGGCGAGTCCCGGGCTCGCGGGCCGTCGGATGGCCCATGACAGGTCCGGGCGCCGCTTCATCGCCCGGTACACGGTGCGGGTGACCTCGTCGACCGAGGTTCGCCGGGCGTCCGGCAGCTCGTCCAGCACGATCTCGACCTGCTCGCGCAGGTACGCCTCGCGCCTGATCTGATCCACGGGTCGGTCTGCCGTGTGCCGGTAGTAGGCGGCCGGCCGCAACGAGTGCTCGTGCAACCACCTGAGCCGCGCGCCTGTGCCCGAGTTGGTGGGGTAGCCCACGCAGTGCCCGAAGAGCGTCTGCAGGTCGGGCGGCAGGGCCCGGAAGTGCCCGTCGGCCGAACCGTCGACGTCGGCCATGTAGACCACCGACGACGGGATCGGGCGTCCAGCCGTGTCCACCACTCGGTCGAGGATGAAGGCACGGGCGAAGTGGACCGTGCCCATCGCGTCGAAGGCGTCGACGTCGATCTGCGCCAGGAAGTCTCGGGCAGCCTGCTCGCGGTCGGCGACGAGCTCCGCCTGGACGCAGACCGCTACCTGTGCCGGCATGCAACAACCCCTCGGACCATGTGCCCTGCCCGTCGCTCGCCGGTCCGGAGTGCTACTTCGATCCGCGCTGTCGGAGCGTGAACCAGCCGACGCGCCAGCGCCACAGGAAGACGACCCCGAGGTAGAGGTTGGGGCCGACGAGACGGATCTCGTCACGGACCATGTGGGCCACGAGCGAGGTGCGCGAGTAGTCGATGAGGACGATCGGGTCACCGTCGACCCAGCTGTCCGCGTGGGACAACGTCGCCTTGATCAACGGCAGCCGCAACGGGCTCACGAGGTTCTTCAGGCTGGCCTGTTCCGCGTCCACGACCTTGCCCTGCCAGAACAGCACGCGTGCGATCTTCGAGATGGGCTTGACCGCTCGGCTTCCCGGAAAGGCGAGAACCGTCCCGCGCAGCTTTCCCTTGGGGATCGGACCGGGAGGGCTCGCGCGGAAGAGCTCGTCGAGGAGCAGGTTGCCGAGCCGCATGAGGGTGGCCTCGGTGGTCTTGCGCTCACGTGTCGTCGACCTGCCAAACATCGTCTGGCCTCCCCCTGCCCGCAGGCCGGTGGATCGAGCGCGGCCTGATCGCCTTCCAGACTGGCCTCGCCGACCAGGCTTGTAAAGGCGTAAACCGGGCGATACCGGGCGTCGGCGCGCGGGCGTTGACAGCGACCAGCGCCGCTGTCAACGTGGCAGGGGAGTCGATCAGGGGAGACGCAATGGCGACATCCACCGTGGCACGCCGCTCGGGTCAGATCCTGGCCGTCGTCCGCATCGTCAACGGAACGCTCGGCCTCCTGGCGCCCCAGGTGCTCCTGCGTCGGCTGACCACGGACGAGCACGCGGCCCGGGCAGGCATGTACCCGTTCCGCATGTTCGGCATCCGGACGATCCTGCTCGGCGTCGAGCTGCTGGCCGCGGACGACGCCTCGCGACGCAGGCTGACCCGCCTGGCGATCCTCATCCACGCGTCGGACACGGTGTCCGCCGCCGTGTCCGGCATCCGCGGTGACCTCCCGCGACGTGCTGCCGTCACCACCGTGGCCATCTCTTCGGTCAACACGGCGCTCGCGGTCCTCGCCGCCCGCGACTGAGGCTGCCGCTCGTGAGCCCGCCGGGAGTGCCCACCACGAGCTCGAACGTCAGCCACCCCCAGCCGCGCTCCAGCACCGGTGTGGCGTGGCGCGACGTCGTGGCCGACACCACGATGGCCTTGCTGAGGCTGGAGCGCCGTGTCGACCCGTTCGTCAGACCCGCCTTCGACGCGCTGCTGAAGGACCGTCTCGAGCGGCTCGTCACGTCGATCATCAACATCAACCGCCGTGACCTGCACCTCGGGATCGCGCAGGAGCGGATGATCGTCGACGAAGAGAGCTTCACCGACTCGATCGTGCGCAGCTTCACGCAGCAGATGACCGGCCTGTGGAAGCCGGGCGGCTTCGAGCGTGGCGGCAACACCAAGACGCAGGGCATCTGCCGCGGCGAGTTCACGGTGCACGACGGTCTGCCCGAGCACATGCGCCGCGGGATCTATGCCAAGCCGCAGACCTTCAAGGCCTGGGTGCGCTTCTCGGGGCCCGGTCCGTACATCACGCCCGACATCGACGACGTCGGGTTCATGAGCATCAGCATCAAGCTCATGGGCGTGGAAGGGCCCAAGCTGGCGGAGGACGAGAAGCACACGCTCGACATGTTCGGCGTGTCGACGGCCACGTTCGTCACTCCGGACGTGAAGGCCAACGCGGCGCTGCAGCGCTGGAGCGTGCAGAACGCGCAGCTGTTCTACTTCCTGAACCTGCGCGCCCCGCACGTGCTGGACATGATCATGCAGGGTCTCTACACCAAGACCCAGACCAGCCCGTTCGAGGCGCCCTACTTCAGCTGCGTGCCCTACCTGATGGGCGAGGGTCAGGCGATGTCGTACTCGGTCTGGCCGACGTCGAGCACGAAGACCCCCGTCCCGCGCCTGCCGCTGCGGCCGCCGGACGACTACCTGCGCGACGCGATGGTCGCGTCACTCGCCGAAGGTGACGTCGAGCTCGAGGTGCGCGTGCAGATGCAGACCGACCCGCACCTCATGCCCATCGAGAACGCCGGCGTGCTGTGGCCCACCGCTCTGTCGCCGCGCGTACCGGTGGCGACGCTGCGCCTGCCGAGGCAGACCTTCGACTCGCCCGCGCAGATGGAGTTCGCGAAGCGGCTGTCCTACAACCCGTGGCACACCATCGCCGAGCACCGTCCGCTGGGCAACCAGAGCCGGGCGAGGAAGCGGATGTACTGGGAGCTGTCCCAGCTGCGGCACCGGATGAACGACGTGGAGCACTACGAGCCCACCGGCGCCGAGCGGTTCGACGCCACCTAGCCGGTCGGTTCCTCGGCGGTCGAGGGCACCGTGGAGACGAGGGCCCGGGCGCGCTGCCTGCTGTGCAGGGGCTCGGGCATGACGTGCTCGGTCCAGGCGCTGCCGTCGAACCAGCGGACGACGCCGACCGTGGCGCCGTCGGGGTACCAGCCCGCTGGTGGGTAGCCGAACATGGGGTGACCCTGACAGATCGGCGGGCCGCCGGCTGGGCGATCTGTCCGGTTTCACCCGATTGACACGCGCCGGTCATGGGCGCCGCCGTCCTCGAACTGACCGACCGGTCGGCGCCTGACCGATCGGTCAGGTACTGTCACCCCGTGACCACGACCGTGCCCGTGCGCGAACGCACCCGTCGAGAGATCCTCGACCGGGCGCTCGAGCTGTTCGTGGACGGCGGCTACCAGGAGACGTCCCTGGCGGACATCGCCGCCGCGGTGGGATGCTCGAAGGCCACCGTGCTGTACCACTTCGCCAACAAGGCCGCGATCATCTCCGAGGTCCTCGAGCCGGCAGCGCTCCAGCTCGACACGTTGGTCAAGGAGCTCGCGAGCCATCCCGGCCCGGACGGGCAGGAGCGCGCGATCGACGAGTTCATCGAGGTCGTCGTGCAGTTCCGCAGCCTCGCCGTCGTCCTGGACGGCCCCCAGCTCCTGGCCGAGGTCCCGTCCTTCATCGCGGTCGCCGACTCGTGCACCGCACTTCCGGTCCTGCTCGCCGGAGGCGACAGCCCCGAACAGCTCGACGTCGCCAACTTCGCACTCAACGGCGTGATCGCGGAGTGCCGCGACCACCGCCACTCCGACGACGATCTGCGCCGGTTGCTGCAGACGTGCATGAGACGACTCCTGCTCCAGCCAGAACCACCAGCCAGCACTGCGAGCCCCGACGACGTGGCGCCCACCACCACCTCCGCCACACCGATCGAAACGGAAGACCGACATGGCACAGCTCCTCTACCGACTGGGTAGGTTCTCCTACCGCCGACGCGGTCGTGTCGTCGCGATCTGGGGCGTGATCCTGGTGCTGCTCGGCATCGGCGTCGCAACCCTCGGCGGGTCCACCAGCGACGCGCTGTCCATCCCCGGCACCGAGGGTCAGCAGGCGCTCGACGACCTGCGGACGGACCTGCCGGCCGCGTCCGGCGCGACCGCCACGCTGGTCGTCCAGGCCCCCGAGGGGCAGACCCTGGACGCCGACGCGCTCGCACCCGTCCTGCAGGACGCGGCTGCGCTGCCCGAGGTCGTCGGAGTGGTCGACCCGACGGTCTCGCACGCCGTCAGCCAGGACGGGCGTACCGGTCTGGTCACGGTCGCCTACGGCACACCGCTGGACGGCATCTCGCAGGAGGCCAAGGACGCCTTCGACGAGTTCGGGGACTCGGCCACGACCGAGAAGCTGAAGGTCGTCTCCGGCGGAGAGCTGTCGCAGGCGCCGCCCGAGGTGGGTGCCACCGAAGCGATCGGCGTGCTCGTCGCCGCGGTCGTCCTCGTCGTGACGTTCGGGTCGCTGGTGGCCGCGGGCATGACGCTGCTGACCGCGATCATCGGTCTCGCCGTCGGCATGAGCGTGCTGCTGATCCTCACCTCGTACGTCGACATCACCTCCACCGCGCCGATCCTGGCGCTCATGCTCGGCCTCGCGGTCGGCATCGACTACGCGCTGTTCATCAGCTCACGGCACCGCAACAACCTCGCCGACGGGCTCGACTACGAGGAGTCGGTCGCCCGCGCGGTCGCCACCGCGGGTTCTGCCGTGACGTTCGCCGGGGCCACCGTCGTCATCGCCCTCGTCGGTCTGGGCATCGCCGGCATCCCGTTCCTGTCCACCATGGGTCAGGCGGCGGCAGGCACCGTGCTGACCGCCGTGATCGTGGCGATCACGCTGCTGCCCGCGCTCCTCGGCTTCGTCGGCAAGCGCATCCTGCCGCGCAAGCAGCGCTCGGGCTCGATCGCGCCGAACGCCCAGGACGGTGCCGGCTTCCGCTGGGCCCGTGGGGTCATCAGGTTCCGCACCCCGGTGGTCATCGGCGGCGTGGTCGGCCTCGGGCTCCTCGCGATCCCGATGCTGAACATGCACCTGGCCCTGCCTGACGGCGGGAACGCCCCTGCGGGCAGTCACCAGCGCGTCGCGTACGACCTGACCGCCGAGGCGTTCGGCCCGGGGGTCAACGGCCCGCTGGTCATCGTCGTCAAGGGGGACACCGCGGAGTCCACGGCGGCGCTCGCGGCGAACGTGACCAGCACGGTCGAGGGCCTCGACGACGTGGTCGCCGTCCAGCCCGGCCCCGTCAGCGAGTCCGGCCAGACCCAGCTCATCACCGTGATCCCGGCCAGCGGACCCAGCACCGAGGAGACCGCGGAGCTCGTGCGGACGATCCGGGACGCGGTCCAGCCGCAGACGGAGGGAACGTCGGAGAGCATCGCGATCACCGGGACCACCGCGATCGGCGTGGACGTCTCCGCCAAGCTGGCGGCCGCCCTGCCGATCTACCTGGCGGTCGTGATCGGGCTGTCGTTCATCCTGCTGCTCATCGCCTTCCGCTCCTGGATGGTGCCGCTCAAGGCCGCATTCGGGTTCCTGCTCACGGTCGGCGCGACGTTCGGGCTCGTCGTCGGCGTGTTCCAGTGGGGCTGGGCGGGTGCGCTCTTCGGGATCGACAACCCCGGTCCGTTGGTCAGCTTCCTGCCGATCATCATGATCGGGATCCTGTTCGGGCTCGCCATGGACTACGAGGTGTTCATCGTGTCCCGCGTGCGCGAGGAGTTCGTCCACGGCAGCCACGCCACCGAGGCCACGATCGAGGGCGTCGGGCACGGTGCGCGCGTGGTCACGGCTGCGGCCCTGATCATGGCGTCGGTCTTCGGGGGCTTCGCGCTGGTCGACGACCCGACCATCAAGGCGATCGGCTTCGGCCTGGCCGTCGGCGTGCTCATCGACGCGTTCGTGGTCCGCATGACGATCGTCCCGGCGGTGCTCGCGCTGCTGGGTGACCGGGCCTGGAGCCTGCCGGGCTGGCTCGCGAAGATCACGCCGAACGTCGACATCGAGGGTGCGAACCTGCGGCTCACCGACACGACGCCCCAGGCCGACGAGCCGGTCGCGTCGCACTGAGCGCCAGATCCCCCGGACCGCGCTGACCTGCGTCAGCGCGGTCCGGGCGGGTCCGCGGCGTGTGCGCGTGCCTGGCGGTCCGCCGCCACGACGCGTGACGAGACGAGCGCGAGGAGCAGGCCGATGGCCAGTGCCGTCGCGTGCCCGGCGTCCGTGAAGGTCCGGCTGAAGGCCCCAGGCACCAACCAGTAGAGGGCGGCTCCGCAGAGGTACCACCACCGCCAGCGTCGCGGCACGGCGAGCACGAGGAAGCCCGTCGCGCAGGCCATCACGTAGCTGACGCCGACGTCGGTCGCCTCGGCCACCGACTCGTCGACGAAGCCGTGGAAGATCCCCGTGGCCAGTCCTACCGCGACCACGAGTCCCGCGCCGACGTGGCCCGCGAGGCCCACGACCACGGCCGCGAGCCGGCCGACGAACCGCTGCAGGTAGGCCAGGACGACGAGCAGCTGCGCGACGAGCACGAGCCCGAGGACGCCCTCGACCACGAACGCGCTGCCGATCATGGACACGAACGGCTCGGAGCGCAGGTTGCTGAGGTTGCTGCTCACCCGGTCGAGCATCTCCTCCTGACGCGGTGCCGGCTGCACGTGGACCCAGAGGGTGATGGCCGTGACCACCGCGCAGTAGGCGATCGCGAGATCCGCGTGCTTCACGGTGTCCCACACGTCACGCAAGGCGCCGCGGGCTGTGGTCCCCAGCGGCGGTCCGGTCATGAGTGCACCGTACGGGGCACCCTGTCGACCGCGCGTCCAGAACCCCTTCCGGTGAACCGGGGCAAACGCTACGGTTTCGGTTGCTGGACCTTCGAAAGACGAGCGATCTCTGCTCTCCTAGCCGTTCCGCACAACGAATCCGCTCGGTCCACCCTCGCCCGAGGCAACGTCGCCCTGGGCCGCGCCATTGCGAGGTTTCGTGTCCGCTCCCTCCACCGACGCCGCTCCGCTGGGATTCCCCGAGACCGGCAAGGGCCTCAAGGGCGGTGCGCTCGGGCTGCTCTCGAGCGTCGTCGTCGGCACCGCGTCCACCGCACCCGCGTACAGCCTCGCCGCGAGCCTCGGCTTCGTCGTCGCGGGCGGCGGCGCGATCCTGGCGGGCGTCAAGGCGCCGGCGATCATCCTGCTGGCATTCGTCCCGATGTACCTGATCGCCGTCGCCTACCAGGAGCTGAACCGCGCGGAGCCCGACTGCGGGACCACGTTCACCTGGGCCACCCGCGCGTTCGGCCCGGTCACCGGTTGGCTCGGCGGGTGGGGGATCATCGCCGCCGACGTGATCGTGATGGCGAACCTGGCGCAGATCGCAGGGACGTACACGTTCACGTTCCTCGGCGAGCTGGGCTGGGACGCGGCGGGGGACCTCGACACGAGCGTCGTGTGGACGACGGCCGTGGGACTGCTGTGGATAGCCGTGATGACGTACCTCTGCTATCGCGGCATCGAGGTCTCCGCGCGCATCCAGTACGCGCTGCTGTCCGTCGAGGTGCTCGTCCTGATCATGTTCGCGGTCGTCGCGCTGACCAAGGTCTACACCGGAAACGGGGAGTCCTACTCGCTCGTCCCGCAGTGGAGCTGGTTCTGGCCCGGCGGCCTGGACCTCTCCACCGTCATCGCGCCCGCGCTGCTGACCGCGGTGTTCATCTACTGGGGCTGGGACACGGCCGTCTCGATCAACGAGGAGTCCGACGACCCGGCGACGACCCCCGGTCGCGCCGCGATCCTGTCGACCGTGCTGCTGCTCGTGACGTACCTGATGGTGTCGACCGCGGCCGTCGCGTTCGCCGGTGTCGGCACGACCGGCATCGGCCTGGGCAACCCCGACAACGCCGACGACGTGTTCGCGGCGATCGGTCCGGAGCTGTTCGGTGACACGGGGCTCGGCAAGATCGCCCTGCTGCTGCTCTCGGCCTCGATCCTGACGTCGGCATCCGCCTCGACCCAGACCACGATCCTGCCGACCGCCCGCACGTCGCTGTCCATGGCCGCGTACAAGGCGCTCCCGGCGTCGTTCGCCAAGATCCACGCGAAGTACCTGACGCCGACCGTGTCCACGATCGCGATGGGCGTCGTCTCGATGGCGTTCTACCTGGTCTTCACGCTGATCAGCCCGAACCTGCTCACGGCCCTGATCGGGTCGGTCGGCTTGATGATCGCGTTCTACTACGGCCTGACGGGGTTCGCGTGCAGCTGGTTCTACCGCCGGACCCTGCACCACACGCGCCGTGACTTCTTCATGCAGGGTGTGCTGCCCTCGCTGGGCGGCCTGATCCTGCTCGCGGCGTTCGTGTACGCGCTGATCCAGTTCGCGGCGCCGGACTGGCTGACCGACGACAACGACGAGAACGTGACGATCATGGGGATCGGCGCGGTCGCCGTCGTAGGCGTCCTGGCCATCCTCATCGGCGTCGTCCTCATGGTGGTGTGGTGGATCCGCCAGCCGGCGTTCTTCCGGGGTCAGACGCTGCCGATGCGCGGTGCGCACGACCTGATCCTCACGGGTCCGGCGACGATCCCTGACACCGTGTTCCGCCTGCCCGACTCGGGGCTGCCGGGCATCGTCATCGCACCCGACCTGTTCAACCTCCCGCCCGGGGCCACGGCAGTCACGACGACGGGCGACGAGCCGCCGGCGGCGCCCGAGGACGAGGAGCGACCCTAGGAGGGGGCGCAGCGACCGGCGGCCGGCTGCTCCGTCGGGCCGCGGCGCTAGACGCTGCGCGCCTCCGGTTCCAGGAGCGCGACGAGCCGCTGGATGAGCTCGCCCTGCCCGAGGACGACGAGCGCTGCGGCCTCGGCGGGCGCGAACCAGCCCACCCGGTCGATCTCGGGCACCTGGATCCGGCGTCCCGACCGGGGCGGCCACTCGATCTCGACGGTGTTGCTTGTGGCGCTCGCCGCATCGAAGTCGCCCTCACGCGCCCACGCGGTGACCACCTTGCCGGACTTCTGCCGGACGGTGCCGAGCGTGAGGTCCGGGACGTCAGCGGGAGGTGGCGGGGACCCGAGCTCCTCCTCGAACTCGCGCAGCGCGGCAGCGTGCGGGTCCTCGTCGGGGGACGGCTCGCCCTTCGGGATGGTCCAGGCGCCGGCGTCCTTGCGCGCCCAGAACGGCCCACCCATGTGGGCGATCAGGACCTGCAGCCCGGACACGTCGCTGCGTCGGAACAGCAGGAGGCCTGCGCTGCTCGGTGGGGTCACCCGGCCAGGATGTCAGGTGGTGTGCTTCTCGGCGGTCAGCGGGTGGAGCCGGTCCGTCTCCGCGGCCAGCAGCAGCTCGAGCACGTGCAGCCGACCGCGGGCGCGGGCGGTGACCGCGTCGTCGTGCTGGCGGCGTACCTCGTCGTACGCGCGGTGGGCCTTGGCCGTCGCGCTGGCGAGCTCGAACCAGGTGGCGCCGGCGTGCTCCCTGCGCACCTGCGCCTCGAGCTCCGGGTCCACGTGGAGCTGCCCGTCGGTCACCGTCATCTGTCGACTCCTTCGCTGTGCCGTTCCCTTCCATCATTCGACCGATAGGCCGTGGGATCGCACCGACACGCGCAAGTTCGCCCGGTCGACGACGCCGGGAACCAGCGCTGCGATGAGAAGAGCGATCGGGGCGACCGAGGGATACGTGCGACGACGTGGGCCCATGTCCGGCGCCGGCGCGGATTATGCCTCCACAGGTGGCACCACCCCGCCAACAGCGGGTGAAGTTTGCGCGGAGCGGGTGAAAAACGTTAGCGTCCGATGCGAACCATTTGTATGCCTTCCTTACATATCCATGCACCGACGATGGGCAGGGGACAGCTCTATGGCATTCATCCGACGTACGGCCTCGACCGAGGACCCGAGCAGCAGCGGCGGGAGCACGGGACGACGACGTCCTGCGCTCGTCACCGTCGCGCTCGCAGCGGTCACCACCCTCGTTGCGGCGCTCGTGGTCGCCGCCCAGCCGGCCACGGCCGCAGGCACCTTCTCCGTGGCGTTCACCTCGCAAGGCGACTGGGGGACCGGTCACCAGGTAGGCGTCACGCTCACCAACGGCACATCCTCGACCGTCAACGGCTGGGCGCTCGAGTTCGACCTGCCGGCCGGCGACGCGATCACCAGCTCGTGGGACGCCGACATCACGCGCACCGGCAGCCACTACAAGGCCGTGAACAAGAGCTGGGCGCCCACCCTCGCGCCCGGAGCCTCGATCACCTGGGGCTACGTGGCCACCGGCCCGTTCAAGACTCCCAGCACCTGCAGCCTGAACGGTGGCTCGTGCTCCTCCGGCGGCACCGGCACCCCGAGCCCGACGCCGACGAGCACTCCGACGCCGACCCCCACGCCCACCCCGACGACCCCCACCGGTCCGGGTGGAAGCAAGGTCGTGGGGTACTTCGCCGAGTGGGGCGTCTACGGGCGCAACTACCACGTGAAGAACATCGAGACGAGCGGATCGGCCGACAAGCTGACGGCTCTGCTGTACGCGTTCGGCAACACGACCAACGGTCAGTGCTCGATCGGTGACTCCTACGCGGACTACGAGAAGGCCTACACCGCCGACCAGAGCGTCGACGGCGTCGCTGACACGTGGGACCAGCCGCTCAAGGGCAGCTTCAACCAGCTCAAGAAGCTCAAGGCCAAGCACCCGAACCTCAAGGTCATCTGGTCGTTCGGCGGCTGGACCTGGTCGGGAGGCTTCACGCAGGCCGCGGCCAACCCGACGGCGTTCGCCGACTCCTGCTACAAGCTGGTCAACGACCCGCGGTGGGCCGGAGTGTTCGACGGCATCGACGTCGACTGGGAGTACCCGAACGCCTGCGGCCTGCAGTGCGACTCGAGCGGCCCGGCAGCGTTCAACACCGTGGTCACCGCGCTGCGCAACAAGTTCGGCAGCAGCAAGCTCGTCACCGCCGCCATCACGGCCGACGGCAGCAACGGCGGCAAGATCGACCTCGCCGACTACGCCTCGGGTGCGCAGAAGCTCGACTGGATCATGCCGATGACGTACGACTACTTCGGCGCGTTCAACCCGTCCGGCCCCACCGCGCCGCACTCGCCGCTGACGTCCTACCCGGGCATCCCGAGCGCGGGGTTCAACTCCGAGGCCGCGATCACCAAGCTGATCGGCAAGGGCGTCCCGCCGAGCAAGATCCTGCTCGGCATCGGCTTCTACGGCCGCGGCTGGTCCGGTGTCACGCAGTCCGCACCGGGCGGCTCGGCAACCGGTCCGGCGCCCGGCACGTACGAGCAGGGGATCGAGGACTACAAGGTGCTCAAGACCAGGTGCCCGGCCACGGGCACCGTCGGCGGCACGGCGTACGCCAAGTGCGGCTCCGAGTGGTGGAGCTACGACACCCCGAGCACGATCGCGGGCAAGATGTCGTGGGCCAAGGGCAAGGGCCTCGGCGGCAGCTTCTTCTGGGAGCTCTCCGGGGACACCGCCGGCGGTGAGCTCATCGGCGCCGTCTCCAACGGCCTGAAGTAGCCGCACGCACCTCCGAAGCCCGGCCGCCACCCCTCCGGCGGCCGGGCTTCGGCGCGCCGAGTCACCCGCACCTCGAAGGGCCGGGACATCGCCCTCGGGGTTAGCCTCCCAAGATGGGGCATCGCAGCCGCCTGCAGTCGGTCGAGCTCCTCGACGAGGAACGCCTGCCGGACGAGTCGTCCGTCGACCGGGTGCCGGAACCTCGACGCCGCGCCGTGGGCCGGTGGTGGCCGGCGTTCGTCGCGGTGGTCGCCGTCGCGCTGCTCGCCGGTACCCAGGAGCTGCTCGACACGAGGCAACGGGCAGCCGAGGCCAGGTTCGCGACGATCCCCGGGGTCGTGAGGCCCGTCGGTCCGGACGTGCGGATCGCCTGGCAGCCACCGGTAGCGCTCGCTGGGCTCGTGCGCGAGGGCATCGCCGCCGACGGCGCCTTCGTCGGGCTCAGCGTCGCCGGCAACGGGTCGCAGGCAGTCGTCGCGGTCGACCAGCGGACCGGTGACGTGCTGTGGTCGACGACCCTGTTCGGCCCGGACGCCTCACGGGCGCTGTCGCTCGACCGCCGCACCGCCGACCAGTGCGCCCGTGCCACCGAGCACCGGCTCGCGTGCCTCGTGAGCAACGGGTACCAGCACTTCGACCGGGCGAGCAGCCCGGAGATCGTCCCCGCCACGTCCACCCGGGTCGTGGTCCTCGATACGAGGGACGGGCGCATCGTCGCGGACCGGCCGGTCACCGACGTCACCTCGATGGCCGTGTTCCCGGGCCTGGCGGTGCTGGGCGCACGCGATCGAGGCGTGACCGCCCAGGACCTGCTCACCGGTGAGGAACGCTGGCGGTACCTGCCGCCGAGCGCGGGCGTGGACCTGAGCCAGGCCGCCTTGACCTCGTCCGTCAAGGTCTTCGCCGCGGGCGACCTGGTCGGCGTGACCAACCCCGGATGGTCGGTCGCGCTGCTGGACGCCTCCGGGGCTGTCGTGCGACCGCCTGTCCCGGCGGTCGCGGGCTACCGCTACGACAAGGTCGCCGGCGTGCTGGCGCTCCTGAGCACCACGGAGTCGGGACAGGTGCGCTCGTCGATCGTGCGTGCCGGTCTGGACACCGTCGACCTGCCGGGCACCTACCTCGAGGTCTCGGCCGACGACGCGAGCCTGCCCGATCTCGTGCTGACGGCCGACGGCATGCTGCGCGGCTGGGACGCCCGCACGGGGCAGCCCTGGTGGACCTCGCAGGAGACCGCCACGGGCCCAGCGGTGGTGCTGCGCGGTCGCGTGTACGTCCCGACGATGACAGGGATCGTCTCGCTGGACGGCCGCACGGGCTCCCTCTCGTGGCGCTCGGCCGTGACCCCGGGGCACGTGCCCGGAGCGTTGGCGACCGACGGCAGCGCGATCCTCGTCGCGGACCAGCCGGTCGCCGGCTCGGACCGCAGCGAGCTCGTCGCGTACGACCTGGACGACGGTCACCCGCTCTGGCGGGCGCCGCTGCCCGCAGACATCAGGTCCAGCACCTCGGTCGGTCGGGTACTGCTCGGCCTCTCGACCGACGGCGTGGCAGTGCTCGGCTAGGTTCCCCGGATGGCGCGCGGCGAGATGCAGCACGTGGAGCTCGACGAGGAGTCGGCCGGAGTCGTCGCGCCCCGCTCACCCACCACGCGCCGTCGCCGCCGGTGGGTAGCAGCTGCCGCAGGCGCTGCGCTGGCGGTCCTCGCCGTCCAGCTCGTCGCGGATGCGCGCGAGCGGGCCGTGGTCGCACGGCTGGCCGAGGTCCCGGGAGTGCTGGCACCGGTCGACGAGTCGCTGCCGGTGGCGTGGCGCTCGGACTCGGTGGGAGACCTCATCTGGTACCAGATCGCCACCCACGGTGCGGTCGTCGGGCCGGTGGTCGACGCCGACGGCTCGCAGCGCCTCGTCGCGCACGACCTCGCGACGGGCAAGGTCCGGTGGTCGACCGAGCTGTACGGACCGGACCCCGTCCGGGCGGAGGCCGAGGCCGACCTGGGTGCGTCCCCTCCGACGTGCGTCACGACCGACGACGCCGAGGACCCGGACCGGGTCGCCTGCCTCGCCACCGACGGCTTCGTCAGGTTCCGCGACTCGGGCGCCATGCAGGTGCCCGCCTCGGCGACGTTCGTCCGCGTGGTCGACACCGCCGACGGACGTGTCGTCGCCCAGTGGCCGGCCAGCGGCACCACGCTCGCGGTGGTCGGCGACGTCGCAGTCCTCGCCTCGTACTCCGACTCCTACGGGGCGGTCATCCTCGACGCGCGCGACCTGCTGACGGGCGAGCCGCGCTGGACGGCCCAGGTCGCCGCGCCGACGGAGGTGGTGGCCGACCGCACGACCGACTGGCCGCCGGACGTCTACCGTGTCGCGGATCTCCTAGCCTGCACGGGATTCTCTGGGCACCCGGCGCTCATCGATGCCGACGGGCAGCCCGTGAACCCGCAGCTGGGCGACGCTGCCGACGCCGACGTGCCCGGCCACTTCTACGTCGAGAACGCCACCGGGCGGCTCGTGTTCAGCGACTGGTCCAACGGCTCGAGCTACGGAACCGGTGCCACGGTGCTGGACGGGGACCGACCGAGGTACACGCTGCCGGGAACCCCGTACGTCCCGACGGTCGACGACGGCAGCGTCAACGACCTCCTGCTCTTCTCCGCCTGGGGCGCCGGACCGACCGACGGCGTCCTGCTGAACGGCGCGGACGCCGAGACCGGCACGCGCCGGTGGTCCTCCGACCTCGAGGTCTCGACGGACAACCCGGCCGCGATGATCCTGCGGGGACGCGCGTTCGTCACGACGCGGGAGGGTCTCGCCGCGGTCGACGGCCGTAGCGGCAGGACGCTCTGGTCCCTGGACGCCCCGGAGGGAAGGACGTTCGGCAGCCCCATGACCGACGGTCGATACGTGCTCGTCCTGTCGGTGGGCTCCGACGAGGGCACCGCGAGCGAGCTCCACGCACTCGATCCTGGGAGCGGTGAGCAGGTGTGGCGGCGGACGCTGCCCAGCGGTGTCGACTTCGCCTACCCGATCGGCGACGCCCTGCTCGGGATCGACGTGGACGGTCAGGGCGCGCTGCGCGAGGTCGTCCGGCTCGGCTGAGCTGTCGTCAGCGGAGCGCGGTGTGCTCCGCGGCGGCGAACCGCGCCTGGCCCGGCCGCACGAGACCGAGCTGTGCCGGCACGGGCCGGCTGACCAGGTTCAGTGCCCAGTCGGCGGCGATCCGGGACCGGTTGGCCATCGAGGGGACGGCGTACAGGTGGTACCCCTTCGCGACGACCTTCGCGGGCCACCCGGTCAGCGGGACGCCGAGCGGACGCGCGACCCCGCTGCGCCGACCGAGGTCGGCGACCAGGCCGAGGTCGTGGTGCCGGTACTCGCGCGGCTCCCCGTGCCCGAGGCTCGCCGCGATGTTGTGCGCGAGGACCACACCCATGCGCTGGGCGTGCTGCGCGGTCGGGGGGTAGGGGCGGTGCTGCGCGTCGTGCCGGTCGGGGGCCGCCGCCGAGTCGCCCGCCGCCCAGACGTCGGGCTCCTCGGGCACGCGGAGCTGGGAGTCGACGACGAGCCGGCCGTGCTCCACGGCGTCGCCGAGCCGGCCGACGAGCGGAGCAGGCGTGACGCCCGCGGTCCAGAGAACGGTGTGGCACGGGATCGTCTGGCCGTCGGAGAGCGTGACGCGGTCGGGCGCGATGTCGGTGACGGAGGTGCGCAGCCGCACCTGCATCCCGCGCGCACGGATCTGGTCGAGCGCGAACTGCCCGAGGCGCGGACCCAGCTCGGGCAGCACGGCGGGCGCGACGTCGACCAGCAGCCAGGTGAGGTCCTCGGCGCGCAGCCGGGGGAACCGGTCCAGCTGCGCGGTCGTCATGACCTGCAGCTGCGCGGCCGTCTCGGTTCCGGCGTACCCCGCGCCCACCACCACGAACGTCAGGCGGGCTCGACGCTCCTCCAGGTCGTCGGTCGCGTCGGCGATCTCCATCTGGCGCAGCACGTGGTCGCGGATGTAGACCGCCTGCACGAGCGTCTTCAGCCCGAGGGCGTGGTCCTCGATGCCGGGAGTGGGCTGCCGGCGGGTCACCGAGCCGACGGTCACCGCGAGCCGGTCCCACGGCAGGACGAGGGGGTCGGCGAGGTCGCACGACACGTCGATCGTGTGCGCCCCGGTGTCCACCGACTCCACCAGGCCCTGAACGATCCGCGCCCGCCGCAGGCCCGAGTGCAGGGGGATCGCGATGCGACGGGGGTCGAGCCGCCCGGCCGCGACCTCAGGCAGCAGCGGCGAGTAGCAGAGGTGGTCGGTCGCGCTGACGATCGTGAGGTCTGCTGCTCCGCGGGGGAGCAGCCGCTCGAGCGTGCGGGCGGCGAAGAAGCCGGCGAACCCGCTGCCGACCACCACCACGTGCGGGCGTGCGCTCATCTCCTGTCTCCTTCCAGATCCCCGATCGACCGTATCCGCTATGTCCCGGTCCCGCGCTCGCTCGCTACGCTCCTGGGGTGGTCGCCACCGACGCCGGTCGGCGTCGGGAGGCACCGCCTCCGGTTGCCTGGTTCTGGGTGCTCGTCGCCGCGGGTCTGCTGCTCGCGGTACTGGTCGCGCTCTCCGCCCGGTACGGCCCGCACCGCGACGAGCTGTACTTCCTGGCGGCAGGTCGTCGCCTCGCGTGGGGGTATCCCGACCAGCCGGCCCTGACGCCGCTCGTCGCGCACCTCGCCGACGTGGTCGCGCCGGGGTCGCTGGTCGCCCTGCACCTGCCGGCGGCCCTGGCCATGGCGGGCGTCGTGGTGCTGTCCGCGCTCACCGCGCGGGAGCTGGGTGGCGGGACGGCCGCGCAGGTTCTGACGGTGGTCGCGACGGGCTGCGGTCTGGTCACCTGGATCCTCGGCCACATGCTCTCGACGGCCACGGTGGACACGTTGTTCTGGGTCGCGATCGTCTACGCCACGGTGTGGACGCTGGGTCGTGACCGCCCTCGTGGCTGGGTCGTGGTGGGCGCGCTGGCCGGTCTCGCTCTGGAGGACAAGCATCTCGTCGCGTTCCTGCTCGTCGGGATCGTCGTGGGCGTCGCGCTCACCTCCGAGGTGCGGCATCACCTGCGCTCACCGTGGGCCTGGGGCGGCGTGGCTCTGGCCCTGGTCCTGTGGGCGCCCAACCTGGCGTGGCAGGCACTCAACGGGTGGCCGCAGCTGACGCTCGCGGCCGACATCCGCGACGAGTACGGCGTGCTCGCCGAGCGGCTGAACTTCATCGGGCTGCTTCTCGTGCAGTTCAGCCCGGTGAGTGCGGCCCTGTGGATCTACGGGTTGGTGCGCCTGTTCCGGGTCCCGTCCCTGGTGCGCGCGCGACCGCTCGCCTGGGCGTTCGTGGTCATGGTCGTGGTCTTCTTCCTGACCGGTGGCAAGGCGTACTACGTGGTCGGCGCGGTGCCGGTGCTCTTCGCTGCGGGTGCCTGTGGGCTGGCCGAGCGGTGGAGTGCCCGGGGGGTCGCCGTCGCAGGTGTCGTGATCGGGCTCAGCGGCCTCCTCGTGTGGCCGGCGGCTCTGCCGATCCTGCCGGAGCGCGCGTTCGGGGAGTCGTTCTTCGCGGACATCAACGAGGACCAGTCGGAGATGGTCGGGTGGCCGGCCCTCGCCGCGACGGTGCAGGCGGCGGCTACGTCCTCGGGGGCGACGCTCGCGGTCGCCGAGAACTACGGGGAGGCCGGTGCCCTCGAGTGGTACGGCCTGGAGGTTCCGGTCTACAGCGGGCACAACGGCTTCGCGGCCTGGGGGCCACCCCACGGTTCCGACGGACCGTTCGTCCTCGTCGGGTACGACCGTGCGCCCTCCTGGGCCGTCGGCTGCCGGGTGGTGGCGCACGTGGACAACGGGTTCGAGGTGGACAACGAGGAGCAGGGCCGTGCGGTCCGGGTCTGCGACGCTCCGGCCGGGACGTGGGAGTCCGTCTGGCCGCAGGTGGTCCGCCTGTCGGCATAGCCCTGTTTCAGGGCATCCGAAGCGGTGAATCGAGCCGTCCTTTTGCGGTCGACACGTAAGTTCTTGCAACTTGCCATTCACTCTTGTCTGACCTCTTGTCCATTCCCTACGGTGTGTCCCGATATGCGGCGCGGCTCCTGACCGACGCCGTCCCGGCTGCGCAAGGAGGCGCTCCCGTGAGGAACCCCGTTCGTCGGACTGTCTACGCCGTCCCTGCACTGCTCGCCGCACTCGCCCTCGTCGTCCAACCGACGGCGGCGTCCGCCCGCCCTGCCCCGCCGACCCCGACGCCGGTCACCCGAGCAGCGCTCGACCCGTCGCTCGTCGCCGGACGGGGTGCGGACGTGGGGTTCCTCGAGCAGGAGGCCGAGAACGCCGCCACCAACGGCACCGTGATCGGCCCGGACCGGAACGCCTACACGCTCCCCGCCGAGGCCTCGGGCAGGAAGGCCGTCAAGCTGACGCCCGGGCAGTACGTCGACTTCACGCTGCCGCGCGCCGCGAACGCGGTGACCGTGCGGTACGCGCTGCCCGACGCGCCCACCGGCGGGGGCCTGACCGCGCCCCTCGCGCTCAGCGTGAACGGCGGCCGCCCGATCACCGCCACCCTGACGTCCCAGTACTCCTACCTCTACAACCAGTACCCGTTCTCGAACGACCCCGACGCGGGTCTGCTGCACCCCGACTGGTGGATCACCGAGTGCGGGTGTGTCCCGGCCACGACCACCCCGACGCCCGTCGTGTCGACCCCCTTCCGGCCGATGCACTTCTACGACGAGCAGCGCGTGCTCCTCGGCAGCACCTACAAGGCCGGTTCCGTGGTCCGGCTGACGGCGCCAGCGGGTGTGGAGTGGACGGTCGTCGACCTGCTCGACTCGGAGCTCGTGGGCCTGCCGACGGTCAAGCTCAAGGCGGCGAACGTGCTGCTCTTCGGGGCCGACCCGTTCGGCAGGCGCGACTCCGCCGACGCGTTCGACAAGGCCGTCGCGTTCGCCCGCAGCCACCACCTTCCGGTGTACGTGCCACCAGGCGTCTTCCAGGTCAACCGGCACATCGTCGTCGACGACGTCACCATCCAGGGCGCGGGCAGCTGGTACACGATCATCCGCGGCTCCGAGGTCCCGCTCGCGACGCCCGCACCCGACGGGTCGGTGCACACGGGTGTCGGCTTCTACGGCAAGGACGCGTCCGCCGGGGGCAGCCACAACGTGCACCTGTCCGGGTTCACCATCCGCGGCGACGTGCGCGAGCGCGTCGACACCGACCAGGTGAACGGCATCGGCGGTGCGCTCAGCGACTCGACGATCGACGGTCTCTACATCCAGCACACCAAGGTCGGCATCTGGCTCGACGGCCCGATGAACAACGTGGCGATCACCAACAGCGTCATCGTCGACCAGATCGCCGACGGCGTGAACTTCCACACCGGTGTCACCGGCTCGGTGGTCCGGAACACCGTGGTCCGGAACACCGGCGACGACGGTCTGGCCATGTGGTCGGAGCACACCGGGAACGCCGGCAACACGTTCGACCACAACACGGTGCAGACGCCGACCCTGGCCAACGGCATCGCGATCTACGGCGGCAGCGACACCACGGTCTCCAGCAACCTGATCGCCGACCCGCTGCGTGAGGGCTCCGCCATCCAGGTGGGTTCGCGGTTCGGCGCCGAGCCGTTCACCGGGCACCTGTGGATCACCGACAACACCACGGTCCGGGCCGGAACCTACGAGCTGAACTGGAACATCGGACTCGGCGCCATCTGGTTCTACGCGCTGGAGAAGAGCATCGACGCGGACATCCAGGTGGTCGGCGACCACTTCCTCGACAGCACCTACAACGCGATCATGCTGGTGGCCGACTGGCCCGTGAAGGACCTCTACTCGATCACCGACGTCCACTTCAAGGACATCCGCGTCGACGGCACCGGAACCTCCGTGCTCAGTGCGCGTGCGGCCGGTTCCGCGACGTTCGAGAACGTGGACGCCCGCAACGTCGGGGCCGTCGGGATCAACAACTGCGGAACGTTCCACTTCACGCCCGCGGGGTCCGAGTGGTCCTCGATCGACGGGGGCGGCAACGACGGTGGTGGCACGACAGGTCCGTGGTTCGCCCCGTGGGAGCTGCCCAACACGATCACCTGCGACGACCGTCCGCCGGTCGTCGTACCGCCGGCTCCCTCGGCCTGGTGATCACCGGGTGACGGGACGACGACTTCCCTCGGCCGTCGTCTCCGTCCCCCGGTACCCAGCACTACCCGAGACGGGTGGCGCACCGACCACGGGAGAGTCGGTGCGCCACCCTGCGGCTACCCGGGCCGGCGTCACCGGCCGACGATCGCCCACCCGTGCGGGCCGACGGCGCCGGCAGGGGAGCCCTCGCTCGCCGCCAGCACCTCGCCCGCGGGAACGGCGAACGCGTCGTCACCCAGGTTCAGCGCGACGACGATCGTCTTCGCCGGGTCGTCGACGGACCGCACCTCGTAGACGAACCGTTCGTTGGCCAGCTCGACCTGCCTGGTCCGTGCGTCGTGGAGCCACGGGTGGCGCCGCCTGAGCCCGATCAGGTCCTGGTGCACACGCAGGATCGCGGCAGCGCGGTCGTCCGCCGCAGGTGCGCCGGCCCCGTCCGCGTCGCCCCCGCCCGCGTCGCCGCCCTGTGCGCCCGGCCCGTCCGCCGGGAACTCGGGGCGCACCGCGTCGTCGCCCCCTGCGCGGTCCTCCTTCACGCCCGTGAGCCCCAGCTCGTCGCCCGCGTAGACCGATGGCGTCCCGCCCACCGTGAGCAGCACCACCAGTGCGTGCGCCAGGTGCCGCGGGTCCGTGATCTTGCTGGCGATGCGTGTGACGTCGTGGTTGCCGACGAAGGTCATCGGCACGAACGTGTCGAGGAACTCGTCGTGCCGCGTGAGCGACCAGGCGAGCTCCCAGAGGTTGACGTCGTTGATCGAGCTCCAGATCGCCTTCCACAGCTCGTACTGGGTCAGGGAGTCGACGCCCGAGTCGCGGACGAACCTGGAGTAGTCGCCGTGGATGACCTCCGCGACCACCCACGCGTCCGGGTGCTCGGCGCGCACGCGGGGCAGCACCTCGGCCCAGAAGCTCGTCGGCACCGCGTACGCGGCATCGAGGCGCCACCCGTCCGCACCGCGACCGAGCCAGTGGTTCATCACGCGGACCACGTAGTCGACGACCGAGGGGTGTCCGTGGTCGAGAGTCACCAGGGCGCCGTGCCCCTCGAAGCTGACGAAGTCCGTCGGCCCGCCGCCGTCGGTACGCAGCAACCACACCTCGTCGTCGGACCGGCCCTCGGCCGCCTCGATGGACCGGCGGGCGATCTGCGAACCGAGGCCGACGTGGTTGAACACCCCGTCCAGCAACACCCTCAGGCCGCGACGGTGAGCCTCGTCCACGAGCATGTCGAAGTCCTCGTCCGTGCCGAGCCGCGGGTCGATCCGCAGGTGGTCGACGGTGTCGTACCCGTGGGTCTCCGAGGCGAAGACCGGTCCCAGCGCGATCCCCGATGCGCCGATCGCGATCGCATGGTCGAACCAGCCGGCCATCCGCCGCAGCCGGTGCTCGTCCACAGTCGCTCCAGCCTGCGGGTAGGCACCCACGAACCCCAGCGGGTACGTGTGCCACCAGATCGCGTGCCGTACCCAGTCGGGCCCGCGCCGGGCCTGCGGGCGTCCCGTGCCCGTCGCGTCCTCGGGCGTCGGGGCAGGGTCCGGGTCCGTGGTGCTCACTCGCTCAACCTATGTCCGTCGCCAGCAGCTGGGTCACCCGCACGCGCCCGACCTGCGCGGGACATCCGAGCCGTGAGACGACGCTCTGCTTCGCTTGTCATCCCGGTCGTCGCGCCGCGAGGATGCCCGTCCCGACGGCATCCCGGACAGGTCGACATGAGCTCCTTCCACTGGTTCCTCCCCACCAACGGTGACGGCAGACATGTCGCCAACGTCGTCGCGGCGGCCGGTGTCGCGCGACGCGTCCTGACGCGTCCTGCGTCGCTCGCCTACCTCGGCCAGATCGCCCGGGCGGCCGAGCAGTCGGGATTCGACGCGGTCCTGACGCCCACCGGTGCGGCCTGCGAGGACGCCTGGATCACGACCGCGTCGCTCCTGTCCGTCACCGAGCGACTCCGGTTCCTCGTCGCCTTCCGGCCGGGCTTCCTGCTCCCGACGTTGGCCGCCCAGCAGGCGGCGACCTTCCAGCGGCTGTCCGGCGGCCGTCTCGCGGTTAACATCGTGACCGGTGGCGATCCTGCCGAGCAGCGCGCGTACGGCGACACCCTCAGCCACGACGAGCGGTACGCGCGGACGGCGGAGTTCCTCGAGGTCTTCGACGGGCTCTGGGGGCCGGCGCGGTTCTCGCACGCGGGGTCCCATTACACCGTGACCGACGGTGGGTTCCCGTCGCTGCAGGCGCCACGCCCTGACGTCTACTTCGGTGGTGCCTCGCCCGCTGCCGAGGCGGTCGCCGCCCAGCACGCCGACGTCTACCTCGCCTGGGGCGAGCCGCTCCCCGCCCTCGTCGAGCGTGTGACTCGCGTGCGCGCGGCTGCGGCGGCCCTGGGGCGCGCGCCTCGGTTCGGCGTCCGCCTGCACGTCATCTCCCGTGACACCGCCGACGAGGCGTGGGCCGAGGCTGACCGCCTGCTCGCCGGCATGGACCCCGAGGCGCGCGCAGCGGCCCAGAGGCGGTTCACGACGATGGAGTCCGTCGGCCAGGCGCGCATGACCGGCCTGACGCAGGGTCTCAGTCCTGCGGGGTCGGCGTACGAGCAGCAGGTCGGCCCGAACCTCTGGGCGGGGATCGGCCTGCTGCGCGAGGGGGCTGGGACTGCCCTCGTGGGGAGCCACGACGAGGTTGCCGACCGCCTTGTGGAGCTCGCCGGCGCAGGCTTCGACGAGTTCATCCTGTCCGGCTGGCCGCACGTGGAGGAGGCCTACCGGGTCGGAGAAGAGGTCCTCCCACGCGTAGCGCTCCGGACGGCGCCCCAGCCGGTGCTCGCGTAGGCCAGCCCCGGCCGGTCTGACGTCAGACGTCCTCCGTGGGGCCGAGGGTCGGATACCGCTTGCGCAGGACCGGGGGAGCGGCCCACCACCACGACTCGGCCAGGTGAGCGTCGAGTGTCGCGGCGTCGACAGCCGCCAGAGAGATCAGGACCAGGTTGGTCCCCAGGTGGTGGTCGGTCGTCGAGTACAGCCCGGGCATCTGCTCCACGAGCGCCAACCGCTCTCCGTCGTCCTCGACCCGGACGGTCAGCCGGGCGTCGTCCCACATCCGGGCAACCATGTTCCGGTGGAACCACGCGGGCTGCCCCCAGCTCGCCCGCTCCGTGACCTCCGGCAGTGCGAGCGCTGCCCGTCGCGCATCGCTCTCGTCCATGCACCCATCCAAGCGCGGTGCACCGACACGGGCTTGACGCCGGATGTTCTGGCTTCCCGCATCGGCCCGCGTTCGAACACATGTACGATCGACCGGTGACGCGCGAGCCGCACGAGCGCAGATCTGGGGAGCACGAGAAGCGGACACGAAAGAACGGGCTGGGGCGATGGTCCGGGAGATCGACTGGTCGAAGTGGCGACGGACGCCGCTGGGCTGGGTGCGGGTACCTCCGGCCGGCTGCCCTGCGGGGCATCGGTGGACCACGAGCGGGCCGGGGAGACCGTCGGAGCGGTTCGTCACGTGCGGGTGCACCGTGGACAGGCACCACACGCTCTGGGTGTGCCCGACGTGTGGCATGCACTGCGCCGAGGGGTGCACCGACGCGTCGAAGTGGGCCGGCACCACGGTGTCGTCGGGCATCGACGGGACCCGGCGCGGGACGGTGTGAAGCGACGGCGTGCGGAGCGTCAGGGTGTGGGCGTCACCGCGCGGACGACCGCGCGGGTGAACCTGCGGACGTCGCCGGTCAGGGCCGTGCCGACGATGACCCCGAGCGCGATGGAGAAGAGCGCCAGGCTGGTGTCGATGACGTCGGTGACCCCGGCCGGGACGCCGGTCGCGAGCTCGGACACACCTCGGAACCCGAGGGCTCCGGGGAGCAGGAGCCAGAACGCGGGCAGCATGGTGACGATCGCGGGCGGACCGGTCGGGGCCCTCGCGATGACCCTCGAGACGGGGACGAGCACGAGCCCGCCGACGAACCCCGACAGCTGCGGCGAGAGCAGGACGAGCCCGACGCTCTGTGCCGCGAACGCGGCGTACAGCGCGAGCAGCAGCCACCAGAACGACCGACGGGGCGGCGAGGAGAAGTACCGGTGCCCGATGGCCACGAACAGGACCCCGACCCACGCGGCCCACGGCCCGAGCAGGGGCGAGCTCGTGTCGGTGGAGAACGGTCCGGCCACGGTGACCGCGGCGACGACGCCGAACGCGAGGAGCAGGAGCTGTGCGATCCCGTAGACCAGCCGTGACGCCCCCGCGATGACCTGGTTGCTGGTGAGCTCCATGGCTGCGACCGTCAGCACGGCACCGGGCAGGAAGCTGACGAGCGGCGGTGCGAGCAGCCGGATCGGGTCGATGTCGAGGGCGGGGGCGACGACGGTGATGGTCGCGTGGGTGACCAGGAAGGCGGCGACCACGGGGAGGGCGGTGGAGAGCGTGGGCCAGCGGTCGGCGACCAGCCGAAGGACGCCCACGGCGGCGCCCATGGCCAGGTACACGGGCAGGGCGTGCACGGTCGGGTAGAGGATCAGCCCGAACCCGAGCGTGAGCAGGGCGTGGCCGAGGACGGCCGCGAGCGGTCCGTAGTGGGGCGGCATCGCGAGGATCTGCCGCAGGCGGCCGCGTGAGGCGCCGAGGTCGGCGGTCCCGGTGGTCAGGTCGCGAACGAGCCGGTCGACGGCGCCGATCTGGTGCAGCGGCAGGGTCGTCTCGGTGTTGGGCCCGGTGAAGTCGCTCTCCGGACCGTCGGCGGTCTCGACGTGGATGAACACGCCGGTCGGCAGGACCAGGGTCCGCACCCGGTCCGCGCCGTAGGCCTGTGCGATGTCCCCGATCTGCTGCTCGGTGTCCATGACGGACTGTCCTGACGAGAGCAGCGCGGCACCGAGCTCGCGCAGCAGCGGCACGAGGTCGGGGGGGACGGTCGGCAGCTCCCGGGGCTCGGCGATGACCCCGGGCGGCGGGGGCTCGGTCAGGATGCGCATCGCCCGCCGCAGCCGTCCGCCCAGGTGGACGCCGTGCGGCGCGGAGGCCGTGCGCAGCCGTGGCGACGAGTGCGCAAGGTGCGGAGGCACCGTCGCCGACGCAGCGGAGGGCGCAGGCTGCGACTCAGGCCGAGAGGCCGCCGGAGTCTGCGCCGGCGGTGGGAGGGGGACCGTCGAGGGATCGGTCATCGCGCGTCGAGGCGCGCGTCGACCTCGGCCATCCGCAGGCTCGCGATCCGCCGGACCGTCTCCTCGCTCAGCGGTGCGTCGGCGGGGAACTGCAGCGTCGCGCCCGACATGCGTCCCTCGGGCAGCGACCCGCCCAGCGATCGCGCGAGCGGCGGGCTCATGAGATGCAGGCTGCAGTGCGACGTCGCGACGGACAAGGCCACGAGACCGACTCCCCGGTAGGTGATCGTCGGGACCTGGTAGGAGATGACCTGCCCCGCATCCGGCACCGCGTCGACCAGCCGGTCGCGTACCACCCGGAGCGCGGATCCCTTGTCGGCGGGCACGGCCGCGAGGTACTCCTCGACGGTTGCGGCTGGGTAGCCCTCACGCGGCATCAGGTACCTCCTGAGGCCGATCGTACGGATCGTCGGCGCGTAGCGACACGAACTCGTCGGTGCCCAGCAGCCGGAGCGCCGCCCGTGTCCAGGCCGGCACCAGCCGTGCACCTTCGGCGCCGCGCAGGCGCACCGGGTCGGACAGGGCGAGCACGGTGCGGCGACGCACCAGCCGAGCGGGCCGACCCGCCTCGATGTTGCGCAGCCACTGCACCCGCGGGCCGTACGTCAGAGCGATCGTGACGCGCGAGCCCGACGGGAACGCCATCACCGGGGTCCGGAACCGTCGACCGCTGGAGCGCCCGACGTGATGCAGCGTGGCGAGGGGTGGCACGTCGTCGGAGAGCAGGCTGAGGAGCGGGTTGGCGACCCGCCGGTTCACTCGCGTCACCCACAACGGGAGCGGCATGGTGCGGAGGCTAGGGCCGATCCGCGCCGCGCGCGACCGTTGGACACCGGTGGTCTCGTCCAGCGGGACCCGAGTTGCCGCCGTCGCCGCACGGTGGTCACGGTGGACCGTACGCGGAACGAAGGCGTACGCAGGAGAACGCCGATGGAAGGAGAGCGACGTGCTCACCCTGACCGACAGCGCACACACCGCGGTCCATACCCTCACCACCAGGGCCGGGCTTCCCGAGGACACGGGCGGCCTGCGGATCGCGCAGCAGGAGGCCGGAGGATTCGAGCTTGCACTCGTCCCGGAGCCGGTCCCGGGCGATGATGTGGTGACGGACGGTACGAGCCGCGTGTACGTGGACCCGCAGGCGTCCGTGACACTGGCTGACCAGCGCCTCGACGTCGAGTCGGCCGCCACTGGCACGGCATTCACGCTCGAACCGCAGTAGGGCCGCAGCAGCGCGCGGAAGCACGGCTTACTCGGGGCCGCAGCCCCGGAGCGCCTGTGCACGGCCGGGGCACGACCGGCCCGGGTGCACGGGCAGGAAACGACGAGGGCGGGAAGCCACGGCTTCCCGCCCTCGTTGCGCACCGGTCCGGTGGTGGGCACCGGACCAGTGGTGTCAGGCGCCGCCCAGGAGCTGGTCGAACGACGGCACCGCGTCGTAGAGGCCGACCGGCGCGGACGGTTCCCGGTCGGCAACCATCTCCGCGAGCTCTCGGCCGGCACGACGGATCCGGTTGGGCAGCGGGTTGACGTCGTCGCCGCCACCGTCGGCCCAGTCGTCGGTGGCCGCGAACACGGCCGTACCGGCGACGTCGGCACGCAGGTAGGCGAACAGCGGTCGCAGCGCGTACTCGAGCGCGAGCGAGTGTCGCCCGGTGCCGCCGGTCGCGCCGACCAGGACGGGACGTCCGACGAGCGCGTCCTTGTCGAGGATGTCCATGAACGACTTGAACAGGCCGGAGTAGGACGCCGAGAAGATCGGCGTGACCGCGATGACGCCGTCCGCCGCGGTCACCTTCTCGATGACGTCCTTGAGGGGGCCGGAGGCGAAGCCGGAGAGGGTCATGTTGACCACCTCGTGGGCGACGTCGCGCAGCTCCACGGTCTCGACGTGCGCGGTGATGCCGCGCGCGGCGAGCTCGGTGACGGTGGCGTCGGCGAGGCGGTCGGCCAGCAGACGCGACGACGAGGGCTGGGACAGCCCCGCCGAGATGACGACGATCGAGCGGTCGCTCATCGCACGTCCTTTCCAGAAGAGAGGGTCATGACTGCAGCGAGTCCTCGGCCCGGAGGCCGGTGAAGGTGTCCTCGGCAACGACCTGCTCGTGCACGGTACCCGCAGCGCGTGCCGCGGCCACCCGAGAGGCGTGCGAGGGCGGGTCGGCCGGCACGTGGGCAGGGCGCGCGGCCTCGGCCTCGGCGCGGAGCACCGGGACGACCTCGGTCGCGAGGATGTCGATCTGCTCCAGGACGGTCTTCAGCGGCAGGCCTGCGTGGTCCATGAGGAACATCTGACGCTGGTAGTGGCCGACCTGCTCGCGGAACTTCCCGTACCGGTCGATGACCTCCTGAGGGCTGCCGACGGTCAGCGGGGTGTCGCGCACGAAGTCCTCCATCGACGGCCCGTGTCCGTAGACCGGGGCGTTGTCGAAGTAGGGCCGGAACTCGCGGACCGCGTCCTGCGAGCTCTTGCGCATGAACACCTGCCCGCCGAGCCCGACGATCGCCTGGTCCGCCTGCCCGTGCCCGTAGTGCTCGTAGCGCTGACGGTAGAAGTTGACCATCTGCGCGGCGTGCTCGAGCGGCCAGAAGATCGCGTTGTGCAGGAACCCGTCACCGTAGTAGGCGGCCTGCTCGGCGATCTCGGGGCTGCGGATCGAGCCGTGCCAGACGAACGGCGGGACCCCGTCGAGCGGGCGCGGCGTCGAGGTGAAGCCCTGCAGCGGACCACGGAACTTCCCCTGCCAGTCGACGACGTCCTCCTCCCAGAGGCGGCGCAGGAGCGCGTAGTGCTCGATGGCCAGGGGGATGCCCTGGCGGATGTCCTGACCGAACCACGGGTACACGGGGCCGGTGTTGCCGCGGCCCATCATGAGGTCCATGCGGCCGTCGGAGATGACCTGGAGCATCGCGTACTCCTCGGCCAGGCGGACGGGGTCGTTGGTCGTGATGAGCGTCGTCGCGGTCGACAGGATGATGTTCTTCGTCGTTCCCGCGAGGTAGCCGAGCATGGTGGTGGGCGACGAGGGGACGAACGGCGGGTTGTGGTGCTCGCCGGTCGCGAAGACGTCCAGACCTGCGGCGTCGGCGTGCTGGGCGATGGTGAGCATGTTGCGCACCCGCTCCGTGTCGTCGGGGGTCCGGCCGGTCGTGGGGTCCGTGGTGACGTCGCCGACGGTGAAGATCCCGAACTGCATCTCTCTCGCCTCACAGGGTGATCCATGGTTCATGCGTTTGCATGTACTTGCCGCTTCAACTGAAGCCCCGCCGTGCCTATTCCCCGGCCTGTGGTGCGAGGTTGCTTACCGATAGCGTGGTCAGCACCGACCGGTGACGGAGGGCACTTCGCGTGGCAGACGACCAGATCAGGGTCCTCGTCGTAGAAGACGACGTGGACACCGCGCAGTACGTCCGCACGGTGCTGGAACGGCGTGGCGGCATGGCGGTCACGGTGGTGCACGAGCCCATGTCGGCTCTCGCCGAAGTGGCGCGCGCCCGGTTCGACGTGGTGCTCACCGACATCCAGATGCCGGGGATGACCGGGCTCGAGCTCCTCGACGAGCTGCGGTCGCGCGCGGCCGGAACGCCCGTCGCGGTCATGACCGCGTTCGCGAGCGTCGACTACGCGGTCGAGGCCCTGCGGCGCGACGCCGACGAGTTCCTCGTCAAGCCTGTCGCGGCCGCCACCTTGCTGGAGCGGATCACCGCGCTCGCGGCGCTGGGGCGTCAGCGACGCGACACGCACGAGTCGCACGACGTCGTGCTCGCGGTAGGAGCCCATCCCGACGACGTCGAGATCGGCGTCGGGGCGACGCTCGCCTCGCACCGCGCGGCCGGCGACACGGTCGTGATCCTGACGCTCTCGAGCGGGTCCGTGGGCGGCGACGTGCAGGCTCGCCGGCACGAGGCGCTAGCGGCCGCGGCGATCATCGGGGCGCGCCTGTACCTGCACGACTTCGAGGACACGCGCATGGACCCGGCGGGCGGGCTCATCGCGACGATCGAGGAGACCATCGGCGTGGTGGAGCCCACGCTCGTCTACACGCACAGCGAGCACGACCGCCACCAGGACCACCGCGCGGTCCGACAAGCGGTCGAGGTGGCCGCCCGACGCGTCCCCTCCCTCGCCTGCTTCCAGAGCCCGTCGTCCACGATCGACTTCCGACCCACCCGGTTCGTGCCGGTCGACGGCTTCATCGACACCAAGCTGCGGATGCTCGCGGCGTTCACGTCCCAGTCGCACCGGGACTACATGGAACCCGAGCTCGTGCGTGCCACCGCCAGGTACTGGGCGCGGTACGGGGCTGGGACGTTCGCCGAGCCCCTCGAGACCATCCGCGTGTCCGGGATGCTGCGCGCTGGCGCCGGGCTCGTCTCGGCCGTGCCCGAGGACCGGACGGACGAGCAGGAGGCGCGCTCATGAAGGTTCTGGTCACCGGCGCAGGTGGGCCCGCCGGTGTCGCGGTCATCCGCTCGCTCCTGCGCCGCGGCGACGTCGAGGTGTTCGCGGCCGACATGGACCGCTGGGCGAGCGCCCTCTACCTCGTGGATGCGCAGCACCGGCGACTCCTCCCGGCAGGCAAGGCGCCCGACTTCGTCGACGTCGTGCGTCAGCTGTGCGCCGACGACGCGATCGACGTGCTCTTCCCGACGGTCGACGTCGAGCTGCCGCTCCTGGCGGCGGTCCGCGACGACCTCAGCGGCGCGGTCCTCGCGTCCCCGTCGTTGACCACGCTCGAGACCTGTCTGGACAAGCTCGCGCTGGCCCGGGCGTGCGCGCGGACCGTCCGCGTGCCCCGGACCGAGCTGCTCGGCACGGTGCAGGCGACGAGCGGCTGGGACTTCCCCGTGATCGTCAAGCCGCGCCGCGGAGCCGGCTCGCGCGGCGTGCGGACCGTGCACAGCCAGGCCGAGCTCGACGCCGTGCACGACGAGGAGGACCTGATCGTGCAGGAGCTGCTCCCGGGTGACGAGTTCTCGGTCGACGTCCTCGCCGACCTGGAAGGTCACGTGGTCGCGGCCGTCCCGCGCGCTCGTCTGCGCGTGGACTCCGGTGTCGCGGTCGCGGGTGTCACCGTGCACGACGACCTCCTGATCGAGACGGCGTCGGCGATCGCGCGTGCCGTCGGCCTGACCACGGTGGCGAACGTCCAGCTCAAGTACGACGCCGCGGGGGTGCCGGCCCTGCTCGAGGTGAACCCGCGCTTCCCGGGCGCCATGCCGCTGACCATCGCGGCGGGCGTCGACATGCCGTCGCTGACCCTCGACGCCGTCCTGGGCCGGCCGGTGCCCGCGCACGTCGAGTTCACCGAGATCGCGAACGTCCGCTACCTGGAGGACGTGTTCCTGCCGATCGACCAGGTGCTGAGACCACGATGAGCCGGCGCGTCATCGGCCCCGACGAGGACCACCACGTCCACTCGACCTTCTCCGATGACGCGGTCAGCACGCCGGCGCAGAACCTCGCGGCCGCCGACCGTGCGGCCCTGCGCGTGGTCCGGATGGTCGACCACGTGCGCGAGAGCACCACGTACGTGCCCGAGTTCCTGGCCGCGGTGCGCGCCCTCCCACGGATCGAGGGCCTCACCGTGCTCACGGGTGTCGAGGCCAAGATCCTGGACGCCGACGGCACGGTCGACGCCCCACCGGAGGTGCTCGCCTCGATCGGCGAGCCCCACGGTGCCGACCGCGTCCTGCTGGCCGACCACCAGGTCCCGGGGCCCGACGGACCGTGGAGCCCGCACGCGACGCTGCAGCGGATCGTCGACGGCCTGGACCCGCAGGACGTGATCGAGATGCTGCTCACCGCCACGATCCGCGCGATCCAGCGGGTGGGTCCGGCTCAGCTCGCACACCCGTTCTCGGTGCTGCCCAAGATCGGCATCAGCGAGGACGACGTCCCCGACGAGCTCCTGGACGCCCTGGCCGACGTCGCCATCGCCGCGGGAACGCTCGTCGAGGTCAACGAGAAGTGGCAGTGCCCGAGCACGCGGGTCGCGGACCGCTGGCGGGCCGCGGGCGTCCAGCTGGTCCCGTCGACCGACGCGCACACGGAGGCGGACGTCGGCCGCTACGAGTGGGTGTGCACGGCGTGACCGTCCCGTGGCGCGACGTGCTGGTAGCGGTCCTGGCCGCATGCGTCGGCATCGGCGCGATCCCCGTCCTCGCTGGGCTCTACCAGTACCTCCTGATCCCCGTGCACGCGTTCCGCAACCACCTGAGCCGTGCGGCCCCGTACCTTCCCCGGGTCGTCGTGATCGTCCCCGCGTGGAACGAGGGCGCGGTCCTGGGTGCGTCGCTCGACCGGCTGATGCGGCTGGAGTACCCGCCCGACCGGCTGCGCGTGCTCGTCGTCGACGACGCGAGCACCGACGACACCCCCGACGTCGTGCGCGCCAAGGCGGCCCAGTACCACGACCGGGTCGTGCACCTCCGGCGCGAGCAGGGCGGGCAGGGCAAGGCGCACACGCTCAACCACGGGATCGCGGTGGCGCTCGCGGACGACTGGATGCAGGCGCTGCTGATCATGGACGCCGACGTCATCTACCACCCCGACTCCTTGCGACGCATGACTCGGCACCTGGCGGACGAGCAGGTCGGTGCGGTCACGGCGTTCATCCGCGAGGGCAGCCGGCGGCCCGGGAGCGTCGCGCGCTTCGTCGGGTACGAGTACGTGACCGCGCAGGCGGCCGCGCGCCGCGCGCAGAACATCATGGGGGCCATGGCGTGCCTGGCGGGTGGGGCGCAGCTGCACTCGCGAGCGAACCTCGAAGCGGTCGGAGGGCGCGTGGACACCAGCACGCTCGCCGAGGACACCTACACGACGTTCCTCACGCAGCTCGCCGGGCGCAAGGTCGTGTTCGAACCTGCAGCCGTCGTGCTGGCCGAGGAGCCGGACACCGTCACCGCCCTGTGGAAGCAACGCGTCCGGTGGGCCCGTGGCAACGTGCAGATCACGCGGACGTTCCGTCGGGTGTGGTTCCGCCCGCGCCGCGGGCACGGCCTGGGCCGGTTCGACTTCGGCGTCATCTGGTTCGCCATCTACCTGCTGCCCGTGGCGATGGTCCTGGCTGCCGTGGGGCTCGTCGGGCTCTACTTCGTCGCCGAGGTGACGGCGACGTTGGCGTTCCAGTCGCTGTGGTGGATCGCCGTGAGCGCCTACGTCTTCATCACGGTCACGACGATGCTGCTCGACCGTGAGACCGCCAGACGGTCGTGGCTCCAAGGACTGCTGTTCCCCGGTGTCGGGGCACTCGTCGTCATGGTGGCCGCGTGGTTCCCGAACCTCCTCGAGGTGCGGCTCCCGGCCCTGTTCGGCTGGGAGATGACCCCCGCCGGCCGAGAGGTGTGGACCCTGACCCTCTACGCATGGTCCGTCCTGGCGATGCTGCTGGCGTGGGGCGTCAAACAGCTCGAGCGGACCCGGGTCCTCAAGCCCCTCGCGCTGCCTCTGCTCTACCTCGTGGGCTTCGGACCGGTGCTCTGCGCGATCACCCTGGACGCCTACGTCAAGCAGTGGCGGGGTGCGGCCGCGGTGTGGGACAAGACCGAGAAGACGGGCCGGGTGATGGGATGAGCAGCGGGTCCTGGGCGACCCTCACAGACGAGGCCCTCGCCGACGAGATCGAGGCCAACGGCCGGACCGAGCGCAGGCTCCTCGTGGGAGTCGCCGTCGTCGCCGCCGTCTGCACCGTCGCCGTGCTCGTGCTGCACGGACCGGTCACGAGCGACGACGTGGACCAGGCGCCCGGCGCCCACTCCGTGGCGGTCCGATGAGCGACCCGGCCTGGGACGGCGTCGACCGACGGGTCGGCGACGACCGCCGCAGGGGAACATCGCGCGCAGGTTCGGGGCGCCGGTCCACGGACGGCGAGACGCACCTGACCACCTCGATCCACCGCCTGCTGGGCCCGGACGCGTCGGTCCTCGAACGGCAGCTCCCGTTCCTGGTCCTGTACCTGGTGTCGATGCTCATCGTCCTGTCGCCGTCGCTCACGGTCCCGCACCCAGGGTTCCTGGTCGTTGCCGGGGTGATCGTCGCAGTGCAGGCGCTCGCCGCCCGGCTGCTGCCCTGGGACCGCTGGCCCGAAGGTGCGCAGGACGTGCTGCCGCTCGTCCTGATCTTCAGCGTGGGCGTGGTGCGTGCCGGCACGGGGACCGTGGGGCCGCTGTTCACGACGATGGTGTTCCTCCCGGTGATCACGCTTGCGTCGCAGCAAGGTCGTCGGGGTGTCGTGCTCGCGACGGCCGGCGTGGCATCTGTGGTCTTCGCGCCCCCGATCCTCGACCCGACCCTGCACGTCACGGGCGACACGATCCTGCGCAGCTTCTACCTCTCGCTCGTCGCATTCGTCGTCGCGGTGACCGTGCACGAGATCACGGACCGTCTACGGGCCCGCACCATCGCCCTGGAGCGTCTCCAGCTCCAGCAGACGGCGCTCCTCGAGCGTGCCCGGCGGGACGCGACCGAGCTCGGGCGCGTCGCCGACAGGCGTCGTGCGGCTCGTGACCAGCTGATCTCGGTGATCGACTCGGCGACCGAGCAGGCCATCATGGCGACCGACGCGGACGGCATCATCGAGGTGTTCAACCCCGGGGCGGAGCGGCTGCTCGGGTACTCGCAGGGTGAGGTCGTCGGGCGCCTGCCCGTGACCGCGTTCCACCAGCAGTCCGAGCTCGACGAGCGTCGTCGAGGCCTCGTCGACTACGCCGACGACGGTGACTCGCCGCTCGGGTTCGACACGATCGTCGCGGCGGCGCTGGCCGGGCGTCCGGAGGTGCGCGACTGGACGTACGTGCGCCGGGACGGCACGACGCTGACCGTGAGGCTCGCGGTGACCCGCCGCGAGGACGTCGACGAGTCGGCTGCCGGCTACGTGGTCGTCGCCACCGACGTCACGGCCGAGCGCGAGGCCGCGCGTCTGCAGGACGAGTTCGTCAGCCTGGTCAGCCACGAGCTGCGCACGCCTCTGACGTCGGTGCTCGGCTACCTCGACCTCCTGACCGACGGCACCGACCCGCTCACCGACGACCAGCGCGAGTACCTGACCGTCATCGACCGCAACGCCCGCCGGCAGCTGCGGCTCGTCGGTGACCTGCTGCTGACGGCTCAGGTGGACGCAGGAAAGTTCTCGATCTCGCCGCAGCGGCTCGATCTCGTCGACGTGGCGCGGGCGTCCCTCACCTCGGCGACGCCGGTCGCCGAGGCCGCCAGGGTCCAGCTCGACCTCGTCGCGGAGCCCACGGTGGTGGACGCCGACCCGGTGCGGCTGGCTCAGGTGCTGGACAACCTCATCTCGAACGCGATCAAGTTCACGCCGGCCGGGGGATCGATCCGGGTGTCCGTCGAGCCGACCGCGCTCGGCGCGCGGATCGCGGTCGCGGACACCGGGATCGGCATCCCACCGGACGAGCTGGAGTCGCTCACCACGCGGTTCTTCCGGGCGTCGACAGCCACCAGGCGGGCCATCCAGGGCGTCGGGCTGGGACTGGCGATCACCAAGGCGGTGGTCGACGCCCACGGGGGGACCCTGTCGATCGCGAGCCTGGTGGGCGAGGGGACGACCTTCACGATCGAGCTGCCGGCGACGCCTCCCGGGTAGCCGCACGCCGGCAGGTCGGACATTCGGGATGTATCAGGCGGTCGACGGCCTGCCCTTCTAGCCCGTGCGCCGATGTGGCGCGGACCTCACGTCGCGCGGACCCCGCGCCGGACACCCGAAGGACAGAACGCATGACCATCCTCAGCTCGCACGTCGGCGCGGACCACCGCCCCGTCCCGGCCGCTGCCCTCACAGCACTCGCCGACGCCGGAGTCCCGGTGCACCTGCCCGGGACGGACGGGTACGTGGCGCTCACCCGCACGTCGAACCTCGTCAAGGCCATCGCGCCGGCCGGAGTCGTCGCCGCGCGCGACGCCCAGGACATCAGCCTGACGTTGCGGCTGGCCGCTGCCGCGGGCGTGCAGGTCGCCGTCCAGGGGACCGGCCACGGTGCTACCGAGACCATGCAGGACGCGATCCTGGTCAGCACGGTCGCTCTCGACGAGGTGACGCTGCATGCTCAGGACCGCTGGGTCCGGGTCGGCGCCGGCGTGAAGTGGCAGGCGGTCCTCGACGTGTGCGCGCCGCACGGGCTTGCCGGACTGGCCGGTTCGTCGCCCGACGTGGGCGTCGTCGGGTACCTCACGGGCGGCGGTCTCGGCCCGGTCGCGCGCACCCACGGGCTCGCGTCCGACACCGTCCGAGCGTTCGACGTCGTCACGGGCGACGGTGTGGTGCGCCGCGCGAGCGCCACGGAGAACGCGGACCTGTTCTGGGGTCTGCGCGGCGGGAAGGGCACCCTCGGCATCGTCACCGCGGTCGAGATCGACCTCGTCGAGCAGGCCGAGCTGTACGCGGGCGCGTTGTGGTTCGACGCCGCCGCCGCACCGGCAGTGATCCGCACGTGGAGCCTGTGGTCCTCGCTGCTCCCTGAGGCGGGGACGACGTCGTTCGTGGTCATGCGGCTTCCCGACATGCCCATGTTCCCGGAGCCGCTGCGGGGCCGGACGTCGGTCTCGGTGCGGTTCGCGTGGACCGGTGACCCCTCCGTCGGTGCGGAGATGATCCAGCCGCTGCGCGCCCTGGCCGAACCGGTGATCGACACCGTGCGGGTCATGCCCTACTCCGAGCTCGCCGAGGTGCACTCGGACCCGGTCGAGCCGATGCCCCTGTACGAGCGGAGCAGCCTGCTGGCCGACTTCGGTCCGGAGGCGGCCGAGCGGCTGATCGACCTGGTCGGGCCGGACGTGCAGACCAGCGTCTCGGGTGTCGAGGTGCGCCAGCTCGGGGGCAAGGTCCGCGACGACCGTGGCGTGCCGAGCGCGTTCGCCCACCGGGACGCGGAGTTCTCCGTCTTCTCGCTCGCGCTGATGATCCCTGAGATCGCGCAGGCGGTCGTCAGCGACAGTGCCCGGCTGCACGACGGACTGGCCCCGTGGGCCGTCGACGGAGGGCTGCCGAACTTCACGGACACGGCGGGCCCGCAGTGGGCGGCGCGCGTGTTCACCCCCGAGGTCGCCGTGCGGCTGCAGCGGCTCTCTCGTGCGTTCGACCCGGACGGTGTGCTGCTCGCGGCGCGAGGGGTCCGGTCGTAGGCAGCGCGGGCCGGTCGACGGTTCCGCCAGGACCCGTCAGGGCGTCGGGGTCGGTGTGGCGGGCACGGTGAACGTCACATCGACCTGCGTCTCGTCGGTGAGCTGGGCGGACGTCGACGAGACCAGGGGACCGACGAGGGCGGCGGCACCGATCAGGAGCACGACGACGAGGCGGGTGATCGAGCCGCGGTCCCGGGCGAGGAACGCGACCCGCGGGTCGGCGGGCGACTCATTCGAGGAGGAGGTCATCGACCCTCCTGTCCGCGCTCGAGCGGGGTCGGTCGTGGTCTGAGCGGCGACGGTCGTGAACGGCCAGCAGCTCGAGGGTCGCGAGCGCGAGCAGCGGAGGGACCAGCATGACCGCGCGGCCGACGTTCGAACCCGCCCAGCTCAGGACCCATCCCCAGCCCGGGTGGACCGCGAGGACGACGCCACGCACCCGCTCGACCGGGGTCGCGTTGACGTCGGCGTTCTGGTTGGCGTCGCCCTTGGTGATGACGTAGGAGCGCATCTTCGGCTGCCCCTGGGCGTCGACCTTCTGCACCGGGCGACCGGTCGTCTTGTCCGGCGCTGTCTCCGGGATCCGCTGCAGGGACACGATCCGGTGGGTGACGAGGTCCGTCGAGCCGACGGGCCAGAACGAGATGACCTGGTTCACCTTGAGCTCGGACTCGTCGGTGATGGCGCGCAGCACCACGGCGTCGCCTGCGTCGAACTTCGGGGACATCGATCCGGACGTCACCACGAGCAGCCTCTGGTCGTGCGTCTGGAACCAGAGCGGTACGGCCAGCGAGGCCGCGTAGGCGAGTCCGCACGCCGCCACGACCGCCCAGAGGAGGATGGAGAGGGCCCGCCGCCACGCCGGGAGGCGCGGACGCCGAACTGGCCCACCGGGCGTCCGGGGGGCCCTGCGGTCGATCAGCGGAGCGTCGGGGCTCCCGCTCGCAGCGGACATCTCAGGTTCAGTTGTTGAGGGTCTGCTCGGACGTGAACAGGAGGTTCAGCGTGACCGACGTGTCCTGGTACTCGTTGCCCGCCGAGAGGGGCAGGTCCACCCGGGCGCACAGGGTCTCGCTGTTCCCGATGCCGCTCGGGAGCAGGCGGTCGCCCCCCTGCTGGCCCACAGCCGGGTTCCCGACCAGGGGAAGGCCGGGAGCGACCGGCCAGTTGCTCACGGCCGCGGGCGGGGTGTTGATCGTGGTCGCTGCGTTGGTCCCGATCTCGGTGCACGAGCTCGCGTCCGGGACGGTGAACATCCGCAGCTCCAGGACGTCACTCAGGTCCCCGGTACCCGTGCCGGCGCCAGGAGCGCCGAAGTAGGAGATCGAGTAGCGAAGGCCGAGGGAGCCGTCGTTCGTGACCGTCACGGGAACGAAGGTCGAGTCTCCCGGCGCCAGGTTGGTCGGCGTGAAGGCGAACGGTGTCGACCCGCTCAGGGCCAGGCTGACGCTGCCCGTCTTGATGGATGCCGACATGGCGTCCTCGTCGGTGAACAGCGCCGACGTGGTCAGCGTGGTCGCGCCGACGGCGGCGAGCCCGACGATCGTGACGGTCGTCCACAGCCGGCGCCGGCGGGCGGCGTCCCGCGGGGCTGGGGCGGGGTTGATCATCTCGTGCAGCAGGTCGTCCATCATCGGCGCACCGTCCAGAGGGCGTAGGGCGAAACGGTTCCATCGGCATCTCGTAGCCGACCTTGAGGGCAAATCCGAATTATCACTCGATGGTGTTGTCTGCCCGGGGTGGACGCGGGTGGCGCGCGAGCCTGACCGGTCCGGGACGGTCGTCGTGCGCGACCACGACGGACCCGGTCGCCCTGCTCCGTCCGCGCCGCGGTCGCGGTGCTGCATCGACGGGTGGCAGGTCGTCGGGAGGCACGGCCTTCGAGTACAGGAACCCTTGCGCCTGGTCGACGCCGAGGCGTTGCAGGATGGCGGCCGTACCGACGTCCTCCACGCCCTCGGCGACGACCTGCAGGTCGAACGAGTGGGCCAGGTCCACCATGGCCTGCACGAGGACGTCCGAACCCTCACGACCGCCGTTGCCGAGGTCCGACACGAAGAGCCGGTCGATCTTGAGCTCGTCGACGGGCAGGTCGCGCAGCTGGGAGATCGACGTGCTCCCGATGCCGAAGTCGTCGATCGCCACCCGGATGCCCAGAGCGCTCAGCCGTTCGAGCACGGGGACCACACGCGACGGGTCCGCAACCAGCGCCGTCTCGGTGATCTCCACCTCGAGGAGGTCCGCGGGCACGTCGTGCTCGTCGAGCAGCTGCTCGATCAGCTCGACCACGGCGGGCGTCGTGACGTCGTGCGCGGAGAGGTTGACCGCGACGGGTGTCGCCCGGCCCTGCGCCCGCCAGGCGGCGAGCTGCGTGATGCACTCGATCAGGACGTAGCGCGTGACGTCGTGGATGAGGCCCGACTGCTCCGCGAGCGGGATGAACAGGTTGGGCGGCAGCAGCCCACGGGTCGGGTGGACCCAGCGCACGAGTGCCTCGAGGCCGATCGTGCGACCCGTCGCCAGCTCGATCTTCGGCTGGTAGTGCATGCGCAGCTCGCGCGGCTCGCCTTCGGCGGGGGTCAGGGCACGGTGCAGGTCACCCAGCAGCACCAGGCGGGCGGGCGACGAGTCGTCCTCGTCGGAGGAGTAGACCGAGACGCCGGTCCGGTGGTGCTTGGCCGCGTACATCGCGACGTCCGCCGTGCGCATCAGGGACGACGCGTCCGTCGCGTGGTCGGGAAGGCACGCGACGCCGACGGAGGTGTCCACGTGCAGGGGCAGCTCACCCAGCATGAACGGCGGCACGAACAGACCGCGAACCCGCCGGGCCAGCCGTTCCGCGTTCGCCACGGACCGGACGTCCGGCAGGAGGATCGCGAACTCGTCCCCACCCAGGCGCGCCACGATGTCGTCGTCCCGCAGCGCGCCGCGGAGCCGTTCGGCCACCTGCTCGAGCAGCTCGTCCCCGCGGTCATGACCCAGGGAGTCGTTGATGTCCTTGAACCGGTCGATGTCCAGGAGCATGAGGCCGACGCGGCTCCCGGTCTCCTGCGCCTCCAGGATCGCTCGCCGCATGCGGTCGGCGAGCATGCGCCGGTTGGGCAGCCCGGTCAGCGAGTCGAGGAGCGCCAGCCGGGCGTTCTCCAGGGCCGTCGCCTGGAGGCGTCGCGACGTGGTGAACACGGTGCGGAACAGCAGCATCCACAGCAGGACCAGGCCCAGGACGACCACGACCGACACGGTCCGGACCGCGTCGGCGAGCGCCGTGGACGCATCCGTGTGGTCCAGCATGACCTCGGCAGCGCCGACGATCTCGTGCGCGCGGGGCATCGGCGAGAGGGTCGAGCCGCGCGTCATGGTGTCGTCGACCGCGACCGGGACGTAGACGTCGAGGACCTCGCGCTCGGTGCTCTGATCCGAGCTCAGGCTGACGCCGCGCACGTCCGTGATGATCTGCGCATCGGGCGTGCGGGTCGTCATGACCCGGTCGAGCCGGTCGCCCGCGGGGAACGCGGTCGTGGTCTGCGTGGCCGAGCTGTACATGAGCGACCCGTCCTGCGCCCACAGCCGCAGCTCGACGAGGCGGTCACCGAACCCTGCCGTCGCCACCTCCACAGCGGCTGCCTCTGCGGAGCTGAGTGCGTCCGGCAGGACGAACGACTCCGTCGGGACGGTGGCCGTGGCGTAGGTCTGGACGGACTCGGCTGCGTTGATCCCGTCGCGGATGGCCTGGTCGCCCATGACGGACCAGGTGACCCACACGAGGGCGACGCCGAGCGCGGCCATCGCCAGGATGCTGACGACCGCGAAGTAGCGTGTCAGCGACCAGCGACGGCGGGCGGCTCCGGGCACGGCGTCCTCCAGTGGCGGGCACCCGCTGCGCCCGCTTCGCCGAGAGTATGCGGAACTGCGCGCCGAATGACGAGTGTCCAGGTCGGAGCGTCGACCGGAGCGTCGGGAACTCTTGCGCCTGCCTCGTGGTTGCACAGGGCGTCCATCGATCCTGGAGGGAGTCCCATGACGTACGAGGTCACCAAGACCGAGGAGCAGTGGGCGTTGGAGCTCGAGCCGCAGGAGTTCGCCGTCCTGCGCAAGGCAGGTACAGAGCGGCCGTGGACGGGGGAGCTGCTGGACGAGAAGCGGCAGGGCGTCTACAGGTGTCGGGCGTGCGCCAACGAGCTGTTCCGCTCCGACACCAAGTTCGACTCGCACTGCGGGTGGCCCAGCTTCTTCTCGCCCTTGGCGGGCGACCGGGTCGAGCTGATCACCGACCGCACGCTGGGGATGGTGCGCACCGAGGTGCGTTGTGCGCGCTGCGGCTCGCACCTCGGGCACGTGTTCGACGATGCTCCCCAGACCCCCACGGGTGACCGGTTCTGCATGAACTCGGTGAGCCTGACGTTCGAGCCCGGTGAATAGTCCGCACTTGTGAGCGTGTGGGGCGTTCACGGACGGGTGTCGCCACGGCGTGCCGAGGCGACACCCCGTCCGAGTGACGTCCGGATGGTCGACGGTGCTGAAGTCCGGGACCAGCCGTGCCGATAATGCACGCATGGAAGATGTCCTGACCGTGCGGAGGTGGCGGCGCTATGGCGCCGATCGCCTCTTCGTCACGCAGGAGACCGGTCGGAGGGTCGGCTCCGTCGACCTGCAGTCCGGTGAGGTCGTCGCCGACGACCCGGTGCTCGAGCCCGGGGTGCGTCGCGCAGCGCAGGCCTACCTCCGTGCAGACGTCACCGAGCTCGCCCTTCCCATGGCCACCCCCGGGGTCGGTGCCTTGGACGCGGCCGACGATGCCGCGCTTCAGGCCTGGCTCGGTGGCGACGACTGGGACGCGATCGACCTGGACGGCGTCCGTGCCGAGCGCGGTAGCTCGGTCCGCACCCGTCTCGAGCGTCTTGTGGACGAGGGCTGGCAGGTCATCCACGACGTGCCGCTCGGGCGTCAGGGCAGCCTCGTCGAGCACCTGCTGATCGGTCCGGGAGGGGCGTTCACGGTCGCGGAGCGCCGGCACCCCGGGCAGAAGGTCGTCGTCGACGGCCGATCCCTGGAGGTGGACGGCCGCTCGATGCCGTACCTGCGGGACGCGAAGCTCGAGGCCGGCCGTGTCCGAGGTCTGCTTTTGTCCGCGGGGTGCGCGAACGTGAACGTCCGCGGCGTGGTCGTGGTGCAGGGTGACCTGGAGATCCGTTCCGGTGCCGTGCAGAGCGAGACGGTCGTGATGGCGCGGCAGGACGTCCAGAGCATGTTCCGTGCGATGCCTGTTCGCCTCGACGTGCACCGCGTCGCGGCGATCGCCCACGTGGCCCGGCAGCGCGCGACCTGGTCCCGCTGACCTCGAGCCGCACTCCTCGCGTTCTACCAGCGGATCGACCCCGTCGTTCCGGACCTGATCCCCCGTAGCCCATCCACGGCCTGACCGGTACGACCATGATGAGCGGGTGGACATTCCCGAAGGCACGCTCTGGAAGACCGACACGCTAGGGCCGGACTGGCGGCGCTGGGCTAGGTGGTCGATCACGGTAGCCGTGATCGGTGGGAGCGGTCTGCTCCTGATCCGCCTCGAGCAGCGGGTCCTCGGCTACGCGCTGACTGGCCTGGCGGTGCTGCTCCTGGTCGTCGCCGTGGCTCGGTGGGTGTACGACCGCACCAGCGTCGTGGAGGCGCGCGTGGTCGAGGAGTCCGAGCCGGTGATCTGGATGCGGACGGTCGGTGGTCGCGAGGCCCGGTTCAGCCCGGATGGCATCGCGAGGGTCACCCTGGTGTGCACACCGTTTGCGAGTGGTCCCGACACGAGCGGCTCAGAGCGGGCGTTCGTCCGGCAGGAGTACCGGAACGCCGTGCTGCACCTGCGGACACGCAGCGGGCACCGCGTGCACGGGCGGGCTGCGCCCTTCGTCAGCAAGGACGAGATGGATCGTGTGATGGCCGAGTGGAGCCGCGTGTGTCCGCAGGCTCACCAGAACCAGGAGTACCGCCCCGTCGGCACCGGCACCGGCGACTGAACCTCCGGCGCGCTGGACCAACAGGTCGGAGATGGCGCACGGAGCGATGGCTTCGGCTTCTGCACGGCGAACAGCCCGCTGAGCGAGGTGCGCGCCCCGGACGTGTCGTCACAGCACCGCCTCTGGGTGCTGGCACCCAGGCGACATCGTTGAACTGGTGAAACACCAATCCCGACCTGGTGGCGACGGGTCCTTCGTGAGCCGCGTCCGCGAGGATGGTCCCGTGGTCGACGACACGTTGCGGCAGCTCGAGCGCGAGATGGGACTTCTCCTGCGCAGGGCTCAGGCGTCCTCGGCGGCGATCTCGCGGCACGTCCACCCGGACCTGGAGCCGGCTGCGTACGCGCTCCTGTCGATGATCGCGTCGACCCCGGGCGTGCGAGCCAGCGACCTCGCCGCGAACATCGGTGTGGGTCGCGGCACGATGTCCCGGCAGCTCGCGAGGCTCGGCGAGCTCGGCCTGGTCTCCCGGAGGCCGGATCCCGACGACTACCGCGGTCAGCTGCTCGATCTCACCGACGAGGGTCGACACCGGTTCCAGACCGCGCAGACCGCGCGCCGCGTCTTCTTCCGTACGGCGCTCAGCGGCTGGTCCGAGGACGATATCGGCTCGTTCGCGGCGCAGGTCGCCCGGCTGAACGCTGACCTCGCCGCCGCTCGAGAGCCCAAGAGCTGACACGCGCCACCCCCGGTCGGAGGGGATCGGGGGTGGCGCGTGCCGATACCTTGGCCTACCTCGCAGAGCCCCGCGACTCGAGCGAGTCCTGCGTCAGCTCGTCGAGCTCCTCGTCCAGGGTCGACGGGCTCGACGCGTCACGCTCCGGCAGTCCGCCCTGTGCCTCGAGGAGCTGCTCGATCCCCGAGCGGGTGCCGAGCGGCACCTCCTTGAGGAACAGCACCGCGACCAGGGACACCAGCGCGATCGGTGCGGCGACCAGGAACAGCTCGGCGATCGCCGTCCCGAACGACTGCTCCACGATCACGCGGATGTTGTCGGGCAGGGTCGACAGGTCGGGCAGTGCGTCGCCGCCGCCCATGAGCGACGGGTCGATCCCGGCGCTGGCCAGACCGCTGATCATGAGGCTGGTCACCTTGTTGCCCAGGACGGCGCCGAGCACCGAGACGCCGAGCGCGCCGCCGAGCGTCCGGAAGAACGCCACGGTAGCCGTGCCGGAGCCGACCTCCGTGATGTCCAGGGTGTTCTGGACGGCCAGGACGAGGTTCTGCATGAGCATGCCGACGCCGAGCCCGATGACCACCAGGTACGCGCTGACCAGGGTGAAGCTCGTGTCGTAGTCGATGGTGCCCATGAGCGTCATGCCGCCGGTGAGCAGGATGGCGCCGGCGATCATGAACTTCTTGTAGCGGCCGGTGCGGCTGATGATCTGGCCAGAGACCGTCGAGGAGACGAGCAGGCCGACGATCATCGGGATGGTGAGCAGGCCGGACTGGGTCGGCGTCTTGTCACGCGCCAGCTGCATGTACTGGCTGAGGAACACCGACGTGCCGAACAGGGCGACGCCCACGGAGATGCTCGCGATCACGGCCATGACCAGCGTGCGGTTCTTGAACAGGTGCAGCGGGATGATCGGCTCGGCGGCGCGGGTCTCGGCCCAGACGGCCAGCCCGAGGGCGAGGACCGAGCCGCCGACCATCGCGAGCGTCTGCCAGGAGGCCCACGCGAACGAGCTGTCGGCGAACGTGATCCACAGGAGCAGCAGCGCGATGCCGATGGACAGCAGCGTGGCTCCCAGGTAGTCGATCCTGACGGCGCGCTTGACGCGCTTCGGCAGGTGCAGCGTGCGCTGCAGCACGACGATGGCGGCGACCGCGACGGGCAGTCCGACGAAGAAGTTCCAGCGCCATCCGGGTCCGTCGGTGATCACGCCACCGAGCAGGGGTCCGCCGACCATGCCGAGGCCCATCACGGCGCCCATGAGGCCCATGTACTTGCCGCGCTCGCGCGGGCTGATGATGTCGGCGATCAGGACGGTGCCCAGCGCGGTCAGGCCGCCGGCGCCGATGCCCTGCAGTGCGCGCATGCCGATGAGCATCTCGGTGCTGTGCGACAGCCCGGCCAGTGCCGACGACGCGACCGAGATCACGAGCGCCAGCTGGATCAGCAGCTTGCGGTCGACCTGGTCGGCGAGCTTGCCCCAGATCGGCGTGGAGATCGTCGTGGTCAGCAGCGTCGCGGTGACCACCCACGTGAACGCGGACTGGGAGCCGCCGAGGTCGGAGATGATCCGCGGGAGCGAGGAGGAGACGACGCTCGTCGCCAGGATCGAGACGAACATGCCGAGAAGGATCCCGGAGAGCGACTCCAGCACCTCGCGGCGCGTCATGGTCGGGGCGGCGTCGTGCTCTGCCGTCGTGGCGGGCTGGGTGCGTGTCGCGGACATCTCTCGTTCTTTCTTTCGACGGGGTGCGGACCCGGGGCGTCGTGGGCCTCTCGATCGCTCGCGCGACGCGTCGAACTGTGTGCTCGGTACAACCGTATATCGACATTTGCTCTAAGCAACTGAGATGTTCGTTTGTTCCCGTCCGTGCGGAGCTCGCGGTCATCGGCCTGCATCCGGCGCGGCGCGGCCGCGGGCAGACGAACGGCGCGGCGGGACCGGGAGGTCCGCACCGCGCCGTCGTGGACCGTCCCGACGACGGATCGCATCCCCGTCAGGCGGATGCGGCCGTTCCTCGTCGGGAGCGGTCGACCTTGACGCCCTCCATGTCCTCGAGCTCGATGCCCTTGGTCTCGGGCACCTTCCACAAGGTGAACAGGAAGGAGAGTGCAGCGAATATCGCATACATCAGGTACGGGATCGATGCCCCGAACCGGTCGAGCAGCGGCGGGAACGTCACGGTGATCGCGAAGTTGGCGATCCACTGGGCCGCCGCGGCGAGGCCGAGCGCCGCCGCGCGGATGCGGTTGGGGAACATCTCGCCCAGGAGCACCCAGACGAGCGGGCCCCAGGTGGCGCCGAAGAAGACCACGAACAGGTTGGCGGCGATCAGCGCGATGACGCCCCACGGCTCGGGGAGCGTGATGTCGTCGCCTGATCCCGAGGCCTGGGTGAAGGCCAAGGACATGACGCCCAGGGTCACGGCCATGCCGACGGAACCTGTGAGCAGCAGAGGTCGGCGACCCACCTTGTCGATGAGTGCGATCGCGATGAAGGTGACGAGCACGTTGGTGACCGACGTGATGGTCGAGAACAGGAACGAGTCGCTCTCCTCGAACCCGACGGCCTGCCACAGCGTGGTCGAGTAGTAGAAGATCACGTTGATGCCCACGAACTGCTGGAACACCGACAGCAGGATGCCGACCCACACCACGGGGAGCAGCCCGAACCGGGGCCCCCGCAGGCTGGCCTGAGCCTCGAGCTTCTTGTCCGTGGCGATCGTGTGCTCGATCTGGACCACGTGGTCCTCGACGTCGGCTCCCTCGCCGAGGGTCGACGCCAGGACGGTCTTGGCCTGCTCGCGGCGACCGGTGGCGATGAGGTAGCGCGGCGACTCGGGGATCCGCAGGGACAGGTATCCGTACACGGCGGCCGGGATGGCCGCGACCATGAACATCCAGCGCCACGCCTCGAGGCCCAGCCAGAGCGTCTCGGACGCGCCGCCGGCCGCGCCCTGCAGCAGCTGGTCGGACAGCAGGGCGGCGAAGATACCGAGCGTGATGGCGAGCTGCTGGAGCGAGCCCAGCCGTCCGCGCATGGCCGCCGGCGCGATCTCTGCGATGTAGGCCGGCGCGATCACGGAGGCGATGCCGATGCCGATGCCCGCGAGCACGCGCCACAGGATCAGGTCCCAGACTCCGGTGGCGAGGCCGGACAGGATGGACGAGACGAAGAACAGGATCGCGCCGACCAGCATGACGCGGGTGCGGCCGAACTTGTCGGCCAGCTTGCCGCCGAGCCACGCGCCGAACGCGCAGCCGAGCAGGGCGACCGCGACGACGAACCCGGTGAGCGACGAGCCGATCCCGAAGTCCTCCTGGATGGCGTCGACCGCGCCGTTGATGACCGAGCTGTCGAAGCCGAACAGGAAGCCGCCGACCGCCGCCGCGATGGCCAGGCCGATCGCCTTGTTCTTGTAGGGGCTTGGTCCGGCCTCGCCGGTCGGTGGCATCGATGCGTGCGACATGTTCCTGACCTCCCCGGTCGCCGGGTGGAGCCCCCGGATCTGCCTCCACCTTGGCCCCGGGGAGCGTCCGCCGCACGTCGTCGGACGTGCGGGAGGATGCGGCGAGTGTGACGCGACGAGGCGGCGACGTGCTGGCCGTGCACGCGATGGCGGGGCATCATCGTCCGATGGACTCGACCTCCGGCGCACGGCGCCCCCGCCGGCCCGCGATGCTCGACCCTGCGGCGGCCGGCGAGCTGCCCGGTGGGTACGACCCCGCGACGCGCAACGAGATCGCCCACACGACGGCGGCGGCGCTCGTGCGGCACGGGCGCGCGAACACCGACCCCGACGTCGTGGCGCGGCTCGTCTCGCTCGTCGAGAACGAGGGCCTCGACGTGGTTGCCGGCCTCTGGTCGGACAGCCCTGCGGACACGCTGCCGGGCGCGCTCTGGCGGCTGTACGTGCTGCGCGAGTGGGTGCGCCGAGACCCGGAGACGGTCGCGGACCGCTATCGGCTCGGCGTCGCGGCCGCTCCCGTGCAGGATGCCGTCGCAGGGGTAGCGGACGCGCCCGGTCCGGCAGACGTGCGCGCGGTCGCGGACGCCGTGCTCTCAGGCGTCTATTCGGGTGATCTCGCGGTCGCTCTGGAGCGTGCGGCGGCCTTCTGCCAGGTGCTTGCCACGGGCGCCGCGTTCGACGCCGACCACCTCGACGAGCTCGACCCGCCCGGCGCGACCCGCCTCACGCGCGGCGCGGCGTCGTTGGTCCGGACGGCTGAGGAGCTCGGTCGTGCTGCATCCCTCTGGCGCGCGGACAAGCTCGAGTAGAGGTGGCATCGCTGCACGCCACGAGCACTTTCCTGCCCCGCGAGGCCCGCTGATTCCGCTCTCCGCTGAGCCCGGTGACGTGGAAGCAGGGGAAGCGCGGGACTAGAATGAGGAGCGACGTCGGGTCGCGGTAGCCCCGGGCTCCATCTCAAGCCGCTTCGAGCGGCCCCGCGCCGAGAGGCGCTCCGCGGCCCGGCGTCGTTTGCGCCCAGCGCATGCCAGGCCCTGGGAGTGGATCCGCAGAGGTCATCTGCCTGTCACCATGTGTCCATGCGCGCGTCGTCGCGCGTTAGGCATTCCACTACCCGTGACCTAGCCTGATCCCCGTCCTCCTCCCCCCTCGACGGAGCCCGCCGTGCGCCTGCGCCTCACACCGCGCGACACCACATTCTTCGACCTCTTCGCCGCTCAGGCGACGCACCTCGTCACCGGAGCGAACCTGCTCGGCGAGATGCTCGGTGCAGACCGCCCGAACCGCAAGGAGATCGGCAAGCGCATCGCAGACGCGGAGCACGAGGCCGACGAGGCGACGCACCTGATCATGCGGCGTCTCAACTCGACCTTCGTGACGCCCTTCGACCGCGACGACATCTACATGCTCGCGTCGAGCCTGGACGACTGCATGGACTTCATGGAGGAAGCCGCCGACCTGATCGTCCTCTACAAGGTGGACGACCTGCCGGCACGGGTCTCCGACCAGGTCCAGGTGCTGCAGCGCGCCGCGGAGCTGACCGCCGAGGCCATGCCGCGGCTGCGGTCCATGGACTCGCTGTCCGAGTACTGGGTCGAGGTCAACCGCCTCGAGAACCAGGCCGACAAGATCCACCGCAAGCTGCTCGCCCAGATGTTCGACGAGATCACCGACCCGATCCACCTGATGAAGATCAAGGAGATCGTCGAGCGGCTCGAGGACGCGGCTGACGCGTTCGAGAAGGTGGCGAACACCGTCGAGACCATCGCGCTCAAGGAGTCCTGACCGCGGTGGAACTCGCGCTCGTCATCATCGTCGTGGTGTTCGCGCTCGGCTTCGACTACACCAACGGCTTCCACGACGCCGCCAACGCGATCGCGACCTCGGTCTCCACGCGAGCCCTCACGCCGCGCGTCGCGCTGCTCATGGCCGCGTTCTTCAACCTCCTCGGTGCGCTCCTGGGCACCAACGTGGCGACGACCATCGCCGAGGACATCATCAGCATCGGCGGCGTCAGCGCCGAAGAGGGCCTGATCATCGTCCTGTCGGCGCTCGTCGGCGCCATCGCGTGGAACCTCATCACGTGGCGCCTGGGACTGCCGTCCTCCTCGACGCACGCGATCATCGGCGCCCTGACCGGAGTCGGCCTGGCGTCCAGCGTGACGGTGCACTGGGACGCGATCTGGGACAAGGTCGTCCTGCCGATGGTGTTCTCCCCGTTGATCGGGTTCTTCGGCGCGTTCGTGCTCATGGTCCTGGTGCTCTGGATCGTGCGGAACCGTGCACCCGCCCGCACGCAGCGCCGGTTCCGGCTGGCGCAGACGGCGTCCGCCGCGGCCATGTCGCTCGGCCACGGTCTGCAGGACGCCCAGAAGACCATGGGCATCATCGTCCTCGCGCTCGTCGCGGGCGGTTTCCACACCGGCTCCGAGATCCCGCTGTGGGTCAAGCTGTCCTCAGCCCTGGCGATCTCGCTGGGCACCTACTCGGGTGGCTGGCGCATCATGCGCACGCTCGGCCGCAAGATCATCGAGCTCGACCCGGCCCGCGGCTTCGTGGCCGAGTCGGTCGCGTCCCTCGTCCTGTACGGCAGCGCGTACTGGTTCCACGCACCCGTCTCCACGACCCATACGATCACGTCCGCGATCATGGGTGTCGGCGCGACGAAGCGCGTCTCGGCGGTCCGCTGGGGCGTCGCGAAGAACATCGCCTACGCGTGGGTGCTGACCATCCCGGCGGCAGCCTTCGTCGCGGCGATCTGCTACTGGATCCTGAACCCGATCCTGCTGGGGATCGTGAACCGCTAGGCCTCGTGGGGCCGGTGCGTCTCGGTCGCCACGACGCGCGGACCCTTGTGCGTCTGCGCCACGTGCGCGACGAGGACCTGGCCAGGGTGCAGGAACGGGTCGTCGATCGGCAGCGAGTCGGCGATCTCCCGGCCCGCGTGCTGCGCGAGGACGTCGACCACGGTGGGCAGCACCGGTCTGTGGGTGCACAGGGCCACGTCGGCGTGCGCCTCGAGGAGGGTCCTGACCTCAGCAGCGACGCGTGCGGGTGAGGTGCTGTGCTGCGACTCCGTGAGGATCGCGGACACCTCCGGTACCACCTGCGCGGCCTCGGCGTACGGCGCGACCGTGCTGATGCACCTCGCCCACGCGCTCGTCACCATGCGCCCCACCCCGAAGGTCGACAGGATCGGGACGAGCGCCCGCGCCTGCCGATGACCCTCGGGCGTGAGCGGGCGGTCGAGCTCGGTGCCCTTCCAGTCCGCCCGTCGCCGTGCCGTCCCGTGCCGCACGACGACGACCGCGCGGGTGTCGAGCCGGTCCCGGGCGTACGCCTCGACGAGCTCGTCGAGCGGCTGCTGGTCGTCGGGGCGGGTCAGGCGCTTGAACGCGACGTCGGCGTCGAACCAGCGCAGCTGGTCGATCTCCTTGGGAGACACGGGTGGCGCCGGCGGGCGAGCGCGCAGGGCAGCGGCGTCGGGTCGGCCGGCCACCTGCGCCGCCCAGTAGTGCACGCGTTTGCGACGTCCGTCGGACAGGCCGTACTCCAGACCGGGCAGGGGCATCCCGAGGACGACGTCGTGACCGGTCTCCTCGGCGACCTCCCGGATGGCGCACGCCAGGACCGTCTCACCCGGGTCCACCTTGCCCTTGGGCCAGGACCAGTCGCCGTACCGCGGCCGGTGCACGAGGGCGACCTGGAGCCTCTCCTGGCGGACACGCCAGACGAGCGCACCGGCGGCCTCCACGATCATCGGTGCGCGCACCTGTGCCTGCGCGCGGCTCACCGTCCGGTGCCGGACCTGCGCCGCAGCCGGTGCTGCCGGCTGATCTGGGCGGCCTGCAGGTCGACGAGCGGGCCGTCGGGACCGATGTGGTGGCGCTCCCAACCGCCCTCGGCGTCCAGGTGCCACGACGCGGTGCCCGGATCGGTCGACTCGTCGAGCAGCTCGATGAGCTCACTGACCTGGTCGGCGTCCGCGATCCGGACGAGGGTCTCCACGCGGCGGTCCAGGTTGCGGTGCATGAGGTCGGCGGAGCCGATGTAGACCTCGGGCCCCTCGAACGTGGCGTCCTCGCCGGTGCTCGAGTTGGCGAACGCGAAGATGCGGGAGTGCTCCAGGAAGCGCCCCAGGATCGACCGGACGCGCACCGTCTCCGACAGGCCCGGCACGCCAGGCCGGAGCGCGCAGATGCCACGGATCACCAGGTCGACCGGCACACCGGCCTGGGACGCGCGGTAGAGCGCGTCGATGACGGCCTCGTCGACCATCGAGTTGACCTTGATCTTGATCCACGCCGGCCGGCCCTCACGGGCGGCCGTGGCCTCTCGGTCGATGCGCTCGATGAGCCCGTTGCGCACCGACCGGGGCGCGACGAGCAGCCGGTGGAACCGCGACTTCGGCGCATAGCCGGACAGCTGGTTGAACAGGCGCGTCAGGTCCTGACCGACCTCGAGGTCGCTGGTGAGCAGCCCGTGGTCCGTGTACAGCCGCGCCGTCTTCGGGTTGTAGTTGCCGGTGCCGATGTGGCAGTAACGGCGCAGTCCCTCACCCTCCTGGCGAACGACCAGCGACAGCTTGCAGTGCGTCTTGAGGCCGACGATCCCGTAGACCACGTGGACGCCCGCCTGCTCGAGCTTGCGTGCCCAGGAGATGTTGTTCTGCTCGTCGAAGCGCGCCTTGATCTCGACCAGCGCAAGGACCTGCTTACCGGCCTCGGCGGCGTCGATCAGGGCGTCGACGATCGGGGAGTCACCCGACGTGCGGTAGAGCGTCTGCTTGATCGCGAGCACCTGCGGGTCAGCGGCGGCCTGCTGCAGGAACGTCTGGACGCTCGTCGAGAACGAGTCGTACGGGTGGTGCAGGAGGATGTCGCGCTCGCGGATCTTGGCGAACATGTCCGCGGGCGTCGCGCTCTCGACCTCCGCGAGCTGGCGAGGGGTCGACGCCACGAAGCGCGGGAACTGCAAGGAGGCCCGGTCCAGGTCCGCGATGAGGTGCAGGCCCGTGTGGTCCAGGGGCGCGGGAAGCTCGTACACCTCCTCCTCGTCCACGGCGAGCTCACGGATGAGCAGGCTCCGGATGCGAGGGCTGATCCCGTCCGCGATCTCGAGGCGGACCGGCGGCCCGAAGCGGCGCCGCAGGAGCTCCTTCTCCATGGCCTTGAGGAGGTTCTCGGCGTCGTCCTCCTCGACCTCCACGTCCTCGTTGCGCGTGACCCGGAAGGTGTGGTGCTCCTGGACCTCCATGCCGGGGAACAGCTGGTCGAGGTGCTCGGAGATGACGTCCTCGACCGGCACGAACGACATGGGCCCGCGTTCGAGGCTCGCGGCCTGGACGTCGGGCGCGCTCGGGCGGCCGGATGCGTCGACCGCGATGAACCGGGGGAGCAGCGGCGGAACCTTGACCCGGGCGAAGTGCTCCTTGCCGGTCGAGGGGTTGGACACCACGACGGCGAGGTTGAGGGAGAGTCCCGAGATGTACGGGAACGGGTGAGCAGGGTCCACGGCGAGAGGCGTCAGGACGGGGAAGATCTGCCGGCGGAAGAACTTGCGCAGCCGCTCCTGCTCGGACTCGCCCAGCTCGTCCCAGCGCACCAGCGTGATGCCCTCGCTCGCGAGCCCGGGCTGCACCTGCTCCGCGAACACGGCAGCGTGCCGTGCCATCAGGCGGTGCGCCTCCTCGCTGATGCACTCGAGGACCTGACGCGGTGAGAGGCCGGATGCTGCCGTGACCGCGATGCCGGTGGCGATGCGGCGCTTGAGGCCGGCCACGCGGACCATGAAGAACTCGTCCAGGTTCGAGGCGAAGATCGCCAGGAACCGCACACGCTCGAGAAGCGGGACGGCAGGATCCTCCGCGAGCTCGAGAACCCGCTGGTTGAACGCCAGCCACGACAGCTCGCGATCCAGGAACCGGTCGTCCGGGAGGGGCTCGAGCTCGAGTGCGGCCTCGTCGACCTCGAGGACCTCCGCAGGGCGTACGTGCTCGGCGATGTGCGCCGCGAGGTCGGGGTCGATCATGGTCAGGTCCGTCATATGCCCATCGTGACATCCCTGGGTGAACTCTTGGTATCGAGCCCGAACATCACGTCGGCACCCGCCCGGACGAAGCCTGCTCGCTCGTAGGTGTGCACCGCGACGGTGTTGTCCGCGTCGGTGTACAGGATCGCGGCGGTCAGACCCACCGTGGTCAGGTGGTCCAGGCCCAGTGCCGTCAGGGCGCGGCCGAGTCCCAGGCCCTGAGCGTCCGGGTCCACCCCGACCACGTAGATCTCACCGACCCGCTCCGGACCGTGCTCGCCCGCCGGGTGCACCTTGGTCCACACCGAGCCCAGCAGCTTCCCGTCGCGTTCCACGAGCAGGAACCCCTGGGGGTCGAACCAGTCCTCGGCCTCGCGCGCGTGCAGGTCTGCCGAGGTCATCCGGCCCTGCTCCGGGTGGTGCGCGAACGCTCGGGAGTTGACCCGACGCCACGCGTCCTCGTCGGCACCTGGCCGGAAGGTCCGCACGGTGACGCCGGGCGGGAGGGTCGGTTCGCGTGACGGGCGCGCGGTCAGGTCGATGCGCATCTGGAGCAGCTCCCGGACGACGCCCATCCCCGCGCTGAGGGCGAACGCGCGCGCTGCGGGCAGGTCACCGTGCGCCCACACCCGGAGCTCGCGTCCGTCGACCACCCGTGTCTCGGTCGTCGCCCGGGCCAGCAGCGCACGCCCGACGCCGGTCCGACGGTGCGCAGGATCGACCACGAGCTCGGCCTTCACGCGCGTCTGCGACCCGGTGTCCAGCTGCGCGTAGCCCACCAGCGAGCCCGCGAGGGTCGCCTGCAGGTGGACCGCCGGAGCCTCGACGTCAGTGAGCCAGAGCAAGGGCTGTTCCGAGAGCGGGGCCACGCCGTCGACCGCCGCAGCCCGCTGTGCGAGGGTCCGCACCGCGTCGGCGGTCGTCGCGGAGAGCGGACCGGCCGTCGCCGTGACGACGACCCGGGTGGACACGTCGTCGACCATGGGCCCATCCCACCACGGAGCGTCTTGGGCGGCGGCCCGGCCGACCGCGCGTTTCGGTGTACGACCGTTCGGGCGCTCGGCCGGCCTACTGCGAACGGGTAGGTTTGGCCGGCAATGGACCAGTCCCAGAGCCCGCCGGCGACGCGCCGGTCTCGGCGCGCCCGGACGTCGACGCCCGCCGGACCGGTCGAGGTGACCGTCGTCGTCATCGGTGCGGGGCAGGCGGGCCTCTCGGCCGCGTACCACCTGCGCAAGAACGGCCTGGTGGCCGTGGGGGAGCCCGGCTGGACGACGGCCGACGGGACGTTCGTGGTCCTCGACGACGCGCCGCAGGCAGGCGGAGCCTGGCAGCACCGGTGGCCGGGACTGACGATGGCGGATGCCCACGGGATCCACGACCTGCCGGGCATGCCCCTGGTCGCGCCCGACCCCGCAGAGCCCGCCGCGTTCGCCGTCCCGTACTACTTCGCGCAGTACGAAGAGGCGTTCGACCTGCACGTCCAGCGGCCCGTGCGCGTGTCGCAGGTGTCCGACCTCGAGGGAAGCCTCCTGGTGCGCAGCCACAGCGTGGCGAGTCCGAGCGAGGTCGTCGAGTGGCGCGCGCGAGGACTGATCAACGCGTCGGGCACGTGGAACAAGCCCTTCTGGCCGGCCTACCCCGGACGGTCGTCCTTCACCGGCCGGCAGTTGCACGGACACGACTTCCAGCTCCCCGAGGACCTCGCGGACGGTCACGTGGTGGTCGTCGGCGGGGGGACCTCCGCCGTCCAGCTGACCCTTGCGATCTCCCGCGTCACCACGACCACGTGGGTCACCCGCCGACCGCCCGCCTGGCGCGACGTCGAGTTCACGCCGGAGCTCGGGCGTGAGGCCGTCGCTCAGGTGGATGCGCGCACCCGTGCAGGCCTGCCGCCCTCGAGCATCGTCTCGGTCACCGGCCTGCCGCTGACCCCGCAGAACCGCCTCGGCATCACCGCGGGCGTCCTGGTCGCGCGCCCGATGTTCTCCCGGATCACCGCGACAGGCGTCGAGTGGGGCCCGGACGCGGTGGACCCTTCCTCGGAACCCGGCTGGGTCGACGGACCGTCCTCGGTCGAGGCGCGCACGCTGCTGTGGTGCACGGGGTTCCGCGCATCGCTCGACCACCTCGCACCGCTGCGACTCCGTGCCCCCGGGGGTGGGATCGTCATGGACGGCACGCAGGTGGTCGCCGACCCGCGCATCCAGCTCGTCGGCTACGGCCCGAGCGCGTCGACGGTCGGCGCCAACCGCGCCGGCCGCGAGGCGGTCCACAACCTGCGCACGGTCTGGTCCCGCTGACCCTCGAGGGTGAGTGCGTCGTGGGCGCCGGCCCGTGACCGACGACGAGGCAGTCCGCCCGGGTGGGCACCGGGCGAGCCCTTGCGGGGCTGGGCAGACTGAGGTCATGACCGACGCGGTGCTCGAGTGATCTGGGCGCTGCTCGCTGCCGTCGTCTCGTCTGTCGCCTACGGGATCAGCACGATCATGCAGGCGGTCGCGGCACGCAGGGCGACCGGCCTCGCGGTCGTGCTGCAGCCGCTCGTGATCGCGGCGCTGGCGGTCGACGTCGTGGCGTGGCTGCTCTCGGTGGTGGCCCTGGACGAGCTCCCGCTGTTCGTCGTGCAGGCGATCATCGCGTCGTCGCTCGTGGTCGTCGTCGTGCTTGCGCGGCTGGTGCTCGGCACCCGCATGCGCCCGATCGACCGCGCAGCCGTCGTCCTCGTCGTCGGCTCCCTCGTCCTGGTCTCACTCTCGGGTGGTGAGCAGCCGGCGGTGCCGGCGCCGGACGGGTTCGTCGCGGTGATGATCGGTGCCTCCGTCGTGCTCGGCGCCCTGGCGCTCGCGTTCTACCGGTCCGGCTCGCCGATCGTCCTCGCGGTGATCGGCGGGCTCGGGTACTCCGGTGCGGCGATCGCCGCGCGAGCCGCCACCGAGGCCGACGGCATCGCCGCGACGATCCTCCAGCCGCTCGCGATCGCGATCGCGATCTGCGCGGTCGCCGGTGCCCTGACCTACCTGCGGGCGCTCGAACGCGGGTCCGTCGGCACCGCGGCCGCCGTCGTGTCCGTGCTCGAGGTCGTCGTGCCCGGCGTGGTCGGCATCTGGGTGCTCGGCGACCGGGTGCGGGACGGCTGGGCCCCGGCAGCCGTCCTCGGCCTCCTGCTCGCGCTGACCGGGTGCGTCGCGCTCGCGCTGAGCCCCGCGAACGCCGCAGCCGAGGCATCGGCGGCTGCGTCCGCGCAGGCGCGCGAGGTCAGTCCTCCTGCTGCTCGGTCGGAGTGAGCCTGCGCTGCGCTGCAGGCGGGTGCGCTGGCGCGCCCCCACCTTCCGCTTCGCTGCGGCTCAGTCCTCCTGCTTCGCGCCCGGGGCGGTCAGGCCCTGAGCGATGAGGTCCATCACGGAGGAGTCCGCGAGCGTGGTGGCGTCGCCGACCTGGCGGTTCTCTGCGACGTCCCTCAGGAGACGCCGCATGATCTTGCCCGACCGCGTCTTGGGCAGCTCCGCGACGACGAGGATCTGGCGCGGCTTGGCGATTGGTCCGATGGCCTTGGCCACGTGGTTGCGGAGCTCGGTCTGGACCGCGTCCGCGTCCTGGTCCTTGCCGGCTGCGTCCCCGCGCAGGATCACGAACGCGACGACCGCCTGTCCCGTGGTCTCGTCGTTCGCGCCGACGACGGCCGCCTCCGCGACCCACGGGTGACTGACCAGAGCCGACTCGATCTCGGTGGTCGAGAGCCGATGGCCCGACACGTTCATCACGTCGTCGACCCGGCCCAGCAGCCAGATGTCGCCGTCGTCGTCCTTCTTGGCGCCGTCGCCGGCGAAGTACAGGTTGCGGAACCGGGACCAGTAGGTGTCCTCGTAGCGCTGCGGGTCTCCCCAGATGCCGCGCAGCATCGAGGGCCACGGCTCGGTGATCACCAGGTAGCCGCCGGAACCGTCCGGCACCGAGTGTGCCTCGTCGTCGACGACGTCAGCCGCGATCCCCGGCAGGGCGACCTGGGCCGAACCGGGCTTGGTCTCGGTGACGCCCGGCAGCGGGCTGATCATGATGGCGCCGGTCTCGGTCTGCCACCAGGTGTCGACGATGGGGGCCTTGTCGCCACCGATCACCCGGCGGTACCAGATCCACGCCTCGGGGTTGATCGGCTCGCCCACCGACCCGAGGACCCGAAGGCTCGACAGGTCGAACGTGTTGGGGATCTCCTGTCCCCACTTCATGCACGTACGGATGGCCGTCGGCGCGGTGTACAGGATGCTGACCTTGTACTTCTCGATGATCTCCCACCAGCGACCCCGGTGCGGGGTGTCGGGTGTGCCCTCGTAGATGACCTGGGTGGCGCCGTTGATCAGCGGTCCGTAGACGACGTAGGTGTGGCCGGTGATCCAGCCGACGTCCGCCGTGCACCAGTAGACGTCCGTCTCGGGCTTGAGGTCGAACACGTTGAGGTGCGTGAACGCCGCCTGCGTCAGGTAGCCGCCCGTCGTGTGGAAGATGCCCTTCGGCTTCCCCGTGGTCCCCGAGGTGTAGAGGATGAACAGCGGGTGCTCGGCCTCGACCGCGACGGGCACGTGCTGCTCGCTCGCGCTGTCGACCACGTCGGACCACCAGACGTCCCGCTCGTTCCAGGCGACGTCCTGGCCCGTGCGCTTCACGACGAGGACGTGCTCGACGGACGGCGTGCCCTTGGCGATCGCCTCGTCCACGGCGGGCTTGAGCGCACTTGCAGCTCCGCGTCGGTACCCGCCGTCCGCGGTGACCACGAGCTTGGCCTCGGCGTCGTTGATCCGGCTGCTCAGGGCCTCGGCCGAGAACCCACCGAACACGACCGAGTGGGGTGCGCCGATCCGGGCGCAGGCCAGCATGGTGATCACGGCCTCGGGGATCAGTGGCAGGTAGATGGCCACGCGGTCGCCCGTGGCCACGCCGAGCGCGGTGAACGCGTTCGCGGCCTTCGACACCTCGCGCTGCAGGTCGGCGTAGGTGATCGTGCGGGTGTCGCCCGCCTCACCCTCGAAGTGCAATGCGACCCGGTCGCCGTTCCCGGCCTCGACGTGCCGGTCGACCGCGTTGTACGCAGCGTTCAGCGTCCCGTCCGCGAACCAGCGCGCGAACGGTGCGTTCGACCAGTCGAGCACCTCCTCGAACGGCTTCTCCCAGCTGATCAGCTCGCGCGCCTGCTCCGCCCAGAAGCCCGGTCGATCGGAGTTGGCCCACGCGTACAGGCCCTGCTGGGCGTTGGCCCGCTCGGCGAACTCGGGGCTCGGCGGGAAGCGCCGCTCCTCGGTGAGCAGGTTCTCCAGACCAGGCTCGTGCGGGGTCTGGGGCTCGTTCGAGGTCACGTGGACCACCTCCTGTGCAGCGACGTCGGTGCAGGTGGACCGGGGTCCGGGTGGGACTCTAGCCGTACTCGCGGCCACCTGCCGACCGGGTTCGTCAGACCTTGTGGCGCTCGCGGAACTCGCCGAGGTGCACGCCGCGCCTGCGGGCCGAGGCGATGACCAGCCCGGCGAGCAGGAGCAGGAAACCGACCGCGAGCACCATCCCCGACGTCCCGGCGACGGTGACCTGCGTGATCGTCGTCCGCCACCCCGACGAGCTGAGGTAGCGCAAAGTCTGCTCCCGTGCGATCGATGGCGCGTAGAGGTAGACGACGCCCGCGGCCGTCAGGACGGCTCCACCGGTGATGGGGACCGCCGCCGTCCAGCTGCCCAGCAGGAGCACGCACCCGAGCAGGAGCAGCCCGAGCGTCACGAGCACGATGCCGAACACCGAGGTCGTCGCGTCCCAGGTGTCCACCTGGGCCTCGAGGATCTGGGACTCACCGAGCAGCAGGACCAGGAGGGAGATCGGCGCGAGGACCAGGCCGACGAGAATCCCCAGCACCCGTGACCCGGCCGACGGGCTGCTCGGTGCGTTGGGGTCCGGGAACAGGCGGCCGTCGTCCTCGGGCTCGGGCGTGATCGCGCCGTAGGGCACGGCAGGCTCAGTTTCCGGCCGGCTCGCGACCGTCGCCGCCCCGGCCGCGGTGACGGCTGGTTCGGTGGGGGCCTGGGGCCGGGTCTCGACCGCAGTGACCGGCGTCGTGGCCGGCGTCGAGACGACCGGGACCGGGTCCTCCGGCGGAACGGGCGCCGGCCGGACGATCGCGTGGCGGCCCGTGTCGAGGCTGGCGGGACCGGCGTGAGCGGGTGGCTCGGCGGCGGGAGCCGTGGCTGCCGACTCCGACGGCTCGACGGGCTTCGCGACGGCGGGCTGCACCTCGGTGGGCGGTTCGACGGCGGCGGGCTGCGCCTCGGTGGGTGGTTCCACGACTGCTTGCCCTGCCGGCGTCGTGGCGGCGGCTTCGGGCGCGGGAGCGGCCGGCGCGACGGGTTCGGGGGTGTCCGCGACCACCGGGTCGACAGGAGCGGTGGCCGCATCGGCCGAGGGGGTGGTGTCGTCGGCCGGACGATTCGGGTCGGAGGTGCTCACGCGTGCTCCTCGGCTCAGGGCGCTGGGCGCCGGGCGCAACAGTCTTGTGCGGCGTCGAACGACGCCGCCGTCGCGTTCACCGTATGTCCGAGTCGGTTCGCCTGCCGCGCGGCGCGCTGCTCGCGGGCAGCCCTGGAAGCCCACGGGAATCGTCGCGGTGCCGCGAGAGTTGGCACGCGGTGTGACCCTTCTCTTCACTCCGCTGACCCTGCGGGGCACCACGTTCGCCAACCGGGCCTGGCTTGCGCCGATGTGCCAGTACTCCGCGACCGACGGCAGCCCCGGCGACTGGCACCTGGTCCACCTGGGCGCCCGTGCGGCGGGCGGGTTCGGGCTCGTGATCGCCGAGGCGACGGCGGTGGTCCCCGAGGGGCGGATCTCTCCGCAGGACACCGGGCTCTGGGACGAGCGGCACGTCGCGCAGTGGGCACGGATCACTGACTTCGTGCACGCACGGGGAGCCAAGATCGGCGTCCAGCTGGCGCACGCCGGCCGCAAGGCCTCGACACACCGCGGGTTCGACGGGCAGCGAGGGTCGGTCCCGCTCGACGACGGCGGTTGGGAGACCGTCGGGCCGTCGGCGTCGGCGTTCCCTGGCCTCGCGGAGCCGCGCGCGCTGACGGCGGAGCAGATCGAGGCGATCCCTGTCGCGTTCGCCGCCGCCGCGACGCGTGCCCACCGCGCCGGCTTCGACGTGGTCGAGCTGCACGCGGCGCACGGGTACCTGCTGCACCAGTTCCTCTCGCCGCTGTCGAACGACCGCACGGACGACTACGGCGGGCCGCTCGAGAACCGGTCTCGCCTGCTGGTCGAGACGGTCGACGCGGTCCGCGCGGTGTGGCCGTCGGACAAGCCGCTCTTCGTCAGGCTGTCAGCGACCGACTGGGTCGAGGGCGGTCTGGCCGTCGAGGAGGTCGGGCTGGTCGCCAAGGAGCTGGGCGCCCACGGCGTCGACCTGGTCGACGTGTCGACCGGTGGCAACGCCCCGGCGTCGATCCCCGTCGGCCCGGGCTACCAGGTGCCCGCCGCCCGGGAGGTGCGCGAGGCGTCCGGCCTCCCGGTTGCGGCCGTCGGGCTCATCACCGACGCGCGACAGGCCGAGGCGGTGCTGGTCGAGGGGTCCGCAGACGCGATCCTGCTGGGTCGAGAAGGTCTGCGCGACCCGTTCTGGCCGCTGCGTGCTGCGCACGAGCTGGGCGTGGCGACCGGTGCGCTGCCCGCCGAGCCGGGTACGGCTGACGTCGTCGAGGGCACGTCGGCGACGGGCTGGCAGGCGCCCTACGTGCGCGGCGCCTGGACGTGACGAGCGCCGCCGGCGCGGGCTGCCGCTCGACGCGTTCAGATGGAGTAGGTCGCATCGGCGGGCGTCGTGTAGAGCGCCGCTTCTGAGACCGCCGCCGCGACCCTCGAGGTGACCTCAGGGTTGAAGACGCTCGGGACGATGTACGTCGGGTTGAGCTCCGCGTCGGTGACCACGGAGGCCAGCGCCTGCGCAGCGGCCAGGAGCATCTGGTCCGTGATCCGGTGCGACTGCGAGTCGAGCAGGCCCCGGAACACGCCCGGGAACGCGAGCACGTTGTTGATCTGGTTGGCGAAGTCCGAACGGCCGGTTCCGACGACGGCCGCGTGCAGCGCCGCATCATCAGGGTCGACCTCGGGGCGCGGGTTCGCCAGGGCGAACACGATGGAGTCCGCGGCCATCGTGGCGACGTCGTCGCCCGTGATGACGTCCGGGGCGGAGACTCCGATGAAGACGTCGGCACCGCGAAGCGCGTCGGGGATCGAGCCGGTGATGCCGCGGGGGTTGGTGACGGCCGCGGTCCACACGAGGGACTCGGCCAGGCCCGGGCGGTCGTGGCGGATGACGCCGTCGATGTCGGCGACCACCACGTCCCGTGCACCGGCGGCCAGCAGCAGCTTGAGCACGGCGGTCCCTGCGGCCCCCGCCCCCGAGAGCACGATGCGCACGCTGTCCAGCTGCTTCCTGACGACCTTGAGCGCGTTGGTCAGCGCGGCCACGACGACGATCGCGGTGCCGTGCTGGTCGTCGTGGAACACCGGGATGTCCAGGCGCTCACGGAGGCGGGCCTCGATCTCGAAGCACCGTGGCGCCGAGAAGTCCTCCAGGTTGATGCCGGCGAACACGGGCGCGATCGCGCAGATCGTCTCCACGATCTGGTCCACGTCCTGTGTGTCGAGCGCGATCGGGAAGGCGTCGATGCCCGCGAACCGCTTGAACAGGACCGCCTTGCCCTCCATCACCGGCAGCGACGCGAGCGGGCCGATGTTGCCCAGGCCGAGCACCGCGGTGCCGTCGGTGACGACCGCGATCGTGTTGCGCTTGATGGTGAGGCGCCGCGCGTCCTCAGGGTGGGCCGCGATGGCCTCGCAGACGCGGGCGACGCCGGGCGTGTAGGCCATGGACAGGTCGTCGCGGTTGCGCAGCGGGACCTTGGACTCGATGGACAGCTTGCCGCCCAGGTGCATGAGGAACGTGCGGTCGCTCACGCGGTCGACGACGACCCCGGTGAGCTCCTTGAGCGTGTCGACGATGTCGGCCGCGTGCTGCTCGCCGCGCGTAGCGCACGTGACGTCCACCGTCATCTGCTCGTGTCCTGAGGCTGTGACGTCGAGGGCCGTGACGATCCCGCCGGCCTTCTCGATGGCGGTGGTCAGCTCGCTGACGGCCGTCGGACGGGCCTGCACCTCCAGCCGCGCCGTGATGGACGAGGAGACGCTCGGGGAGACCATCTCGCCATTGTGTCCCGTGGGTGAGCCACTCGTAGGGTGGCGCGCGTGACTCTCGAACCGCTCCTGCAGCTGCCCGGGGTCGCCGAGGCGGTCGAGCGCGCGCGCATAGCCTGCGAGGAGCTGCGCTGGCACGAGGCCTACCGACGACGCTGGCGTGAGGTGCGGGCCGAGGCCGGGCTGCGGGCGACGCGGGAGTCCGCGTCCCTGGAGGGCGCGCGGGTTCCCCTGTCCGTGGTGCGCTCGCTCGCGACGGCCGGAGGGTCCGACCACGAACCGGTGGCAGCCGGTGCGCTTCGTGCGACCGTGGTCGTCGAGGAGCTGATGCCGGCGCTCGGTGCTCGCGGCGCGGCAGCCCTGCCGCCCTTCGGGCAGCTGCTCGCGCGACTGCATGCGGCCGCCACCGGAGGGTGGCTGCCCGTCGAGCACGTCGGCCGGCTGCGGACGGACCTGCCTCCCGCCGACCTCACGGGCCTCGGTCCGGCGCCGTCCGGTGAGGCGCTCGCGGCTCGGGTGGACCTGCTCGCCGAGACCGTCACGTCGTCGCAGGTGCCCGCCCTCGTCGTCGCCTCCGTGGTCCATGCCGAGCTGCTCACGCTGCGGCCGTTCCGGGCGGGGAACGGCGTGGTCGCACGGGCGATGGCGCGCCTGCTCGCGACGACGCGTGGCCTGGACCCGACCGGTTCGGTCATCGAGTCCTGGTCGCTCAACCCGTACCTCGGGGCCGCGGCGGGATTCGCGACAGGGACACCGGCCGGTGTCGCAGCCTGGATCCAGGCATGCTCGACCGCTGCTGTCGAGGGTGCCGCCCGCGCCAGGTCGGTAGCCGACGGGGTGCGTGCGGGAGCCCTTCCCGGGGACTGAGCGCGTCTCAGGCGGGAGCCCGATTCGTCCCACTGGGCGGACGCGCGTCCCAGCATGCGTCCGGTGAAACAGCGTGGCCTGCAGACCTGCTGGCTGGGGGTTCCCTTTCGGATCGCAGGGGAGTAGCAAGGGGTCACAACTGCATGACCCGCGAGGGCACCCACGCGCAGGAGAGCCCACCTATGGGCAGGTCGACCGGGCTTGTCCCGTCGCGACCGACAACGGTGCACGCATGATCACCCTCCGGTCATCGTTGGCGACGGCGCCCTCTCGGGGGCGCTGTCGTTCGTTCGCGCCTCTTGCGCCGCACGACCAGCCACACGATGACGCCTGCAGCCACGAGCAGGAGGACCACGCCGGACGTGATGACGCGCGCGGGACGGGGGAACAGCGGCACGGGGCGGTTGAAGCTGAGCGTCCCCCAGCCGCGGTCCGCAGCGAGCCTGCGCAGCGCCCGGTCCGGGTTCACCGCGAAGGCGTTGCCGACCACAGCGAGCATCGGGGCATCGGTGATCGAGTCGGAGTACGCGTAGCTGCCCGCGAGGTCGTAGCCCTGCTCGTCGGCGAGGGCCATGATCGCGGACGCCTTGTTCTCGCCGTAGGCGTAGAAGTCGATCGCACCCGTGTACCGGCCGTCCACGACGTGCATGCGCGTCGCGATCACGTGGTCCGCGCCGAGGGCCGCCGCGATCGGCTCGACCACCTCGGCCCCGGAGGCCGACACGACCACGACGTCCCGACCCGCGGCGTGGTGCTCGTCGATGAGCGCGACCGCCTCCAGGTAGACGGTCGGGTCGATGGACTCGTGCAGCGTCTCCGCGACGATCGACGACACCTGCGAGACGTCCCAGCCGGTCACCATGCGGCTCAGCTGGGCGCGCAGGCGCTCGGTCTGGTCCTCGTCCGCCCCACCCACGAGGTAGAGCAGCTGGGCGTACGCGGTGCGCATCACGGCACGGCGCGTCAGGAGGCCCTCCGCAAGGAACGGACGCGAGAACGCCGTGGCGGACGACGTCGCGATGATCGTCTTGTCGAGGTCGAAGAAGGCCGCCGTCCGGGGTGCAGGCGCCGGGGCCTCAGGCGTCTGCTGCTCGTTCATGCGGCTCCGGGTTGACGTCGTCGGCTGCGTGCTCCGCGAGCCTAACGGGACTCACCGACAGATCCGTGTCCTGCCCTCCACTCGTCGTCGAGCAGGCCGTAGGCGACCGAGTCCATCCACCGCCCCGAGCGGTGCAGGGAGTCCCGGACCATGTGCACCTCGCGGCGCATCCCGACACGTTCCATGACGCGCACCGAGGCGTCGTTGTCGTGGAACGCGTTGGCGACCAGGCGCCGCAGGCCCAGGTCGTCGAAGGCGTAGCGGATGAGCTCGCGGACCGCCTCGGTGGCGTAGCCGTGCCCCTGGTGGGCCGGGTCGAGCACCCAGCCGAGCTCCGCCTGGCTGCCGCGTGCCTCGTCGGCCATCCCCAGCTGTGACCAGCCGTCCTCACGACGCAACATGAGGTCGCCGACGACCGTCGCGCGCGCCCCGGATCCGTGTTCGACGACGATGGTCCTCGCGAGGCGGGCCGGGTCGGCGAACATCGCCCGGAAGACGTCCGGATCGCTCGGGATACCGGTGAGCCACTGGTCGACGGAGTCGAGCCGCCGGTATGCCCAGATCGCGGTGGCGTCGTCGGCGACCGCAGGACGCAGGGTCAGCCGTGCGGTCCGTAGAGGGCCGGCGAGGACCGGTGACAGCGCTGCGGAGTGCAGCTCCATCAGCGTGGCACCCGACTCATGGAGCCGTGCCAGGACCGCGTGCAGCTCGGCCTGGTCACGGATCTCGCCGGTGAGCGTGCTCGTGCCGTCGTGGTTGGGGGCGATCGTCAGCCCCGACCAGTTCTCGTCGAGGGGGAGGCCGGCGATCCGGATCGTGTAGGTCGTGCTCATCGGGCGACGTTCTGGAGAATCGGAGCGCTGGTGGCAGGGAAGGCCGCAGCGGTGTTCATGACGGGCTCCTCGATCGGCGGGACGGGCCCGTCGCCGCTGGTGTCCAACGTGCGGGCGCACACAACCCTGTCACGCAACCGGTCCCCGAGCCGTCCACAGCCCCCACGTCCTCGCACTGCTCCTATCCGGACCGCTGCGCGCGTCGAGCGAGGAGAGCCTGGCCAGGTGCCGACGACCGATCGGCCGGGACGAGGTGGACGTGACGGCCGTGGTGCTGGGAGTCGTGGCAGCGCGCGGGGGCGCAGGTGCCTCGACGTTGGCCGCCGCCGTCGCGCGAGAGCTCTCGCGGCGCACCGCCACGGTCCTGGTCGAACTCGACCGCGGCTCGGGTGGGATCGACGTGCTGCTCGGGCTCGAAGGGACCGACGGCATGCGTTGGCCGGACCTGCGCGACGCTCGCGGTGACGTCCCCGGCGCCGATGTTCTCGCACTGCTGCCCCGGTGGGGGTCGTGCGCCGTGCTCAGCGCCGACAGGCTCCGTCCGGGAGCTCCCGAGCCGGCTGTCGTGGTCGACGTCCTGCACGGCTTGTGCGCCGAGGTGGGTGCCGTGGTCCTGGACCTCGAACGTGCGGCCGTCGTGGCGGGCGAGTCGCTGGTCTCGGCGTGCGACGTGGTGCTCGTTGTCGCACGCAGGGACCTGCGCAGCGTGGCCGGGATCCTTGCGATGCGCCCGTTCCTGGACGGACCGCGAGCAGGTCTCGCCGTCCGTGGCGCTGGCCCGTTGGGAGTGTCCGAGATGGCGGCCGCCGTCGACCTTCCCGTGCTCGCCACCGTGCGCAACGACCGTCGGCTCGCCGCGGCCCTCGAACGGGACGGGGACCTCGGCCGTGGGCGGACGTCGCGGGCAGCGGCCAGGCTCGCCGGAAGCCTCCTGTGAGCATCGACTCCGCGTTTCTCGACCGGGTCCGGTCCCGAGTGAGCGCAGGCGACGCGCTGGAGGTCGCGGTCGACGCGGCGGCCCGGTCCTCAGGCGTGGTGCTCGGGTCGAGCGCCCTGGCGAGCACCGCACGAACCGTGCGCGGTGAGCTCTTCGGTGCTGGACCGTTGCAGCCGCTGCTGGACGACCTGGACGTGACCGACGTCCTGGTCAACGGGCCGGGCGACGTCTGGGTGGAGCGCGGCGGGCGCCTGGTGCGCGCAGCTGTCGATCTGGGCTCCGAGGGGGACGTGCGGGCCCTCGCGGTCCGGCTCGCGGCTGCGGGCGGACAGCGCCTGGACGACGCCGCGCCGACCGTGGACGCCCGGCTGCCGGACGGCACGCGGCTGCACGCGGTCCTGCCCCCGGTCGCGGAGGCCGGCGTCCTGATCAGCCTGCGGGTGGTGCGGGCGCGCGCCCTGACCCTCGAGGAGCTGCTGCGCTCCGGGACGATCGCGCCCGGTCTGGTTCCCGTGGTCCGCGCGCTCGTCTCCGCCAAGGCGAACGTGCTGATCTCCGGTGCCACGGGGTGCGGAAAGACGACCCTGCTCGCTTTCCTCCTCTCGCTCGTGCCGGACACCGAGCGGATCGTCGTCATCGAGGAGGCCGGGGAGCTGCGTCCCGACCACCCGCACGTCGTGAGGCTCGTGGCCCGGCGACCCAACGTCGACGGCGCCGGAGGTGTCGGGCTCAGCGAGCTCGTGCGCACCGCGCTGCGCATGCGACCCGACCGGATCGTGCTCGGAGAGTGCCGTGGCGCAGAGGTCCGAGACGTGCTCACTGCACTGAACACCGGGCACGACGGAGGCTTCGCGACGCTGCACGCGAATGCGGCGGTCGATGTGCCCGCGCGACTCGAGGCGCTGGCCGCGCTTGCGGGGATGTCTCGTGACGCCGTCGCCGCGCAGGCCGCCAGCGCGCTGGACGCCGTGCTCCACCTGCGTCGTTCACGCGCCGACCACGGTCAGCGCTACCTGGCGGAGGTCGGGGTGGTGCGTCGAGCGGACAGCGGGGCGCTCGAGGTGGTCGACGCGGTGCGCGCGGACCCGGGAGGCACGTGCCTCGACGGGCCGGGGTGGCCGGCGCTCGCCGAACGGCTCGGGCTGCGATCCCGGTGACGGCGCTGGTCGGGATCGCGGTCGCCCTTGCCGTGCTCGTGCTCGGCGTGCGGGTGCCGCGTCGCCTGGGTGCGCGCGTGACGCCTCCGTCGGGTGGTCGGCGGCCCAGGGTCTCGCCCACGGACGCGCAGGACCTGTCGGTGGTCCTGTCCACGGTGGCGGCACAGCTGCGGTCCGGAGCGCCGCCCGCCGAGGCGTGGGCTCGCGCCCTGAGCCGACGCGTCGGACGGGTTCCCGCCGTCGCGGAGCTCGTCGGTGTGCCGTCACGGCACACGCGTCGGGGACGCGAGGCACGGGTCCAGCGCGCCGCCGCGGTGGTGGCCGCCGCACGGCTGTCGGACGACCTGGGCGCTCCGCTGGCAGCGGTCCTGGACCGCGTCGGAGCGGGGCTGGCCGCTGACGAGGAGTGCGAGCACGAGCGGCAGGCCGCGCTGGCGGGGCCGCGTGCGACGGCGCAGGTCCTGGCGTGGCTGCCGCTGCTCGGCCTCGTGCTTGGCGTCGCACTCGGGGCGAACCCCGTCGCGGTGGTGCTCCGGGGCGGGGTCGGGACCGCCGCGGCAGCCCTCGGAGCTGTGCTCGTGCTGCTCGGCCGATGGTGGACGGCGTCCTTGCTCGTCCGCGCGGAACGCGACCGAGCGACGTCAGCGGGCCGACGCGCAGGGCCGGTGCCGGGGACCGGGCTCTCGGCATGACGGGCGTCCTGGTCGCTCTCGCGATCCTGGGCGCGGCGAGCCCGTGGTACATCCGACGACCGCTTCGACGGATCCCGACTGCACCCGTGACGGGCGTGGTGCCGACGGCGACGGACTCCGCGCTGCTCCTCGACCTGGTCGAGGTCGCCGTCTCGACCGGGGTCTCGATCCCGCGGGCGCTCGCGGCCGTCGGGTCCGCGGTGGGTGGCGTTCCCGGCGAGGGGCTTGTCCGGGCCTCCGCGTCACTCGTGCTCGGGGCGTCGTGGCAGGCGGCCTGGGCCGGTGCGTCGTCGGCCCTGGTGGACGTCGCCGACGTGCTCGAGACGAGCTGGACCAGCGGTTCGGCGCCGGGGCCTGCTCTGCGCACGCGAGCCGACCAGCTTCGTCGGCGCCGTCGTGCGCGCGCCCGGGCAGCGGCCGGGACCTTGGGTGTGCGCCTCGTGCTGCCGCTCGGGCTGTGCTTCCTGCCTGCCTTCGTCCTGCTCGGCCTCGTCCCGATGGTGCTCAGCCTGGCCACGGGGCTGCTCGGTGGTGGCTGACGCGGTGCGACACACCCACAGCCCCGCCCTCTGCTCCGGCCCGTCCGGAGCCCGTCGCAGGCCGGCCCGGCGGCCGACTCTGGTCGGACGCCAGACGGCGAAGTCTCGACGAGAGGAGAAGGACATGGTGGGCAGCGCGGATCCAAGGGGTGCGGCAACGGACGGGGTGGCACCGCCGCGGCAGGAGCCGATGGCGGCCGAGCGGTCGGCGCACGTCCTCGACCCTCGGCCGGTCACCCGGCGTCGAGCGGTCTTCCCCGCCTTCTCGCGGGCCGTGCGCGAGCGGGGTCGCCATGTGCGCGACGAGCTCGCAGAGGCCGGCATGGCGACCGCCGAGTACGCGATCGCGACGCTCGCGGCGGTCGGGTTCGCCGGCCTGCTCGTGGTGATCCTGCGGGGCAACGAGGTGAAGGGCTTCCTGCTCGCCATCATCCGCCAGGCCCTGGGCCAGTGAGCCCGCGGGACCGGGGGAGCGTCACCGCTGAGCTGGCGGTCGGTCTGCCGGCCGTCGTGCTCGTCCTTGTCGCGCTCCTCGCCGTCTCGTCGGCGGCGATCACGCAGGCACGCTGCGCGGACGGCGCGCGGGCGGGCGCACGGTCGGCGGCCCTCGGCGAGGACGACACGACCGTGGTGGCGACCGCACGCAGGGTCGCGGGTGCGCACGCCGACGTGAGCGTGGCGCGGTCCGACGGCTGGGCCCGCGTCACGGTGACCGACGCCGTCGGCCCGTGGCGGGGCGTCCCGTTGCGTGCCGCGTCGACGTCCGTGGCGCGGGACGAGCCGTGAACGGATCTCACGCACGCTCCAGCGGGCGCGGACGGCGTAGGCCGTCCGGGGACGATGGGTCCGGAACCGTGCTCCTGCTGGGTCTGGTCTGCGTCGTGATGTTCATGGCGGCGTTCCTAGGAGTGCTGGCGTCGGCACAGTCCGCGCGCGGACGCGCGCAGGCCGCCGCCGACCTTGCCGCGATCGCTGGGGCGTCCCAGCTGCTGCCGGTCGCCGGCGGGGACCCGTGCGAGATCGCGGCGCAGACGGCGACGCGCAACGGTGGGCGGCTCTCGGTGTGCCAGGACGAGGGCGCAGCTGTCGTCCGTGTGCGGGTCGTGGTGCCGACGCGTGTCGGCGTCGCCTCGGCCGAAGCGCGCGCAGGTCCGGCGTCGGCCCGCGAGTGAATCCCACCGGGAGCGAGCGCCGCGTCAGGCGGGCGCGTGCGCGATGACCGCGTCGAGCAGGCGGACCGCGGCGGCCTTCTCGAGGGGGTTGTTGCCGTTGCCGCACTTCGGGGACTGGACGCACGCCGGGCACCCCGAGACGCACCGGCACGCGGCGATCGCGTCTCGGGTGGCTCGCAGCCAGGTCGCCCCGAGTGCGAACCCGCGCTCAGCGAAGCCGGCACCGCCGGGGTAGCCGTCGTGCACGAAGACCGTCGCCACCCCGGTGTCCGCGTGCAGCGCGGTGGACAAGCCGCCGAGGTCCCAGCGGTCACAGGTGGCGAGCAGCGGCAGCAGGCCGATGGATGCGTGCTCGGCGGCGTGCAGCGCGCCGGGGGCTGTCTCCGCGTCGACGCCCGCCGCTTCGAGGACGGACGGGGGCGCGGTCCACCAGACCGCGGTCGTCCGCAGCGTCCGCTCGGGCAGGTCCAGCGTCTCGTTGCGCAGGATCTGCAGGTCGGGGATCCGTTTGCGCTGGTAGCCGGTCACCTGGGTCGTGACGTCGACAGCGCCGAACCCCCAGGTGACCGGCCCCCAGGGGACCTCCGCGTCTACGGAGCGGATCTCGGTGCTCGTGGCGTTCCGTGACCAGGTGCCGTAGTCGACGTCCCGCCGGGTGACGAGCGCGACGCCGTCCTCCAGGCGCAGCTCGTCGACGACGAACGTTGCTCCCTGGTGCACGTAGACGGCGCCGGTGTGCACCGTCGAGTCCGCTGAGGCGGCGTCGACCGTGCCCAGCAGGCGGCCCGTGACGGACTCGACGACCCGGACCGGTTCGCCACCCGAACCGCGCAGGTCGGTCAGCCGGCTCGCGACCTCGTTGCGGGTCCAGTACCACCCCGACGGCCGTCGGCGGAGTGCACCGCGCTCGACCAGCTCTGCGAGCAGCTCCGACGTGCGCGGGCCGAAGCGGTCCAGCTCCTCGAACCGCAGCGGCAGCTCGGCCGCCGCGGCGCACAGGTGCGGGGCCAGGACGTAAGGGTTGGTGGTGTCGAAGACTGTCGCCTCGACGGGGGCGTCGAAGATGGCCTCCGGGTGGTGCACGAGGAACGTGTCGAGGGGGTCCTCACGGGCGACGAGCGCGACGAGACCGTCGGCGCCCGCCCGGCCCGCGCGGCCGGCCTGCTGCCACAGCGAGACGCGCGTCCCCGGCCATCCGGCGATGAGCACGGCGTCGAGGCCGGAGATGTCGACGCCGAGCTCGAGGGCGTTCGTGGTGGCCAGGGACAGGAGGGACCCGGTCCGGATCGCCTGCTCGAGCGCACGCCGCTCCTCGGGCAGGTAGCCGCCGCGGTACGCCGAGACGGCTCGGGCGAGCGACGGGTCGACCTCTTCGAGGTGCGCGCGTGTCGATGCCGCGACGGACTCGGCGCCGCGACGTGACCGGGTGAAGGCCAGCGTGCGGGCGCCGGCGATCGTCAGGTCGGTCAGCAGGTCGGCGATCTCGGCGGTCGCGGTGCGGCGGGGGCGGTCGGCGGGTTCGCTCACCACGCGCTCACCGGTGCCGAGCGGCCCCGAGCCGGGCACACGCGCCGGCGCATTCCAGACGTCGTCGGGCTCGGGCGGTCCCAGCGAGTCCGGTGCGCGGGCCGGGGTCGGAACCGCGAGGTCGCTGGCCCACGGGTCGTCGTCGGACACCGGGGAGGAGACTCCGGGAAGCTCGGGCGGCTGCCACAGGACGAACGTCTTGCGGCCCGCGGGCGACGCGTCGGTGGTCACCGCCGTGACCTCGGCCGGGTCGACGCCGACCAGCCGGGCGGCGCTGACGGCGGGATCGGCCGTGGTTGCGGAGGCCAGCAGGAACGTCGGCGTCGCACCGTAGGACTCGGCCAGGCGGCGCAGCCGACGCAGGACCAGGCCGACGTGCGCACCGAAGACGCCTCGGAACGCGTGGCACTCGTCGAGGACCACGAACTGCAGCGACCCGAGCAGCCGCGCCCAGCGCCGGTGCTGCGGCAGGAGCGCGAAGTGCAGGAAGTCGGGATTGGTGAGCACGACGTCCGCATACTCCTGCACCCAGCGCCGTTCCTCGAGCGACGTGTCCCCGTCACAGGTCGCGATGCGCGTGTCCGGCGTGCGCGACGCGACGAGCAGCCGGTCGAGTGCGACGAGCTGGTCCGCGGCGAGGGCCTTGGTGGGGCAGAGGTAGAGCGTCGTGGCACGACGGGCGAGTGTCTCGATGCGTCCGGGGTCGAGCGTCGAGCGTGCCGCCGCGGCGCGGACTCGGGAGAGTGCGGGCAGCCAGAAGGCGAGCGACTTGCCCGAGCCGGTGGACGTGGCGAGCACCGTGTGCCGACCGGACCACGCCGCGTCGGCCGCCGAGACCTGGTGCGTCCACGGGCGTTCCACCCCGAGCGCCCGGTACCCCCGGACGAGGTCCGGGTCGGCCCAGGACGGCCAGTCGCCCTGGGTGCCCGCCCGCGCGGGCAGGTGCCTCACGTGCGTCAGCCGGTCGGCGCGTCGGCCTCCGGCGAGCAAGACGTCGAGCAGCTCGCCGGTTCCCACCACGGGCTCATCCTCGCAGGCCGTCCCCGCACCGGCGTGGCGCGGGTCGGATGCGCTGGCAGGATCAGGGTATGGCGGCCAGCATCGACCTGAACTGCGACCTCGGCGAGGACATCGACCCGTGGGAGCCGGGCGAGGACGGTCTCGACAGCCTGCTGCTGGACGTCGTGACGAGCGCGAACGTGGCCTGCGGGTTCCACGCGGGTGACGCCCGGGTCATGGCGGCGGTGTGCCGCGCCGCAGCGGTCCGCGGGGTGCCGGTCGGTGCGCACGTCTCGTACCTGGACCGTGAGCACTTCGGTCGACGCGCCCTCGACGTCCCCCACGACGTGCTCCGGGCTCAGGTGGCCTACCAGCTGGGTGCGCTGGAAGCCGTCGCCCGCATGGTCGGCGCGACCGTGGCGTACGTGAAGCCGCACGGTGCCCTGTACAACGCGGTCGTCGATCACGAGGGGCACGCCCGGGCGGTCGTGGAGGCGGTGCACCTGCCGGTGGTCGGGCTGCCTGGCTCGGCCGTGCTGGCGCTCGCGGCCGCGAAGGGCCTGCGCACGGTCCCCGAGGCGTTCGCCGACCGCGCCTACCGGCACGACGGGACGCTGGTCCCGCGTTCGCAGGAGGGTGCTGTCATCACCGATGCGGCGCAGGTCGCGGCGCGCGTGGTCCGGATGGTCGACGAGGGCGTCGTGACGACCGTGGACGGCACGGACGTCGAGGTGCGGGCGGAGTCGGTGTGCGTCCACTCGGACACCCCTGGTGCGCTGGACCTGGCGAGGACCGTCCGCCGCACCCTGGAGGGCTCAGGCATCCTGGTCCAGCCGTTCACGGCACCATGACGCAGGCCGAGCGACCGGCCGACGAACAGCTCGACGGACCGCGGGTCGTTCCGTTCGGGGACGGTGCGGTGCTCGTCGAGCTTGCCGACCTGGCCGCGGTCCAGGCCCTGGACTCGGCGATCTGGGCGCTGCGCGACGGGTCGGCGCCGGGTGCGTTCGCGGCGGTCGTGGACCAGGTCCCGGCGGCTCGCACGCTGCTCCTGCGGGTGGCCGACGAGGGCGACCCCGGGGCCCTCGCAACCGCCGTCGCGCAGGCCTGGACGCACCGTCCCACGTCGACCGTGCACGCCGAGACCGAGACCGTGGAGCTCGAGGTCACCTACGACGGCGATGACCTCGACGACGTCGCCGAGCTGACGGGGCTCACCGTCGCGCAGGTCGTCGCCCGGCACGCCGCAGGGCAGTACACGGTCGCCTTCGGCGGCTTCATGCCCGGCTTCGCGTACCTGACCGGCCTCGACGCTGCCCTGCGGGTGCCGCGGTTGGCGTCACCACGCCAGAAGGTCCCGGCCGGGGCGGTGGCGATCGCAGACGAGTTCACGGCCGTCTACCCGGCGGCGACCCCAGGCGGCTGGCGGCTGCTCGGCAGGTGCGACGCGCAACTCTTCGACGTCGACCGCGACCCACCTGCCCTGCTCCGACCGGGAACCCGCGTCCGGTTCGTGGCGAGGGACGGGCGATGATCCGGGTCCTCGATCCCGGCGTTCTCACTCTGGTCCAGGATCTCGGCCGGCCGGGGTGGGCGCACATCGGAGTGGGACGCTCGGGCGCCGCGGACGCGGGGTCGCTCCGGCTGGGCAACCGGCTCGTGGCCAACGACACGGGTGCGGCGGGTCTGGAGGTGCTGCTCGGCGGGCTGCGGTTCCAGGTGACCGTCCCGACGACCGTCGCAGTGACGGGCGCGCCGGGACCGGTGTGGGTCGACGGCACACCGGTCGCGCACAACGCCGTCCTCGAGCTGGCCGCGGGCGCCGAGCTCCGGGTGGGTACGTCGCCGGTCGGGCTGCGTTCCTACGTCGCGGTGCGGGGCGGGATCGACGTGCCGTCGGTCCTCGGTTCCCGCTCCACCGACCAGCTGGCCGGGATCGGTCCCGAACCGGTGGGGGCCGGTGACGTCCTGCCCGTCGGCCCGGCGCCCGACGAGTGGCCGGTCGTGGACCTGGCTGTGACCGGCGGCTGGCCGACGGACGTCGTCCTGCCGGTTCTGCCGGGACCGCAGGCCGACTGGTTCGACCACGGCCTGGTCGTCCTCTCGAGCGGGGACTACGTCGTGACACCGGCGACCAACCGCGTCGCGCTGCGGCTCGACGGGAGCGCTGTCGCTCGTCCGGAGCACCGGGAGCTGCCGTCCGCCGGTCTGGTCCCGGGGGCTGTGCAGATACCGCCCGACGCTCAGCCGGTCGTGTTCGGCGTCGACCACCCTGTGACGGGCGGCTACCCGGTGCTCGCTGTCGTCCGTCGTCGCGCGCTCGACAGTCTCGGCCAGGTGCGTCCCGGTGACCGGGTCCGGTTCGTCCTCGGCTGACACCTGGTCCGCGGCCGTGCCGGGGCGGCCGATTCTCGGCACGTCGTGCACGCGTCACCGGGACGACGGGGTCGAGTCTGTTTGAATGCTCTCGGGAGAGGGGCGATCCGTGGATATCCGTGTGACCAGCCGGGACATCGGTCCCCGAACCGTCGTCGAGGTTCGGGGCGAGATCGACGTCTCCAGCGCCGACGCTCTGCGTGACGAGCTCTCGAACCTGCTGGAGCGCGAGCGCACCGACCTCGTGATCGACCTGCGGGAGGTGCGGTTCATGGACTCGACCGGCCTGGGTGTGCTCGTGGGCGTGCTCAAGAAGGTGCGCCTGCAGGGTGGTTCGCTCCAGCTGGTCATCGACTCCGAGCGTCTGCTGAAAGTCTTTCGCATCACCGCCCTGCTACAGGTGTTCACGGTCCACGACACGCTCGAGGCCGCGCTCAGCTCGTGATCAGCGCCGCGTGACGAGGGGGTTCCCCCGCCGCGTCGCGCACCTGTCACACGATGGACTCGTCGCTGTGCGATCTACGTCACATCTCTATGACTAGACTCGCCCGGTCACACGGCAACGGGGCCGTTTTGACGGGGAGCGGTCCGGGGGGTCCGCACCGGTGTCGAGGAGGATGCATGGTCGAGCTCGGGTCCACGAGCCTTGCGATCGTCGGCGTCATCGCGGCGATCGCCGTCGTTTCGCTCATCGTCGCTGTCGTACTTCGTCGCCAGGTCCTCGCCGCGGGCGAGGGCACCGAGAAGATGCAGGACATCGCCAAGGCGGTCCAGGAGGGTGCGGCCGCCTACCTGAGCCGCCAGTTCCGCACGCTGGCCGTGTTCGCGGTGGTCGTGTGCGCGCTCCTGTTCCTGCTGCCCGGTGACACGGGGGTCAAGTGGGGGCGTTCGGCGTTCTTCCTCGTCGGCGCCGTGTTCTCCGCGACCATCGGGTACCTCGGCATGTGGCTCGCCACGCGCGCGAACGTCCGGGTCGCTGCTGCCGCGTCGCAGGCGGGCGGGCGTGCCGAGGGGGCGCGCATCGCGTTCCGCACCGGCGGGTTCGTGGGTATGAGCGTGGTCGGTCTCGGCCTGCTCGGTGCGTCGTCCGTCGTCCTGATCTACCACCAGGACGCACCTGCCGTGCTCGAGGGCTTCGGGTTCGGCGCCGCACTGCTGGCCATGTTCATGCGGGTCGGCGGCGGCATCTTCACCAAGGCTGCCGACGTCGGCGCGGACCTCGTCGGCAAGGTCGAGCAGGGCATCCCCGAGGACGACCCGCGCAACGCGGCGACCATCGCGGACAACGTCGGGGACAACGTGGGCGACTGCGCCGGGATGGCCGCCGACCTGTTCGAGTCGTACGCGGTCACGCTCGTCGCGGCGCTCATCCTGGGCAAGGCGGCCTTCGGCGAGCAGGGCCTCGTGTTCCCGCTGATCGTCACGGCGATCGGCGCGGTCGTCGCCGTCCTGGGTGTCGCGATCACGCGCGTCCGTGGCGCCGAGTCCGGCCTGACCGCGATCAACCGCGGCTTCTACATCGCGGCCCTCGTCGGCGTCCTGCTGTCGGCCGTCGCAGCGTTCACCTACCTGCCCTCCACGTTCGCGGGCATCGACGGCGTCGCTGCCGGTCTGGCCGACCACGCGGGCGACCCCCGGCTCATCGCCTCCGCCGCCGTGGCCATCGGCGTCGTGCTCGCGGGCGTGATCCTGTGGGTCACGGGGTACTTCACCGGCACGACGAGCAAGCCCACGCTGCACGTCGCGCGCACCACTCTGACGGGCGCCGCCACGGTCGTCCTGTCGGGCATCGGCGTCGGCTTCGAGTCCGCCGTCTACACAGCCGGGATCATCGCCGCAGCGATCTGCGGGGTATTCATCCTGGCCGGCGGCTCCATCGGACTGGCCCTGTTCCTCATCGCGCTGGCCGGCTGCGGTCTGCTGACCACGGTGGGCGTCATCGTCGCGATGGACACGTTCGGGCCGGTCAGCGACAACGCGCAGGGCATCGCCGAGATGTCCGGTGACGTGACGCCGGAGGGGGCGCAGATCCTCACCGACCTGGACGCGGTCGGGAACACCACCAAGGCCGTCACCAAGGGCATCGCCATCGCGACGGCCGTGCTCGCCGCGACCGCGCTGTTCGGTTCCTACGCGGACGCCGTCCAGACGGCGCTCGGCGACATCACCGGGTCCGTCGGCGGGGACCTCGCGCAGGCCATGCTCAACTACCAGATCATCAGCCCGGTCACGCTCGTCGGCGTCATCCTCGGCGGGGCGACGGTGTTCCTCTTCTCGGGCCTGGCCATCGACGCGGTCACGCGCGCGGCCGGCGCCATCGTGTTCGAGGTGCGCCGCCAGTTCCGGGACAACCCCGGGATCATGACCTACGACGTGCGACCGGAGTACGGCCGCGTCGTCGACATCTGCACGCGGGACTCGCTGCGCGAGCTGGCGACGCCGGGGCTCCTGGCGGCGTTCGCCCCGATCGCGGTCGGCTTCGGTCTCGGGGTCGGCCCGCTCGCCGGGTTCCTCGGCGGCGCGATCGCCGCGGGCGTGCTCATGGCCGTCTTCCTGGCCAACTCGGGCGGTGCCTGGGACAACGCGAAGAAGATCGTCGAGGACGGCAACTTCGGCGGCAAGGGCTCCGACGCCCACGCGGCGGCGGTCATCGGCGACACGGTCGGTGACCCGTTCAAGGACACCGCCGGACCGGCCATCAACCCGCTGATCAAGGTCATGAACCTGGTCGCGCTGCTCATCGCGCCGGCCGTCGTGGCCGTCTCGGTGGGTGACGAGGCGAACACGGCGCTGCGCCTGGGGATCGCGTCCGCGGCCGCGCTCATCGCGTTCGGTGCCGTCATCGCGTCCCGCCTCCGGGCTGCCCGCGACGACAAGGCGGACCTGACCCGCGAGGCCGAGAAGCTGCTCGCGCGCTGACGCAACCGCAGCGAGCCCCCCGGTCGACATGGCCGGGGGGCTCGCTGTCGTTTGCGTACGTCGCGTTACGTCGGAAGCGTCACGGTCTGCAGGATCTCGTCCAGCGGGGTGTCCTCGAACTCGTCGCGCGGACCGACGGCGCGGACGATGACCTGCTCACCCGAGTCGAGGTCCGCGACGATCCACCGGGAACGCAGCGACGCGGTGGTGCCGTCGCTGCGTCGCACGTCGCTGACGAACGACACCGTGGCGACCGACGACGCACCCGACAGCTCGCCCTCACCGGTCTCGACGTCATCGGCGCCCGTCGTCGCCTTCTCGCCGATCATGAGAGCCGCGGCCTCCTCGGTCGCGTCCCGCGTCGGTGCGCTCTGCACGGTCACGAGGACGCCGGCGCGGACGCCCTCGTCATTCTCCGGTGCCGTCAGGGCGACGGTCGTGTCGGTGTCGGACGACGGGTAGAGGTCGCTCCCGGCCGACCTCTCCCACTCCGAGGGCGCGCTGAGCGTCACAGGACCGACCGTGAACGACTGCCACGAGGGGTCGGTGCTCGGCTCGTCGTCCGGCGCGTCCGAGGAGCACGCGCTCAGACCGAGCACGGCGCAGGTCGCCACCGCGGCGACGGCCCGTCGGGCGTAGGTCATCTGATGCCTTCCGGGAGTCCTGTGGTGCGGCTCGAGCCGCGGTCAGTGTGCCAGCCCACGAGCAGCTGAGAACCACATCGGCGGGCTCACCGGCCTGCCGTGCGCCAAGATGGCCTGCGTGCGTACCTCCCGCATCGATCCCGCCGACGTCATGACGTGCGCACACACGACGAACGGGCGGGTGGACGCATGAGGCTGATGACGTACAACATCAAGGGTCTGCACATGGACGCCCGCGCCGCAGCGGCCGTCGTGCGGGCCAGCGCGCCGGACGTCCTCGCGGTCCAGGAGCCACCTCGGGGCCTGTTCGGCTGGCTCAGGATGCGGCGGTTCGGGCGTGCGGTCGGCCTGGTGCCGGTGGTCAGCGGGCACGGTGCACGGACGACTGCGCTCCTCGTGCGGCACCGGCCAGACCTCCCGGTGCTGGGCGCCCACGCGGTCCGCCTGTCTTGGCAGCCCGGTCGCACGCGCCGAGGCGTCGCGGTCGCCGCGGTGGACGGGGTGACGATCGTGGTCGTGCACTTCTCCCTGGTGCGCACGGAGCGGGCCGCCCACCTGGACACCCTGCTGGCCTCGGTCGTCCCGACCGGCGCGACCGTGGTGCTGGGGGACCTCAACGAGCCGCCCGAGGGCCCGGCGTGGGCACGCCTCGCGGCCCATCTCGGCGGGCCGACCGTGCCGACGGGTCCGACGTTCCCGTCCAAAGAACCCCGCCAGCGCATCGACGCGATCGTGATGACCCCCGACCTCGTCTTCGACGGCGTCCGCGTGCCCGACGGTCCCGCGGTCGAGGCGGGCAGCGACCACCGGCCGATCGTCGTCGACGTGCAGCGCACGCGTCCGTGACCTCCGGCCGGGTGCTGTCCCGACGCGCTGCCAGACTGACCCCGTGGAACACGACCCCGCCCTGACCGACCGGCTTCGCGACGACCTGACGGCCTCCGGCTTCGCCGTCGCGGGCGTCGAGGAGGTGCTCGGGGCCGTCGCGGCCGACGCCCTGCACCGTGAGGAGCCCGTGCCTGCGCTGCGCGCCACCGAGGGGTCCGACGACCCCGTGGCGGTGCTGGTGCGCGCGTTCCTGCTCGGTGAGCCGGTGTCCGCTCGTCGGCTGCAGGCCGCCCTGCCGTCGCTCGGGATTCCGGGTGCCACCCGGCTCGGTCTGGTCCGCAGCGACGGGGACCAGGTGCGCGCGCTCGTGGACCTGCGCCCCTACGCGGCCGTCGACGGGGGCGGCGAGGTCAACTGGTGGATCGCGTCCGACCTGGGCGAGCTCGCCACGGGGAACGCCCTGCGCACCGACCACGTGCTCGGCGTGGGCGGCGCGTCGACCACGCTGGCCCAGGTCACGATCCGCGACGAACGTCGGATGGTGCTCGACCTCGGCACAGGCTGCGGGATCCAGGCGCTGCACGCGTCACGCCACTCCCGGCGCGTGGTCGGCACGGACATCTCGGCCCGCGCACTGGAGTTCGCGCGGTTCAACGCCCTGCTGGCCGGGGTTCGGCTCGAGCTGCGGGCGGGCTCGATGCTGGAGCCGGTGGCCGACGAGCGCTTCGACCTCGTGGTCAGCAACCCGCCGTTCGTCATCACACCGCGCACACCGGGCATGCCGTCGTACGAATACCGCGACGGGGGGCGCTCGGGTGACGCGATCGTGCGCGAGCTCGTCGAGGGCGTCGGATCGGTCCTGGCGCCCGGCGGCGTCGCACAGCTGCTCGGCAACTGGGAGGTCCGCCGGGGCGAGCAGTGGCACGAGCGCGTGGGCAGCTGGCTCGACGCGTCAGGGCTGGACGGCTGGGTGGTGCAGCGCGAGCTGCAGGATCCCGCGCAGTATGCCGAGACGTGGATCCGTGACGGCGGCACCACACCGGACCGCGACCGCGCCGCCTGGGCGTCCCGGTACGGGTCGTGGCTCGACGACTTCGCGTCCCGGGACGTCGAGGCGATCGGCTTCGGCTTCCTGACCCTGCGTCGGCCGCTCGCGGGCGCACCGTCCCTGCGCCGGCTCGAGGAGGCCACCGGGACCGTCCGGCAGCCACTCGGTCCGGTGATCGCCGCGTCCCTGGGCGCGCACGACTGGCTCGAGGTCCACGACGACGACGGGCTGCTCGCCGCGCACCTGGTGGTCGCGCCCGACGTCACGGAGGAGCGCTACCTGACGCCGGGGGAGTCCGACCCGCAGGTTGTCCTGCTGCGCCAGGGCGGTGGGTTCGGTCGCGCCGTGCAGGCGGGGACCGCGCTCGCCGGGTTCGTGGGTGCGTGCGACGGTGACCTCTCGGTGGGGCAGATCGTCAACGCCCTCGGTGCCCTCCTGGACGTGGGCGCCGATGCGGTGGCCGCGGACATCCTCCCCTCCGCGCGCGGCCTGGTCCGCGACGGCCTGCTCGTCCCCTCGTCGTAGGCCGCTACGCCGAGCGACTCACAGGCACGCCACAGGCCGGTGCTACACCCGGCTCAGCGGGGCTTCCTACGTTCAGCCCAGGTTGTTCGACCTGGTCACTGACGTGAGGAAGAAGAATGCAGCGCGTATGGACGCGGACGAGTCCGCTGACGCGGACGCTCGGGCTGGTGGTCGTCGCTGCGGTGACCGCCGCAGCCGTCTGGTGGTTCGGCATCCGGGACGCGTCGGCGACGACGAACGACCCGGTCACCCGGACGGTCGCGGCGAGCCTGACGACGATGGAGAAGTCGGTGAGCGGCAGCGGCACGTTGACGCCGACCGTGCAGGAGGACGTCAGCTTCGAGGTCAGCGGGACGGTCACCACGGTGCCGGTCGCCGTGGGTCAGGCGGTGACGGCCGGGCAGACGCTCGCGACGGTCGACACGCTCACGCTCCAGGCTGACCTCCTGCAGGCCAAGGCGACCCTCGCGAGCGCCGAGGCGAAGCTCTCCGACGCCGAGGACGCGAGCACCGGCTCGACGTCGAGCGACGCGCAGATCGCCGCCGCGCAGGCGCAGGTCGACGTCGCGCAGTCGGCTGTGGACACGGCGCAGACCGCGATGGACGGGGCGACGCTGGTTGCGCCGGTGGCCGGGCTGCTGACCGCCGTGACGCTCGAGGTCGGGGACGTCGTGGGCTCCGACCCCGGCCAGGGTACGAACGGGGACACGGCGGCGCAGTTCACGATCGTCGCGACCGACAGCTGGGACGTCGACGTCACCGTCTCGGACGCCGACATCGCGCTCGTCGCGGTCGGTGACCAGGCCGAGGTCACGCTCGACGGTGCCACGGCTCCGGTCTTCGGCACGATCAGTGCGATCGGGCTGCTGTCCACGAGCGACACGGGCGTCGCGGGCTACCCGGTGACGGTCGCGGTCACGGGGGACCAGGAAGGCCTGCACGACGGGGTCTCCGCGGACGTGAAGCTCATCTACGAGCGCCGCACCGACGTGCTCACGGTCCCGAGCCTGGCCGTCACGACGACCGACGGGAAGTCGACGGTCACCGTCCAGGACGCGGACGGGAGGACGAGCACGGTCGACGTGACCGTCGGCGAGACGTCGGGGAACGTCACCGAGATCACGGCGGGACTCGCAGAGGGTGACGAGGTCGTGCTCGCGGTGTTCACGCCCGGTAGCGGCGGGTCGGGTCGGGACAACCAGCAGCAGGGCGAACTCCCCGGCGGCGGTCAGTTCTTCCAGCTCCCCGAAGGCGGCACTGCACCGCAGTTCAGCGAGCAGGGCGGCGGGCCGACGAATGGCTGAGCTGACCCTGCCGTTCCTCGAAGGCTCCGCGGCGACCGGTTCCTACCCGGTCATCGACCTTGAGGGCGTCGGCAAGACGTACACGTCCGGAAGCATCGAGTTCGAGGCGCTCAAGGGTGTCGACCTGCGGATCGAGCAGGGGGAGTACGTGGCCGTCATGGGCCCGTCGGGCTCCGGCAAGTCGACGCTGATGAACATCCTCGGCTGCCTCGACACGCTCACGCGCGGCTCGTACCATCTCGCCGGCGAGGACGTCGGCGAGATGGACGAGATCGAGCTGGCCGGTGTGCGCAACCGGCGCATCGGCTTCGTGTTCCAGCAGTTCAACCTGCTGCCCTCGCTGTCCGCGCTGCGCAACGTCGAGCTGCCCCTGGTCTACGGCCGGGTGCACGGTGCCGAGCGCAAGGCCCGGGCGACCGCGGCACTCGAGCGGGTCGGCCTCGGCGACCGCCTGGCCAACCGTCCGGGCGAGCTGTCCGGCGGGCAGCAGCAGCGCGTCGCTGTGGCCCGTGCCCTCGTCGGCGAGCCGGCGCTCCTGCTGGCCGACGAGCCGACGGGCAACCTCGACTCGTCGTCGACCCAGGAGATCCTCGGCCTGTTCGACGAGCTGCACGCGCAGGGCCGGACGATCGTGCTCATCACCCACGAGGCCGACGTCGCGGAGCGGGCCGAGCGGGTGGTCCGCGTCATGGACGGCGTCGTGACGTCGGACGGGGGTGTCCGATGACCTGGATGGAGACCCTGCGCACCGGCTGGGCCGCGGTGCGTACGCACGCGCTTCGTTCGATCCTCACGGTGCTCGGCATCCTGATCGGGATCGCAGCCGTGATCCTCACGGTCGGGCTCGGGCTGGGGACGCAGAAGGACGTCAGCGCGCAGATCAGCGAGCTCGGCAGCAACCTGCTGATCGTCCGGCCGGGCAGCAGCACGACGTCCGAGGGCGTCCGCGGTGGCTTCGGCTCACGCACCACGCTGACCACGGCTGACGCCGAGGCGCTCGCGTCCTCGGTGAACGCACCGGACATCGCCAAGGTCGCCGCCGAGAAGACCACGTCCGCGTCGCTCGAGGCCAACGACACCAACTGGACCACCCAGGTCACCGGCACGACGACCGACTGGCTCGACGTGCGCGGCCGCAGCATCGCGACGGGCGCGTTCTTCACGGCCGACGACGAGACGTCCCGCGCGAAGGTCGTCGTGCTCGGGCCCGAGACGGCCACCGAGCTGTTCGGCACCACGCGTGTGGTCGGGCAGACGGTCACGGTGAACGGCACCGAGCTGCGGGTGGTCGGAGTGCTCGAGTCCCAGGGCGCCAGCGGCGACAGCGACCTCGACGACGTCGCGGTCCTGCCGATGTCGACGTCGGCCGACTTCCTCACGGGCGGCCTGAGCCGGAACGCGGTCTCGACGATCTACGTCCAGGCGGCCTCGACCGACCAGCTCAACGCTGCGTACCAGGAGGCCGAGACCCTGCTGCTGAACCTGCACGGGATCACCAGCGCGGACGGCGCGGACTTCACGATCAACAGCCAGGACGCGCTGGTGTCCACGGCGACCGCGGTCTACAAGACCCTCACGATCCTGCTCACCGGTATCGCGGCCCTGTCGCTGCTCGTCGGTGGCATCGGCGTCATGAACATCATGCTGGTGTCGGTCACGGAGCGGACCCGCGAGATCGGGCTGCGCAAGGCGCTCGGTGCGCCGCCGTGGGCCATCCGCCGGCAGTTCCTGGTCGAGGCCACCGTGCTCGGCCTGTCCGGCGGGGTGCTCGGTGCGGTGCTCGGCATCGTCGCTGCCCAGGTTCTGCCCGGGCTGCTCGACACCTCGGTCGTCGTGTCCGGCGCCGCCGTCGCCGGCGCCGTGGCGGTCGCCATGGGCATCGGACTCGTCTTCGGCGTCTACCCCGCCACGCGCGCCGCGCGACTGGCCCCCATCGACGCGCTGCGCGCGGAATGACCACCTCGAGGAGACCTTCCATGTCCATCAGAACCCGCACCGCACTCCTGGTCCCGGCGCTCACCGCGGCCACCGTGCTCACCCTCACCGCCTGCTCGGGCGGCACGGGCGGCACAGGTGACGCGGCCACCGCGGCACCGTCGGCCGCGTCGGACGACGACGCGCAGCGTGCCCAGCAGGCCGACCCCGGGCGTGGCGGCGCCTCGGGCGAGATCGCATCGGTGAACGGGAACGTCATGCAGCTGCGCGGCACCGACGCTCAGACGGCCGTGACGTGGACCGACGCCACGACCTTCACCTCCCAGGTGGCCGGAGCGCTGTCCGACGTCTCTGTCGGCACCTGCGTGCTCGCCATGGCCGCGCCGAGCACCTCCAGCTCGGCCGACGAGTCCGCGACGGACGACTCGACCCCGGTCGCGGCCACGAGCATCCGGCTCACGGAGGTTGCCGCGGACGGCACGTGCACGCCAGCGTTCGGCGGCCCCGCGGCCGACCCGGGGGGCGGCGTCGGCCGGCCGGACGGCGCCCCGACGATGCCCGCGGACGGTACGCGGCCGTCGGGTGCCCCCTCGGGTGCCAGCGGGCAGTCCCGCATGTTCGGCGGCGGCGCGAGCGGCAAGGTCACGGCGATCGAGGGTGACACGTTGTCCGTCGAGACCACCGACCCCGACGGCGCGACGACGACCCGGACCGTGACCGTGTCGGCGGACACCACGTACACCCGGACCGTGTCGGCGGACGCGACCGCGGTCGTCGCCGGCCAGTGCGCGACCGCACGGGGCGAGGCGGACGACAGCGGCAAGGTGACCGCGACGACCGTGATGATCTCTGCTCCGACCGACGGGTCGTGCTCGACCGCGCTGATCATGAACGGCCGACCCGGGACGGGGTTCCCCGGCGGCGGTCAAGGGGGGCAGGGCACCGACGGTCAGCAGGGTTCCGACGCCCAGCAGGGCTCCGACGACCAGCAGGGAGGGACCACGAATGCGTAGCCGGCGCTCCCACGCACAGGCATCCGAGCCGGCCCGACCGCCGCTCGCGGTCAGGCGGCGTGCTCGTCGTCGCCGGATCATCGTGCTCGGCACCGCCGGTGCGGTCGTGCTCATGGCAGCGGGCGGCGGGGTCGCCCTCGCGGTGACCGGTGGTGAGGCCTCCCGGTACCGGACGGTCGCGGCCGAGAAGTCCAGCGTCGAGCAGATCATCGACTCGGTCGGCACGATCGAGTCGGCGACGCGTCGGGACGTCTCGTTCTCGGTCGACGGCACCGTCGCGACCGTCGGCGTGAGCGTGGGTCAGGTGGTCGCCCCCGGCGACACGCTGGCGACGCTGGACCCGGAAGCGCTGCAGGAGGCGGTCGAGAAGGCCCAGGCGGACCTGGCAACGGCTCAGCAGCAGCTCAGCGACGACCTCGACTCGCAGACGTCCTCGGACTCGTCCGACTCCTCCGACGACTCCGACTCCTCCGACGACTCCGACTCGTCCGACGACGACTCGTCGGTCGAGTCGGACACGCCGTCGGGATCGTCGACCTCCACGCCGGCGCCCGAGCCCAGCGCCTCGACGCCGTCGACGGACGACACCACGGATCCGGCCGTGGCCGCGGCGGTCCAGGCCGTCAAGGACGCCCAGAAGGCGCTGCTCGACCAGTACCAGGTCGCTGCCGACGCGCTCGCCGACAGCGGGCAGAGCGTCACCGCGTCCGAGGCGTCGTGCGCAGCCTTCCTCGCGGTCGTCCCGGCCGACGTCACAGCCTCCGACGCGGAGGACGCAGAGCCCGAGGACGCAGCGGAACCGGCGGATCCGGCAGATTCAGCGGACCCGGCGGATCCCACGGATCCCGTGGTTCCGGACACGTCGGCCGTCACCCAGGCACTCGCCGACTGCCAGGCGGCGCTGTCCGGTGCGCTCGACGCGCAGACCGCGACCGACGCCCAGCAGCAGGCGCTCCTGCCGCTGGTCGCGGCGCTCGACGACTCCGTCACCAAGCTGCAGACGGCGATCGCGCAGGCTGCCTCGTCGAACGGTTCCACCACGCCCGACGGCTCGACCGACGGCTCCACCACGCCGAGCGGCTCGAGCACGCCGAGCGGCTCGACCACGCCGACGGGCTCGTCGTCCCAGCAGACGACGACGCCGACATCGAGCACCAGCAGCCCGACCTCGCAGAGCGCGCCGACCGGGAACGACAGCGCCACGACGGACGTCGCGTCCGCGGCGACGATCCTCGCCGACCAGGCGGCGATCGACCTGGCCGAGGCGAAGGTCACCCTCGCGCAGAGCGCGCTGCCGTTCGCGACGCTCACCAGCCCCATCGCGGGCACCGTGGCGGCCGTCTCGCTGGCCGTGGGGGACTCGGTCAGCGCGTCGTCGACGACCGCGCTCGTCACGGTCATCGGCACCAACGGGTACACGGTGACCACGACGGTGCCGTTGACCAAGATCGACATCGTCCAGCTCGGCCAGGTCGCGTCGGTCACCACGCCGACCACGGACAAGGCGCTGACGGGAACGGTCGCGAGCATCGGGATCCTCGACGCGTCGACCACCAGCGAGCCGTCGTACACGGTCGTGCTGGCCCTGGACCCGACCGACGTGCAGCTCTACGACGGCGCCTCGGCAACCGTCAGGATCTCGGTCGCCGGTGGCGACGAGGTGCTCACGGTCCCGACGTCGGCGGTGCACGTCGACGGCTCGGAGTCGACGGTCCAGGTGCTCGAGAACGGCGCCCCGACGGACGTCACCGTGACCGTGGGGGCGGTCGGTGCCGAGCGCACGGAGATCACGAAGGGCCTGGCGGTCGGGCAGGAGGTCGTGCTGGCGGATCTCGACCAGGCCATCGACACGGGGACGTCGTCGAGCAACGGCCTGTCGGGTCTCGGAGACGACGGCCAGGCGCCCACGGGCTTCGTGCTCGAGGGTGGCCCGGGCGGCGGTCCGCCGAGCGAGTTCACGAGGGGCGTCCCCGCGGGCTGACGCGAGCAGACGCGGGCCGGGCGCTCTGCTCCGTGCGGGGCCTGCACCGAACGTGCACACGAACCGGCGACGAGCCCGGCGAACTCGTCATACGGTCCCGGGCATGAGGCGACGGGTGGCACTGCTGGTCGGCGTGGTTCTGGGGTGCTCGGCCTGCTCGCACGGCGGGCCGCCCACACCCTTGCCTGCCAGGTGGGACGCCATCCACACCGAGGGATCGACGATCGAGCTTCGTGCGGACGGCACGGGCACCTTCACGGAGGTCCCGGTAGGGGCGGGCGAGGGTCCGTGCAGCAACGACGACACGGTGCCGTACACGGGCGAGGTGACGTGGGTGACGCATGACGAGCGGTTCACGGTCGACGCGGACGGTGCACCGCTGACGCTCTGGGCTGACACGTCGTTCATGTCCCTGGACTGGACGAAGATCATGGTCGACGTCTGCGGCACGGAGGAGCACGGCGCCACGGTCCTGGCCTACGGCCGCGAGCTCTAGCCGTGACTCAGTAGGCTCTGCGCGTCGCGGGCGCGGCACGGACGGAGGACGACGATGACGGAGCCGGTGACCCAGCAGGGCACGCCACAGATCGCGGTGCTGGGCGGTGGCGTGATGGGCGAGACCCTGCTGAGCGCCCTGCTGACCGCGGGCTGGACCGCCGAGCAGGTCGAGGTCACGGAGCGAGCCGTCGAGCGCGCAGGTCAGCTCGCGAAGACGTACGGCGTGCGGACCGGGGCGTCCAACGCGCAGGCCGCGGGGCGCGCGGACGTCGTCCTGCTCGCGGTGAAACCGAACGTCGTCGCCTCGGTGCTCGACGAGATCCGGCCGGTGCTGCGCGGTGGTGCGCTCGTCGTGAGCGTCGCGGCAGGTTTGCCGATCGCTAGCTATGAGAAGCGGCTCGCGCAGGGCACACCCGTGGTCCGGGTCATGCCGAACACCCCGGCGGTCGTCGGCAAGGGGGCGAGCGCGATCGCCGCCGGGACGCACGCGAGCACCGGGCACCTCGTCCTGGTCGAGAAGATGCTCGCCTCGACGGGGCTCGTCCTGCGGGTCGAGGAGAAGGACCTGGACGCGGTCACCGCGATCTCAGGGTCGGGCCCGGCGTACGCGTTCTACGTGATCGACGCGATGGCGGAAGCCGGCGTCCTGCTCGGCCTGAGCCGGGACGTCGCCACCAGGCTCGCCGTGGCCACGGTGGAGGGCTCGGCCGCCCTTGCCGCGCAGTCGGGCGACCATCCCGCGATCCTGCGCGAGCGCGTGTCGTCCCCGGGCGGGACCACGGTCGCTGCTGTCCAGGTGCTCGACGCGCACGGCGTGCGGGCAGGCATCGTCGCGGCCGCAGAGGCCGCCCGGGACCGGTCGCGCGAGCTCGGCGCCCAGTACTCGTCCTGAAGGCGCTCGCCGTTCCGCGCTCCTAGGCTGCCTCCATGTCCACGCCGCAGGCTGACCCGGCCGAGTCGGTCCGTCCTCGCGGGCGGCGACCTGGGGGCTCCGACACGCGCGGCGCCATCTTGTCCGCCGCGCGGCACGAGTTCGCCGAGCGGGGCTACGACGGCGCGAGCATCCGGTCGGTCGCGCGCCGCGCGGAGGTGGACCCGGCCCTGGTGCGGCACTACTTCCAGGACAAGGCGGAGCTGTTCGCGGCGGGGATGATCCCGGTGGACGTGGACCCCGCGGAGCTCGTCGCGGCGGTGGTCGCCGGCGGTGTCGACGGGCTCGGAGAACGGCTGCTGACCACGGTCCTCGGGGTCTGGGAGGCGGACGGCGGGGCCGCGTTCCGGGTGGCGTTCGCGGGCCTGAGCTCGAGCGAGGTGCAGGCCGAGGCGCTTCTGGGCTACGTCGGGCGCGAGGTGTTCGCCGAGGTGGCGACGCTCCTGCCCGGCCCGGACCCCGCCCTGCGGGTCTCGTTGGTGGTCTCGCAGGTGGCCGGTGTCCTGCTCGCCCGCAACGTGATGCACCTGGAGCCGATCGCGTCGCTACCGGTCCCACGTGTGGTCGAGCTCGTCGCTCCGACGCTGCAGCGTTACCTGACCCAGTAGTCGCCGACCCCGGCGCGTGTCTGCGGCCGTGGGTAGCGTGCGCTGGATGGACTACGCCTACGTGATCGCCCAGGAGTCCGCGCGCGCCGCCGATGCGCTCGCGTCGGCGCCGACGGGGAGCCGGGTGCCGTCGTGCCCCGACTGGGACGCCGCAGACCTGGCCTACCACGTGGGCGAGGTCCAGGACTTCTGGGCCTCCCTGGTCGCGCAGGCGCCCACGGGTCCCGACGAGCTCGAGGAGACGGTGCGACGGCCGGACGTCGAGCTGGTCCCGTTCCTGCGCACCCGGACCACCGCGCTGCTCGAGGCTCTCGCAGACCGGGACCCGCACGATGCGTGCTGGTCGTGGTCGACCTCGGGCGGCACGGTGGGCTGGGTCAGCCGACGGCAGGCTCACGAGGCGCTGGTGCACCGCGTCGACGCCGAGCAGACGGCGGGTCTGCCGGTCACCGACCCTGGTCCGGAGCTCGCCGCTGACGGGGTCGACGAGCTGTTGGCCGTGATGCTCAGCGGTCTGCCGCCCTGGGCGCGGTTCACCCCCGACGGCCCGCGCATCCGGGTTCGTGCGACGGATGCGGGTCGCGAGTGGCTGGTGGCCTTCGGGCGGTTCACGGGAACGTCGCCCACGACCGGCAAGGCGTACGACGACCCGTGTGCTGAGCTCGTCGGTTGGGAGGACGACGACCACGACGTTGCTGCGACCGTCAGCGGGACGGCCTGGGAGCTCGAGCTGTGGCTGTGGGGTCGCTCGGCCGGTGAGGGTCTGGCGCGTGAGGGGGACCCGGCGGTTCCGCAGCGACTGCGGGCGGCGATCGTCGAGTCGACGCAGTAGGGGCTTGCAGTCGCTCGCGGGCAGGAGCACAATTCCCTACATGGGGAATAACGCGATCGAGGTCCGCGGGTTGCGCGTGGTTCGAGGCGGGAGCGTCGTCATCGAGTCGCTCGACCTGAGCGTGCCCGTCGGCCAGGTGGTCGGCCTGCTGGGACCGAGCGGCAGCGGCAAGACCACGCTGATGCGCGCCGTCGTCGGCTCGCAGGTCGTCGACGGCGGGACGGTCATGGTGCTGGGGCAGCCGGCGGGCTCGGCCTCCCTGCGTAGCCGCGTCGGCTACGTCACGCAGGCTCCGAGCGTCTACGCCGACCTCACGGTCCATGAGAACCTGCGCTACGCAGCAGCGATCCTGCGGGTCGAGGACGGCGAGGTTCAGCGTTCGTTGCAGGAGGTGGACCTCGCGGACAAGCAGAAGCGCATCATCGGCACGCTCTCCGGTGGCGAGAGGGCGCGGGTCTCGCTAGCGATCGCACTGCTGGGCTCTCCGGACCTGCTCGTCCTCGACGAGCCGACCGTCGGCCTCGACCCCGTCCTGCGCCGCGACCTGTGGGCCATGTTCCGACGGCTCACCGAGCGCGGTGTGAGCCTGCTCGTGTCCAGCCACGTGATGGACGAGGCGGCCCGCTGCGACCGGCTGGTCCTGATGCGCGGCGGCGGCGTGCTGGCGGACGCGACGCTCGACGAGCTGCTCGCGCGGACCAGGACGGGCGACGCGGAGGCTGCGTTCCTCCTCCTCGTCGACGAGGCGGCGGGGGCAGCAGCATGAGCGTCGAGGTGAGGACGCGGCCCCTGACGCCCTACCTGACGGGAGCGACCGCGTCGCGCGTGCTGACCCAGCTGCGTCACGACAAGCGCACGATCGCGCTGGTGGTCCTGCTGCCGTGCCTGCTGATCGGCCTCATCGCCTGGATGTTCCACGGGACGCCCGTGCTGGACCAGTTCGGTCCGCTGCTGGTCGGCCTGTTCCCGATGATCGTGATGTTCCTGGTCACCAGCGTGGCCACGCTGCGCGAGCGGACGACCGGCACGCTCGAACGGCTCATGACGCTGCCCATCGGTCGCGGTGACGTGGTCATCGGGTATGCCGCCGCGTTCGCGGTCCTGGCCGTCGTCCAGGCGTTCGTGATCGTCGGGTTCGCGGTCCTGGTGTGCGGTATGGACGTCGCAGGGCCGATCGGTCTGGTCATCCTCGTGGCGGTGCTCGACGCCGTGCTCGGCTGCGCCCTGGGACTGGGAGCCTCGGCGCTGGCACGCACCGAGTTCCAGGCCGTCCAGCTCATGCCGCTGATCCTGTTCCCGCAGCTCATCACGTGCGGCCTGCTCATGCCCCGCGACGAGATGCCGGCCGTCCTGGAGGCGATCTCGCGCGTCCTGCCGCTGACCTACGCGCTCGACGCGATGCAGCAGCTGGCCGCCGGCGGGACCTGGGTGGACGTGCGCGGCGACGTCGCCGTGGTGTCGGGCTTCATCGTCGGGGCCCTGGTGGTCGGAGCCGCGACGCTGCGCCGTCGCACGCCGTAGGCGCCGAGCTGACGCCTACGGTCGCGCGGCGAAGCGCTCCAGCAGGTCGGCGTGGCCGGACACGATGATCAGGTCGTTCGACGACAGCCGCGTCGTCGGGGTTGCGTAGACGAAGTCCTGTCCGGGGCTCTTCACGCCGACGACGGTCACCCCGTAGCGCTCGCGGACCTTCGACTGGGCGAGCGTGAACCCCTGGGTCTCCTTGGGCGGCCGCATCTTCACGATCGTGAAGCCGTCCTCGACCTCGATGTAGTCGAGCAGCTTCCCGGACACCAGGTGCGCCACGCGCGCGCCCGCGTCGGCCTCGGGGAGCACGACGTGGTGGACGCCGATCCGCTGCAGGATGCGCGCGTGCTCGTTGCTGATGGCCTTGGCCCAGATCTGCGGTACGCCGATGTCGACCAGGTTGCCCGCGATCAGCACCGATGCCTCGAGGTAGGAGCCGACGCCGACCACCGCGACCGGGAACTCGCGGGCACCGAGCTGCTCGAGGGCGTCGGGGTTGGCGGCGTCCGCCTCGACGAGCGCGATCCGGCCGGCCCACTGCGCGACCAGCTCAGGGTTGCGCTCGACGGCGAGCACGTCCTGGCCGAGCCGGTCGAGGGTCGCGGCGATGGAGGACCCGAACCGGCCGAGCCCGATGACGAGCACACCGGCGTCCTTCTTCGGTGTGCGCGGAGCATTCTGGGACCCCTTGGAGAGGTCACCGAACCTGTCAGCCAATGATCGGCCTCTCTTCCGGTAGCCGGATGACCCGACGACGGTTGCGCAGCGCGAGCGCGGCCGCAAGCGTCATCGTGCCAGTTCGGCCGATGAACATGAGCACGACGAGCACGTACTTGGCCTTGTTGGGCAGGTCGGGCGTGATCCCGGTGGACAACCCGCAGGTCGCGAACGCCGAGATCACCTCGAAGAGCACCCGGTCCAGGGCGAGGTCGGTCATCGACAGCAGGAGCAGCGACGCGATGAGCACGAACGTCGCCGAGACCATGGTGACCGCGATGGCCACCTGCAGCGCCTCGCGCGGGATGCGCCGACCGTACGCCTCGACGTCCTTGTCGCCGCGCCCTTCGGCGAGGATCGCCAGGAGCATGACGGCCAGGGTGGTCACCTTGATGCCACCCGCGGTCGAGGCCGAGCCGCCGCCGACGAACATCAGGGCGTCCGTGACCAGCCAGGTGGACTCGTGCATCTGACCCACGTCCACCGTCGAGAACCCGCCCGAGCGAGGCATCACCCCGGCGAACAGCGAGGCGAGCGCGGTGCCGCTGAAGTCGAGCGGGGCGAACGTCTTGGGGTTCGTCCACTCGAGCGCCGCGAGGAGCACCGCCCCGGCAAGGACGAGGCCGAGGCTGGTGGTGATGGTCAGCTTGGAGTGCAGGCTCCACCGCCGCGGCTCGCGGAGGTGCCGGGAGACGTTGAGGATCACCGGGAATCCCAGGGAGCCGATGAACACGCCGATGATGATCGGCAGCAGGACCCACCAGTCCGACACGAACGGGTCGAGGCCGTACGTCGTCGGGATGAAGCCGGCGTTGTTGAACGCGGAGACGGCGTAGAAGACGGAGTGCCAGGCGGCCTTCCCGGCGGACTCGTCGTGCAGGAGGAACCGGGGGAACAGGACCAGCGCGATGAAAGCCTCGAGGGTCACCGAGGTGATGAGCACGGTACGGATGAGCGAGCCGACCTCGCCGAGCCGCGTCTCCTTGGTCTCCGACGAGACGAGCAGCCGCTGCGTCAGTCCGATCCGTCTCGACACCGCCATGCCGAGCAGCGACGCGAGCGTCATCACGCCGAGGCCGCCCACCTGGATCGCGACAAGGATCACGACGAGGCCCGCCGGGGACCAGTAGGACCCGGTCGGCACGACGACCAGGCCCGTGACGGTGCTCGCCGACGTCGCGGTGAAAAGGGCGTCGACGAACGGCGCCCGGTGCCGGCTCGAGGTGGACCAGGGTGCCGAGAGCAGGACCGTGATGATCGAGATGACGAGCGCGAAGACACCGAGGGCCAGCCGGGCGGGGGAGTGGCGGGCCGAGCGGTCGACGAACTCCCGCGCCCACACCGTCACGTCGCGGCTACCCCGCGCCATCGCACCTCCCGCTCCACACCAAAGGGCTCACTCTGGCATGTAGGTGGCGCGGTGAACGAGCCGACACAGCCTCCCGTCGGATCGACACCGGACCGGGCGGGTGCGACGGTGGGCGCATGACGCCGACGGACGAGCAGCCCCTCGACGGACCGGTGCGCGTCGTCTGGTCGCGGGACATGCTGGCCTACGACTTCGGGCAGGGGCACCCGATGACGTCCGAGCGGCTGGACCTGACCATCCGGCTGGCCCAGGACCTCGGTCTGCTCGACGGTCCGGGCGTCGAGCTCGCCGATGCGGGAGTCGCCTCCGACGACCTGCTCGCCCTCGTGCACGACCGTGCCTACATCGCCGCGGTGCACAGGGCCTCGTCGGAGGGTGTGGTGGACCTCGACCACGGCCTGGGGACGACCGACGACCCGATCTTCCCGGGCATGCACGAGGCGACCGCACGCGTCGTGCAGGGCAGCGTCGACTCGGCGCTGGCCGTCTGGGAGGGGCGGACGGCCCATGCGGTGAACGTGACGGGCGGGCTGCATCACGCCATGCCGGCCGCCGCGTCGGGGTTCTGCGTGTACAACGACGCGGCGGCGGCCATCCGCACGCTGCTGGATGCGGGCGCCGGGCGGGTGGCGTACGTCGACGTGGACGCGCACCACGGAGACGGGGTGCAGCAGATCTTCTGGGACGAGCCGCGCGTCCTGACGCTGTCCGTCCACGAGACGGGGCACGCGCTCTTCCCCGGGACCGGGCACGCGCGCGAGACCGGTGGTTCGGGGGCTGAGGGCACGGCGGTGAACATCCCCCTGCCGTCGGGAACGGGCGATGCCGGCTGGCTGCGCGCGATCGACGCGATCGTGCCCGCCGTGGTGCGGGGGTTTGCGCCCGACGTCCTGGTCACGCAGCACGGCTGTGACACGCACCTGCTGGATCCGCTGACCCACCTGCGGGTGAGCATCGACGGTCAACGAGCAGCCGCGCAGATGCTGCACCGGCTGGCGCACGAGGTCACGGACGGCCGATGGCTCGCGCTCGGCGGTGGGGGCTACGCCGTCGTCGACGTCGTGCCGCGGTCGTGGGCCCACCTGATCGGCGTCGCGACCCACCAGCCCGTGGACCCGGACACGGTCGTGCCCGAGAGCTGGCGCTCCGTCGTCCAGGAGCGCTACGGCCGGCGCGGGCCGGACCGCATGACTGATGGTCGTGACGCCCGCTTCAGCCCCTGGACGTCCGGCTACGACCCGGGTGACGACGTGGACCGCGCCATCCGGTCGACCCGCTCGGCGGTCTTCCCGCTGATCGGTCTCGATCCGGACCACGACTGACCAGGTGCGGCGTTGGGCCGCACGCGTGAGTCCCAGGCGTCCCCCCTTTCACTCCAGTCCCACGCGCCACTACGCTGACCAGGCATCCTCCGGTGGATGCGCGGAGCCCGCTCGTCACAGGGGCGGATGAGGAAGAAGCGACCACATGAGCGAGCAGCCGGCCCGCACCAGGTATCTGACGGTGCTCGAGGTCGCCGAGATCATGCGCGTGTCCAAGATGACGGTGTACCGCCTGCTGCATTCGGGTGAGCTGCCGGGTGTCCGCGTCGGCCGGTCCTTCCGTGTCCCGCAGGACGCCCTGGACCACTACCTGGCCACGTCGTTGCCGATCGAGTCGACGACCGCCGACGAGGACCGCAGGAGCTCCTGAGCCCGTCCGGTCCGGCGTCTCGCTCGTCCGTCCTTCGCCCGATCTGGTCGCGCGTCGCGAGGGACCCTGGACATCGCGTAAGGTAGAGCCTCGGACTTTCTCCGTGCGTGGGCGATGGGTTGAACAGACTGCACGCGCATCGATCGACCACCAGCAGGCACGGCCCGTCCGCCGGGCCTCCACTCGGAAATGAAGTGAGGACCCATGGGTTCCGTCATCAAGAAGCGTCGTAAGCGGATGGCCAAGAAGAAGCACCGCAAGCTTCTTCGCAAGACGCGCCACCAGCGCCGCAACAAGAAGTGACCCCACGCCGAGTCCGCTCGGCGTAGGAGCAGCACGACGGGCTCGGCGGACGCCGGGCCCGTTTTGTTGTGCCTGTTTGTTGATCCTGCTCGTCGTGCCTGAGCGCGAGCGCGACCGTTCCGCGACCGGCGATGCAGGTGCTGACGTCACGACCGAGGGCCGATGTCGGTAGTCGTCGCCTGCGCCTCGACGAGAGGCTCAGGTCAGAGGGGCCGTTCGAGGACGTAGTCGTTCTCGAGGCGGGTGCCGACCGTGAAGTGCTTGGTCCCGACCACCGAGAAGCCCGACCGTTCGTAGAACGCGCGCGCCCGAGCGTTCTCCTGGTTGACGCCGAGCCAGATGCCCGCGGCTCCGTGACCCTGCGCCACGGCCAGCGACGACTCCATGAGGGCGTGCGCGATGCCGGCACCGTGGTGGGCGGGGTGGACGTAGCACTTCGACAGCTCGACGGTCGGTGTGAGCGTGAGTGCGCCCGCGACGTCCGGGTCGGTGGGGGCGGTCAGCACGAGCATCGTGTAGCCGACCAGCGCGCCGCCCTGCTCTGCGACGAGCACCGACCGCTCAGGGGACGCGAGGTACGACGCGAACCGGCCAGGCGAGAGCACCGAGGTGATGAACGCCTGCTGGTCCTCGGGCGTCGAGCCTGGCGGGCACGCGAGCGGGAACGTGAGGGCGGCGAGCGCGGCCAGCGCGGGTACGTCGTCGGGGACTGCCGCGCGGACGGCACAGGAGGCGGTCACGCGTCGCGCGACCCGCGCCACGTGCGGACCACCGTGCGCGCCACGAGTCCGAACGCCCAGGCCAGTCCCGCCAGGCTGACCACCGCGGTTCCTCGGCGGGTGTTGCGGCGACGGGTCCGGAACTCGCGCACGGGCCATCCGACCTCGGCGGCGTGCCGGCGCAGACGCCGGTCGGGGTTGATCGCGCACGGGAAGCCGACCTCGGAGAGGATCGGCACGTCGTTGGTCGAGTCGCCGTAGGCGTACGACTGGGCAAGGTCGATCCCGTTGTCTGCGGCGATCGACCGGACGGCCTCGGCCTTGGCGCGGCCGTGCAGCATGTCGCCGACGAGGCGACCGGTGTAGTAGCCGTCCTTGTGCTCCGCGACGGTGCCCAGGGCGCCCGTGGCTCCGAGGCGCCGAGCGATGATCTCCCCGATCTCGCGCGGTGTGGCGGTGACCAGCCAGACGGAGTGACCGGCGGCGATGTGCTCGTCGAGGAGCCGTTGGGTTCCCGGGTAGATGCGCAGCAGGAGGACCTCGTCGTAGACGTCCTCGGCGATGGCGGTGACCTCGGCGACGGAGTGGCCCGTCATGATCTCCAGCGCGCGCTGCCGGACCTCGTCGATCTGCTCCTTGTTCTCGCCGAACGTCAGGTACCGGAACTGGTGCAGCCCGAACCGGACCAGGTCGCGCTTGCGGAAGAACCCGCGCAGGTACAGCCCTTTGGCGAGGTGGAACGAGCTCGCTCCGCGGATGATCGTGTTGTCGACGTCGAAGAAGGCGCCGGTGCGGGGTCCGTCAGGTCCGGCCCCGGGCGCCCGGGGGACCGGGTTCGGGACGATGGGACTCTCGACGGCCGGGCGCACGCTTCCACTGTAACGACGAGCGGTGGTCGGACGCGCCTGACCTCGGTCGGTACGGTGAACGCATGACGAACACGGTGCAGACGAGGGTCGTGCTGTACGGCCGCTCGGGTTGCCACCTGTGCGATGACGCGCGTGACGTGGTGCGCAGCGTCTGCGCGGAGACGGGCTCGGGGTGGACCGAGGTCGACATCGAGGCAGGTCCGTACGAGGGCCGGGACCTGGTCGACGAGCTCGGTGAGCTCGTCCCGGTGGTCGAGGTGGACGGGGTCCAGCAGGGGTACTGGCGGATCGATGCCGCGCGTCTGCGTCGAACCCTTACCGGGCCCGGGTCGCGACCCCTACCCTGACGTCAGGATCCGGCCCGAGGGCCGGCAGGGCTGTCGCGGGAGTCGATGTGGACACGCAGCGGACGGCGCGTGGATCCGTCCGCGCGGCGAGAGCGGTCGGCCAAGGGCCTGCCCGGGAGGTGCCGCCGTCGACGGTCGCTCGGCTGCCCGGGTACCTGCGGGCGCTGCAAGGGCTTGAGGGCGTGGTCACGACGTCGTCGGACGAGCTCGCGCATGCCGCGGGTGTCACCCCGGCGCAGCTGCGCAAGGACCTGTCGTTCCTGGGCTCGTACGGCCGGCGTGGTGTCGGGTACGACGTGGAGCACCTGTCCGAGCAGATCGGTGTGGTGCTCGGCCTGACCACGCAGCGGCGGGTCGTGATCGTCGGCATCGGGAACCTGGGGCACGCTCTGGCGAGCTACTCGGTCTTCGCGGAGCGAGGCTTCGCGGTCGTCGGCCTCGTCGACGCGGACCCGGCCGTCGTCGGGACCACCGTCGCGGGGCTGGTGGTGCGGCCCTGGCAGGACGTGGGCGAGGTGGTCAGGACGACGGACGCGACCATCGGCATCATCGCGACCCCGGCGTCCAGCGCGCAGGAGGTGTGCGACGCGCTCGTCGAGGCCGGTGTGGTCGGGATCCTGACCTTCGCGCCGCGCGCGCTGCGGGTGCCGGCACGCGTGGACCTGCGGGCCGTCGACGTGGCGTCGGAGCTGCAGATCCTGGCGTTCCACGACAGGCGCCGGACCAGCACGGGGGACTGGGCATGACGAGAGCCGGTGCCCCCACGGGCACCGGCTCGTCGTCGTGCGTGAAGCAGGTCAGCCCTTGATGGCCGACACGTCTAGCGCGATCGTGACCTTGTCGCCGACGAGCACGCCGCCCGCCTCGAGGGCCGCGTTCCACGTCAGGCCGAAGTCCTTGCGCGAGATGGCGACGGTGGCCTCGAACCCGGCGCGGGTGTTGCCGAACGGGTCGACGGCGGTGCCGTTGAACTCGGTGTCGAGCTCGACGGACTGCGTGACGCCGTGGATGGTCAGGTCGCCGACGATGACGTGCTTGCTGCCGGCCTCGCGCACCGCGGTGGAGACGAAGGTCCACTGGCCGAACTTCTCGACGTCGAAGAAGTCGCCGCTCTTGAGGTGCCCGTCGCGGTTGGCGTCTCCGGTGGAGACGGTCGAGGGGTCGAGCGTGACCGAGACCGAGGTGGTCTCGAGGTCGTCGCCGACGGTGATGACGCCCTCGGTGACCGCGATGGTTCCGCGGACCTTGGAGATCCCGGCGTGACGCACGGTGAAGCCTGCCTCGGTGTGGGAGGCGTCGACGGCCCACGTGCCGGTGGTGAGGCCGGTGGGGAGTGCGGTGCTGGTGCTGGTGCTCATGGCATGTCCTCCGAGATGTTGAAGAGTCAACTAATCCGTTAGTTCAAAGTTGTACTACACTTGAGACGTCCCCGCAACCCGAGCCGAGGAGGCGTGTTGTGAGCACGACCACAGAGGTCACCGCCGAGACGGTCGAGTGGCTGACCGAAGAGCAGCAGAAGACGTGGCGCTCGTTCCGCCAGGGCGTCGCGCGGCTCCTCGCGGTGCTCGAGCACGAGCTCGACGCGAAGTCCGGTCTGTCCACGCACGAGTACGAGGTGCTGGTCCGCCTCTCCGAGGCGCCTGGGCGGACCCTGCGCATGGCGCAGCTCGCCGACAACGTCGCGCACTCGCGCAGTCGGCTCACGCACACCGTGCGTCGGATGGAGGAGTCCGGTCTCGTCGCGCGCGTGCCCTGCGAGTCCGACGCTCGTGGCGTGAACGCGACGATGACCGACAAGGGGTGGGCGACGCTCGTCGCGGCGGCCCCCGGGCACGTCCAGTCGGTGCGGGACCACCTGGTCGACGTGCTCACCCCGGAGCAGTTCGCAGCGCTCGGCGACGCGATGGAGACCGTGCGCGTGCACCTGACGGGTGGCGCGTGTCACGTCGAGGGGGAACCCGACGCGTGCTGAGTCCACAGGAGTGTTTGCGAGACTGACCCCATGGTCGACACGACGATCCACCTGATGCGGCACGGCGAGGTGCACAACCCCGAGGGTGTGCTCTACGGCCGACTGCCGGGCTACCGCCTGTCCGAGCGCGGTGCGGCCATGGCCGAGACGGTCGCCGCGCACCTCGCGGGCACCGCGACCGGAGCACCCGGGGGCGAACGTCGCGTCAACGGTCCGGCCGACACCGCGCCGCCGCCGCGCAGGGACGTCGTTGCCGTCATCGCCTCCCCGCTGCAGCGGGCGCAGGAGACCGCCGGGCCGATCGCTGCGGCGTTCGGGGTGGACATCGCGACCGAGCCGCGCATCATCGAGGCAGGAAACCACTTCGAGGGCATGACCTTCGGCGTGGGCGACGGCTCGTTGCGCCACCCCGAGCACTGGCCGTACCTGCGCAACCCCTTCCGCCCGTCATGGGGCGAGCCGTACACGGAGCAGGTCGAGCGCATGCTGGCCGCCGTCGCGGACGCGCTCGTCCTCGCACGCGGCCACGAGGCCGTCCTGGTCAGCCACCAGCTGCCCGTGTGGGTGACGCGCCTCGCGCTCGAGAATCGCCGCCTGTGGCACGACCCGCGCCGGCGCCAGTGCTCCGTCGCGTCCCTGACCAGCCTGCGGTACCAGGACGACACCCTCGTCGGCATCGGCTACAGCGAGCCCGCCGCTGCGCTGCTGCCCGGGACCTCGTCCGTCGCGGGAGCCTGACGTGCAGGTGCGCTCCGCTGCCGTGCTGGTCACGGGCCTGCTGGCGGCCGGTGCCATGCTCCTGACCGGCTGCAGCCAGCCGGCCACCAGCGGCGACGTCGCGCAGCAGGGCTACCAGTCCGGCGACGGCAGCACTCGCACCTGGGCCGCCGCGGACCGGCAGGGGCCCGTGACCCTCAGTGGCACCGACTACGAGGGTGCGACCCAGGACGTGACCGACTGGGCCGGCGACGTCGTCGTGCTGAACACCTGGTACGCCAACTGCCCGCCGTGCCGTGCCGAGGCCCCGGACCTGGCCGCGATCGCCGATGACTACGCGGACCAGGGCGTCCACGTGCTCGGCATCAACCACACGGACGCCGCGGGCACCGCGCAGGCGTTCCAGACGAACCACGGCGTGCCGTACCCGAGCATCCACGACGAGGACGGTTCCGCCGTCGCCGCGCTCGAGGGCGTCGTCCCGGTCAACGCAGTGCCCACGACGATCGTGCTCGACCGCAACGGGATGGTCGCGGGCCGGATCCTGGGGGTCGTCGACCCGTCCACGCTGCGCTCGATGGTCGACGAGCTGGTCGCCGAGCCCGTGCACGCCGAGCCCGCCGCGACCCCGTCCACGTGATCATCGGGAGCGCCGGTGACGCCTTCGGTCAGGCGATCATCTCCGGTTCGCTGCTGCTGGCCGTCCCCGTCGCGCTGCTCGCCGGGCTGGTCTCGTTCGCGTCGCCGTGCGTCCTGCCGCTCGTCCCCGCCTACCTCGGCTACCTCGGAGGGATGACCGGTGCGGCCGGGAGTCGCCCGATCGGCACCCCCGTACCGAAGCCCGCCCGTTCCCGACTGATGCTCGGCGTCTCGCTCTTCATCGCGGGGTTCACGGCCGTCTACCTCGCGCTCGGGATCCTCGCAGGGTCCCTCGGCGGGGTGCTCCTGGAGTACCAGGACGTGATCATGCGGGTGCTCGGTGTCGTCGTGATCGTCATGGGTCTGGCGTTCCTGGGCTTCATCCCGTTCCTGCAGAACGAGCGGCGCGTGCACCTGGCCCCGCGGGCCGGACTCTGGGGTGCGCCCCTGCTGGGCGTCACGTTCGGCCTCGGGTGGGCGCCCTGCATCGGACCGACGCTCGCCGCGATCATCGCCCTGTCCCTCGACGGGGGCACCGCGGGCCGCGGCGGGATCCTCGCGGTCGCGTTCTGCCTCGGCCTCGGCCTGCCGTTCCTGATCGTGGCGTTCAGCGTCGAGCGCAGCGCGAAGGCCCTGGCGTTCCTGCGCCGGCACCGGCTCGCGATCATGCGGCTCGGCGGCGGGCTGCTCATCGTGCTCGGCCTCGCGCTCGTGACCGGCGTCTGGGGTCAGTGGGCAGGCTGGCTCCAGGGTGTCGTCTCGGGCAACGAGCCGTTCGTGCCGGTGGTCTGACGTGAGCCAGTACCGCCCCGAGGGCATCTCCGACGTCTTCACCGAACCGACGGACCCAGGCGAGCAGCGGCCGGTGGTGCAAGGCATCGGCCTGACCGGCTGGCTGCGGTGGGCGTGGCGGCAGCTGACCAGCATGCGGGTCGCGCTCCTGCTGCTCATGCTGCTCGCGGTCGCGGCGGTCCCCGGGACGGTCTGGCCGCAGCGCGCGCAGAGTCCGGAGAAGGTCGTCGCCTACCTGACCGACCACCCCTCGCTCGGACCGGTGCTCGACCGCGTCGGCGCCTTCAACGTCTACTCGTCGGTCTGGTTCTCCGCGATCTACCTGCTCCTCTTCGTGTCGCTGGTCGGCTGCATCCTGCCGCGCACCAAGGTGCACCTCGCGGGCGTGCGAGGTCGGCCGCCCCGCGCGCCCAGACGGTTCGGGCGGTTCCCCGCACAGGGCTCCGGCACGGCCGACGACACCCCCGAAGAGCTCACGCGACGTGCGACCGCGGTGCTGCGGCGTGGCTGGCGGCTGCTTCCGTTCGTGCCCACCTACCGGGTCGAGACCCGTGACGAGGGCGACGGGACGTGGTCGGTCGCGGGTGAGCGCGGGTACCTGCGCGAGACCGGCAACCTGGTGTTCCACCTCGCCCTCGTCGGCCTCCTGATCTCGGTGGCCACCGGCCAGGTCCTGCACTACCGCGGGCAGATGATCGTGGTCCAGGGCTCGGGCTTCGCCAACTCGCAGGGCGCCTACGACACGTTCGAGCGCGGGACCGCGTACTCCCCGAGCAGCCTCGTGCCGTTCACGCTCGCGCTCGACGACTTCGAGTCACGGTTCGACCCCGAGACGCTGGCGTCGCGCGACTTCACGGCGCACGTGACCCTGACCGAGCCGGGGGAGAAGCCGCAAGCCGAGACGATCAAGGTCAACCACCCGCTCGACGCGGGCGGCGCGAAGGTCTACCTGCAGGGCAACGGGTACGCACCGGACCTGACCATCCACGACGCCTCCGGCGCACTGGTCAGCGACGGGCCCACTCCGTTCCTCCCGCAGGACCAGGTGTACACGTCGAAGGGCGTGGTGAAGGTCCCGGACGTCACCGACGGACAGGACCAGGTCGGCCTCATCGGGTTCCTGCTGCCGACGAAGAAGACCGTGGAGACCCCGAACGGACCGGCCTACGTCTCCCAGTTCCCGGAGCCGAACGACCCGGTCCTCGTGCTGAACGTGTGGAAGGGGAACCTCGGTCTCGACACGGGGGTCCCGCAGAACGTGTACGAGCTCGACGAGGCCCGGATGACGCAGGTGAAGGACGCCGACGGCGACCCCGTGATCCTCGTGGTGAAGCCCGGCGAGACGGTCGAGCTGCCCGACGGCCTGGGCACGTTGACCTTCAACGGTCTCAAGCGGTTCGTCGCGCTCGACCTGCGCCACGACCCCGCCCTCGTGTACGTCCTGGTGTTCGCGCTGCTCGCCTTCGCGGGACTCGCCACGTCCCTGTTCGCGCCGCGGCGCCGGGTGTGGCTGCGGTTCACGCCTGCACACGACGAGGGCGACGACCGGTCCTCCCGCCGTACAGTGGTGACCGCGGCCGGCCTGGCGCGCGGGGACGACGTCGGGCTGCAGCCCGAGCTGGACCGGGTACTGGCGGCCACCCTGGCGCAGCACCCCGATGGAGAGGCGAACGATGGACACCGGTGACCTGAGCACCCTGCTGGTCTGGGCCGCCGCGACCGCGTTCACCGTCGCGCTCGTCGCCTACGCCGTGGACCTCGCGCGCATCGCGGAGCGGTCGCAGCGCGTCGCGCAGCCCGCCATGGTGGGCTCGGGCGGCGGTGGACCGGTCTCCGCGGCTGCCGGGTCGGCGGACCAGAGGGCGCCGAGCAGGTCGGTCCGCGCCGAGGGCATCGCCCGCTCGACGCACCTGCTCGGGATCGCGCTGCTGTTCGGGGGGATCGTGCTGCGCGGGTTCGCCGCGGGCCGCTGGCCCACCGCCAACATGTACGAGTTCACCCTGGTCGCGGTGTTCTGGGCCACACTCATCCTCGCGGTGGTGCAGCGCCGCCGGATCATCGCGTTCCTGTCCGTGGTCGTCATGGGGCTGGCGGTCGTCGCGCTCGTCGTCGCGCTCAACTGGTTCTACATCCAGGCCGATGCCGTGCAGCCCGCGCTGCAGAGCTACTGGCTGGTGCTGCACGTCGGGGTCGCCATCGCCGCCACGGGCATCTTCACCGTCGCGTTCGGCGCGTCGGTGCTGCAGGTGCTCAAGAGCTACCGCGAGGAAGGGCTCCCCGAGAACGCGGGACGCGTCCGCACGACCGTGTCCGGGCGCCGGTTCAGCTGGCTCGAGCAGGTCCCGAGCGGTCGCGACCTCGAGGCGATGTCGTTCCGGCTCAACGCGGTCGCGTTCGTCCTGTGGACCTTCACCCTCATCGGCGGGGCCGTCTGGGCCGAGCACGCGTGGGGACGGTACTGGGGCTGGGACCCCAAGGAGGTCGGCACGTTCGTCGCCTGGGTGGTGTACGCGGCCTATCTGCACGCGCGCACCACGCGCGGCTGGAGCGGGCGCCGCGCCTCGTACTTCGTCTTCGTCGGCTACGCCGTGGTGCTGATGAACTTCACCGTCGTGAACCTCGTGGTCACGGGCAAGCACTCGTACTCGGGCCTCTAGGCCGCCCGGCCGGCACCTGACATCTGTCACGGGTCGGCGGTGCGGATCGCACGGTGACCTCGTGCGTCGGCGCACTGCCGCCCCGGTCTGCCAGGGCCGACGCTGGCGGTATGACGCAGACAGCAGCAGTCGAGGTCGAGGACCTGTGGCGCTCGTACCAGGGATTCGACGCGGTCCGCGGCGTGAGCCTGACCGTCCGCCGCGGGGAGCTCTTCGCCCTGCTCGGCACCAACGGCGCCGGCAAGACGTCCGCACTGGAAGTCATCGAAGGGCTCGCGCCGCCGACCGGGGGCACGGTGCGCGTGCTGGGCCATGACCCGGTCCGCGAGCGACGCACCGTGCGGGCGCGCACCGGGGTCGTGCTGCAGGAGGGCGGTCTGCAGACGGGGCTCACGGTCACCGAGACGCTGCGGATGTGGGCGGGGACGCTGTCGAGGCCGCGGCCGATCGACGAGGTCCTCGACCTGCTGGACCTGCGGCACCGCGCGCGGGTGCGGGTCCGGCAGCTGTCCGGGGGTGAGCGGCGCCGCCTCGACCTTGCGCTCGCCGTCCTCGGGAGGCCGGACGTCCTGTTCCTCGACGAACCGACCGCGGGGCTCGACCCGGAGAGCCGGGCCCGCACGTGGCGGCTGGTGCGCGAGCTGCTCGGCACGGGCGTGACCGTGCTGATGACGACCCACCACCTGCAGGAGGCGGAGCGGCTCGCCGACCGGCTGGCCATCCTGCACCGCGGTGTGGTGGTCCGTGACGGCACACCGGCGGCGGTCGCGGCGGCGCACGCGCAGCGCGTCACGTTCCGCACGGTCCTGCCTCTGCCGCCCTTGGACGGGACCGTCGAGGTGGTCGGGGACACGGTCACGGTGTCCACCGACGACGTGGCCGGGACGATCGCAGCGCTGGACGCGTGGGCGCCGGGTCTCGCGGTCAGCACGCGGCCCGCGACGCTGGAGGAAGCGTTCCTCGAGATCGCGGCGGGGGTGGCGGCATGACGCGTGTCGGGTCGCTCGCGCGGGCCGAGGGCACGTTGCTCCGCCGTGACCCGCTGGCACTGGTGGTCGCGGTCGGCATCCCGGTCCTGGCGGTGCCGATGGTGGCATCGTCGGGTCTGTACGAGAACGGCACGGGCGCTCTGCTCGTCCTGCTCATCGGCTTCTCGATGCTGTCCGGCGTCTACTTCAACCTGGTCACGGCGATCGTCGCGCGCCGCGAGGCCCGCGTGCTGGAGCGGTTGCGCACCGGTGAGCTGCGGGATGCCGAGATCCTGCTGGGCACCGCTGCTCCGGCGATCGCCCTGACCTGGGCTCAGGCGGTCGTCGGCGGGGTGCTCGTCGTGGTGCTGGTCGGTGCGTCCGAAGGCTCGAACGTCCCGCTCGCAGCGCTCGCGGTCGTGCTCGGGACCGCCGTGTTCGTCCTCCTGGCCGTGGTCAGCACGGCGTTCACCCGGACCGTCGAGCTGGCACAGGTGACGACGCTGCCGGGCACGCTGATCCCGCTGTTCCTCAGCGGGCTGGTGTTCCCCCTCGACGCCTTGCCCGACTGGGTGCAGGCAGTCGCTCCGTACTCCCCGCTGACGCCGACGGTCGACCTCCTGAACATCGCCCTCGCGGGCTCTGGCGGAGCGATCCTGGCGCCGATCGCGATCCTGGTCGGGTGGCTGGTGGTCGGGACGTGGGCAGCCCGGCGGTGGTTCCGGTGGGACGTGCGCAGGTGAGACTTGCGCTCGTCGCCGGGGCACGGGCTAATGACCCGGTGACCACGGACGAGCAGGGGCGGCGCAGCATCGACCTGTTGACGCGCTGGTCCTTGTACGCGGTGTCGGCGACCGCCCCCGTGGTGATGGTGCTGGTCGTCGTCGGTGCTGCGGGCGACAAGGCGTCGCACGACAGACGGACGGCGGCCCTGCTGGCCGTCGTCGTCGCGCAGACCGTCGCGTGCCTCCTGGTGCTGCGCGCAGGCGTCGACCGACGGATGGGTGGCCGACGTCCGGTGCAACTGCCGCTGGCTGCAGCGTGCTTCCTCACCTTGGTCGGGGTGCTGGTCGCCGTCGCGTTCGCCGACGACACGGACCCCCTCACGTTCGGGCTGGCCGCGGGCGGTTCGGCGATCCTGTTCTGCGCGGCGCTGACCGCCGCGGTGAGCCCGTTCCTGCGGCCGACCTGGCTCGCGGTCTCGGTCACGGTGCCCGCCTTGCTGCTCGGTGTGGTGCAGACCGTGACGCAGGACCAGGTCGTCTGGGCCGTGAACTACGCGCTCACCGTCGGCACCGTCGCAGTGATCTACGGCGCGACCCTGTGGATGCTCGACGTCCTATGGCAGATGTACAACGCGCGCGGAGTGCAGGCGCGGCTCGCGGTCGCCGAGGAGCGGCTCCGGTTCTCGAGGGACCTGCACGACGTGCTCGGCCGCAACCTCGCCCTCATCGCGATCGACAGCGAGCTCGCCGAGAAGCTCGTGCTCCGAGGCCAGGACGGCTCCGAGGAGCTTCTGGCGCGGATCCGGCAGACGGCGCAGGACTCGATGCTGGAGCTGCGCGACGTCGTCGGCGCCTACCGCTCGACCGACCTGACCACGGAGCTGGCGGGTGCGCGGTCCGTGCTGAGGGCTGCCGGGATCGAGACCCGCGTGGTCGGTGACGGCGGCAGCCTGCCTCAGGACACCCAGACGACGCTCGGCTGGGTGGTTCGAGAGGCGACGACGAACATCCTGCGGCACAGCGACGCGACCGCCGTGACGTTCGACCTGGCCATGGACCACGAGGGCACGGTCCTGACGATCGGCAACGACGGTGCGCGCCCCGGTGGCACGGGCGGCACCGGGCTGGTCGGCCTGCGCGAGCGGCTGGCCGTCCGCGGCGGTGACGTGGTGGTCTCGGCCGCCCCGGAACCGCCCGGGAGCGGCACCTTCGTGCTAATCGCGCGGCTGCCGGTGGGCTCATGATCCGCGTCGTGCTCGCCGACGACGAGAACCTCATCCGCTCGGGACTGGCCGCCCTGCTCGACCTCGAGGACGACCTCGAAGTGGTCGCGCAGGCCCGCACCGGGAGCGAAGCGGTCGCGACGGCTCGCGCGTACCGTCCGGACGTCGCGGTCCTCGACCTCCAGATGCCCGACCTCGACGGCATCGCCGTCGCCGAGGCGCTGGCTCGGGACGTCCCCGGCTGCGCGTGCGTGATCGTCACCGGCCACGGCCGACCCGGGCACCTCAAGCGCGCGCTCGCGGCCGGGGTGCGGGGGTTCCTGCCGAAGACCGTCTCGGCGCACGTGCTCGCCGACGTCATCCGCTCGGTGCACGCGGGCGGGCGGTACGTTGACCCGCAGCTCGCCGCCGAGGCGATCAGCGGCGGTGACAACCCGCTCACGGCCCGGGAGGCCGACGTCCTCGAGCTCGCCGCCGACGGCGCACCCGTCGAGGCGATCGCGCGCGCGGCGTCGTTGTCGGCGGGCACGGCCCGCAACTACCTGTCGGCCGCGGTGACCAAGCTGGGCGCGGCGAACCGGCACGACGCCGTCCGCATCGCCCGGGACCGTGGCTGGATCGCCTGACGGCACCGCCGTGGGGTCCGGACGGTGACGCGGTCCGGTGGGTCGCGGGATCAGCCCGTGGCTGCCGGCTCGTCCTTGTCGTTGGGGGAGGCCCTCCTGGCCTTCGGGCTCCGAGCGCTCCCTAGGCCGTCTCGCGCACCACGAGCGTCGGCGCGAACATGACGCCGCGAGCGGGCTGGTCCGGCGTCCGGATGCGGTCCAGGAGGAGCCGGGCCATCTCCCCGGCCATGTCCTCGACCGGCTGACGGATCGTGGTCAGGGCAGGGACGGCGTCGCGCGCTGTCGTGCTGTCGTCGAACCCGACGACGGCGACGTCGGCCGGCACGTGCCGTCCGGCGTCCACCAGGACGCGCACCACCGCCTCGGCGACCAGGTCGTTGGCTGCGAAGACCGCGTCGGCGGTGGGGTGCTCGGCCAGGATCCTGCGTCCTCCTGCCGTCCCGCTGCGCGCAGAGTAGTCACCGTGCACCACGGCGACGGCGATGCCCAGCCCTTCGGCGGCCGCCCGGAACCCCGCGAGCCGCTCACGCGCGGCGGCCAGCTCGGGCGGCCCGGCGAGCACCACGGCGCGACGGCGGCCGAGCCGGCCGAGATGCTCCGCCGCCAGCCGGCCGCCGATCGTCTGGTCGGCATCCACCCAGCTCACCGGGAGTGCCGCGCTGGGCCGGTGGGACAGGACGACCGGCACGTTCATCTCGTACAGGGCGTGCGGAAGCCCGTGCTCGTCGCCGCCGGCCAGGAAGAGCACACCGTCCACGTGCCCCTGCCGCAGGTAGCTGAGTACGAAGTCGTGCGCCTCGCGGTCTGCCGGGACCACGACGAGGTGCACGCCCGTGGCGCGCAGCACGTGCTGGGCGCCCGCCGTCACGCGGCCGAAGTACGGGTCCGAGAAGATCCGCTGCAGGAACTCGGCGCCGGCGATCCCCGAGGCGGGCTCCGAGATCACGAGCGCGACCGAGTTGGTCCGGCGTGTGACCAGCGAACGTGCGGCCAGGTTCGGCACGTACCCCGTGGCGCGCACGGCGTCGTCGACGGCACGACGCATCTTGGGATCCACTGTCGCGACCCCGTTCAGCACGCGCGAGACCGTGGAGCGTGAGACACCGGCTCGCTGGGCCACCTCCTCGATGGTCGACGGTCCCGGCCTGCTGGTCATGGGTCCTTTCTTAGCACCCGGTGCGGCGGGCCCGGACCGACCGGTCCGGGCCCGCCACACACTTCTGCTCAGCGGTAGACGCGGACGTAGTCCACGAGCATCTGTGCCGGGAACGGTGTGGTGGCGTCCACAGGACCTGGCCAGTCACCCCCGACGGCGAGGTTGAGGATGACGTAGAAGTCGTGGTCGTAGATCCACGGACCCCGGGTCGACTCCACGGTCGCCTTGTCGGCCGTGAAGACGAGGCGGTTGTCCAGGAAGTAGCGGATGCCGTTGGCGTCCCACTCCGCCGCCCAGGTGTGGAAGTCGTTGGACAGCGGCGCTCCGTCCGGGAGCTTGTACGAGCCGCCGTACCCGCCTGCGCCGTTGTAGGCGGGGGCGTGCAGCGTCGAGTACGACGTCGTCGTGTCCTTGCCCAGGACCTCCATGATGTCGACCTCGCCGTTGTACGGCCACGGCCGGCCGGTCAGGAAGTCGGCTCCCATCATCCAGAACGCGGGCCAGTAGCCCTGGCCCGCCGGGACCTTGATGCGCGCCTCGACGCGACCGTAGGTGAACATGAACTTGTTGGTGGTGTTCATGCGCCCGGAGGTGTAGTCGCGGCCGCCCGCCGCCTCCTTGCGCGCCTGGATGACGAGGTGGCCCTGGCCGTCCATGTTCAGGTTGCCGGATGGCGTGTAGTACTGCTGCTCGCCGTTCTGACCGGTGCCGGGGTCCACCGTCCACTTGGAGGTGTCCGGTCCGGTGCCCGACGTGCCGTTGAACTCGTCGCTGAAGGCGAGGCGCGTGAAGTTCGGGGCGGGGACGTTCGTCGTCGGCGGCTGGACGGGGTTCCCGCCCGTGCCGTAGACGTCGAACGCGTACAGGGAGTACCCGTACGGGCCGCTGCGCTTCGTGAGGTTCAGCCGGACGTAGCGGCCGTCACCGGAGACGTTCAGGGTCTCCTTGAGCCCCTTGCCGGTGGTGGTCGAGTAGATCGTGCTCCAGGCGTTGCCGTCGGCCGAGATCTGGACCTGGTAGCCCGTGGCGTACGCGGGGTCCCACTGCAGGACGACCTGCGAGACGTGCGCCGTGGCGCCGAGGTCCACCTGGATCCACCCCGCGTCGGTCCACCCGGCGGGGTTGGCGCTGGCCCAGCGGGAGGCGGCGTCCGCGTCGAGCGCCTTGTCGGGCGTGCACTGGTAGCAGGTGCCGTCGTCCTGGCTGGTCGACGCCGTGCCCGGCTTCTTGTAGCTGAGGAGCACGGGGGTGCCGGGGTTCTGCGTGGGGGGCGGCGGGGTGGTGCTGCCGTCCGCGACGCCGAAGACCTGGAGCTCCCACAGCGAGACGCCGTACGCGGTCGCGCGCTTCGTGGAGTACAGCCGGACGTAGCGGGCCGTGGCGCTCAGCGCGATCGACTGCTTCGCGCTGCTGGTCGCGGTCTGCGAGGACTGCGTGGTCCAGACGGTGCCGTCCGTGGACGTCTGGATCTGGAACGCGCTCGCGTAGGCGGTCTCCCACGTGAGGTCGACGCGGGTCAGGGCGCGGGCGGCCCCGAGGTCCACCTGGATCCACTGCGGGTCCGCGGACGCGCTCGACCAGCGGGTGCCCAGGTTGCCGTCGGTCGCGGAGGCCGCCGGCGTGCCGGCGGACTCCACCGAGGAGGCGGTGGTGGGCCGGCCCTGCGACAGCAAGGTCGAGGTGGCGGGCGGTGCGGTGCTGCCCAGGACCTCGAGCTCGAACAGCGAGATCCCGTACTGGGTGGCCCGTTGGGTTCCGGTGAGGCGCACGTAGCGGCCCGAGCCGTTGATCGCGAGCGCCTGCTTGGCGGCGGAGGTGGCGGTGCCGTTGCGCACCGTCGTCCACGTCGAGCCGTTGTCCGAGACCTGGATCGTGTAGGCGGAGGCGTAGGCGGCCTCCCAGGTGAGGTCGATCTCGGTGAACGACTGCGTGGATCCCAGGTCCACCTGGATCCACTGGTTGTCCGCGAACGAGCTGGACCAGCGGGTGCCGGTGTTCCCGTCGGTCGCCGCGCTCGGCGCGGTGCCGGCGGACTCCGAGGACGATGCCGTGGTCGTCTTGCCCTGGGACAGGACGACGACGGCCGCGTGCGCCTGGTCGGCGCGGACGGCGGCCAGGCCGAGGGCCACGGCGATGACAGCAAGGGCTGCGAGGGCGGTGCGCCCGGCTGGTCGGCCGGTGGCGGCCGTCGTGCCGGTTGCGGGGCGTGGAACGGGAGGCATGCTTCCCCCAAGGGTCGTCATTGACAGGTGGGATGGGGCCGGAGAGGCGAGGGAGCGCTCTCTGGGAGTTCACCCTCAACCCGGACAATCCTCCTGTCAAGCCGCGGGATGGATTCCAGGGAGCGCTCTCTGGCCGCGCGGCGCAAGGACGGACCGATCGTTCACGAAGGTGTCAGCCGACGGCAGGTGGCCCGTCGTTGCGACGGCGCTCCTCGTCGAGCCGGCGCAGGAACTCCGGGTCGTCGTCGGGCGCCGGCGAGCGCAGGCGTTCCGGCCGGCTCGTGGGGGGCGTGTCGGAGATCTCCGCGTAGGCCGTACGCCTGGACCAGCGGACGCCCAGCCACACCAGGGCACCCAGGACCGGCACCACCAGCACGAGGAGGATCCAGAGCACGGGGTGAACCCCGAGCCGCTCGTCGCGCGTGCTGCGGAGGATGTCGAACAGGCAGTAGATCGTCAGGCCGAGGAGCGCCAGGACGACGAGGTTGCGCATCTCGTCAGAGTAGACGCCGCGGGGCGGGATGAGGGCCCCAGCGGCCTACCCTGGTGCCCGTGCCCGTCGTCGTCTTCTCGATCCTGCGCCTCGCCCTGTTCGCCGTGTGCTTCGCCATCTTGTGGTGGGTCGGGATGCGGTCGTGGCTGACCCCCGTCGTCGCGGCCTTCCTGGCGTGGGGACTCTCCTACGTGCTGCTGTCCCGCCAGCGCGACGCGGCCGCTCGGCACATCGCGGACCGCGTGGAGCGCGGACGCCGACCCGACGTCGACGCGATCGTCGAGGATGCCGCGGACGAGGCGGCCCGGCGGGAGCCCTAGAGCGCGAGGCCGATGCCGAGCAGGATCCCGAAGGCCAGCTCGAGCAGCCCGGTGAACATGAGCACGGGCACCAGCGCGCGGCCGCGAGCACCCAGCAGGACCGTCACGGCGAGCGCGACCGACGGGAACAGCAGGAGCAGGACGATCAGCGTCCACGGGTTCGCGAACGCGCACCCGATGCCGCCGAGGAGGACCGGGAGCACCACGAGCCCGGCGTAGACCCGGCGCGACCGGTGCTCGCCGAGGCGCACGGCCAGAGTGCGCTTGCCGACGAGCGCGTCCGTGGGCACGTCGCGCAGGTTGTTGGCCATGAGCAGGGCGCACGCGAGCATCCCGACAGCGACCGCCCCCACCCAGGCGGCCCAGGAGACCTCGCCCGCCTGGGTGTACGTCGTGCCGAGCACGGCGACCAGCCCGAAGAACGTGAAGACGCCCACCTCGCCGAGCCCCCGGTAGCCGTAGGGCTTGCGGCCGCCGGTGTATCCCCAAGCGGCGAGGATCGCGGCCGCCCCGACGGCGAGCAACCACCACTGGCCGGACAGCGAGACGAGCCACAGGCCCAGCACCGCGGCGACGCCGAACGCCGTGAAAGCCGCGCCCTTGACCGTCCTCGGGCTCGCTGTGCCGGACGCGGTCAGGCGCAGAGGACCGACGCGGTCGACGTCGGTACCGCGGATCCCGTCGGAGTAGTCGTTGGCGTAGTTGACACCCACCTGCAGAGCGAGGGCGACCCCGAGGGCCAGGGCGGCCCGACCGAGGTCGAACGCGCCCAGGTGAGCGGCGGCGCCGCTGCCGACGAGGACCGGGGCGGCGGCGGCAGGCAGCGTGCGCAGACGAGCGCCCTGCACCCAGTCGCTGGCAGTGGTCACGTGTCGTTCCTCTCGATGAAGGTCCCTTGCTGGAGCAGGGCACCGGCGAGCCGTGCGGCGGCCCGACGGTCGATCTTGCCCGGCCCGCGCAGCGGGAGCGAACCTGTGACCACGAGGTGGCGCGGGGCGTGGGCCGCGCCGAGGCGTTCGGTGACCACCGCGCGTGCGTCCGCGAGCGTCGGCGTGCTCCCCGGGCGCGGCACCACGACGGCCACCACGACCTGCCCCCACTCGGCGTCCGGAAGTCCGACGACGACCACCTCGCCGAACCGTTCGAGGACCGCCTCGACCGCGTGCGGCGAGACCTTGGTGCCGCCGCTGACCAGCACGTCGTCGGCCCGGCCCAGCACGGTGAGCCGTCCGCCCGCCCAGGACCCGAGGTCGGAGGTCACCAGCCAGCGACGCCCGTCGACGTGCACGAACGGGTCCTCGAGGTGGCCGCGCCCGCCCGTGTACCCCTCGGCCAGGACCGGTCCCGCCAGCAGGATGCGCCCCGCGTCATCGGTCCGGACGGAGACGCCGTCGAGCGGGACACCGTCGTACACGCAGCCGCCGCACGTCTCGGACATCCCGTAGGTGGTGACCACCGCGACACCCGCGGACCGGGCCCGGTCCAGCAGGTCGCTGCCCGTCGCGGCACCACCGACCAGCACGGCGTCGAACTCGCGCAGGGCGTCGGAGCCGGCGGGGTCGTCCAGAAGCCGTACGAGCTGGGTCGGAACGAGTGACGTGTACCGGGGGCCGGAATGCATGGTGGTCGCCGCGGCCACGAAGGCGGGTGCCCGGAACGGCCCGTCCGGCAGGACGACCGGTCGGGTGCCTGCGAGCACCGACCGGACCAGGACCTGCAGACCGGCGACGTGCTGCAGCGGCAGTGCGAGGAGCCAGTGCCCCGGACCGGCCAGGCGGTCGGCCGTCGCGGCCGCCGAGGCGCGCAGCGCGGCGGCCGAGAGCAGCACGCCGCGCGGGTCGCCGGTCGAGCCGGACGTGCGCACCACGAGCGCGACCTCGTCGGCGACCGTGTCGGGGCCCGGGCCGACGGCGGCGCCCGTGCCGTCGAGAGCGGCCGCGAGCGCCGGGAGCAGGAGATCGGCCCGCGCGGGGACGTCGCGCAGGGGCCGGCTCACCGGTCCAGGGTAGGGCGCGCCGTCGCGGCGGTCTCCGAGTGGCCAGGAATCGGGCCGTAGAGTATCGGCGGTCCCACCCTCAAGGAGCTCCCTGTGCCCACTGCCCTCATCCGCACTCGTCGCCTGCCGGCGCTGCTCGTCGTCGCGGCCGGTGCGATGTCACTGCTGGCCGCCTGCAGCGGTGGGTCGTCCGAGTCGCCCACGCCCGTCGCGGACGTGTCGCAGCCGACAGTGATCGAGCCCGCGAAGGGTGCCCCGCCCGCACCGGCCGCGCCGCCGCGGTGGCCCTTGACGGGCGTCGCCGCCACCGACATGCCCGTGCGGCCCTCGCTCGCGGTGAAGATCGAGAACTCCGGCGAGGCCCGACCGCAGACCGGTCTGGACGAGGCGGACAACGTCTGGGAAGAGGTCGTCGAGGGCGGCATCAGCCGGTTCGTCGCGGTCTACCACTCGAAGGTCCCCGCCGAGGTCGGTCCGATCCGCTCGGTGCGCCCGATGGACCCCGCGATCGTCGCCCCGATGCACGGGCTCATCGCGTTCTCCGGTGGCCAGCCCGGTTTCGTGAACGAGCTGAAGGCTGCCGGGATCCAGACGATCAGCCAGGACGCGGGCGCAGCCGGCTTCTACCGCAAGAAGGGTGTCGCGCCGGCACCCCACAACGTCTACGGCACCCCGGAGACGTTCTGGAGCCAGGCGGATGCCGAGCACAGTGCCACCCCGCCCACCCAGTTCGTCTTCGCCAAGAAGGCGGAGTCCGCGAGTGCGGTCGTCAGCGGCTCCCCGGCCGGGACCGTCAGCGTCAAGCTGTCCGGCTACGCCAAGCCGACGTGGTCCTGGGACGCGCCGTCGAGCACCTACCTGCGCTCGGAGGGCACCACGCCCGCGGTCGTCCGCACGGGTGCGCGGATGGCGGCCACCAACATCGTCACCCTCTCGGTCCAGCTGGTGAACTCGGGGACCTTCGACCCCGCGGGGAACCCGGTGCCCGAGACCGTGCTGGAGGGCACCGGCGACGGGACCCTGTCCAGCGGCGGCAAGTCGGTCCCGGTCCGGTGGGCGAAGGGCTCGGTCGGTGAGGTGCTCACCCTGGCGACCGCTGACGGAGCCCCGGCGACGCTGGCCCCGGGCGTGACCTGGATCGAGCTGGTCCCGGTGGGTTCGGGTTCCGTCACGATGGGCTGACCCGGCCTGTGCTCCCGCGTCCCGCCGTGGTCGCATGGCAACCTGGAGCATCAGCACGGTGGCGACAGGGGGCGGTATGAGGACCAAGACGCGTGTGGGGTCGATCGGTGTGGCGCTCGGTGCGCTGCTGGCTCTGGTGTCCTGCAGCTCGCCGGCTCCGGAGCCCGCGCCCAGCGCCACCACGGTGACTGTCCTTCCGACGGTCCCTCCCGCCAAGGCGGCGGCACCCGTCCCGGTCGTGGCGCCGAGCTGGCCCTTGACGGGCGTCCCCGGTGATCCTGCGTCGCGTCCCGCGCTCGCGGTGAAGATCGAGAACACGCCGGTGGCACGGCCGCAGTCGGGCCTGGAGCAGGCGGACGTGGTCTGGGAGACCATCGTCGAGTTCGACGTGTCCCGGCTCGTCGCGGTCTTCCACTCGCAGGTGCCCGCCGAGGTCGGACCGATCCGGTCGGTGCGTCCGATGGACCCGCTGATCCTCGCTCCCATGCACGGGCTGCTGGCGTTCTCCGGCGGTCAGCCGGGCATCCTCACGCTCGTCGCCCAGAGTGGCGTCCAGATGATCAGTCATGACGCGGGTGCTCCGGGGATGTACCGGACCAAGGACCGTGCGGCACCGCACAACGTCTACGGCACCCCGACGGTGTTCTGGGCCCAGGCGGACGCCGACCACCAGGCACCGCCCGGCGAGCAGTTCACGATCGCGCGCAGCGCCGACCGGGCCGCCGCCGTGGTCGGCGGTGCCCCGGCCGGGACGCTCTCCTTCCAGCTCTCCCCGGCGTCGAGCCCGACCTGGACCTGGGACGCCGCCTCGGGCACGTGGCTCCGGTCGGAGGGCGCCACACCGGCGACGTCGCGCGGCGGTGCGCGTCTGTCGGCCGTCAACGTCGTCTCGATCACCGCGGCTCACCCTCCGACCGGCTATGCCGCGCAGGGTGGCACGCCTGTTCCGACGTACGAGCTGGTGGGATCCGGCGAGGGTCTGGTGGCGACGGGTGGCAAGACCCTTCCGGTCACCTGGAAGAAGGACTCCCAGGACGCACCGATGCGCCTCTTCGCGGCCGACGGGTCGCCGGCCGACCTGGCGCCGGGCAACACCTGGGTCGAGCTGGTGCCGGCCGGGTCAGGATCCGTGACGGTCGGCTGAGTCCGTCCCAGGGATGACCTGGCGGCTCCGGACCGAGACCCGGGGCCGATGTGCTCCCCACGCCCACCCGGGCAGCCTGGAGGCATGGCAGATCCCACGCACTCTCCCGCGAGTGAGCACGACGTCCGTTCGATGGCTGCCGTGGTCGCGGCCGGCGTCGTCCTCGTCGCGCTCCTGGTCGCCACGGCGGGCGTCCTCGGGGCGATCGTCGACGTGGCCGGCTGGGCCATGGGCGGCCGGTAGCGACGCGCTCAGTACGCGTACGGGAAGCCCGACCAGTCCGGCTCTCGGCGCTGCAGGAAGGCGTCCCGGCCCTCGACGGCCTCGTCCGTCATGTACGCCAGGCGCGTCGCCTCGCCTGCGAACACCTGCTGGCCGGCCAGGCCGTCGTCGGCGAGGTTGAACGCGAACTTGAGCATCCGGACGGCCTGCGGCGACTTCGTCGCGATGATCCGCGCGTACTCGATCCCGGCCTCCTCGAGGTCGTCATGGGCCACGACGTCGTTGACGGCCCCCCAGGCGAGTGCCTGCTCGGCCGAGTACTCCCGCGCCAGGAAGAAGATCTCCCGCGCCCGCTTCTGACCGACCTGACGGGCGAGCAGCGCTGACCCGTACCCGCCGTCGAACGAGCCGACGTTGGCGTCGGTCTGCATGAATCGCGCATGCTCGCGGCTGGCGATCGTCAGGTCCGCGACGACGTGCAGGGAGTGGCCGCCGCCGGCTGCCCAGCCGTTGACCAGGGCGACGACGACCTTGGGCATCGTCCGGATGAGTCGCTGCACCTCCAGGATGTGGAGGCGTCCTGCCCGCGCGGGATCGATGCCCTCGGACGTCTCACTGTCGGCGTAGCGGTAGCCGTCGCGGCCGCGGATGCGCTGGTCGCCGCCGGAGCAGAACGACCAGACGCCGTCCTTCGGGGCCGGCCCGTTGCCGGTGAGCAGCACGGTCCCGACGTTCGAGGTGGTGCGCGCGTGGTCGAGCACCCGGTAGAGCTCGTCGACGGTGTGCGGCCGGAACGCGTTGCGCACCTCGGGCCGGTGGAACGCGACCCGGACCACCGGGGTGTCCCGTTCGAGGGCGCCCTGCGCGGCCTGCTCGGGGCTGGGCCGGGCGACGCCGCGGTGGTAGGTCAGGTCGGTGAGGTCCTCGAACCCGTCGACGGTCCGCCACCGTGTCGGGTCGAAGGTGTCGCTGACGGGTGCCGGGAGGTTCACGACGCCCAGCCTATCGGTTTGGTACGCTTGTACCAGAACGTGCGCGTGACGGCGGGGACTGCCACCCGGCGCGCACGGTCCCACCGCCTGCGGCGAGCCCAGGCGGACGGAGGTGCATCACCATGGCATGGGTCGTTCTCATCGTGTCCGGCATGCTCGAGGCGGGCTGGGCACTGAGCCTCAAGGCGTCCGACGGCTTCACCAGGCTGTGGCCGAGCGTCCTCTTCGTCGTGATGCTGGCCGCCTCCATGGGAGGCCTGGCCTGGTCGCTCAAGACGTTGCCGGTCGGGGTCGCGTACGGAGTCTGGGTCGGCATCGGGGCGGCGCTGACCGCGGTCCTGGCGATCGTGTTCCTCGGCGAGTCCGTGTCTGTGCTCAAGATCGTCTCGCTCGTCCTCATCGTCGCCGGCGTGGTCGGGCTCAACCTGTCCGGCGGCGGGCACTGATGGCCGGATCGACGGGCAAGGGGGCGCGTCGCCGCGACGAGCTCGCCCAGGCCGCCGCAGCCCTCATGCTCCGCGAGGGACCGGGCGCACTGACGCACCGCAGGGTCGCCGTCGAGGCGGGCGCGTCCGTCTCGGCCACGACGTACTACTTCGGCAGCCTGGACGAGCTCGCAGGCGCGGCGGGCGACGCGCTCGCGCAGGCGTGGGCGGCACACGCCCGGGCCACCGAGCACCGGGGCCAGCGCGTGTCCGCCGACCCGCGGGCCGCGGCGGTCCTCGTCGCGGACGCGGTCCTGCCGGCGGGCGACGACGCCGACGTGCGGAGCCACTACGAGCACCTCCTGGGCGCCGGCCGTCACCCCGCGCTGGCGCGCGCGTTCGCCGCGGGCCGGTCGGGGGTCGACGAGGCGGTCGAGCACCTGGTCTCCCTGGTGGGTGCACCCACGAGTGCTCAGGTCACCATCGCGATCGTGGACGGCGGCGTGGTCAGCGCGCTCACCGAGCACCGGGAGGTGCGCCCGACCGTGCGGGACCTGCTCGTTGCCGCCTGGAGCTGTGCTCCTGCCGGCCGGGAGCAAAGTCCGGCCGCGTAGGGTTGTGCCATGCCCGCTGACCTGCACGTCTGGTCCGTCCCGTTGCGGACCAGGTTCCGCGGACTGACCGTCCGAGACGGCGTTCTCGTGCAGGGCGACGCCGGCTGGGCGGAGTTCAGCCCGTTCTGGGACTACGACGAGCAGGAGTCGCTCGCGTGGTGGCGCGCCGCCCGGGAGGCGGCCGACGAGGGCTGGCCGGCGCCCGTGCGCGACCGGATCCCGGTCAACGTCACCGTGCCGGCCGTCGACGCGGCGACCGCTCACGCCATCGTGCTCGCCTCCGGTGGCTGCCGGACCGCCAAGGTCAAGGTCGCCGAGCCCGGCCAGTCGCTCGCTGACGAGATCGCGCGCCTCGAGGCCGTGCGCGACGCTCTCGGACCGAGCGGCGCGATCCGCATCGACGCCAACGCCGCCTGGGACGTCGACACGGCCGTCGCGAGGCTCCACGCGCTCGACCGCGCCGCCGGCGGCCTCGAGTACGCCGAGCAGCCCGTTCCGTCCGTCGAGGACCTCGCCGAGCTCCGCCGGCGCACCCACGTGCCGATCGCCGCCGACGAGTCGATCCGTCGGGCGCAGGACCCGTGGGCCGTCGCGCGAGCGCACGCCGCCGACGTCGTGGTCCTCAAGGTGCAGCCCCTGGGTGGTGTGCGCGCGTGCCTCGAGCTCGCCGAGACCCTCGGCCTCCCGGTCGTCGTGTCCAGCGCCCTGGAGTCCTCCGTCGGCCTGGCAGCCGGGATCGCGCTCGCCGCCGCGCTGCCCGAGCTGCCGTACGCCTGCGGCCTCGCGACCGCCCAGCTGCTTGCCGCGGACCTCGTCGCCGAGCCGCTCCTTCCGCAGGACGGCGCGATCGCCGTGCGTCGCCCTGCACCCGACCCGACGGTCCTCGCACGCGCCGCCGCGGCGCCCGACCTCGCCGACCGGTGGCGTCGACGGGTCGCCGCCGTCCAGGCTCAGGCATGATGGCAGGCGTGACGACGACGGACGCAGGGGGTGGTCCGGCGACCTCCGCGGCCCGGGTCCTGGTCCAGGCGCTCGCAGCCCTGGGCGTCGAGGACGTCGTGCTCGCTCCCGGTTCCCGCAGCGCACCGCTCGCCTACGCGCTCGCGGACGCAACTCGGCCGGAGCCGCCGGCCGGTGCACCCGCACTGCGGCTGCACGTGCGGGTCGACGAGCGGTCGGCGGGGTTCCTGGCCCTCGGCCTCGCCCGGGCGTCCACCGTGGGACCGGACGGCGGGTCGGTGCCGCCGCGCCCCGTCGCCGTCGTCACCACCTCGGGCACCGCGGTGGCGAACCTGCATCCGGCGGTCCTCGAGGCGCACCACAGCGGTCTGCCCCTCGTCGTGCTCACGGCCGACCGCCCGCACGAGCTGCGTGGCACCGGTGCCAACCAGACCACCGAGCAGGTCGGCGTGTTCGGCCCGGCCGTCCGCCTGTGCCTCGACCTGCCGGCCCCGGACGGGCGGTCCGACGAGGCGCGGGACCTGCGCAGGACGGTCGCGCGCGCTCTCGCAGCCGCCACCGGCGCGCGTACCGGCGACCCTGGTCCCGTCCACCTGAACGTCGCGTTCCGCGAACCGCTCGTCCCCGGTCCGGGGGCGTGGCCGGAGCCGTCCACCGTCGGGCTGACCCACGTGCAGGCGCGACCCGTCGCGGCGGTCCTCCCGACCGTGGAACCCTCGCCCGGAGGACGACGCGGCGGCGCGCCGACGATCGTCGTCGCCGGCGACGACGCGGGTCTGCTCGCACGACGCCTCGCCGAGGCGAACGGCTGGCCGTTGCTCGCGGAGCCGTCATCCGGCGCCCGGGGCGGCGCCAATGCGATCGCGGCCTACGTCCACCTGCTCCAGCACCCCCTGCTCGGTGGCTCGGTGCGACGCGTCGTGGTGCTCGGCCGCCCGACATTGTCCCGACCCGTGCAGCGCCTCCTCGGCCGCCCGGACGTCGAGGTCGTCGTGATCGGCGCCCGCGGAGCCGACTGGCCCGATGCGGCACGCAACGCCGCCGAGGTGCTCCTCGAGCCACCCGCGAGGATGCGCACCGGCCGGATGCGGGCGCCCGAGGGCTGGCTCGAGGCCTGGCAGACCGCGGACAAGGCCGCAGGTGCGGCCGTCGACGGGGTGCTCGACGGCTCGTTCGAGGGCCGGCGGTCCCGGAGCGGGACACGCGTCACGGGCCCGGTTCTCGCTCGGGCGGTCGCCGAGGTGAGCGCCCCCGACGACGTCCTCGTCGTCGGGTCGTCCAATCCGGTGCGGGACCTGGACCTCGTGGCCCGCTGGTCGGCCCCGCCGGTCGTCCTGGCCAACCGTGGGCTCGCCGGCATCGACGGCACGATCTCGACCGCCGCCGGCGTCGCGCTCGGGCTGCCGGACCGCCGCGTGCGCGCTCTCCTGGGTGACCTCACGTTCCTGCACGACGTGGGCGGTCTGCTGCGCGGGCCGCTCGAGCACGTGGTGCACCTGCAGCTCGTCGTCGCCAACGACGACGGAGGCTCGATCTTCGCGACGCTGGAGCCCGGCGAGCCGGACCGGGCGGAGGTGTTCGAGCGGGTGTTCGGGACGCCGCACGGGGCGGACATCGCGGCCATCTGCGCGGGGTACGGCGTCCGGCACACCCGCGTCGGTGACGTCGACGGGCTGCTGCCTGCGCTCGCGGCACCCGGGCCGGGGCTCAGCGTCGTCGAGGTCCGCGTGGACCGGAGCGGTCGTCGCGCGCTCGGGGAGCGGCTGGCGGCACAGGTCGTCGCAGCCGTCGCCGACGCTCTCCAGGACTGAGTCGCCCAAATCCACTCGAAACTCGCAGCAAATTCCCAGGTTCTGCTCCGGGTGCCTTCAGCGCGACCTAGTTGAGTGGTCCTCGACCAAGGAGGCCACACCCCATGCCTAAGAACCCCAAGACCGGCGCCAACGTGGGCGACCAGCACCCCGAGAACGAGTCGACTGCACCGGTCGCCCCCGCAGCCGAGACCGCGCCCGTCGCGCCGGCGGCGGAGACGGCACCGGTCACGCCGGTCGCGCAGACCCAGCCGATCGCTCCTGTCACGCAGACGCAGCCGATCGCGCCCCTCGCGCAGACCCAGCCGATCGCCCCGGTCGCCCAGACCCAGCCGATCGCGCCCCTCGCGCAGACCCAGCCGATCCCGCCGGTGCATGCGACGCAGCCGCTGCCCGCCGCTCCGGCGGCTCACCCGACGAACCCCTTCACCCCGCCGCACCCGGCGGCACCCGCCGACCAGCGCGCGCTGTACGAGGCCACCCAGGTCGTCGCCGCCGCGACGGCTGCCGCACACGCCGAGGCCGTCCGTCGTGCCCAGTGGGACGCTGCCCAGCGTGCGTCGATCCAGGACCCGGCGCTCGTCCAGCAGCACGTGCGCGAGCAGCAGGTCGAGCAGCCGGCCGTGTTCCAGGCCGCCTACCAGGCGCCGCAGGAGGCGACCGCCGGGCAGCAGTACCTCCCGCAGGGCCCGGCGCCCGTCGTCCCGACGCAGCGCAAGCGCCGCTCGTGGATCCCCATCACCTCCGCCGCCGCGGCCGCCGCGATCGTGGCTGCCGTCGCCACCGGTGGCGTCGTGCACTCGCTCTCCGGAGACGACGTGGCCGACGCGCTGCGACGCCCTGCCTCCCTGGCCACGATCGGCCAGGACACCAACGACACCGTCCCGGTCTCGGGTTCGACGTCCGACAGCCCGGACTGGGAGGCCGTCTCGAAGGCCGTGCAGGCGTCGGTCGTCGCCATCCAGGTGACCATCGGCGGCGGCGGGGGCGGCGCCGAGGGTTCCGGCGTCATCGTGGACGACGCCGGTCACATCGTGACCAACAACCACGTGGTCGGCGACGCGGACAAGGACAGCATCGAGGTCACGCTCAACGACGGCCGGATCTTCAAGGCCACGGTCGTCGGCACGGACCCGACCACCGACCTCGCCGTCATCAAGCTCACCGACCCGCCCAAGGACCTCAAGCCGGCAGAGTTCGGCGACTCCTCGAAGGTCGTCGTCGGCCAGGCGGTCATGGCTGTGGGCAACCCGCTCGGGTTGGCCAGCACCGTGACCACCGGCATCGTCTCGGCGGTCGACCGCCCGGTCTCGACGTCGGGTGAGAACGGCGGCGACGCCACGGTCACCAACGCCATCCAGGTGGATGCGGCGGTGAACCCGGGCAACTCCGGCGGTCCGCTGTTCGACGCCGCCGGTCGCGTGATCGGGATCAACTCCTCGATCGCGACGCTGTCGCAGGAGTCCGGCTCGATCGGCCTCGGCTTCGCCATCCCGGTGGACCTGGTCAAGAACGTCGCCGCACAGCTCGTCGAGGACGGCACGGCGGAGCACGCGTTCCTCGGGGTGACCCTGTCCGACGGCACCGCGACCGCCGACGACGTGACCCGCCGCGGTGCGGTGGTCCAGTCGGTCAGCGACAGCTCGCCGGCGTCCAAGGCCGGGATCAAGACCGACGACACGATCGTCGCGATCGACGGCAAGGCCGTTGCCGGCGCCGAGTCCCTCACGGCCTACGTCCGGGCGCTCCCGTCCGACACCAAGGTCACGCTGACCGTCGTCCGGGACGGCAAGGCGTCGGAGATGGACGTCACGCTCGCGGTGCGGCCCGAGCCGGCCGCCTCCTCGAACGGCAGCGACGACAACAGCGGCGACAACAGCGGCGACAGCAACGACGAAGGCCAGCAGGCGCCGGACCAGCAGGCTCCCGACCTGGGCTCGCCGGGCGACGGCAGCGACAAGGGTGGCGCGAACGGTCTCCCGAACGGCATGACCCCCGAGCAGCTGTGGGAGTGGTTCCAGAGCCAGCAGCAGGGCAACGGCTGATCGCCTGAGCGTCATCATCTGCCACTGACCACCGGCGGCCGCCGGTCCTCGTACCCCCCATCGGGGATCCGGCCGCCGGTCCTGGACCTACCTGGACGTCTGCCGTGCGGCTCGCACCCCTGGAGCCGCGACCGCGGTCCGACCCGGACCGCACACAGTCCCGGACCGCGCATCAGCGGTCCGGGACTCGGTCGTCCTACGGTCGGCGTCGCCGGGTCAGCGGGGCTGGTCGTCCCGGCCGAGCGCATGCCGCATGGGCTCGAGCTTGGCCTCGGACTCCGCCAGCTCGGCCGCCGGGTCGGAAGCGGCGACGATGCCGCAGCCGGCGAAGAGGCGGACGCGTCGGGGGTCGTCCCGGTCGATGTGCGCGGACCGCAGCGCGATGCCCCACTCGCCGTCGCCGTCCGCGCCGAACCAGCCGACCGGACCCGCGTACCGGGCGCGGTCGATGCCCTCGATGCTCCGGATCAGCTCGCGCGCGGCGACCGTGGGGGTGCCGCAGACGGCGGCCGTCGGGTGCAGTGCAGCCGCGAGTGCGAGCGAGGACGGGTGCGTGGCGTCGGTCGACGTGAGCACGCCCGTGACGTCCGAGGCCAGGTGCAGCACGTTGGGCAGGTGCAGGACGAACGGCACGTCCGGGACGTTCGTCGACGAGCAGAAGGGGTCGAGCGCCTCCGCGACCGACTGCACCGCGTACTCGTGCTCCTCGAGGTCCTTCGACGAGTGCGCGAGGATCGCCGCCCGGGCAAGGTCGGCGTTGTCGTCGCCGGTCCGCCGGATGGTGCCGGCGAGCACACGCGACGTCACCAGGCCCTTCTCGGAGCGCACGAGCAGCTCGGGGGTCGCGCCCACGAGGCCGTCGACGCTGAACGTCCAGCAGGACTCGTAGGTGTCCACGAGACGTTCGAGCGCCCACCGCACGTCGACCGGGTGCTCGGTCCTGGCGTGCACGTCACGAGCGAGGACGACCTTCTCGACGTCGCCCGCGCGGACGGCGGCGATGCCCCGCGCGACGACGTCCATCCAGTCGTGGGCGTCAGCGTCGTCGTAGGCGACGTCGCCGGGGTCGGTCGGAGCGATGCGCGGTCCGGTGACGTCGCTCAGCCGGGGCGCCGCGCCGAGGCGGGCGCCTGTCGTGATCGTCGTCAGCCACGTGTGTCCTCCGCGGCGGCCCACCACGACGCTGGGTACGACGACGACGCCGCCGGCAGGGGAGTCGTCGTCGAACGCGAACGACCCGAACGCGACCGGTCCGCTGCCGGGAACCTGCACCTCGTCGCGGACGATCGCGTGCCTGAGCAACCCGTGCCAGGCGCGCTCGGCCTCCGCGAACCGGTCCGACCCGGAGACCTCGACGCGCAGGGTCTCGCCCCAGGCCACCAGCCCGTCCCCGCGGCGCACCCAGGCGAGCGGCGAGCCGGTCGAGGGGAGCAGGTCCAGCAGGTCGCTCACGGAACGCTGCTCGGCGAGGTCCTCGAGAGCGACGGTGCGGACCACGAGCGGGTGCGGGAGCGGGATCCCCGTCGTCTCGGGGGTGGAGGGCTGCTGGCTCATCGGCTCCAGGGTAAGGCTCCGCGGAGCCGCGGCCACCCGCTCCCTCAGGCGCTCCACAGCGGCGTGCGGCGTCGCCGGTTCGTGAGGGACGCGGCGGACCTGCGACGATGGGGCCATGCCGCGCGCCAGCCTCGACAAGGACCCGCACGACGTCGCCGTGATGTTCGACGCCGTGGCCGCCCGCTACGACCGCACCAACGACGTGCTGTCGCTGGGCCAGGACCGGGCCTGGCGGCGCGCCACCCTCAAGGCCGTCGACGCCCAGCCTGGCCAGACCGTGCTCGACCTCGCGGCCGGTACGGGCACCTCGTCGGAGCCCATGGCCGATGCCGGGGTGCGCGTGGTCGCGTGCGATCTCTCCGTCGGGATGCTCGAGGTGGGCAAGCGGCGCCGGCCCGACCTGCCGTTCGTGGCCGGTGACGCTCTGCACCTGCCGTTCGCCGACGAGTCCTTCGACGCGGTGACGATGTCGTTCGGCCTGCGGAACGTCTCGGACGTCGAGGGGGCCCTGGACGAGCTCTACCGCGTGACCAAGCCGGGCGGCCGGCTCGTCGTGTGCGAGTTCTCGACCCCGACGTTCGCACCGTTCCGCACCGTCTACACGAACTACCTCATGCGTGCCCTGCCGCCGGTCGCGCGAGCGGTCTCCAAGGAGCCGGACGCCTACGTCTACCTCGCCGAGTCGATCCGTGAGTGGCCCGACCAGACGGCGCTCGGCCGACTGATCAAGGGCACGGGCTGGACCGAGGTCGCGTTCCGCAACCTCACCGGCGGCGTCGTCGCCCTGCACCGTGCGACGCGCCCGGAATAAGCACGGCGCAACGTCCTGCACGCGCCGATCCGGGGTCGCCGCGACTCGTCGCCCCGTATGGGTGAACAATGTCCCCGTGACGCCTCACGCGTGGTCGGTGAAGCGTCCGTCGTCGGGTGCCCGCGGGCGAGTCTCTGTGCTGTTCAGCGCCGTTCTTCCTCTGCTCTCCGCAAGTAAGCCAAGCCTTCGCAGACATCGAATGTGGCCGTGGTTACACTCGCCGAGTCAGCTCGTGAACAACGTCACAAGTGGGGTCACTGGTGGTGGATGCAGCGCTCGATGACGCAGACGTCATCGTCGTGGGTGCGGGCCCGGCCGGGTCCGCCGCCGCGTTCCACTGCGCCTCCGCGGGCCTCGACGTGCTGCTGCTCGAGAAGTCGGAGTTTCCACGGGACAAGATCTGTGGCGACGGGCTGACACCACGCGCGGTCGCCGAGCTGGTACGGATGGGACTGCCGATCCGCGAGCAGGACGGCTGGATCCGGAACAGGGGCCTGCGGGTCCTCGGCGGCGGGCACCGGCTCGAGCTGGAGTGGCCCGAGCTGTCGAGCTACCCGTCGTACGGGCTCGCCAAGTCGCGGATGTCGCTCGACCACACTCTCGTCGACCACGCCCGGTCAGCCGGCGCGAAGCTCCAGGAGCGGACCAACGTCACCGGCGCGGTCAGGGACGAGCGCTCGGGCAGGGTCGTGGGCGTCACCGCGAAGACCGAGGACGGCGCCGCGACCTATCGCGCCCCGGTCGTCATCGCCGCGGACGGGGTCTCGGCGCGCCTGGCCACGGGCATGGGGCTCGAGAAGCGCATGGACCGCCCGATGGGCGTCGCGGTGCGCACGTACTTCCGTACCCCACGGCACGACGACGCGTGGATGGAGAGCCACCTCGAGCTCTGGGACGGGGTCCCGCACAAGTCGAACCTGATGCCCGGGTACGGGTGGATCTTCGCCCTCGGCGACGGCACCGCGAACGTCGGCCTGGGGTCGGTGTCGAGCACCGCGGCCGCGACGAAGGTCGACTACAAGTCACTGTTCGCCAAGTGGATGGCCAACGCACCGGCCGAGTGGGAGTTCACACCGGACAACCAGGTCGGCCCGGTACGCGGCGCGGCGCTTCCCATGGGGTTCAACCGCGGCCCGCTGTACGGCAACGGCCTCATGCTCGTCGGTGACTCCGCCGGGATGATCAGCCCGTTCAACGGCGAGGGCATCGCGTACGGCCTGCAGGCCGGCCGAGTTGCCGCCGACGCCATCGCCCAGGGCCTGGCGCGGGGGACCGCAGCCGGCCGGGAGCGAGCGTTCGCCACGTACCAGGGCCGGATGAAGGATGACCTCGGCGGTTACTACACGCTCGGGCGGATCTTCGTCCGGCTCATCGAGCACCCGGAGATCATGCGGGTGTGCACGCGGTACGGCCTGCCGAGGCCGCTCGTCATGAAGTTCGTCCTGAAGCTCCTGTCCGACTGCTACGAACCCCGTGGTGGTGACCTGGTCGACCGGGTCATCTCCGGACTGAGCCGGCTCGCACCGGCAGCCTGAACGCCCTGCACGTCCCCGAGCAACACCTCGCCGTTGAGGAGTGACGCACGATGAGCAATCCCTACGTGCCTCTGCTGTTCCTGATGGGCATCGCTGCCCTGATGGCGCTGGGTGGCGTCGGCTCGTCCGTGATCCTCGGCCCCAAGCGGTACAACCGCGCCAAGCTCGAGGCGTACGAGTGCGGCATCGAGCCGACCCCGCACGCCATCGGCGGGGGCCGCTTCCCGATCAAGTACTACCTCGTCGCGATGACGTTCATCGTGTTCGACATCGAGGTGGTGTTCCTCTACCCGTGGGCCGTCAGCTTCGGCACGCTGGCTCTGTTCGGTCTCGTCGCGATGATGGGGTTCCTGCTCATCATCACGGTGCCGTTCGTGTACGAGTGGCGTCGCGGAGGCTTCGAGTGGGACTGACCAAGGACCAGAGCAGCCCAGCACTCGCGTCAACCACTGCGTGTCCGGAGGTTTGAGATGGGGATCGAAGAAGCGCCGTCAGGCTTCCTGCTCACGACGGTCGAGGATCTCGTCGGCTACTTCCGCAAGTCGTCGCTGTGGCCCGTGACGTTCGGTCTGGCGTGCTGCGCCATCGAGATGATGGCGGCCGGCGCCAGCCGGTTCGACATCTCGCGCTTCGGCATGGAGGTGTTCCGGGCGTCGCCGCGCCAGGCGGACCTCATGATCGTGGCCGGTCGGGTGAGCCAGAAGATGGCCCCCGTGGTGCGTCAGGTCTACGACCAGATGTCCGAGCCCAAGTGGGTTCTGTCGATGGGCGTGTGCGCGAGCAGCGGAGGCATGTTCAACAACTACGCGATCGTGCAGGGCGTCGACCACATCGTGCCCGTCGACATCTACCTGCCGGGGTGCCCGCCGCGGCCGGAGATGCTGATCAACGCGATCCTTGCGCTGCACGAGCAGATCGAGAACGAGCCGCTCGGCGCCAACCGCAAGGAGGCCGCGGCCGCCGCGGAGGCGGCCGCGCTCGCCGCGACCCCGACGTCGCACATGACGGGGCTGCTGAAGTGACGGACGAGAAGGCGGGCATCCGCAAGGACGCGGCCGCGGCCGCGAAGCCGGGTGACACCGGCACGGTGGGCCAGACGGCCACCGAGGCCGCGCACGAGGCCGGCGGCCAGAACCTCGGCACCCAGCACCCGGTCGAGGTCGTCGACGTCCGCAAGGGCATGTTCGGTGTGACGGGCTCCGGTGACACGTCGGGCTACGGCGGCATGATCTCGGTGATCGCCCTGCCCGGGCCGAGCGCGCGACCCTACGGTGGCTGGTTCGACGAGGTCGTCGACGTCCTGACCGAGGTGCTCGACGAGTCCGGCACCGGGTTCACCAACGCGATCGAGCAGGTCGTGATCGACCGCGAGGAGATCACGCTCTACGTGCACCGCGAGCACGTGGTCGAGGTGGCCCAGGCGCTCCGCGACGACCAGGACCTGCGCTTCGAGCTCAGCCTGGGCGTCTCGGGCGTGCACTACCCCCACGACACCGGCCGCGAGCTGCACGCGGTCTACCACGTCGTCTCGGTGACCCACTCGCGGCGCCTGCGCTTCGAGGTCGCCGTGCCCGACCAGGACCCGCACATCCCGTCGACCGTGCAGGTGTACCCGGCCAACGACTGGCACGAGCGCGAGACCTACGACTTCTTCGGGATCGTCTTCGACGGTCATCCCGCACTGGCCCGCATCGAGATGCCCGACGACTGGCCGGGCCACCCGCAGCGCAAGGACTACCCCCTCGGGGGCATCCCGGTCGAGTACAAGGGCGCCACCGTGCCGCCCCCGGACCAGCGGAGGTCGTACCGATGACCACACAGACACCGAGGTCCACCGCGCGCGTGGTGGACGGCGACACCGAGGGCATCCCGTCCTTCGAGGCCTCCGGCGGCGACTGGTCCGACATCGCCGAGGAGGCTGCCCGCCTCGGCGAGGAGCGGATCGTCGTCAACATGGGCCCGCAGCACCCGTCGACGCACGGCGTGCTCCGGCTCATGCTCGAGATCGACGGTGAGACGGTCACCGAGGCCCGCGCAGGCATCGGCTACCTGCACACCGGCATCGAGAAGAACATGGAGTTCCGCACCTGGACCCAGGGCGTGACGTTCTGCACGCGCATGGACTACGTCGCGCCGCTGTTCCAGGAGGCCGCGTACTGCCTGGCCGTCGAGAAGCTGCTCGGCATCACCGACGACGTCCCCGAGCGCGCCACGGTGATCCGCGTGCTGCTCATGGAGCTCAACCGCATCACGAGCCACCTGGTCTGCCTGGCCACGGGCGGCAACGAGCTCGGCGCGACGACGATCATGACCGTGGGCTTCACGGCCCGCGAGGAGATCCTGAAGATCTTCGAGCTGATCACGGGCCTGCGGATGAACCACGCGTTCATCCGTCCCGGCGGCGTCGCGCAGGACATCCCCCCGGGTGCGATCGACACCATCCGCGAGTCGCTCGTGGTCGTGCGCAAGTTCTTCAAGCAGCTCGAAGACCTGATGATGGCGAACCCGATCCTGCACCTGCGCCTCAAGGGCGTGGGCTACCTCGGACTGTCGGGGTGCATGGCGCTGGGCATGACCGGTCCGGTGCTCCGCAGCGCGGGCCTGCCCTACGACGTCCGCAAGGCGAACCCGTACTGCGGGTACGAGACGTACGACTTCGACGTCCCGACGGCGGACACCGCTGACTCGTGGGGCCGGCTCGTCCTACGGGTCGAGGAGTGCTACCAGTCGATGAAGATCGTCGAGCAGACCCTCGACCGCCTGCAGAAGATGGGCCCCGGTCCGGTCATGGTCGCCGACAAGAAGGTCGCCTGGCCGGCGCAGATGGCCATCGGTGCCGACGGCATGGGCAACTCGCTCGACCACATCCGCGAGATCATGGGCACCTCGATGGAGGCCCTGATCCACCACTTCAAGCTGGTCACGGAAGGGTTCCGCGTACCGGCCGGCCAGGTGTTCCAGACCGTCGAGCACCCACGCGGCGAACTCGGCGTCCACCTGGTGTCCGACGGAGGCACGCGCCCGTACCGGGCGCACTTCAGGGACCCGTCGTTCAACAACCTGCAGGCGACGTCGATCATGTGCGAGGGCGCGCAGGTGGCCGACGTCGTCGTCGCCGTCGCGTCCCTCGACCCTGTGCTCGGAGGGGTGGACCGCTGATGTCGGTCGAGGCTGGGCGTACGCCCGGGCAGACGCACCGCACGTCCTACGACGCCGAGACGCACGCGCGTCTGACGGCCGACTCGGACCTGATCGTCGCGCGCTATCCCCAGGCACGGTCGGCGCTGCTGCCGATGCTGCACCTCGTCCAGTCCGAGGACGGCTACGTCAGCCCGCGGGGCATCGCGTTCTGCGCGTCGCACCTGGGCCTGACCACCGCCGAGGTGTCCGCGGTCGCGACGTTCTACACGCAGTACAAGCGGCACCCGAACGGCGACTACACCGTCGGCGTCTGCATCAACACGCTGTGCGCGGTCATGGGCGGGGACGCCATCTGGGAGGACCTGTCGGACTCCCTGGGCATCGGGCACGACGAGACGACGGACGACGGTCGCATCACGCTCGAGCGCATCGAGTGCAACGCCGCCTGCGACTACGCGCCGGTCGTGATGGTCAACTGGGAGTTCTTCGACAACCAGACACCGGACAGCGCGCGGGAGATCGTCGAGACGATCGCGGCCGGTCAGCCGGTGGCCCCGACCCGTGGTGCCGACACGGTCTGCTCGTTCAAGGAGATGTCCCGCGTGCTCGCCGGGTTCGATGACGGCCGCGCCCACGAGGGCGTGGGCGGTGGCGTGCCGACTCTGCGGGGCGTCGAGCTGGCTCGTGCGGAGAGCTGGACGGCCCCGCCGTTCGAGGCGTCCGGGACCGCAGCCGCCCCAGCGGGCGGCGCTCCGCAGGTGGGCGGCGAGCAGTCCAGTGCCCAGCGTCCCACCACGACGGCCGGTGACGTGTCACCGTCAGGCGAGCGCAAGAAGCAGACCTCCGACGACGCGAAGGAGTCCTGATGGCCACCACGCTCACCCCCGTCCTCACGGACACGTGGGATGCGGACCGCTCGTGGACGCTGGCCACCTACGAGGGTGCTGGCGGCTACAAGGGTCTGCGTCGCGCGCTGGGCATGCAGGCGGCCGACGTGGTCACGATGGTCAAGGACTCCGGTCTGCGTGGCCGCGGGGGCGCCGGCTTCCCGACGGGCATGAAATGGGGCTTCCTTCCCGCGCCCGACGGCGGACCCCGGTACCTGGTGGTCAACGCGGACGAGTCCGAGCCGGGGACCTGCAAGGACATCCCGCTCATGATGGCCAGCCCTCAGCACCTGATCGAGGGCATGATCATCACGAGCTACGCCATCGGCTGCGACCACGCGTTCCTCTACGTGCGCGGCGAGGTCCTGCACGTGTACCGGCGGCTCCTCAACGCGATCCAGGAGGCCCGCGCGGCCGGCTACCTGGGTACAGACATCCTCGGCTCCGGCTACAACCTGGAGATCACGCTGCACTCCGGTGCGGGTGCGTACATCTGCGGCGAGGAGACGGCGCTGCTCGACTCGCTCGAGGGTCTGCGCGGCCAGCCGCGGCTCAAGCCCCCGTTCCCGGCGGTCGCCGGTCTGTACGCCCGGCCGACCGTCGTGAACAACGTCGAGTCGATCGCGTCGGTGCCGGGGATCGTCGTCGGCGGCTCCGACTGGTTCAAGTCGATGGGTACCGAGCGTTCCACGGGCCACGGGCTGTTCTCGCTGTCCGGCCACGTGACCCGGCCGGGGCAGTACGAGGCGCCGCTCGGCATCACGCTGCGTGAGCTCCTCGACATGGCAGGGGGCGTCCGCGAGGGCCACGAGCTGAAGTTCTGGACGCCCGGGGGCTCCTCGACGCCGATCTTCACAGCCGAGCACCTCGACATCCCGCTGGACTACGAGTCCGTCGCAGCAGCCGGCTCGATGCTCGGCACGCGTGCGCTGCAGATCTTCGACGAGACGACCTCGGTGGTGCGCGCGGTGACGCGCTGGACCGAGTTCTACAAGCACGAGTCGTGCGGCAAGTGCACGCCGTGCCGCGAGGGGACCTACTGGCTCGCCCAGGTGCTCCAGCGCCTCGAGGCAGGTCAGGGGACGTCCGCGGACATCGACCTGCTGCTCGACCTGTGCGACAACATCCTGGGACGCGCGTTCTGCGCCCTCGGTGACGGTGCGACGAGCCCGATCACCTCGGCCGTGCAGTACTTCCGGGACGAGTTCGAGGCCGGCACGCACACGGCGGCCGACGTGCTCTTCCCACCCGAGCGCAGCTCGCTGTTCACCTACACGCCGCGTCAGACCGGCGTCCTCGCGGGGGTCCACGCATGACGATCCTGTCCTCCGGGGCGAGCACCCAGCTGGTCCCGCCGGCACCGCCCCAGGTGCCCACGGAGCCGGCTGCCACCGTGACGTTCACCATCGACGGCATCGAGACCGAGGTGCCCAAGGGCACGCTCGTCATCCGCGCCGCCGAGGACCTCGGCATCCAGATCCCGAGGTTCTGCGACCACCCGCTGCTCGCACCGGCCGGTGCGTGCCGCCAGTGCCTCGTCGAGGTGTGGGCTCCCGGTCGCGACGGGGCCCTGTCCAAGATGCCCAAGCCGCAGGCCAGCTGCACGCTCGAGGCGTCGCCCGGGATGCAGGTCAAGACGCAGCACACGTCAGCGGAGGCCGACAAGGCTCAGCACGGCGTCATGGAGCTGCTGCTCATCAACCACCCGCTCGACTGCCCGGTCTGCGACAAGGGTGGCGAGTGCCCCCTGCAGAACCAGGCGATGAGCAACGGGCGTGCCAGCACCCGGTTCGTCGACGTCAAGCGGACGTTCCCCAAGCCGATCGCGATCTCGACGCAGATCCTCCTGGACCGGGAGCGCTGCGTCCTGTGCCAGCGCTGCACGCGGTTCTCCGAGGAGATCGCCGGGGACGTGTTCATCGACCTCCAGAAGCGCGGCGCCAACCAGCAGATCGGCCGGTTCGACACGCAGGTCCTCGGGTTCGAGGGGGAGACACCGGTGGGCGCCTCCGCCGAGGACACCTCCGGTCGCCCGTTCGCCAGCTACTTCTCCGGCAACACCGTGCAGATCTGCCCGGTCGGCGCGCTGACCAGCGCGGCGTACCGCTTCCGGTCCCGACCGTTCGACCTCGTCTCGACGCCGGGTGTGGGGGAGCACGACTCGCAGGGGTCGGCCATCCGCGTCGACCACCGTCGCGGTGTCGTGCTGCGCCGGCTGGCGGGCGAGGACCCGACCGTCAACCAGGAGTGGATCACCGACAAGGACCGCTTCGCGTTCACGTGGCAGACGGCCCCGGACCGCATCACCACCCCGCTCGTGCGCAACTCGGACGGGGAGCTCGAGCCGGCCAGCTGGGTCGAGGCGCTCGACGCCGCCGCGGCGGGACTCCGGGCGGCGGCCCACCCGTCCGACCCGCGTGAGCCCGCTACGGGCTGGGCCGTGCTGGCCGGCGGCCGGCTCACGCTCGAGGACGCCTACGCGTACGGCAAGTTCGCGCGCGTCGCGCTGGGCACCAACGACGTGGACGGCCGGGCCCGCCCGCACTCCGCCGAGGAGGAGGCCTTCCTCGCGCACCACGTGGCAGGTCGCACGCTCGAGGTCACGTTCGCGGACCTCGACCGGGCGCCGTCGGTGCTGCTGGTCGGCCTGGAGCTCGAGGAGGAGGCGGGGATCGCGTTCCTGCGCCTGCGCTCCGCCGTCGTGGACCACAAGACCCGCGTCCTGTCGGTCGCCGCGCTGGAGAGCCGGGGGCTGCAGCGGCTCAGCGGCACTCTCGTCCCGGCGGCGCCGGGCACCGAGGCGGAGGTGCTCGACGGGCTCTCCGACGACGTGGTGTCCGCGCTCGCGGCCGACGGCGCGCTGATCCTCGTCGGCGAGCGTCTCGCGACCGTGACCGGTGGCTACTCGGCCGCTCTGCGGCTGGCCGAGCGCACCGGCGCCCGGCTGGCGTGGATCCCGCGCCGTGTCGGCGAGCGTTCCGGCGTCGAGGCAGGGCTGCTGCCGACGCTCCTGCCGGGCGGTCGCCCGGTGTCGAGCCCGGCGGCCCGCGTCGACCTCGCGGCGGTCTGGGGCGTCGAGAGCCTGCCCGCCGAGCGCGGACGCTCCACGGGCGAGATCATCGCCGCCGCCCGCGCGGGACTCCTGGGCGGGCTCGTGGTCGGTGGCCTCGAGCCCGCAGACCTGCCGGACCCGGCGATCGCCCGTGAGGCGCTCGACGTCGTCCCGTTCCTGGTCTCGCTCGAGGTGCGTCGTTCCGAGGTCACCGACCGTGCCGACGTCGTGCTGCCGGTCGCTCCGCCCGCGGAGAAGTCGGGCACGTTCGTCACGTGGGAAGGGCGCCCGCGTCCGTTCCCGCAGGCGCTCGTCTCGCACGCCATGGCCGACCACCGGGTTCTCGACCGGCTCGCGGACGCCCTCGGCGTCGAGCTCGGCCTCGAGACGTTGGCCGCCGTGCACGCAGAGCTCGACCAGCTCGGAGGCTGGGACGGCCCCCGCGTCGACGCACCGTCGGTCGCACCCGCCGAGCCGCCTGCCGTCAGCCCCGGCACGGCTGTGCTCGCCACGTGGCACCAGCTGCTGGACACGGGTCGCCTGCAGTCGGGTGAGCCGTTCCTCGCCGGCACGGCCAAGCGCGCGGTCGCCAGGATCTCGCTCGGTACCGCGCAGGGCGTGGGCGTCGTCGACGGTGCCCTGATCGCCGTCGGGACGGATGCCGGCACGATCACGCTGCCGGTCGTCGTCACGGACATGCCCGACCACGTGGTGTGGCTCCCGACGAACTCGCTCGGCAGCGCGGTCCGCGACACCTTGCACGCCGACGCGGGCGACCTGGTGCGGCTCGCTCCGGGTGCTCGAGAGGTCGAGCGACAGGACGAGGAGGCCAGCGCATGATCGCCGCCCTGCCCACAGTGTTCCTGCCCGCCGACGCGGCTCCGCCCGTCGTGGCGGACTTCAGCAACGACACCTGGTGGATCGTCCTGATCAAGGCCGTGGCCATCGTCGTGTTCCTGCTCGTCAGCGTCCTGTTCGCGATCTGGTTCGAGCGCAAGGTCGTCGGTCGCATGCAGCAGCGTCCGGGCCCGAACGTCCACGGCCCGTTCGGACTCCTGCAGTCGCTCGCCGACGCCATGAAGCTCCTGGTCAAGGAGGACATGACTGTCAAGGCCGCCGACAAGGTGGTCTACATCGTCGCGCCGATGATCGCGGTGTTCTGCTCGCTGCTGGTGTTCGCGGTCATCCCGTTCGGGCCGATGGTCAGCATGTTCGGGGTGGAGACGCCGCTCCAGCTGACCGACTTCCCGGTGGCCGTCCTCTACATCCTGGCGTGCGCGTCCGTCGGCGTGTACGGCATCGTGCTCGGTGGGTGGTCGTCCGGCTCCACGTACCCCCTGCTCGGCTCCGTCCGCTCGACGGCGCAGGTCATCAGCTACGAGCTCTCGATGGGCCTGTCGCTGGTCACGGTGTTCATCGTCGCGGGGTCGATGTCGACGTCGCAGATCGTGGACTCGCAGCAGCGGCTCTGGTGGTTCATCCCGCTGATCCCGGCGTTCGCGATCTACATCGTGTCGATGGTCGGCGAGACCAACCGGCTTCCGTTCGACCTGCCCGAGGCCGAGGGTGAGCTGGTCTCGGGCTACATGACCGAGTACTCGTCGATGAAGTTCGCGTGGTTCTTCCTCGCGGAGTACATCAACATGCTGAACGTCTCGGCGATCGCCACGACCCTGTTCCTGGGCGGCTGGCGCCTCCCGGTGCCGACCACCTTCCTCGACGGTGCTCTGAACGAGGGTTGGTGGCCGATCCTGTGGTTCGTCGCCAAGCTCTGGATCTTCATGTTCTTCTTCGTCTGGGTCCGCGGTTCGGTCCTGCGCTTCCGGTACGACCAGTTCATGAAGATCGGCTGGAAGATCCTCATCCCGGCGGCGCTCGCGACGGTCGTCGTGGTCGGCGTCTACCAGGGCGTGCACCAGTTCACGGACGTCCCGCTGCAGAAGATCCTCATCGTCACCGCCGCGGTCATCCTGGTCGGAGCGGTGGTCTGGGGATTCGTCCCCGAGAAGAAGCCCGAACCGCCCAAGCCCAAGGCGCCCGAGGTCTACGACCCGTACGCAGGCGGCTACCCCGTGCCTCCGCTACCGGGCCAGGTGCTGCCGCCGTCCCCACGCAAGCAGCGGGCCGCCGAAGTCAAGGCAACGGCCTCGGTGACGGCCGGACCCGCGCCGGCAGGCACCGACGAGAGCGACGAGACAGGAGGGGTCAACGGTGGCTGACAAGCCCAGGCCAGACAAGCGCGAGGCCGCAGGGTCCGGCAAGCAGCCGGCCCGCAAGCCGGCGCAGACCACGCCTGCCCCCAGCGCGGCCGGTTCGTCGGTCGCGCCGCGTCGTACCTCCGGTGAGGTGGCACGGCCCGAGGGCTACCAGTCGCTCATCGAGCCGCGCAACGCCGTGTCGGACTTCTTCGCACCCGTCGGCGGGTTCGGCGTCACGCTCTCGAACATGTTCCGGCCCACCGTGACCGAGCAGTACCCCTCGGAGAAGGTGCCGGCCAAGCCGCGGTACCACGGGCGCCACCAGCTCAACAGGTACGCCGACGGCCTCGAGAAGTGCATCGGCTGCGAGCTGTGCGCGTGGGCGTGCCCGGCGGACGCGATCTACGTCGAGGGCGGCGACAACACCCCCGAGGACCAGCACTCTCCGGGCGAGCGTTACGGCAGCGTCTACCAGATCAACTACCTGCGCTGCATCTTCTGCGGTCTGTGCATCGAGGCGTGCCCCACCCGGGCGCTGACCATGACCAACGAGTACGAGCTGGCGGGGCCGACCCGCGCGGGCATGATCTGGGAGAAGCAGGACCTGCTGGCCCCGCTGCGCAGCGGGATGCTCCAGGCGCCGCACCCGATGGTCGAAGGCACGACGGACACGGACTACTACCGCGGCGAGGTCAACGGTTCGACGCCCGCGCAGGTCGCCTGGGTCGCGGAGCACCGTCCCGACGACCCGACCCTGCCCGGCGGTGCCGGGCTGGACGCCGCGAACGTCCCCGGGCCGACGGCGGCTGTCATGGCCGCCACGGTGGCACGCGCAACGCGGCAGGGCACCCGATGAACGCGGCGACGACGCTGACCCTCGTCCAGTCCCTCAGCGAGACGGGAAAGACCTCGACCGGTGAAGCGGTGCTGTTCTGGTGCCTGGCACCGGTCATGGTCCTCGCCGCGAGCGGGCTGCTCTTCATCAAGAAGGCGGTGCACGCCGCCCTGCTCGTGATCACGGTCATGATCTCGCTGGCCATCCTATACATCGCGCAGGGTGCGGTGTTCCTCGGCATGGTGCAGGTCGTGGTCTACACGGGCGCCGTGATGATGCTCTTCCTGTTCGTCCTCATGCTCGTGGGAGTCGACGGTTCCGACTCGCTCGTCGAGACGATCCGCGGGCAGCGCTGGATCGCGCTGCTCGCCGGTATCGGGCTCGCGTGCGTGCTCGTGGGCGTCGTCGCCAAGGCCGCGTACGACGTGAGCGGGTTCACGCCCGAAGCCGTGGACAACAACCCCCAGGGGATCGCGGAGATCCTCTTCGGGCAGTACGTGTTCGCGTTCGAGGTGGTCGGCGCGCTGCTCGTCACCGCGGCGCTCGGTGCCCTGGTCCTCACGCACCGGCAGCGGCTCACACCGCGCGTCGGCCAGAAGGAGCGCTCCGACGCCCGCGTCGCCGCCGGTGCCACCCTCACGCCGCTCCCCGCACCAGGCGTGTACGCCCGGCACAACGCGATGGACGTGCCGGCACTCGGACCCGACGGACGGCCGCTCGACAGCTCGGTCCCACGCGTGCTGCGCATCCGCGGCCAGGAGGCCGACGCGCAGGAGTTCGCCGCCCGGATCGACCGGGTCCTGGCGGGCGGGTCGGTGGTCGCCGGCAAGCAGTTCGGCAACCCGGACGTCCCGGATGCGGCCGCGACGGAGGAGAGCACGTGAGCCTGACCCACTACCTCGTGCTGGCGGCGATCCTCTTCTCGCTGGGCGCCACGACCGTCCTGCTCCGGCGCAACGCGATCATCGTGTTCATGGGGGTCGAGCTCATGCTCAACGCCACCAACCTCACGCTCGTCACGTTCTCCCGCATCCACGGTGACCTCACGGGGCAGGTGATGGCCTTCTTCGTGATGGTCGTCGCGGCCGCCGAGGTCGTCGTCGGCCTGTCGATCATCGTGGCCATCTTCCGAACCCGACGCTCGGCCTCGGTCGACGACGTGAACCTGTTGAAGAACTGAGGGGCGGGGACGTGCACACCCTGACAGCCCTGGTGGCGAGCCTGCCATCAGACACGATCGGCCCGGCGACGGAGACCGTGGAGACGGGCACCCTGCTCGTCGCACCGCTGCTCGTCGGCATCCCGCTCCTCAGTGCTGCGCTGCTGCTGGTGCTGGGCCGCCGCACCGACCGCTGGGGCCACTGGCTCGGCGTGCTCGCGTCGTCGGCCGCGTTCGTCATCGGAGCCGTCGTCTTCGTCAACATGCTCGGTCGGTCCGAGGGATCGCGCGTGCTGGACGTCGACCTGGGCAACTGGATCGACGCGGGCGCGTTCCACCTGAATGCCGGGGTGCGGCTGGACCCGCTGTCGTTGACGTTCGTGCTCCTCGTGACGTTCGTGGGTTCGCTGATCCACATCTACGCCGTCGCGTACATGGAGCACGACGCCGACCGGCGCAGGTTCTTCGCCTACCTCAACCTGTTCATCGCCGCGATGCTCACGCTCGTGCTGGCCAACAGCTACCTCCTGCTGTTCTTCGGCTGGGAGGGTGTCGGGCTCGCGTCGTACCTGTTGATCGGCTTCTGGAACTACCGGCTCGACTACGCGGTGGCCGCCAAGAAGGCGTTCGTCGCCAACCGCATCGGTGACCTCGGGCTCATCATCGCGATGGGCCTGATGTTTGCGACCTTCGGCAGCGTCAGCTTCGACACGGTGCTCGGTGGCGTGACGGAGTCGACCAGCCAGGCGACCCTGAACGGGATCGCGCTCATGCTCTTGCTGGCCGCGTGCGGCAAGTCGGCGCAGTTCCCGCTGCAGTCCTGGCTCGGCGACGCGATGGCCGGCCCGACACCCGTCTCGGCCCTGATCCACGCCGCCACCATGGTGACCGCGGGGGTCTACCTGATCGTGCGGTCGGCGCCGCTGTTCAACGCGGCGCCGGACGCCCAGCTGGTCGTCGTCTGCGTCGGGGCCGTCACGCTCGTGTTCGGGGCGATCGTCGGTTGCGCCAAGGACGACATCAAGAAGGCGCTCGCGGCGTCGACGATGTCGCAGATCGGCTACATGATCCTCGCGGCGGGGCTCGGACCGGTCGGCTACGCGTTCGCCATCTTCCACCTGGTGACGCACGGCTTCTTCAAGGCCGGCATGTTCCTCGGCGCCGGCTCCGTGATGCACGGCATGGACGACCAGGTGAACATGCGCCTGTTCGGCGGCCTGGGCCGGTACATGAAGATCACCTACATCACCTTCGGCGCGGGCTGGCTGGCGATCATCGGCTTCCCGTTCTTCTCCGGCTTCTACAGCAAGGACCACATCATCGAGTCGGCGTTCGTGCCGGTCGAGGGTGCGCCGTGGCGCGCGTGGTTCTTCGGGTCCGTGGCGATGCTCGCCGCGGGGATCACCGCGTTCTACATGTCCCGGCTGTTCTTCATGACCTTCGAGGGCGAGAAGCGCTGGACGAACAAGGCCGACGGCAGCCACCAGCACCCGCACGAGGCGCCCAAGCTCATGACGTGGCCGATGATCGTGCTGGCGGTCGGGTCGGTCGGTCTGGGTGCGTTCCTCAACGCCGGGAACAAGTTCGTCGACTGGCTGGCGCCGGTGCTCGGTCATCCGGAGCACGAGGAGCCGGTCATGCCCGTACCCGTGATCATGGGACTGACCCTCGCTCTCGTGGCCGTCGGGATCCTGATCGCCTGGCGCCGCTACGTCGCGTCGCGCGTCCCCGTCGTCCCGCCGGTCGGCACCTCGCTGACGCGCGCGGCTCGTGTGGACCTCTACCAGGACACCGTCAACGACGTCCTCCTGGTGGAACCGGGCCAGGCCCTGACCCGCTCGCTCGTCTACGTCGACCGCACCGCGATCGACGGCACCGTGTCGAGCGTCGGTCGGGTCACGGTCGGTCTCGGTGAGATCGCCCGGCGCTTCCAGACCGGCTACGTCCGGTCGTACGCCGCGTCGATGCTCCTCGGGCTCGTCGTCCTCGTCATCGTCGTCCTGGTCATCCAGATCTGATGGAGCTCACACCGATGTCGTCCTCCTTCCCCTGGCTGACCGCCCTCATCGTGGTCCCCGTGCTCGGCGCGGTGCTGCTGTGGGCGCTTCCTGCCGGTCTGCGCAAGCACGCACGGTCCGTCGCTCTCGCCGTGGCCGTGGTCGTGCTCGCCCTCGGTGTCGGGGCGCTGCTGGCGTTCGACACCGACGCGTCCCAGGCGATCCAGCTGTACGAGCAGCACGCCTGGATCCCGGCTCTCGGCGTGTCCTACGCGGTAGGCGTCGACGGCGTCGGCCTGGCTCTCGTGCTCATGTCGATCGTGCTCGTGCCGCTGGTGGTCCTGGCCGCCTGGCGAGAGCAGGACTCGCTCACCGTGGCCACGGACAGGCTGCGCCGGTACCTCGCGCTCATCCTGCTGCTCGAGGCGTTCATCGTCGCCGTGTTCTCGGCGAGGGACGTGTTCCTGTTCTACGTCCTGTTCGAGGCCATGCTCGTCCCGGTCTACTTCATGATCGGCATGTTCGGCGGTGCGCTGCGCCGCTACGCCGCCGTGAAGTTCCTGCTCTACTCGCTGGCCGGCGGCCTGATCATGCTGATCGCGGTGATCGCGCTGTACCTGCAGGGCGACGGGGGTCCGGAGGGCTTCCTGACGGCCAACCTCACGGGCCTGGACATCGCGCCCACCACGGAGAAGCTGCTGTTCCTCGCGTTCTTCCTGGCGTTCGCGATCAAGGCGCCGATGTTCCCGGTGCACACCTGGCTTCCCGACGCTGCACAGCAGGCTCCCGCCGGAACCTCGACGCTGCTGGTGGGCGTCCTGGACAAGGTGGGCACGTTCGGGATGCTGACGCTGTGCCTGCCGCTGTTCCCGGACGCCTCGCGGTGGGCCGCACCGGTGATCATCGTGCTGGCTCTGGTCTCGATCATCTACGGTGCCGCGCTGGCCATCGGTCAGAAGGACATCATGCGCCTGATCGCGTACACGTCGGTGTCGCACTTCGGGTTCATCGTCCTGGGCATCTTCGCGTTCACGTCGACGTCGATCGCCGGGTCCTCGTTCTACATGGTCAACCACGGGCTCTCGACCGGGGCGATGTTCCTGCTCGCAGGATTCCTGGTTGCCCGGCGCGGCACGCAGGAGATCTCGGCGTTCGGCGGGCTGCAGAAGATCGTTCCGGTGTTCGCCGGCTTCTTCCTCGTCGCAGGCCTGAGCGTCCTGTCCCTTCCGGGTCTGTCGACGTTCATCAGCGAGTTCCTGGTCATCGTGGGCACCTTCGCCCGGCACCCGGCCGCGGCGATCGTCTCGACGGTCGGGGTCGTGCTGGCTGCGATCTACATCCTGTGGCTCTACCAGCGGGTCTTCACGGGTCCGGCCCCGGCCGACCTGGAAGGGACCGCGGACCTGCGGGCTCGTGAGCGGTGGGCCATCGCGCCGCTGCTGCTGCTCATGCTGATCTTCGGCTTCGTGCCGCGACCGGCTCTCGACCTGGTCAGCCCACCGGCTTCGGTGACGCTCGAGCAGGTAGGCGTGACGGACGTGCCGGCCGGCACCGATGAGGGGAGCAACTGATGAGCGGGTTCACCGCACCGACGATCGACTGGGGCGCGCTCAGTCCCGTCGTCATCGTCCTGGGCGCCGCCATCATCGGCGTCCTCGTCGAGGCCTTCGTGCCGGCACGGGCCCGCCGGAACGCCCAGCTCGCTCTGTCGCTGCTCGCGACGATCGGCGCGCTCGTCGCCGTGGTCCTGCTGTGGCCCGGCGTCGAGGAGTCCGGGGGCACCACGGTCCTCGGCGGCTCGGTGCTCGTCGACGGCCCGACGCTCGTCCTGTGGGGCTCGATCGCGCTCTTCGCGGTGATCTCGCTGCTGATCATCGCCGACCGCACCGAGACCGGCGAGGACGCGTTCGCCCCGAACGCGGCTGCCGTGCCGGGGTCGGACTACGAGGACGTCGCCCGCCGCAAGGGCATCCACCAGACCGAGATCTACCCCCTGGTGCTCTTCGCCACCGGAGGCATGCTCGTCTTCCCGGCCGCCGGTGACCTGCTGACCCTCTTCGTCGCGCTCGAGGTCCTCTCGCTGCCGCTCTACCTGCTCGCGGGCATGGCACGTCGTCGTCGCCTGCTCTCGCAGGAGGCGTCGATGAAGTACTTCCTGCTCGGCGCGTTCGCGTCCGCACTGTTCCTGTTCGGCATCGCCCTGATCTACGGGTACAGCGGCTCTCTGCGCTACGCGGACATCGCGACCGCGACCGGCACCCCGAGCGGCATGGAGAGCGTGCTGCTCGTCGGGTCGGTCCTGATCCTGGCCGGCCTGCTGTTCAAGGTGGGGGCTGTGCCCTTCCACACCTGGACGCCCGACGTCTACCAAGGTGCCCCGACACCGATCACCGGGTTCATGGGGGCGTGCACGAAGATCGCGGCGTTCGGTGCGCTGCTGCGGATCGTCTACACGGTCTTCCCGGACCTGCAGTGGGACCTCGCCGCGATCCTGTGGACCGTCGCGATCCTGACGATGGTCGTCGGCACGGTCGGCGCCCTCGTCCAGAGCGACATGAAGCGCGTCCTCGGGTACTCCTCGATCGCGCACTCCGGGTTCATCCTCACGGGCATCATCGCCCTGAACCAGGCGGGCATCACCGCGGTCCTGTTCTACCTGCTCGTCTACGGCGCGGCGACCGTCGGTGCGTTCGGCATCGTCTGGCTGGTGCGCGAGCGGACGAGGCAGTCCGCGGACGGCAGCCCCGGCCCGATCCTCGGCGAGGCCACGCACCTCTCGCAGTGGGCCGGCCTGGGCCGGACGAACCCGCTGCTCGCACTGACGTTCGCGCTGTTCCTGCTGTCGTTCGCGGGGATCCCGCTCACGGCGGGCTTCATCGGCAAGTTCGGTGTGTTCTCCGCCGCGGTCGACGGGGGCGCCTGGCCGCTGGCCCTCATCGGCGTGCTCGCCTCCTCGGCCGCCGCGTTCTTCTACGTGAGGATCATCGTCCTGATGTTCTTCACCGGCTCCGCGTCAGCCGACGGCGAACCCACCGGGACCGACGTGTACGTGCCGGCCGGGGACGTCAGCGCGCCGATCTCCGCGGGCGACGGCGCGGTCGCGGTCGAGACGGTCGTCGAGACGGAGGCGCGGTCCACGATCACCACCACGGTCGTGAAGACGGAGGGGCTCGCGGTCGCTGCGATCGCGATCTGCGCGCTGCTCACGATCGTGATGGGCATCGCGCCCTCGCCCGTGATCGAGGCCATCCAGGGTGTGGCGTCGTTCCTCCCGTGACCACGCACCGCGTGCGGTGTCCTGCACGAGGCCCGCGGGCAGATAGGTTCATGCCGTGACCTCGATGACGGCCTTCCCGCTGGCCGATGCCGATCTCGGCGAGCGCCTGTCCGCACGGCTGGAGATCGTCGAGGAACGGCTGCGCCATGCTGTCACCAACGTCGACCCGTTGGCCGACGACGCCTCACGTCACCTGGTCAACGCGGGTGGCAAGCGTCTGCGTCCGCTCCTGACGCTGCTCGCGGCCGAGCTCGGCGACGGGTCCCGGCTCGAGGTGATCGACGCCGCAGTCGTGGTCGAGCTCACGCACCTGGCCACGCTGTACCACGACGACGTCATGGACTCGGCACCGCTGCGCCGTGGTGCGCCGGCTGCGCACGAGGTATGGGGGAACTCCGTCGCGATCCTCACGGGTGACCTCCTGTTCGCCAGGGCGTCCGCGACGGTCGCCGGGCTGGGGCCCGAGGCGGTACGCATCCAGGCCGCGACCTTCGAACGGCTGTGCCTCGGCCAGCTCCACGAGACCGTGGGTCCGCGCGCGGAGGAGGACCACGTCGCGCACTACCTGCAGGTGCTCGCCGACAAGACGGCCTCGCTCATCGCGACGTCCGCGCGGTTCGGTGCGATGTTCTCCGGATGCCGGCCCGAGATCCAGAGCATCGTGTCCGCGTTCGGCGAGAAGATCGGCGTCGCGTTCCAGCTGGCGGACGACGTCATCGACCTGACGTCCGACGGCGCCACCACGGGCAAGACGCCCGGCACCGACCTGCGCGAGCGTGTTCCGACGATGCCCGCGCTCCTGCTGCGCGCCCGCGCGGCGTCGCCCGACGCCACCGCGGCGGACCACGAGCTTCTGGCGCTCCTCGACTCCGACCTCACCGACGACGACGCGCTCGACCGTGCGGTGGCAGCACTGAGGGTGCACCCTGTGGTCGAGGAGACCCGCGAGCGGGCGGTGACTCTGGCCCGGTCCGCGGTGCTCGAGCTCGACGCCCTCGACGACGGATCGGTCAAGGACGCGCTGGTCTCGTTCGCGGACGCGCTGGTCGATCGCGCGTCCTGACCGCGTGCCCCACGTTCTGACACCATGTCACCCCGGCCCATCGACGGGCCGAACCGGGAGGTCCGAGGTGAGCGCACCGTGTGACGTCTGTGGCGCGCCGCTCGCGGCAGGCGCCAAGCGCTGCGCGGTGTGTGGCGCACCCCCTGCGCCGGCCGCCCGGGTGCTGCCTCGTCGCCCGGTGCTCGACGCGGTCCCGGAGCTCACGGCGCAGACCGTCGCACCTGTGGGTCTGCGGGTGCTCGCCTTCACGGTCGACGTGGTCGTGCTGGGGCTGGCCGTGGGTCTCGGCTACGTGCTCGCGGGAGCGTCCGGAGGTCTTCACGAGCCCGACGGGTCGTGGAGCCCTGCGGCTGTCGCCCTCCCGGGACTGCTGGTCGTCGCCGCGGCGACCCAGTGGCTGGTGGAGGCGCGGTCGGGTGCGACCGTGGGCAACGCGCTGACCGGTATCCGCACGATGGCGTCGCAGACGTACCGACCGGCGGGGATGTCCGCCATCGCCGTGCGGGTCCTCGTCGAGCTCGCCGGGGCGCTCGTGGCACTGGTCGGGGCGTGGGTCGTCGTCGCGTCCGGCGTCTGGGGCAGCCCACCCGCCCGGCGGGGATGGCACGACACAGCAGCACGGACGCTGGTCCTGCGGGCGCGGTCCCTGCGGGAAGCCGGCGTCGAGGGGCCCGGGACGTCGCCCGCGGTGCACCGGGCGCTCGGACCCGTGCCGGTCCTCGGCATGGTGCGGCCGGTGCCCGGGGTGGTGCCGAATCCACGTGACGCTCCGCCGAGGAACGCGCCGATCATCTCGACCACCCCGGGTCTGGTGCGGCCGGCCCCGTGGAAGTCGATCACGGTGTCGACCTCCGTCCAGCACGTCGAGGTCATCACCGGGCCGCCGGGCCCGCGCCCGGGCAAGCTGACGGGACCGGCGTCTCCCGCGGACCGTCGGCTGATCGACGTGCCGAACAGGCTCGTGTCCGGGCCGCCGCGGCCGACCGTCCGCGGGCCGGTCATCGGTGCGCCCCCCACGGAGGCGATCTCGATCCGCGCGACGTCACTGCGACGCGTACCGGTCCTGCCCCGCATCGGTGCACGGTCGAGGCACCGCCCGGACGGACTGGTCGAGCCGGAGGTTCGTCCGGCGGATCCAGGGCTGCCCGAGCTGGAGCACGCCAGGCTGCGTCCGGACGAGCCCCCGGCCCGGGTGACGGAACAGGGGCTGGTGCTCCGGTTCGACAGCGGCCTGCAGCTCGAGGTCGAGGGCGACGGGCTGGTCGGGCGGGCCCCCGACGACGAGCCGGGCCTCGTGCACCTCGTCGCGATCGACGACCCGGGCGGCTCCATCTCGCGCGTCCACCTGGCGTTCGGCGTGGATCGTCGGGGGAACCGGCTGTGGTTCGTCGACCGCGGTTCCATGAACGGGACCGTCGTGGTGCGTCCCGACGGCACCGAGGTGTCGCTCGCTCCTGGGAAGCGCACGAGGGTCGATGCCGGCAGCACCGTGAGGTTCGGGCAGCGCACGATCGAGGTCCGCAGCCGGTCGGAGCTGGACTGGCCTGCCCCGACCGACGCGGTCGACTAGGGAGCAGCAACCAGGATCTTGGCCTCGGGCAGCTGCTCCTCGCTGTCCACCTCTACGCGGGGCAGCACCCGGTCGAGCCAGCGCGGAACCCACCAGTTGGCGCGCCCGAGCAGCTTCATCGTCGCGGGCACCAGCACCATCCTGACGAGAGTGGCGTCGATGAGGATCGCGGTGGCCAGCCCGACCCCGAACATCTTGGTCGCGGCGTCGGCGCCGAGCACGAAGGCCAGGAACACGCAGACCATGATCAGTGCCGCAGACGTGATGACGCGTCCGGTCCGGGCCACCCCGTTGACCACGGCCAGGTCGTTCGAGCCGGTCGCGACATACTCCTCGCGCACCCGGCTCAGCAGGAACACCTCGTAGTCCATGGAGAGCCCGAACAGGATGGCGAACATGAACATGGGGATGAACGACACGATCGGCACGGTGGACTCGAGCCCGATGAGGTCGGCGCCCCAGCCCCACTGGAACACCATGACCATCACCCCGTAGGACGCCCCGATGCTCAGCAGGTTGAGCAGGACCGCCTTGAGCGGTACCAGCACGGAACGGAACACCAGCATGAGCAGGAGGAACGACATACCCAGGACCGCGAGGACGAACACGGGCAGCCGGTCGTTGACCCGGATCCCGACGTCGGCGAAGTTCGCGGTCTGCCCGCCCACGTGCGCCCGCGCAGGGCTGTCGGCGAGTGCCGCGGGGAACACCTCGGAGCGCAGCCGGCCGATCGTCTCGCTCGTCGCCTGGTCCTGAGGGCCGGTCGTGGCGTAGGCGACGACCGTGCCGACGTCACCGCGGACGACGGGTGCCTCGACGCTCGCGATCCCGGGGTCGTCGGCGATCGCTGCCGCGAGCGGCGTGAGGACTGCGTCGTCGCCGCCGAGCGCGACGGCCACGACGAGAGGCCCGTTCCGGCCGGGTCCGAAGCCCTGGGCGACGAGGTCGTAGGCCTGGCGCTGCGTGAAGCTCGGTGGCAGGGCGCCGTCGTCCGGGATGCCGACGCGCAGCGCGAGCACGGGCGCAGCCAGGGCGAGGAGCAGCGCGGTGACGCCCAGCAGGTAGCTGCGCGGATGACGCGTCACGTGCCGCGTCCAGCGAGCCCAGCCCGGGCTCGTGGCGTGGACCGGGCGGCGACCGACCACGCGGCGCCGAGACAGGGCCAGGAGCGCGGGAAGGAGGGTCACGGAGGCCGCGACCATGATGAGCACGACCATCGAGATGGCGATCCCGCCCGCCGTCATGAACGGCACCCCGGCGACCGCCAGCCCCAGGATCGAGACCACGACGATCCCGCCGGCGAAGACCACCGGCCGACCCGCCGTCGCGATGGACCGTGCGATCGAGTCCTCGACCACCAGCCCCCGAGCGAGGTACTCGCGGTGTCGCGTGGTGACGAACAGCGCGTAGTCGATCCCGACGCCGAGGCCCACCATCGCCCCGAGGACGGGGGCGTAGCTGGGGATGACCATGACGTTGGCCAGCAGCGACATCGCCCCGGTCCCGACCGCGAGTCCCAGGATCGACATCGCGATCGGCAGCAGGGCGGCGGTGACCGACCCGAAGGCGAGGAACAGGATGGCGAGCGCCGCCAGGACGCCGACGAGCTCGCCGGCGTTGCCGGTGGACTCCTCGTAGGCGAAGTACAGGTCGCCGCCCTTCTCCACGCGCAGGTCCGGTCCGCCGTCGAGCGCCTCGAGGTTGTCCAGGTCTGCCTTCGAGAGCTCGTCGAGGGTCGGGTACTGGAGGCGCAGCAGCGCCACGCGTCGGTCGGGGGAGACGACCCCGGACTCGTCGCTCGACCCGGCGAGCGCACCGGCGGGGTCGGTGGTGCCCAGCACGTGCGGCAGCGCGGCCGCGTCCTGCTGCAGCCGTGCGAGCGCGGCCCGGGCTGCGGGGTCGTCCGTGAACGAGCCTCCGTCGACGGGCGTGGCCACGACCTGTGCCGTCAGGCCGGCTTGGCCCGATCCTGCGGACTCGAGCAGGTCGTTCGCCTGCTGGGAGTCCAGGCCCGGAACCCGGAACGAGTCCTCCAGCTTCGCTCCGAAGGTGCTGGAGGCCACGACGACCAGGACGGCGAGCAGCAACCACGACGAGATCACGGCCTTGGGGCGGCGGGCAGCCCCACTGCCCAGGCGGTACAGGGTCTGCGACAACATCAGGAGCCTCCCAGATCGGTGAGTTCGATCGTCTCGATGCGCCGAGCGCGGCAGCATCGGCCGGAAAGGTCGAACCCCGGCGGCCGAACGGCCGGAGCGACGCTGGTCCTTTCGGCCGACCGGCACTTGTGGCGGTGCGCACGGTCGGTCAAGGTGCAGCCATGGGTTTCGCCGCGATGTCCTCGTCCGACGACGGGTCCGAGACCGACCCGGAGGCCCTGCGCGCCGCGCGGGTGCGCTGGTCGCCGCCCGAGAACGAGGTTCCCGCCCAGGCGGGTGGGCCGGCCGTCGTCGCGGCGGACGGGGACGCCGCCGTCGTGCTCCAGTCCGTGCTGCAGTACAGCGCGGGTCTGCTGATCGGCCTGGAGTTCCGTCGACGTGCGGACGGCGACCACTGGCAGCGGTTCCCCGAGGACACGTTCCTGGGTGTGGAGCTCGCCGACGGCACCAAGGTGGTTGCCGACCCGTCCGGCAGGAACGACGCCACGGCCGTTGCCTACTCGCTCGTCCAGCGCGGTGGTGGAGGTGGTGGCCGTCGGTACGAGCTGACGTACTGGCTGAGTCCCACGCCTCCTGCGGGCGATGTCGTCCTCGTCGTGCACGCGGTCGGGCTGGGCCTGCCCGAGGGTCGGGTCGTCCTGCCCGCCGCAGAGCTCGCCGGTGCGCTCGAGCAGGTCCGCGAGCTCTGGCCCTGGGAACCCGAACGCCCCGACGCGTACCGGCCTCCCGATCGGCCGGTGCCGCCGGGTGGATGGTTCGAGAGCACAGAGTCGTAGGCCTCGATGCGTCGTTATGCTGACCGACGATCGGGGCACACGGATCACGGCGGCGCCCCGCGGGACGAGGGCACCGGGATGAGGACGAGATGGCACGTGTGACCGCGTGGCTCGTCGCGATCCCGTGATCGACGGCCGCGTCCGCCTGCGGGTCGGTGTGGCGACCGACCGCGCGCAGCGCCCGCGCAACGAGGACGCCGTCTGGACCCAGGACGGGGCGTTTCTCGTCGCGGACGGCATGGGCGGCCACGAGCGGGGCGAGGAGGCGAGCCGAACGGCGATCGAGGTGCTGGCTGTCCTGGCCCAGGGCGCGCCCACACCTGAGGAGGCGCGTGGGGTGGTGCACGAGGCCCACGCGGCCGTCCGGGCACTTCCCAAGGGCACAGGACGCCGACCTGGGACGACGGTGACAGGCGTGGTGCTGACGGAGCACGACGGCGTGCCGTGCTGGCTCGTGATCAACGTCGGCGACTCGCGTACCTACCGGATGGCCGGGGCGGTGCTCGAGCAGGTCACGCACGACCACTCGGAGGTCGCCGAGCTCGTTGCCGCGGGGGTGGTGCCTGCGGAGGACGCCAGCCGGCACCCTCGTCGCAACGTGGTCACCCGGGTGCTGGGTGGTGGGTCGCGCCAGGTGGACCCGGATGTCTGGCTGCTTCCCGTCAGCCCGGGGGACCGCATGCTCATGTGCTCCGACGGGCTGACCGACGCGCTCTCGGACGCACGGATCGAGGCCGAGCTGCGAGCCGCCGACGACCCCCAGGACGCCGCGGACCGGCTGATCGCCGCGGCGCTGGCCGCAGGCGGCACGGACAACGTCACAGCGGTCGTGGTGGACGCCACCCTCACGCGACGGTCCGCATAGCGCGGGCCTTCCGACCCGACACGCCGTCTCACGGGTGTCCGCATGCTGGCGGCCGTCTCAGGGTGACCTCACAGCGCGTCCTACACTGGCCCTGAAAAGTCCCGCAGATGCCGTTGATCGCGCACGCGGGGCTCCCCAAGATCGGAAGGCAAAGCGCGCCCGTGAGCACTCTGCGAGTGGCCATCGTCGGCGCAGGACCGGCTGGCATCTACGCCGCCGACATCCTGTCGAAGACCGACCTCGACGTCAGCATCGACCTGTTCGAGCGCCTGCCTGCACCCTTCGGCCTGGTGCGCTACGGCGTGGCACCCGACCACCCGCGCATCAAGCAGATCATCGTCGCGCTGCAGAACGTCCTCAGCCGGGGCGACATCCGGCTGCTGGCCAACGTCGACTACGGCACGGACCTGAAGCTCGACGACCTGCGCCAGTTCTACGACGCCGTGATCTTCTCGACGGGCTCGATCCGCGACGCGGCGCTGCCCGTCCCCGGCATCGACCTCGACGGCTCGTACGGTGCCGCGGACTTCGTGTCCTGGTACGACGGCCACCCGGATGTCCCGCGCACCTGGCCGCTGACCGCCCAGCACGTCGCCGTCCTCGGCGCGGGCAACGTCGCGCTGGACGTGGCACGGATCCTGGCCAAGCACGCCGACGACCTGCTGCCCACCGAGCTGCCGAGCAACGTCTACGACATCCTCAAGGCCTCGCCGGTCACCGACGTGCACGTGTTCGCGCGCCGCGGCCCCGCGCAGGTCAAGTTCTCCCCGCTGGAGCTGCGCGAGCTCGGTCACGTCCCGGACGTCGACGTGATCGTCTACCCGGAGGACTTCGACTTCGACGAGGGGTCGATGGCGGCGATCCACTCGTCCAACCAGACCAAGCAGGTCGTCAAGACGCTCACGGACTGGACGCTCAAGGAGCCGGAGGAGAACACCGCGAGCCGGCGCATCCACCTGCACTTCCTGCACAAGCCGGTCGAGATCCTGGGCGAGGACGGGCACGTCACCGGTCTGCGGACCGAGCGCACCGCGCTGAACGGCGACGGCAACGTCACCGGAACCGGTCAGACCCAGGACTGGCCCGTCCAGGCCGTCTACCGGGCGGTCGGCTACTTCGGCTCGCCGCTCGTCGACATCCCGTTCGACGACGTCGCAGGCGTCATCCCGAACCGTGAGGGTCGCGTGGTCGACGTCGACGGCGAGCATCTGCAGGGCGTGTACGCGACGGGGTGGATCAAGCGCGGCCCGGTCGGCCTCATCGGGCACACCAAGTCGGACGCGTCGGAGACGATCCGGCACCTCGGCGAGGACGTGGCCGAGCGTGGCGAGGCGTTCTACACGGCGACCGACCGCGACCCGTCGGCCGTGGTCGAGTTCCTCGGCAGCCGGAGCGTCGACGTGATCCAGTGGCAGGGCTGGGAGCTCCTGGACGCGTACGAGCGCTCGCTGGGCGAGCCGCACGGCCGTGAGCGCATCAAGGTCGTCCCGCGCGACCACATGGTCGCGGTGGCTCTCGGCCAGTCGGTGCCGCAGGACTGAACGTCAGGCGGTGATCCGCCGGAGGAACTCGCGCGTGCGGTCCTCCTGCGGGTCGCCGAGCACCTGTTCCGGCGTCCCGCGCTCGTGCACCCTGCCCTGGTGCAGGAAGCAGACCTCGTCGGCGACCTCGCGCGCGAAGCCCATCTCGTGCGTCGCGACGACCATGGTCAGCCCGGTCTGCTTGAGCTCGGCCAGGAGCGAGAGCACCTCGCCGACGAGCTCAGGGTCCAGAGCGCTCGTCACCTCGTCGAGCAGCATCACCGCAGGCTTGCCGACGAGAGCCCGGGCGATGGCCACGCGTTGCTGCTGGCCGCCGGAGAGCGCGTCGGGGAAGGCCTGCGCCTTGCTCGCCAGCCCGACCCGCTCCAGCACCGCCATGGCTTCGTCCTCGGCCTCCTTGCGGCTGGTCCTGTGCACCAGGCGCGGGGCGAGGGTCACGTTGTCCAGCACGCGCAGGTGCGGGAACAGGTTGTAGGCCTGGAACACCATGCCGATGCGCGCGCGGACCGAGTTGGCGTCCAGGCGAGGGTCCGTGATGTCGGTGCCCTCGAGCTCGATGACCCCGTCGTCGATGTCCTCGAGCAGGTCGATGCACCGCAGCAGCGTGGACTTGCCCGACCCGGACGCACCGATCAGGACCACCACGCGGTGCGCGTCGACGTCGAGCGAGAGGTCGTCGAGGACCAGGTGGTCACCGAACGACTTGCGCACGGACCGGACCGACAGCAGGGGACCGTCCGAGCGCCCGGGCGACGGTTCGGGAAACCGGCGTGCCCTCATCGCAGGGCCCCGCTGCCCGCGATCGTGCTCTGTGCGCCGATCCAGCCCGAGCGTCGCGCGAGCGCGTCGGTGAACCGGGTCAGCGGGAAGGTGAGCAGCACGAACAGGCCCCCCGCAACGACGTAGGGCGTGAAGTTGGCGTACTTCGCGGTCTCGATCTGCGCGGCACGCACGGCGTCGATGGCGCCGAGGATCGAGATGAGGCCGGAGTCCTTGGACAGCGACACCAGGTCGTTCAGGAGCGGCGGGATCACGTTGCGCACGGCCTGGGGCAGGACCACGTGCCGCAGCGACTGCCCGTGCGTCAGGCCGAGCGAGCGAGCGGCAGCCACCTGCGATGGGTGCACGGACTCGATCCCCGCCCGGAACACCTCGGCCACGTAGGCCGAGTACGTCAGCACGAGCGCGAGGCCACCCAGCCAGACTGCGGACGTGGGGATGCCCTGCAGGCGCAGGCCGGGAAGCCCGAACCCGACGAGAAGCATCACCAGGATCAGCGGCAGTCCGCGGAAGATGTCGACGTAGGCGGTGGACAGGGCGCGCAACGGGAAGAAGGCGGGTCCGCGCAACGTCCGGGCGAGGGCGAGGGCCATGGCGACGACCACGATGACGACCGCGCTGCACGCCATGACCCGGATGTTCAGCCAGAGACCCTCGAGGATCGCCGGGAACGCGGCCGTGGCGACGTCCCAGTCGAAGAACGACGCCTTGACCCGCGGCCAGCCGGGCGACGAGACGAGCGCGAGCCAGGCGACGGCCACGAGCGCGACCGTCGACACGACCGCGACGGTCGTCGAGCGGCGCGCGCGCGTGCGTCGGAACGCATCCCGCTCACGCTGCCGCTCGGACGGCACCCAGGCGGCCGCGGTGCTCACTTCAGGACCGGAGCACCCGCGGCGTCGGTGAGCCACTCGGTCTCGAGGTCGGCGAGCGTGCCGTTCTCGCGCAACGCGTCGACCGCGGCCGAGACCGACGACGTCAGGGGGTTGTCCTTGTCGAGCACGATCCCGAACTCGTCGCCGCCGGCGCTGTCCGGGAGCTGGCCGAGGACGATGCCGCCGTCCAGCTCTGCCGCCGTGATGTAGAGGGCGGTCGGCAGGTCGACGACGATCGCGTCCACGAGCCCCGACGTCAGCGCCTGCTTGACCTGGTCGTTGTCGTTGAACACCTGGACCGGCGTGGCGGGGGCGATCGTCTCCTGCGCGGACGTCAGGCTCGTGGTGCCCACCATCGCGCCGATGCGCAGCGGCTTGAGGGCTGCCAGCGTCGTGGCGCTCTCAGCCGCGGAGCCCGTGAGCGTCACGACGGCCTGCGCGGTCTGGTAGTACGGCGAGGAGAAGTCGAGGCTCGCCTTGCGCTCGTCGCTGATCGACACCTGGTTGAGGGCGAAGTCGAAGTCCTTGGCGCCGGGCGCGATGATCTGGTCGAAGCTGTCGCTCACCCAGGTGACGTGGTCCTTGTCGAACCCGAGCTGCTCTGCCACCGCGTAGGCGACCGCGGACTCGAAGCCCTTGCCGGTCGAGGGGTCGTTGTCGAGCACCCACGGCTCGTAGGCGGGGTCCGACGTCGCGACCGTCAGGATGCCGTCCGTGAGCGTCGCGAGCGAGCCGTCGCTCGGTGCGTCACCGGAGGACTCGTCGGTGGGTGCGCAGGCCGCCAGCGCCAGGGCGACGACGGCGGCAAGGGTGGTCCAACGGGCAAGGCGCACGGGGTGTCTCCGGGTGTCGGTGGGACGTCGGACACAGGATACGAGGGAACCCGCACGCGTCCGCGCGCGTTTCAGGATGTGCAGACGAGAGAGGGAGACGATGGGCCACCGGCACTACAACGGGTTGAAGACTGCCGCGCTGTTCGGCGCCATGTGGGCGATCCTGCTGGGGATCGGCTGGCTGCTCGGCGGCGGGACGCCGAAGTTCCTGGTGCTCTTCACCGCCCTCGGCCTTCTCATGACGGCGTACAGCTACTGGAACTCGGACAAGATCGCGATCCGGGCCATGAGGGCCCGGCCGGTGAGCGAGCTCGAGGCACCCGCGATGTACCGGATCGTGCGCGAGCTGTCGACGCAGGCCCGTCAGCCCATGCCGCGCCTGTACATCTCCCCGACCGCAGCCCCGAACGCCTTCGCGACGGGCCGCAACCCGGCGCACGCCGCGGTGTGCTGCACGGAGGGCATCCTCGGGCTTCTCGACGAGCGCGAGCTGCGTGGCGTCCTGGGGCACGAGCTCATGCACGTCTACAACCGCGACATCCTCACGTCCTCGGTGGCCGCAGCCGTGGCCGGCGTCATCACCTCGCTCGCGCAGTTCGCGCTGTTCTTCGGAGGGGGAGGCGACGACCGTGACCGCGGCAACCCGATCGCGGGTCTCCTGCTCGCGCTCCTCGCGCCTGTCGCCGCGATGCTCGTGCAGCTGGCCATCAGCCGGACCCGCGAGTTCGACGCCGACGAGGACGGGGCCACCTTGACCGGCGACCCACTCGCGCTGGCCTCCGCGCTGCGCAAGCTCGAGCACGGCACGCAAGCCCGCCCGCTGCCGCAGGACCGCGAGCTGGTCGACGTCTCGCACCTCATGATCGCCAACCCGTTCAAGGGTGCAGGGATGGGCAAGCTCTTCGCGACGCACCCGCCGATGGCCGAGCGCATCGCCCGCCTGGAGACCCAGGCGAACCAGCAGGGCGGCATCACGCGCTACTGAGAGGGGCCGTGCACGACCGCCGCAACCCGCGACGTCTCAGCCGCAGACCGTGGTGAGCCGGGCTCGCCACGGCCTGCGCCGTCGACACCGGCCTCAGCGGTAGTTGGTGAACTGCAGGTCGGCGTCGACGTCGGCGCCCTTGAGCAGGGCGATGACCGCCTGGAGGTCGTCGCGGCTCTTGCCGGTCACGCGCAGCTCGTCCCCCTGGATCTGGGTCTTGATGCCCTTGGGCCCCTCGTCGCGGACGATCTTGGCCACCTTCTTGGCGGTCTCGCTGGACAGACCCTCCTTGATGAGCGCCTCGAGCCGGTACTCCTTGCCCGACGGCTTGGGCTCGGGGCCGTCGTCGCCACCGGTGTCGAGAGACTTCAGGGAGATGCCGCGGCGGATGAGCTTCGTCTCGAAGACGTCGAGGACAGCAAGCACACGCTCCGAGGAGTTGGCGATCATCAGGATCTTCTCGCCGCTCCACGCGATCGAGGCGCCGACGCCCTTGAAGTCGTACCGCTGGGCGATCTCCTTCGATGCCTGGTTCAGCGCGTTGTCCACCTCCTGGCGGTCGACCTTGCTGACGACGTCGAACGACGCTTCGCTCGCCATGACACTCCTCCTGCTGACTGGCCTCTGGACGCGTGCGTCCGTGACCGTTTCGCTTGCACTACCCGGGTGTTGCTATCCTTCCACCCGCACGCTGCTCGCGCGGCCGCCTCGGCGGTCGACGGACGGCGGGCACACCCCGGCGGGTTACCCGAGTGGCCAAAGGGGGCTGACTGTAAATCAGCTGGCAACGCCTACGGGGGTTCGAATCCCTCACCCGCCACGTGTGTGACAAGACCCCGGACCACTACGGTCCGGGGTCTTGTCGTTCCGGGGCTCGGGGGCACCGCGGTTCCACTGGCTCCGGAGCGCACCGCACAGGCGCTGTCGTCGCGGATGCGGCGCTCAGGCCGACGGTCCGCGCGGACTGCCGGATCGAGGGCGCAGCGTGTCGCGCGTCGCCCGCGCAGGGCCCGCTGAGAGCGGGGTCGCGGCGCCGATTTCGCGACCAGCCCCGGGCCCGTGTAACCTTGCACGCGCTGCCCCGATAGCTCAGTCGGCAGAGCGTCTCCATGGTAAGGAGAAGGTCAAGGGTTCGATTCCCTTTCGGGGCTCTGTGGTGTGTTCGAAGGAAGTGCGGTGCATGACCAGTGCAGGCGCCGCTCTTTCGGAGGTCGCACCGACAGTGGCGGGGTAGCTCAGGTGGTTAGAGCACACGGCTCATAATCGTGGTGTCGCGGGTTCGAGTCCCGCTCCCGCTACCGCCAGGACACAACAGCGCGTCGGCCGGCGCGCAAGACGAGAATCGCAGTGCCCGTGAGGGCGCGAGAGGTGGCAAGACCATGGCCAGCAAGAGCTCGGACGTCCGTCCGAAGATCACGCTCGCGTGCACTGAGTGCAAGGAGCGGAACTACATCACGAAGAAGAACCGTCGGAACGACCCCGACCGTCTCGAGATGAAGAAGTTCTGCCCGCGCGACAACCGTCACACCGTGCACCGCGAGACCCGCTGATCTCGGTTCACCAGACCGGGATGCAGGTCGACACGAGCTACGCGGGACGCGAGTACCCGCCGAACGCGGCCTACGAGGTAGGCCGCGAGAAGCTCCGGGAGTTCGCCGACGCAGTCGGTGCCTCCCACCCCGCCCACACGGATCCGTCGGTGGCGCGTGCGCTCGGTTACCCCGACGTCATCGCGCCGCCGACGTTTGCCGTCGTCGTGGCGCAGCGCGCCGAGGCGCAGCTGTTGGAGGATCCGGCTGCCGGCATCGACTTCAGCCGCGTGGTGCACGCCGACGAGCGGTTCACGCACCATCGCCCCATCCACGCGGGTGACCGTCTCGTCACGGTGCTGCACGTCGACTCGATCACCGTGCGCGCCGGGCTCGCCATGATCACGACGCGCGCGGAGATCGCTGACGAGTCGGGCGAGGCTGTCGCGACCGTCGTCTCGACCCTTGCGGTCCGCCCGGAGGACTCATGACTGACACGGGCACGGGCACGGGCGCGGACCTGACGGTCGGAACCGAGGTCGCGCGTCGCGAGGTCACGGTCGACCGCGCCCGCCTCGTGCGGTACGCGGGTGCCAGTGGCGACTTCAACCCGATCCACTGGAACGCCCGCGTCGCCACGGCCGTCGGCCTGCCCGACGTGATCGCGCACGGCATGTGGACGATGGGCGCCGCAGTCGGCGTCGTGGCCGACTGGCTCGGGGATCCGGGCAGGGTCGTCGACTACCAGGTGCGCTTCACCCGTCCGGTCCCCGTGCCCGACCCTGGTGCCGCGACCGTCGAGGTCGTCGCCGTCGTGGGCGCGCTCGACGCCGACGCGGGGACGGCGCGTATCGACCTGACCGTGAGCGTCGACGGTGCGCGGGTGCTGGGCAAGGCGCAAGCGGTCGTCCGGCTGTAGATCCTGCGGCGCTCCAGTGGGGGCTGCAGGCTCAGACCGTAGGTGCCGGTCCGGTCGTCGTGCCGATCCGCAGCTCGACGGGCAGCTCACGCGCCGCCGGGTGCTCGCCGGCCAGCAGGTCCTCGACCGCATGGCCGATGGCGGCACCCTTCTCGGCCAGCGGCTGCACGACGGTCGTCAGGACGTCAGGTGCCAGCCATGGGAGGTCGAGCCCGTCGAAGCCACTCACCGACACGTCCTGCGGCACCCGCAGGCCGAGCTCTCGTGCGGCCAGGACGACGCCGGACGCGAGCAGGTCCGACTGGCACGCGACCGCGGTCGGTCGGTCGGGCACGTCCAGCAGCGCGAGCCCGGCCGAGCGGCCGTGCTCGACCAGTGATGCCGGGGTCTCATACGTCGCCACGGGGGTGACGCCCGCGTCGGTCACGCCGGCCATGCGTCGTTTCGTGATCTCCCACTCCAGGTGGACCAGGCGGCCTTCGTCGACGAGACCCTCGGAGCGCATCGCGTTGAACGGCAGGGTCACCGTCGCGATGCGGGTGTGTCCCAGGGAGAGCAGGTGCTCCGTGGCCTGCCGGATCCCGCCCCGGTCGTCGATGCCCACCGACGCCACACCGTCGGACCTCTTGCCCTCGACGATCACCGCGGGGATCCCGCGTCGGCGCAGCGCCTCGAGCATCGGGTCGTCGGTGGTGCCGCCCCACAGCAGCACGGCGACGTCCATCGCAGCGGTCTCGACGAGCGGGTCGACCGTCGGTCCCGCCGGGTCGTTGGAGCCGGGGATGAGCAGGACGCCGAGGTCGAGCGGCCCCAGGGTGCTGACCAGACCGTCCAGCACCTGGATGGACACCGGGTCGCGGAAGGAGCGGCCGAGGGAGTCGCCGACGACGACTCCGACGATGCCCGAGCGCCCGCGGCGCAGCTGCCGACCCAGCGGGTTCGGGCCCGAGTAGTCCAGCCGCGTGGCGGCGTCGAGAACCTTCTGCCGGGTGGTCGGCGCGATGGGTCCGGCGCCCGAGAAGGCCAAGGAGGCCGTCGAGACCGAGACGCCTGCCGCCGACGCGACGTCGGCCAGCGTGGGGCGGGTCGAGGACAGGGCAAGACCTCCCGGAACGGGTAGGGCAGGGGGCCTTCGAGCAGGCCTTCGAGCACAGCAGAGCTCGAATCTGTTTGACGCAGCGGCAAGCGTACCCGCAGACTGACGGCATCCCTCAAATCGATTCGACCGATGCGAGCGCCCGCCGATCAAATCGATTCGACCGGGAATCAGGACAGACCGCACCACCCCATCGCGACCACCGTCTCGGAGCCTTCGTGAGTCACCCCGCCCGCCCCGGGCTACCGTCCGCCGTGAGTCGAGCCCGCTGGCTCCTCATGGGTCTGTTCGCCCTCACCGGGATCATCTTCTCCAGCTGGCTCGCCCGGATCCCGAGCGTGCGCGACCTGCTTGACCTGTCGACCGGCGAGCTCGGGCTGATGCTCCTGATCGGGTCGCTCGGAGCGCTGCTCACGGTGACGTTCGCCGGAGTCGTGGTGCAGCGGTTCGGCAGCCGCACGTCCCTGCTCCTGTCCACCGCGGTGCTCGCCGTGGGCTACGTGCTCATGGGCGTCGGCCCCACGGTCGGGTCGGTGCCGCTCCTCGGTGTCGGCATCTTCCTGAACGGCGTGGCGATCGCGCTCGGCAACGTTCCGCTGAACGTCGAGTCGGCGAGGATCGAGCGCGCCATGGGGCGCACGGTGATCCCGCAGTTCCATGCGGCGTTCTCGATCGGTGCCGTCACTGGGTCAGCGATCGGTGCGCTCGCGTCTCACTTCGACGTCTCGGTCGCTCTGCAGTTCTCGCTCGTCGCAGCCGTCGCGGTCGCGTGGCGGCTCGGTTCGCTGCGTGGCGCCGTGCTCGACGACGCTCCGGGGGACCGACCGCGCCCGATCGGCATCCCGGTGGCCGCGGGTGTCGCGCAGGTGCCGGCCGGACGTCGTCGCAGGATCGCCAGCGCACTCGACTCCTGGCGTGAGCCGCGCACGCTGCTCATCGGTGTGGTCGTCATGGCCGCGGCGCTCTCCGAGGGCTCGGCCAACGACTGGCTCTCGCTCGCGGTCGTGGACGGCTTCGCGGAGCCCGAGGCCGTCGGTGCAGCGATGCTCGGTGTCTTCGTCGGCGCGATGACGCTCGTCCGTCTCCTGGGCACCCGCCTGATCGACCGGTTCGGCCGTGTGGTCGTCCTGCGTGCCTCAGGCTCCGTCGCGCTCGTCGGGCTCGTGCTCTTCGGGTTCGCCCCGACGCTGCCGCTCGCGGGCGCAGGAGTGGTCCTGTGGGGCTTCGGCGCCGCACTCGCCGTGCCGATCGGCATCGCGGCCGCATCCGACGACCCGTTGCGCGCGGCCGGCCGGGTCGCGGTCGTCTCCTCGTTCGCGTCCGTGGCGTCCATCGCCGCACCCCCGCTGCTCGGCATCGCGGCCGCGGCGACCGGCGCCCGGCACGCTCTCGTCCTCATCACCGTCGCGATGGTGGCGAGCGTCCTCCTTGCCCACCGGGTCGCACCCGAGTCGCCCGACGGGATCGAGCCGCGCGTCGAGCCCAGCGACGCCGTGTCCGACGACCTCGCCCTCGACCGGGTGTCCCGGCACGTCGTCCGGAGGCCGCGCGTGCGGCGTCGCCGGCCGGTGCGTGTGCCGTGAGCGGGCCGGTGCAGGACGATCGAGCCGTGACGAACTCCCACGCGCGCCTCGTCGAGCGCGCCTCGGTAGCGGTGTTCGTCGTCTTCTTCCTGAACGGCTTCAACTTCGCGACGTGGGCGGCGCGCCTGCCCGCCATCCGTGACGGCCTCGACTTCTCGCCGGCGCAGATGGGCGCCCTGCTGCTCGTCGGCGCGGTCGGGTCGCTGGTGGCCCTGCCCCTCTCCGGGATGGTGGTCGAGAGGCTCGGTGCGCGTCGGACCGTGTTCGCGTTCGCGGTCCTGAACGCCGTGGGGCTCGTCATCGCGTCCGTCGGCGTCGCGTTCGGACAGGTGCTCGTCGTCGGCTTCGGTCTGGTCCTCTTCGGCATCGGCACGAGCGTCTGGGACGCGGCGATGAACCTCGAGGGCGCAGCCGTCGAGCAGCACCTCGGGCGCACGATCATGCCGCGCTACCACGCCGGGTTCTCGTTCGGCACCGTCGCTGCGGCCGGTCTGGCGGCGGTCATGGCCTGGCTGCACGTTCCTGTGGTCGTGCACGTCCCCATCGCCGTGGTCGCCTCGGTCGTCGTCGTGGGGCTCGTCGTGCGCAGGTTCCTGACGCCGGCCGACGAGGCCGCGGTCGCGCACGAGGACGCACCCGAGAAGGGCGCGCGGGGCGCTCTGGCCGCCTGGCTCGAGCCGCGCACCCTGCTGATCGGTCTCATCGTGCTGGCCGCCGGGCTGACCGAAGGGTCCGCCAACGACTGGGTCAGCCTCGCAGTCGTCGACGGGTTCAGCACCGGCGAGGCGTTGGGCGCACTGGCCTTCGGGGTGTTCGTCGCTGCCATGACGTCGATGCGCTGGTTCGGCGTCGCGCTGCTCGACCGGCGCGGCCGGGTGGTCGTCCTGCGGGTGTGTGCCGTGCTCTCGCTGGTCGGCCTCCTGGTGTTCGCGCTCGCCGGCCCGCTCTGGCTCGCCCTCGTGGGCGTCGTGGCGTGGGGCGCGGGTGCCGCGTTCGGGTTCCCGGTCGGGCTCAGTGCCGCGGCCGACGACCCGCGAAGGGCGCCGGCTCGGGTCAGCGTCGTCGCGACCATCGGCTACAGCGCGTTCCTCGCGGGGCCGCCGCTCATCGGGCTGCTCGCGCAGCACGTCGGCTACCGGCACGCGCTCCTCGTCGTCATCGTGCCGATTGCGCTGGGCCTCTGCGTCGTGGGCGCGGCCGCCCCCTTGCGGGTCGGTGCCCCGGACGAGGCCCCGACTCCGCGGGACTAACCTGAGCGCGTGCAGACCGAGCTGAGCACTGCCGACTGTTCCCCGGCGAGCGTCCCTCCGACGATCGTCTGGCCGACGGTCCGTTCGAGCGCGACGACGATGGCCGAGCTGACCACGCTGCGCGTGGGCGGACCGGCCGCGCGGTACGTCGAGACATCCACCGAGGCCGAGCTGCTCGACGTCGTGCGCGCGGCGGACGCCGGCGGCGAGGCGCTGCTCGTGGTCGGCGGAGGGTCGAACCTGCTGGTCTCCGACGCGGGGTTCGAGGGCGTCGTCGTGCGCGACGTACGGTCCGGCGTCGAGGTGCCCGATGCCTCGGCGTGCGCCGGCGCGACGCTCACCGTGCCCGCGGGAACGCCCTGGGACGACGTCGTGCGCTACGCCGTCGAGCAGGAGCTCACCGGGATCGAGGCGCTGTCCGGCATCCCTGGGTCCACGGGGGCGACGCCGGTCCAGAACGTCGGCGCGTACGGCCAGGAGGTGGCGCAGACCATCTCGCTCGTTCGCGTGTGGGACCGCGCGCGCGCCCGCGTCCGGACGCTGCCTCTGGTCACCCTGGCTTTCGGGTACCGCACCTCGCTGCTCAAGCGGTCGATGCACGGACCGGACGGCACCGATCCGCAGGCTCCGTGGTCGCCGACCCCGCGCTACGTCGTCCTGGACGTGACGTTCCAGCTGCGCCCGGGCGACCTGTCACGCCCCGTCACCTACCCGGAGCTCGCACGCACGCTCGGGATCGCCGTGGGGGAGCGCGCTCCGCTGGCCGAGGTCCGTTCGGCGGTCCTCGGGCTGCGCGCCGGCAAGGGCATGGTGCTCGACCCGGCGGACCACGACACGTGGAGCGCGGGCTCGTTCTTCACCAACCCGCTGCTGACACCCGGCCAGGCGGACGCGCTCCCGGCGGACGCCCCCCGGTTCCCGGCGGCGGACGGGCTGGTCAAGACGAGCGCCGCGTGGCTCATCGACCGTGCCGGTTTCGCCCGTGGCTTCGGTGCGCCGGGACGGGCGACGCTCTCGACCAAGCACACGCTCGCGCTCACCAACCGGGGCGGGGCGACGGCCGAGGACCTGCTGTCCGTAGCCCGCGAGGTCCGCTCGGGAGTCGTCTCGACGTTCGGCGTCACTCTTGAGCCGGAGCCCGTCCTGGTGGGCGTCAGCCTGTGACGTCCGCAGGTGTGCCGATCAGCGCGCCGTGCACCAGGACCAGCGCCTCGTCGTCACTCAGCCCCACGGCGCGGACGGCCGCCACGTAGGTCTGCGCAGCCCGCCGCGCGACGTCCGTCGGTACCGAGGCCCCGGCGGCGATGACCGTCCCGGCGCGGCGGCGCGTCTCGACGACGCCCTCGGCCTCGAGCTCGTGGAACGCCCGCGCCACGGTCCCGGCGGCGAGCCCCAGGTCGGTCGCCAGAGCGCGGATGGTGGGCAGCCGGTCCCCGGCGACGAGTCGCCCCGCGGCGACGTGCGCGACCACCTGCGACCGGATCTGCTCGAACGCCGGGACCCCGGACGTGACGTCGACCTCCAGGTGCGGCCTCATACGGCGACCGTCGCTCGAACTCGTGCCGCCGTCGGGCCGGCCTTGTCGACCGACCCGCGCACCGCCACGACCGCGGCCGCGACCGGGATCAGCACCGCGGTCAGGGCGCAGAGGGCGGCGACGGTCGTGGACGTCCCGGGACCGAGGGCGTCCGCCCAGCGGGGCTCGACGCCGCGGACGGCGTTGGACGCGATGTAGAGGCAGCCCGCGAGAGTCCACGCGACGACCAGCTGCACCCCAGCGAGCACGCGTCGCAACGAGGTACGGCGCAGCGCGAGGTCGACCTCGTCCGACGTGTCGCTGACCGCGGGCCGGCGCACGACCAGAACGAGCACCACCCCGGTCAGGAGCAGCAGGACCAGCAGGGTCGAGGCGATGGGCAACCCGTAGTACCAGCCAGGGAATGGGCTGGAGCGATTCAGCGTGCCCGCTGTGCGCGAGTACGACAAGGACCGGCCGTCCTGGCCCCCGGCGGCGCCGCAGGTCAGCAGCAGCGCGGCCAGCAGGCCGACCCAGACGGCGGTCAGGATCGAGAGCGCGCGCGGGAGGAGGTCGCGCAGCCGCCGGCGCACCAGCGGTGCCCGGCGCAGCGCCCCGACGGGCCGCGGCCAGGTCAGCTCTCCGAAGCCGCTGACCAGCAGGAAGGCGATCCCCGCGACGCCGGGCAGGGTCCCGAGCAGAACGCCGCCCTGGCTCCAGCCGTGCGTGAACGGGCCGACGATCACGAGCACCGGCACCAGGAGGAGCACGGCCCAGGCGACGGTCATGACGCGGCGTCCGTGCTGCTCGGCGGCGAGCCAGGCCTCCGACGGGCTCTGTGGTCCCTCGGTGCGGACCGGCCGCAACGCCCACCCCACACCTAGGCCGACGAGCAGGACGAGCAGGAGCGGTACTGCGGCAGACATGGGACTCCCTGTATCAATGAACCAACTGATTGATACATTGCATCTGGAATGCAGTCACCGTCAAGTGGGCGGGCGCAGCGAGCAGGTCAGCGCCGTTCGACGGGAGAGGTGCCGGCATGGAGGGGTCGCTCAGGACTCCAACCAGGCGTCGACGCCCGCGAGCAGCGTCGTCTTCACCGCGTCCGACGCGCGGCTGGCGTGGATCGACGACCGCGCGAGCGAAGCCAGCTCCTCGTCGGAGAACCCATGGACCTCACGCGCGATCGTGTACTGGTCGACGAGCCGCGACCGGAACAACAGGGGGTCGTCGGCGCCGAGCGCGATGCTGGCACCGGCGTCCACCAGTGCCCGCAGCGGCACGTCGGCCGCCGAGCGGTACACGCCGAGCGACACGTTCGAGGCGGGGCACAGCTCGAGCGCGATCCCGGACGACACCACACGGTCGAGCACACGCGGGTCCTCCGCAGACCGGACGCCGTGCCCGAGGCGGTCAGGGCGCAGGTGGTCGAGGACGTCCTCGACGTGTGCGGGCCCGAGCAGCTCGCCGCCGTGCGGCACGGAGGCGAGCCCGGCGTCACGGGCGATGCCGAACGCGTGCGCGAACTCGGCGGTCTCGCCGCGGCGCTCGTCGTTCGAGAGCCCGAAGCCGACCACCTGACCGGGGCCGTCGCCCGCGTGGTGCGCGGCTAGGCGCGCAAGGATCCGCGCGTCGAGCGGGTGCCGCAGCCGGGACGCCGCGACGATCACGCCGACGTCGATGCGGTGCGCGGCAGATGCTTGCCGGGCGGCGTCGAGGACGATCTCCAGCGCTGGCGTCAGGCCGCCGACGAACGGCGCGTACGACGTGGGGTCCACCTGGATCTCGAGCCGTCCGGAGCCCTCGGCGGCATCGTCGCACGCGGCCTCGTCGACGATCCGGCGCATGTCGGCCTCCGACCGCACGCACGCCCGCGCGGCGTCGTAGAGCCGCTGGAACCGGAACCAACCGCGCTCGTCGGCCGGAACCTGCAGCGGGTCGTCGTCGAGCAGGGCGTCCGGGAGGTGCAGCCCGTGGGCCTCGGCCAGGTCGGCGAGCGTGGAGACACGCATCGACCCGGTGAAGTGGAGGTGGAGATGGGCCTTGGGAAGGGTCGCCAGGTCTCGCACGCGGTCAGTCTGTCAGCCGACGACGGAACCCCGCGCAGCGGACCGGCTACGCGAGCAGTGCCTGGATGCGGCTGATCCCCTCGATGAGGTCGTCGTCGCCGAGCGCGTAGGACAGGCGCAGGTACCCGCTGGGTCCGAACGCCTCGCCGGGCACGACTGCGACCTCCGCCTGCTCGAGGATCAGCGTGGCCAGCTCCGCCGACGTGGTCGGGGTGACGCCGCGGATCGTGCGCCCGAGCATGCCCTGCACCGACGGGTACACGTAGAACGCACCCTGCGGGACGGGGACCTCGAAGCCGTCGATGACGCTGAGCATCTCGACGATCAGGCGACGTCGCCGGTCGAAGGCGTGCCGCATCTCCTCGACCGCGGCGAGGTCGTCGGTCAGGGCCGCGATCGCCGCGCGCTGCGACACGTTGGCCACGTTGGAGGTCAGGTGTGACTGCAGGTTGGTCGCCGCGGTGATCACGTCGGCAGGCCCGATCATCCAGCCCACCCGCCAGCCGGTCATCGCGTAGGTCTTCGCGACGCCGTTCAGGACGATGGTCGTGTCAGCGAGCTCCGGAACCACGCGGACGATGGGCGTGAACACGGCGTGGTCGTAGGTCAGGTGCTCGTAGATCTCGTCGGTGATGACCCAGATCCCGTGCTCGAGCGCCCACCGCCCGATCGCGGCCGTCTGCTCAGGGGAGTAGACCGCACCCGTGGGGTTCGAGGGTGAGCAGAACAGGAGTGCCTTGGTCTTGGGGGTCCGCGCGGCCTCGAGCTGCTCGACGGTGACCAGGTAGGCCTGGTCGGCGCCGGCGAACACCTCGACCGGGACGCCACCAGCCAGCCGGATCGCCTCCGGGTAGGTGGTCCAGTAGGGCGCGGGGAGCAGGATCTCGTCGCCCGGGTCGACGATCGCTGCGAACGCCTGGTAAACGGCCTGCTTGCCTCCGTTGGTGACCAGCACCTGCGACGGCTGGACCGTGTAGCCGGAGTCGCGCAGCGTCTTGGCGGCGACGGCCTCCCGCAGCGCGGGGAGCCCCGCCGCGGGGGTGTACCGGTGGTTCGCCGGGTCCTTCGCCGCCGCGATGGCCGCGTCGACGATGTACCCGGGTGTAGGGAAGTCGGGCTCCCCGGCGCCGAAGCCGATGACCGGCCGCCCGGCGGCCTTGAGGGCCTTCGCCTTGGCGTCGACCGCGAGCGTCGCCGACTCGGCGATCGCGGACAGTCGGGCGGACACGCGTGGACGGGGGGAGGACGTCTGCTCGCTCACGGCCCCCATAGTGGCAGAGGTCACGTAGGGGTGTGCACCCGCATGTCACCGTCTGTCGCCGGACGGAGCGAGTTCGACCCAGTCGTCCCCGTCGCGTACAGTGGATCTCCGGCGGTTGACATCCGCCATGATGAGCCGTGCCCCGGTGAGTCGAGCGTGCATCTGCAAGTGCCGCTCTGAAGTGCATCGGGAGCTCGCGGACCCCCTGCGGGTGGTGTCCGTCGGTGCGCGCGCGGGGCGTCATGGTGGTCGAGGCCTCCGAAGGGTAGTGGCGCAATTGGTAGCGCAGCGGTCTCCAAAACCGCAGGTTGCAGGTTCGAGTCCTGTCTACCCTGCGCAACGTTCGGCCCCTCACGGGGCAGGACGGTGAGCAGGACCGCCGGTCGGTCCGGCGCGACGCGTCGGCCCGTCCGATCGTCGGGTTCCGTACGGACCCCGACCACCACGAGACGTAGGGGCCAGACGTGAGCGAGACAGCACCGGCTGCGGCGTCCGACGCCGGGGGTTCGGCGGCGCGTCCGTCGTCCAAGCCTGCCCGCAAGGGCAAGGAGCGTCCCGGACTGTTCGCCCGGATCGCGTTGTTCTTCCGTCAGGTCCTGGGCGAGCTCAAGAAGGTCGTCCGTCCGACGCGGTCGGACCTGGTGACCTACACGGGCGTCGTCCTGGTGTTCGTTGCCGTGATCATGGCGTTCGTCACCGTGGTCGACCTCGCGGTCGGAAAGCTCACGTTCTGGGTCTTCGGGGGCTGACGCCCGCCGTTCCCGCAGTCGCCTCGCCCAGGTGGGGCGCTCACAGTTCCGGCACGCCGGGGCGCATTCGCTAGAGAAGGCAGGTTCGCACGTGTCGCAGGAGTCGCAGGAGCCCACGACGGGCGCCGAGATTGAGCTCGACGACGCCCTCGCGTCGGTCGAGGCCGTCGAGGCATCGGCCGGGGACGCCGAGGGTGTCGAGCTCGACGACGCCACCGAGAGCGACGAGGCCGACGCCGAGGTCGAGGCCGACGCGGTCGACGCCGACGACGAGACCGACGGCGTCGAGGCCGACGCGGTCGACGCCGACGACGAGGCCGAGCCCGAGGACGACGCCGAGCCCGATGTCGACGAGGACCCGGTCGCGGCGTTCAAGGCGCAGCTTCGCAGCCAGCTCGGTGACTGGTACGTCATCCACTCCTACGCGGGCTACGAGAACCGCGTGAAGGCCAACCTGGAGAACCGTCGCCAGAGCCTGAACATGGAGGACTTCATCTACGCGGTGGAGGTCCCCATGGAAGAGGTCGTGGAGATCAAGAACGCGCAGCGCAAGGTCGTCAAGCGCGTCCGGATCCCCGGCTACGTCCTGGTGCGCATGGACCTGACCGACGAGTCGTGGGGCGCCGTCCGGCACACGCCGGGCGTCACCGGGTTCGTGGGGCACACCCACCAGCCCGTGCCGCTGACGCTCGACGAGGTCTTCTCCATGCTCGCGCCGGCGCTCGAGCCCAAGACGCCGACGACCGCCGCGAGTGCAGCCAAGGCCGCCTCGCAGATCAAGGTCGACTTCACCGTCGGCGAGTCGGTCACGGTCACCGACGGCCCGTTCGACACCTTGCCGGCGACGATCTCGGAGATCAGCGCCGAGAACCAGAAGCTCAAGGTGCTCGTCTCCATCTTCGGCCGGGAGACCCCGGTCGAGCTGTCCTTCAGCCAGGTCGCCAAGATCTGACTGGATGCCCGTCCGACGGACGGGTCCTGCAACCGGGTCATCGCCCACGGCGTCGGCCCACAACACGAAACGGAAGTTGAGCATGCCCCCGAAGAAGAAGGTCACCGGCCTCATCAAGCTCCAGATCAAGGCCGGCGCCGCAACGCCCGCGCCGCCGATCGGTCCGGCGCTGGGTCAGCACGGCGTCAACATCATGGAGTTCTGCAAGGCGTACAACGCGGCCACCGAGGCGCAGCGCGGCAACGTCATCCCCGTGGAGATCACGGTGTACGAGGACCGCTCGTTCACCTTCATCACTAAGACGCCGCCGGCCGCCGAGCTCATCAAGAAGGCCGCCGGTGTGGCCAAGGGTTCGCCCACGCCCCACACCGTCAAGGTCGCCTCGCTGACCAAGGCGCAGATCACCGAGATCGCGAGCACCAAGCTCGAGGACCTCAACGCGAACGACCTGGCCGCGGCCGAGAAGATCATCGCCGGCACCGCCCGGTCGATGGGCATCACGGTCCAGGGCTGAGCTAGCACCACCCCGGCACCACCCCCAGTGGCAGGGCCATGTGCGGCCCGACAGACCACGACTGCTCACAAGGAGAACCAAGCAGATGGCAAAGCACAGCAAGGCGTACCGCAACGCCGCCGAGAAGATCGAGGAGGGCAACCTCTACAGCCCCCTCGAGGCTGTCCGGCTCGCGCAGGCGACGTCGACCACCAAGTACGACGCGACCGTCGAGGTCGCGTTCCGCCTCGGCGTGGACCCGCGCAAGGCGGACCAGATGGTCCGTGGCACGGTCAACCTGCCCCACGGCACCGGCAAGACCGCCCGTGTCATCGTCTTCGCGACGGGTGAGCGTGCCGAGCAGGCCCGCGCCGCCGGCGCCGACGAGGTCGGTGGCGACGAGCTGATCGACAAGGTCGCAGGCGGCTGGACCGACTTCGACTCCGCCGTCGCGACGCCTGACCTCATGGGCAAGGTCGGTCGACTCGGAAAGGTCCTCGGCCCGCGCGGTCTCATGCCGAACCCGAAGACCGGCACCGTGACGATGGACGTGGCCAAGGCCGTGTCCGACATCAAGGGCGGCAAGATCGAGTTCCGCGTGGACCGTCACGCGAACCTGCACTTCATCATCGGCAAGACGTCGTTCAGCGACGTCCAGCTGGTGGAGAACTACGCCGCAGCGCTCGACGAGGTCCTGCGCCTGAAGCCGTCGTCCTCGAAGGGTCGCTACATCGCCAAGGCGACGTTCTCGACCACGAACGGACCCGGCATCCTGGTCGACCAGAACAAGACGCGGAACCTCACCTCCGAGGACGACGCAGCCTGACGCTGGCAGCACGTACGACGAAGGCCCCGGTCGGATGACCGGGGCCTTCGTTCGTTCGACGGTCAGTAGGGAAGCCACTGCGTGACGCAGGCGCCCTCTCCGTTGCTGCACTCCAGCCGCAGCGGTCCGTCGGGGCGTACGTCGAAACGGAAGTAGCCGACGTCGTCGGTGTCGACCGATCCGACGTCGCCGGTGGGCGTCCGCAGCGTGACGTGCCCGGGACGCGGCGGGATGAGCTGCCCCTCGATCGAGGCGGCCTCGACCTCGACCTCGACGCTCAGGGCGTCGCCCTCGAAGACGAGGGTGCGCGACGAGCCGCCCGAGCGGTCACGGACGCCGGCGGGTACGTCGACCGCGCCGGAGTCGTAGACGAGCTCGAGCAGCAGCAGGTCCATCTCCAGCCCTGCCCTGGCCTCGACCATCCCGCGGTGGGCGCGGAACGCCAGGTCGGCGCTCGCCAGGACCCGGTCGTAGAGATCGGACTGTGCGACGGCGGTCACCAGGTCAGACCCGAGAGCGTCGTCGTCGGCCCACGGCGTGCGGGCGTGGTCATCCGAGTGCGAGAACATCGCGGCCTCCTTCTCCTGCTGCGGGAGCCGTCCAGGCAGCCACATAGTTCTTGATCGCGGTCGTCTCGCGTAGCCGTGCCAGGCCGCGGCCCCGGGTGGGACCGATCGAGCCGATGGGTACGCCGAGCTTCTCGGCGATCTCGGCGTAGCTCAGCGGCGGGTCCACCGAGAGCATGAGAAGGACCTCCCGTTGGTGGAGGGGAAGCTCCGCGAGACCCTCCCGAAGCGCCCTCTCGCGCTCCACCAGCAGCATCTGCTCGTCGAGGTTCGACTCGTCCGCGCCGTCGAGCCGGCCACCCTGGGGGTCGACCGGCACGGTACGGCGGTTGAGGTTGGTGACGCGGATGCACTCGTGCCGCGCCGTGGTCGCGATCCAGCCGGGGAGGGCGTGCGGGTCGCGGAGCTTCTCGAGGTTCTCGAGCAGGTTGAGCCAGACGGTCTGAGCGACGTCCTCCGCCTGGTGCGGTGTCAGCCGGAACTGTCGCACCCGCGCGATGACGGCGGGTGCGTGACGGCGCACGATCTCGGTCCAGGCCCCCTGGTCGCCGTTGAGCGCACCTGTGACCAGCGCCGGCGCATCCCACGCGCGGTACGGGTCGTCGTTGTCCACGTTCGCATCCCTTCGACGGTCGACGTGGAAGCCATCATGTCGTGTGTGCCACAGCGTGCCCAGCACCTCACACCCCCGGCAGGATCGTGAACGTCTGGCCGAAGTCGGGAAGAGGGTTGCCGGACGCCAGCAGCTGGACGTAGGCCTCCCGGGCACCGAGCCCACGCTCGTGCATGAGACGCGCGATCGCGCCGGCCACCTGTGGTGCGGCGAACGACGTGCCGCTCCACCGGGCGAAGGCATCCTCGGGAAACGTCTCGGGGTCCGGCGCGAAGTCGGGCGACTGCACGCCCGCGACGAACGGCGACAGGATCCCCTCACCGATCGCGGAGCAGTCCACCCACCACCCCCTGCTGGAGAACACGCTCGGCCGGAGGTCCGCGGTCAGCGACCCGACCGAGACGACGCGCCGGAATGCCGCCGGCCACACCGGCGTCGTGTCACCGAAGTTGCCGGCCGCGGCCACGACGAGCACCTCGCGCTTCCGTGCGATCTCGATCTCCCGGACGACGTCGAGCGCCGCGGCGAGGGCCAGCGACGGCTGGTCGTACTGGGTCTGGGTCCCGAGCGAGAGGTTGACCACGTCCGCGCCGTCACGGACCGCGCGGATCAGGGCACACGCGACCTCGATCTCGCTGCCCGTGCCCGCGGTGCTCAGGGCGCGGTAGACCTCGATGTCGGCGGTGGGTGCGACCTGCGCGACGACGCCGCTGACGAACGTGCCGTGCCCTGCCGAGAAGTCGAGGAACCCGTCGTCGGGCGTGTTGTCGAGCGGGTCGACGTTGTTCTCGTCCGCGTGCGTCGTCGGGACGTCGGAGCGGCGCTCGATCCCGGTCAGCCAGCCGTCGCCCCGGATGGTGCCGTCGATGCCGGTGTCGACGACGGCGACCTTTGCACCGCTGCCGTCGCCGGTCGGGTGCGTGCCGTACTCCTCGAACGTGCCGATGGTGGGAACGGACGTGCCGTGCGGCTTCAGGATCCCTGCCAGCGGCGTGACGTGGGTCAGGGAGGCGGCGGCACCGCGGCGGCGCAGCTCGTCGACGGCGTCCTCGAGGTACCCCGGTCGCACGGTGCCCGTGGTGACCAGCCGGACGAGGCGGTCCTCCAGGTCGGGGCAGCCGACCTCGACCCGTTCCAGGCGACGCCGGGCGAGATAGCCCCGGATGGCAGGGTCTTCCCACGACCTCGCGGTCACCAGCAGCTCGCCGCCCAGCACGAGGGTCTCCTGCCCGTTGCTGGTCTCCAGCGCGTCGAGCTCGACACCGCGACGGGTGGACCAGCGCCCGCGGATCGTGCCGTTCATCCGCCGCCGCACACTGGGGTCGACGTGGCGCTGGAACAGGTCATCGACCTGCCGGCGCACCTGCAGCTGTACGCGCGGGTCGACGTCCCCGGCTCCCTGCTGGGAGGCGTAGTCCGTGCCGAATGGTCGGCCCGGTGTCTGCGGGTCGTCCGAGAAAACACTCACGTCTGCTCCTTCACGTTCCGTCTAGACTTCGGAAGATGTGCCCGCAAGGGGTCGACGCCGGTACGACGACTCCACACGACGATCCCTTCGCACTGTCAGAGAGCCGAGATGCACTCCTGATACATGTGCGTGCGCTTCTTGCTGCCGCGGACGAGGATCCCGTGTCCGTCGAGACGCAGGCCGCGGCCGCGGTGGTCGCCGCGCGGCGGCGCAAGGACCCCGAGATCCTGTGCCTGAGCCTGCGAGTGCTCGCGATGGCTCGCCGGACGCGACTGGACGACCTCGGTGCGCGCCGGTTGCTCAACGAGGCGGTGCGCGTCGCTCGTCGCCATGACCTGCACTCGGTGGCTGCCGGCGCGCTCGTCACGCGTGCGACGGTCCTCCAAGAGCTCGGCCGGGTCAATGGCTCGGCGCGCGACCTCGATTTGGCGCTCGCCGCGATCGGGCGTGCGGCGGACGTCGACACCGGCGAACGCAGGAGGTTGCTCGACCGGATCCTCGTGTCACGAGCCGTCGTGGCACAGCACGCAGGAATGCCCGCCGAGGCCGAGACGCGCTACCGGGCGCTGCTGGCCAGTGGGGTGAGCTCGGAGTTCATCGGCAGGCTCGTGCACAACAACCTTGCGCTCGTGCTGGCCGAGCGAGGGGCATACCACGAGGCCCTCGAGCAGGCGGACGCCGCGGTCGCGATGTCGGCCAACGCGCCGGGATTCCTCGGAGCGGTGTTGCAGACGCGTGGCTGGATCGCGGTCCGGGCCGGACGCCTGTCGCAGGGACTGCTGGACTTCGAGCGGTCGGCCCAGGTGCAGACGGACGCAGACATGCCGCTGGGCGAGTACTACTACGAGTACGCCGACGCCATGGTGGATCTGCGGCTGCTGCCCGAGGCTGCGTCTGCGGCCGGGCGCGCCGTCGAGGAGCTTGTCGCGATGGGCAGCGCCCTCATGGCGACGGAGGCGAAGCTCCGGCTCGCGCGCATCTCGCTGCTCCTGGGCGACGTGGAGGCAGCCCGGGACCTGGCCGACGCCGCGACAGCCGAGGCCCGGCGCCAGCGCCGTGCGGGTTGGCGGGACAAGGCGGTGGTGATCGGTGTAGAGGCACGTCTGCGCGCCGGAACGGCGGGGGTGAGCGAGCTGCGAGCGGCACGTCGAGCAGCAGCGAACCTCGAGCGTGCCGAGCACCTGCACAGCGCCGTCGAGGCGTACCTGGTCGCCGGGCGGGTCGCATTGCACGTCGACCGTCCCCGTGACGCAGTACCGGCCCTCGAACGTGCCCACGAGCTCGGTCGGCAGGGTCAGGTCCTGCTTCGGCTGCACGCCCGGCTGGCCGCTGCGCTCGCGGACAGGGCGAGGCTTCGCTCCGCGTCGGCACTCGTCCAGTGCCGTGCGGGACTGCGCGACCTCGCGGTGCACCGCTCGAGCCTGCCCACGATCGAGCTGCGTGCCCTGGCATCCGGTCACGGGGCCGAGCTCGGCGAGATCGGCCTCGGCATCGTGCTGGAGACCGGCTCTCCCGCCGAGACGCTGGCCTGGATGGAACGCACGCGCGCGGCGGCGCTCACCGCGCGGTTCCCGCGCACGGCAGACAGCGTGGACCAGCGACCGCCGTACGTGCATGAGACGGACGCCTCGAGCACCGGTCGCTCGGTCGCGACGGCCGAGGGCGCGGACGGCGACCGGCTTCGTACCGCGGAGTGGGCGCGCTCGGTCGAGCCCGTCGTGGACGGTGCGGGCGACCGGCGCCCGATCGGGTTGACCGCGCTGCGTGCCGAGCTCGAGGGGCGCACGCTCGTCGAGCTCGGCACGCACCAAGGAAGGCTCGTCGCCGTCGTGGTGGAACCGAGGCGGGCCCGGGTGGTCGAGCTCGGCGCCGCTGCCGACGTCCAGGACGAGCTGCGTCCCCTGCTGTTCGCCCTCCGACGGTTGGCCAACCCACGGACTCCGGAAGCCGCCGGAGCGGCCCGTGCGAGCGCGGACCTGCGTATCGCCCGGCTGCGCTCGATGCTCGTCGCGCCGCTCGGTGTGGGTGCGGAGGACGAGCTCGTCGTGGTGCCGGTGGGACTGCTGCACGCCGTGCCGTGGTCGTGCATGCACGACGGGCCGCTGACCCAGGCGCCCTCAGCGACCGTCTGGGTCCGCACCCGCCGGGCAGCGGTCGTCCGAGGCGGCAACGGAGGGACCGTGCTCGTCGCCGGCCCGGGTCTCGAGGGCGCACGCGAAGAGGTCGACGCCCTCACGGACCTCCACCCGGGGGCGGCGGTTCTCGACCCGGACTCCGGAACGGCGGCAGCGGTCGTGGCCGCGCTCGGGAGCGCGGACCTCGCCCACCTCGCCTGCCACGGCTCACCGCGCGCCGACAACCCCATGTTCTCCTCCCTGCTGCTCGCCGACGGCCCGGTGACGGTCCAGGAGCTGCATCGCGCCGGAGTCGCACCGCACCGCCTGGTCCTGGCCTCCTGCCACTCGGGTGCCGACGTCGCCTACCTCGGCGACGAGGTGCTCGGGTTCGTGTCCGCGATGCTCGCGCAGGGCACCGCGGGGGTCGTCGCGAGCATCGCCGCCGTGCCCGACGTGGCCGCGGTCGACCTCATGCTCGAGCTGCACCGCGGCCTGCGAGCGGGCCAGACGTTCGCTCACGCGCTGCACGCGGCCCGCGGACGCATCGACCGCGACAGCCCCGAGGGGTTCGTCAACTGGTGCACGTTCAGCGCGCACGGGGCAGCCTGAGCGGCCGCGGACAGCTGGTGCTCCGGGTCCGGAGCCGGACCGATTTGGCCGTCACGCACGCGTGACGTACGCTGGGGGCATCCAAAGACCGCCGGTCGTCGACCGTCGTGCGCCCACGCAGTGAGCGAACGTCGATCGCCCGAAGTCCCGCAGCATGCGGAGGCCAGCGCAGGTGAGAGTTCTCGAAGGGTCTCGTGCGCAAGCCGAGCCTGACGCCGAGCCCCGCGCCTGCGCGGGGCTCTTTCGTTTGTGGGGCGTGACGACCGGTGGCACCACCATCGGAAGGATTGCCATGGCGAGGCCGGACAAGGCAGCCGCTGTCGCAGAGCTCACGGACCTGTTCCGCGAGTCCAACGCGGCCGTGCTGACCGAGTACCGCGGGCTCACCGTTGCTCAGCTCAAGAAGCTGCGCAAGGCGCTCAGCGGCAACGCAACGTACTCCGTGGTGAAGAACACGCTGACCGCGATCGCGGCCAAGGATGCCGGCCTCGAGGGCCTCGACGACGCGCTTGCCGGCCCGTCGGCGATCGCCTTCGTCTCCGGTGACCCGGTCGAGGCGGCCAAGGGTCTGCGTGACTTCGCCAAGGCGAACCCCGCACTGGTCATCAAGGGCGGTGTCCTCGACGGACGCGCCCTGACCGCTGCGGACGTCACCAAGCTCGCGGACCTCGAGTCCCGTGAGGTTCTGCTGGGCAAGGCGGCAGGCGTGTTCAAGGCCAAGCTCTACCAGGCGGCCTACATGTTCACCGCTCCCGCCGCTCAGGCTGCACGCACCGTCGACGCGCTCCGGCTCAAGCTGGACGAGTCGGCCGAGGTCGCTGCCTGAGCCATCCCGGCACAGGCTCTTCACACCCCCCCGCCCAGGTAGGCCGCAGAGGCCGCCAGGCATCGAACGGAAGGAACCGCCATCATGGCGAAGCTCACCACCACCGAGCTCATCGACGCGTTCAAGGAGCTCTCCCTCATCGAGCTCTCCGAGTTCGTGAAGGCCTTCGAGGAGGTCTTCGAGGTCACCGCTGCTGCCCCCGTCGCCGTTGCCGCGCCGGCCGGCGCCGGTGGCGCCGCTGAGGCCGCCGTCGAGGAGGAGAAGGACTCGTTCGACGTCGTTCTCGAGGCCGCCGGTGACAAGAAGATCCAGGTCATCAAGGAGGTGCGCGTCCTGACGTCCCTCGGTCTGAAGGAGGCCAAGGACCTCGTTGACGCCGCCCCCAAGGCCGTCCTGGAGGGTGTCGCCAAGGACGCCGCCGAGAAGGCCAAGGAGACCCTCGAGGCTGCTGGCGCCACCGTCACGCTCAAGTGATCTGACCTCCGGTTCATCCGGAGATCCGACGAGGCCCGTACCCCTGTGGGGTGCGGGCCTCGTTGCTGCCCTGCGGAGCCTGAGGGGAGGCTTCTCCACAGACCGACTTTCGTCCTGACCGTGAGGTGTGCCACCATGTGCGCGGCGCCAACGTCGTCGCCACGTGCAGCAGAGCGGCTGACACGGACCGGACGCCTCGCGGCTGTCGGCCACGAAAGTGGCCAGCGCCAGGAGGGGTCGATTGCGGGTGGACTTTACCCGTGCGGATGAGTATGCTAGCGCTTTGCGCTGGCCTGTGCCCGCGATCCCGTATAACCCGAGCCCACCCTCGTCGTTCGTACACGACGTGGCAGGCTCGCCGGCCGGGGGATCGTGCCTAGTCAGGACCAGCGCAGCGTGCACTCGATCCGCTGGGAAGGACCCCTCTTTTGGCTGCCTCGCGCACCCCTTCTGCTCCGACCGCCGACGCCATCGCGAACCGCACCGCATCTCGTCGTATCTCTTTCGCCAAGATCCACGAGCCCCTCGAGGTCCCGGACCTCCTGGGTCTGCAGACCGAGAGCTTCGACTGGCTCCTCGGCAACGAGAAGTGGCAGGCCCGCGTGGCCAAGGCCCTCGAGAACGGCCGGCAGGACGTTCCCGAGACCGCAGGTCTCGAGGAGATCTTCGAGGAGATCTCCCCGATCGAGGACTTCGGCGGCTCCATGTCGCTGTCCTTCCGCGAGCACCGCTTCGAGCCGCCCAAGTACACGGCCGAGGAGTGCAAGGAGAAGGACTTCACCTTCGCCGCCCCGCTGTTCGTCACGGCGGAGTTCGTCAACTACACGACCGGTGAGATCAAGAGCCAGACGGTCTTCATGGGCGACTTCCCGCTCATGACCGAGCGCGGCACCTTCATCATCAACGGCACCGAGCGCGTGGTCGTCTCGCAGCTCGTCCGTTCGCCCGGCGTGTACTTCGAGCGCACGGCCGACAAGACGTCCGACAAGGACGTCCTCACGGCCAAGGTCATCCCGAGCCGTGGCGCCTGGCTCGAGTTCGAGATCGACAAGCGCGACAACGTCGGCGTGCGCGTCGACCGCAAGCGCAAGCAGAACGCCACCGTGCTGCTCAAGGCCCTCGGCATGTCGGACGCGGAGATCCGCGAGGAGTTCGCCGCCTACCCGGCGGTCATCGACACGCTCGACAAGGACCACGTCCAGACGCAGGACGAGGCCCTGCTCGACCTCTACCGCAAGATCCGCCCGGGCGAGCCGCCCACGGTCGAGGCCGGTCGCGCGCTCATCGAGAACTTCTACTTCAACCCGAAGCGCTACGACCTTGCCAAGGTCGGCCGCTACAAGCTGAACAAGAAGCTCGGGGAGGATGTCCCGCTGGCCGACTCGGTGCTCTCGCGTGACGACATCGTCGCGACGATCAAGTACCTCGCGTCGCTGCACATCGACCTGCCCACGCTGCCCGGCCGCCGCGGCGGCGAGGCGATCGAGCTGCGCGTCGAGACCGACGACATCGACCACTTCGGCAACCGTCGCATCCGTGCGGTCGGCGAGCTCATCCAGAACCAGGTCCGCACGGGCCTGTCCCGGATGGAGCGCGTCGTGCGCGAGCGCATGACGACGCAGGACGTCGAGGCGATCACGCCGCAGACCCTGATCAACATCCGCCCCGTGGTGGCGTCGATCAAGGAGTTCTTCGGCACCTCGCAGCTGTCGCAGTTCATGGACCAGAACAACCCCCTCGCGGGTCTGACGCACAAGCGTCGCCTGTCCGCGCTGGGCCCGGGTGGTCTGTCCCGTGACCGTGCCGGCATGGAGGTCCGTGACGTCCACCCGTCGCACTACGGCCGCATGTGCCCGATCGAGACCCCTGAGGGCCCGAACATCGGCCTCATCGGCTCGCTCGCGACGTACGGGCGGATCAACCCGTTCGGCTTCGTCGAGACCCCGTACCGCAAGGTCATCAAGGGCAAGGTCTCCGACGAGGTCCACTACCTGACCGCCGACGACGAGGACCGCCACGTCATCGCGCAGGCCAACGCCCCGCTCAAGGCGAACGGTGCCTTCGAGGAGGACCGCGTCCTGGTCCGCGTCAAGGGCGGCGAGATCGAGTACGTCGCCGGCGAGGCCGTCGACTACATGGACGTCTCCCCGCGCCAGATGGTGTCGGTGGCCACGGCCCTGATCCCGTTCCTCGAGCACGACGACGCCAACCGTGCCCTCATGGGTGCCAACATGCAGCGCCAGGCCGTTCCGCTGGTCCGTTCCGAGGCCCCGCTCGTGGGTACCGGCATGGAGCGGCGTGCGGCGATCGACGCGGGCGACGTCATCGTCGCGACGAAGCCGGGTGTCGTCACCGAGGTGTCGGCCGACCTGATCGTCGTGGCCAACGACGACGGCACCACGTCGACGCACCGCGTCGCCAAGTTCCGTCGCTCCAACCAGGGCACCAGCTACAACCAGCGCGTGCTGGTGGACACCGGCGCGCGCGTCGAGGTCAACTCGGTGCTCGCGGACGGCCCCGCCACGGACGAGGGCGAGCTCGCGCTCGGCCGTAACCTGCTGGTGGCGTTCATGTCCTGGGAGGGTCACAACTACGAGGACGCGATCATCCTGTCGCAGCGTCTCGTGCAGGACGACGTGCTCTCCTCGATCCACATCGAGGAGCACGAGGTCGACGCACGCGACACCAAGCTCGGCCCGGAGGAGATCACGCGGGACATCCCCAACGTCTCCGAGGAGGTCCTCGCGGACCTCGACGAGCGCGGGATCATCCGCATCGGTGCCGAGGTCGGCGCCGGCGACATCCTCGTCGGCAAGGTCACGCCCAAGGGCGAGACCGAGCTGACCCCCGAGGAGCGGCTGCTCCGCGCGATCTTCGGTGAGAAGGCGCGCGAGGTCCGCGACACGTCGCTCAAGGTGCCGCACGGCGAGTCCGGCACGGTCATCGAGGTCCGCACGTTCAGCCGTGAGGACGGCGACGAGCTGCCCGCCGGCGTCAACGAGCTGGTCCGCGTGTACATCGCGCAGCGCCGCAAGATCACGGACGGCGACAAGCTCGCCGGCCGTCACGGCAACAAGGGCGTCATCTCCAAGATCCTGCCCGTCGAGGACATGCCGTTCCTCGCGGACGGGACCGCGGTCGACGTCGTCCTGAACCCGCTCGGTGTTCCCGGCCGCATGAACGTCGGCCAGGTGCTCGAGACGCACCTCGGCTGGGTGGCCAAGCAGGGCTGGGACATCGAGATCGCCGAGGGCGACGACCTGTCCTGGCGCGACGGCGTCCCCGCGATCGCGGCGAAGTCGCCGGCCGGCAACCCGGTCGCGACCCCCGTGTTCGACGGCGTGCCCGAGACGACCCTGACCGGTCTGCTGTCCTCGACGCTGCCCAACCGCGACGGTGTCCGCACCGTCGGCGGCGACGGCAAGGCCCACCTCTTCGACGGCCGCTCCGGCGAGCCGTTCCCGGAGCCGGTGGCCGTCGGCTACATGTACATCCTCAAGCTGCACCACCTTGTGGACGACAAGATCCACGCTCGCTCGACCGGCCCGTACTCGATGATCACGCAGCAGCCGCTGGGTGGTAAGGCGCAGTTCGGTGGCCAGCGGTTCGGCGAGATGGAGGTGTGGGCCCTGGAGGCGTACGGCGCTGCCTACACGCTGCAGGAGCTCCTCACCATCAAGTCGGACGACGTCCCCGGACGCGTCAAGGTGTACGAGGCGATCGTCAAGGGGGAGAACATCCCCGACTCGGGCATCCCGGAGTCCTTCAAGGTCCTCCTCAAGGAGATGCAGTCGCTCTGCCTGAACGTGGAGGTGCTCTCCTCGGACGGCGTCTCCATCGACATGAAGGAGAACGACGACGAGGTCTACCGCGCAGCGGAGGAGCTCGGCATCGACCTGTCGCGACGCCCGAACGCCAGCAGCATCGAAGAGATCTGACGTCGAGCCCCGCCGCCCTTCCTCACGGGTGGGCGGCGGGCGCCCGCACCCTTAGCAACATTTCCGTTCAGCTGGCTGACACAGCCGGCAAGCGAAGGAAGTAGGACCCCCCTTGCTCGACGTCAACGTCTTCGACGAGCTGCGTATCGGCCTCGCTACTGCCGACGACATCCGTGCCTGGTCGCACGGCGAGGTCAAGAAGCCCGAGACCATCAACTACCGGACCCTGAAGCCGGAGAAGGATGGCCTGTTCTGCGAGAAGATCTTCGGTCCCACCCGGGACTGGGAGTGCTACTGCGGCAAGTACAAGCGCGTGCGCTTCAAGGGCATCATCTGTGAGCGCTGCGGCGTCGAGGTGACCCGCTCGAAGGTCCGTCGTGAGCGCATGGGCCACATCGAGCTCGCCGCGCCCGTCACGCACATCTGGTTCTTCAAGGGTGTGCCGTCGCGTCTCGGCTACCTGCTCGACCTCGCCCCGAAGGACCTCGAGAAGGTCATCTACTTCGCGGCGTACATGATCACCTGGGTCGACGTCGACGGTCGTCACGAGGACCTCCCCAACCTCCAGAACGGGATCGACCTGGAGAAGAAGGAGATCTCGGACCGTCGCGACAACGACATCAACACCCGCGCCACCAAGCTCGAGGCCGACCTGGCCGAGCTCGAGGCCGAGGGTGCCAAGGCCGACGCACGCCGCAAGGTGCGCGACTCGGCCGAGCGCGAGATGGCTCAGCTGCGCAAGCGTGCCGACCTCGAGCTCGAGCGCCTGGACACCGTGTGGGACCGCTTCAAGAACCTCAAGGTCGCTGACCTCGAGGGTGACGAGATGCTGTACCGCCAGCTCCAGGACCGCTTCGGCAACTACTTCGAGGGCTCGATGGGCGCCGCGGCGATCCAGAAGCGCCTCGAGGCCTTCGACCTGGACGCGGAGTCCGAGTCGCTGCGCGAGATCATCAAGACGGGCAAGGGCCAGCGCAAGACGCGTGCCCTCAAGCGTCTGAAGGTCGTCAACGCGTTCCTCACGACGACCAACTCGCCCACCGGCATGGTGCTCGACGCCGTCCCGGTCATCCCGCCGGACCTGCGTCCGATGGTCCAGCTCGATGGTGGCCGCTTCGCCACGTCGGACCTGAACGACCTGTACCGCCGCGTGATCAACCGGAACAACCGCCTCAAGCGGCTGCTCGACCTCGGGGCGCCCGAGATCATCGTCAACAACGAGAAGCGGATGCTCCAGGAGGCCGTCGACTCGTTGTTCGACAACGGCCGCCGTGGACGTCCGGTGACCGGTCCGGGCAACCGCCCGCTCAAGTCGATCTCGGACATGCTCAAGGGCAAGCAGGGTCGGTTCCGCCAGAACCTGCTCGGCAAGCGCGTCGACTACTCGGGCCGTTCGGTCATCGTCGTCGGCCCGCAGCTCAAGCTGCACCAGTGCGGTCTGCCCAAGCAGATGGCGCTCGAGCTGTTCAAGCCGTTCGTCATGAAGCGCCTGGTGGACCTCAACCACGCGCAGAACATCAAGTCGGCCAAGCGCATGGTCGAGCGCGCGCGCCCCGTGGTCTGGGATGTCCTCGAAGAGGTCATCACGGAGCACCCGGTGCTGCTCAACCGTGCACCCACGCTGCACCGTCTGGGCATCCAGGCGTTCGAGCCCCAGCTCGTCGAGGGCAAGGCGATCCACCTGCACCCGCTCGTCTGCGCCGCGTTCAACGCGGACTTCGACGGTGACCAGATGGCCGTCCACCTGCCCCTGAGCGCCGAGGCGCAGGCTGAGGCCCGCATCCTCATGCTCTCGAGCAACAACATCCTCAAGCCGTCGGACGGTCGTCCGGTGACCATGCCCTCGCAGGACATGATCATCGGTCTGTACCACCTGACCAACGACAAGGACGAGCCGCTCGGTGCGGGCCGCTCGTTCAGCACCGTCTCCGAGGCCGTCATGGCGTTCGACCAGGGTTCCCTGGACCTGAACGCCGTGATCAAGATCCGCTTCGACGACCTGGTCCTCACCGAGGAGCAGGCGCCCGAGGGCTGGACCGAGGGTGAGCCGCTGCTGTTCGAGACGACCCTGGGCCGTGCGCTGTTCAACGAGCTGCTGCCGATCGACTACCCGTACGAGAACGGCGTCGTCGACAAGAAGCGCCTCTCGGTCATCGTCAACGACCTGGCCGAGCGATACCCCAAGGTCGAGGTCGCTGCGTCGCTGGACGCGCTCAAGGAGGCCGGCTTCCGCTGGGCCACCCGCTCGGGCGTCACGATCTCCATCTCGGACGTCGCGACCCCGTCGGCCAAGGCAGCGATCCTCGAGGAGCACGAGGGCCGCGCGGCGAAGGTGCAGGGCCAGTACGAGAAGGGCCTCATCACCGACGACGAGCGTCGTCAGGAGCTCATCGAGATCTGGACGCAGGCCACGGACAAGGTCGCCAAGGCGATGCAGGAGAACTTCCCGAAGCACAACACCGTCTACAAGATGGTCGGTTCGGGAGCCCGTGGTAACTGGATGCAGGTTCGCCAGATCGCCGGTATGCGTGGCCTCGTCGCCAACCCGAAGGGCGAGATCATCCCTCGCCCGATCAAGTCGAACTACCGCGAGGGGCTGTCGGTCCTCGAGTACTTCATCGCGACGCACGGTGCCCGCAAGGGTCTGGCGGACACCGCTCTGCGGACCGCCGACTCGGGCTACCTGACCCGTCGTCTGGTGGACGTCTCGCAGGACGTCATCGTCCGTGAGGACGACTGCGGCACCGAGCGTGGTCTGACCATGCCGATCGGTGTCCCGTCGGCCGGCCCGGGCAGCCCGCTGCGTCGTCACGACAAGGTGGAGACGAGCGTCTACTCGCGCACCCTGGCGAGCGACATCGAGGTCGGCGGCGAGGTCATCGGTCACGCCGGTGACGACGTCGGCGACGTCCTGCTCGACAGCCTCCTCGAGGCCGGCGTGGACACGCTCAAGATCCGCTCGGTCCTCACGTGTGAGTCCCGCGTCGGCACCTGCGCGCGCTGCTACGGCCGTTCGCTGGCCACCGGCAAGCTCGTCGACATCGGTGAGGCCGTCGGCATCATCGCGGCCCAGTCGATCGGTGAGCCCGGCACGCAGCTGACCATGCGTACGTTCCACACCGGTGGCGTGGCCTCGGCCGACGACATCACGCAGGGTCTGCCCCGCGTCCAGGAGCTCTTCGAGGCCCGCACCCCCAAGGGTGAGGCGCCCATCGCGGAGTTCTCCGGTCGTATCGCGGTCGAGGACGGGGACCGTTCGCGTCGCCTCGTGCTCACGCCGGACGACGGCTCCGAGGAGATCGCCTACCCGATCACCAAGCGCACGCGCCTGCTGATCTCGGACGGCGACCACGTCTCCGTCGGTACCCAACTGGTCCAGGGTGCGGTCGACCCGAAGAAGGTCCTGCGCATCCTCGGCCCGCGTGCCACGCAGAAGCACCTTGTCGACGAGGTCCAGGTCGTCTACTCCTCCCAGGGTGTGGACATCCACGACAAGCACATCGAGGTCATCGTGCGGCAGATGCTGCGTCGCGTGACGGTCCTCGACTCGGGCACGACCGACCTGCTGCCCGGCGAGCTCGCCGAGCGTGGGCGCTTCGAGGACGCGAACCGCGCTGCGGTGTCCGAGGGCGGCCAGCCGGCCTCCGGTCGTCCCGAGCTCATGGGCATCACGAAGGCGTCGCTCGCGACCGACTCGTGGCTGTCGGCGGCCTCCTTCCAGGAGACCACCCGCGTGCTCACCGAGGCTGCGATGTCGGGTCGTTCGGACCCGCTGCTGGGTCTCAAGGAGAACGTCATCCTCGGCAAGCTCATCCCGGCCGGAACGGGTCTGCCCCGCTACGGCAACATCGCGGTCGAGCCCACCGAGGAGGCGAAGGCCGAGCTGTACCCGACCTTCGGCTACGACGAGATCGACTTCCCCGCCCTGGGCCTCGGCTCCGGCGAGGCGATCCCGCTCGAGGACATCGACTTCGGCGACTACCGCTGATCGATCTGCACCACCCCCGAGGGGGCTCACCGATTCGGTGGGCCCCCTCGGGCGTTCTCGGGCGACGCCGATCGACCGAGGGCCCGGGTCCGGTGGACGACGCCTCCGGCCACCGAGCGTGGTCGACGCGTAGTGGCGCTCCGGCGCCCGGGCTTGAGTCCCGGGCCCGCTGAGCCCACTAGGCCCGCCTGGGCCCCGCCTGGGTCCAGATTGGGTCCTGGGGCCACGTCGGTGGTCCTGCCCGGCCCGGGACGATCACCGCATGACGTGCAACGTGCGGCCTCGGGGCAGCCAGCGGGGTGCGGCCTCCGTCGAGTCGTCGGCGTGGCTATCGCCGCGGTGGTCGTCGTCGGTGCGCTCATCGTGGCGAGCCGGCTGTCGGGCGTCGGACAGAGCCTCGCCGACAGGATCGGCTGCGCGGTCCGTTCGCTGGGTACCCGGGCTGGTGACTGCGGTGGCACCGGGACGCCGACCGTCTACGACGGCGACGGTGCCGGTGCGCCCGCCGGTCCGTCGGACGGTGGCGGGGCTCTCGCGCCGGCCGCAGACCCGACGAAGTACGGGAACGCGTCCCGGGACGACGCCCCTGTCGGCCCGGAGAAGGTCGAGGGCGTGGAGCAGCTGCACTCGCACCATGCCTACTACGTGCAGTCCGCGGACGTGAAGCACGGCACGGTGACGGTGGTGAACCCGTGGGGCATCGCCGGCTACCCACCGATCACGATGAGCTACGACGACTACGTGGACGCGTTCCGCGCGGTCGACACGAATGCGGTGGGCTGACGTGCGCATATCCTTCCGGGCAGGTCGAGAGAACAGGGGGGCACCGATGGCGCGGTGGGTGCGTTGGGTCTCGGCTGCGGGCGTGGTCCTCGTGACGAGCCTTGCGGTGGCCGGTTGCGGCGCCGACGAGCCCGATCCCCCGGCGTCGTCACCCGACGGTGGCATCTGGCTGCGGGAGAACATCCCGACACCCCTCGACGACCTCACGGTCATCGCGAGCAACATCGACGACGACCACGCGTCGTTGTCGGCGAGCCGGGCGGGCGAGGTGGCCGACTCCTCCGGCGCGAAGGTGGGGGAGACCGTGACCGTCGCAGGCCGGGACTTCACGCTCGTCTCGGTGCGCGTGGACGACAGTGACGGTCCTCCGGGCAGCTCCCAGAGCTACGCCTGGGTGGTCCCGTCGGCGCCCTGAGAGGTCGGAACAGAGCACTCGCGGTCCGCGTATCCGCGTGCCGACGTGACGAGGCTCGCTTTGACGCTGCAAGCGCCGCCGGGTAACGTAGGACACCGTGCCCGCGCCGTCGGGCTCTCGCGTATGCACCCGAAGGATCCCTCTTGCGAGCGGGTCCAGAGCCGGGAGCATCGGGTGGTCTCGCTCCACCACGTCGTCACCTCGCCAAGGACCGTTCTTGCGGGACGCGGCGAGGAGGGCCGGGGCGACACGCCCGAGCGCGGGGGTCGGTGCGGGACTCGAGACCTGAGGTAGTCGCGCGACGGGCGACGATCCCCGACCATGCCGGCCGTCCTGGGTGACGGGTCCGGTCGACCAGAGATCATCCAACAGACGGAGACGTAGTGCCTACGATCCAGCAGCTGGTCCGCAAGGGCCGGCAGGCGAAGACGAACAAGTCGAAGACGCCTGCCCTCAAGGGCTCCCCCCAGCGACGCGGTGTGTGCACCCGCGTCTACACCACGACCCCGAAGAAGCCGAACTCCGCCCTCCGCAAGGTCGCGCGCGTTCGTCTCTCCAGCCAGGTCGAGGTCACGGCGTACATCCCCGGTGTCGGCCACAACCTGCAGGAGCACTCGATCGTGCTCGTCCGCGGTGGCCGTGTGAAGGACCTCCCGGGTGTCCGTTACAAGATCGTCCGTGGTGCCCTCGACACGCAGGGCGTCAAGAACCGTAAGCAGGCGCGCAGCCGCTACGGCGCGAAGAAGGTGGGCTGATGCCTCGCAAGGGTCCGGCCCCGAAGCGGCCGCTCGTCATCGACCCCGTCTACGGGTCTCCGGTCGTCACGCAGCTGATCAACAAGGTCCTGCTCGACGGCAAGAAGTCTGTCGCGGAGCACATCGTCTACGGCGCCCTCGAGGGTGTCCGTGAGAAGACGCAGGGCGACCCGGTGGTCGTGCTCAAGCGCGCCCTGGACAACGTCCGCCCGTCGCTCGAGGTGCGTTCGCGCCGCGTCGGTGGTGCCACGTACCAGGTTCCCGTCGAGGTGCGTCCGGTCCGCCAGACCACCCTCGCGCTGCGCTGGCTCACCGACTACTCGCGCGCTCGTCGCGAGAAGACGATGACCGAGCGCCTCATGAACGAGATCCTGGACGCGTCCAACGGCCTCGGTGCCGCGGTGAAGCGTCGTGAGGACATGCACAAGATGGCTGAGTCCAACAAGGCCTTCGCGCACTACCGCTGGTAATCCCGGCACCCACGGGCGCTGCGCCGCCGGTCCGATCCTCGGGCCGGGCCGGTGGCGCCACCCAAGCCAACCTGTAAGGGGCAACTCACGTGGCACTGGATGTGCTGACGGACCTCACGAAGGTCCGCAACATCGGCATCATGGCTCACATCGATGCTGGCAAGACGACGACCACCGAGCGGATCCTGTTCTACACCGGGGTCAACTACAAGATCGGTGAGACGCACGACGGTGCGTCGACGATGGACTGGATGGAGCAGGAGCAGGAGCGCGGCATCACGATCACGTCCGCCGCGACGACCTGCTACTGGCACGACAACCAGATCAACATCATCGACACGCCCGGTCACGTGGACTTCACGGTCGAGGTCGAGCGCTCGCTGCGCGTCCTCGACGGTGCCGTTGCCGTGTTCGACGGCAAGGAGGGCGTCGAGCCCCAGTCCGAGACCGTCTGGCGTCAGGCCGACAAGTACGACGTCCCGCGCATCTGCTTCGTCAACAAGATGGACAAGCTCGGCGCCGACTTCTACTTCACCGTCAAGACGATCGTGGACCGCCTCAAGGCCAAGCCGCTGGTCATCCAGCTGCCCATCGGCGCCGAGAACGACTTCATCGGCGTCGTGGACCTGGTCAAGATGCGTGCTCTGGTCTGGCGCGGAGAGACCGCCCTGGGCGAGAAGTACGAGGTCGAGGACATCCCCGCCGACCTCGTCGAGAAGGCGGAGCAGTACCGCGCCGAGCTCCTCGAGGCCGTCGCCGAGACTGACGACGAGCTGCTCGAGAAGTTCCTCGGTGGCGAGGAGCTGACCGAGGCCGAGATCAAGGCCGGCATCCGCCAGCTCACGGTCAAGTCGCAGGCCTACCCGGTCCTGTGCGGCTCGGCGTTCAAGAACAAGGGCGTCCAGCCCATGCTCGACGCCGTCATCGACTACCTGCCGACGCCTCTGGACGTCCCGGCCGTCGAGGGCCACGACATGAAGGACCCCGAGCTCGTCGTCGAGCGTCACCCCGACTCGACGGAGCCGTTCTCGGCCCTCGCGTTCAAGGTTGCCTCGCACCCGTTCTTCGGCAAGCTGACCTACGTCCGGGTGTACTCCGGCAAGGTCTCGCAGGGCGCCCAGGTGCTCAACTCGACCAAGAACAAGAAGGAGCGCATCGGGAAGCTCTTCCAGATGCACTCCAACAAGGAGAACCCGGTCGAGGACGCCACGGCCGGCCACATCTACGCGTTCATCGGCCTCAAGGACGTCACCACCGGTGACACCCTGAGCGACCCGTCGGCACCCGTGGTGCTCGAGTCGATGACCTTCCCGGAGCCCGTCATCGACGTGGCCATCGAGCCGAAGACGAAGGGTGACCAGGAGAAGCTCTCGGTCGCCATCCAGAAGCTCGCCGAGGAGGACCCGACCTTCCGCGTCAAGCACGACGAGGAGACCGGCCAGACCGTCATCGGCGGCATGGGCGAGCTCCACCTCGACATCCTCGTGGACCGCATGCGTCGCGAGTTCAAGGTCGAGGCCAACGTCGGCAAGCCGCAGGTGGCCTACCGCGAGACGATCCGTCGCTCGGTCGAGAAGATCGACTACACGCACAAGAAGCAGACCGGTGGGTCGGGCCAGTACGCGAAGGTCCAGATGACGTTCGAGCCGCTGGACACCGCCGACGGCGAGATCTACGAGTTCTCGAACAAGGTCACCGGTGGCCGCATCCCGCGCGAGTACATCCCGTCGGTCGACGCCGGGATCCAGAGCGCGATGCAGCTCGGCGTCCTCGCGGGCTTCCCGCTCGTGGGCGTCAAGGCGATCCTGCTCGACGGTGCCGCGCACGACGTCGACTCCTCGGAGATGGCGTTCAAGATCGCGGGCTCGATGATCCTCAAGGAAGCGGTCCGCAAGGCCGACCCGGTTCTCCTCGAGCCGGTCATGGCCGTCGAGGTCCGTACTCCTGAGGAGTACATGGGTGACGTCATCGGCGACATCAACTCCCGCCGCGGCATGATCCAGTCCATGGAGGACGCGACGGGCGTGAAGGTCGTCCGTGCACAGGTCCCCCTTTCGGAGATGTTCGGGTACGTCGGCGACCTGCGGTCCAAGACCCAGGGTCGTGCTGTGTACTCGATGCAGTTCGACAGCTACGCCGAGGTTCCTCGGAACGTTGCCGAGGAAATCATCAAGAAGACCCGGGGCGAGTAGTCCCACAGGTCGACATCTGTAGTTCCATCACACAAACCGACCCGTAGGACGCCGCGTCAAGCGGCTACCGTCCGGTAGCCGCACAACGTCGGCCAATCTCTACCAAGTCCTGAGGAGGACACCCAGTGGGCAAGGCGAAGTTCGAGCGGACGAAGCCGCACGTCAACATCGGCACCATCGGTCACGTCGACCACGGCAAGACGACGCTGACGGCGGCCATCTCGAAGGTGCTGCACGACAAGTACCCCGACCTGAACCCCTTCACGCCTTTCGACGAGATCGACAAGGCCCCTGAGGAGAAGCAGCGCGGTATCACCATCAACATCGCGCACGTGGAGTACCAGACGGAGAAGCGTCACTACGCTCACGTCGACGCTCCCGGTCACGCGGACTACATCAAGAACATGATCACGGGTGCGGCGCAGATGGACGGCGCCATCCTCGTGGTCGCCGCCACCGACGGCCCGATGGCCCAGACGCGTGAGCACGTCCTGCTCGCCCGTCAGGTCGGCGTGCCGTACCTGCTCGTCGCGCTGAACAAGACCGACATGGTCGACGACGAGGAGATCCTGGAGCTCGTCGAGGTCGAGGTCCGCGAGCTCCTCTCGGCCCAGGGCTTCGACGGCGACGACGTCCCCGTCGTGCGCGTCTCCGGCCTGAAGGCGCTCGAGGGCGACCCGGTCTGGGTCAAGTCCGTCGAGGACCTGCTCGAGGCTGTCGACGAGAACGTGCCGGACCCGGTGCGCGACATCGACAAGCCCTTCCTCATGCCGATCGAGGACGTCTTCACGATCACCGGTCGTGGCACCGTCGTCACCGGTCGCGTGGAGCGCGGCAAGCTCAAGGTGAACGAGGAGGTGGAGATCGTCGGCATCAAGGAGAAGGCGATCAAGACCACGGTCACCGGCGTCGAGATGTTCCGCAAGCTGCTCGACTACGCCGAGGCCGGCGAGAACGTCGGTCTGCTCCTTCGTGGCACGAAGCGCGAGGAGGTCGAGCGCGGCCAGGTCGTCGTCAAGCCCGGCTCGATCACGCCGCACACCGAGTTCGAGGGCCAGGTCTACATCCTGGCCAAGGACGAGGGTGGCCGTCACAACCCGTTCTACGGGAACTACCGCCCGCAGTTCTACTTCCGCACCACCGACGTCACCGGCGTCATCACGCTGCCCGAGGGCACCGAGATGGTCATGCCCGGCGACAACACCGAGATCCACGTGAACCTCATCCAGCCCATCGCGATGGAGGAGGGCCTCGGCTTCGCCATCCGCGAGGGTGGCCGCACCGTCGGCTCGGGCAAGGTCATCAAGATCATCAAGTGATGCTCGCCCCTCGGGGCAGCTGATCTGACGCAGGCCCGGGAGCTTCGGCTCCCGGGCCTTCGTCGTACCCCGCGCCGATCGGGTGGTTCTGGGTGCACCTTTCGGACGTGTCGGGCGGAGGACCGCCGCGTGGCCCGGGTGTCTGTACGGTCCTCCCATGGGTGCCATGGACCGAGTTCGAGACGCCGTGTCAGCAGCCGTTGCCGATGGGGCTCGCGGTGTGCGCGTCGCGGCGTCGGCCGCCGGGGTAGTCGCGCGCGCCGTCCACGAGGGCCATGTGGTGCCGTTCCTGGCCGCTGGCGACCCCGCCGACGCGCCCGACCCGCGTGGTCCGAGCCCATGGCCGATGCTGTGCTCCGAACCGTTCTGCCTCGTCCGTGTCGCTGCAGGGCCAGCCGACGCACTCGGGATCCTGGCAGCAGCCATGACCGAGACGGGTCTGTTCGTGGAGGCTCACCGCGACGGTTGGGGGTTCACGTCGGCCCCGACGTCCGGTGCGGCGCGAGGCGGCTGGCGGTACGACGTGCGGACGGAGCTGAACGTCGACGTCCCGCTGCCTGGCCCGTTCTCTATGACCCTCGGTGCGGTGGACGTCGAGCGCGTTCACGTACGCAGCAGCTGGGACGCGGGTACGGGCGTGACCACGCTCCGGCTCGACGCGGACCTGACCGGCCGGCTGACGGTGAACCTGGACGGTACGGGTGTCGCGCGTCGAGTGGCAGACGCGCTGAGCGCGTTCGCCGCGACCTGGGAGGCCCGAGGGGTGTCGGTCCTCGTCGGAGGGTGGCGCTCGAAGGCGCGCGTGCAGGCCTGACCCCGTCGCACGACCGAGTGTGACGCAGGCGATTGGAGTTCCGGCGCCTGGTCTGGCACACTGTTCAGGTTGCCTAGTTGAGGGCGGCGTGTTCGCGCGCGCTGCACACGACGGGGCTCGCACACGTGGACGGCGTCTGGACCCCGGGATTACCCGGTGGTTGACGCCCGACAACAACCACCGATCTCGTGCCGGAAACGGTACGCAGCGCAACGGTGTGTCGCGCGAAGCGACACGCCCGAGTGCGGGGGTCGGACGGAGCCGGTTTCAACAGAGAGAAGTAGACGCGCCATGGCGGGACAGAAGATCCGCATCAGGCTCAAGTCCTACGACCACGAAGTCATCGACAGCTCGGCGCGCAAGATCGTCGACACGGTGACTCGCGCTGGTGCGTCGGTCGTGGGTCCGGTGCCGTTGCCGACGGAGAAGAACGTTTTCTGCGTCATCCGGTCGCCTCACAAGTACAAGGACAGCCGCGAGCACTTCGAGATGCGTACTCACAAGCGGCTCATCGACATCATCGATCCCACGCCGAAGGCCGTCGACTCGCTCATGCGTCTCGACCTGCCTGCGGACGTGAACATCGAGATCAAGCTCTGACGCTGGGAAGGAACTGATTTCTATGGTTACCCAGCAGAACGAGCGCGCAGTCACGGCCCTCATCGGCACGAAGCTCGGCATGACCCAGGTGTGGGACGACAACGGTCGTCTCGTCCCGGTCACCGTCGTCGCTGTCGGGACGAACGTCGTGACCCAGGTGCGCTCCGCTGACGCTGACGGCTACGCCGCGGTCCAGCTGGCCCACGGCCAGATCGACCCGCGCAAGGTCACCAAGCCGCTGAAGGGCCACTTCGAGAAGGCCGGCGTCACGCCGCGCCGGCACGTGGCCGAGATCCGCACGCCGAACGCCTCCGAGTTCACGCTCGGCCAGGAGCTCACGGCCGACCTCTTCGAGGCCGGTTCGCTCGTGGACGTCATCGGCACCACCAAGGGCAAGGGCACCGCCGGTGTCATGAAGCGTCACGGCTTCCACGGCGTCGGCGCCTCGCACGGTGCGCACCGCAACCACCGCAAGCCCGGTTCCATCGGTGGCGCCTCCACGCCGTCGCGCGTGTTCAAGGGCATCAAGATGGCCGGTCGCATGGGCGTGGACCGCCAGACCACCCAGAACCTGACCGTGCACGCGGTCGACGCCGAGCGGGGCTTCCTGCTCGTCAAGGGTGCCGTTCCCGGCCCCAAGGGTGGCGTCGTGGTCGTGCGTTCCGCTGTGAAGGGGGCGTGACCATGTCTGACACGCTGACCGTCGACGTCGTCGACTTCGAGGGCAACAAGACCGGTTCCACCGATCTGCCCGCCGAGGTCTTCGACGTTCAGACCAACATCCCGCTCATCCACCAGGTCGTCGTCGCGCAGCGCGCGGCGGCTCGCCAGGGCACCCACGACACGAAGAGCCGTGGCGAGGTCCGTGGTGGTGGCCGCAAGCCGTACAAGCAGAAGGGCACCGGCCGCGCCCGTCAGGGTTCGACGCGTGCTCCGCAGTTCGCCGGTGGTGGCGTCGTCCACGGCCCCACCCCGCGTGACTACACGCAGCGCACCCCCAAGAAGATGAAGGCCGCGGCGCTCCGCGGTGCTCTCTCGGACCGCGCTCGTGCCGGCCGTGTGCACGTTGTCACGGGCTTCGCCCCGGGCACCGCACCCTCGACCAAGTCCGCGCTCGCCGTGCTCGACAACCTCTCGGGACGCAAGAACGTCCTGGTCGTCGTCGAGCGTCAGGACGAGATCACGTGGAAGTCGCTGCGGAACGTCGCGCGGGTGCACCTGCTGGTCGCTGACCAGCTCAACACCTACGACGTCCTGATCTCGGACGACGTCGTGTTCACGCAGGGCGCGCTCGACGCGTTCCTGGCGGGCCCCGTCAAGGGTGCCTCCGCGGTGGCCACGTCCTCCGAGTCCGAGGAGGAGACCAAGTGACCGACATCGGCAAGAACCCGCGCGACATCCTGCTCGCGCCGGTCGTCTCCGAGAAGAGCTACGGCCTGCTCGACGAGGGGAAGTACACCTTCCTCGTCGACCCGCGGGCGAACAAGACCGAGATCAAGATTGCCGTCGAGCAGGTCTTCGGCGTCAAGGTCGACTCGGTCAACACCGCGAACCGGCAGGGCAAGTCCCGTCGGACCCGTTTCGGCACCGGCCGCCGCAAGGACACGAAGCGTGCGATCGTCACCCTCCGCGAGGGAACGATCGACATCTTCGGTGGTCCGGTCGGCTGATAAGGACTGAGAACTCATGGGAATCCGTAAGTACAAGCCGACAACGCCGGGCCGTCGTGGCTCGAGCGTGGCCGACTTCGTCGAGATCACACGATCCACGCCGGAGAAGTCGCTCGTCCGTCCGCTCCACAAGACGGGTGGCCGCAACTCCACGGGTCGTATCACCACGCGCCACAAGGGTGGCGGTCACAAGCGTGCGTACCGCGTCATCGACTTCCGTCGTCATGACAAGGACGGCGTGCCGGCCAAGGTCGCTCACATCGAGTACGACCCCAACCGCACGGCCCGCATCGCGCTCCTGCACTACGCGGACGGCGAGAAGCGCTACATCATCGCGCCGAACAAGCTGTCGCAGGGCGACCGCATCGAGAACGGCCCCGGCGCCGACATCAAGCCCGGCAACAACCTGCCGCTGCGCAACATCCCGACCGGTACGGTCATCCACGCGATCGAGCTTCGGCCCGGTGGCGGTGCGAAGATCGCACGCTCGGCCGGTACGTCCGTGCAGCTCGTCGCCAAGGACGGTGGGTTCGCCCAGCTGCGCATGCCGTCCGGTGAGATCCGCAACGTCGACCTGCGCTGCCGCGCCACGGTCGGCGAGGTGGGCAACGCCGAGCAGTCGAACATCAACTGGGGCAAGGCCGGGCGCATGCGCTGGAAGGGCAAGCGCCCCTCCGTCCGTGGTGTCGCCATGAACCCGATCGACCACCCGCACGGTGGTGGCGAGGGCAAGACGTCCGGTGGACGTCACCCCGTCAGCCCGTGGGGCCAGGCCGAGGGTCGTACCCGTCGTCCGAACAAGCCGAGCGACAAGCTCATCGTGCGCCGTCGGCGCACCGGCAAGAACAAGCGCTGATAGGAGCCTGAGATGCCACGTAGCCTGAAGAAGGGCCCGTTCGTCGACGGTCACCTGCAGAAGAAGGTCGACGTCCAGAACACCGCCGGCACGAAGAACGTCATCAAGACGTGGTCGCGCCGTTCGGTCATCACGCCGGACTTCCTCGGCCACACGTTTGCTGTGCACGACGGACGCAAGCACACCCCGGTGTTCGTGACGGAGTCGATGGTCGGGCACAAGCTCGGCGAGTTCGCTCCGACACGGACGTTCCGCGGCCACGAGAAGGACGACCGGAAGGGTCGTCGCCGCTGACCCCCGGGTCAGCCAGGCGACGCCCTCACCGGCAGAGACAAGAAGGCAGGACAGCAATGGAAGCCAAGGCGAAGGCGCGGTTCGTCCGCGTCACGCCCCAGAAGGCCCGGCGCGTCGTGGACCTCATCCGTGGCAAGCAGGCCGGCGAGGCTGTGGCGGTGCTGAAGTTCGCACCGCAGGCCGCGGGGGAGACGGTTCTCAAGGTTGTGGAGAGCGCGATCGCGAACGCTCGTGAGGCTGCCAAGCGCAGCAACGAGCGTCTCGACGAGGCGGATCTCTACATCTCTGAGGTGTTCGTCGACGAGGGTCCGACGCTCAAGCGGTTCCGACCGCGTGCGCAGGGCCGAGCCAGTCAGATCCTCAAGCGGACGAGCCACATCACCGTGGTCGTCGCTGAGCGTGAGACCTCGAAGGGAAGGGCCCGATAGTGGGACAGAAAGTCAACCCGCTCGGGTACCGCCTGGGCATCACGACCGACCACCGCTCGCGTTGGTTCGCCGACTCGACCAAGCCGGGTCAGCGCTACCGCGACTACGTGGGCGAGGACGTCAAGATCCGCAAGCTCATGAGCACGGGTCTCGAGCGTGCCGGTATCGCCAAGGTCGAGATCGAGCGGACGCGTGACCGCGTCCGTGTCGACATCCACACCGCCCGCCCGGGCATCGTCATCGGGCGTCGTGGCGCGGAGGCCGACCGCATCCGCGGCGAGCTCGAGAAGCTCACGGGCAAGCAGGTCCAGCTGAACATCCTCGAGGTCAAGAACGCCGAGATCGAGGCTCAGCTGGTCGCCCAGGGCATCGCCGAGCAGCTGGCGAGCCGCGTCTCGTTCCGTCGCGCCATGCGCAAGGGCATCCAGTCGGCCCAGCGCGCCGGTGCCAAGGGCATCCGTGTGCAGGTCTCCGGCCGCCTCGGTGGCGCTGAGATGAGCCGTACGGAGTTCTACCGCGAAGGCCGTGTGCCCCTGCACACGCTCCGCGCGAACATCGACTACGGGTTCTTCGAGGCTCGCACGACCTTCGGGCGCATCGGCGTCAAGGTGTGGGTCTACAAGGGCGACATGACCGAGAAGGAGTTTGCTCGCGAGCAGGCGACCCAGGCCCCGCGCCCGGCTCGTGGCCCGCGGACGGACCGTCCCGGTGGTGGAGACCGTGGCCCGCGTGCCGGTGGCGCACCCCGTCGCGACCGTGAGGCCGCTCCTGAGACCGCTGCTGTCGAGGCCCCGGCCGAGGCAGCTGCAACTGAGACCGGAACGGAGGCCTGACCGCAATGCTCATCCCGCGCAGGCTGAAGCACCGCAAGCAGCACCACCCGGGGCGTTCCGGCGCCGCGACCGGTGGTACCGCGATCTCGTTCGGTGAGTTCGGCATCCAGGCTCTCGAGCCTGCGTATGTCACGAACCGGCAGATCGAGGCTGCACGTATCGCCATGACCCGCCACATCAAGCGTGGAGGGAAGGTCTGGATCAACATCTACCCGGACCGCCCCCTCACCAAGAAGCCCGCCGAGACCCGCATGGGTTCCGGCAAGGGCTCGCCCGAGTGGTGGATCGCCAACGTCAAGCCGGGCCGAGTTCTCTTCGAGCTCGCCGGCGTCCCGGAGCCCCTGGCGCGCGAGGCCATGCGTCGCGCCCAGCACAAGCTCCCGATGAAGACACGTTTCGTGGTTCGCGAGGGTGGTAACTGATGACTATCGGCACCAAGGAGCTGGCTCCCAGCGAGCTGGACACCTTCGACGACGACAAGCTGGTCGCCGAGCTGAAGAAGTCCAAGGAGGAGCTGTTCAACCTCCGCTTCCAGTCGGCAACCGGTCAGCTCGAGAGCCACGGGCGCCTGAAGGCCGTTCGCCGCGACATCGCGCGGATCTACACGATCCTGCGTGAGCGCGAGCTCGGCATCCGTACCGCCCCGAGTGCGAGCGAGTGAGACTGATGGCAGACGAGAAGAACGAGAAGACGACAGCTGTTGCTGCCAAGCGTGGCGACCGCAAGACGCGCCGCGGCTACGTGGTCAGCGACAAGATGGACAAGACCGTGGTGGTCGAGGTCGAGGACCGGGTCAAGCACCCGCTCTACGGCAAGGTCATCCGTCGCACGAGCAAGGTCAAGGCGCACGACGAGAACGGCGCTGCCGGCGTCGGCGACCTCGTGCTCATCATGGAGACGCGGCCGCTGAGCGCTACCAAGCGCTTCCGCCTGGTCGAGGTCATCGAGAAGGCCAAGTAAGACAGCAGTACCCCCAGTTGCCCACGGGCGCCGGGTGACGTCCGAAGGACAGTTCACGTCCGCAGGACCAAGCCCGGCGCAACGTGTGCATCACGGCAACTATCCGTTCGGCCAGGCTCGCCCCAGCTGGAGCGAGAACCCGCCAGACGACAGGAGTAGTAATGATTCAGCAGGAGTCGCGGCTTCGCGTCGCCGACAACACGGGTGCCAAGGAAATCCTCTGCATCCGTGTCCTCGGTGGCTCGGGCCGTCGTTACGCAGGCATCGGTGACGTCATCGTCGCCACCGTCAAGGACGCCATCCCCGGCGGCAACGTCAAGAAGGGCGACGTCGTCAAGGCTGTCATCGTGCGCACCCGCAAGGAGCGCCGCCGTCCGGACGGTTCGTACATCAAGTTCGACGAGAACGCCGCAGTGATCCTCAAGGCCGACGGCGAGCCCCGTGGCACGCGCATCTTCGGCCCGGTCGGGCGCGAGCTGCGCGACAAGAAGTTCATGAAGATCATCTCGCTGGCACCGGAGGTGCTCTGACCATGGCGAAGATCAAGAAGGGCGACCTCGTCGTCGTCATCTCCGGCCGCGACAAGGGACGTCAGGGCCGTGTGCTCGAGGTCCTCGTCGAGTCGCAGCGCCTCGTCGTGGAGGGTGTCCAGCGCGTCACCAAGCACGTCAAGGCCGGCCAGACGCAGCGCGGCACGCGCACCGGTGGCATCGAGACGATCGAGGCCCCCATCCACATCAGCAACGTGATGCTCGTGGACCCGGAGACCAAGAAGGGCACCCGGGTCGGCTACCGCACGGAGCAGGTCGAGCGCGACGGCCGTACCCGCACCGTTCGGGTCCGCGTCGCCAAGCGCTCCGGTAAGGACATCTGATGACCGAGACAGTCGCAGCCGTCGAGCTGCCCCGTCTGAAGACCAAGTACAACGACGAGATCCGCAACGCGCTCTTCGAGCAGTTCGGTCACGAGAACATCAACCAGGTCGCGCGCCTGGTGAAGGTCGTCGTGAACATGGGCGTTGGCGAGGCCGCAAAGGACTCGAAGCTCATCGAGGGCGCGATCCGCGACCTCACGCAGATCACCGGCCAGAAGCCGCAGGTCACCAAGGCCCGCAAGTCGATCGCGCAGTTCAAGCTGCGTGAGGGCATGCCGATCGGCGCGCACGTCACGCTGCGTGGCGACCGTGCCTGGGAGTTCCTGGACCGCCTGCTCTCGACGGCCCTTCCCCGTATCCGTGACTTCCGTGGCCTCTCGCCGCAGCAGTTCGACGGTCACGGCAACTACACCTTCGGCCTCGTGGAGCAGTCCGTGTTCCACGAGATCGACCAGGACAAGATCGACCGGGTCCGCGGGATGGACATCACGGTCGTCACGACCGCTGACACCGACGACGAGGGTCGCGCTTTCCTCAAGCTCCTCGGCTTCCCGTTCAAGGAGATCTGACCATGGCGAAGACTGCCCTCAAGAACAAGGCTGCTGCCAAGCCGAAGTTCGCGGTGCGTGGCTACACGCGCTGCCAGCGTTGCGGCCGGCCCCACTCGGTGTACCGCAAGTTCGGCCTGTGCCGGATCTGCGTGCGCGAGATGGCCCACCGCGGCGAGCTTCCCGGCGTCACCAAGAGCAGCTGGTAATTCCACGCAACACGAACGTCGGTAGGTCCAGCCCAGCAATGGGCGGGATACCCCGGCGAGGAAGGGCGGAAGCCCCATGACCATGACCGACCCCATCGCAGACCTGCTCACGCGGCTGCGTAACGCGAACTCGGCTCACCACGACACCGTGCTGATCCCGTTCTCGAAGCTGAAGTCGCACATCGCGGAGATCCTCCAGGCCGAGGGCTACATCTCGGGCTGGACGGTTGAGGATGCCGTCGTCGGCAAGAACCTCATCATCGAGCTGAAGTACGGCCCGAACCGCGAGCGTGCGCTCGCCGGTGTCAAGCGCGTGTCCAAGCCGGGCCTGCGCGTGTACGCCAAGTCGACCAACCTGCCCAAGGTGCTCGGCGGCCTCGGCGTGGCGATCCTGTCCACGTCCTCTGGTCTCCTCACCGACAAGCAGGCCGCCAAGAAGGGCGTGGGTGGGGAAGTCCTCGCCTACGTCTGGTAAGTCCGAGACGGAAAGGAGCTAGCCAATGTCCCGAATCGGCAGAGTCCCCGTCCCGGTCCCCTCCGGCGTGGATGTCAACATCAACGGCGCACTCGTGACGGTCAAGGGTCCCAAGGGCACCCTGACGCACACGATCCCCGCGCCTATCGAGGTTGCGCGCGACGAGGCAGGTGCCCTCGTGGTCACCCGCCCCGACGACGAGCGCGCCTCGCGTTCGCTGCACGGCCTCACCCGCACGCTGCTGTCGAACCTCGTCATCGGCGTCACCGAGGGCTACATCAAGAAGCTCGAGATCGTCGGCACCGGTTACCGCGTGACGGCGAAGGGCTCGGACCTCGAGTTCGCGCTGGGCTTCAGCCACCCCGTCGTGGTCAACCCGCCGGAGGGCATCACCTTCGTCGTCGAGGCTCCGACGCGCTTCTCGGTGCAGGGCATCGACAAGCAGCAGGTCGGCGAGGTCGCCGCGAACATCCGCAAGATCCGTAAGCCTGAGCCGTACAAGGGCAAGGGCGTGCGGTACGCGGGCGAGAATGTGCGCCGCAAGGTCGGAAAGGCCGGTAAGTAACCATGGCACTCAAGATCATCGGCAAGGGCAAGCGCAAGGCCCGCCAGCGTCGTCACATCCGCCTTCGCAAGAAGGTCTCCGGCTCGGCTGCCCGTCCCCGTCTCGTCGTGACCCGGTCCGCCCGGCACATCACGGCCCAGGTCGTGGACGACGGCATCGGCCAGACGCTCGTCTCTGCGTCGACGCTCGAGGCAGACCTGCGCGGCTCGACGGACGACAAGACGGCCAAGGCCCGCAAGGTCGGCGAGCTCATCGCCGAGCGTGCGAAGGCTGCCGGCCTGGACGCTGTGGTCTTCGACCGCGGCGGCAACAAGTACCACGGCCGCGTCGCAGCGGTTGCGGACGGCGCTCGCGAGGGCGGTCTGAAGCTGTGACGACGACGAACTCCGGAACTAAGAAGAGGACAATCTGATGGCTGCTCCTCAGCGCAGCAACACCGGCGCGCCTGCGGGCGGCGCCGGGGCCGGCGGCGGCGGTGACCGTCGTGACGGCGGTCGTGGCCGTGACGGTGGCGGCGGCCGTGGTGGCCGCGACTCCGCAGAGAAGAGCGCGTTCCTCGAGCGCGTCGTGACGATCAACCGCGTCGCCAAGGTCGTCAAGGGCGGTCGTCGCTTCAGCTTCACCGCGCTCGTCGTGGTCGGCGACGGCGACGGCACGGTCGGTGTCGGCTACGGGAAGGCCAAGGAGGTGCCCGCGGCGATCGCCAAGGGCGTCGAGGAAGCCAAGAAGAACTTCTTCAAGGTTCCCCGCATCCAGGGCACGATTCCCCACCCCATCCAGGGTGAGGCCGCTGCCGGTGTCGTCTTCCTGCGTCCGGCGTCGCCGGGTACCGGTGTGATCGCCGGTGGCCCCGTGCGCGCCGTTCTCGAGTGCGCCGGCATCCACGACGTCCTGAGCAAGTCGCTCGGTTCGTCGAACGCGATCAACATCGTGCACGCGACGGTCGCGGCTCTTCGCGGGCTCGAGCGTCCGGAGGCTGTGGCCGCGCGCCGTGGGCTCCCCGTCGAGCACGTCGTGCCGGCTGCTCTCCTGCGCGCCCAGGCCGCTGGCCTGGCCGCCGCAGCGGGCACGAAGGCAGGTGCCTGATGGCTCGACTCAAGGTGACCCAGACGCGGTCTGGCATCGGCGGTAAGCAGAACCAGCGCGACACCCTGCGCACCCTCGGCCTCAAGCGGATCGGCGACGTCGTCGTCAAGGAGGACCGCCCTGAGATCCGCGGCATGGTCAAGACGGTGACGCACCTTGTCGCGGTCGAAGAGGTGGAGTGACCATGGCAGACGAGAAGAAGGCTGACGAGGTGACGGCCCCCAAGGCCGCCGCCGCGAAGAAGGCCCCCGCGAAGAAGGCCGCCGACACGGAGTCCGCTCCGAAGGCGACCAAGGCGAAGGCTGCACCCAAGGCCGCCAAGTCGCAGGACGCTGCCGAGGCAGCTCCGAAGGCTGCTGCCAAGGCGAAGGCCGAGCCCAAGGCGAAGGCCGAGCCCAAGGCGAAGGCTGAGCCGAAGGCGGCCGCGCCGAAGAAGGCCGTGTCCGCAGCTGCGGCCAAGGCGGCCGAGGCCGCGGCGCAGCCCGGCAACGGTGGAACGCTGAAGATGCACCACCTTCGTCCGGCCCCGGGCGCCAAGACCGCCAAGACCCGCGTGGGTCGTGGCGAGGCGTCCAAGGGTAAGACGGCAGGTCGTGGCACCAAGGGCACCAAGGCGCGCTACCAGGTGCCGACGCGCTTCGAGGGTGGGCAGATGCCTCTGCACATGCGCCTCCCGAAGCTGCGTGGCTTCAAGAACCCGTTCCGCGTCGAGTACCAGGTGGTCAACCTGGACAAGATCTCGGCGCTGTACCCGAGCGGTGGCGACGTGACGGTCGCCGACCTGGTTGCCAAGGGCGCGGTCCGCAAGGGCCAGCCCGTCAAGGTGCTCGGCACCGGTGAGCTCACGGTCAAGGTGTCCGTCGCGGTCGACGCCTACTCGGCGTCCGCGAAGGACGCGATCGTCGCTGCCGGTGGCACCGTCGCGCAGGACTGATCGAAAGAACGGGGCCGGTGGGGCCATAGCTCCCCACCGGCCCCGTTCCCATATGTTCTTCAGCATCAGTTAGGGTTCCCCGGTGCCTGCGACGTTTCGCAGGCGGTACGGCCGGAATGAGCCGGTAGTACGAGATCCCGCCTCGGCGGCTCAGGAGGACACAGGTGCTCAGCGCATTCGTCAGGGCGTTCCGAACGCCCGACCTGCGGCGCAAGCTGCTCTTCACCATCGGGATCATGGTGATCTTCCGGGTGGGCTCTTTCCTGCCGACTCCGGGGGTGTCGTACCCGAATGTGCAGACGTGTATCGACACGACCCAGAACGACCTTCTCGGTCTGGTCAACCTGTTCAGCGGTGGAGCACTGCTCAAGCTCTCCGTGTTCTCCCTTGGGATCATGCCGTACATCACGGCGAGCATCATCGTGCAGCTTCTCCGGGTGGTCATTCCCCGTTTCGAGGAGCTGCACAAGGAAGGGCAGTCCGGGACCGCGAAGCTCACGCAGTACACGCGGTACCTGACGATCGGCCTCGCGATCCTGCAGTCCACGACGATCATCACGGTCGCGCGCAGCGGTCAGCTGTTCAGCGGCTGCCCCGTGGACGTCATCCCGAACGACTCCTGGTACATCCTGCTGATCATGGTGATCACGATGACGGCCGGAACCGGTCTCATCATGTGGCTCGGTGAGCTGATCACGGAGCGCGGCGTCGGCAACGGCATGTCGCTGCTCATCTTCACGTCGATCGCGGCGAGCTTCCCGACGGCCCTCTGGTCGATCGCGGGCGGCGACAACGGTGCGTTCAAGTTCATCATCGTGCTGGCCGTCATCGTCCTCGTCGTCGGCATGGTCGTCTTCGTCGAGCAGTCGCAGCGTCGTATCCCGGTCCAGTACGCCAAGCGCATGGTCGGTCGACGCATGTACGGCGGGTCGAGCACGTACATCCCGATCAAGATCAACATGGCCGGTGTCATCCCGATCATCTTCGCGTCGTCGCTGCTCGCCGTCCCCGGGCTCCTCGCCCAGTTCGGCGACCCGTCGGCGGGCTGGGTCCAGTGGGTCTCCCGGCACCTGGCGTCTCAGAGCGCGCCGCTGCACCTCGCGCTCTACGTGTTCCTGATCATCTTCTTCTGCTACTTCTACACGGCGATCACGTTCAACCCGGACGAGGTCGCGGACAACATGAAGAAGTACGGCGGCTTCATCCCGGGCATCAGGGCCGGCCGTCCGACGGCTGAGTACCTCGACTTCGTCATCTCGCGCATCACCGCGCCTGGTTCGCTCTACCTCGCTGTGGTGGCGCTCATCCCGACGATCGTGTTCATCGTGCTCGGCGTCGGGACGAACATCCCGTTCGGCGGCTCGTCGATCCTGATCGTCGTCGGTGTCGGGCTCGAGACCGTCAAGCAGATCGAGTCGCAGCTGCAGCAGCGTCACTACGAGGGGTTCCTGCGATGAGCACGCGACTCGTGCTGCTCGGCGCCCCTGGCGCCGGCAAGGGCACCCAGGCGGTCCGCCTCGCCGAGTCCCTGGGCATCCCTGCGATCTCGACCGGCGACCTGTTCCGCGCGAACATCAAGGGTGGGACGCCCCTGGGCCTGAAGGTCCAGGAGTACACGTCGCGTGGCGCGCTCGTGCCGGACTCCGTCACCAACGACATGGTGCGTGACCGGCTCGCGCAGGCGGACGCGGCCGACGGGTTCCTGCTCGACGGATACCCGCGGAACGTGGCCCAGGTCGCTGAGCTCGACGCGATCCTTGCCGCCTCGGGTGTCGCGCTGGACCGAGCCGTCGAGCTGACGGCCGATCCGGAGATCGTCGTCCCGCGGTTGCTGAAGCGTGCCGAGATCGAGGGCCGCGAGGACGACACGGAAGATGTCATCCGACACCGTCTGGACGTCTACGCCCAGGAGACTGCGCCTATCGCCTCGGTGTACGCGGACCGCGGTCTGCTCACGCAGGTCGACGGGATCGGCGAGATCGACGACGTCACGTCGCGCCTGCTCGCCGTGATCGGCACGCTGGCCCGCTGACCGAGATGTTCGGGCGCGAGCGCATCGAGTACAAGACGCCCGAGCAGGTGCTGCTCATGCGTCGGGCGGGGCTCGTCGTCGCCGAGGCGCTGCAGGTGGTCCGCGAGGCCGTGGTGCCGGGCTCGACGACGGCCTCGCTCGACGCCTTGGCCGCTGCGGTGATCGGCGACCACGGCGCACAGCCGTCCTTCCTCGGGTACCACGGCTACCCGGCGACGTTGTGCATCTCGGTCAACGACGAGGTCGTGCACGGCATCCCCGGCGAGCGTGTGCTGCAGGCCGGAGACGTCGTGAGCGTGGACTGCGGGGCGATCGTCGAGGGCTGGCACGGGGACTCGGCCATCACGGTCGTCGTGCCTGGCACCGGAGAGCTGGACCGCCTCGACACCGAGCTCGTGACAACGACCGAGCGTGCGCTCTGGGCGGGGATCGCGGCGTTGGCCACAGGCGACCGGCTCGGCTCGGTGGGGGAGGCCGTCGAGGATCTCGTCGACGAGGCCGAGGCGGCCGGCCTCAACGGGGGAGCGCGCTACGGCATCGTCCAGGAGTACGTCGGGCACGGGATCGGCACTGCGATGCACCAGCCTCCCGACGTGCTGAACTACCGGACCCGCGACCGAGGGCAGAGGCTCCGGCCCGGGCTGTGCGTGGCCGTCGAACCGATGCTCGTGCGCGGCTCGCGGTACACCAGGGAGCTCGACGACGAGTGGACGGTCGTGACTGTCGACGGCTCGCGTGCGGCGCACTGGGAGCACTCCGTGGCAGTCCTGGCCGACGGGATCTGGGTGCTGACGGCGGTCGACGGGGGAGCGCAGAGGCTCGCCGAGCTCGGCGTGGCGGTATCCCCGCTCGCCTGAGCACGCTCCCGGGTTACCGGTGAGTACGGCCGTTCAGGTGATCCTGGTCGGGCGGGCCACGAAATCCGACATTTAGCGACGAAACGCGCCACCGCTGTCCGATTTGACGGATATGGTCCTGCAGGGCGGTCGAGGATCGCCCTGGGCACCTCGGGGTCTGCGCGGTCGATCTTCGCGCGGTAGAGGGTGGGTGCCCACCCTCATGCGGACGCGTGGTCAGCGCGCGCCCGCAGCCGATGCAACGGGTGGCCCATGCACCGCAGTGTTCGTCCCTTCCCTGTCCGTCTGCTCCGCCGCGGTGGTGCCGTGCTCACGGTGGCGACGGTCGTCCTCGCGTTGGGCGCGGGTGCGGCTCAGGCTCATGACCGCGACCGCGGTGGGAGCCACTACGACAAGAAGAAGCAGCAGCAGGTGACTGCCGCGTACGTCTACCTCAAGAAGGACGCGAGCAAGCCTGCGTCGTGGGAGAACTCGACGCAGCAGTACCTCGTGACGACGTGGCCCACGGGCTCGTGGCGGGACCTGACGCTCGACGAGATCGCCCCTGCGCTCCCTGCAGGCCTGATCGTGTGCGGCGGTGGCTGGGGAGTGCAGGAAGACCAGGCCAACGGCGACGCGAGCGTGTTCACCAGCAAGCCGGCGCCGAAGTACCCGGACGACACGGTGGGCTGGGGCCCGATCTTTGCGGCCAAGCACTGGGACCTCACCGCGATGGTGAAGGTCCCGGCGTGCGCGACGGACGTGCCGGCACCTGCGCCGTCCACGCCGGCACCGCCGACGCCGACCCCGACGCCCTCCATCTCGACGCCGCCCGCACCCGCACCGCCGGCACCGCCGGCACCGCCTGTGCAGACGCTTCCTGCGCCGACGCCGCCCTCGCCGAGCCCGTCGACGCCGCCGACGACGGCCGCACCCACGCCGCCGCCGTCGTCCACGGTGCCCGCGCCGCCGGCACAGACGCCGACGCCGGCACCGAGCGCGACCCCGTCGACGCCACCGCGTGCTGAGGTCCTCGCCGCGCCGGAGCCGACGCCGACGGCGTCGACGCCCGCGACGACCGCTGCGAGCCCGGTCCCCTCGCCGAGCGCCAGCGTGCACTCGGAGGTGCTGGCGGCCGGTGGCGGGTCGGACGGGACGCTGGCGGCGACGGGCTCCTCTCCGGCGCCCGGACTCCTCGCCGGGGCGATCCTGGTCCTCACGGGCACCGCGCTCGTCGTGCTGCGACGTCGGCGCCGCGCCGCCTGACGAGCTGCGCTGCTCAGGCAGCCGTCCCACCGACGCAGGCCGTCGCCCTACCCGGCGACGGCCTTCGTCGTCGGCGGACCTGAGCCCGACGTCGGGTGTGGCCGAGAGCACGGAGGTCGAGGCCGGATCGGTTTCGTCCCTTGGGCCGCATGGCGTAAGATCATTCGTTGGGTGTGTGCGCCCGGTTCATCGAACGCCTCTGGGCTACGCCTCGTCGCCAGTCGACGAGCTGTCCGGCACGGGCACCCGCACTCTCCACGACAGCGACGACGGTCGGCTTCCCGCCGAGCGACGTGGCCGACATGGGTCGATCAGTATCGGACGAACAGTTAGCGGAGGATATGGCGAAGAAGGACGGTGTCATCGAGATCGAGGGCAGCGTCGTGGAGGCTCTGCCAAACGCGATGTTTCGCGTGGAGCTCACCAACGGCCACAAGGTGCTCGCCCACATCTCGGGCAAGATGCGTCAGCACTACATCCGGATCCTCCCCGAGGACCGTGTGGTGGTGGAGCTGAGCCCGTACGACCTGTCCCGTGGCCGGATCGTCTACCGCTACAAGTAACAGCCACTCGATCACGCCGTCTGACTCCTTGCGGGGAGCGAACACGGCGGCGGAGGAAAACACGCGATGAAGGTCAAGCCCAGCGTCAAGAAGATCTGCGACAAGTGCAAGGTGATCCGCCGGCACGGTCGCGTCCAGGTGATCTGCGAGAACCTGCGCCACAAGCAGCGCCAGGGCTGACGCCCTGTTGCTCAGCAGGAGCTAGCAGCACCAGCACGTAAGCGCACCACCACCTCGGACCCTCGGGTCCGGTGAACCCCCGGTCGGAGGCCGGGGCCCGCGGAAAGCGGGGAGGTGGTGCGGAAGACCTCCGACGCAGTTCAGGAGCCACCAGGCACATGGCACGTCTTGTCGGAGTCGACCTCCCCCGCGAGAAGCGGCTCGAGATCGCACTCACCTACATCTACGGCGTCGGGCGCACGCGCGCACAGGCGACCCTCGCCGCCACCGGCATCAGCCCGGACGTCCGCGTGAAGGACCTCGGTGACACCGAGCTCGTCGCGCTGCGTGACTTCCTCGAGGGCAACTACAAGCTCGAAGGTGACCTCCGCCGTGAGGTTGCCGCCGACATCCGCCGCAAGGTCGAGATCGGCTGCTACGAGGGCCTGCGTCACCGCCGTGGCCTTCCCGTGCGCGGTCAGCGCACGAAGACCAACGCGCGTACCCGCAAGGGACCGAAGCGCACCGTCGCCGGCAAGAAGAAGGCCGGGCGCAAGTAGCCCTCCGCCCCCGGCGCCTCGCGCCAGGGCACGCCGACCAGACCTCGAGAGAAGAAGAGAATGCCTCCCAAGACCCGTTCCGCCGTGCGAAAGCCGCGCCGCAAGGAGAAGAAGAACATCTCCCACGGCCAGGCGCACATCAAGAGCACGTTCAACAACACGATCATCTCCATCACCGACCCGTCCGGCGCCGTCATCGCGTCCGCGTCGTCGGGCCAGGTCGGCTTCAAGGGTTCGCGCAAGTCGACCCCGTTCGCGGCGCAGCTCGCCGCGGAGGCCGCCGCTCGCCGTGCCCAGGAGCACGGCATGAAGAAGGTCGACGTCTTCGTCAAGGGACCCGGCTCCGGCCGCGAGACCGCGATCCGCTCGCTGCAGGCGACCGGGCTCGAGGTCGGTTCGATCCAGGACGTGACGCCCCAGGCGCACAACGGCTGCCGCCCGCCCAAGCGCCGCCGCGTCTGACCCAGGCTTAGGCCGGGCCGGTGCTCACCAGCACCGGCCCGGCATCAGTCCGTCCGACCAGGTGGACCGAGACCAGGTCGGCTCGTAGTACTGCGCAGCGTCATATGGCGGACGCCCGCTGAGAGGAAATACACCGTGCTGATTGCACAGCGCCCCACCCTGACCGAAGAGGTCATCTCGGAGAACCGGTCGCGGTTCTCCATCGAGCCCCTGGAGCCGGGTTTCGGCTACACGCTCGGCAACTCGCTCCGCCGGACGCTGCTGTCCTCCATCCCGGGTGCCGCCGTCACGTCGATCCGGATCGACGGCGTCCTCCACGAGTTCTCGACCGTTCCCGGTGTGAAGGAAGACGTCACCGAGATCATCCTCAGCATCAAGCAGCTGGTCGTCTCCTCGGAGAACGACGAGCCCGTCGTGATGTACCTGCGCAAGCAGGGTGCGGGTGAGGTCACCGCTGCGGACATCGTGCCGCCGGCCGGTGTCGAGGTGCACAACCCGGACCTGCACCTGGCGACGCTGAACGACAAGGGCAAGCTCGAGATCGAGCTGACCGTCGAGCGTGGTCGTGGCTACGTGTCGGCCAACCAGAACAAGTCGTTCGACGCCGAGATCGGCCGCATCCCGGTCGACTCGATCTACTCGCCCGTCCTCAAGGTGACCTACAAGGTCGAGGCGACGCGTGTCGAGCAGCGCACGGACTTCGACAAGCTGATCGTCGACGTCGAGACGAAGTCGGCCATCGGCCCCCGCGACGCGCTGGCCTCGGCCGGCAAGACGCTGGTGGAGCTGTTCGGCCTCGCCCGTGAGCTCAACGTCGAGGCCGAGGGCATCGAGATCGGCCCGTCGCCGACGGATGCCGCGCTCGCTGCTGACCTGGCCCTGCCGATCGAGGACCTGCAGCTCACGATCCGCTCCTACAACTGCCTCAAGCGTGAGGGCATCCACTCCGTGGGTGAGCTCGTCGCACGCTCCGAGGCTGACCTCCTGGACATCCGCAACTTCGGTGCGAAGTCCATCACCGAGGTCAAGGAGAAGCTCGCCGAGCTCGGTCTGACGCTCAAGGACAGCCCGCTCGACTTCGACCCGTCCGCCTCCGCCTACTACGGCGACGACGAGGGTGACTTCGTCGAGGACGAGCAGTACTGACGCCGGGGAGACGACAGGCCGGCCTGCGCCGGTCCGTCGTTAGCCCATCAATGGAACCCAAGGAGTAAAAACCATGCCTACGCCCACCAAGGGTCCCCGGCTCGGTGGCGGACCGGCGCACGAGCGGCTGATCCTCGCGAACCTCGCGACGGCGCTGTTCGAGCACAAGCGCATCACGACGACCGAGACGAAGGCCAAGCGCCTGCGTCCGCTCGCCGAGCGCCTCATCACGTTCGCCAAGCGTGGTGACCTGCACGCCCGCCGCCGCGTGATGACCGTCGTCAAGGACAAGTCCGTCGTGCACGCGTTGTTCACCGAGATCGCGCCGGCTGTCGCCGACCGTCAGGGTGGCTACACGCGCATCACCAAGATCGGCCCCCGCAAGGGCGACAACGCCCCCATGGCCGTCATCGAGCTCGTGCTCGAGCCCCTCTCCCCGAAGCAGGCCGTCGTGAAGGAGGCCACCAAGGCCGCCGCGAAGGCTGCGCCCAAGGAGAAGAAGGCCGACAAGGTCGAGGACGCTCCTGCACAGGATGCCGTCGAGGACGCACCTGTCGAGGCGACGGATGCTCCCGTCGAGGAGACAGACGCGGCCGAGGCCGACAAGGCCTGACGCAGTTCACGAGAGGGCCCGGGACCGCACTGGTTCCGGGCCCTCTCGCATGCCTAGAGTCGCCAGCATGAGCATGCCCGTCGTCCTGGTCCACGGGCTGCGGACGTCGCGGACCATGTGGCGTGTGCAGCTCGAGGCGCTCGCGCGTTCCGGCCTGGCGGCGGTCGCCGTCGACCTGCCGGGGCACGGGACACGTCTGCAGGAGCCGTTCACGCTCGACGAGTCGGTCCAGACGGTCTCACGTGCGGTCGGGGAGCTCGGAGGTCGCGCCTTCGTGGTCGGACTGTCCTTGGGCGGCTACGTCGCCCTCCGGCACGCCGCCGAGCACCCTGGCCAGGTGGCAGGTGTTCTGGCTGCGTCGTGCTCGACCCGCCCGCACAAGATCCTGCTGGCGGGATGGGCTCTCGGTGCCCGCTACATCGTGCGGCTGCCCGATGGGGGTGCTCGTCTGAACCAGTTCTTCGTGGATCTCGCTCTGCCGTCTGCGGGTGCCGTGGATGTGGCCGCGGGAGGTTTCGCGCTGTCGGTCACCGCAGACGTGCTGCGGGAGATGGAGACCGCCACACCGCTCGACGACCTGGCCCGCGTCGACGCGCCGGTGTGGCTGGTGAACGGCCGCCTCGACCACTTCCGCGGTGAGGAACGGCGTTTCCTGGCCGCATGCCGCGACGGCCGGCTCGTCGTGGTGCCCGGTGCGACGCACCTCGTGAACCTCGTGCAGCCTGCGAGGTTCACGCGTGTGCTCCTCGAGGCTCTCGCGGACGTCGAGGAACGCCTGCCGGTCAGCTGACTCACGTGCTCGACGGCTCGCCGGACGCTCGACGGTTTCATCGGCCCAGTGACCACGCACGCACCCCGCCGACGATCCCGGCCTGGTTGGGCACGACCACGACGTCGTCACCCAGTCTCTCGAGCACCTGGGGTGTGACCTGCCGCGCGTTGCCACCGCCGAGGTACAGGCGGTCCCACCAGAACACCGGCCGCAACCCCTCGACGACTCGGCGCACGCGGCGGGACCAGAGCCCGTCCCCGAGCCTCGCGCGCTCGACCTGGCCGATGTAGACGTCGTAGGACGTGCCCCACCTGACCGGTGCGTGCGACAGCTCGAGGTGGGGCGCCAGCTGTCCGCCGTCGAACAGCGCGGAACCGAGGCCGGTGCCCAGCGTCAGGACCAGCTCGATGCCGGTGCCCGAGATCACGCCTGCGCCATGTACCTCGGCGTCGTTCAGGACGAGCGTCGGCATGCGCAGCCTGGCCTCGATGCTCGCGCGGATGTCGCAGCCGGACCATGCGGTGAGGAGCTCGGGGTCGACCGGACTGCGAGGCCCGCTCCTCGTGACGTAGTGCGGGGTTGCGACGACCACACCGTGGCGGATCATCCCCGGCATCCCGACGGTGACCCGCTCGGCCGTGGGGAGCCCGGCCGCAATGTCGGCGATGGTCGAGACCAGTCGTTCCGGCGAGAGGGGGTACGGCGTGGCGACGCGGACCGCCGGGGCGTGCAGGGTTCCGGCTGCGTCGAGCACAGACGCCTTGATCCCACCGCCGCCGCAGTCGACGGCGAGCGTGAACAAGCCCTTATCGGTCTTCGGCACACGGCCACGCTATCGATGACGTCGGCTGGTCGCGCTCCCGTGCCCGCTCGCAGCGCCATCCGCGACGTGGCGTGACGTGCACGGACCGGCGCGGCTGGTCCGAGCGCCCGCGCGCCGACGACTAGCCTGTGGACCCGTGAGCGTCACCCCCGGCACCGTCGACGGCAGAGCAGGCGGCAGCGGAGCACCGGTGGTGCGGCTGAGGTTGGACCTCGCCTACGACGGGTCCACCTTCGCAGGCTGGGCCGTGCAGCCGGGTCTGCGCACCGTGCAAGGTGTGCTCGAGGACGCCCTCGGCATGGTCCTGCGGACCGATGGCCCGCCTCGCGTCACTGTGGCCGGCAGGACGGACTCGGGTGTGCACGCGCGGGGTCAGGTGGCGCACGTCGACATCCCGGTGGACCTGCTCGAGCGCTCACGGGGACGCGCGGACCGCCCCCTGACGGAGGCGCTCCTCACCCGCTTGGGCGGGGTGCTGCCGACGGACCTGGTCGTCCACTCCGTCATCCGTGCGCCCGACGGGTTCGACGCCCGGTTCTCAGCCCTGCGACGTCGGTACACGTACCGGATCTGTGACGACTCCGCCCGCCGCGACCCGCTCTCCCGTGCGCACGTGCTGTGGCACCGGCGCCCGCTGGACGTCGAGGCCATGGACGTCGCTGGACGACCTCTGCAGGGACGGCACGACTTCGCTTCGTACTGCAAGCCCCGCCCAGGGGCGACCACGATCCGCACGCTCGAGGCCTTCCGGTGGGTTCGGCCGCTCGAGGGGCCGGATGCGGGGCTCGTCGTCGCCACCGTGCAGGCAGACGCGTTCTGCCACTCGATGGTGCGCACGCTCGTCGGTGCGAGCGTCGCGGTGGGGGAGGGCCGTCGTGACGAGAGCTGGCCCGCGACGCTCTTGGCTGCGAAGAGCAGGCTGGCCGGTGCGCACGTCGTGCCGGCGCACGGGCTCACGCTCGAGGAGGTGGGCTACCCGGCCGACGACGAGATGGGACGGCGCGCGACGCAGACCCGCGCGCGCCGAGCGGCGCACGACGTGGACCCGCGCCCCGGCGCAGTGGGCTGCTGCGGCTAGGCGCCGCAGCGCTTCGGAGAGCTCAGACCTCGTCGTCGTCGTCGTGGTACCGCCGGTCGTCGACGAACTCCTCGGCGATCAGGTGGACCGCGGCCTCCTCGGCGCTCGCGGCACCGCCCGAGATGCCGGCATCGATCGCGAAGCCGTCCGTGCCGCCCGCCGAGACTGCGTCGTCGTCCTCCACGAGGCGGCCGGCGCGGAACTGCTCGCGGTCATCGATCGGGATCTGGCGGGCCTCCCAGACCTCGGGCTCCTCCTGGCCGATGCGCTGGTCGATCGTCTCCCGGTGCGCCTCTTCCCACGGGGTCTCGCCGTAGTGGTTGGCCCGTGGTCGCTCGGGGACCGTGTAGCCCTCGTCCAGCGCGTCATCCAGACCACGGTCCAGGAGGGTCTCCTCGGTCGTCAGCTGGTTGGTGTCGCCCTCGCCGTCGAGCTCGGGATCTGGGCTCGTGCCGGAGGTGTCGTAGCTCATGGCACGACCCTCGCATCCGTCAGGGCTGGGCGCCAGTATTGCGGTGCTGCCGCGAGTCCCGGCAAGGGACACTGGTGCCATGGGTCACCTCGACATCGGCGGCATCGGCTACGTGCTGTCCGACGGCCGGCCGCTCCTCGACGACGTCACGTTCCGGGTCGGTGACGGGGCCCGTGTCGCACTCGTCGGCCCCAACGGTGCCGGGAAGACGACACTCCTGCGCATCGTCGCGGGTGACGAGCAGCCGCACGCGGGGTCGGTCGGTCGTAGCGGCGGGCTCGGGATCATGCGGCAGGACATCGGCCGGATCAACGACGACCGCTCGATCCGGGATCTGCTGGCGTCGCTTGCCGTGCCTGCGGTGCGGGATGCCGCGGTCGAGCTGAGCGCGTCAGAGATCGCCATCATGGAGACGGACGACGAGCCGTCGCAGATGCGGTACGCGCAGGCGCTCGTCGACTGGGCCGACGTCGGGGGGTACGAGGCCGAGGCCGGCTGGGACCGCGTCACCGATGCCGTGCTGAGCATCCCGTTCGACCAGGCGCAGCACCGTGAGGTCCGCTCGCTCTCGGGCGGTGAGCAGAAGCGGCTGGTCCTCGAGGCGTTGCTGCGGGGGCCCGACGAGGTCCTTCTCCTGGACGAGCCCGACAACGCGCTCGACGTCCCGACAAAGCGGTGGCTCGAGGACAAGCTCCGGGCGTCGAACAAGACGGTCCTGTTCGTCAGCCACGACCGCGAGATGCTGGCCAACGTCGCGACGCAGGTAGCCACTCTCGAGCCGGGGGTCATGGGTGCGACGGTCTGGGTTCACGGCGGTGGATTCGGTACCTACCACCAGGCGCGCGAGGACCGGCGCTCGCGGCTGGAGGAGCTGCTGCGGCGGTGGGAGGAGGAGCACGCGAAGCTCAAGGAGCTCGTGCTCACGCTGAAGACCAAGTCGGCGTTCAACGACGGCCTCGCGTCCCGCTACCAGGCGGCCCAGACGCGGCTGCGCAAGTTCGAGGAGGCCGGCCCGCCTGCGCTCCTCGCGCGTGAGCAGAACGTCCGCGTCCGGCTGCGAGGCGGCCGCACGGCCAAGCGTGCGGTCGTCGCGACCAGCCTCGAGCTCACCGGGCTGATGAAACCGTTCGACCTCGAGGTCTGGTTCGGCGAGCGCGTCGCGGTGCTGGGCTCCAACGGGTCAGGAAAGTCGCACTTCCTGCGCCTGCTGGCGGCGGGCGGGAGCGATCCCGGTCCCGAGCACGAGCCGGCAGACGACACCCCCGTGGCGCCCGTGAAGCACACGGGCCGCGTCGTCCTCGGTCCCAGGGTGCGTCCCGGCTGGTTCGCACAGAACCACGGCCACCCGGAGCTCGTCGGCCGCACCCTGCTCGAGATCCTCAACCGCGGCGACGGGCACCGCTCCGGTATCGGCCGCGAGCAGGCGTCCAAGGCGCTCGACCGGTACGAGCTCGTGGCCGCTGCCGAACAGCGCTACGAGACGCTCTCGGGCGGCCAGCAGGCGCGCCTCCAGATCCTGCTGCTCGAGCTCGGCGGGGCAACCGTGCTGCTTCTCGACGAACCCACCGACAACCTCGACCTGCACTCGGCAGAGGCACTCGAGACGGGCCTCGCGGCGTTCGAGGGAACCGTCCTGGCGGTGACGCACGACCGCTGGTTCACGCGGACGTTCGACCGGTTCCTGGTGTTCGGCGCGGACGGCGACGTGATCGAGACGCCCGAGCCGGTGTGGGAGGTGGGCCGCGTGGAACGAGCGCGGTAGGTCTCGGTGCGACGGGACGCTCCAACCGCGGCCGTCACAGGACGAGGGTCACGGCGATGGTCGTCACGATCAGGCCGATGACGATGTCGAGGACCTGCCATGACCGCGGACGGGCGAACAAGGGCCGCAGGTGCCCGGCGCCGAACCCGAGCGCCGTGAACCACACGATGCTCGCCAGGACCGCCCCGAACCCGAACGCCCAGGCGCCTGGGTCGTGCTGGTGGGCCAGGGAGCCGATCAGCACGACGGTGTCGAGGTAGACGTTCGGGTTGAGGAACGTGAGGGCCAGGCAGGTGGACAGCACGGCCGACAGGCTCGCCGGGCCGGACGCTGCCGGGTCGAGGACCTCGGGGCGGCGGGCGCGCCGGAACGAGCCGAAGGCCAGCACCAGGAGGAACGCGGCACCGACGTACTTGGTGACCGTCAGGACGGTCGGGTGGTTCGCGATGATGGCTCCGAGGCCGGCGATCCCGGCGACTATCAGGAGCGCGTCCGCCAGTGCGCAGATCACCACCACCGGCAGGATGTGCTCGCGACGGATGCCCTGCCGCAGGACGAAGGCGTTCTGGGCGCCGATGGCGACGATGAGGCTCATCATCGTGAGGAACCCGGCGAGGGCGGCGGCAGGCATGTGGCGACCGTAGACGCGGGCGGCATATGAAGACCAGTTAAGGATTCGATAGAACCGTTAGCATCATTCATATGGCGTTCGATCCCGACCAGCTGAGCGCCCTCGCGGCGGTCGTCAGCGAGGGCAGCTTCGACGCGGCCGCGCAGCGCCTGCACGTCACTCCGTCGGCGGTCAGCCAGCGCGTCAAGGCGCTAGAGCTGCAGGTGGGGCGGGTTCTGGTGCTGCGAACGCGGCCGTGCCAGCCCACCGAGGACGGCGAGATCCTCGTCCGGCTGGCCGGTCAGGTGGACCTGCTGGCGCGCGACGCGCTCGGCCAGCTGGTCCCCGCCCCGGGCGGTCAGCGGGCGGTGCGGTCGGGCGGGGCATCCCGGCGGCTGCCGGTGGCCGTCAACGACGACTCCATGTCGACGTGGTTCCCGGCAGCCGTCGCAGACCTCCCCTCGGACGTCCTGCTCGACCTGCGCCGCGAGGACCAGGACCTGTCGGCGGGCCTGCTTCGAGACGGCACGGTGATGGCGGCCGTCACCGCAGACCCCCGTGCCGTCCAGGGCTGCCGGGTCCGGCGCCTCGGCGCCATGCGCTACCTGGCGGTCGCATCACCGCATCGCCGGGACCGCTGGTTCGCGGACGGCCTGACCGCCGAGGCGTTCGCTGCGGCGCCCTTGCTGGCGTTCAACAGGGAGGATGGCCTGCAGGAACGCTTCGTCGCGGCGGTGGTCGGCAGGCGGACCGTGACGCCGATGGTGCACTACGTGCCGTCGCAAGCGGCGTTCGTCGGGCTCATCGAGGCGGGACTCGGATGGGGGATGGTGCCCGAGGTCGCTGCCCGTGACGGTCTCGAGCGCGGGTCGCTCGTCGAGGTGCGCGCCGGCAGGACCCTCGACGTCCCGTTGTACTGGCAGCACTGGGCCCTGCGGACCCCGACGCTCGACGACCTGACCGACCGGGTCGTCCGAGCGGCGTCGACCGCACTGCGGCCGGTGCCCAGGCACGGCCCCCGTGCCGCGGTGTGACGAACCGCGTTTTGACCCGTGTCTGAGCGCCCGGTAATCTTGGGAGTCGTTGTGCGTCCCCGTTCGAGCGGCTGAAATGCCAATCGGTGTACTCAGCACCGAGCCAGAACGGCAGGGCCGGTGCGTTCCCGCTCGCCGCCCGGATGCCATACGAGAGTTCTCATCGGCGGACCCGCACCCTGCGGAGCTCCGCCGCGACAAGATTCGCAACGAAACGAAGGCTGACGACCGTGCGTACGTACACCCCGAAGCCCGGCGACGTCGAGCGGAACTGGTACATCATCGACGCAAGCGATGTCGTCCTGGGCCGCTTGGCCACTCACGTGGCCACGTTGCTGCGCGGCAAGCACAAGGCGACCTTTGCTCCGCACGTCGATGGCGGTGACTTCGTCATCGTCATCAACGCGGAGAAGGTGGCCCTGACCGGCAACAAGCGCGAGAACAAGCTCGCGTACAGCCACTCCGGATACCCGGGCGGCCTGCGCGCCGTGGCCTACTCCGACCTCCTGGAGAAGCACCCCGAGCGCGCAATCGAGAAGGCTGTGCGCGGCATGCTCCCCAAGAGCTCGCTCGCGCGCCAGCAGCTCACCAAGCTCAAGGTCTACGCCGGTGCGGAGCACCCGCACGCGGCGCAGCAGCCGAAGCCCTTCGAGATCACCCAGGTTTCTCAGCAGGCGTGAGCCGCTGAGCACAGAACAAGGACGCGAGGAAACCAGTGGCAGAGACCACGGTCGACATCGACCTCGAGGGCGATGACACCCCCACCAGCTACACCTCCGAGACGGCCGCACCGACGGGTCGTGGCCTGAGCAATGTGGCACCCGCCAACGCGCTGGGTCGCCGCAAGGAGGCGATCGCCCGCGTGCGCATCGTCCCCGGCACCGGCCAGTGGAAGATCAACGGGCGCACGCTCGAGGACTACTTCCCGAACAAGGTGCACCAGCAGCTCGTCAACTCCCCGTTCAAGCTGGTCGACGTCGAGGGTCGCTTCGACGTCGTCGCCCGCATCACCGGTGGTGGCGTGAGCGGCCAGGCCGGCGCGCTGCGTCTGGGCATCGCCCGTGCGCTGAACGCGATCGACGAGGAGCACAACCGTCCGGCGCTGAAGAAGGCCGGCTTCCTGACTCGCGACGCCCGCGTCGTCGAGCGCAAGAAGGCTGGTCTCAAGAAGGCCCGCAAGGCTCCGCAGTACTCGAAGCGCTGATCCCAGCACTTCGGCCCGATGGCCTCGCCGGTCTCACGACCGACGGGGCCATCGGCATGTCTGCGACCATCAACGGGGGAGCGAGCGCGGTGTACCGCGGATCTCGTGACGACGAAGGAGTCTGACCACCATGGGACAACTGTTCGGTACTGACGGCGTGCGTGGGCTCGCCAACCGGGATGTCACCGCGGAGCTGGCGCTCGACCTGTCCGTCGCCGCTGCGCACGTCCTGGGTTCGTTGGGCCAGTTCGAGGGGCACCGACCGCGTGCGATCGTCGGTCGTGACTCCCGAGCATCGGGAGAGTTCCTCGCGGCTGCCGTGTCCGCGGGTCTCGCGTCGGCCGGGGTCGACGTCAACAACGTCGGCGTGCTGCCCACCCCCGCGGTCGCGTTCCTGACCGCTGCTCTGGGCGTCGACATCGGCGTGGTCCTCTCGGCCTCGCACAACCCGATGCCGGACAACGGCATCAAGTTCCTCGCGCACGGAGGACACAAGCTGGACGACGAGCTCGAGGCGGCCATCGAGGCGCGCATGGGCGAGACCTGGGACCGGCCCATCGGCGGCGACGTCGGACGCATCCGCGTCGACACGGGTAGCGCCGGCGAGCAGTACGTCGAGCACCTCGTCGGCACCATCGACGCCCCGCTCACCGGTCTGCGCATCGCCGTCGACTGTGCCAACGGTGCCGCGAGCGACGTCGGTCCGGTCGCGCTGCGGGCCGCAGGGGCCGACGTGGTCGTCATCAACGCGTCTCCCGACGGCCGCAACATCAACGAGAAGTGCGGCTCCACGCACCCTGAGCAGCTCCAGGCGGCGGTCGTCGCGTCCGGCGCGGACCTCGGCGTCGCGTTCGACGGGGACGCGGACCGGTGCCTGGCCGTGGACGCGTCGGGCGTGCTCGTGGACGGCGACCAGATCATGGGGATCCTGGCGCTGTCCATGCGAGACCGGGGGGACCTGGTGGACAACACGCTCGTCACCACCGTGATGAGCAACCTCGGGCTGAAGATCGCCATGACCGAGGCCGGCATCGCGACGATCCACACCGCGGTCGGCGACCGCTACGTCCTCGAGGCGATGCGCGCGGGCGGGTACGCGCTCGGTGGTGAGCAGTCCGGGCACATCATCATGGCCGCGCACGCGACGACCGGGGACGGGGTGCTGACCGCTCTGCAGCTTGCGGCGCGCGTGGCGGCCACCGGAGAGCCCATCGCGAAGCTCGCCGGAGTCGTCCGCCGGCTGCCGCAGACCCTGGTCAACGTGCCCGGCGTGGACAAGAACCGCGCCGACGCCGACGGGCCGCTGCTCGACGCGGTGCGGATCGCCGAGGCGGGTCTGGGGTCCACAGGCCGGGTGCTGCTGCGTCCGTCGGGCACGGAGAACCTGGTCCGCGTCATGGTCGAGGCCGCGACCCAGGCCGAGGCCGACCGGGTGGCGCACGACCTGGCGGACGTCGTACGGGCGCGGCTCGCGCTGTGACCGCGTGGAAGCGCCGGGCCGCGAACCGCGGCGCGCCCAGGACGGCGTCGTGAGCGCTCCCGTGCACGCTGGGCCGGACTGGGACCGGGCCCTGCGTGACACGGCGCTGTGGATCATCGATGCGGGCGGGCGCTCAGCGCAGGGCGTGGCGCCCATCGTGCAGGCAGGGCACCCGGCGCTCCGGGCCGAGGCGACGCAGTACGACGCGCAGCTGGCCGACGACGAGCTCGTGGCACTGCTCGACGTCATGCGCCGCACGATGCACGCGGCTCCGGGCGTCGGCCTGGCCGCACCGCAGCTGGGTCTGCCGCTCGCGATCGCGGTGCTGGAGGACCCCGGTACGTCGTCCGACGAGCACGCTCGGACGCGCGAACGGGATCCGTTGCCCTACCGGGTCCTGGTCAACCCCTCGTACGAGGCTGTCCCGGACGACACCGGCGCCGAGGTGCTCGCCTCGTTCTACGAGGGCTGCTTGAGCGTCGTCGGCTACACCGCGGTCGTGGCGCGCGCCCGCCAGGTGCACCTGACTGCTCTCGACGAGAGCGGCGCCCCGGTCGACGAGCTGGTGACGGGCTGGTCCGCGCGGATCGTCCAGCACGAGACCGACCACCTGGGCGGGACGCTCTACCTGGACCGCGCTGACCTGCGGTCCCTCGCGACGACCGACGGCTTCGGCGCCCGGTGGGCGTCGGAGCCCCGCCCCGACGCGGCGAGCCACGCCCTGGGGTTCCCGCTCCACTGACTCAGGGTCCGCGGAGGCAGACCCCAGGGTAGTTCCGGGGGTCTCCCCTATATCGGGCACGGATCAGTCCGACCTACCGTTGAGAAGAACAACCGGCCCCTGCTGTGGCCGGGCATCCGGGGAGGGGGAGTCAGGTGATCGAGTCATGGGCACTTGCCCTGGCGGGCTCCCCGTGGATCTTCGTCGTCCTCTACCTGTTCGCCATGATCGACGGGTTCTTCCCACCGATCCCGAGCGAGTCCGTGGTGATCGCTCTGGCGGCGCTCGCGATCGCGAACGGTGAGCCCAACATCTGGCTGATCATGCTCGTCGCGTCGCTGGGTGCGTTCACCGGTGACCAGATCGCCTACCAGATCGGCACCAAGGTCAAGGTGCGGCAGCTGAGGCTCCTGAGCTCGGCCCGTGGGCAGGCAGCGATCGACTGGGCGGAGCACGCCCTCGCCAAGCGGGGCGCCGCGTTCATCATCGCCGCCCGCTACATCCCGGTCGGCCGGGTCGCCGTGAACATGACGGCCGGTGCGGTCGGCTACCCGCGGCGTCGGTTCGTCGGGCTCACGGCGATCGCCGCAGTCACCTGGTCGGCCTACGCCGCGCTCATCGGTATCGGGGCCGGGGCGTGGCTCGGCGACCACATGCTCGTCGCGGTCGGTGCCGGCGTCGTCGGCGGCATCGCGATCGGCATCATCATCGACTGGGTCCTGCGCAAGCTGACCCACAGCTCGGACGAGCCGGACCAGGCTTCGACACCCGCGGCGGAGCTGCCGATGGCCGAGGTCGTCCCGTTGGCCGTGCATCCGGTCACGGGACGCTCACGATCCGGTCCCGCGGCCTAACGATCCGGTCTCGTTCCGGTCATTCCGGTCATGACAACGGTTACTCTCGACAGGTGCCGACGGTGATGCTGGCACTCCCATCTCGTACGACACCCGTGGGGGTGCGCCGCGGCATGGGCGGCGGCCGAGAGGGGGACCGGTGTGATGGGCATGCGGGCGAGGATCACCCTCCTCGCGCTGCCCACGCTCATGGCCCTGACGGCTTGCGGTGCCGGTCCGAGTGACCCGACACCGACGCCGACGCCCACTGCGGTGGTGGCGCCGGTCGCGGACTGCATGGCGCCCGGGGTCCTGCACGACCTCGGCCTGGTCCCGGCATCGGTCGAGGACGCCGAGATCAGCCCCACGTCCTCCTCGTCGGCAGAACCGGGCAGCGTGCCCGACGGCTTCGTCCCCGTGAGCGTCGTGGTGTGCACGGCCGACGGCTCGCTGAAGAACGCGTCGGGCACGTGGCTCGCCCTCACCGCCAGCCACCGGGAGGGTGACCTCGCTGCGCTCGTCGCGGCCCTGCAGGAGCCGTCGGAGCCGCGAGGGGGCACCTGCAGCTCCGGGCAGGCCGAGGCGCCCGCACTCTGGCTCGTCGACGCGCTCGGCCGTGCCCTGCGCCCGACGTGGCCGACGGACCGGTGCGGAGCGCCCAGCGCCGAGGTGGCCGAGGCGCTCGCCGAGCTGCAGGAGACGGACAGCGAGAAGTACCCGGTGCAGCAGACGCCCTAGAGCTTGCGCAGCCGGACGCGCTGGACCGCGTGGTCCGGGCCCTTGGTCAGGACGAGGGTGGCGCGGCTGCGGGTCGGCAGGATGTTCTGCAGGAGGTTCGGCGCGTTGATCGAGTCCCAGATCGTCCCCGCCCGCTCGACCGCCTCGGCGTCGCTCAGAGCGGCGAACCGGTGGAAGTACGACTCGGGCCGGGCGAACGCGGTCTCACGCAGGCTCAGGAACCGGTCGACGTACCACTGACGGACGTCGTTGGTGCGGGCGTCTACGTAGATCGAGAAGTCGAAGAAGTCGCTGACGGCCAAGCTCGACGGGCCCTCAGACGACGGGCGGGCCGGCTGCAGGACGTTGAGGCCTTCGACGATGAGCACGTCCGGCCGGCTGACCACGACCTCGCGTCCCGGCACGATGTCGTAGGTCAGGTGGTCGTAGACGGGCGCCGTGACCTCGGGTCGGCCGGCCTTGACCTGGGAGACGAATCGCAGGAGCGCGCGCCGGTCGTACGACTCGGGGAAGCCCTTGCGCTCCATGAGCCCTCGTCGCGCCAGCTCGGCGTTCGAGTAGAGGAAGCCGTCGGTGGTGATCAGCTGGACGCGGGGCGTCGCGGGCCAGCGCGCGAGCAGCTCGCGCAGCACGCGCGCGGTCGTGGACTTGCCCACGGCGACCGACCCGGCCACGCCGATCACGAACGGGGTGCCGCCGACGTCCTCGCGCAGGAACGTGCTCGATGCCGCGTGCAGCCCGCGGGTCGCCTCGATGTGCAGGTCCAGCAGCCGGGAGATCGGTCGGTAGACGACGTCGACCTCGGCCAGGTCGATGGGGTCCCCCAGGCCGGCGAGCCGTTCGACGTCGGCGTCCGTCAGGGGGAGGGGGGTCGATGCGGAGAGCCGCGCCCAGGCGCCACGATCGAGATCGACGAAGGGTGTGGCCAGGCTGAGCGAGGATGGCACGGGACGATTGTGCCTGAGTCCCCCGGCAACCGAGGCCCCGAAGGGGCCCCGGTAGACTCCCGGCCATGTGCGGAATCGTTGGGTACGTCGGAAGCCAGGTAGCCAGCGATCGTCCGTTGGACGTCGTGCTGGAGGGCCTGAGGCGGTTGGAGTACCGCGGCTACGACTCCGCTGGTGTGGCGCTCGTGAGCCCGGACGGCCGGCTCGCGACGGCCAAGAAGGCCGGCAAGCTGGCCAACCTCGTCGAGGAGCTGGACCTGAACCCCCTCCCGACGTCGACCGCGGCGATCGGGCACACCCGCTGGGCGACGCACGGCGGCCCCACCGACGTGAACGCCCACCCGCACGTCGCCGGAAAGCTCGCGGTGATCCACAACGGCATCGTCGAGAACTTCGCGGCCCTCAAGGCGGAGCTCGTCGGGCAGGGGATCGTGTTCCGGTCGGAGACCGACACGGAGGTGGCGGCCCAGCTCATCGCCCGCGCGTACGCCACGACCGGTGACCTCACCGTCGCGATGACCGAGGTCGCTCGCACCCTGCACGGCACGTTCACGCTGCTCGCTGTCCACGAGGACGCGCCGGACGTCGTCGTCGGTGCTCGTCACGACTCGCCGCTCGTGGTCGGTCTGGGCGACGGCGAGAACTTCCTCGGCTCCGACGTCGCGGCCTTCATCTCGCACACGCGCGAGGCGCTCGAGCTCGGCCAGGACCAGGTGGTCACGATCACGCCCGGGAGCGTCTCGGTCACCGGCTTCGACGGGCTGCCTGCCGACGCTCGCCGGTACACCGTCGACTGGGACGCCGCCGCCGCCGAGAAGGGCGGCTACCGCTCGTTCATGGACAAGGAGATCCACGACCAGCCCCAGGCAGTCGCGGACACCCTGCTGGGCCGGACCGACGCGCGCGGCCGCCTCGTTCTCGACGAGGTGCGCATCGACGAGTCCGTGCTGCGTGCCATCGACAAGATCGTCGTCATCGCGTGCGGCACCTCCGCCTACGCCGGCCACGTCGCCAAGTACGCGATCGAGCACTGGTGCCGGATCCCCGTCGAGGTCGAGCTGTCGCACGAGTTTCGCTACCGCGACCCCGTGGTCAACGAGCGCACGCTCGTCGTGGCGGTGTCACAGTCCGGCGAGACCATGGACACGCTCATGGCCGCCCGCCACGCGCGTGAGCAGGGCGCCAAGGTGCTCGCGATCGTGAACGCGCACGGGTCGACCATCCCGCGCGAGTCCGACGCCGTGCTCTACACGCACGCCGGACCGGAGATCGCCGTCGCGTCGACCAAGGCGTTCCTCGCGCAGATCACCGCGACGTACCTGCTGGGTCTGTACCTCGCGCAGCTGCGCGGCAACAAGTACGCCGACGAGGTCGCCGAGATCCTCACCGAGCTGCGCGCCATGCCCGACAAGATCCAGCAGGTCCTGGACCGCGCCGACCGCGTGCGCGAGACCGCGCGGTCGATGGTGGACACGACGTCGGTGCTCTTCCTCGGCCGGCACGTCGGCTTCCCCGTGGCGATGGAGGGTGCGCTCAAGCTCAAGGAGCTCGCGTACATCCACGCCGAGGGGTTCGCCGCCGGCGAGCTCAAGCACGGGCCTATCGCGCTGATCGAGGAGGGGCAGCCCGTGTTCGTCGTGGTCCCCTCGCCACGCGGACGCGACTCCCTGCACTCGAAGGTGGTCTCGAACATCCAGGAGATCCGTGCCCGTGGCGCCCGCACCCTCGTGATCGCCGAGGACGGCGACGAGGCGGTGCGGCCCTACGCGGACGAGGTCTTCTACGTGCCGCAGGCCCCCACGCTGCTCGCCCCGCTCCTCGCCGTCGTGCCGCTGCAGGTCTTCGCGTGCGAGCTCGCCACGGCCAAGGGCCTGGACGTGGACCAGCCGCGCAACCTGGCGAAGTCGGTCACGGTCGAGTGACCCCCGCATGATCGTGGGGATCGGCATCGACGTCGTCGACGTCGCCCGGTTCGTGGCGACGCTGCACCGCGTCCCCGGCCTGCGCGCGCGCCTCTTCACGCCTGAGGAGCGCGAGATGCCCGAGACGTCGCTGGCTGCGCGGTTCGCCGCCAAGGAGGCGATCGCCAAGGCGCTCGGCGCGCCCCCGGGTATGAGCTGGCAGGACGCGACCGTGCGCCGCATCGCCGGCGCGCAGCCTGTGGTGGAGGTGGTCGGGACGGTCGCCGCTGCCGCGGCCGCGGCCGGGGTCGACAGGTTCCACCTGTCGATCTCGCACGACGCGGGCATCGCCTCCGCGGTGGTCGTCGCCGAGCGCGACTGACCGCCTCAGCGCAGCGCCGGGATCACCTGCGACTCGAACAGCTCGATGCCGGAGCGGTCGTAGGCGGCCTCGAGGAAGTACGTGATCGCGTACCCGAGCCCGAGGTCGCGCAGGGCCTGCAGCTTCTCGACGATCTGCTCCGGTGTGCCCACCAGCGGGCCCTTGCGCAGGTCCTCGGCCTGGTCCGCGGCACGGGTCGGGACCGTGTTCGATAGGTGCTCCTCCGCCCAGGCGATGCGGTCGTCCACGTCCGCCTCCGTCTCGCCGATGACCACGTTGTAGTTGGCCGAGCGTGTGATCTCGTCGAACGGCCGGCCGATGGCGTCGCAGTGCCCGCGCAGGACGTCGGACTTGTGCGCGAAGCCTTCAGGCGTTCCGTCGAAGTTCGTGTACTGCGCGTGCTCGGCGGCGATGCGCAGGGTCTTCTGCTCGCCGCCACCGGCGATCCACAGCGGCGGGCCGTCGACCTGCAGGGGGAGCGGAGCCAGCTGGGCGCCGTCGACCTGGTAATAGCGACCGTCCAGGGTCGCCGTGCCGTTGGTCCACAGCTGCTTGAAGATCTGCACGCCCTCGTCGAGCATGCCGATCCGCTCCCCGGCCCTCGGGAAGCCGTAGCCGTACGCGCGCCACTCGTGCTCGTACCAGCCGGCGCCGATGCCCATCTCGACGCGCCCACCGGAGATCACGTCGGCGGTGGCGGCGACCTTGGCCAGGTAGGCGGGATTCCGGTAGGCCATGCACGTGCACATCTGGCCCAGGCGGACGCGGCTGGTCGACGCGGCGAACGCGTTCATCAGGCTCCACGCCTCGTGCACGGCCTCACCGTTCGGCTCGGGGACCGAGTGGAAGTGGTCGTACACCCAGATCGACTCATACGCGTCGCCCTCGTCGGCATGCTGGGCGAGGCCGTTCATCACCTGCCAGTGGTCGCGGGGCTCGATGCCCGTGAGGTCCTGCCGCCAGCCCTGGGGGATGAAGAGTCCGAAGCGCATGACCGCACGCTACCCGCGGCTCGCACCGTCCGCGCGGAACGGACAGGATGGGCACGTGCTGGAGTCGTGGACGTCGTCGCAGGTCCGAGCCGCCGAGGCGCCGTTGCTGGCCGCCGGGCAGCCGCTCATGGAGCGGGCCGCGTTCGCGCTGCACGTGCACGTCTGCACCGCACTCCGCGAGCTGCGCGGCAGGGTCGGGGGTGCGCGGGTCCTGGTCCTCGCTGGTTCCGGCAACAACGGCGGTGACGCGCTGTACGCCGGGGCGCTGCTCGCGCGGCGTGGGGTCGAGGTCCGGGCCGTGCTGATGAGCGAGCGCGTGCACGAGGGTGGGCTCGTGGCGTTGCTGCGGGCAGGTGGGCGGGTGCTCGACCGACCCGCCGCCGCCGACCTCGTGCTGGACGGGCTCGTCGGGATCGGTGGGGACGGCGGCGGGTTGCGTGGTCGGGCTGCCGAGGTCGTCCACGAGGTGGTGGGCGACCCGTTCGTCGTCGCGGTGGACGTCCCCTCGGGCATCGGCGTCGATGACGGCACCACGACGGGAACCGTGCTCGGTGCTGACCTCACCGTGACGTTCGGCGGCGCGAAGCCGGGCCTCCTGCTGCCGCCAGCCGCACGCAGGGCGGGTCGGGTCGTGGTGGTCGACATCGGGCTCCCGCTGGACGAGTCCCCGGCAGTCGCCCGGCTCGAGGCGAGCGACGTGGGCGGCCTGTGGCCGGTACCGACGGCCGACGCGCACAAGTACACCCGTGGGGTCGTGGGTGTCGTCGCGGGGTCCCGGGCGTACCCCGGGGCCGCGATCCTCGCGACGACCGCCGCCCTGCGAGCGGGCGTCGGCATGGTCCGCTACCTGGGCGATGTCGGCGAGCGTGTCGTTGCGGCCAACCCTGAGGTCGTCGTCGGCAACGGCCGAGTCCAGGCCTGGGTGTTCGGGCCGGGTGTGCAGACGGACGACGCGAGCCAGCGACGCCGGATCCAGTACGCGCTCGAGCACGTGCTGACCGGCGGCGAGCCGGCGGTGATCGACGCGGGTGCGCTCGAGCTGCTGCCGGAGCGCGTCGGCCCGCACGCCGTGCTGACACCGCACGCCGGAGAGCTGGCCGCGCTGCTGGTCGCCCGCGGCCAGGACGTCGACCGCGCTGGCATCGAGGCCGAGCCGCTGCGCTGGGCGCGGCAGGCCCATCGGCTCACGGGCGCGACGGTGCTGCTCAAGGGGCCGGTGACGCTCGTGGTCGGTGCGCACGGCGCCACGTACGCACAGGCGGACGCACCGCCGTGGCTGGCGACGGCCGGTGCGGGGGACGTGCTCGCGGGTCTGCTCGGCGCGCTGCTCGCTGCCCGGGTCGAGGCGATCCACGAGGACGCGACGGTCGTCGCGGCGCTCGCGGCGACGGCCGCGCTGGTGCACGGTCGGGCTGCCGATCGCGCCAACCCCGGCGGCCCGGTGTCCGCGGCCGCGGTCGCCGAGGCCCTGCCCGGAACGGTCGCCGAGCTGGTCGGCCGCGCGTGAACGAGGAGCTCCGGGCACGGCTCGACGCCCTCCTGGCCTCCGGCCAGCGCCGCATCGTGGGGATCGTCGGTGCCCCGGGTGCCGGGAAGTCGACGCTCGCCGCGCAGGTGGTTGATGCGGTCGGGACGCGGGCCGTCGTCGTCCCCATGGACGGCTTCCACCTGGCACAGACCGAGCTGGAACGGATCGGCCGGGCCGATCGCAAGGGTGCACCGGACACGTTCGACGCCGCCGGGTACGTGGCCCTGCTGCGGCGCCTGCGCACAGAGCCCGGCACGGTGTACGCGCCGGAGTACCGGCGAGACCTGCGCAACCCGGTTGCCGGGGCCATCGCGGTTCCCTCGGACGTGCCTCTCGTGGTCACCGAGGGGAACTACCTGCTTCTCGACGGCGACGGCTTCGCCCCGGTGGCAGGGCTGCTCGACGAGTCGTGGTTCGTCGCGCTGCCCGACGACATCCGGCTGGCGCGGCTCGTGGCTCGTCATGAGGCGTTCGGCAAGTCACCCGAGGCAGCGCGCGCGTGGTCCCACGGTCCGGACGAGGCGAACGCCCGGCTCGTCGCCGCGACGGCTCACCGGGCCGACGTGGTCGTCCGTGAGCCGTGAGCGCAGTGCGAGACTGGGCGCCGTGAGCCACTTCCCCGCGCGCGCGGTCGTCGACCTTGCCGCGATCCGTGGCAACGTGTCCGCGCTAGCCGCCCACGCTCCTGCTGCGCAGGTCATGGCGGTGGTCAAGGCCGACGCGTACGGCCACGGCCTGCTCCCGTCCGCGAAGGCAGCGGTCGCCGGCGGAGCGACCTGGCTGGGGGCCGCGCAGGTGGGTGAGGCGCTCGAGCTGCGTCGCCTCGGGGTTGCCGGACCGCGCATCTTGACGTGGCTCTACGCACCCGGAGCGCCGCTGCAGGACGCGATCGAGGCGGACATCGACCTGACCGTGTCGGCGCGGTGGGCCCTCGACGAGGTCGCCGACGCGGCTCGCGCGGTTGGCCAGACGGCTCGGGTCCAGCTCAAGGTGGACACGGGACTGAGCCGCAACGGCCTCACGCCGGCCGACCTGACTGCACTTCTGCCGCTCGCCAGGCGGCTCGAGGCCGAGGGCGTCATCGACGTCGTCGGGCTCTGGTCGCACCTCGCTGCGGCCGACGAGCCGACGCATCCGAGCATGAAGCGTCAGGGGGAGGTGTTCGCGGAGGCCTTGCAGGTCGTCGAGGCAGCGGGGGTCCGGCTCGAGGTGCGCCACCTGGCCAGCTCCGCAGCGACGCTGACGAGCCCCGGCACCCACTTCGACCTCGTGCGTCCAGGGATCGCTGTCTACGGTCTGTCCCCTGTCCCGCAGCTCGGCGGACCTGAGGACTTCGGGCTCGTGCCCGCCATGACGGTCGAGGCCGAGCTCGCGAACGTCAAGCGCGTGGAGAAGGGTTCCGGCGTCTCGTACTCCCACCTGTACGTGACCGAGCGCGACACCGTGCTCGGCCTCGTGCCGCTCGGGTACGGAGACGGGGTGCCGCGGCACGCTTCCGGGACCCAGAACCATCCGGGGGCCCCTGTGCGGGTCGGGACCAGGACGGTCGGGGTCGCCGGGCGGGTGTGCATGGACCAGGTCATCCTCGACCTCGGTCACGACGCCACCGAGCAGGCGGGCGACCGGGTCGAGCTGTTCGGGACGGGCGCGGACGGTGGTCCGACGGCTGAGGACTGGGCACGGGCGGCCGGGACGATCTCCTACGAGATCGTCACGCGCCTCGGTGCGCGCGTGCCGCGCGTGTACGTCGACAGCGAGGAGGGTTCATGACCGAGGTACGGCTTGCGGACGCCGAGGCGACGCGGGCATTCGGGCGGTCGCTCGCGGCTGTGCTGCGGGCGGGCGACCTGGTGGTGCTCACGGGCGACCTGGGCGCCGGCAAGACGACCCTGACCCAGGGCATCGGCGCAGGTCTCGTGGTCCGTGGGCAGGTTGCCTCCCCGACCTTCGTCATCGCTCGCGAGCACCCACCGCTGACACGAGCCGACGGCACACGCGGACCTGCGCTGGTTCACGTGGACGCCTACCGGCTCGGCTCGCTCGACGAGGTCGACGCGCTCGACCTGGACGCCAGCCTCGACGAGGCCGTCACCGTGGTCGAGTGGGGTGAGGGCTGGGTCGAGGGCCTGACGGACGACCGCCTGGAGATCACGCTGCAGCGCCCGCGGGGCGGGACGCTGGAGAACCTCGACGACGCAGCGACGGGCGAGCGCATCGTGACGCTCAACCCGGTGGGTGCGCGGTGGGCCGACGTGACGTTCCCCGGCTCGGACGGCCGCGGAACAGTGGCAGGCTGAGAACGTGCCCGTCCTCGCTCTCGACACCTCCTCCGCGGTCGCGGTCAGCCTGACCGACGACGAGGGTGCCCTCCTTGCCGCACGTTCCGACGAGCAGCAACGGCACCACGCCGAGCTGCTCACACCGATGATCGCCGCCGTTCTCGCGGACGCGGGGGTCGACCGCCGCGAGCTCACCTCGGTGGTGGTCGGTACCGGTCCTGCCCCGTTCACCGGCCTGCGCGTCGGCCTCGTGACTGCGCGGACCCTCGCGCTCGCGCTCGGCATACCGGCGCGCGGCGTGCCGAGCCTCGACGCGATCGCCTCTGCCGCATCACGCCAGCTTCCCGCGGGGACCGATGTGCTGGTCGCGACGGACGCGCGCCGCCGCGAGGTGTACTGGGCGCTGTACCGGCTGACCGGCCCGGGCGGGATCCAGGTTCTCGTGCCACCGTCCGTCGGCGCTGCGGCGGCCGTCCCGGCGAACGGAGCACTCGTGCTCGGGCGCGGTGCCGAGCTCTACCAGGACGTCTTCGTCCTCGACGGGCCGGTCGTCGCACCCGTCGGCACGGTGCTGATGACGCCCGACCTCCTGGACGGGCTGCGCGACCCCGACCCCGCCGAGCTCGCCCGGCTGTCCCTGCAGCGGTCCGCCGAGGTGCTCGACACCGAACCCCTCTACCTGCGCCGCCCCGACGCCGTGCCGCAGCCGGCCCGCAAGCGTGCGCTCGGATGACGGTGCTCGTCCGGCCGCTCACCACCGCCGACCTACCGACCCTGGTGCGCCTGGAGGGTGAGCTGTTCGGTGCGGCCGCCTGGTCGCCGCAGGGTCTCGCCGACGAGCTGGTCGGGCCCGGGCGCTGGTACGTCGGCGTCGAGCAGGACGGTGACCTCGTGGGCTACGCGGGGCTGTGGTTCGACGGGTTCGACGCGCAGGTGATGACCGTGGGGACCGACGAGCGGTTCCAGGGCCGGGGGCTCGCCCGGCTCATGCTCGACAACCTGGTGGCCCGGGCGCGTGAGGTCGGCGCCGCTGTGGTCCTGCTCGAGGTCCGGGTGGACAACGAGCCTGCGATCCACCTGTACGAGAGCGCCGGGTTCGAGCGGCTGGGCAAACGTCGTGCGTACTACCAGCCGGGCAACATCGACGCCTGGACCATGCGGCTGGACCTGCGCGGGGAACGCGCGTGAGCCGGTACGACGTGCTCGTCAGCGCGGAGGCGTTGCAGGCCGAGCTCGCCGGTCCCCGCAGGCCGGTCCTGCTCGACGTCCGCTGGGCGCTCGGGCAGACGGACGGTCACGCGCGCTACCTCGCCGGGCACCTGCCCGACGCCGTCTACGTCGACCTGGAGACCGAGCTCGCGGACCCACCGACCGGGCGCGACGGACGCCATCCGCTCCCGTCGGACCTGCAGGCCTCGGCTCGTCGGTGGGGCATCACGCGCGGGCGTCCCGTCGTCGCCTACGACGCCGTCGGCGGCATGTCCGCGGCGCGCGCCTGGTGGCTGCTGCGCTGGGCCGGCGTCCGCGACGTCCGGCTGCTCGACGGTGGTCTCGGGGCGTGGACGGGTCCGCTCGAGGCGGGCGAGGTCACCCCGTCGCCGAGCGACATCGTCCTGTCGGTGGGCGAGATGAAGACGATCGACGCGGACGCAGCGGCCCGCTGGAGCGGTTCGCTGCTCGATGCACGCGCCGCGGAGCGGTTCCGCGGTGAGGTCGAGCCGGTGGACCCGAGGGCCGGACACATCCCCGGCGCGTTGTCGTTCCCGACGGCGTGGCTGCTGGAGGCGGACGGGACGTTCCTGAGCGCCGAGTCGTTGCGCGCACGGTTCGCCGCGCTCCCGGGGCCGGTCGCGGTCTACTGCGGGTCCGGCGTCACGGCCGCGCACGAGGTCGCCGCGCTCGCGACGATCGGCATCGACGCTGCTCTCTACCCCGGCTCGTGGTCGCAGTGGTCGAACGACCCCAGCCGACCGGTCGCGACCGGGGAGTGACGAAGGCCGCGACCAGGGGGAGGTCGCGGCCTTCGTCAGTACACGGGGTCAGACGGTCTTCGAGACCTGGCGGTAGTGCAGGCGCTCGGCGCGCGGGCGCGGTGTCCCGGTGCCCTCGACGTTGCCGACGTTGATGACGAACAGGGACTTCCAGCCGCTGTCCGCGAAGAACTCGGCGTCGACGCCGGGGAAGTCGAGACCGGCCATCGGGCCGGCGCCCAGACCGGCAGCACGCAGACCGACGATCAGGTAGCCGGCCTGGATCAGGGCGCTCGTGCGGCCCATCTGCTCGCGGGTCTCGGGCTGGCCCTCGAGGACGTCCTTGTACGCGGCGGCGTGCGGTGCCAGCGTCGGGAGGTGCTCATGGAAGCCGGTGTCGGCGGCGAGGACCAGCGTGACGGGCGCGGCGAGCACGCGCTCGCGGTTGCCCTCGTTCATCAGGGCGGCGAGACGCTGACGAGCCTCCGGCGTGCGCACGACGAGCAGGCGCAGCGGCAGCGTGTTCATCGCGGTCGGACCCCACTTGACGAGGTCGTAGACCGCGGCGAGCTGCTCGTCGGTGACCTCGCCAGGGACGAACTGGGCAACCGTGCGTGCCTCCCGGAACAGGAGGTCGGCGACGTCGTCGGCAACTGCCAGCGCGGGCGTCGGGAAGTCGAGGCCGTCCAGGACTGTCGTGTCAGTGGTCATGTCGGTTGAACGGTCAACTACAAATGGTTGTTCCGAGCAGCGAGGTGAGGCCGGTCACGTTCCCGAGCGCCGATAAACTGCGCACATGGCTGAACCCCTCGTGCTCGGGATCGAGACGTCCTGCGACGAGACCGGCGTCGCCCTCGTCCGCGGCTTCGACCTGCTCGTCGACGCAGTGGCCAGCTCGGTCGACGAGCACGCGCGGTTCGGGGGGATCATCCCGGAGATCGCCTCGCGGGCGCACCTCGAGGCCATGGTCCCGACGATCGAGCGGGCGCTGGCTACCGCAGACGTGTCGCTCGGTGCCGTCGACGCCATCGCCGTCACGGCTGGACCGGGGCTCGTCGGCCCGCTGACCGTGGGTGCAGCCGCGGCCAAGGCGCTCGCGCTGGCCCTGGACAAGCCGCTGTACGGGGTCAACCACGTCATCGGGCACGCGGTCGTGGACGAGCTCGTGGACGGCGCCTTCCCGACGCGCGTCATGGCGCTCGTGGTCTCGGGCGGGCACTCGTCGCTGCTGCTGCTGGACGACACCGTGACGGTCACGGAGCTCGGGTCCACGCTGGACGACGCCGCAGGGGAGGCGTTCGACAAGGTCGGCCGGCTGCTGGGCCTGCCGTACCCCGGGGGACCACACATCGACAGGCTGGCACGGGAGGGGGACCCCGGCGCGATCCGCTTCCCGCGCGGGCTCACCGCCCCGAAGGACCAGGCCGAGCACGCTGCCGACTTCTCGTTCTCGGGTCTGAAGACGGCCGTCGCCCGCTGGGTCGAGGCCCGTCAGGACGCGGGCGAGGAGATCCCGCTCAACGACGTCGCTGCGTCGTTCGCGGAGGCCGTGGCCGACGTGCTGACCGCCAAGACGATCGCGGCCGCCCGCAAGCACGGGGTCGACACCCTGGTGATCGGTGGCGGGTTCTCGGCGAACTCGCAGCTGCGCGACATGGCGGCCAAGCGCTGCGCCGAGGCCGGCATCACGCTGCGCATCCCGCCCATCCGCTACTGCACGGACAACGGCGCGATGATTGCCGCCCTCGGGTCGGCCGTCGTCAGACGCGGCCTTCCGCCGTCGCCCTTGGACCTGCCGGTCGACTCGTCGATGCCACTCACGCAGGTCCTCGTCTAGCGCTCGCGGCGGGACCGCCACGCGCGGCGGCGTGGCCAGAGGGTGATGTCCTGTTTGTCCTGCTTGTGATGGCTTGACACCTTTTGATGCCCGGGTGGACGGTGGGCCCGAAGCTGTGAGGAGCCCTCCATGTCGTTGCACCTGCGCGCCCTGCTCCACCGTCGGGGGGTCGGCGTCGCGTCGGCGGCGGCGCTCGTCCTGACCGCGCTGGCCGCGGCACCGGCCGCCGCGGAGCCGCCTCCCGCGCCGTTCACGTTCGTCGTCGTCCCGGATACCCAGAGCTACACCAAGTCGGTGGCCAACCACCCGATCATGGGCGAGCAGATGCAGTGGATCGCCGACCAGCGGGCCGCGCTGGGCACGGAGTTCGTCTCCAGCCTCGGTGACATCGTCGAGTTCGAGGACAACCTGACCAACTGGGAGCGGGCCTCGCAGTACTGGGGGATCCTCGACGCCGCCGGGGTGCCGAGCAGCGTCGTGCCGGGCAACCACGACATGAACATGGCGAACGGCGAGGTGATCCGCTTCGGTCAGTACTTCCCGGTCAGCAGGTACGCCGGGGCCGCGTGGACACCGTCGACCACGACGTACGGCGGCTTCCTGGGGCAGAACCAGTTCGGGCCCGACGCGATCGACCGGCAGAACGCCGACAGCTACTCGCTGTTCACCGCCGGTGGCATGGACTTCCTGGTGCTGAGCCTCGAGTTCAACCCGCCCGATGCGGCCGTCGCCTGGGCCAAGCGGGTGCTCGCGGCCTACCCCGACCGGCGCGTGATCCTGGCCACCCACAGCTTCCTCGACCTGTCGGGGCAGCGCTCGGCCCAGGTGATCCGCGCCGACGGCGGCAACAGCGGGGTCGAGCTGTGGGACAACCTCGTCTCGACGAGCTGCTCGATCTTCATGGTGGTCAGCGGCCACTTCCACAACGGTGACGCGGGGGAGGCGAGGCGCACGGACACGAACGCGTGCGGCAAGCCGGTCCTGCAGATCGTGAGCGACTACCAGGAACGGGCGAACGGCGGCAACGGCTGGCTCAGGTACTACACGTTCTACCCGGCGACCAACGAGATCAAGGCGTTCACGTACTCGCCCCACCTGGGTGCGTTCGAGACCGACGCCGACAGCCAGTTCACCATGCCGTACGCGATGACGACCGACCCCGGCCCGGGACCGACCGCGCTGGCCGGCGACGCCTTCTCCCGGACGTCCACCTCAGGCTGGGGGAGCTCGGACATCGGCGGCCCGTGGACCCACGCCGGCTCCGCCTCCCGGTACACGGTCAACGGTGCGACCGGGCAGCAGGCGGCGCCGGCGGGGTCGACGCTGGCGTCGACGCTCGGCACCCTCGCGTCGACGGCGACGGACGTCCACACGACCGTGGCGCTCGACCGCGTTCCCAACGCGACCGCGTACCTGACCGTCGCCGGCCGGACCGTCGGCACGCAGGACTATGCGGCCCGGCTCAAGGTGCTCCCCACCGGTGTGGTGCAGCTGCAGGCATCCCGATCGGGCGCGTCGGTGGCCTACGCGACCCTGCCCGGGGTCGTCCTGTCGGCCGGCACGCGGTTGCATGTGCGCGTGCAGGTCGAGGGAGCGTCGCCGACCACACTGCGAGCGCGCGCATGGCTCGACGGTGCGTCGGAGCCGGCGACCTGGCAGGCGGTCGCCACCGACTCGACCACGGGCATGCAGGTGCCGGGCGGCGTCCGTCTCACCACCTACGCGAGCAGCACGACGACGGGTGGGTCGCTGCTGGCGACCTATGACGATCTGCTCGTCACGCAGATCGGAACGACGCCGCCACCGGTCAACCAGCCGCCCCAGCCGTCGTTCACCGCCACCGCCACCGGGCTGTCCGTCGCGGTCGACTCGGGGGCCTCCACCGACCCGGACGGCACGATCGCGTCCCGCTCCTGGACGTTCGGCGACGGAGGCTCGGCGACGACGGCCACGGCGAACCACACCTACGCGGTGGCGGGCACCTACCCGGTGGTGCTGACGGTGACCGACGACGACGGCGCGACGGCGAGCACCACGCAGCAGGTCGTCGTGACCGCGCCGCCGCAGACCTCGACGCTCGCCTCCGACGCCTTCAACCGGTCCGTCACCGGCGGGTGGGGCTCGGCGGATGTCGGAGGTGCGTGGACGCTCACCGGTGCCTCGCGCTTCTCGGTCAGCGGCGGTGCCGGCCGGGTCCAGGCGGCCTCCGGCTCGACGCTGACCGCCACCCTTGCGGGCGTCTCGTCCTCGGCGACCGACCTGACGGCGACGGTCTCGTACGCGGCGCAGCCGGACACGGCGACGTACCTGTCGTTCGTCGGACGCCTGGTCGGGGCGGCCGACTACACGGCCCGGCTCAAGGTGCTCCCGACCGGCGTGACGCAGCTCAACCTGCTGACCGGCTCGACCGTGCTCGCGGCGAGCACGCTGCCCGCCGGCACGTTCGGTCCGGGCGTCGCGGCGCACGTGCGCCTCCAAGTGGAAGGGACGAGCCCGACGACGCTGCGGGTGCGCGTCTGGCGTGACGGGACCCCGGAGCCGACGAGCTGGGCGCACACGGTCACGAGCTCGGCCGTGGGCCTGCAGTCGCCCGGGGTGGTGCGGCTCACGACGTACCTCAGCTCAGGCGCGACGACGGGCCCGGCGGCGGTGACGTACGACGACGTCCAGGTGACGAGCCTCGGCTGACCGACGGGTCTACGCGGTCTGGAGCGATCGCGACGTCGGCCAGAGGCGCCAGGCGCGCGCGCCGACCAGGAACGGAACCAGGAACGCCAGCAGGAGGAAGACGACGAGCTGCCAGGTGAGCACGGTGGCGAAGGAGATCGAGCCGGCGGTCCATGTGTAGGTGGTTGTGGCGCCGAGGAAGGTCGCGGTCGACGTCCCGCCGCCGTTCTGCTCCAGGGTGCTGAGCGTCCCGAGACCGTACGCCGTCCACAGCGACGTGAGCACCGTGATCGTGACCACGGCAGACCAGCTGCCGGTGTTCCATCGCGGCACTCTGCGGTCGAGCTCGGCCAGGTAGCCGTCGGCGAGCACGCGGGGGTGCCCCAGGCCGGCGACGGCCTGCCGCATCCCCACCTCGGCCGCGGTGGCGTTGAGCTCGGTACGCAGCTCTCGCTTGAGCCGCACGTACTTGGGGAAGTCCTGCACGGCCCAGCTGAACCGGAGCAGGTAGGTCTCGCGCCGGAGCGTGTCGCGGAGCATCAGCTCTCCTTCGGGGTGCGGTCCAGCACGTGTTCGACGGTCGCCGCGAGCCGGCGCCAGGAGCGTGCGGTGGCCCACAGCTGGTCGGTTCCGGTCGTCGTCGGCAGGTAGTACTTGCGGGCGGGGCCCGCCGTGGACGCCACGAGCCTGGAGGAGATCTGCCCGTCGCGTTCCAGGCGGTTGAGCACGGGGTAGACCGTGCCGGCCGCGATGTCGTCCAAGCCGCCGTCGTGCAGCCGCGTCACCAGCTCGTAGCCGTACGACTCCCGCTCGCTAAGCAGCGCGAGGACGAGCATCGGCAGGACGCCCTTGAGCAGCTGCGGGTCGCGCGGCTCGTCCATGGCGTCACGCTATGCCAGGTACTAGGTATAAACAAGTAGTCAGAGCGGTCGGCCGGCGTTCATCTCCGCGACGAGTGAGCGGACCACGGCGTCGAGCTCGCCGGCGTGACGGCGGGCCACCGCGCGCTGACGCTGGTAGGACGCGCCGCGCCGCAGGATCACGCGCACCTGGTCGAGCTCCGCCGCGCAGCCCAGCCGCTCAGCCACGGGGGCCAGCTCCACCAACCAGCGACCGATCGCGTCGGTGACCAGCTCCTCGTCGCCGGCCGCGTTCGTGATGATGATCGCGTCCATGCCGTACCGCGCCGAACGCCACTTGTTCTCTTGCGCGAACCAGGGCGGCAGGCTCGGAAGCGCCTCACCACGGTCCAGCAGGGTCGAGAAGTGCTCGACGAAGCAGTGCGTCAGCGCCGAGATCGCGGCGACCTCGAGCAGGTTCGACGCCCCGTCCGCGATCCGCATCTCGAGAGTCCCGAACCGCGGCGACGGCCGCACGTCCCAGCGGACCTCGTCGAACTGGTCGATCACGCCGGTGTGCATCATGTCGCCGACGTACTGCTCCAGCTGTGACCACTCGTCGAACCCGAACGGCAGGCCGGCGGTGGGCAGCTGCTGGAACAGCAGCGCGCGGTTCGAGGCGTACCCGGTGTCCTTGCCGCCCCAGAACGGTGACGACGCCGAGAGCGACTGGATGTGCGCGAAGACGGTGAGCATCGCGCGCGAGAGCGGCAGCACCTTGGCGCGGTCCTCGATGCCCACGTGCACGTGCACGCCGTAGATGAGCATCTGCCGGCCCCACCACTGCGTGCGGTCGATCAGCGTCGCGTAGCGCTGCTTGTCGGTGACGCGCTGGTTGGACCACTGCGCGAACGGGTGCGTCCCGCTGCCCATCAGGTCGATCCGCAGGGTCTCGGCGGCCGCACCGACGATGTCCAGCGCACGCTGCAGATCAGCGGCCGCCTCGGCCACCGTCGTGCACTTGCCCGACCGCAGCTCGACCGTGTTGAGCAGCAGCTCCTGCGTGATCAGTGGGTGGTCTCCGCCGCCGGCAGGCCGCACCGCCGCGAGGATGGCCTCGGCCGCCTGCCGCAGGTCGCCGGAGTCCGCGTCGACCAGTGCGACCTCCCACTCGATCCCGATGCTGGACCGCTCCGAGTGCGCGAACGGCAGCGGAACGGGCGCCGCCATCACGCGGCCTCGACGACGAGCACCTGCTGGCTGCCCGCGACCCGCGTCAGGATGATCGTCGCGAACGCGCTGCCCTGCAGGTCGAGCTGGCGGCGTAGCTGCTCGGGAACGACGGCCGTGCCTCGCTTCTTGATCGTCAGGCGGCCCACGTCACGCTCCCGGAGGTAGGTCTTGAGGCGCTTCAACCCGAACGGCATCGTGTCGAGCACCCGGTAGGCCGTCGCGGTGGGCACGGGCGTGAGCACGTCGGAGGTCACGTAGGCGATGGTCGGGTCGACCAGCCGTCCACGCACCTGGTCGGCCAGCTCACCGACCAGACCCGCGCGGATGACGGCGCCGTCCGGCTCGTACAGGTAGGCCCCGACCGCTCCGGACGCCGGCCGGTAGATGCCGTCCGGGTTGCTGGCCAGGATCGTGTGCGCCTGCCCGTCGCGGAGCACGAGCGCGGACCGTCCGGAGCCCTCGGGCGCGAGCGGCCCGAACCACAGCCCTAGCTCGACCACGTCACCGTCCACGGACACCCACTGCGCGTGCGCGTCCAGGGGCAGGGCCGAATGGGGGATTCCGGGGCCGAGCTTGAGCCCGAGGGCCGGAACCCGCTCGCGGAGCTCGAGGACCCTGTCGAGCGCCGGCTCGTAGGCGGACGGGTCGAACACCCGGCTCCCCGACGACGTCCGCCGGGCCGGGTCCGCGTACACCCCGTCGATGCCCTCTCCCTCGAGGTCCAGTGCCAGCCCGTCTCCGTGCCTGACCTCGGCGTCGGGGAAGTGCCGAAGGTTCACGGTCGCGATCGCCGCGGTCGCCTCGTCGACGTCCGTGGCGAGCACCCGCAGCCCGATCCCGGCGAACGCCATCGCGTCTGCGCCGATCCCGCACGTCAGGTCGGCGACGCGCGTGCTGCCTGCGTCACGGAAACGACGTGCGTGGTGGGCCGCGACGTTCAGGCGCGTGGCCTGCTCGAGGCCGGGACCCGTGAAGAGCATGCCGCCGGCGAAGTCGCCGAACTTGGCGACCGCCTTGGCTCGCAGCCGCGACTGGGTCAGCGCCGCCGCCACGAGCACCGGGTCGAGACCCTCCTCGCGCAGGCGTTCCGAGAGGGCCATCGTGCGGGTCTCGTCGTAGGGCGGCAGAGCGGAGAGCAGTGCCCAGCCGGTCGGGCTGAGGAGCTGGGAGAGGCCCTCGGAATCCATGCGGCGATCCTCGCATGTTTGCCCTGTGACCATCGGTGTTCGCTCTCGGCCGTTGGCACTCGCCTTGACCGAGTGCTAACCCGTTCCTAGAGTGAGGAACTGGCACTCTCCCCGTGAGTGTGCCAAGTGCTCAAGGCCCCGGCACCCGCGACGACGGCGGCCCGAAAGCGCTCATCGGACTCACGAACTACTCACATGCGAAGGGGAGGTCCGCTGTGTCGGTCTCCATCAAGCCCCTCGAGGACCGGATCGTCGTCAAGACGCTCGAGGCAGAGACGACGACCGCTTCCGGTCTCGTCATCCCGGACAGCGCCAAGGAGAAGCCCCAGGAGGGCGAGGTCCTTGCGGTCGGCCCCGGCCGTATCGACGACAACGGCAACCGGGTCCCGCTCGACGTCGCCGTCGGCGACAAGGTGATCTACTCCAAGTACGGCGGCACCGAGGTCAAGTACCAGGGCGAGGAGCTCCTCATCCTCTCGGCCCGCGACATCCTCGCGGTCGTCGTCAAGTGATCTGACGATCGCGCAGAACGGCCCCTTCGGTCCTTGGACCGGAGGGGCCGTTCTCGTGTGTGCGAGGGGCGACCGGCGAGGTCATCCAGCCTGGCTGCGGCGGTTGCGCTGGGCGAGGACGGCGGTCCGCTCGTCCTCGGACAGCCCGCCCCACACGCCGTAAGGCTCGCGCACCGCGAGCGACTGCTCGCGGCACTCCTTGATGACGGGGCAGGTGGCGCAGATGGCCTTGGCGGCCTCAGCGCGTCGGCGTCGCGCGGAGCCGCGCTCGCCCTCGGGGTGGAAGAAGAGGTCCTGGTCGGCGTCTCGACAAGCGCCTTCGAACTGCCACTCCCACAGATCCATCACCGGTCCGGGAAGGCGAGAGATCTCGGCCATCAGTTCCTCCTGAGTCGCTCCGTCGTCAGCCGCGGATGGGCGACCGTGCCGGAAGTGCATGGTGTTCGGGTACCGCTGGGACGCTTTCGGACGACGTCTCTGGGAGGACGGTACAACCGCTTCAGAAGTTGTTCAAGACCGGTTCGAGATGTGATTCGTTGAAACGATATGCGCCAATACCCCAGGTCGCGTCGGTATGTCCAGGGTTTGCCCCGCACGAACTTCTGCTCTCGGACTGGCAGAATCGCGCCATGTCCACGCCGAGCGACGACGAGCCGCAGGTCGTCCACGCGCCAGCACTCGCTGTCGCGGCCGTGGCCCGTCGCCTCGGGGTCGCCCCCGCGACGCTGCGCACCTGGGACCGCCGCTACGGGCTCGGACCGTCCGAGCACTCCGCCGGGGCGCACCGTCGGTACTCCGCCGCCGACGTCGAGCGCCTGCTCGTCATGCGCCGCCTCACGCTGGACGGCGTCGCACCCGCGGAGTCGGCGAGGATCGCCCTCGCCACGGACGTCTCGGGAGCGCCCGCAGGTGGTGCTCCCGCGGTGCAGACCCCGACCGCCGCGGTGGACGCCGCCCTGGCCGGCGACATCGACGGCTGCGCGCGCGTCCTCGCCCTGTCGGCCGATGCGGACGTCCTCGCCTGGTGGACGGGGCTCGTGGAGCCGACGCTCGACGCGCTCGCGCGCCGGACCGTCGTCGACCCCCCGGGCGTCGACGCGACGGCCACCGTCCACGCCGCGACGCTTGCGGCGCTGCGCGACCGGATCGCACCGTTCGAGGGTGCCCGCCGGCCTGTGGTCCTCGTGCTCGTCGCGCCCAACGAGCCTCGGCCGCTCGTGGCCCACGCCGTGGCCGGGGCGCTCGCCTCGCACGGGGTCGACGCACGGATCGTCGGCGGGCCCGGCGGCGTCCGCCACGCCTTCGAGCTCGTCGCGATGACGCGGACCCGTGCTGTGGTCACCATCGGCCAGGGACCGGAGGTGAACCTCGAGGTGGTCGAGCGCATAGCCGACCTCCACGCCGAGCTGCCGCAGTTCGTGATGGTCTCGGACCGTGCGTCGGCTGCCGTGCCGGTCGGTCGGTCGGTGCACCGGGCGCGATCCTTCACCGGCCTCGTGCACGAGGTCCTGGCAGTGGCGAACGGTGCGGTCGAGACCTTCGCCGTGCCGGAGGTGTGAGACCGTTCGCGCTGGACCCGGTGATGTTCGTCCCTGATGGGGCCATTTCACCCGCCCGCCGATGCGTCGTTCGGGTGAGACATTCCGCACTTGCGACGCATCGCCGGACGATTGCCCGACCCGCACGCCCGTCGCCCGGCGCCAGAACTAACGTCACTCGTCCGGGCGACCGATAGACGAGGGGTGCCCCGTGCGGGGCCCGAGAGGGGATCAACATGGCAGGGGTCGTGGTGTGTCACGGCTCGGCGGTCGTGCGTGAACGGCTGGTAGTGACGTCGATCGGTGTGCCGGCTCTCGGTCCCGTTCGCGCCGCCTCCTCCGTCGACGAGCTGCTGAGCCTCGCGCGTCGGATGCCGCCGACGGTCGTCCTCCTGGATGCCCACCTGGGTGCGCCGGGCGCGATCGAAGCGATCCGCCGCCTCCGCGCCGTCGCACCGTCCGCCGCGATCGTGCTCCTCGCCCTGCCGGACGACACCGTTGCGCTCGACCGCGCGCTCGCCCTCGGCGCTCGCGGCTTCCTCGCCCCGGACGTGGGCCGGGCCGAGCTGTCCGCCGTCGCCGCGCACGTGCTCGCCAGCCCCGCGCTCCCGGTCGCGACCGGCGCACGCATGGCGTCGGTCGACGTCCCCAGCCAGGCGAGCATCGCGCAGCGCTCGGTCGTGGACGACAGCCGCGCCTCCACGGCCCCGATGCGGGACGACGCGAACGGGGTGCCCGTGGGTACCCCGACCTCGGGTGCGATCGCCGGTGTGCCGCTGACCAAGCGTGAGATCGAGGTGCTGGTCGGCATGAGCAACGGGCGCTCCAACGCGCAGATCGGTGCCGAGCTGTACCTCTCCGAGGACACCGTCAAGACTCATGCCCGGCGCCTGTTCCGCAAGCTCGGCGCCAACGACCGTGCCCAGGCCGTGGCCATCGGGCTGCGTCGGGGACTGATCCAGTAGGTCCTCCGACACGCGTATCCTGTGGCAATGACGGAGCCTTCGCCTGCCGACCCGTTCGCCCGGATCGGGCTGACCTACGACGACGTGCTCCTCCTTCCGGGGGAGACGGACGTCATCCCGAGCGAGGTGAACACCACCTCACGGCTCACGCGGGAGATCTCGGTACGCGTGCCGCTCCTGTCGGCCGCGATGGACACGGTCACCGAGTCCCGCATGGCCATCGCGATGGCGCGTCAGGGCGGGATCGGGATCCTGCACCGGAACCTGTCCATCGAGGACCAGGCGCACCAGGTGGACCTGGTCAAGCGATCTGAGTCCGGCATGATCACCGACCCGGTGACGGTCTCGCCCGAGGCGACGCTCGCCGAGCTCGACCGGCTGTGCGGCACCTACCGCGTCTCGGGCCTCCCGGTCGTGGGTGCGGACGGCCTGCTCCTGGGCATCATCACGAACCGCGACCTGCGCTTCGTCCCGCCCGGCGACTTCGAGACCTTGCGCGTGCGGGACGTCATGACCGCGATGCCGCTGATCACGGCCCCGGTCGGGATCGCGCGCGACGACGCTGCGGCCCTGCTGGCCAAGCACAAGATCGAGAAGCTTCCCCTGGTCGACGACGCAGGAATCCTGCGCGGACTGATCACGGTCAAGGACTTCGTGAAGTCCGAGCAGTACCCCGATGCCACGAAGGACGGGGAGGGTCGGCTCGTCGTCGGCGCCGCCGTCGGGTTCTTCGGGGACGCCTGGGACCGCGTGACGGCCCTGGTCGAGGCCGGCGTGGACGTGCTCGTCGTCGACACCGCCAACGGGCACGCGCGGCTGATGCTCGACATGGTCCGTCGCATCAAGGGTGACGCGGGCACGAGGCACGTCCAGGTCATCGGCGGCAACATCGCGACCCGTGAGGGTGCCCAGGCGCTCGTCGACGCGGGTGTCGACGCCGTCAAGGTCGGTGTCGGACCCGGGTCGATCTGCACCACGCGCGTGGTCGCCGGGGTCGGCGTACCGCAGATCACCGCGATCTACGAGGCGTCGCTCGCGGCCAAGCCCGCCGGCGTCCCGGTCATCGGCGACGGCGGGCTGCAGTACTCCGGCGACATCGCCAAGGCGCTCGTGGCCGGCGCCGACACCGTGATGCTCGGCGGGCTCCTCGCCGGTTGCGACGAGTCGCCCGGCGACCTCGTGTTCGTGAACGGCAAGCAGTTCAAGCGGTACCGCGGCATGGCCTCGCTCGGTGCGATGCAGTCGCGCGGCGACCGCCGCTCGTACTCCAAGGACCGCTACTTCCAGGGTGACCTCTCCGACGACGAGATCATCACCGAGGGCATCGAGGGTCAGGTCCCGTACCGCGGACCGCTCGCAGCGGTCGCGCACCAGCTGATCGGTGGCCTGCACCAGTCGATGTTCTACGTCGGTGCGCGCACGGTCCCCGAGCTCCAGAGTCGCGGCAGGTTCATCCGCATCACGCCGGCAGGGCTCAAGGAGTCCCACCCGCACGACGTGCAGATGGTGTCTGAGGCGCCCAACTACTCCGGCAGGTGACCGCGCGCTCCCCGCTGCGGGCGGGCCGCGCTCGTCAGCCGAGTGCGCCCGTCAGCTCAGCAGCGGGAGCTTGCGGACGAGACGGTCGACCTGGCTGCGTGGGCCGACGAGGCTGAGCGCGATGTAGGGCAGGTCCTCGGCGTCGGTGACGTGGTCGACGTACTCGTCGTAGACGCGGATGCTCTGGGCGATCTCGGGCATGTCCGCGACGTACATCTCGGCGTAGGACGCGGCCTTCGCCCGGATGTCGGTCAGCTGCGCAGCGTCGGCGGCGAGGACGGTGCAGCCGATCCACGGGATGCCCGGGTGATCGGTCCCCGACCGGTCGCGCACGCCCGGACCCAGCAGCCCGTCGACTCCCGCTGCGGTCGCGGCGGTGACGCACGCGACGGCGTTCGCCGCGCGGCCGGCGGGCAAGGAGGCGTCGACGACGACGACCCACTTGAGCCGGGCGGCGCGCGTGTGCGCGCCGGTCTCGATCTCGTCGGGAGCAAACCCGATGCGCTGTGTCACATCGACCGTCATCACGTCTCCTGCTTCTCGTTCATCCGCTGTTCCGCGAGAAGGCTATGCAGAGATGCGATCCACGACCAAGCGATTCGTATGACATACGGCTAGGATGGGCAAATGGCGGCGCTCGACGAACTTGATACGGCGATCCTGCGGGAGCTCCAGGTGGATGCACGGCGGACCAACCGGGACATCGCTGCTGCGGTGGGTGTCTCACCGACCACCGCCCTGGACCGCACGCGGTCGCTGCGCGAGCGGGGCGTGATCCGCGGTGCGGTGCTGGACGTCGACCTGGCGCAGATCGGTCGGCCCGTGCAGGCGATGATCGCCCTGCGGATCCGGCCGCCGACACGGCAGAACATCGAACGGTTCCGCACCTGGGCCGCGGCGCTGCCCGAGGTCGTCGGCGTGTTCGTCACGAGCGGCACCGAGGACTTCGTGCTGCACGTCGCCGTGGCCGACAACGAGCGTCTGTACGCGTTCGTGATCGACCGGCTCACCGAACGACCGGAGATCGCGGACGTCCGGACGTCGATCGTGTTCGAGCACCTGCGCAGCGCGCGGATCGAACCGGTCGCGCCCCGACGGGCCTCCCGCTAGTCGCGGAAGCCCCGACGGGCCTCCCGCTAGTCGCGGAAGGTCTCGATGCGTGCTCCGAGCTCGACCAGGCGGTCCTGCAGCTGCTCGTAGCCACGGGCGATGATGTCGACGTCACGGAGCACGGACGTGCCCTTCGCGGCGAGCATCGCGAGCAGGATGACGACGGCGGGACGAAGCGCGGGCGGGCACGAGACCTCCGTGCCCGACCAGTGCGTCGGTCCGCTGACCTGCAGGCGGTGCGCGTCGAGCAGCCGCACGTCCGCACCCAGCCGGGTGAGGTCGGTCAGGTGGATGGCGCGGCCCTCGTAGACCCAGTCGTGGATCAGGGTGGTGCCGGTCGCACAGGCCGCGATCGCCGCGAAGAACGGCAGGTTGTCGATGTTCAGGCCCGGGAACGGCATCGGGTGGATCTTGTCGATCGGCGCGCGCAGCTCGCTGGGGTACACGGTCACGTCGACCAGGCGGGTGCGGCCGTTCTGGGCGCTGTACTCGTCGGACGTCGAGAAGTGCAGGCCCATCTCCGCGAGCGTGGCGAGCTCGATCTCCATGAACTCGATCGGCACGCGGCCGACCGTGATCTGCGACGCCGTGACGATGCCGGCGGTGAGCAGGCTCATCGCCTCGACCGGGTCCTCCGAGACGGCGTACTCGACGTCCGCGTCGATGCTGGCCACCCCGTGCACGCGCAGGGTCGTGGTGCCGATGCCGTCGATCCGCACCCCGAGGAGCTCGAGGTAGAAGCACAGGTCCTGGACCATGTAGTTGGGGCTCGCGTTCCGGATGGTCGTGACACCCGTACGGCGCGCGGCGGCCATGATGACGTTCTCGGTGACCGTGTCGCCGCGCTCGGTCAGCACCACGGACAGGTCCTGCGTCGCCGACCGCTCGACGAGCGCGTGGTAGTCGCCCGCCGTGGCGGTGACCTCCAGACCGAACGGGCGCAGTCCGATCAGGTGCGGCTCGACGGTGCGCGTGCCGAGGTCGCAGCCACCCGCGTAGGGCAGGCGGAACTCGTCCTGCTGGCCGAGCAGCGGCCCGAGGAACATGATGATCGACCGCGTGCGGCGTGCGGCGTCCACGTCGATGGACTCGAGCCGCAGCTGCTCGGGGACGACGATCTCGAGGTCGCGACCGTCAGCCGACCAGACAGCCTTCACGCCGATGGACCGGAGCACCTCGACGATGCGGTCGACCTCGACGATGCGGGCGACGTTGCGCAACCGCGTGGTCCCGCGGTTGAGCAGCGACGCGCACAGCAGGGCGACGGCGCCGTTCTTGCTGGTGTTGACGTCGATCCGGCCGCTGAGCGTCTGGCCGCCCTGGACGCGCAGGTGGGTGCGCTGCGGGCCGCCGAGCGTGACGATGGGGGAGTCGAGCGCCCCGCCGATCCTGGTCAGCATCTCGAGGCTGACGTTCTGCGCGCCCTGCTCGATGCGGTGGATCGCGGACTGGCTCGTGCCCAGACGCTCCGCCAGCTGGGCCTGCGTGAGCCCTCGGTGCTGCCGGGCCGAGCGGACCAGGGAGCCGACGTGAGCGAGCGGGTCGGCCACCATCGGCAGCTGGCCGGTGCTGAGCGGGACCGTGGTAGTCGTCGTCATGTGCACGACGTTAACTCATGGATGAGATATTGCCACCTCGCGAGGTCCCGAGTTTCCGCTCCATACGGGTCATTCAGGCCGTGCGCAACTCAAGCGCGATATGACGCGTCTCACCAGAGCGTGCCGACCGGCTCCCGCGTGGGCCAGACGTCCGAGACGCCCGGGCCGTCCAACCCCTGCTCGAGCCGCCAGGCGTTGAACCCTTCGGCCCACGCCTGGTGCGCGGTCGACTGGTACTCGTGGAGCGTGTCGAGGTCCAGCGAGGCCAGGTGCGGGAAGCGTCCGACGATCCGCTCCAGCACGTCCAGCGTCGCGACGACGTCGACGTCGGCGGTGTGCAGCGCGCCGGACTCGACGACCTCGTAGAAGCCGCACAGGTCGACCAGCTTGCGCTTGCCGCGTCGCAGCCCGTCCTCCGCACGGTCCAGGACGAGCGGGTCGATCACCGGACGGGCCTCGTTGTAGAGCCGCTCGGGGATCGTCCGGAGCTTGTGCCGACGGAGCTCGGCGTCGAGCAGGCACAGGTCGAACGTCGCGTTGTAGGCCACCACCGGGACACCGTCGCGGAACGCCTGTGCGAGCTCGGCTGCGATCTCCTCGAGCGCCTGCTTCGGCTTGGCGCCGTGCGTGCGCGCATGCTCGGTGCTGACACCGTGGATGGCGGCGGCCGCCTCCGGGATGTCGACGCCCGGGTTGATGAGCCAGCTGTGGACGTGCGTTCCGGTGTGGTCCCGCCGGACCAGTGCGGCGGTCACGATGCGGTCGTTGTCGACATCGACGCCCGTGGTCTCCGTGTCGAAGCCCAGGAGCGGCCCGTCCGCCCAGCTCATCCGTGCCTTCTCATCCGTGCGTCTCCCTCAGGTGCGGTCTGCTGCCAGGATCGCACCGGGGTCCGACACGGCACGGTAGGCCGACCGCGTGGCGTCCGATCTCGACGAACTCCCCGCGCCGGTAGCCTTGCCCGGTGAGCAACGACATCGAGATCGGCCGCGGAAAGCGCGGGCGCCGCGCCTACTCCTTCGACGACATCGCGGTCGTCCCGTCGCGACGGACCCGCGACCCGGAGGAGGTCTCGGTCGGCTGGCAGATCGACGCCTACCACTTCGACCTCCCGGTCGTCGCCGCTCCCATGGACTCGGTCATGAGCCCGGCGACGGCCGTCGCGCTGGGCCAGGCGGGCGGTCTCGGCGTCCTCGATCTCGAAGGCCTGTGGACTCGGTACGAGGACCCGACGCCGCTGCTCGAGGAGATCGCGACGTTCGACGCGGCAGGCGCCACCGCGCGGATGCAGGAGATCTACGCGGCCCCCATCCAGCCCGAGCTCATCACGGCCCGTCTCAAGGAGGTACGCGCGGCTGGCGTCACCGTCGCGGGCGCCCTCTCACCGCAGCGCACCAACGAGTTCTGGCGGACGGTCGTCGACGCCGGCGTCGACCTCTTCGTCATCCGGGGCACCACGGTGTCCGCCGAGCACGTGTCGGGGCGCGCCGAACCCCTGAACCTGAAGCGGTTCATCTACGAGCTCGACGTCCCCGTGATCGTCGGTGGCGCGTCGACCTACACGGCCGCTCTGCACCTCATGCGGACCGGTGCGGCGGGTGTGCTCGTCGGGTTCGGTGGGGGCGCCGCGCACACCACGCGACTCTCGCTCGGCATCCACGCGCCCATGGCGTCGGCGGTCGCCGACGTCGCCGCTGCACGTCGGGACTACCTGGACGAGTCCGGCGGTCGGTACGTGCACGTCATCGCCGACGGCGGTGTCGGTCGTTCCGGAGACCTGGTCAAGGCGGTCGCGTGCGGGGCGGACGCCGTCATGCTCGGCGCAGCACTCGCCCGCGCCACCGAGGCGCCCGGCCAGGGATGGCACTGGGGTCCCGAGGCACACCACCCGCAGCTCCCGCGCGGCGAGCGCGTGGAGGTGGGCACAGCCGGGTCTCTCGAGCAGATCCTGTTCGGGCCGGGCCACACGGCCGACGGCACGCTCAACCTGATCGGCGCGCTGCGCCGTGCCATGGCCACGACGGGCTACTCCGACCTCAAGGAGTTCCAGCGCGTCGAGGTCGTCGTCAGCCCGTACCAGCCGCACTGAGACGTCCTGACCTCGCCGTGGTCGGCACGCTGCACGGCGACGCGCGTCAGACCTCGGGCGTGTAGGGCGCGAAGATCCCGGGAGGCCGCGCGTACCCTCGCGGGTATGGCGCACGACCCCGGACACACCGAGCTCCACGACCCCGAGACCGACCCGCTCGCGACGTACGTCCTCGAACCGGACGACATCCGCACGCTCCTGCGACGGGTCGTCGCGTCGCCGGGTGCCGCGACCTACACGTCGCACGCCCCGTTCACTGGGGGCCCGATCGCCGCGATCCCGCTGTCGACGCCGGCCGACGTCGCCCGTGCCGCACGTACGGCCCGCTCCGCCCAGCGGCTGTGGGCAGCGCGCCCGCTGAAGGACCGGACCGCGGTGCTCTCCCGGGTGCACGATCTCATCCTCGAACGCCAGAGCGACGTCCTCGACCTCATCCAGCTCGAGTCCGGCAAGGCGCGCGTGTCGGCCTTCGAGGAGATCGCCGACATCGCCAACATCGCCCGGCACTACTCGTTGCGGGCCGGTCGCTATCTCGCACCACGGCGGGTCGCCGGCATCATCCCGGGCCTGACGACGACACGCGTGCTGCGCCACCCGGTCGGCGTCGTCGGCATCGTCGCCCCCTGGAACTTCCCGCTGACCCTCACGCTCGGTGACGTGCTGCCCGCGCTCGTCGCCGGCAACGCCGTGATCCTGCGACCGGATCCGCAGACGTCGCTGACGTCCCTGTGGACCGTGGAGCTGCTGGAAGAGGCGGGCGTGCCCGACGGTCTGTTCCAGGTGGTCGTCGGGGACGGCTCGATCGGCGCGGCCGTGACCGAGCACGTCGACCACCTGAGCTTCACGGGCTCCACGCGCACCGGGCGGATCGTCGCCGCACAGGCGGGTTCGCTCCTCGTCCCGGCCACCCTGGAGCTCGGCGGCAAGAACCCGATGTACGTCGCGCCGGACGTGGACGTCGAGGTCGCGGCCGAGGGGGCGGTCCGCGCGTGCTTCGTCGGCACCGGCCAGGTGTGCGTCAGCATCGAGCGCATCTACGTCCACCAGGACGTCGCCGACGAGTTCACGGCCGCGTTCGTGCGGCGAACCCGCGAGCTGCGCCTCGGCTCCGGCCTCGACTACCGCTCGGACGTCGGTTCGCTGGCGTCGGCCGCCCAGCTGGCGACCGTCGTCGAGCACGTCGAGGACGCGGTCGGGCACGGTGCGAACGTGCTGGCGGGCGGACTGCATCGGAGCGACCTCGGTCCGTGGTTCTACGAGCCGACGATCCTGGCCGACGTGCCGGACGCGGCGCGCCTGGCCCGCGAGGAGACGTTCGGCCCGGTGGTCGCGGTCTACCGCGTCGCGTCGGACGACGAGGCGGTCGCCGCCATGAACGACACCGAGTTCGGCCTGAACGCGAGCATCTGGACGGCGGACACTCGACGGGGCGCCGCCCTGGCCGCACGCGTCCGGTCCGGTTCCGTGAACGTCAACGAGGCCTACGTGGCCACATGGGGTTCCGTCGGGGCGCCGCAGGGTGGCGTCGGTGCGTCCGGCATGGGCTCGCGGCACGGTCGCGAAGGCCTCTGGGCGACCACCCGCACGCAGACGATCGCGGTCCAGCACGGGGTCCACGGCGTGCTCGGCGGACCGGGCGTCGGCCTGCACCGGATGTTCGACCTGGGCACCGAGACGTGGCCACGTGTGTACACCGGGGCGCTGCGCCTGATGAAGACGCTGCGCCTGCCGTAGGAGCTAGGCGTGGCCGAGGTCGGCCGCGTCGTCCACGACGCCGATGAGGTCGACCGCCTGCTGGGCGATCGCGAGCTCCTCGTTGGTGGGCACGACCATGACGGTCGTCGTCGCCCACTCCGGCGAGATCACGCGTGGCTCGCGGATGCGGCCCTCGTTCTTCTCGAGGTCCACGGCGATGCCCAGCGACTCCAGGTCGGCCAGCGCGCGGGCGCGGACGATGTCGTCGTTCTCCCCGACGCCCGCCGTGAACACGACGACGTCGACCCTGCCGAGCACAGCGAAGTAGGCGCCGATGTACTTGCGCAGGCGGTGCAGGTAGACGTCGAGCGCGAGCGACGCCTCGGCGTCGCCGGCCGCGACGAGGTCGTGCAGGGTGCGGAAGTCGTTCTCGCCCGAGAGGCCCTTCAGGCCTGAGCGCCGGTTGAGCAGGTCGTCGATCTCGTCGACGCTCATGCCCGCGTTGCGTTGCAGGTGGATGAGGACGGCGGGGTCGATGTCGCCGGACCTCGTGCCCATGACCAGACCCTCCAGAGGCGTCAGGCCCATGGACGTCTCGACCGCGACGCCTCCCCGCACGGCGGACGCGGACGCGCCGTTGCCCAGGTGCAGCACGATCTGGTTGAGGTCCTGCGGCCGGCGCCCGAGGATCTGGGCCACCTGCTGGGAGACGAACTGGTGCGACGTCCCGTGGAAGCCGTACCGGCGGATCCCGTGCTCGCGGGCGACCTCTGCGTCGATCGCGTAGGTCGCCGCCGCCTCCGGGAGCGTGCGGAAGAACGCGGTGTCGAACACGACCACGTGCGGCACGTCGGGCAGCAGCTCGCGCGCGACCCGGATGCCTGTGATGTTCGGGGGGTTGTGCAGCGGCGCGAGGGGAGACAGCGCGTCGATCTGTGCGATGACCTCGTCCGTGACGATCGCCGGACCGTCGAACACCGACCCGCCGTGCACCACCCGGTGCCCGACCGCGGCGATGCCCACCTCCTGCAGGTCGGGGCCCAGCTCACGGAACAGGTCCAGGACGGCCCGCAGCCCCACGCCGTGGTCGGCGATCGGGTCGGTGCGCGACGTCGTCGTGCCCGCGAACGAGTGCTTGATCGACCCGGCGGCCTCGCCGATCCGTTCGACGATCCCGGAGGCGAGCGCTTCGCCTCCGACCGTGTCGACAAGCTGGTACTTGATCGACGACGAGCCGGAGTTGATGACGAGAACGGTGCTCACGACTGCCCCTGTGCCTGGATCGCCGTGATGGCGACCGTGTTGATGATGTCCGAGACGAGCGCACCACGCGAGAGGTCGTTGACCGGTGCGCGCAGCCCTTGCAGCACAGGGCCGATGGCGACGGCGCCCGCCGAACGCTGCACGGCCTTGTACGTGTTGTTGCCGGTGTTCAGGTCGGGGAAGACGAACACGGTCGCCCGACCGGCCACGGCGGAGTCGGGCAACTTGGTCTGCGCGACGCTGGCGTCCACTGCGGCGTCGTACTGGATCGGGCCCTCGACGGACAGGTCCGGTCGCCGTGCTCGGACCAGAGCGGTCGCCTCGCGGACCTTCTCCACGTCGGCACCCGAGCCGGACTCGCCGGTCGAGTAGGACAGCATCGCGATGCGCGGCTCGATGCCGAACTGGGCGGCGGTACCGGCCGACGAGATCGCGATGTCGGCGAGCTGCTCGGCGGTCGGGTCGGGGATCACCGCGCAGTCGGCGTAGACCAGGACCCGGTCCTCGAGGCACATCAGGAAGCAGCTCGACACGTTGGAGACGCCGGGCGACGTCTTGATGATCTCGAAGGACGGCTTGATGGTGTGCGCGGTCGTGTGGGCGGCACCCGAGACCATGCCGTCCGCGAGCCCGAGCTTGACCATCATGGTGCCGAAGTACGAGACCGACGAGACGATCTCGCGCGCACGCTCGACCGTCATGCCCTTGTGCTTGCGCATCTCGGTGTACTCGACCGCGAAGCGCTCGAGCAGCACGGGGTCGTGCGCGCTCACCACCGCGGCGTCCTCGAGGTCGAGGCCGAGCTCGGTGGCACGTGCACGGATGGTCGGCTCGTCGCCGAGGATCGTGATCTGTGCGACGCCGCGCTGCAGAAGGGTCGAGGCAGCACGCAGGACACGGTCGTCGTCCCCCTCGGGGAGCACGACGTGCTTCCGGTCGGCTCGGGCCCGGGCCAGCAGCGCGTACTCGAACATGAGCGGCGTGACGACCTCAGGCCGTTCGACGTCGAGCGCGGCCAGCAGGGCTGCGCCGTCGACGTGCTGCTCGAAGAGGGACAGCGCCGTGTCGACCTTGCGCTGCGAGTGGCCGCTCAGGTGTCCGTGCGTGTCACCGACCGCGCTCGCGGACCTGAACGTGCCGAGGTTCGTGCTGATGATCGGCAGCTTGGTCCCGAGGCCCTCGATCAGCCGCATCACCGACGGCGAGGGAAGGAACCCGCCGTTGAGGATGATCCCGGCGAGCGACGCGAAGCCCTCCGCCTGGTGCGCCATGAGCAGACCCAGCAGCACGTCCGAGCGGTCGCCGGGCGTGATGACGACGGATCCGTCGGCCAGCCGGTCGATGAGGTGCTCGATCGACATGGCGCCCACCATCACGTCGAGCACCTCGCGGGAGAGCAGCGCCTCGTCGCCGGCGATCACGCGACCGCTGACGGCGTCGGTCAGCTGTCGCATCGTGGGCGCCGTGAGCAAGGAGTTCTCGGGGATCGCCCAGCCGGCCTTGATCTTGAGCGCCTCGCGGATGGCGTCGAGATCGCGTCCGCTGCAGCGGTTCGCGATGACCGAGACCACCTGTGCGTAGTTCGCCTCCATCTCGGTCACCACGACGTCCGCGACCTGGGCGATCTCGGACGGCGAGCGGCCGGCCCCGTTGACGACGAGGACGACAGGGGCGCCGAGGTTGGCGGCGATCCGCGCGTTGTACGCGAGCTCGGTCGGACCTGCGACGTCGGTGTAGTCGGTGCCGACGACCACGACGACATCGCAGCGCCGCTCGACGTCGTGGTAGCGCGACACGATCTGGGAGAGCGCAGCCTCCGGGTCCTGACGGACCTGCTCGTACGTCACACCGATGCACTCGTCGTAGCTGAGATCCACACCGTCCCGCTGCAGCAGGAGCTCGAGGACGAAGTCGCGGACCGCGGTCGAGCGGGCGATCGGGCGGAACACGCCGACCCTCTGCACGGTGCGCGTGAGGAGGTCGACCAGCCCGAGGGCGACCACAGACTTGCCGGTGTCGCCCTCGGGTGAGGTCACGTAGATGGTGCGTGCCACGGAACAGGTCTCCTGACCTAGGTGTCGGCCAGGTTATTCGTTGTCGCCGCCGGTCGAGATCGTCGCGGCGACCTCGCCCTCGGCGGCGGCGTCCCCGGCATCGGGCCATACCCAGTCGCGCACCTCGGGAAGGTCGTCTCCGTGCTGGCGGGTGTACTCGCGTGCCCGGAGGCGCTCGTCGACCATCCGCTGCCGCAGGCCCGCCTGGGCGGTGCGCAGCGAGGGGACGTTGTCGATGACGTCGATCACGAGGTGGAACCGGTCGAGGTCGTTGAGCATGACCATGTCGAACGGTGTGGTCGTGGTCCCCTCCTCCTTGTAGCCGCGCACGTGGATGTTGGTGTGGCCCGCGCGTCGGTAGGTCAGGCGGTGGATGAGCCATGGGTAGCCGTGGTACGCGAAGATCACCGGGCGATCGTGGGTGAAGAGCCCGTCGAACTGCGCGTCCGAGAGCCCGTGCGGGTGCTCCCGCTCGTCCTGCAGCCGCATGAGGTCCACGACGTTGATCACCCGGACCTTGAGGTCGGGCAGCTCGCGTCGCAGGATGTCCGCTGCCGCCAGGACCTCGAGCGTCGGGACGTCACCCGCGCACCCCAGCACGACGTCGGGCATCTCGCCGGGAACCTCGGAACCCGCCCAGTCCCAGATGCCGAGGCCACGCGTGCAGTGCGCGACAGCCTGGTCCATGGTCAGGAAGTTCGGTGCCGGCTGCTTGCCGGTGACGACGACGTTGACGTACTGCCTGCTGCGCAGGCAGTGGTCGTAGGTGGAGAGCAGGGTGTTCGCGTCCGGCGGGAAGTAGACCCGGACGACCTCGGCCTTCTTGTTGACCACGTGGTCGACGAACCCCGGGTCCTGGTGGCTGAAGCCGTTGTGGTCCTGGCGCCAGACGTGGCTGGACAGCAGGTAGTTGAGGCTGGCGATCGGCCGCCGCCACGGGATCTCGTCGGACACCTTGAGCCACTTGGCGTGCTGGTTGAACATCGAGTCGATGATGTGGATGAACGCCTCGTAGCAGTTGAACAGCCCGTGCCGACCGGTCAGCAGGTAGCCCTCGAGCCAGCCCTGGCACTGGTGCTCGCTGAGCATCTCCATGACCCGCCCGGCGCGGGCGAGGTGCTCGTCCACGTCCGGACCGTAGAAGTCGGCGTTCCACTGCTTGTCCGTCGTCGAGAACACGGACTGCAGACGGTTCGACGCGGTCTCGTCGGGGCCGAAGATCCGGAAGTTGTCCGGGTTCTGCTTGATGACGTCGGTCAGCCAGTCGCCGAGCACTCGTGGGGCTTCGCTGAACGAGCCGCCCGGTGTGGGCACGTCCACCGCGTAGTCGCGGAAGTCCGGCAGGCGCAGGTCCTTGAGCAGCAGGCCGCCGTTCGCGTGCGGGTTGGCGCTCATCCGCAGGTCTCCCTCAGGGGCGAGCGCCCGGATGTCCGCGTGAAGCGCGCCGTTCTCGTCGAACAGCTCGTCGACGCCGTAGCTCTCGAGCCAGTCCTTGAGGACCTCGAGGTGTTCGGGGGTGTCCCGCGCGCTGGCCAGCGGCACCTGGTGCGCGCGCCACGAGCCGGTCGTCTTCTTGCCGTCGATGTAGTCCGGCCCGGTCCAGCCCTTGGGGGTGCGGAACACGATCATCGGCCACATCGGGCGCTGCTCGCTGCTGCTCGCCTTGATGTCGGCGATCTCGTCCAGGACCTCGTCGAGGATCGTCGCGAACCGGGCGTGGATGCTCTCCGCCGACTCCTCGTCGAACCCCGCCACGAAGACGTGCGGCTTGTGCCCGTACCCGACCATGAGCGCGTTCAGCTCCTCGTCGCTGATGCGCGCGAGGACCGTCGGGTTCGCGATCTTGTACCCGTTGAGGTGCAGGATCGGCAGGACGACACCGTCCTTCTGGACGTTCACGAACTTGTTCGAGTGCCAGCTCGTGGCCAGCGGACCGGTCTCGGCCTCGCCGTCGCCGACGATCGTCGCGACGAGCAGGTCAGGGTTGTCGAACGCCGCGCCGTACGCGTGGCTCAGCGCGTACCCGAGCTCGCCGCCCTCGTGGATCGACCCCGGCGTCTCGGGGGCGACGTGGCTGGGGATGCCACCCGGGAAGGAGAACTGCCGGAACAGCCGGCGAAGGCCCTCAGAGTCCTCGGTGATGTCGTGGTACACCTCGGAGTACGTGCCGTCGAGGTACGCGCTCGCGACAAGGCCAGGGCCGCCGTGGCCCGGGCCGATGATGTAGATCGTCGACTGGTTGCGCTCGGCGATCGCTCGGTTCAGGTGCGCGTACAGGAAGTTCAGGCCCGGGGTGGTGCCCCAGTGGCCCAGCAGACGTGGCTTCACGTGGTCCCGGGTCAGCGGCTCACGCAGCAGGGCGTTGTCCAGCAGGTAGATCTGCCCCACCGACAGGTAGTTGGCAGCACGCCACCACTTGTCGATCCGCTGGAGGGTCGTGCTGTCGACCGGCTGGCCGGTGCCCCGGCGCCAGGTAGTGGCCGGTGTGGTCGTGGTGCTCATGCGCGCTCCCCGTGATCACTCGGAGCCGCGGACAGGCCCCGGTGCCACCCTCGTTGTCGGAAGACGGTGCCACATAGGGCCCTTCGGCCCGGATGCGCACCCTCGTCTTGCCATACAACCGCAGGTGAGCGCGTGGTGCACAGGGGGAGAGCGAACGTTCGTCGAACAGGTGGTGTTCGCCACAGTGTCTGCTCCCCGGGCAGGTCAGGAGCTCGGGCGGCCGTCGAGGGCTTCGGGGTGCCGACGAGCTCCGGGGTACCGTGAGACGTGACCGAGCGCGAGACATTGGACGGGGTGGCCGCGCCTGCGCGCGAGCCTGCACCGGGCCTGTCTGGCGGCGGCCCCGAGGGCGCCGTACCGCTGCCGGTCGGAGCCGGGTCGACGCCCGTGGCCCCCGCTCCCGTCCGGTCCGCGTGGGCACAGACCGAACGCCGACCGCCCACCACGATGCTTCGTGCCGCGCTGCGGCCCCGGATGCTCGTGACGCTCGTGCTGCTGCTCGCGGCAGCAGCCCTCTGCGCACGTCTGGGCGTCTGGCAGCTCGACCGTGCGCAGGTGCGGGGCGCGTCGGCAGAGGCCCGGCACACCGCCGCGCTCGTGGCCGCCGAGCCGGTCGCACTGGGCACGGTGCTCGAGCCGCAGACGTCGTTCACCGGCGCACTGGTCGGCCGCAAGGTCGCGGTGACCGGGACGTACGACGCAGACGGCCAGCTCCTGGTCCCCGGTCGCGCCCACGACGGGCAGGTCGGCTATCTCGTGCTGACCCCCCTGCGCGTGTCGACCGCAGACGCACCGGTGCTGCCGGTCGTCCGTGGATGGGTGCAATCGCCGTCGCAGGCCGACGTCCCGCCACCGGGCAGCGTGTCCGTCGTGGGGTACCTGCAGGCCTCCGAGCAGGCAGGTTCCGGAGTCGCCGACGGGCAGACGGAGGCGATCAGCTCGCCCGAGCTGCTCAACGCCTGGGGAGGGCCCATCTACACCGGCTACCTCGTCGTCGCGTCGTCAGAGCCCGAGCAGTCGTCGTCCGTCGCGCTCCTGGACCCGCCGACCAGGCCTGGTTCGGGGTTGAACATCCAGAACCTGGCGTACGCGGCCCAGTGGTGGATCTTCGGTGCCTTCGCGGTGCTGCTCTGGCTCCGGATGGTCCGCGACGAGGCTCGCGGCGCACCCGACGGGCCCGTTGCCGCGCCCGGTCCGGCCTGACGCACGCGCCCGCGCGGCCTGCGCGGCTCCAGCCGCTGCACGTCACGCGGACCGGCCCGACAACCTCCCGCACGAGGTGGCGAACCCGTCCCGATCACGTGCCGCGCGGTCACGCGTGCGGCGGACGTTGACGGAGCTGCTTGGTGGCGCGGCGCTGGCGTTCCGCCTGCGTCCGGCGCGCGCGGGACGCCTTGCTCGGGCGCGTGGCGCGGCGGACGGGACCTGGGGGAGCGAGGGCCTCGTCGAGCAGTGCGCCCACACGCACGAGTGCCGCCTCGCGGTTGCGCAGCTGCGAGCGGTACTCGGACGCCGTGACGGTCAGCACGCCGTCGCGGAGCCGCGGTCGCAGGCGCTCCAGGACGCGGTCCTGCTGGGTCGATGAGCTCCACGGGATACGTGCGAGGTCGACGGACAGCTCGACGCGTGAGTCGGTGGTGTTGACGGACTGACCGCCCGGGCCGCCGGACCGGGAGAACCTCCACGCGAGGGCGTCGTCCGGGACGACGACGCCCCCACGGAGCTCGAGCATCACTCGTGCTGCCAGGAGTGCCACAGGGCGGCGTAGTCGCCGCCCGCGGCCACGAGGTCGTCGTGCGCCCCGATCTCGACGATCCGGCCGTCATCGACGACCGCCACCCGGTCGGCGTCGTGCGCGGTGTGCAGGCGGTGCGCGATGGCGACGACGGTCCGACCTTCGAGGACGGCGGACAACGACCGTTCGAGGTGCCGAGCCGCCCGAGGGTCGAGCAGCGAGGTCGCCTCGTCCAGCACGAGCGTGTGCGGATCGAGCAGGACGAGCCGGGCCAGCGCGATCTGCTGCGCCTGAGCAGGCGTCAGCGGTGCACCGCCCGAACCGACCTCGGTGGCCAGCCCGTCGGGCATCGCCTGTACCCAGTCCCAGGCGTCGACGGCCCGCAGTGCCCGTTCGAGCGCCTCGGGGGGCGCGTCGACCTGAGCGAGCCGCAGGTTGTCCGCGACCGATCCCACGAACACGTGGTGCTCCTGGGTGACCAGTGCGACGTGCCCGCGCAGATCACGCAAGGGAAGGTCGATCAGCGGCACGCCGCCCACCGCGACCGACCCGCGGGCCGGCGGGTGGATGCCGGCGAGCATGCGTCCGAGGGTCGACTTCCCGGCGCCGGACGGGCCGACCACCGCGAGACGCTCGCCGACCGCGAGGTCGAGGTCGATCCCGTGCAGCACGTTGTGGCCCTCGCGGTACGCGTACGTGACGTCACGCGCCGCGATGGTCTCGTCGGCCGGCGTGCCGTCACGCGGCTCGCGGTCGGGGTCGACGAGCTGCACGCCGACGATCCGGGCGAGCGAGACGGCCGCCACCTGGATCTCGTCGATCCAGAAGATCAGCTCCCAGACGGGCCCTGTCACCTGGTAGCAGTACAGGACGATCGCCGTCACCGCCCCGACGGTCACCAGATCCTGCGATGCGAGGTACCCGCCCCACAGCAGCACGGCAGCGGGCGCGAGGACGAACGTCGCGTCGATGCCCGGGAAGAGGATCGTGCGCAGTCGAAGCGTGTACTTCTCGGCCGCGAACGCCTCGGCCAGGTCCGCGTCCACCCGCGCCAGCCGACGCGGACCCAACCGCAGCGCATCCACGGTGCGTGCGCCCTCGACGGACTCGGTGATGGTTCCGTTGAGCGTCGCGTACGCGGCCGACTCCCGCCGGTACCCCGGGGTCGCGCGCTTGAGGTACCAGCGGGTGACGAGCAGCAGCGAGGGCACACCGACGAACATCGCCAACGCCACCAGGGGAGCGATGACCAGGCATACGACGACGGTCAGGACGATGGTGACGACGGCGACGATCACTCGCGGCACGCCGAACCGCACCGCGTGCTGCAGCTTGTTCACGTCGTTGGTGGTGCGCGCGACGAGGTCCCCGGTCCCGGCCCGCTCCACGGTGGACAGCGGCAGAGCGGTGACCGCCTCGATGAACTCCTCACGAAGCTCGGCGAACACCTCCTCGCCGAAGACCATCGACGTGCGCTGGGCGAACCGCATGACCACGGTCTGCGTCAGCACCGCAGCCACACCCACGAGCACGAGCGTGTTGATGTAGGTGGTCGTGGTGCCGGTGGTGACGGCGTTGACCAGCAGGCCGAGGATCAGCGGACCTGCCAGACCCGCTGTCGCCGCGAGCGTGTGCAGCACGACGATGCCGATCAGAGGACGGCGGTGACGTCGCATGAGCACGGCCGCGTACGCGCGCACGGTCGCGGTGTCTGCGATGGGGAGCTTCATCGGGCCATCACCTCCTCGTCCATGAGTCGACCGACGACCGCGCGGTACGCCACGTCGTCGAGCAGGTCCTCGTGCCGTCCACGAGCCACCACGACGCCGTCCTGGAGGAACGCCACCTCGTCCACGTGGTCGAGCACGAGCGGGCTCGCGGTGACCAGGACCGTCGTGCGGCCTCGGCGTGCCTCCGTGAGCCGCACGGCGATCCGGGCCTCGGTGTGCGCGTCGACCGCGCTGGTGGGCTCGACGAGCACGAGGATCTCCGGGTCGATGAGCAGGGCACGCGCCAACGCCACGCGCTGGCGCTGGCCGCCGGACAAGGACCGCCCCTTCTCGGGCAGCTCTCCGGCCAGCCCGTCGGGCACCGAGTCGAGGACGTCGTGCGCGTCCGCCGTGGCGATGACGCGCAGCAGGTCGTCTCGCGACGCCGTCCCGCGCACGTCGAGCTCGCCGCCCAGCGGCCCCGAGAACAGCTGGGGCGTCGCTTCGGCGACCACGATCCGGGATCGCACGTCGTCCTTGTCCAGGTCGGACAGCAGGACTCCGCCGAGCCGGACCGGCGTCTCACGCTCGGCGTCGTCGTCGAACCGCCCGAGCCGGGTGGCGATCCGTGCCGACTCGTCCGGGTCGGCGCTGACCAGTGCGAGCACGCGACCGGGCTTGACCACCAGCCCGCTGACCTCGTCGACGAGTCGTACGCCCGGCTCGGGCGCGTCTGCCGCAGCCGGCGTGGCGCCCGTCGAAGGGACCACACGGAGCACCTTCACCACCTTGCCCGCACCGATGTGTGCCCTGCTCGTGGCCTGCAGCATCATCGTCGCGTTCTGCACGGGCCAGGCCAGGAACGCCGCGAAGCCGTAGGTGGAGACGAGCTGTCCAGGCGTCAGCGTGCCCGCCTGCGCCAGGTGGGCACCCATCCAGATGAGGACCACGACGAACATGCCGGGGAGGAGCACCTGCAACGCGTCGAGGACGGACTGCGTCTGCGCCACCTCCACCCCGCGTCGCCGCGTGGTCTGCGACTGCTCGCGGTAGCGGCCGGTGAACACGGACTCGCCCCCGATGCCGCGCAGGATCCGCAGGCCGGAGACGGTGTCGGCTCCGAGCGTCGTCAACCGGCCGGACGCCTCGCGCTGGGCCGCCTGCTTCCTCTGCAGCGGCTTGACCAGCAGCCCCAGGGCCGCTGCGACGGTCGGCAGGCCGAGGATCACGACGAGGCCCAGCGGCACCGAGACGCGCAGCATCAGCGCCGCGACGACGCCGTACGCGACCAGGCTTCCCAGGAAGTGCGCGGCGTGCGCGTAGACCTCGCCGATGCGCAGGGCGTCGTTGGCGACGGCGGAGACGACCTCACCGGTCGGAAGCTCGGCGGTGATCGCGTGCCCGCTGCGGGACACCGTGCGACCGACCAGCTGCGACGCCGTGAACGAGGCACGCAGCCAGTTGGCGATGTCGTACCGGTGCCCGATCGCCGAGGTCACGATGACCACCAGGCCCAGCGCGAGCAGGGTCCCGCAGGCCCGCCACAGCTCAGGCCCGAACCCGTGGCTCAGGCCGTCGTCGACGGCCCTCCCGACGATGTACGGCGTGAACGCCTGGCACGCGAACATCGTGACACCGAGCAGGACGGCGACCAGGAGAATGCCCCACTGCCTGCGCGCCAGCCACCAGAGCAACGCGGACGGCCCGCTCGTCGGCGGGGTCCCGGGGTCGGCCAGGGGGAGGGAACGCACGAGGAGCAACGTTACGGGCGGGTACCGACAAGCACCGAAGGCTTATCGCACGGTCCGCCCGCCGCGCCACCCGGCTACGTCGACCTGCGAGCCCTCGGTCAGATCGCAACGGGTGAGGCTTCCGACGGCCCTCATGCCGATCCGGTGCACCGAGCTCGCACGGCGCAGCATCAGAGCACGGGCGGCGGGAGCCGGGCGAGCATGCCGCGCAGTCGGCCCATGCAGGTGCCGACAACCAGCACAGTGGTGCCGTCAAGGCCGGTTTCGTCCCGTCTACGACGGTGCGCCCGGAATGCTAGCCTCCGGCGACGACCGTTCAGGGGGACGACCGTCGTTCGTCCGGTGAAGGGATGCCACGTCGACATGTCGCTGAAGGTGAGCCCGTGACGGCCGTGGGAGCCGTGACGTCGGGTCCGCCCTCCGGAGGCCAGGCCGTTCTCATGCTCGGCGTGATGGTCGTCTTCGCCATCGCGTGCGCCGGTGCGTTCGCCTACACCTACAGCCGGCACCGGGTGTTCACCAAGGGCCTGCGCGGCACCGCGGTCGTCATCGACGTGCAGCCCACGTTCCTCATGCAACGCCGCTCGGTCATCGAGAGGCCGACCGAGCGTGTGACCGTGGCGACGGCAGCGTGGCCCCGTGGTCACGCGGTCGACCAGAAGCTTCCCGCCGGGCAGTACTGGGTCGGTCAGGTCGTCCCGGTGGTTCAGGCGCCCGGACGGCCCGAACGCATCTTCCTCGACCGGCCGGACCTCGAACGCTCGACTTTCGGCGTGTACGTGCCCCTCGGCATGCTCGTGATGATCCCCGTGATCGTGTACGCGGCATTCACGAGTCCGTCGTGAGCTGGCGGGCGTCACGCCGACGCCTGCCCGGTGGGACGGTTTCCCCACGCAGCGGCGAACCGGTGTTCCGGCGGATGGCCATGGCGCTGGTGGGGCTCGAGGCGGGCCCGACGTGCTCGTAGGCCGCCGCACGTGACCCGTTTCGTCCTGCTCGCGTCGCTCACGGTCTGTGGACTGTTCGCCGCAATCGCGCTCGCCTCGCTCGCTCGTCGTCGCCGGTTCGCCAACGGGCTGCGGGGCACGGCGGTCGTCGTCGACGTCCGGCCCGTGCCACGGGTGCGGGGCGGCTGGGTCCAGCCGCGGAACACGGACATCGTCACGGTGGCGACCGCTGCGTGGCCGCGCGGGGTCCCGGTACGGCAGGAGCCGCCGTCCCACGAGTGCCGCGTCGGGCAGGTCGTCCCTGTCGTCCAGGAGGCCGGCCGGCCGGACGTCCTCTACCTCGACCGAGCGGATCTCGAGCCGCCACTGTCGAGCGTGCTGCGGCCGGTCGGGTTCCTCCTGGTCGCGCCGGTGATCCTCGTCCTCGGTCTGACGCGCTGAGCTCGTCTCGACGAAGGGCCCGGGCGGCACCCCGATCGTGTTCGTCGTCGCCGAGGCGCCCGCCGGCGAGCTGGGCGCTCCGTCGGTCCAGGCCTGCCCCGCGTCGTCGAGAGCCCGTGACGTCGCGGTCCGCGTGGACGGGAGCACGGCACGCCTCGGTGCCCGACTACCCTGAGCCCGTGACGCAGACGCCCCCGCCGCCCGCCACCATGGACCACCGACCGGTCCTCGTCGTCGACTTCGGAGCCCAGTACGCGCAACTGATCGCGCGCCGGGTGCGCGAGGCCAACGTCTACTCCGAGATCGTGCCGCACACGGCCTCGGTCGCTGACCTTCTGGCCAAGAACCCGGCGGCGATCATCCTGTCGGGTGGCCCGTCGTCGGTGTACGCGACCGGTGCTCCCTTCGTCGACCCGGCCTTGTTCGAAGCCGGTGTCCCCGTGCTCGGCATCTGCTACGGGTTCCAGGCGATGGCCGCGGCGCTCGGCGGGACCGTCGCGCAGACCGGCCAGCGTGAGTACGGCGGTACGGCGGTGTCGGTCACCTCGGAAGGGACCGTCCTGTCGGGGAGCCCCGAGAACCAGACCGTGTGGATGAGCCACGGCGACGCCGTGCACGCCGCGCCCGAGGGCTTCGAGGTGCTCGCGACGTCTGCCGGCAGCCCGGTCGCGGCGTTCGAGGACCGGTCGCGCCGCCTGTTCGGCGTGCAGTGGCACCCCGAGGTGAAGCACTCTCCGCTCGGTCAGCAGGCGCTGGAGAACTTCCTCTACGAGGGCGCGGGCCTGGCGCCGGACTGGAACGCCGGGAACGTCGTCGCGGAGCAGGTCGAGAAGATCCGCGCACAGGTCGGGTCGGCCCGCGTGATCTGCGGGCTCTCCGGCGGCGTGGACTCGTCGGTCGCCGCGGCACTCGTGCAGAAGGCGGTCGGCAGCCAGCTCACGTGCGTGTTCGTCGACCACGGTCTGCTGCGGTCCGGTGAGGCCGAGCAGGTCGAGAAGGACTTCGTCGCCGCCACGGGCGTGCAGCTCAAGGTGGTCGACGCGCGCGACCGGTTCCTGCGCGCGCTGGCCGGGCACACCGACCCCGAGACCAAGCGCAAGATCATCGGTCGCGAGTTCATCCGTGTGTTCGAGGACGCGGCGCGGGAGATCGTGGAGGGCAGCGACGAGGAGGTCAAGTTCCTCGTCCAGGGCACCCTGTACCCCGACGTCGTCGAGTCGGGCGGCGGCGAGGGCGCGGCCAACATCAAGTCCCATCACAACGTCGGCGGGCTTCCCGACGACCTGCAGTTCTCGCTCGTCGAGCCGCTGCGCACCCTGTTCAAGGACGAGGTCCGGGCGGTCGGGCTCGAGCTCGGCGTGCCCGAGGGCATCGTCTGGCGGCAGCCGTTCCCCGGACCCGGTCTGGGCATCCGGATCATCGGCGAGGTCACGGCCGAGCGCCTCGACATCCTGCGTGCCGCGGACGTCATCGCGCGCGAGGAGCTGTCCCGCGCCGGGCTCGACCGTGACATCTGGCAGTGCCCGGTGGTCCTGCTCGCCGACGTCCGCTCGGTCGGTGTCCAGGGAGACGGCCGCACGTACGGCCACCCGATCGTGCTGCGACCGGTCTCGTCGGAGGACGCGATGACCGCGGACTGGACGCGCCTGCCGTACGACGTGCTGGCCGTGATCTCGACGCGCATCACGAACGAGGTGCCGGAGGTCAACCGGGTGGTCCTCGACGTCACGAGCAAGCCGCCGGGCACGATCGAGTGGGAGTGACCGGTCCTGCGCGTGGGGGAGAATCGCCACATGACTGAGTCGGTTGCGACGAACAGCAAGGCGGACGCCTGGCCACGCAAGGCCGCGGGCGCGTTGCTGCGGTACCGGATCATGGCGTGGGCCACCGGGACGATGCTGCTCCTGCTGTGCCTGGAGCTGATCCTGAAGTACGGCCTGCACGCCAACGGAGTAGGCGCGGACGGCCACCCGAACCCCGTGATCGGCGCGTGGATCGCCTATGCGCACGGCTGGCTCTACGTGGTCTACCTCGTGACCGTGTTCGACCTGTGGTCCAAGATGCGCTGGCGGGTCGGACGGCTCGTGACGATGGCGGCCGCTGGTGTCGTGCCCGTGATGTCGTTCGTCCTCGAGCGCAAGGTCCACGCGCAGGCCGTCGCCCGCATCGAGGCGGCCAGCGGCGCGGTGTCGTGAAGCGAGGGTGACGTGCTGATCGCGCACGTCAGCGACTGCTACGCGCCGCGCACCGGCGGCATCGAGTCACAGGTCGGCGACCTGGCGGCCCGACAGGCCGCAGCCGGGCACGAGGTCCACGTCCTGACTGCCACGCTGGGCGCGGCGGGGGAGCGCGGCGGCGTCGTCGACGTCGAGAACGGTGTCCACGTCCACCGGCTCGGTGCGCGCCTGCCGTTCGACCTGCCCGTGAACCCGGTCGGCCCACGGCTCCTGCGCGAGGCCTTCCGCGCGCTCGCGCCGGACGTCGTGCACGTGCACGCCGGGGTCCTCTCACCGTTCGCGTACGATGGCGCGCGCATCGCACTCGACCTGCGCCTGCCGACGGCGATCACCTGGCACTGCATGCTCGACGGCGTCGTCGGTCCGCTGAGAGCCATCGTGAGCCGGACCCGGTGGAGCCGGACGCCCGCCGCGTTGAGCGCGGTGAGCCACGAAGCAGCCTCCCGGGTCCGCGACGTCTTCGGCGGGGAGGTGGCGGTCATGCCCAACGGCATCGACGTGGACGCGTGGGCGCCCGAAGGACCGAGACCTGCGCACCGTTCCCTGCGGCTCGTGTCGACCATGCGGCTCGCGCCGCGCAAGCGAGCGGTGCCGCTCGTCGAGCTGGTCGGGTCCGCCGCCCGCCGGCTCCCGGCAGAGGCGCTCCGACTCTCGATCATCGGCTCGGGTCCGGCGCAGGCGCGCGTGGCGGCGGCGATCACGGCACAGGGCCTCGACGGCGTCGTCGACCTGCGCGGGCGGCTGACCCGTCCGCAGGTCCGCGCGGCCTACGCGGACGCCGACGTGTTCCTCGCACCTGCCGAGCTCGAGGCCTTCGGCATCGCCGCGCTCGAGGCCCGGACCGCGGGTCTGGTGGTGGTCGCGCGTCGTGGGACGGGCATCGCGGAGTTCGTCGAGGATGGTGTGGACGGGTTCCTGGTGGCCGACGACGCCGAGATGGCGGAGGCGGTCGTGCGGCTCGCGTCGGAACGCGAGGTCTTCGAGGGAATTTCCGCACACAATCGGTCGATCCCACCTGCATTCGGGTGGGACGACGTCCTCGGAGCGGCCCAGGCGGAGTACGCCCGCGCGCGGAGTTCTGCGCGCACCCCCTGACCAGGCACGCCGCAGAATTAGATGGTTCGGGCGTTTCAGGACAATTGTCGCTAACGTGGTCGTGTTCGGGCTTTCTGGCATGAGCTGCGGTACTCATCAGGCCCTGTGCCCATGTCCCGCAGCGGGACTCGGAAGGGTAGAAATGACGACGACGACTGAGACCGAGGGGTCCAAGGGGGTCCGCGTCATCGGGCTCATCACCCTCATCCTGGGCATCATCTTCATCGTTGCCGGTATCGGGACATGGGTGGCTATCGCCAACAACCTCGCTGCAGAGAACATCACCGTCTCCGACGACGCGAAGGCGTTCGGCGGGGAGCTGGTGGACACGCCGTGGGAGGCGTGGTTCCAGGCCGACATCATCAACCACCACGCACTCGAAGCGACCGGTGGCAAGACCTACGCCGAGCTCGGACAGGACGACCCGGTCCGGCAGACGGCCATGACGGCCTCGTTCCTTCGGGCGTCGCTGTTCACGTCCGTCGTCGCGTTCGGCGTGGCGCTGATGGCAGTCGGAATCGGCGTGGTGTTCGCGCTCATCGGCTGGGCGCTGCGCCGCATCGGGATCGTTCCCGCAGTCGGCACGGTGTCGGCTGCACCCGCACCCGTCGTCGCGTCCCGACCCGCCGCGCCGACGACCCCGCCCGCTCCGCCCGCGGCAGTCTGACCCACGCCGACGTCCGGTCCCCACCAGGGGGACCGGACGTCGGTGGTCAGCGTCGGGCGTGTCGTGCGCCCGAGACGATGGAGCCGACCAGAAGTGCCGTGCCGGCGACGGCCAGCAGGATGATCAGGGCCAGCTGGAAGTCGATCCGAGCGCCCGAGGCCCAGGCGATCACGCCGAGACCGCACGTGGCGAGGATCAGGCCCCACACGACGGTGCCCACGCGAAGCCTGCGAGGTCCGGGCTCGGTGACGATGCCGGGTTCGACGACCTGCGGTTCGACCACCACGGTCGCGGTCGGGGCTGCGGAGGGCTGCTCTCCGTAGGACTGACCCGCGTACGACTGGGTCGATGCGGCTGGCGGGTACGGCTCGGCGGGCACCGCTGCGAACCCACCGAGCGGGTCGGCCTGGTGCTCGGCGGTGGGCCGCGGGTCGTGGTCGAAGGTCGGCTCGTCGTCGGCGGTCGGCTCGTCCTCGACCACAGCGATCGCCTCCGTCTCGTCGACGGGATCCAGCGTCTGCGTCTCGGCGACGTCGACGGTGGCCATCGAGGAGGTCTCCGTCTCATCGACAGGGTCGATCGGTTGGGTCGCGGTGATACCGACGGTATCCGTCGACGGATCCTGCGTCTCATCGAGGGCGTCCATGCGCTGGGTCTCCGTCTCGTCGACGGCGTCCATCGGCTGGGTCTGCGTCTCGTCGGCGGGCGCGTTGTTCTCGGTGCTCATGGGGTCTCCTCCCCGGGCTGAGCCGGCACCGCTGGTGCGGGCGGCAGGGGTCGCGTGTCGGATGTGCGGGAGTCGATGATCTGGACCTGGCCGGCACCGACGCGGATCTGGAGCTCGAGCTCGGGGTCGCTGCTGCCCGTGCTGAAGTCGTTGCCGTCGTCGATGGCGACGCCGTCCTGCGAGCGGTGGTCGCCGTCCACGTCCCAGGTGATCTCGCCTGCACCGATGTTGACGTCGGCGTCGACGTCGGCGCCGTCGGGGACGACCACCGTGAGGTTGCCGGCGGCCAGGGCGATGGGGACGACCAGCGTGTCGTCCGTCATCGGGACCGACGTCAGGTCGATAGTGACGTCGCCGAAGCCCATCGAGTACCCGTCAGCGGCGTCGGAGCGGCTGCTGACGGCGACGTCGGCGGCGTTGAATTGACGTTCGCCGTCGCGGCTCCAGAACGAGCTGGCGCTCGTCGCGACGCCGAGCGGCACGGACGCCAGGAGCCCGAGGACGGCCAGGGCGCCGAGCGCTCCGCTGGTTCGGCCGCGCAGGCCGGAGACGATGATTCCCAGACCCGCCAGGACGATCGCGATGCCGAGCGACGTGAGCGCGACGGGCCCGTCGAACTCGCCCGAGCGCTCTGCGACCATCAGCGTCGCGAGGGCGAGCAGGCTGAGCGCGACGACGACCCCGAGCGCTCCCGCACCCGCACCGGGCGTCCGCGTCCGCGGCGGCCGCGGGGGCTGCTGGTGGCGTACCTGCTTCGGCTTGGTGGGCGGCGGTGGGACGTACGCCGGGGGCGGTGCGTAGGTGGGCGACGCGTACCCGGGCGCTGCGTAGGCCTGCGGCGTGTATCCCGGTGCCGCGTAGGTGCGCACCGGCTCGGGCGGCATCGCGTCGACGGGTGCAGACGATGCCGGCGGCGTCGCCGTGCTCGCCGCGTACGTCGTCGCGGCCTGCGGACCGGCGTGGCCTTGGCCCTGGCCGGCGAAGGGTGCGGCCGGCTGGGGCCCGCCGTAGGTCTGGGGAACGGGGCGTGGGTTCTGGTTCACGACCACGAGCACGATCGCGGCGATGCCGGCCGCGAACAGCAGCCACAGCAGACCCTGGACCCAACCGGGAGGACCCCAGAAGAAGAACCAGGTGTCGCCACGCCCGAAGCCCACCAGCACGAACGCGAGGGCGCCGAGCAGGGCGATGTCGAAGCGGCCGAGGATCATCTCCTCGGTGTGGATCCGTCCGTCGCTCCGCTCGGGGAGCAGGGCCCAGGCGATGCCGTAGGCGATGAGACCGAGCCCGCCGAGGAGCAGGGACGCGGCGAACACCCCACGGACCAGCAGGGGGTCGATCCCGAACCTGTCGGCGATGCCGGAGCTGACGCCGGCGACCCAACGGTCGTCGGCTCGCGTGATCCCGGTGCGGCGTACCGCGGCGAAGAAGCCGTCGGCGGGGTGGGCCGCCGCAGCGGGTGCCGGTTGCTCCGGCATCGGGGGGGTGCTCGTGTCCATGTCTCGATCCTGGTGGCCCGAGCGTGCCGGCGGCATCGGGTGTACCCCTGAGAGCACCCTGATCCTGCACGTCCCGATCCCTGAAGCGGCCCCGAGAAGCGCCCCTGGTGGTGGACGGACGTGTGACGATCGGAGCGTGGCAACCACTGAACCGCTCGTCGCCCCGCGACGGCTCCCGCTGCGCCGCCCCGTGCGCGGGCGTTGGTTCGGTGGCGTCGCGCTCGGGCTCGCGGCGCACCTCGACCTGCCCGTCGGGCTGGTGCGGCTCGCGTTCATCGTCCTGACGCCGGTCGCGGCCGTCGGTCCGGTGCTGTACGTGTTCTGGTGGCTCGCGATCCCGGCCGGCGACCCTGCCGCGGCCGCGCGCGACGTGCGGCCGAGCGCCTTGACCAGGCTGGCGCGGCGGCAGAACGTCATCGAGCCGGGCCGCCGGATCCCCGTCACCGACATCGCGATCGGCGCCGTGCTCGTCATCGCGGCCGTGCTGCTGGTCGCCGTCCGTGCCGGTGCGGACGTCGAGGCGGACTGGTTGCTGCCGGCGCTGATCGTGCTGTCGGGTCTGTGGCTGGCGTGGAGCCAGCTCGACGCGGCGCAGCGTGACCGCCTCAGGGACCGCGCCGGCGGGCGGACTCCGGTCAGCGTCCTGCGCGTGGCGGGCGGCATCCTGCTGGCGGGCGTCGGGGTGCTCCTGTTCATCGGGCTCGGGTCCGGCGAGGGCGTCGAGCCGGCGACGCTCGCGCAGTCGATCATCGCGGCGGTCGTGATGCTCGGCGGGGTGGCCCTCGTGCTCACCCCGTGGTGGTTGCGGCTGGTCCGCGAGCTGGGCGACGAACGGGCGGCCCGCGCGCGCGAGTCGGAGCGTGCTGACATCGCCGCCCACCTGCACGACTCGGTCCTGCAGACGCTCGCGCTGATCCGCCTGCGCGCCGACGACTCCGCGGAGGTCGCCCGGATGGCGCGCGCACAGGAACGCGAGCTGCGCGAGTGGCTCTACGACGATCGCCCGGCGCCGGGCACGTCGGTGGCGGCATCGCTGCGCGAGATCGTCGCGGAGGTCGAGGACTCCCGGTCCGGGCCGTCCGGCGACCCGGTCGCGGTCGAGGCGGTCGTCGTGGGGGACCGTGTCCCGGACGTCGACACGGAGGCCCTGCTGCAGGCGACTCGTGAGGCGCTGGTGAACGCGGTCGTGCACGGTCTGCCGCCGGTCTCGCTGTACCTGGAGGTCGGGGCGTCGCAGGTCGAGGTGTTCGTGCGGGACCATGGCGAGGGGTTCGACCTGGAGGAGGTCGCGTCCGACCGGTTCGGGGTGCGCGAGTCGATCATCGGCCGCGTGCGTCGTCGCGGTGGCACCGCGACGGTGACGTGCAAGCCGGGGCGCGGCACCGAGGTCCATCTGCTGGTTCCGGTGAGCTCCGGTCCGGACGAAGGGGAAGAGCGATGAGCGACGTCGTCGACGTGGTGCTGGTCGACGACCACCACATGTTCCGTACGGGTGTGAAGGCGTCGCTGGATGCCGGTGTCCGGGTGGTGGGGGAGGCGGACACGGTCGACGAGGCGATCCGGCTGGTGCGCTCGGTGCAGCCGCCGGTGGTCCTGCTGGACGTGCACCTGCCCGGTGGAGACGGTGGTGGCGGGGCGGAGGTCATCCGCGCGTGCACCGACCTGCTGGCCACGACGAGGTTCCTCGCACTGTCGGTCTCCGACGCCTCCGACGACGTGGTCGCGGTGATCCGCGCCGGCGCCCGGGGCTACGTCACCAAGAACATCGACGGCCCGGACCTCTCCGACGCGGTGCGTCGCGTGGCTTCCGGGGACGCCGTGTTCTCCCCGAGGCTCGCGGGGTTCGTGCTGGACGCCTTCGGGTCGTCGGCCGGCGACGTCGCGATCGGTGACGACGAGCTGGACCGGCTGTCGGCCCGCGAACGCGAGGTCATGCGGCTGATCGCACGCGGCTACTCCTACCGTGAGGTCGCGTCCGAGCTGTTCATCTCGATCAAGACCGTCGAGACCCACGTCTCCGCGGTCCTGCGCAAGCTCCAGCTGTCCAGCCGCCACGAGCTGACCCGCTGGGCCGCGGCGCGCCGCCTGCTCTAGCGACCCGGCATTTATCTGACTGCGCGTCAGATAGGCTCCTCGCATGCACCTCGTCTACGAGCTCCTCGTCGTCCTGCACCTGCTCGGCTGGGCGATCGTGCTGGGCGGCACCCTCGTCAGCCTGCGTGAGCCCCGCATCGCCCCCGGGGTGCTGCACGGCATGCTGACCGCGCTCGTCACCGGTATCGCGCTCGCGGGACTCGCCTCCGCCGACGGCTGGACCGACCACGACCCCGACAGCACCAAGCTCGCCGTCAAGCTCGTGATCGCGCTCGTCGCGACCGTCCTCGTGGTGCGCGGTGTGCGCAAGCCCACGGTCGTCACCCGTGGCTACCTCGGCGCGATCGCCGGTCTCGTCGCGGTCAACGTCGGGATCGCCGTCATCTGGCACTGAGCCGGGGCCGCCGCACTGATCTAGGGTTCCCGCCGTGGGAACCCTCGGAGAGGTCGTCGTCGGACTCGTCGTGCTCGTCGGACTCGTCGGGATCGTGGTGCAGGTCCTGCCCGGGCTGTTCCTCGTCGCGGGGGCCGTGGTCGCGTGGGGGGTCCTGACCGGGGGCGCCGTCGGCTGGACCGTCGTCGTCTTCACCGTGCTGGCCACGGGGGCGGCCTTCGTCGGCCAGTACCTGCTCGCCGGTCGGCACCTCAAGCGCGCTGGTGTGCCCTTCGTCACGATGGTCGTCGGCGGGATCCTCGGGATCGTCGGCTTCTTCCTCATCCCCGTCGTGGGGCTCCTGGTCGGCTTCGTGCTCGGCGTGTTCCTCGCGGAGTGGCTCCGTTCGGGGGACCACCGCACCGCGTGGCGCTCGACCGTCGCTGCCTTGCAGGCGACCGGGCTGACGATACTCGTCGAGCTGGCGGGAGCCCTCATGACGACCACCGCCTGGATCGTCGGACTCCTCCTGACCTGAGCCCCTGGGCGTCCACAGCGAGGCCGTCGATGTGGGCGGCGGCGCCTACTCTGGGAGTGCCATGACCTCGCTCTTCGACAGCCTCTCGCTCTCCGTCCCCGGCGTGCCCTCACGGCCGCCCCGGGACGCGTCCGCCATCCTCCCGTCGGGTCTCGCGCCACGTACCTCGGACGAAGAGGCCGAGGCTGAGGCGCAGGAACGCCGGGCGCGTCAGCAGGCCAGGGCCGACGCCCTGGTCGACGGGCTGAACCCTCAGCAGCGCGAGGCCGTCCTGCACCATGGCGGGCCGCTGCTCATCGTCGCCGGCGCTGGGTCGGGCAAGACCCGGGTCCTCACGCACCGCATCGGGTACCTGCTCGCCACGAGGCGGGCGCGGGCCGGTGAGGTCCTGGCGATCACGTTCACCAACAAGGCCGCCGCCGAGATGCGCGAGCGCGTCGAGCAGCTCGTCGGGCCGGCGGCCGGTCGCATGTGGGTGTCCACGTTCCACTCCGCGTGCGTGCGCATCCTGCGCCGCGAGGCCGGGACGCTCGGGCTGCGCTCCAGCTTCTCGATCTACGACTCGGCGGACTCGCAGCGGCTCCTCACGCTCGTCGCGCGCGAGCTCGACCTGGACCCGAAGCGGTACCCGGCCAAGGCGCTCGCGAACAAGATCTCGAACCTCAAGGACGAGCTGGTCGACCCGGAGACGTTCGCGGCGACCAACGGCAACGGCGCGACCAACGACTTCGACGCGGCGCTCGCGCAGGTCTACACGCGCTACCAGGCGCGCCTCAAGCAGGCGCACGCGCTCGACTTCGACGACCTGATCATGAGCACGGTGCACCTGCTCCAGGGGTTCCCGGCCGTCGCGGAGCACTACCGCCGCCGGTTCCGGCACGTGCTCGTCGACGAGTACCAGGACACCAACCACGCGCAGTACGTGCTGGTCCGTGAGCTCGTCGGCAACGGCAGACCCGACGACGAGGTGCCGCAGGGCGAGCTGACCGTGGTCGGGGACGCCGACCAGTCGATCTACGCGTTCCGCGGGGCATCGATCCGCAACATCCTCGAGTTCGAGGCCGACTACCCGGACGCCCGAACCATCAAGCTGGAGCAGAACTACCGTTCCACGCAGAACATCCTCTCGGCGGCGAACGCCGTGATCAGCCGGAATCCCGGCCGCGCAGGCAAGCGACTGTGGACCGACTCAGGCGCCGGTGCGCAGATCGTCGCGTACGTCGCGGACACCGAGCACGAGGAGGCGCGGTTCGTCGCCGAGGAGATCGACAGGCTGGGTGACGCGGAGAGCGTGCGCCCTGGCGACGTCGCCATCTTCTACCGCGCCAACGCCCAGTCCCGGGCTCTGGAGGAGGTGCTCGTCCGCGTCGGACTGCCCTACAAGGTGGTCGGTGGGACCCGGTTCTACGAGCGCAAGGAGATCAAGGACGCGATCGCGTACTTGCGCGCGATCGCCAACCCGGACGACGACGTGAACCTCCGCCGGATCCTCAACGTGCCCAAGCGCGGGCTGGGGGACAGGTCGGAGGCGATGGTCGCGGGCTTCGCGGAGCGCGAGCGGATCTCGTTCGGCGCTGCCCTCGAGCGTCTCGACGAGGTGCCCGGGCTGGGGACGCGGGCGATCGTCGGGATGGGATCCTTCGCCGAGATGATGGCCGAGCTCCGCTCGCTCGCCGCCGAGGCGGGGCCCGCGGAGGTGCTCGGCGCGGTGCTCGACAGGTCGGGCTACCTTGCCGAGCTGCGGAGCAGCGACGACCCGCAGGACGCGTCGCGCGTCGAGAACCTCGCGGAGCTGCACGCGGTCGCCTCCGAGTTCTCGCAGAGCGACCCCGAGGGCGACCTGGCCGACTTCCTGGAACGCGTGTCGCTCGTGGCCGACTCCGACCAGATCCCGACCCCGGACGAGGCGGACCCGGAGGGCCCGGTGCGGCCCGACCCGGGCGTCGTCACACTGATGACCTTGCACACCGCGAAGGGGCTCGAGTTCCCGGTCGTGTTCCTGACCGGCATGGAGGACGGAACGTTTCCCCACCTGCGGTCGCTGTCCGACTCCGACCAGCTCGAGGAGGAGCGACGGCTGGCGTACGTCGGCCTGACCCGGGCTCGCGAGCGGCTCTACATCTCGCGTGCGGCGGTCCGCACGGCTTGGGGCGTGCCCAACGAGTTCCCTCCCAGCCGGTTCCTCGACGACCTTCCGGACGAGCTCATCGATTGGCGTCGTCGCGAGTCCTCGACGTCGCAGCTGCGTGGCGGCTGGGGATCGGGCTACGGGACGAGCGGCGGGTACCGCAACCAGTCCTCGGGGGCCAGCTATCGCAAGCCGGACCGGGAGGCGCGTCCCGCGCTGCCCTCGACCGGTGCGACCTTCGGGTCGGCCACGCCGCGCCCGGACTCCGCGATCCCGCAGCTGGCGATCGGCGACCGGGTCACGCACGACTCCTACGGCCTGGGCACTGTCGTCGCTATCGAAGGGGCGGGCCCGAACGCGGTGGCCAAGGTCGACTTCGGAACGGACGGCGTCAAGCGTCTGCTGCTCCGCTTCTCGCCGGTCACCAAGCTCTGAGGGTGACCCTGCCGTGAGGCCCGGTCAGACGTACCGGTGCAGCTCGACGGCCTGCTCGTAGCTCAGCGACGGCACCTGGCGGCGGATCTCCGTGATTCCCGCGGACTCGCCATGCTCTGCGCGTGCCCGGTGGACCAGCGACACGTCGAGCGACCTGCGCGCCTCGTCGAGCGGGCTCGTGCGGGGGCGCTGGCGCCGTCGGTCGCCGCGTACCGTCAGCGCCCAGCCGCCGAGCAGGACCGCCACCAGGACGACCACGGTCGTGACGGTCGCCGACAGGTTGTCGGTCGAGACGTACACCAGGGCGGCGAGCGCGAGCACGCCGATCCCGAGCACGGTCGCCACGGACCGACGGCTCATCTTCGGGCCACGACCCGGCCCGCCCCCAGGAACGCTCTGTGCCATCACGCGCCGAGCGTACGTCGTCCGCCCGGGCGGCCCGGTGTGCCGTCCGCTCGTGGAGGGCGGGGCGGTCGCGGTGGGCGGAACGTGCCCGACGACGGCAGGAAGATCACGGCCGGCCCACGGGGGACTCCGCCCAGGCGACCACCACGGCCGTCCGGATGTCGTCGTCGGCGAGCCCGAGCGCGTGCAGTGCCGCGGCGGCATGCGCATCGTCGAGCCGGACGACCGCGAGCAGCAGGTGGCCGGTGTCGATGCGGTTGTGCTTGTACCGCAGGGCCTCGCGCAGCGAGAGCTCGAGCAGCTTCTTGGCTTGCGCGTCGAACGGCTTGCGCCCGCCGGACCGCGGAGCCGCTGCGATGTCGTCGAGCGCACCGGCGCCGAACGCGGCGTCGACCTGGGCCCGGACGGCTTCCAGGTCGATGCCGACGCCGGCCAGGGCGTCGGCATCGAGGCCGTCCGACGGGATCGCCCGCACCGCGGACCGCAGCCGCGCCCGGTCGACGCCGAGCTGCGACAGTGCCCGTGCCGCGACGGAGTCAGGGCTCCGGACGGCGCCGAGCAGCACGTGCTGGGGACCGATCCGGTCGGCGCCGGTAGCCTCCTCGGCTGCCTGGGTGACCGCGTCACGCGCGTCGCTCGCGAATCTCTCGAACATCAGCTGAACCTCTTCCCGTACTTCTTGTGGACCGCCTGGCGCGACACCGCGAGCTCCGCGGCGACGTCCTGCCACGACCAGCCGAGCTCGCGAGCGCGCTGGACGTGCAGCGCTTCGAGCCGGTCGGCGAGTGCGCGAAGCGCACGCACGGCGCGTAGACCCTCGGCCGGCTCGGAGGCGCCGGCTGCTGCCGTCATCAGTTCTTCGGACATGGCTGTCAACTTACATTGACACTCTCGTGCCGTCAACTGCGGTTGACACCGGGCCGCGCGGTCGGGCCGTAGCGCCTGACATACTCGGCACTCACCGCGGCATCACCGGGGGTGCGCGTGACCCCACCGGGGGCGCGTGACAGTGGGCTTCAGGGGCGGCAGCAGCGTGCGAAGAACATCGATCATGGCCGCGTTGGTGCTCGCTGCGGCTGCGCTGACGGGCTGCACGGGAGGCAGTTCCCCCGATCCCGCGCCGGGGCAGCGGACTCCCACCGCCGGACCGTCGCCCTCGCCGGTGGCCATGACCGTGACCCACTCGATGAGCGTCAACGGGGTGCTCGTCGACGTGGAGGTCGGTCCGGTAGCGGTCGCCGACGGTCTCGGCGTGCTGAGGCTCGCGGCGCCGAACACCGCCCCCCATCTCGCCTTGGACATGTGGGACGTCTTCGTGGGCACCGGAAGCGTGTCCGCCTCCGGGGTCCGTCTCGTCGACCTCGAGGCCGGAACGGTCTCGCTCCCCACGCCTGATGAGCACGGCGTCGCCGCGTCGGGCTCGGGTTCGCCTGGCGGTCCGGCCACCGACGCAGCCCAGGCCGCTGCGGGCGAGGGCGTCGAGATCCTGTACACGACGTACACGGCGCCGACCGGCTCGACGGTCGACGTGGTCCTCACGCAAGGCGGAGTGGTCCACGACGTCCCGGTCGTCGATGCGGCGGATGCGGGCGAGCTCACGGTTCCCGTCTCGGAGATCACCGACGACGTCGTCACTGCGCAGCCGGTGGCCACGCTCGAGTCGTTCACCGCGCAGGCGGGTGGCGCCGTCCGCACGCGTGAGACGCAGGAACAGGTGCAGGTCGAGCTCGGGTCGGACGTGCTGTTCGCTGTGGACTCCGATCAGCTGGGCCCCGATGCCGGTGCCGCCCTCGCTGCGGTCGCCGCACGGATCGAGAGCGCACCGGGCGGTGCGCTGACCATCGTGGGTCACACGGACGACGTGCTGGACGAGGGCTACAACCAAGCGCTCTCGGAGCGGCGTGCCCGGTCGGTCGCTGACGGCCTCGCCGGGCTCGTGGCGCTGACCCGGTTCGACGTGACGGTCACGGGCGTGGGCGAGAGCGAACCGGCCGTCGACGACACCTCGGACTCGGCCCGGGCGCTGAACCGACGGGTCACCCTCACCTTCGCGCCGGCGCGGGAGCCGGCCGAAGCCACGCCGGTCGAGGGGCAGGTGCCCGACGCGACAGGTCCGGTCGCCTCCGGCACGGAGCCGGTCCAGGCCGTCGTCTCGTGGGACGGTGACACGTTCTCGGTGGCGGCGCAGGAGGTGCGGCGGGTCGGTCGCTTCCTCGTCGGGCAGCTCCTCGTGACCAGCACCGGCACGGAGGAGCCGCTCAACGGGGGCGCGCTTACTGCGGGCGCCTTCGACCCGCGGGGCACGTTCGTGCCGAGGCTGCAGGCGGCGGCGAACAACGTGACGCTGCTCGTCGGGGACACGCGGTTCTACCCCGTCGACTACCTGGACGGCGACCGCCGGGACGTCCTGGCCGATCGCAACCTCAACGGCATAGAACCCGGCACGGCACGCGTCGTCACGGTGGTCTGGGGTGACCCGGGTGGCGACACCGTCATCATCGACGCGCCGGGAATGAGCCACGTAGTCGGCGGCACGGTCATCGACGACGGCGGCGCGCCGTTCCGCCTCACCGACGTCCCGGTGACCGAGGGCTGACGGAGAGCAGAGGTGCGCGCGTGGGCGCTCCGGCGAACGTCGCGCACGCCACATCTCTCGACGTCGAGGCATCTCGCCCCTGCCGCTACCATCGACCGGGGCGTTTCGGCCGTACAGAGGCCGTCGAGCGCCGGTGATGAGAGGACCCAGACCAGGTGGACCTGTTCGAGTACCAGGCACGTGACATCTTCGAGAAGCACGGCGTCCCCGTGCTGGGTGGCGTCGTCGCCACCACCACGGAGGAGGCCCGCGCCGGCGCGGAGCAGCTTCTGGGTGGACAGCCCGGCGTGGTCGTCGTCAAGGCGCAGGTCAAGGTCGGCGGCCGCGGCAAGGCGGGCGGCGTCAAGCTCGCGCGATCCGCGGACGAGGCGGCCGAGAAGGCCGACGAGATCCTCGGCATGGACATCAAGGGCCACACGGTCCACCGCGTGATGATCGCGGCCGGTGCCAAGATCGCCACCGAGTTCTACTTCTCCCTGCTGCTGGACCGCGCCGAGCGTCGCTACCTGGCGATGTGCTCGGTCGAGGGCGGCATGGAGATCGAGCAGCTCGCCGTCGAGCGCCCGGAGGCCCTGGCCAAGGTTGCTGTCGACCCCCGCACGGGCATCGACCAGGCCAAGGCCGACGAGATCGTCGCGGCAGCAGGCTTCACGCCCGAGCTCGCCCCCAAGGTGGCCGCGGTCCTGCAGACGCTGTGGACCGTCTACAAGAGCGAGGACGCCACGCTCGTCGAGGTGAACCCGCTCGTGCTGACCGAGGACGGCGAGATCGTCGCGCTCGACGGCAAGGTCACGCTGGACGAGAACGCCGGCTTCCGGCACCCCGACCACGAGGCGCTCGAGGACTCCGCCGCGGCCGACCCGCTCGAGGCGCGCGCCAAGGAGAAGGACCTCAACTACGTCAAGCTCGACGGTTCGGTCGGCATCATCGGCAACGGTGCCGGGCTCGTCATGAGCACGCTCGACGTCGTCGCGTACGCCGGCGAGCAGCACGGTGGCGTCAAGCCGGCCAACTTCCTGGACATCGGTGGCGGCGCGAGCGCCGAGATCATGGCCGCCGGTCTGGACATCATCCTCACGGACCCGCAGGTCAAGTCGGTGTTCGTCAACGTCTTCGGCGGCATCACGGCGTGCGACGCCGTCGCGAACGGCATCGTCGCGGCCCTCGAGATCCTCGGCGACGAGGCCTCCAAGCCCCTCGTCGTGCGTCTGGACGGCAACAACGTGCTCGAGGGGCGCGCGATCCTCGCGGCCGCCGGCCACCCGCTGGTCACCCTCGCCGAGACGATGGACGGCGGCGCCGACAAGGCAGCCGAGCTCGCCCACGCCGCCGCCTGACCGACCTGACTGACAGAGAGAGAAGCACATGGCGATCTTCCTGACCGAGGCATCCAAGGTCATCGTCCAGGGCATGACGGGGGCCGAGGGCCAGAAGCACACGACCCGCATGCTCGCGTCCGGCACGTCCGTCGTCGGTGGGGTGAACCCGCGAAAAGCAGGGACGGCTGTCGCTTTCGGCTCGGGTGACACAGCCGTCGAGGTGCCGGTCTTCGGCACCGTCGCCGAGGCCGTGGCCGCGACGGGGGCCGACGTCTCCGTGATCTTCGTCCCGCCGGCGCACACCAAGGGCGCCGTCGTCGAGGCGATCGAGGCAGGTGTCCCGCTCGTGGTCATCATCACCGAGGGCGTCCCGGTGGCCGACACCGCTGAGTTCTTCGCGCTGGCGCAGGAGAAGGGCGTGCGGCTCATCGGCCCCAACTGCCCCGGCCTGATCAGCCCCGGAAAGTCGAACGTCGGCATCATCCCGGCCGACATCACGGGCCCCGGACGCGTCGGCCTGGTCTCCAAGTCCGGCACCCTGACCTACCAGATGATGTACGAGCTGCGGGACTTCGGGTTCTCGACGGCCATCGGCATCGGCGGCGACCCGATCATCGGCACCACGCACATCGACGCGCTCGCGGCGTTCGAGGCGGACCCCGACACCGAGGTCATCGTGATGATCGGTGAGATCGGTGGCGACGCCGAGGAGCGGGCGGCCGCGTACATCAAGGAGCACGTGACCAAGCCGGTCGTCGGCTACGTCGCGGGCTTCACCGCCCCGGAGGGCAAGACCATGGGCCACGCCGGCGCCATCGTCTCGGGGTCGTCCGGTACCGCGCAGGCGAAGAAGGAGGCCCTCGAGGCCGCCGGTGTGAAGGTGGGCAAGACCCCGTCCGAGACCGCGGCGCTCGCGCGCGAGCTCCTGGCCTGACTCGTCCACGAGAGGCGCCGGTCCGAGGTGGGACCGGCGCCTCTCGCGTACCCGGCCGACGCGGTGTGGTCTTTGCCGCGCCGACGCGCCGAGCCGGCTACGCCGCAGCGGCGCGTGCGGCGGCGACCATGGCTGCGTGAGTGCCAGCCGTAGCGACCTCGACCGCACGCGCCCGCGGTCCCGGGGGCGACGCCGGCCGGACCGCTCCGAGCAGTTCTTCACGAGCGCGCTGGACGGGGCGCCGCGCTGGGTCGCGGGAGTCCTCTCGGCGCTCCAGGGCGCGCTGCTGTCGTTCCTGGTCATCGTGCTCCCGGCGATCGCGGCCTACGTGGCCACGTCCGCCGACCCGTCCAACGACGGTGTCGGATGGTTCCGCTCGGTGGGTGTGGGAGCGTCGATCTGGCTCCTCGGGCACGGTGTCCCGGTGGTCGTGGGTCCCGTCTCGGTGACGATCGTGCCGCTGGGCGTGACAGCCCTTGCCCTGTTCACCTGCTACGCGTCCGCCCGCCGGTCCGGCCTCGTGAGCTGGTCCGGCTACGGCGCGGGCGTCGCTGCGTACGTGGTGGTCACGGTGGCTGTGGCGTTCCTGGCGGGGGTCAGCGGTCTCGGCGTCGCCCGAGCGGTCCTCGGAGGACTGGCCGTCGCCGGGACCGGGACGGGAGCCGGTCTGCTCGCCCGTCCCGAGGCGCCTGCGTGGCGTGACCTCACGAAGCCCGTCTGGGGGCGTGTCCCGTCGGCGATCCGTACCGGCGCCGCCGCTGGCCTGCTCGGCCTGGCGCTCGTGTTCGTCGTGGCCGCCGCCGTCACCACGCTGTGGGTGGTTGCGGGGCGTGCCACGATCGGCGACGTGGTGCGTGGGCTGGGCCTCGACGCGGTCGGGGGGATCGTGCTCGCCGTCGCGGAGATCGCGTTCGTGCCCAACCTGGTGGTGTGGGCGACCGCCTGGCTCAGCGGTTCGGGGTTCTCTGTCGGGTCCGGCACGCACTTCGCTCCTGACGCCGTCGTCGGCGGCCCGCTGCCCGCTCTCCCGCTCCTCGGGGCGCTCCCGATGCCCGACGTCGTCGGTCCGGCCACGAGCATCATCCCGATCGTCCTGATCGGCGTCGGCGCGGTGGTCGGGCTCCACGTCCACCGGAGGCTGCAGGCAACACGGTGGTGGGAGGTGCTGGCCGCCTGCGGGAGCGCGGCGCTGACGGTGGGCGTCCTGCTGGGCCTCCTCGTCGCTGCGGCGAGCGGCAGCGTCGGTCCTGGGCGGCTCGCACACGTCGGCGCATCCGCGATCCTGGTCGGGCTGCTCGTCGGCGCAGGCGTGCTGTGCGGAGCGCTGCTCGTCGCCGTACCGAGCGAACCGCTCGTTCACGCGCGGGTCCGGCGGCTCGTCACCCACCTTCGACGTCGCGACGTCGCACCTGAGCCGCTCGTCGACGAGCTGGTCGACTGACTCAGCCGCGCTGGCCGAGCCGGTCGCGCAGCTGGTTCAGCTCGTTGCGGTAGTCGGCCTCGCACGCCGTTCGTGCCGAGACGGTCAGTGCTCCGTCGAGGCAGGCCTGCCGGTCGAGCTCGGTCTGCAGCGCGAACAGGGGAGCGGCCGTCGCCATCGACCACAGGAGTGCGATGCCGAGACCCGCCGTGAGCATGACCGGCAGGGTGCCCCGTACGTGCGCCCGCCCGGCCACGACCAGCGCCCAGACGCCGATGCCGAGGGCGACCAGACCCAGGGCGCCCGCTGCCAGGGAGTACGGCAGACGCATCATGCTCACCAGCACGGACGCCAGCACGGTGAGCGCGAATGCTCGCGCGATCCGAGCCGCTCGGGCCGCCCCGGCGGGATCGGTCGGGACGCGGCTCCGTACGGGCGTCGGCGAGCCGTGCTGCCAGGCCTCGTGCGCGGAGGGCTGCCGGCCCTGATCCTGCGTGGGCGCGTCCGACTGCTCCCCGCCCGGCTGGCGCGGGCGGTCCTCGGGGGGCGCGTACGGGTTGCTCACGCCTGCATTCTCGCCCACGGACGCCGCGACGCGGACACCCGCTGACCGGCGCCCCGCTGCCGAGGCGCCCTGCACGCGCGGGTAGGGTCGGCGCGTGAGTCAGCCACCTTCCCCGCCCACCCGCAGCTCCGGTCGGCTCGTCGTCCTGGTGTCCGGAACCGGCTCGAACCTTGCGGCGCTGCTCTCGGCGCACGACGACCCCGCCTACGGAGCTCGCGTGGTCGCGGTCGTCGCGGACCGTCAGGGGATCCGCGCCCTCGACATCGCGGCGGAGGCCGGCATCCCGACGGCGGTCGTCTCGGTCAAGGACTTCGAGGACCGTGCCGCGTGGGACGCCGCGATCGCCGAGACGGTGGCCGTGTTCCACCCGGACCTCGTCGTCCTCGCAGGCTTCATGAAGCTCTTCGGGACGACGTTCCTCGAGCGGTTCGGTGGACGGATCATCAACACGCACCCCGCTCTGCTGCCGGCCTTCCCGGGGGCGCACGGGGTCCGGGACGCACTCGCGTACGGCGCCAAGATCACCGGCTGCACGGTCATGGTCGTGGACGAGGGCATCGACACGGGCCCGATCCTGGCGCAGGCCTCCGTCCCGGTGGAGCCGGACGACGACGAGTCGACGCTGCACGAGCGGATCAAGGTCGTCGAGCGGTCGCTGCTCGTGGACTGGGTCGGACGCATCGCACGCGGGGGTCTGACGGTCGAAGGGCGCCACGCGACCGTCGGCTAGACTCGGCCGCGGTCGTGACTGGCGCAGGTGGGTTCAACCACCGGGAAGCGGCCGCAGTTCCCCGCCACGCACCGCCCGCCTGGGTGCATGGGTCCGTTGTTCCGACCCATCCTCCGGGAGCTCCTGTGACCTCTGTCCGTCCTGTGCGCCGCGCCCTCGTCTCGGTCTACGACAAGACCGGCCTGATCAGCCTCGCGGGTGCGCTCCACGCCGCCGGTGTCGAGATCGTCTCCACCGGTTCCACTGCGTCGACGATCGCCGCGACGGGCGTGCCCGTCACCCGCGTCGAGGACCTCACGGGCTTCCCCGAGTGTCTCGACGGACGCGTCAAGACGCTGCACCCGCGCGTGCACGCGGGCGTCCTCGCGGACACGCGGCTGCCTGAGCACCTGCGCCAGCTGGACGAGCTCGGCATCGCGCCGTTCGAGCTGGTCGTGGTCAACCTCTACCCGTTCACCGCGACCGTGGCCTCCGGCGCGTCGCCCGACGAGTGTGTCGAGCAGATCGACATCGGTGGTCCCTCGATGGTCCGCGCTGCCGCGAAGAACCACCCGAGCGTCGCCGTCGTCGTCGACCCCGCCCGGTACGACGAGGTCGTCGAGGCGGTGCGCTCCGGCGGGTTCACGCTCGAGGCCCGCCGCCTGCTCGCGGCCGACGCGTTCGCGCACACCGCCGCGTACGACACGGCCGTCGCCTCGTGGTTCGCGGGGTCGTACGCGCCCGACGACGAGAGCGGCTTCCCGAAGTTCACCGGCAGCACGCACCTGCGCGGCGAGGTCCTGCGGTACGGCGAGAACCCGCACCAGCGGGCCGCGCTCTACCTCACGCCCGACGGCGCGGCCGGTCGAGGCCTGGCCGGGGGTGAGCAGCTGCACGGCAAGGCGATGAGCTACAACAACTATGTGGACGCCGACGCCGCCTGGCGCGCCGCGCACGACCACGACGCCCCGGCGGTCGCGATCATCAAGCACGCCAACCCGTGCGGGATCGCGGTCGGCGCCGACGTCGCCGACGCACACGCCAAGGCCCACGCGTGCGACCCGGTCTCAGCGTTCGGCGGTGTCATCGCCACGAACCGCACGCTGACCGCCGCGGCCGCCGAGCAGATCGCCCCGGTGTTCACGGAGGTCGTGGTCGCACCGGACTTCGAGCCCGAGGCCGTCGAGATCCTCAGCCGCAAGAAGAACATCCGGCTGCTCAAGGTGCGCGGCCTCGAGGCCGCCGCCACGGAGCAGCGCCCCGTGACGGGTGGGCTCCTCGTGCAGCAGGTCGACCGCGTGGACGCCCCCGGGGACAACCCGAGCACCTGGACGCTGGCGGCCGGCCAGGCGGCCGACGACGCGACGCTCGCCGATCTCGTCTTCGCCTGGCGTGCGGTGCGCGCCGTGAAGTCGAACGCGATCCTCCTCGCCGACGGAGGTGCGTCGGTCGGCGTCGGCATGGGCCAGGTCAACCGGGTTGACTCGTGCGCGCTGGCGGTGGCCCGCGCCAACAGCGGTGACATCGAGCGCGCCCGGGGTGCGGTGGCGGCCTCCGACGCCTTCTTCCCGTTCGCCGACGGCGCCCAGGTGCTCATCGACGCCGGAGTGCGCGCGATCGTGCAGCCGGGTGGCTCGGTGCGTGACGAGGAGGTCGTCGCGGCGGCGCAGGCGGCCGGGGTGACGCTGTACCTGACCGGCACGCGGCACTTCGCACACTGAGGTCGTCGCGCTAGCGGGAGGCGTCCCGCAGCGCGACCGACGTGTCGCGCGCTCGCACCCGGTCGAGCCTGGGCAGCCCGGCGGCGGTGAACAGCCGCCGGGCCGCCCCGACGTCGCGCGGACGGTCGACCGTGAGGATCGCGCTGACGGTCTCCGTCCCGGGGCGGAACCACAGCGCGCTCCACCCGTCCCCACCCGCCGGGTCGCCGCGCAGCAGGACCTCGTCGTCGACGTGCCGGACACCGAACAGGGCGAGCTCGTGGCCCAGCTGCGTGGAGAACACGTACGGGGCCGGGTCGCTCGCCGGCCCGCCCGCGCCGAGAAGGTCGGCGACGAGGTCCGTGGGACCGCGCAGAGCTCCGTCCCAGTGCCCGCCGGGCACCCAGCCGTGCCGAGGCGACCGTCGGAGCGCGACGTCCCCGACCGCGCGGACCCGTCGGGGTGCACCCAGGACGACGTGGTGCTCGTCGACGCGCAGTGAGCCGTCCGGCTCCTGCGGCAGCGCGGAGCCGAGCCACGCGGTCGTCGGGCGCGCACCGATCGCGGCGAGCACCACGTCGGCCGGGGTGAGGGTCCCGTCGGCCAGTGCCACCCCGTTGCTGCCCACCTCGACGACGTGCGCACCCCGTCGCAGGTGCACGCCCGCGCTCGCGTACCACGGGGCGGTGAACGCGCCGACGACCGGCCCGAGCGCCGCCCCGAGCGGGTCTCCCGTGGCCTCCAGCACCGTGACGTCCACGCCGGCTGCCGTGGCGACGGTCGCGACCTCGGCACCGATCCAGCCCGCCCCGATGATGACAAGCCGGACGCCGGGCACGAGGGCCGTGCGCAGGACCTCGGCGTCGGCCGCGGTGTGCAGGGTCAGCGCCGCCTCCCATCCCGGTGGCAGGACGGCGTGGGCGCCGGTCGCCAGGACGACCGCGTCGGCCGTGCGGGAGCCGTCGGCGGCCTGCACCTCGACGCCCGTGCCGGTGACCCGCAGCCCGCGTGCGGGTGTGCCGAGGTGCACCTCGTCGGCGAGAGCCTGCAGGTCCGCGCCGATCTCGTCCCGCAGCCAGGTCGGGGTCGGGCGGTCCAGGAGGTGCTTGGACAGGGGCGGACGGTCGTAGGGCGCGACCCCCTCCGCGCACAGCACCTCGATGCGACCGTCGAACTCCCGTTCCCGCAGCTCCGCGACGGTTCGCGTGGCCGCGAGTCCGCCGCCGACCACCAGGACCGATCGCGGGAGGGCGGCTGGAGGGGCGACGGATTCCGGCTCACTCACCTGGCAACGGTAGTCTCCGGACGGGAGGCTGATCGATGGTGCACGAGCGGACGAGCAGCGGCGCGGGGCTACGCCCGACGCCGCTACCACGCGTCGGTGAGCCAGGGCCGGAACAGCCCGCCGCCCCGGCTCCGGAGCCACTCGCCTCGTCCGGGCCTATCCCGGTCGAGCAGGTGCCCCTCGACCCGCGCGCCATCGCCCGTGCGTCGCTCGCCGCGGACCGCAACGCGTCCCTGTGGTGGGTGAGTGGCGGGATCCTCGTCGCTCTCGTCGTGTCGCTCGCCGTGGGCACGCGGGCGGGCTCGGTCGTGCTCGCCGCGGTCGTCGCGGCGTGCGCCGTCGTCCGATGGACCGCACCTGCACCCGGACCGGTGGCGTTGTCGGTCCGCGCCAAGGGGATCGACGTCACGGTGCTCTTCCTGCTCGCGCTCGGCCTCAGCCTGCTGGCGGCGGTGCTGCCCGACGGCTGGGTCTGAGCGCACCTCCGCAGACGCACGAGAGCCCGGGACCGCAGCGGTCCCGGGCTCTCGTCGTCGAGGTGTCGGCTCAGCGCTCGGTGACGACCAACGTGTCCTCGGTCGTGACGAACTCCTCGTCCTCCTCCAGGAGGTTGTCCTGCACCGGCTCGGCCGCGAAGGCGCGGTAGACGAGGCCGGAGAGGGCGGCGCCCACGATCGGGGCGACCACGAACAGCCACAGCTGCTTCCACGCCCAGCTCTCGGAGAAGACCGCCGCGGCGAACGAGCGTGCCGGGTTCAGCGACGCGTTCGTGATCGGGATCGCCACGAGGATCAGGACGGCGAGCGCGAGGCCGATCGCCAGGGGCGCCGAGACGCTCGTCGCGCGGCGGTCCGTGGCGCCCAGGATGACGCCGACGAACAGCGCGGTGACGACGATCTCGATGAGGAGGGCGGAGACCAGCGTGAAGCTGACCTGACCCTGCGAGGCGACGGCGAGGGGCGAGTGCTCCTCGTAGCCGTTCGCGACACCGGAGAAGAACGACTGCTTGGTGGCCTCGGCGCCCTGCGCGAGCAGGCTCGGCAGCTTGTCGGGGATCGTCGTGAACAGCACTGCCGCAGCGGCGGTCGCCCCGAAGAGCTGTGCCAGCCAGTAGGGCAGGACGTCCTTCCACGCCGTGCGTCCGGCGATCGCCGCGCCGACGGTCACCGCGGGGTTGAAGTGCCCACCGGAGACGTGCCCGACCGCGACCGCGCCCGCGAGGACCGCGAGCCCGAAGGCCAGACCGACTGCGAGTGCGCTGCTCACACCGCTGACGCCCAGGTAGAGGGCGACGCCGAGACCTGCGAGCACGAGAAGGAACGTGCCGAACGCCTCGGCCCCCAGCTTCGCGAGCAGGCTCGGCCCGGCGACGATGACTGACCCGGCGGGCACGAAGACGGCCTCGTACTCGTTGGGCGCGCTCTCGGGCTCGCTCTGCGGCGTGGCCTCGCCCGCCGGGGCGGCGGGCTCGGGTGTGCTCTCGACGATCGTCTCGTCGGCGGCGGGCTCAGGCAGGGCCGCGGCCTTGTCTGCGTTGTCCTGTGACATGTCGTTCCTGTCGTGAGAATCGGGAGGTGTCGGGCAGGTGCGCGTGGAGCGTGCCACGCCCGCCTGTGCACACGTCGGCCGGCTGGCGTCCGCCCGTGGGGGCCAGCATGCCAGTCTGAGCGGGCGCGGGTCACGGTGCGCGCCGATGCGCGTTGCTGATCAGTGTGAGCGCTTCGTCCTGGTCTGACCCTCGCAGCCTCCCGCAAGTCTCTCGATGTCGAGTAATCTTGCCCACGGACCCGCGCCGGCACCTCGATCTCTTTCTCGTGCCGTGCCCCCACCCGTCCCCAGCACAGGAGATCCCGCATGGCGAAGATCAAGGTTGTCGGCCCGGTCGTCGAGCTCGACGGCGACGAGATGACGCGCATCATCTGGCAGTTCATCAAGGACCGCCTGATCCACCCGTACCTCGACGTCGACCTGCGCTACTACGACCTGTCGATCCAGAACCGCGACGCCACCGACGACCAGGTGACGATCGACGCGGCCCACGCCATCAAGGAGCACGGCGTCGGGGTCAAGTGCGCGACGATCACGCCCGACGAGGCCCGCGTCGAGGAGTTCGGCCTGAAGAAGATGTGGGTCTCGCCCAACGGCACGATCCGCAACATCCTCGGCGGCGTCGTGTTCCGCGAGCCGATCATCATCTCCAACATCCCGCGCCTGGTGCCGGGCTGGAACAAGCCGATCATCATCGGCCGTCACGCCCACGGCGACCAGTACAAGGCGACCAACTTCAAGGTCCCCGGCGCCGGCACGCTGACCCTGACCTACACCCCGGCGGACGGCTCCGAGCCGATCAACCAGACGGTCGTGACGTACCCCGACGGCGGCGGCGTCGCGATGGGCATGTACAACTTCAACGACTCGATCCGCGACTTCGCGCGCGCCTCGTTCGCCTACGGCCTGCAGCGCGGCTACCCGGTCTACCTGTCGACGAAGAACACGATCCTCAAGGCCTACGACGGCGCGTTCAAGGACATCTTCCAGGAGGTGTTCGACGCCGAGTACGCCGCGCAGTTCGCCGAGGCCGGCCTGACGTACGAGCACCGCCTCATCGACGACATGGTCGCCGCCGCGATGAAGTGGGAGGGCGGCTACGTCTGGGCCTGCAAGAACTACGACGGTGACGTCCAGTCGGACACGGTCGCACAGGGCTTCGGCTCGCTCGGCCTGATGACGTCCGTGCTCATGACGCCCGACGGCAAGACGGTCGAGGCCGAGGCGGCGCACGGCACGGTGACGCGTCACTTCCGCCAGCACCAGGCCGGCAAGCCGACCTCGACCAACCCCATCGCGTCGATCTTCGCCTGGACCGGCGGCCTCAAGCACCGCGGCAAGCTGGACAGCACCCCCGAGGTGACGCAGTTCGCGGAGACGCTCGAGCAGGTCGTCATCGAGACGGTCGAGTCGGGTGCCATGACCAAGGACCTCGCGTCGCTGGTCGGCCCCGACCAGGCCTGGCAGACGACCGAGGAGTTCCTCGCGACGCTCGACGCCAACCTGGCGGCCAAGCTCGCCTGACGACCCACCCCACGAACGGCGCCCACGGTCACCGTGGGCGCCGTTCGTGCGTCGCCGGTCGTGTCGGCTCCGGCTCGGTGGGCGTTCGCCACGTGAAGGGTCCCGCGGCGCCCTCGCCGCGCGACCGCGGTAGCGTGCCCGTAGCGCAGGTACGTCCATCTGATGCGCCATCGGCCGACCGAAGGAGCCCGTTCGTGACCGCCAGCTCGCCTGTCACCGTCACCGTCACCGGAGCCGCCGGGCAGATCGGCTACGCACTGCTCTTCCGGATCGCCTCGGGTCAGCTGCTCGGGCCGGACGTCCCGGTCCGGCTGCGGCTGCTGGAGATCCCGCAGGCGGTCAAGGCTGCCGAGGGCACCGCGATGGAGCTCGACGACTGCGCATTCGTGACGCTCGACAGCGTGGAGATCTACGACGACGCCACGGCGGCGTTCGACGGCGTCAACGTCGCCCTGCTGGTGGGCGCCCGACCTCGGACCGCGGGCATGGAGCGCGGTGACCTGCTGTCGGCGAACGGTGGCATCTTCAAGCCGCAAGGCGAGGCGATCAACGCTGGTGCGGCATCCGACGTGCGCGTCCTCGTGGTGGGCAACCCGGCCAACACCAACGCGTTCATCGCCGCCTCCCACGCGCCGGACGTGCCCAGCGACCGGTTCACGGCCATGACTCGCCTGGACCACAACCGGGCGGTCGGGCAGCTCGCGAAGAAGACCGCTTCTCCGGTGTCCGACATCGCGCGCGTGACGATCTGGGGCAACCACTCCGCGACGCAGTACCCGGACCTGTCGCACGCCACGGTGGACGGGAAGCCGGCGCAAGCGGTCGTCGACGACGAGGCGTGGGTCCGTGACACGTTCATCCCGACCGTGGCCAAGCGCGGCGCGGCGATCATCGAGGCGCGCGGTGCGTCGTCGGCGGCGTCGGCGGCGAACGCGGCGATCGACCACGTGTTCTCGTGGGTGAACGGCACCCCGGCGGGCGACTGGACCTCGGCAGGCATCGTCTCGGACGGGTCGTACGGGGTTCCCGAGGGCCTGATCTCGTCGTTCCCCGTGACGTCGGCGGGCGGCAGCTGGCAGATCGTGCCGGACCTGTCCGTCGACGACTTCTCGCGGAGCCGCATCGACGCCTCGGTCGCGGAGCTCGTTGAGGAGCGCGACGCGGTGCGGGCGCTCGGCCTGATCTGACATGTGGGCGCAGGACGTCGCCGTCCCACGCGCGGGCACGAGCGTCTCTGCATTCGTCGGCTGGCTCCTGCTCGGCGTCTGCGTCGGGGCGGGGTTCGGGCGCCCTGCGGTGCTCGGGCTGGTCGTCGGCCTCGCCGGGATGCTGCTCGCGGGGGTGCTGGTCGCCCGGCAGGGGCTGCGGCCCGCGCAGTGGGGCTTGGTCGCCGGCCTGAGCGCACTGCCCTTCTCGCTCGCCTGGAAGAACCGCAACTGGCCGGAGGCTTCGTGCACGACCACGATGCCGATCTCCTGCAGCACGTCGATGTCGCCCCTGCCGTTCGCGCTGGTCGGCGTCGTCCTCGTCGTCCTCGGTGCCGTGCTCTTCGTGCGCATGCGGCGCGCGCCCCGACTCATCGACCCGCCGAGGCGATGACGTGCGCGTTGCCGTACGCGTCAGGCCTGGCGCGTCGAGGACCGCGGTCGGAGGGACGTACGGCGATCGGTTGGTGGTCGCCGTGACAGCGCGTGCCGTCGATGGTGCGGCAACCGCGGCGGTGCTCAGGGCGCTGGCGGCGGCGCTGGGGGTCCGGCCGCGGCACGTGCGGCTGGTCTCGGGGTCCACCAGCCGGGACAAGGTGGTGGAGATCGACGATGCTGCGGCCTCCGACCTCCAGGCGCGGGTGGCTCAGCTCCTTGCGGCCTAGGACGCACCTCCACTGCGGGCCACGCCGAGCCCCGCCTCGCCGTCGTCTGACTCGAGCGGATCGAGCAGCTGGCCGCGTCGTGCCGGGAGGCCCGCCAGTGCGGTGGCGGGCCACGCCGCCCACCCCGTGATCAAGGCCTGCGAGGGCACGACTGAGAGCGCCCCGGCGGCGGTGCGGTCCGCGAGCCGGTGCTTTGCAACGTTTGACCGATTCTCTTGCTGCAAGTTACTGCAAACGGATACGGTCTGCGACATCACCCGGCACAGCCCGCGAACAGTGACGTCCGCGGGAAGACGAAGGAGTCGCCATGTCGCCCGCCGACGCCCCCGGACGCGCCACGAGCTGGCGCCGTCCGGTCGCCGCAACCACCGCTGTCGCAGTCACGCTTCTCGGCCTCGTGGGGGCTGCGGTCGTCGCGACCCCGGCCGCGGCGGCCGAACGCACCGTCGCCCTCGTCGGAGACCTGCAGAGCGAGCTCGGCTGCCCGGGCGACTGGCAGCCGGACTGTGCGCAGACGGAGCTCACGCCGACGGACGTGGCCGGCCGGTACTCCGCCGAGTTCACGGTGCCGGCCGGGACCTACGCGTACAAGGTCGCCCTCAACGACACCTGGGACGAGGCCTACGGCGGCAACGGCGGCGGTGACAACACCCCGCTCGTGCTGGCCGGCCCGTCGACGATCAGGTTCACCTACGACGACACGACGCACCGCACGGCGCTGAACCCGGTCGGCCTGCCCGGGGGATACACCGCCGCCGACGACGCGATCGTCGCCGACCCGGTGCGCGACCCGGGAGCCGGGCAGCAGTTCTACTTCGTCATGACCGACCGGTTCGCCGACGGCGACGCGACCAACGACACGGGTGGGTTGACGGGTGACCGCCTCACCACCGGCTTCGACCCGACCGACAAGGGCTTCTACGAGGGCGGCGACCTCGCGGGCCTGCACGACAGGCTGGACTACATCCAGGGACTCGGCACCACGGCGATCTGGCTGACACCGTCGTTCAAGAACAAGCCGGTGCAGGGCACAGGGGCGGATGCCTCGGCCGGGTACCACGGGTACTGGATCACCGACTTCACGCAGATCGACCCGCACCTGGGCACCAACGCCGAGCTCGAGTCGCTGATCGCCGACGCCCACGCGCGCGGCATCAAGGTGTACTTCGACATCATCGCCAACCACACCGCCGACGTCATCGACTACGCGCAGCAGACGTACGACTACGTCGACCAGGCGACGAGCCCGTACAAGGACGCGGCCGGCACGACGTTCGACCCGCACACCTATGCGGGCACGGACACGTTCCCGGCGATGGACGCTGCGACGAGCTTCCCCTACACGCCGGTGATCAAGCCCGAGGACGAGCACGCCAAGGTCCCCGACTGGCTGAACGACCCGACGCTCTACCACAACCGCGGAAACTCGACCTACACGGGCGAGTCGACGACGTACGGAGACTTCTCGGGCCTCGACGACCTCATGACGGAGAACCCCGCGGTCGTGAACGGGTTCGTCGACGTGTACGACCAGTGGGTCGACCGGGGTGTGGACGGCTTCCGCATCGACACCGCCAAGCACGTCAACTTCGAGTTCTGGCAGAGGTTCACGACCGCGGTGCGTGACCACGCGGCGTCCGTCGGCAACCCCGACTTCTTCATGTTCGGTGAGGTCTACGACGCCGACCCGGCCAAGCTCTCGCCGTACCTGCGCAACAGCGACATGAACGGCGTCCTGGACTTCACGTTCCAGTCCGCGGCGACGACCTACGCCAAGGGCTTCTCGGCAGCCGGTCTGCACGCGCTGTTCGCGGGCGACGACATGTACACGACACCCACGACGAACGCGCAGGCGCTGCCCACCTTCCTCGGCAACCACGACATGGGCCGCGTCGGCTACATGGTCAAGGACGCGAGCAACCCTGAGCAGCGTTCCGAGCTGGCCCACTCGCTCATGTACCTGACCCGCGGGCAGCCGGTCGTGTACTACGGCGACGAGCAGGGCTTCGAGGGTGCAGGGAACGGGCAGGACAAGAACGCCCGGCAGTCGCTGTTCGCCACGCAGGTGCCCGAGTACGCGGACCAGCCGCTCCTGGACGGCACCACTGCCGGGTCGGTGGACCGCTACGACACCGACTCGGTGCTCTACCGGCACATCTCCGAGCTTGCGGCCCTGCGGGCCTCGAGCAAGGCTCTGACAGACGGAGCGCAGATCGAGCGGTACGCCACGGACTCCGTCTACGCGTTCTCGCGTGTCGACGCGACGGAGAAGATCGAGCACCTCGTCGCGCTCAACAGCGGCACGGCGCCCGCGACGGTCACGGTCGACACCCTGACGCCCGGTGCGACGTTCGCTCCGTTGTACGGGACGTCGACGAGTGCGACGGCAGCGGCCGACGGCAACCTCACGATCACCGTCCCGGCGCTCGGCGCCGTCGTGCTGAAGGCCGGCTCGACTGTCGGGTCCCCGACGACCGCGGGCGCCATCACGCTCAGCACCCCGGCCGCGGGCACGGCGCTGAAGGGCCTGGTCCCGGTCACCGCCGACGTGGCCGCGGACGTGTGGAGCCAGACGTCGTTCGCGTACCGGGTGGTCGGTGACGACACGTGGACGGCACTGGGCACGGCGGAGTCGACGACCCCGCGCGTGTACGCCGACGTGAGCGGCCTGGACGCCGGGGCACTGGTGGAGTACCGCGCGGTGACCGTCGACGCGGCAGGCCACAGGAGTGCCGCCTCCACGTTCGCGAGCGTCGGCAACGCCGTCGACGGCGTGGTGCCGCCCACCGAGCCGGGCGACCTGCTGGTGACCGTGCCGGGCAGCCACAACACCGAGATGGGCTGCCCGGGAGACTGGCAGCCGGAGTGCACGTCGGCGAAGCTCACCAAGCGGGCCGACGGGGTCTATGCCGGGACCTTCACGATCCCGGCCGGCTCCTACGAGTACAAGGTCGCGATCGGCGGCACCTGGGACGAGAACTACGGTGCCGGCGGAGCGGCGGGCGGAGGCAACGTCGCCTACACGCTCGCGTCCGACGGACCCGTGACGTTCTACTACGACCCGTCGACCCACTGGTTCACCTCGACCGCGCAAGGTCCGATCCTGACGGTCCCCGGTTCCGACAACAGCGAGCTGGGCTGCGCCGGCGACTGGGCGCCGGACTGCATGGCGACCTGGCTTCAGGACCCCGACGGCGACGGCACCTACACGTTCGTCGCACCGGACCTGCCCGTCGGCGCCTACGAGGTCAAGGTCGCGCACAACCTCTCGTGGGACGAGAACTACGGCGCCGGGGGAGCGCGGGGTGGCGCGAACATCCCGTTCACCGCACCCGGTGGCAAGCCCGTGACCTTCACGTACGTGCTCGCCACGCACACGCTCACGGTCGAGGTGACCGACCCGCCGCTGCAGGGCACGGGCGAGGAGCGAGCGCAGTGGATCGACGCGTCGACCATCGCGTGGCCGGCCGCGTGGGTGCCGTCGGGGACCGACCCCGCGTCGCTCGCCTGGCGGCTGCACGGGTCGCCGGACGAGCGGCCCGTGGTCGCCGACGGTGCGGTGACGGGCGGCGACGGTTCCCCGGTGACGCTCACGTACGTCCCCGCGGGACTCTCGGACGCGCAGAAGGCACGCTTCCCGGCGCTGGCGACCGGCTACCTCGCGCTGCACGTCGAGGCGTCGTCGCAGCGTGCGCAGGACCTGCTCCGCGGGGCTCTGCTGGTCACCCAGGCGAGCGGAGACACGCTGCAGGCCGCGACCGGCGTCCAGGTCCCTGGGGTCCTCGACGACCTCTACGCGGCGAAGGCGGGCAAGCGCACGCTGGGGACCACGTGGTCCAGGGGTGTCCCGTCGCTGGCCCTGTGGGCGCCGACCGCACAGCATGTCGACCTGCTCGTCTGGGCCGGGAGCGGGGCCGACCCGGCCCGGGTGACCGCCGAGCGCCAGAAGGACGGCTCGTGGACGGTCGGCGGCAAGAAGTCGTGGACCGGGAAGCAGTTCCTCTGGGAGGTCACGGTCTACGCCCCGACGACCGACAAGGTCGAGGTCAACCAGGTCACCGACCCCTACTCGGTGGCGCTCACCGTGAACTCGACCCGGTCCGTGCTCGTCGACCTCGCCGACAAGGCCTTCCGGCCGAGCCAGTGGGAGAAGGCGAAGCAGCCGGTCGTGCGGCCCGTGGACCAGACGATCTACGAGCTGCACGTGCGTGACTTCTCGATCAGTGACCCCACCGTGCCGGCAGCCCAGCGGGGGACGTACCTCGCGTTCGCGTCCCACGGTGCGGGCCGCCAGCACCTGCGCTCGCTGGAGAAGGCCGGCTTGACCACGATCCACCTGCTGCCGACGTTCGACATCGCGTCCATCCAGGAGGACCGGACCCAGCAGTCGACCCCCGCGTGCGACCTGGCGTCGTACGCCGCGGACTCCGACCAGCAGCAGGCCTGCGTCACCGCGGTCGCGTCGAGCGACGGGTTCAACTGGGGCTACGACCCGCTGCACTGGCAGTCGCCTGAAGGGTCCTACGCGGTGCACCAGGACGGCGGCGGCCGCGTGGCCGACTTCCGCACCATGGTGGGCGCGCTGCACGCCGACGGTCTGCAGGTGGTGCTCGACCAGGTGTTCAACCACACCACGGCGAGCGGGCAGGCTCCGCAGTCGATCCTCGACCGCGTGGTCCCCGGCTACTACCAGCGGCTGTCTGCAACGGGATCCGTCGAGACGTCCACCTGCTGCCAGAACGTCGCGACCGAGCACGCGATGGCCGAGAAGCTCATGGTCGACTCGGTGGTGACGTGGGCTCGTGACTACAAGGTCGACGGCTTCCGGTTCGACCTCATGGGCCACCACTCGGTCGACACCATGAAGGCCGTCCGCAAGGCGCTGGACAAGCTGACACCGCGTGCAGACGGGGTCGACGGTTCGGAGGTCTACCTCTACGGCGAGGGCTGGAACTTCGGGGAGGTGGCGAACAACGCCCTGTTCACGCAGGCGACGCAGGGCCAGCTGGGCGGCACGGGCATCGGGACGTTCTCCGACCGCCTGCGCGACGCCGTCCGCGGCGGCGGCCCGTTCGACACCAACCCGCACATCCAGGGCTTCGGCTCGGGCGGTGGGACGGACCCGAACGGTGACCCGGTCAACGGCACGGACGCCGAACAGGCTGCGCGAGCGGCGCACGACGCCGACCTCGTGAGGCTCGGGATGGCCGGCAACCTGCGCGACTTCGCCTTCGAGACGAGTGGCGGCACGGTCCAGACCGGTGCGGAGATCGACTACAACGGGCAGCCGGCTGGCTACGCCGACTCCCCGGAGGAGGTCATCACGTACGTCGACGCCCACGACAACGAGACCCTGTGGGACTCCCTGACGTACAAGCTGCCGACGGACACCGTTATGGCGGACCGCGTGCGGATGAACACGGTCTCGCTGGCCACGACGGCACTGGCGCAGACGCCGTCCTTCTGGCACGCGGGCGCCGACCTGCTGCGCAGCAAGTCGCTCGACCGCAACAGCTACGACTCAGGCGACTGGTTCAACTCGCTCGACCTGTCCGGCAAGGACAACGGCTTCGGTCGGGGTCTGCCGCCCAAGGGCGACAACGAGCCGAAGTGGCCGTTCCAGCAGCCGCTGCTGGCCGACCCTGCGCTCAAGCCGACGCCGGCCGACATCGCGACGGCCTCGGCCGCTGCCGACGACCTGCTGAAGCTGCGGTTCTCGACGCCTCTGTTCCGCCTGGGCTCGGCGTCCCTGATCGAGCAGAAGGTGGCGTTCCCGGGCTCGGGGCCGGACGCCGCCCCTGGCGTGGTCGTCATGACGATCGACGACCGACCGCACTGGGACGGCACCGCCAAGCGGTGGAGCAAGGACGTGGACAAGGCACTGGACGGTGTTCTCGTCGTGGTGAACGCCTCGGACGTGACCACGACGCAGAGCGTGCCGGCGTTGGCTCGCCACGCGCTGACGCTGTCGCCGGTCCAGGCGCGGGGCAGTGACCCGGTGGTGCGTGCGACGACGTGGGAGAAGGCCACGGGGACGGTCACCGTCCCGCCTCGGACCGTCGCGGTGCTGGTGGAGAGGGCGCACTCGGGCTCCGGGGGAGGTGCGCACCGGTCGTGAGTCGCCTCAGGTGACGCCAGGACCGCAGACACAGAGGCCCGCGACCAGGTGGTCGCGGGCCTCTGTGCTGGACTGAACTCCGCACCGTTCGGGTGTTCGGGTGAGCGCTCACATCACCCGTATGCGTCGCGGAACCCGCAGGAATCCGGCCGTTATCAAACAGATACAAAGCAATATCACCACGATCCATTGACTTCGCGAACCGAACGTAAGAATCTTTCTCCGCTGCACCGCCGCAGACCACGCCCTGGGGTCGGTGCAGCCGGGGACCGACCGCAGCGAGGTACCAGATCGCGCGCGGTTCAGGAGCGCCCGTGCATCCCAGGTCCGATCTCTCCGGGCCTCTCTCAACGACGAGTAGGAGCACAGCAATGCGACGGATCACGATGGCTGCGGCGGGTGCGATCTTCGCGCTCTCCCTGGCCGCATGCTCGGGCAGCGGTGCAGGCAGCACCGACGACGAGAGCACCGGGGCTCCGGCCGACACCGGCGACCTCACCATCGGTGTCGCCATGCCGACGCAGGAGTCCGAGCGGTGGATCGCGGACGGCGACGCCGTCAAGTCGGGTCTGGAGAAGGCCGGGTACAAGGTCGACCTCCAGTACGCGAACAACGACATCCCCACGCAGCAGCAGCAGATCGACCAGATGATCACCAAGGGCGCCGACCTTCTGATCCTCGCCTCGATCGACGGCACCGCACTGTCCAACCAGCTGCAGTCGGCCGCGGACAACGACATCCCGGTCATCGCGTACGACCGTCTGATCCGTGACAGCGAGAACGTCGACTTCTACGTGACGTTCGACAACTACAAGGTCGGCGTCCAGCAGGCGACGTCCCTGCTCGTCGGCCTGGGCCTCCTCAAGGCTGACGGCTCGAAGGGCGACGCGGCCGGACCGTTCAACATCGAGCTGTTCGCCGGCTCGCTGGACGACAACAACGCGCACTTCTTCTTCAAGGGCGCGATGGACACGCTGCAGCCGTACATCGACGACAAGACGCTCGTCGTGAAGTCCGACCAGACCAAGATCGAGCAGGTCGCCACGCTGCGCTGGCTGCAGGAGACCGCGCAGAAGCGCATGGAGGACCTCCTGACGTCGACCTACTCGGACGGCTCCAAGGTCCAGGGCGTCCTGTCGCCGTACGACGGCCTGTCCCGCGGCATCATCACCGCGCTGCAGAACGCCGGCTACGGCCCGGGCATCGACGCAGGCATGCCGATCGTGACCGGCCAGGACGCCGAGATCGCGTCCGTCAAGCTCATCAACGACGGCGTGCAGTACTCGACGATCTTCAAGGACACGCGCAAGCTCGCCGACCAGGCCGTCACGTCGGCCCAGGCCTTCCTGGCCGGCGACAAGCCCGAGGCGAACGACACCGAGTCGTACGACAACGGCGTCAAGGTCGTCCCGTCCTTCCTGCTCGACTCGGACATCGTCTACAAGGACAACATCCAGTCGCTGCTGATCGACTCCGGCTACTGGTCTGCGGACGAGGTCGCCAGCGGCCAGGCGTCCTGACCCACCCTGCAGGGATCGCGCTCCCCACGCCGGCCGGCAGCGTCCGGCCGGCGTGGGGGCGTGCCCACGACCACGAAGGATGGTGGAGGCCGCCATGGCGACACCCATTCTGGAGATGCAGTCCATCACCAAGACGTTTCCCGGCGTCAAGGCGTTGCAGGACGTGTCGATCAGCGTCGAACGCGGCGAGATCCACGCGATCTGTGGTGAGAACGGGGCTGGCAAGTCGACCCTGATGAAGGTGCTGTCGGGCGTCTACGGCCACGGGACGTACGAGGGCAAGATCATCTTCGACGGTGAGGAGATGGAGTTCGGGTCGATCAACGACTCGGAGGCCCGCGGGATCGTGATCATCCACCAGGAGCTTGCGCTCGTCCCGTACCTCTCGGTCGCGGAGAACATCTTCCTCGGCAACGAACGCGTCCGACGCGGGCTCATCGACTGGAACCTGACCAACCAGGACGCAGCCGCGCTGCTCGCCCGGGTCGGCCTCGACGAGCTCCCGGTGACTCCCGTCGGACAGCTGGGTGTCGGCAAGCAGCAGCTGGTGGAGATCGCGAAGGCGCTGTCCAAGGAGGTCAAGCTCCTCATCCTCGACGAGCCGACCGCCGCGCTGAACGACAACGACTCCGAGCACCTGCTCGAGCTGCTCCGTCAGCTCAAGGGCCACGGGATCACGTCGATCATGATCTCCCACAAGCTCAACGAGATCGCGGAGATCGCGGACTCCACGACGATCATCCGAGACGGCAAGACCGTCGAGACGCTCAACATGGTGGCCGACGAGGTCACCCAGGAGCGCATCATCCGCGGCATGGTCGGCCGTGACCTGGGCCACCGGTTCCCCCCGCACGACTCCGTCGTCGGCGAGGAGGTGCTCAGGATCGAGAACTGGACCGTCAACCACCCGACCCAGGCCGAGCGCGTCGTCGTCGACAACGCGTCGCTCTCGGTGCGCGCCGGGGAGATCGTCGGGATCGCAGGCCTCATGGGCGCGGGACGAACCGAGCTGGCGATGTCGGTGTTCGGCCGCAGCTACGGCCGTGATATCTCGGGGAAGGTCTTCCTGCACGGCAACGAGATCCAGACGCGCACGGTGGACGAAGCGATCGAGCACGGCATCGCCTACGCCACCGAGGACCGCAAGAAGTTCGGCCTCAACCTCATCGAGGACATCCGGACCAACATCTCGTCGGCCAACCTCGACCAGATCTCCCGCGGGGGCTTCGTCAACTCGAACGAGGAGATCAAGGTTGCCGAGGAGTACCGCCAGAGCATGAACATCAAGGCGCCCTCCGTGATGGCCGTGACCGGCAAGCTCTCGGGCGGGAACCAGCAGAAGGTCGTGCTGAGCAAGTGGCTGTTCACCGATCCGCAGGTGCTCATCCTCGACGAGCCGACCCGTGGCATCGACGTCGGAGCCAAGTACGAGATCTACACGCTCATCAACAGGCTGGCCGAGGCAGGCCGGGCAGTGATCCTGATCTCCTCGGAGCTGCCCGAGCTCATCGGCATGTGCGACCGGATCTACACGCTCTCGGCAGGCCGGATCACCGGTGAGGTCGGCAAGGAGCACGCGACACAGGAACACCTGATGGAGCTCATGACTATGGAAAGGGGCCCGGTCCGATGACCGCAGTGGTAGGCCTGAAGGACCTCTTCACGAGGAACCTGCGGCAGAGTGGCATCTTCGTCGCGTTCATCGCGATCGTGGGCCTGTTCGCCATCCTGACGGACGGGACGCTGCTGAGCCCCGGCAACGTCACCAACATCGTGCTGCAGTACTCCTACGTCCTGATCCTCGCGATCGGCATGATGATCGTCATCATCGCCGGCCACATCGACCTCTCGGTCGGGTCGCTGGTGGCCCTCACGGGATCCGTGTCCGCCGTCGTCGTGATCCGGCACGGTCAGCCCTGGTGGGTCGGCGTCCTGGCCGGCGTCGCCGTCGGGCTCCTGTGCGGCATGTGGCAGGGGCTCTGGGTCGCGTACGTCGGGATCCCGGCGTTCATCGTCACGCTCGCGGGGATGCTCATATTCCGCGGCCTGACCCTCAAGGTCCTCGACAACATCTCTCTGTCGCCGTTCCCGGCCGAGTACCAGCGCATCGCCGGTGGCTTCCTGAACGGGTTCCTCGGCGGCAACGGGTACGACGTGTTCACCATCCTCATCGGTGCCGTGGCGGTGGTGGGCTACGCCGTCAGCCAGCTGCGCAGCCGCCAGGGTCGCATCCGCTACCAGCAGGCGGTCGAGTCGATGCCGATCTTCATCACCAAGATCGCGCTCGTCGGGATCGTCGTCATGGCGTTCGCCTACCAGCTGTCGCGCAGCCGTGGCCTGCCGATCGTGCTGCTCATCCTGGGCGTGCTGATCATCACCTACTCCGTCCTGACGTCGAAGACGAAGTTCGGGCGCCACGTCTACGCGATCGGCGGGAACCTGTCGGCCGCCCAGCTCTCCGGTGTGAAGGTCCCGCGGGTCAACTTCTTGATCTTCGTGAACATGGGCCTGCTCGCCGCGGTGGCGGGCGTCGTCTACTCGTCGCGGTCCAACGGCGCCCAGCCGGGTGCCGGCAACATGTTCGAGCTCGACGCGATCGCCGCCTGCTTCATCGGCGGAGCGTCGACGACCGGCGGTGTCGGACGGATCTCCGGCGCCATCGTCGGCGGTCTGCTCGTCGGCGTGATGAGCAACGGCATGCAGCTCATGGGCATCGACCAGGCCGTCCAGCAGGTGGTCAAGGGTCTGGTCCTCCTGCTGGCCGTCGCCTTCGACATCTTCAACAAGCGGCGGGCGAGCGCAGCCCGCTGACCTGGTAGGACGCCCTGCCCCGTTCCCCGCTGCGAGCGGGGCGGGGCGTCTATGCTCGCGACCGTGGAAGGGCGGGTGGCGATGTCGGGCTCGCAGTCCGCGCTGCGCGAGGCCAACCGCGCGCTCATCGTCGAGACCGTCCACCGCCACGGTGGGCTCACCCAGGTCGAGCTCGCCGGGGCGACCGGGCTCTCGACGGCGACGATCTCCACGATCGTCAAGGAGCTCCTGTCGGCGGGCGTGGTGGACACCCGCAACACCACCCGCAGCGGCCGTCGGGCGCAGATGGTCACCATCGCGCACCGCGTCGGCCTGGCCGTCGGGATCCACATCGGGGTGCGGCAGCTCAGGGTCGCCCTCGGCGACGTCTCGCACGAGGTCGTCGCCGAGCAGACCCTCCCGCTGCCGCACGAGCACCGCATGGACACCAGCCTGGACCGCGCTGCCCTGCTCGTCACCGACCTGCTCGAGCGGGTGGGTTCCGGGCTCGACGAGGTGGTCGGTGTCGGCATCGCGCTGCCCGCGCCCGTCGACAGCGCGACCGGCATGATCTCCGTCCGCGGCATCATGCGCGGCTGGGACGAGATCCACATCGGACACATCCTGTCCAAGCGGCTCGGGTGTCCTGTGTTCGTCGACAACGACGCCAACCTCGGAGCGCTCGCCGAGAGCGTGCAGGGCGCCTCACGCTTCTATCGGGACTCCGTCTTCGTGCGTGCGTCCTACACCACCGGTGCCGGGGTGGTTCTCGGCGGCCAGGTGCACCCGGGCTTCGCGGGAACAGCGGGGGAGATCGGGCACGTCCAGGTCGACCCGGCCGGCGACATCTGCCGGTGCGGGAGCCGTGGCTGCCTGGACACCGTCGTGGGTGCGTCCTCCCTCATCGAACCTCTGCGGGCGAGCCACGGCCCGCTGACGCTGCGCGACGTGGTGCAGAGGGCGGCCGACGGCGACGCCGGCTGCGCGCGGGTCGTCGCCGACGCGGGCTCGACGATCGGTGCCGTCGTCGCCGGGCTCGCCATCGCCCTCAACCCGCAGGCCGTCGTGGTCGGCGGTGAGCTGGCGGAGACCGGTGAGACCCTGCTCGCGCCGCTGCGCGACGCCATCCGCCATCGTGTCCTGCTCAACCAGATCGCTCCGCTCGAGGTGGTTCCCGCCGAGCTCGGCGAACGTGCGGAGGTCATCGGTGCGCTCGAGATGGTGTTCCGGTCCATCGACTTCGTCGCGCGCCCGTCGGAGCACTCCTCCCCGAGCGAACCGGGGATGGGTGATTGACGCGCATGCGTAACGGGTCTTCACTACGTCCTACCACGTGCCCAAAGGGGAGCAGGTGACAACATGATCGCAAGTCGCGTGCCGCTGCTCTCGCTCCGGCAGATCACCAAGCGGTTCGGGGCCGTGGAAGCTCTCGTCGGTGTCGACCTCGACGTTTACGCCCACCAGGTCGTCGCGCTCGTCGGCGACAACGGTGCGGGGAAGTCCACCCTGGCGAAGGTCATCTCCGGGGTCCTGCAGCCTGACTCGGGGCTCATCGAGATCGACGGTGACGCCCAGACGATCGCCTCACCTTCGGCTGCGCACACCCTGGGCATCGCGACCGTGTTCCAGGACCTTGCCCTGTGCGGGAACCTCGACGTGACGTCGAACATCTTCCTCGGGCGCGAGCTCACCGACGGCGGACTGCTCGACGACGGTCAGATGGAGCAGGTGGCCCGGCGCCTCCTGCTGGACCTGACCAGCCGGATCCCGTCGGTGCGCACCCCGCTGTCGGAGCTGTCGGCGGGTCAGCGTCAGGCGGTCGCGATCGCCCGGACTCTCATCGGGTCGCCGCGGCTCGTCGTGCTCGACGAGCCCACCGCCGCACTCTCGGTCGCCCAGACCGCCGAGGTGCTCACCTACATCGAGCGACTGCGCGAGCTGGGCCACGGCGTCATCCTCATCAGCCACAACATGAACGACGTGCGGGCCGTGTCCGACCGCATCGTCGTGCTGCGGCACGGCAGGAACAACGGGTCGTTCGACGCCGCGACCGCGAGCTACGAGTCGATCCTCGCCGCGATCACGGGTGCGACCTCACCGGACGACGAGATGGTGCGCCGGATGGCCGCCTTCCGCTGAGCCGACAAGAAGAGGGCCTCCCGACGCAGCGTCGGGAGGCCCTCTTCTTGGTGGTCGGCGTGTCAGCCCACGTTGGCCAGCCACGCGTCGACGAGCTCCGTCTGGAACGTCTCGAGGTCCGAGACGCCGGTCGTGAAGTTCACCGTGGCGTCACTGATCGCGCTCACCCACGCTCCCGGGGCAGCGGCACCGTGCGCGAGCGAGGACACGATGGTGTCCTGGCCGAACGACGTGATGGCCGTCTGCTGGTAGGCCGAGAAGTCTGCCGGGTTGGCGTCGGTGCGGGCCGGGATCGAGCCCTTGGCCTTGTTGAACGCGACCTGACCCTCGAGCGAGCCGATCGTGCTCAGCCAGTTCTTCGCGCCGGCGGGGTGCGGGGCGTTCACGGGCAGCGTGAAGGAGTCGGCCAGGAAGTCGAAGACGCCGTCGGTGCCGGGCACCGGGAAGTAGACGTAGTCGGTGGGTGCCTGCTTGCCGGCCCCGTCGAACGCCGCCGCGGCCCAGTCGCCCATGACGTTGAACGCCGCGGTGCCGTCGATGATCTGCTGCGTGGCGTCCGGCCACTCGAGGCCGTCACGGTCCTCGTTGGTGTAGCTGATCGCCCTGCCGAAGTCGGTCAGCGCCTTGGTGACCTCGGGGCCCTGCCAGTCGGTCTTCCCGTTCCACAGACCCGTGTAGGCGTCGGCGCCCAGGTCGGACAGCAGGACGGTCTCCAGCAGGTTGATCTGCGTCCAGGTCGTCGCGATCGACAGCGGCGTCAGGCCGGTGTTCTCCTTGACGGCGTCCATGGCAGCGAACCAGTCGTCCAACGTGGCGTAGGTGGCGGCCGGGTCCAGCCCTGCGCCCTTGAGCACCTCAGGGTTGGCCCAGACGACGTTGGCGCGGTGGATGTTCGAGGGGACCGAGTAGATCTTGCCGTTGACCGTGAGCCGGTCCACCAGGTCCTTCGGGAAGGAGTCGCGCAGACCGAACTCGTCGTACAGGTTCGAGACGTCCTGGACCTGGCCGGCCTTGATGTAGTCGGTGAGCTCGGCTCCGGCGTGCGCCTGGAACGTGTCCGGCGGGTTGTTGCTCTGCAGGCGGGTCTGCAGCAGCTCCTTGGCAGCCGAACCGGCGCCACCGGCGATCGCACCGTTCACGAACTCGGTGTCGGGGAACTGCTGGTTGAACACGGTCACGAGCGCGTCGAGGCCGGCCTTCTCGGAACCGTCGGCCCACCAGGTGAAGACCTCAGCCTGGGCGGCGTCACCAGTGTCGCCACCGCCGGAGGAGTCGCCGTCGTTCCCCGAGCAGGCTGCCAGCGCGAGGGTCGCTACTGCGATCCCGGCGGCCACCGCTGTGAACTTGCGTCCTGTACGCATGTGTTTCCTACGCCTTCTTTGCCGTTGGTGAAAGAGGTGATGCTCGCCGAGTGACCCGAACGGCAGCGGACTGATCCGCCGCCCGACGAGACGGGAGCGATCGTCGCAGGCCCGGCGACACGCCCAGAACGATCCGCATGGCATTCCATCGGCTGATTCGCCGTCGAAGTCAATGAACTGACCGAATGCTTCGCCACATCGTGATCTGGGCTCCCCAAGGCTAGACAGCAGGTCAAGCCCGTATGGGCCGCCGTGAGGTCCGCGCCGGGCGCGGTGTGATTCACCCGTACAGCCGCAGGTGAAACCGTGCCGGGGAGCGCTGTGGAGTCGGTCGACGGTGGGCCGTGACCTGCCGCCTCACGGCGGAGCTACTTGAAGACGATGGTTCGGTGGCCGTCGAGCAGGACGCGGTGCTCGGCGTGCCAGCGGACGGCCCGTGCGAGTGCCCGACGCTCTACGTCCTGACCGAGAGCGACCAGGTCCTCGACCGCGCGGGAGTGGTCCACCCGCTCGACGTCCTGCTCGATGATCGGGCCCTCGTCGAGGTCGCCCGTCACGTAGTGCGCGGTGGCCCCGATCAGCTTGACCCCGCGGTCGTGCGCCTGCGCGTACGGTCGGGCGCCCTTGAACGACGGGAGGAACGAGTGGTGGATGTTGATCACGCGGCCCTGCAACGCTCGGCACAGGTCGTCGGACAGGATCTGCATGTACCGCGCGAGGACGACGAGCTCGACGTCGAGCTCCGCGACGAGCTCGAGAAGGCGGGCCTCGGCCTGCGCCTTCGTCGCTGCGGTGACGGGCACGTGGTGGAACGGGATCCCGTAGAACCCGGCCAGCGGCTCGAGGGCGGTGTGGTTGGAGACGACGGCGACGAGGTCGACGGGAAGGTTCTCCGACCGCTGGCGGAACGCGAGGTCGTTCAGGCAGTGCGCCGCTGTGGAGCCCATGACGAGCGTCCGCATCGGCCGGCCCACGACGTCGAGGGACCACTGCATGCCGAACTCGTCGCCCAGGGACTCGAGGGCTGCGGTGAGGGCCTCGCGCGGCGCTGACGCGGTGACCTGCACGCGCATGAAGAACAGGCCCGACAGCGGGTCCCCGAACTGCTGGGACTCGGTGATGTTGCCGCCGAGCTCGGCCAGCAGCCCGGCGACGGCGTGGACGATGCCGGGCCGGTCGGGGCAGGACAGGGAGAGCACCCAGTGGGTCGGCTCGATCGTGGCGGAGGACACGAGTCCCGAGAGTAGTGGTCGCCGTGATCGGCTGACACGATGGGCGACATGACCACGGCCGACCTCGACATCCGTTCCGTGACCCTCGATGACGCCGGGGAGCTGCTGACGCTCCGTCGCGCCGCGTTCGTCACCGAGGCCCAGCAGTACGGCGACCCGCACATCCCGCCACTGACGCAGACCCTCGGCGAGCTGCAGGCCGACCTCCAGGCAGACGGCGTCATCACGCTCGGCGGCTGGTACGGGAACCGTCTCGTCGGCTCCATCCGCGTGCTCATCGAGGGCTCGAAGGCGACGCTCGGCCGGTTCGCCGTGGCCCCTGATCTCCAGGGCCAGGGCTTCGGCACCCAGATGCTCATGGCGATCCTGCCGTTCCTGCCCGACGGCATCGAGGAGGTCTGGGTGTTCACCGGACGCGACTCCGTGCAGAACATCGCCCTCTACGCCAAGCACGGCTACAAGCACCAGCACGACCAGACGGCCGGCGACCTGACGTACGCCTACCTGCGCAAGATCCTCGGCGACGGCTCCGAAGGCTGACCTGCAGCTCAGTCGCCGGGGATCTCCAGGGAGCCGAGGACGGTCGCCATCCAGGCGTCGAACTCCGGCGACGAGGGGCCGGTCAGCCAGATGCTCCCGAGATCCTTGCCCGCTTGCGTGAACCGGCCCGGGGGCAGAGGGACGACGTACGACGTGCGGCGAATCCCCCACGAGTCGACGGAGCGCAACCGGGCCGCGTCGCGCCCGTCGACCGTCAGGACGTCGACGTCGACGCCGTCGACACCCGCGTCGACGAGCGACTGGCGAACCGCGGCGGCGAGATCGCCGCGATCGGTTCCGAGGTCGCCCGTCTGCGCCCGTACCTGTATCTGGGTGAGGCTGTCAGATCCGAAGCCGACCGCCGTCGAGCAGCCCGCAGACTGCCGGTCGAGCTCCAGGCCTTCGGGCACGCGATAGCTGAAGCACGCAGTGGTCACGATGTCGTCGTCGGAATGGACTGGCTCGGCGGCGTCCACGACGACCGACCTGACCGCGCGTTCGTCGACGGGTGCCGAGCCATCGTGGCCGGCCAGCGTTAGGACGCCCGCGACGGCCAGCGCTGCGACGCCGACCAGCCCCGTGAGGCGCCACGCCGGTCGCGGCAGGGACCGCCGACGACGGGCCGGGACAGGTTGGTCCTCGTCGGGGCGGGTGGTGGTGCTGGTGGCGTGGGCCTGGGTCATGTGTGCTCCTCGGCTGGCGGTCGGTGCCGTGGGGGGACGGTACGGAGATCGCACGCTCTCGGGTCACGGTTGTGCACAGGCGCAGCTCGTCGCGCCGCCGACCGTCCCACGATCGACCGCTCCCCACTCGGCGTTCCGCTTGCTAGTCTGTGCGGCGTCGCGACTGGCGAAACGGGTGGGTCACCACCGGGGAGCGACGCAGCAGCAGCAGACCATGGGTCGGACGCCTGGGCCCCCGGTCACCCCACCGGTCCGACTACCGAGTGCGCGGTGACACCGTGCGCGCTGACTGCCAGGGAGTGCCATGAGCAACACCCCGATCCTCGACCAGAACATCTCCGAGCTCGACCCCGAGATCGCCGCCGTCCTCGACGGTGAGCTGGCTCGCCAGCAGGGCACGCTCGAGATGATCGCGAGCGAGAACTTCGTGCCCCGTGCCGTCCTGCAGGCGCAGGGCTCCGTGCTGACCAACAAGTACGCCGAGGGCTACCCGGGCCGCCGCTACTACGGCGGCTGCGAGCAGGTCGACATCGCCGAGAACATCGCGATCGACCGCGCCAAGTCCCTGTTCGGCGCCGAGCACGCGAACGTCCAGCCGCACTCGGGTGCCACCGCCAACGCGGCCGTGCTGCACGCCCTGATCAACGCGGGCGACAAGATCCTCGGCCTCGAGCTGGCCCACGGCGGCCACCTCACGCACGGCATGAAGATCAACTTCTCCGGCAAGCTGTACCAGGTCGGCGCCTACGGCGTGGACCCGGACACCTTCCTCGTCGACATGGACGTGGTCCGGGAGAAGGCTCTGGAGCAGCGGCCCGACGTGATCATCGGCGGCTGGTCCGCCTACCCGCGGCACCTCGACTTCGCGGCCTTCCGGTCGATCGCCGACGAGGTCGGCGCAAAGCTCTGGGTGGACATGGCGCACTTCGCCGGACTGGTCGCGGCCGGTCTGCACCCGAGCCCCGTGCCGCACTCCGACGTCGTCTCCAGCACGGTGCACAAGACGATCGGCGGCCCGCGCTCCGGCTTCATCCTGAGCCGCGAGGAGTACGCCAAGAAGATCGACTCGGCCGTCTTCCCGGGTCAGCAGGGTGGCCCGCTCATGCACGTGATCGCCGCCAAGGCCGTCGCGTTCAAGGTCGCCGGCACCGACGAGTTCAAGGACCGCCAGCAGCGCACGCTGGACGGTGCCCGGCTCATCGCCGAGCGGCTCTCCGCGCCCGACGTCGCCAAGGCCGGTGTCTCGGTCCTCACGGGCGGTACGGACGTGCACCTGGTGCTCGTCGACCTGCGGCACTCGGACCTCGACGGCCAGCAGGCCGAGGACCTCCTGCACTCGGCCGGCATCACGGTCAACCGCAACGCGGTGCCCTTCGACCCGCGCCCCCCGCGCGTCACGTCGGGTCTGCGCATCGGCACGCCGGCGCTCGCGTCGCGTGGCTTCGGCGACGCCGAGTTCACGGAGGTCGCGGACATCATCGCGAACGCCCTGATCAACGGTGCCTCGACGGACCTCGACGCGCTCAAGGCCCGCGTCCTCAAGCTCACCGACTCCTTCCCGCTCTACGACGGCCTGCAGCAGTACTGATGACGGCCCAGCTTCTCGACGGGACCGCCACCGCGAAGCGGATCAAGGCCGAGCTGACCGAGCGGGTGGCCGCACTGGCCACCCGCGGGGTCCGGCCTGGCCTGGGCACGCTCCTGGTCGGCGACGACCCGGGGTCGCAGTGGTACGTGGCCGGCAAGCACAAGGACTGCGCCGAGGTGGGCATCGCCTCGATCCGTGAGGACCTGCCCGCCACGGCGACGCAGGACGAGATCGAGGCGGCGGTCCGGCGGCTCAACGAGGACCCCACCTGTACGGGGTTCATCGTGCAGCTCCCGCTGCCCAAGGGCATCGACACCAACCGGGTGCTCGAGCTGGTCGACCCCGACAAGGACGCCGACGGCCTCCACCCGACCAACCTCGGACGCCTGGTGCTGCGGGTCAACGAGCCGGTCACGTCTCCGCTGCCGTGCACCCCGCGCGGGATCATCGACCTGATGCTGCGGCACGACATCGACCTGCACGGTGCGGACGTCGTCGTCGTCGGTCGGGGCGTGACGGTCGGCCGTTCGATCGGGCTGCTGCTCACGCGCCGGGAGATCAACGCGACCGTGACCCTCACCCACACGGGCACCGACGACCTCGCGGAGCACACCCGGAACGCGGACGTGATCGTGGCGGCCGCCGGCGTGCCGGGGATCATCACGGCGGACATCGTCAAGCCCGGCGCCGTCGTGATCGACGTCGGCGTCTCGCGGTCGGTGGACGCGGAGACCGGCAAGAGCCGAGTCGTCGGCGACGTGGACCCGGGCGTGCGCGAGGTCGCCTCCTGGGTGTCACCCAACCCGGGTGGCGTGGGTCCGATGACGCGCGCCATGCTGTTGAGCAACGTCGTCGACACCGCAGAACGACTGCTCGGAGCCTGAGACACCGTCACGCCCCGGCAGCCCTCGCGGCTGTCGGGGCGTGACGCCGTCCCCGCCGCCGAAGGAGCCGATGATGGGTATCGTCCGTCCGCACCTGTGGTTCGACGACCAGGCCGAGGATGCCGCCCGCTTCTACGTCTCGGTCATCCCCAACACGGCGATCCGGTCGGTCGTGCGCGCACCTGCGGGGACGCCGGGGGTGGCCGAGGGTGCGGCGTTCATCGTGGAGCTCACGCTCGACGGCATGCCCGTCACGTTCCTCAACGGCGGGCCCGTGCTCACGCTGGACGACGCGTTCTCGTTCGTCGTCGACTGCCGGACCCAGGACGAGATCGACCACTACTGGTCGGCGCTGCTCGCCGACGGTGGCGTGGAGTCGCAGTGCGGGTGGCTGAAGGACCGGTTCGGCGTGTCGTGGCAGGTCACACCCGCAGACCTGGAGCGCTGGATGGGCGAGGGCGCCGACCCGGAGGGCACGGCTCGCGTGATGGCGGCGCTCCTGTCCATGGTCAAGCTCGACCTCGCGACGCTCGAGGCCGCGTACGCCGGGTAGCCGTCGATCGGTGTCCTCGGGCGATGCTTGGATGGTCCGGTGCTGACCATCGCGAGCGTGAACGTCAACGGGATCCGGGCCGCCTACAAGCGGGGGATGGGTGCGTGGCTCGAGGCGCGCAAGCCCGACGTGGTGCTCCTGCAGGAGGTCCGTGCGTCCGACGAGATCCTGGCCGACCACCTGCCGCCCGGTGAGTGGCACCTCGCGCACGAGGCGAGCGAGAAGGCCGGCCGGGCCGGTGTCGCCATCGCGTCGCGGCTGCCGATGAACGCCGTGCGGATCGGGCTCAAGACGGGCGTCACCGGCGACTCGGGGCGCTGGGTGGAAGCGGAGCTGGCGCTGGCTGCGCACGAGGGCGCACCGGCACGGACCCTGACGGTCGTGTCGACCTACCAGCACTCCGCGACCGCCGGTACGCCGTCGTTGGACGCGAAGTACGAGTTCCTCGACCACGTGACCTCGCGTCTGGCCGAGATCGCCGAGGGCGGCGGGTACGCCGTCGTCGCCGGGGACCTGAACATCGCTCACCGCGAGGTCGACCTCAAGAACTGGAAGGGGAACCTCAAGCACGCGGGGTTCCTCCCGCGCGAGCGCGCCTACCTCGACCGTTGGTTCGACGACCTCGGCTGGCGCGACCTCGGCCGCGAGCTCGGCGGGGAAGGGCCGGGACCGTACACGTGGTGGTCGTGGCGCGGCCAGGCCTTCGACAACGACGCCGGCTGGCGCATCGACTACCAGCTGGCGACACCCGACCTGGCCGATGCGGCCGTCAGTGCGACGGTCGACCGGGCGCCCACCTACGCCGAGCGCTTCTCCGACCACGCGCCGGTCGTCGTCGAGTACGACCTATGAGGTGATCTGTCCCGGATGTCCGATCGGGTAGCGTGACAGGAGAGCTGCCGGACTCGGACGGGTGGTATGAGTCGAGGATCGATCCTGCGACCAGGGGTTGCGATCTTCGCTGCCGTGCTGACCGTCGCCGTCTCGGTCCTCGTCCCGGCGCCGGTCGCCCGCGCGGACTTCGCGTCGCAGTGCAGCGCCCCGGACCGCGTGGCAAGTCAGTCCGAACGCTCGATCTCGGTGCGTCCGGGCGAGGTCGTCCTCGTGGCCGCCGACTTCAGCGGCGGTATCGACGCGCTCCCGCAGGGCGGGACCCTCTGCATCGGGCCAGGGGCGACCCTGTACGGCTTCTACATGAACAACGCGGCGGGGGCGCTCGTCGTGGCCACCGGGGGTGCCCTCGACTTCGCCCCGGTCGTGGTCGGCGCCGGGTTCTCGTTGGACCTCGAGGGGACGGCTCGCTTCGACGCACTGGGCGCCAACGGCAGCGTCGACGTGCGCGTCCACCCCGGCGCCCGTCTCGTGGTCGAGAGCTCGTTCGCGCCGGGCGGCGGCGCCTTCCGCAACGAGGGCGCGTTCGAGGTCCAGGGAGCCCTCGGCGTCAACTCTGCGGTGCGTCTGGAGAACGCGGGCACCCTGCACGTCGCCGGTTCGGCGACGGTCGACGGGACCTTGGACAACTCGGGGGTCGTGACGTTCGGTTCCTTGCTCACGGTCAACGGGTCCGGCGTCCTGCAGAACACCTGCACGTTGAGCACGGCCGGGAGCCTGCTCAACAACGGCTCCGCCTCGGAGAACGCCGGGACCGTCACGGCAGCCGTCACCTTCCTCAACAACGGCGGCTGGCGTCAGTCGGGCGCAGGCGTGCTGACTGCCTCCACGCTGACGGACGACGGCTCCGTCGGGGGCTTCGGTGGGTACCAGTTCTCGGGCCCGACGAGCGTCCAGGGGGCGTTCGTCGGCGACTCCGCCAACGACCCCATCCGCGTGCAGTCCGTCGCGCCGCCGGGGCAGGTGTTCGACGAGCAGACCGGCACGGTCGAGAACGTGGTCCGCACGACAGTCGAGGCCGGCAGCCCGCCGGCGGGTTGCGCACTGCCGGGCGAGGTTCCCGGCGCCGACGTGGCGGCCTTCAAGACGGGTCCGGCCAAAGCCCTGCAGGGTGGCACGGTGACGTACGAGATCCTGGTGACCAACCAGGGGCCCGACGCCGCGAGGGACGTGGTGGTCAGCGACACGCTGCCGGTCGGCTTCGCCCTCGACCCGGCGTCGACCAACGGGACGGTCGTCGGTGGCGCTCTGACCTGGCAGCTCGCGACGTTGCCCCCGGGAGTGCGCCTGTCGCTCAAGTACTCGGGTGTCGTGACGGCGGCACCGCCCGCCACGCTCGTCAACGTGGTGAGCAGCACGTCGACCACCGCGGACCCCGCGCCGTCCAACAACGACGGGAGTGCACAGTCGAGCCGGGTGACCACCGAGGTGGTCGGTGCTCCGCCGCCTGCCAACGTCCCCCCTGCAGCCGGTGACCTCGTCCGTGACACGACGACGGGCATGCTCGTGCTCGGGACGGTGAAGGCGACCGATCCCGACGCCGGGCAGGTGCTCACCTTCTCGCTGCTGACGCCGCCGGCGCGTGGCACCGTCGGCCTGGCCCCGAGCGGTGAGTTCCAGTACTGGTCGGAGCCCGACTTCGCGGGCGTGGACACGTTCACCTACCAGGCGTGCGACAACGGGTCCGGGTCCCTGTGCGACGACGGCCTCGTCACGATCAACGTCCGGCCGGTCGCCACCGACGACCTCGCGCAGACGTTCGTGAGCGTCCCCGTGACCGTGCCCGTCGTCGCGAACGACACCGATGGGGCACCCCTCGACGCGACCACCGTGACCCCGCCGACGAACGGGACGGTCGTCCTCGACCCGGCGACCGGGTCGGCCACCTACACACCCGTCGCGGGGTTCACCGGCGGGGACGCGTTCGGGTACCGGATCTGCTCGCCGACGCAACCCACGTTCTGCGACACCGCGGTCGTCACCGTCACCGTCCTGGTGCGCAACGACCCGCCGACGATCGCGCCGCTCCTCCTGGTCACGACGACCGGCATCCCGGCGACCGGGCTCCTTACCGTCGACGACCCCAACGACGACAACGTCAGCACGCAGTCCGGCATCCCGCCGCGGACGGGCACCGAGCTGGTCGCCCCCGGCGGCTCGACCAGGTACTCGCCTGCCGGCTCGTACGCCGGACGCGACCAGTACGGCGTGTACGGGTGTGACGACGGCGTCCCCCAGCTGTGCGCGACCGCGCGGGTGGACGTGGAGGTCTACCCGGTCGCTGCGCCGGACAGCGTGCAGACCACCGCGGGGACCGCCGTCCAGGTCGACGTCGCGACCAACGACGCAGGTCTCGTCGCGCCACCGATACCTGCAGGTCCGGCGGGACGGATGCCTACCAACGGGACGGTGACGTTCACCGGCAGCATCGCGGACTACGTGCCGCGTGCCGGGTTCACGGGCACGGACACCTTCACCTACTCGATCTGCGCGACGACGGCCCCCGACCTGTGCTCGTCCACGACCGTCACCGTGGTGGTGAGCGCCGCAACCCCGACGGAACCGCCCACGCCCGGCGTGCCGCAACCCGGCCCGGCACCCGGCCCCGGCCCCGGCCCGGCGCCCGGCACGGTCGCAGGCGGCGGTGGGACGATCGCGGCCACCGGCGCCACACCGGGGCCTCTGGTCGTGATCACCCTCGCACTGGTGCTCGGCGGTGGCCTGCTCGTCCGCGTGGCGCGACGCCGCACCTAGTCCTCCAAGCGGAGCGGCCCAGCACTCCGTGCGGACGACGTGGCGGCGGGTGGACCGTGGCTACGGTGGGCGGATGACGCCCGCGCCGTGGACCGGACCACCGTGGGGCCGCGGCCGGTCGACATGGATCGTGGTTCCGGCGACCTTCCTGGCGCTGGTGACGATCCTCGGCTGTGCTGCGGTCAGTGCGTGGCAGGCGTCGGCCAGGTCGTTCGACGCGGTCGCGGCGCTGCTCCTGCTGCTGGCCCCCACCGGGCTCGTGCTGGCCGTGCGTGGCGGGCGGGCAGCCGCGCTCGCAGCATCCGTGTCGGTCATCGGACCGGTGAGCTACCTGGCGCTGGGGTACGGGCCAGGTCCGGCGATGGTGCCGCTCGGCTTCGTGGTCGTGGCCCTGGGGGCCACCCGTCGTCGCGCGTTGTCGTGGGGGTCGGGGACGGTCGGAGCCCTCGCGGTGGGCGCCCTTGCCGTCCGACCCGACGGGCTCAACGGGATCTACGCGACCCTCACCATCACCGGGCTCGCTGCCGCGATGCTCCTCGGGGAGGGTGCCCGCGGTCGAGGGGAACGGCTCCAGGCACTGCGGGCGGCACGGGCGTCACGCGAGGAGTCGGCCGTCGTGGCGGAGCGGCTCCGCATCGCACGTGAGCTGCACGACGTGCTCGCCCACTCGCTGTCGGGGATCACGGTGCAGGCCGGTGTCGGTCTGCACCTCATGGACCGCGAGCCCGGCGCCGCCCGACGAGCGCTCGTCGAGATCCGCGATGCCAGCCGCGACGCGCTCGACGAGGTCCGTGATGTCCTGGGAGTGCTCCGCGCGGACGGCGGGCCGGACGACCAGGCACCGAAGAGCCCCGCAGGTGGTCTGGTGCGCCTCGTCGACCGGGCGCGTGCCGACGGCCTCACCGTTCGCGCCGAGGGCCTGGAGACGCCGGTTCCGCCCCTGGTCGCGCCCGTGCTGCACCGGACGCTGCAGGAGGCGCTGACGAACGTCCGGCGGCACGCCCCGGGCGCGTCCGTCCAGGTGAGGCTGGATGGCGGTCGACCGGTCGTGCTCGAGGTCAACGATGACGGGCCGCCGGTGAGCATGCTCGTCGAGGGGTACGGGCTGCGCGGCATGCGCGAGCGTGCCGCGGCCGTCGGTGGCGCCCTGCTGGTCGAGCCGGGGCCTGACGGCTTCCGCGTGCGCCTCGAGATCCCGGTGGTGGACTCGTGATCCGGGTGCTGCTCGCCGACGACCAGGCGCTCGTGCGGGGTGGGTTTCGAGCGCTCATCGATGCCGAGGCGGACCTGACCGTCGTCGGCGAGGCAGCGACGGGCGACGATGCAGTCCGGCTCGCGACCGAGCTTCTGCCGGACGTCGTCCTCATGGACATACGGATGCCCGGCGGTGACGGCCTGACAGCGACCCGGCGGATCATCGAGGACCCCCGCACGGGCGGGGTGCGGGTGGTTGTGGTGACCACGTTCGAGCTCGACGAGTACGTCGCCGAGGCGATCCGTGGGGGAGCGTCGGGGTTCCTCGTGAAGGACACCGAGCCCGCGGACCTGCTGCGCGCGGTGCGGGTGGTCGCGGCCGGTGACGCGCTGCTCTCGCCGACGGTGACACGTCGGCTGCTCGCGACCGTCGCGCGCGCGACCCGTGAGGTGGCAGAGGTACCGGGCCTGACCGACCTGACGCCACGCGAGCGTGAGGTGCTCACGCTCGTCGCGGAAGGGCTGTCCAACGACGAGATCGGCGCTCGTATGTTCCTGTCGCCACTCACCGTCAAGACCCACGTGCTGCGGGCGATGGCGAAGGTCGGGGCCCGCGACCGGGCGCAGCTGGTGGTCGTCGCGTACGAGTCGGGCGTGGTCCGGCCGGGCTGGGCCTGACGGTCCGGATGGAGCGGGCGGACGCTCCGGCTGGACGACGACGGCCGAGGTTGCCGCGAGCGAGTGTGGTGGTGCGGCCGACGGTCGGCCGCCCCGCACGACCCGGAGGTCATCATGTTCAGCTCGCTCGCCGCGGTGGCGGCACACCCCGTGGGGACGGGCTGGGGCTGGGGTCCCGGCCCCTGGTTCCTGTTCATCCCGTTCTTCTGGCTGGGCGTCGTCGCCCTGTGCATCTTCTTCGGCGCTCGCCGCCGCCGCGCGTACTGGGCGGAGTACGGCGGGTGGGGCCCGCGCGGCGGCACCCAGAGCGCTCGCTCCGTGCTCGCCGAGCGGTACGCCCGCGGCGAGATCGACGAGTCCGAGTACCGGGCCCGCCTCGAGGTACTGCTCGCGACCGGTCCGCAGCCGCCCGCCTGATCGTCAGGCGACCTCCTCGGTGGTCCGTCAGGGACGGGCACGTCGGGGAGGTCGCGACGCGTCAGACGCCCCCGCGCAGCGCGGCGATCGGTTCGATGGACGAGGCCTTGAGCGACGGGTAGAGGCCCGCGAGCAGACCGATCACGCCACCGGCCAGCGCTGCGACCGCCACCATCCGCAGATCGAGGATCGGCGTCCAGTCCTGCGCCGCACTCACCGCGACGACGGCAGCGACGCCGACCGCCGCGCCGATCAGGCCACCCAGCAGCCCGACCACGACCGACTCCACCATGAACTGGGCACCGATGTCCCGGCGCGTGGCACCCAGCGCGCGGCGCAGGCCGATCTCACCGACGCGCTCCAGCACGGACAGCAGCGTGACGTTCGCGATGCCGACGCCGCCGATCAGGAGCGCCACACCGCCGAGCGCCAGGAAGATCGTGTTGACGTCGGTCTGCACGCCAGCCCGGACGGAGGACGTGGCCGGTGGGGTGTCCACGTCGACCGTCTCCGGCGCGTTCGGGTTGAGCGCGACCGGCAGCTGGTCGTGCACCACGGGGCCGGCCGCGACGGCCAGGTGCAGGTCGAGCTCGGCCGGCGACGTGAGGCCGAAGTCCGCTCGTGCGGTGCCCTCGGGGATGATGACGGCGCCGAGGAGGTCCGAGCGACGCGCGACACCGTCGACGATGCCGATGACCTGGTACGCGTCGGTCCCGATGAAGATCGAGGGCTGCCGGTCGACACGCGTCACGCCCAGCCGTTCGGCGGCCTTGGCACCCAGGACGACCACACGGTCACCGCGCGCATCGTGCCCCGAGTCGAAGTAGCGGCCTTGGACCACGTGGCCGCGCACCGCGTCGAGCGCGCCGGGCGACGTGGCCACGACGTCGGGGGACGTGGTGCGCGGCGCGGACGGGTCGTGCACCGGGACGGCCGTCACCTCGACGTCGCCGACGGTGACCGGCGAGATCGTGCCGGCCGCCTCGACGCCGGCCAGCCGCAGGGCGCGTGCGGCGGAGTCCCAGGGGAGCGGCGCCTGCGCATGCTCCTGCCCGTCGCGACCATACGAGGTCGTGGGTCGTGCGGACGCCTGCGTGGCGGCGACCGCGTCGAACTGCTTGTTGATCTGGCCGGATGCCGTCTGGGCGAGACCGACCGTCACGACGACCGACGCGATGCCCAGAACCGTGCCGAGGATGGTGAGCATCAGCCGGCCGGGTCGCGCACCGATGCCGGCCGAGGCCTCGGCGAGCAGGTCGCGGATGCCAAACCGGTCGCTGCGCGCGCCGCGCACCGTCTGCGTCGTCACGTCAGCTCCCGCAGGTGACCGTCGGCGATCCGGACACGACGTTGAGCCCGCGCCGAGACGTCGGCGTCGTGCGTGATCACGAGCAGCGTCAGACCGTCGGCGTGCAGCTCGTCGAAGAGGTCGAGCACGGCGGACGTGCTCTCGGAGTCGAGGTTGCCGGTCGGCTCGTCGGCCAGCAGGACGCGCGGCTGGGCGACGACCGCTCGTGCGACCGCCGTGCGCTGACGCTCGCCGCCGGACAGCACGGTCGGCAGGAAGTCCGTCCGGTGGGCGAGCCCGACACGGTCGAGGGCGCTCATGGCGCGCTCACGGCGCTCCGCGCGCGGTACGCCGCTGTAGAGGGTCGCGAGCATGACGTTCTCCAGGACCGTGCGGTGCGGCATGAGGTGGAACGCCTGGAAGACGAAGCCGATGTGCCCCGCCCGCAGGGCCGCGCGCTCTCGTTCGCCCGAGTCGCGCGTCGGGATGCCGTCGAGCAGGTACTCGCCCTCGGTCGGCCGGTCGAGCAGCCCGAGGAGGTTGAGCAGGGTGGACTTGCCGGAGCCCGAGGGGCCGATCACCGAGACGTAGTCACCCGCCTGCACCACGAGGTCCGTCTGGTGCAGGGCGTGCACCGGCGGATCACCCGCGAACGACCTCGTCGCGGCCCGCAGCTCGAGCACCGGAGCCTGCGGTCCGACGTCCTCCGCCGCGTCGAGCAGCTCCAGGACGCTCATCCCTTCGCCTTCGAGTCCTTGGCCGTGGCCTTCGGGTCCGGCTCGTCCTTCTTGGCGGTTCCCACGACCACCAGGTCGCCGGCGGCGAGCGGCTTCTCCGCCTTCGCGATCTCGACGAAACCGTCCGCGGCCAGCCCCGTCGTCACGGTCACCAGGGTGCTCGCACCGGCCTTGCCGGCGAGCTCGAGCCGGGACTCGCCACCGGGTCCGGCCGTCAGTGCGGCGAGCGGCACGGCCAGCACCTCTCCGTTGGTCGAGCTGACCGGGACACGGACACGGACGTTCGAGTCCTGGAGCGAGGCGGCCTGCTCCGCGGTCAGGGCAGGCAGCGTGAAGACGACCTCCTTGCGGTCACCGGGGGCCGCAGCGTCGTCCTTGGCCGGGTCCGCCGGGGCGGCCGGGTCGGCTGGTGTCTTCGGCTTGGGGTCGCGGACCTCGGTCACGGTGACCGTGAGGTCGGTGTCGTCGACCGACACCGTGCCGGTGGTGCCGACGGGCAGCAGCTCGGTGTCCTCACGCGAGACGACCCCCACCACCTGGATCGTCGCGCCCGACACCGACATGAAGTTCCCCGACACCGTGCCGCCGCGCTGGACGTCCACGCTGTCCACCCGGCGCGGCAGGGTCGGGACGAACACCACCTCGCTCGCCGGCAGGGGGGTGATCGTCGCGCTCTCGGCCTCCGTCTGCCGCTTCTGCGCCGTGCTGAGCTGCAGCTGGGCGGAGGCGACGGCGTCGCGCTCGGCAGCCGTCTGTGGCGCAGCATCGGCTTCCTGGCGTGCGGCGAGGGCCTGGTCCAGCGCGCCCTGTGCCTGGGTGACGGCGACCGGGCTGCACGGCTCGCCCTGCTCAGGTGCGGGCGAACCCCCTTCGGACGAAGGGGAAGGCGCAGGCGCAGGCGCCGGCGAGGCGCACCGCGCCTGCTCGGTCGCCAGGGTCTGCCTGGCGACCGCCACCGCCGTGTCCAGACCGATCAGCGCGGAGCGTGCCTGACCGGTGCCTGCGGCTGCGAGCGCACGCTGGGCTGCCGCCAGAGCGGACTTCGCGCTCCTGACCTCGTCCTGCGCGGACTCGGCGGCCGCGGTCAGGTCCTCGCCGGCCGTCGGCGGCTCGTACCCCACGCGCTGGTACAGGGCACGGACTCCGGCGGCCGTCGCTGCGTCGTACGTGTCGGTGGAGGCGCCCGCGTCGATCCCGAGCGACGCCAGCGCCGCCTTGAGCTGGACGACGTCGGGCCCCGAGACACCGGCCCGGAGCGTCCGGTAGGTCGGCAGGTCCCCGGGCAGCACGATCACCGGGCGGCCCACCACCTCGAGCGCGACCGACGCCGGCTGCAGGATCGCGTCGACCGCCGGCACCTGGCCCGTGACCACTGCCGGTCCGCCGAGGTCTCCGGTCTCGACCCGGAGCGTCACCGGGTCGTCGTACCCGACGTCGCCTCGGATGACGACGGTGTTGGCGATCACCCGGTTCTCGACCGGGACGGTGATCGGCCCCGCGACGGGTGGCGCCGCGTCGGCGGCAGCCTTGCCCGGAGACGTCAGCAGCCGACTCAGCAGCAGCCCGGCGCCGAGGCAGACCACCGCGACGACCGCCATCGCGACGATGGTGCGGCGCCCGGTGGACAGTGGGGAGCTCATGCGTTCTCCTTGCGAGGTAGCGGGCACGGTGGGGAGAGCGGCGTGCCTCAGCCGGCGTTCTCGGCGGCCTTCGCGACGAGAGCGTCCAGCTCCTCCTTGTGCGAGTCGACGAACTCCTGCTCGGCCTTCTTGCTGGCCGCCAGCGTGGCCTTGTCGAGATCGGCCTTCGTGTTGCAGGTGCGGTCGGCGACGGCCGTGGCGATCTCTGTCTTCTTCAGGTCGGCGAGGGCGGTCGGGTCCTGCTCACCGGTCGTCTCGTCGTAGGGGATGCCGTCCGAGGCGGTGTAGATGCTCTGCTGGGCGTCCTGCGGGGTGTCGAAGTCGAAGCCCGCGTCGGCCATGCACTGCGCCCACTCCTCCTGAGCGGCGAGGACGCTCTCGTCGTCCGCGCTGTTCTCGTACAGCTTGCTGATCTCGTCGAACAGCGGCTTGAACTCCGGGTCCTCCCAGATCTGGCCCTGCTCGTACGTCTCGTGCTGGGCCTTGCCCTGGCACCCGGCGGTCGTCCAGTCGTACTCCTGCATGTCGTCCTCGGACGACTCTCCGGACGCGTCGGCGGTCTCGACGCCGGTCGGTGCGGGCTCTTCCTCCTGCTTGCCGTAGAGGGCCTCGTAGTACGCGGTCTGCTCGCTCTCGCTCATGGCCGCGACGGCATCGGCGTTCGGGTCCTCGGGACCCTCGGTCTGCGAGCCGGGCATGTCCTGCCACGTGGTCGCTCCGTAGCCGTACTGCTGGGCGAACTCGAGCGAGTCCCAGTCCGGCATGTCGGCATCCGCCTCGGAGGGGGCCATCGCGCTCGTGTCCTGCGGGATGTAGTCGAAGCCCTGGTCGCGCATGCAGGCGGCGACGATCTCCTCGGAGGCGGCCGCCTGCTCGTTCATCTTGGCCTCGTCCTGGGCGCCGCCCAGGTTGTTCATGATCTCGGAGAGCGGACCCATGTCGTCGGTCGAGGATCCGCCGGTGGGCTCGGAGTCCGCCGGCCCGCCGCTACACCCGGCGACCAGCAGGACGAGCACCGAAGCGGTCGTGATGGCTGCTGCGAACTGAGTCTTTCTCACGTGCGGTTGCCCCCTCGGCGTTGTGGTTGGCGCCCGTCGCGGGGGCGCCGAACGTGACGTTAGTGGTCCGACCGGGGCAGTTGATCCGCCTGTGGGTGGACTTTTGGCCCCGGTGGCCTGCGACCGCTGCATCCCCCCTCAGTAGCGGATCGCGTCGATGACCCGGACGCGCACCGCGAAGCTCGCCGGGATGATCCCAGCCAGCGCACCGACCGCGGTTGCGCAGAGCATCCCGACGACCGCTGCGGAGATCGGGAAGGGCGGCATGTCCTGGATCCCGCCTCCGAACAGGCGGTCGACCGGGATGTTCTTGATGATCGCCACCGAGATCGTCACGCCGACGAGCCCCGCGACGAAGGTGGCGACGACCGACTCGAGCAGCACGCCGAAGAACACGCGGCCCGACGTTGCGCCGAAGGAGCGTCGGATGCCGATCTCACGGATCCGGTAGCGCACCGTCACGAGGGCGATGTTCACCAGGCCGAGTCCGCCGAGCAGAAGTGCCAGCCCGCCGATCCCGATGCCGACGTACGTCGTCGCCCTGCCGAGCCCGCCGCCGCGGTAGGCGTTGTCAGAGACGTCGACCTGCCAGCCGGGCGCGACGCTCTGCATGTCCTGCGTGATCCGCTCGGTCAGCTCGTGCGCCTGGTCGCTCGGCACCCACAGGTACACCGTCGGAACCTGCTGGTTCATCGACGCCGCCATCGACCCCTCGGGCGGTGCCGCACCGCCGGACTGGATGCCCGACCCGTCGGCGCCGATCCACCGGTGGTACGGGGTGTAGAGGGCCATCGCGAGCGGGTCGGCCTGCGGCCAGTCGTTCGCCATCACTCCGACGATCGTCGCGGTGACCGGCGCCCGGTCCCCGATCTCGACGGTCGGGTGGCTGGACAGGTCGTTGAGCCCGAGCTGGTGCAGGAAGGACTCGTTCACGACGAGGGTGGGAGCGAAAGCGGTCTCGTCCACGTCGGTGAACCAGCGGCCCGCGACAGGAACGATGCGGTTGATCGTGCCCAGGTCCGCGTCCACGGTGCGGATCTGGATCGTCCGCTTCCCGGCGGCGAGGCGCACAGGGACTTGCAGCCACGCGTCGCGGCTCGCGTAGGTGATCGAGTAGCGGTCGAGAAGCTCCCCGAACGCGGTGTCCCACTCGGCGGGTGTCGCGGCGGACTGACCCTTCGGGTAGGCGCTCACCATGAGGGTGATCTGGCGACCGTTCTGCCGGTCGGTCTGCTCCTGGGTCGCCTGCTTGAGCATCGCGATGACCGCCGTGACGCTCGTGATGGCGGTGACCGCGCACGCGACGCCGATCAGTGCGAGCAGGACGCGGAGCTTGTGGATCCGCAGCTCGTCCCAGGCCTCGACTATCGCTCCGACGATGCCGGTCATGCGAGCACCTCGGGTTCGGGCATCGGCCGTTCGGTCGCTCGCGACCGGTCGGCGACCAGGGTCGGCACGTCGCCCACCCAGTCCGAGCCCGAGTCCAGCCGGATCGGCACCAGCACTCCTTCGGTCAGGCGGTACTGCCGTTCGGCGCGAGCCGCGACGGCCAGGTCGTGCGTGATGGTGACGAGTGCGGCGCCGGTCTGGGACGCGATCTCGTCGAGCAGGTCCATGACCGAGCCGCCCGTCTCGACGTCGAGCGCGCCGGTCGGCTCGTCGGCGAGGATCACGCGCGGTCCACGCACGAGGGCGCGGGCGATGGCGACGCGCTGCTGCTCACCGCCCGAGAGCTTGTCCGGCATGGTGTCGACCCGGTCGCCGAGGCCCACGCGCTCGAGCATCTGCCGCGCCAGCGTGGCGCGGCGCCAGAACTGCTTCCCGCGGGCGTACAGCAGGGGAGCGGTCACGTTCTCGAGCGCGGTCCGCCCGGGAAGCAGGTTGAACTGCTGGAAGACGAACCCGAAGTCGCGGCCTCGGCGGCGGGTGCGGGTGCCGTGGGAGAGGCGCCCGATCGGAACGCCTTCGAGCAGGTACTCGCCGCTGGTCGGAGCATCCAGCAGACCGAGGATGTTGAGCAGCGTCGACTTGCCCGTTCCCGAGCGGCCGACGACGGCGACGTGCTCGCCGGCGTCGACCGAGAGGGTGACGCCCTGCAGGATGTGCAGCAGGCGGTCGTCGGGCAGCCGGACCGAACGGGTGACGTCGGTGAGCTCGAGCAGGCTCATCCGCCGCACACCGTCGGGTCGTAGTTCATGGTGCAGTCAACGGGCAGGCCGGCCCCGCCGGGCACCGGGATGAACTGCAGGACCGTGTCGCCTGCGGCGAGGCCGTCGGTGACCTGCACGACCTTCCCGTCGGTGAGCCCGAGCGAGACGGCCTTCTTGGTGCTCTCGCCGTCCGCGCCGACGAGCCAGACATTGCCCGTCTGGATCGTGCCCTGCACGGCAGAGATCGGGACCACGACGGCGCCGTCGACCGACCCGTTGAGGATCTCCACGGTCGCGCCGAGACCGGGGAACGCGGTGACGCCCGCCGGGATCGCGCAGGCCACGGTGCCGCTCGACTGCGGTGTCGCGCCCGGGTCCGTGTCGGGGTCCGCGCTGGTGCTCTGCGGAGCGGTACCGACTCGCAGCCCTGCGCAGTCGAACGGCGCCGGTCCGCCGTTGAGCGTCACGCTCGCCTGGGTGGGGGCTCCGACCAGCCGGTACTGCTGGTCAGGCGTGAGTGTCCCGCTCACGGAGAGCGTGCCGGGCGCGACGGTCGCGACCTGGGTCCCCACCGTGACCTCCTGATCCTTCAGCGTGGGCAGCGACAGCGTCCCCGCGACGGGCGACTTCACGACGACCACCTCGACCTTGGGCTTGACCTCGGTCGTGGTGGTCTCACCCGTCTCGGCGTTCGTGGTGACCACGGGGTCCTGTGGCGTCTCCTTGCGGATCTCGAGGATGGGTGTGTCGACAGCCACGACGTCACCGTCCTTGGCCCGCAGCTTCTTGACCGTCCCGGCGAGCGTCGCCTTGACCACGACGGCCGGGTCGGCGACGACGGAGGCCTGGATCGTGACGGCGTTGGTCACCGCGGCCGTCTCCACCTGGACGGTCGGCTCCACGGCGGCGCCCGTCGGCATCAACGAGGTGCCCTCACCGCCGACGTCCGCTCCGGTGAACGCGATCTTGACCAGTGCTGCTGCGATGACCGCCCACAGGAGCAGGCGGACGATCGGAAAGATGATCCTGCGGGTGACCCCCACGGTCGGACTCCTCGGGTCGAGTGGCTGTGCGGGTGCGACGTGGTCGCCCCGGGGTGGTGCCTGTGCTCATGAGCTGGTGCGTTGCCGAACGGCTGGTCGGACGGTATCGACCCGGGAGAGGGCTCGGATCCGCCTCGAGGATGATCTGGAACCGCAACCGCGAGTGAGACACTACTGTGCGAACCGCGCTAGCGCGCACACGCCACGTCGCAGGTCACGCCTGCGCGACGGGCGACTCTCAGGCCGCCGGGGTCTGCGCGGTCGCGACGAGGAACGCGGGCGACCGCAGGCCCGCGCTCGTGAACGCGGCGTGCACGGCGCGGGCCACCTCGTCGACCGAGTCAGCCCGGACGAGTGCGATCGCAGAGCCGCCGAAGCCGCCGCCGGTCATCCGGGCACCGAGCGCGCCCGCCGACATCGCCGCGGAGACCACGAGGTCGAGCTCGAGGCAGGACACCTCGTAGTCGTCGCGCAGCGACGCGTGCGACGCGTTCATCAGCGGGCCGACCGCGTCGACCGCGCCCGACTCGAGGAGCGCCACGAACCAGGTCACGCGGTCGATCTCGGTGACGACGTGCCGCACCCGACGCACCTGGACCTCGTCGTCGAGCTTGTCGAGCGCCCACTCCATGCCCCGGGGGTCCACCGTGATCTCCCGGAGGGTCGCGACTCCCAGGCGCGCCGCGGCGGCCTCGCACGACGCCCGGCGAGCGGCGTACTGACCGTCCGCGAGCTGGTGCTCGGCGCGCGTGTCGACGACGAGGAGCGCAAGCCCGTGCGCACTCAGGTCGAAGGGCACGTGCCGTAGCGACCCGTCCAGGCAGTCGAGCAGCAGCGCGTGGCCGGCGCGCGCGCGCAGCGAGGCCGCCTGGTCCATGCCACCCGTCGGGGCGCCGGCGATCTCGTTCTCGGCGCGCACGCACATCGCGGCGAGCCTGCTCCGTCCGGCGTCGTCGGTGGCGCCGGCGAGCCCGAGTCCGAACACCGCATCCAGCGCGACCGCGACCGACGCCTCGAGCGCCGCGGACGACGACAACCCCGCGCCGTACGGGACGCAGGAGTCCACGGCGACGTCGAACCCGCCGACGGCCAGACCGGCCTCGCGCATGGCCCAGGCGACACCGACCACGTAGCCGGCCCACCCGTCGACCGTTCCGGGCGCGACGTCCGCGAGCTCGAGCTCGCGCTGCCCGGTCCGTTCCTGGGCGGAGACGAGCCGGACCCGGTCGTCGTCGCGGCGCCGCAGCGCGACGTAGGTGCGGTGCGGCAGGGCGATGGGCAGGCACAGGCCGCCGTTGTAGTCGGTGTGCTCGCCGATCAGGTTCACCCGGCCCGGGGCCGACCAGGTGCCGTCCGGGGGACCGTCGCCGAAGCGGGCCTCGAAGAGTGCACGGACCCGCTCGGCGCCCTCCTCAGGCGTCCACGCATCGAGCCACGGGACCGAGGTGGCCTCCGCGCTCACGCGATCTCCTGCAGGCGAGCCGCGATCCGCTCGGGGGTGGTGTCGCTGATCCACGCCCCCATGCCGGACTCGACGCCGGCCAGGTACTTGAGCTTGCCCGGTGCCCGCAGGACCGAGAAGAGCTGCAGGTGCAGGCGGGACACGTCGCGCCCCTCGCCGACGGGTGCCTGGTGCCAGCCGGAGATGTACGGGAGCGGGATGGCCTCACCCTCCGGGCCGACGAAGAACCGGTCGAGCCGCTCCAGGAGGGTCAGGTACGTGCGAGCCAGGTCCTCGCGCTCGTCGCCCGTGAGCGACGGCAGGTCAGGGACGTCCCGGCGGGGGGCGAGGTGCACCTCGACCGGCCAGCGCGCAGCGAACGGCACGTACGCCACCCAGTGCTCGGACTCGATCACGATCCGCTCGCCGTGCTCCAGCTCGGCGTCCAGGACGTCGCGTCCGAGCAGACGGCCGGTGCGTGCGGCGTGGGCGCGGGCCTCACCGAGCATCGCCTGCGTGCGCGGCGTCACGTAAGGGAACGCGTAGATCTGCCCGTGGGGGTGGTGCAGGGTGACGCCGATCTCCTTGCCGCGGTTCTCGAAGATGAAGACCTGCTCGATCCCGGGCAGCGCGCTCAGTGCCTCGGTCCGCTGCGCCCAGGCCTCGACGATCGTCCGCATGCGTCGCGGGCCGACTGTCCTCAGGGACGCGGTGGGGTCCGAGGAGAAGCAGATGACCTCGCAGCGGCCGGCGGCCGGCCGGACGGTCCACAGCGGCTCGTCCGAGCGCAGCGTCGGTGCGTCCGGGACGCCCGGGACGGCCAGCAGGGACGGGAACCGGTTCTCGAACACCACGACGTCGTAGTCCTCGGCCGGGATCTCGCCGTCCTGGTAGACCGCACCCGGCTTCGCCGGGGCGAGCGGGTTCGCGTCGGCGGGCGGCAGGAACGTGCGGTTCATCCGGTGGGCAGCCATCGGGATCCACTCGCCCGTCAGCGGGTCGCGGCGCAGCTCGGGCCCGGTCACGGGGCGAGCGACACCGTCCTCACCGACGAGCGGCTCGAAGCGGTCCGGCAGGGGCCGCGGGTCGTCGAGCCGACGGGTCAGGGCGCCCGAGAGGTACGGCTCGCTGTCGTCGAAGTAGAGGAGCTCACGACCGTCGGCGAGACGGGTGGTGGTGACTCGGACGGGCAGTGTCGTCGCGTCGGGCACGGTCACGATGGGGCTCCAGGAAGCGGTGCGGGGGCGGTGCTCGTCGGTGAGCCGAGCGGGTCCACGCTGACGAGCCGGAGCTGGGTCGCTCCGCCCGTCAGGTGGCGGCGTGCGTCCGACGGCAGGGAGTCGTCGCTGATCACGGTGTCCACGTCGTCCAGCGGCACGATGCGGGCCAGGCCGACGACGCCCCACTTGGTGTGGTCGGCAAGGACGGTGGTGACCGCGGCGCAGGACATGAGCGCGCGGTCCGTCGCCGCCTCGGCCAGGTTCGGGGTGGTCAGGCCCGCGGCGTCGAACCCGTGCACGCCGAGGTACGTGCGGTCGACGCGCAGGCTGGCCAGGGTCGAGTCCGCGACGGGCCCGACCAGGGCGTCCGACGGCGTGCGCACACCGCCGGTGAGGATGACCTGGACCCCGGTGGCGTTGTGCAGCACCTCGGCGATCCGCAGCCCGTTGGTCACGACCGTGAGAGGGCGCAGGGCAGGATCCGACGCGATGAGCTCGGCGAGCAGGAAGGTCGTGGTCCCGGCAGACAGTGCGATGGCCTGCCCGGGCTCGATCGTGCCGAGCGCGGCCTGCGCGATGACGAGCTTCTCGGTGCTCGCCCACCCGCGCTTGGCGTCGAACCCTGGTTCGTCGGTGGGTCGCCCCGGCGCGTCGGGTGCTACGGCACCACCGTGGACGCGGCGCACCAGTCCGGCGCGGGCGAGCTCGGCGATGTCCCGACGGACCGTCATGTCCGACACGTCGAGGCTCTCGACCAGGTCTGCTACGCGTGCGGCGCCGTGCGTGCGGACGGCCGCGAGGATGCGCTCCTGGCGCTGGCTGGCGAGCATGTGAACATCGTCGCACAGGGTCGAACAGAATCCAACGAGCGCTCGTGGAGATCGTGCCGCCTGAGCGGGTGATTTCTCACCGCGCCGCGGGGGAGAGCCCCAGCGAGCGGCCGGCCAGCCCACGACGACGACCGGCGAGCGAGCGCGCGACGCCACGCAGGACCTCGGCGGCGGGCGAGTCCGGCTCCGACAGCACCACCGGGACCCCGCCGTCCCCCGCCTCGCGCAGGCGCACGTCCAGCGGGATCTGCCCGAGCAGGGGAACGTCGCTCCCCGTCAGCGTCGACAGGTTGTCCGCGACGCGCTGCCCACCGCCCGAGCCGAACAGCTCCAGCCGCGTGCCGTCCGGCTGCGCCAGCCACGACATGTTCTCGACCACGCCGACGACGTTCTGCCGCGTCTGCACGGCGATCGACCCCGCCCGCTCAGCCACCTCGGCCGCGGCGAGCTGAGGAGTGGTCACCACGACCAGCTCGGAGCTCGGCAGCAGCTGAGCCACGGAGATGGCGATGTCCCCCGTGCCGGGCGGCAGGTCGAGGAGCAGGACGTCCAGGTCGCCCCAGAAGACGTCGGCCAGGAACTGCTGCAGGGCGCGGTGGAGCATCGGTCCACGCCAGACCACAGGCTGCCCCGGCGGCACGAACATGCCGATGGACACGACGAGCACCCCGAACGCCTCCGGCGGCAGCAGCATGTCGTCGACCCGCGTGGGCTGCCGCGTCACGCCGAGCATCCGGGGGATCGAGAAGCCGTAGATGTCGGCGTCGACGATGCCCACCCGCAGGCCGTCGGCGGCCATCGCGACCGCGAGGTTCGCCGTGACCGACGACTTCCCCACCCCACCCTTGCCGGACGCGATCGCGAACACCTTGGTGAGCGACTGCGGCTGCGCGAAGGGGATGACCGGCTCGGAACCGGGGCCGCGCAGCAGCGTGCGCAGGTCGGCGCGCTGCTCCGCTGACATCACACCGAACACCACCTCGACGGCCCGGACCCCCTCGACGGCCGCCGCCGCAGCGGACACGTCACGGGTGAGCGTGTCCTTGAGCGGGCAGCCGGGAGTCGTCAGGTCGATCCCGACCCTCACCCGGCCGTCGCCGTCGGTGAGCTCGATCGAGCGCACCATCCCGAGGTCCGTGATCGGGCGCTTGATCTCCGGGTCCAGGACGCCCGCCAGAGCGGCGCGGATCGCAGCGGTCAACGGGTCGGTCGGCTCGGGCATGTGCCCATCGTAGGTCGGCGAGCCGGCCCGTCCGCCCCGGGTCCGTGGTCGGCGGAGGCTACGGGCGCTGGTTGCGACGAGCCTTCTTGGACTCCTTCGGCCCTTGGTCGGCCTCGGGATCCTTGTCGTCGTCGCGCTCGGCGGTCATGTCCTCGAGCAGCGCGCGCAGCTCCGAGCGGACGAAGTCACGGGTGGCCACCTCGGACAGCGCGATCCGGAGCGCGGCCATCTCGCGCGCGAGGAACTCGGTGTCGGCGAGGTTCCGCTCCGAGCGCTGACGGTCCTGCTCGGCCTGGACGCGGTCCCGGTCCGTCTGCCTGTTCTGCGCGAGCAGGATGAGCGGAGCCGCGTACGAGGCCTGCAGCGACAGGACCAGGGTCAGGGCCGTGAACCCGTTGGCCGCCTGGTCGAACCGGGCCCGGTCAGGACCCCAGTCCAGGTTCCACAGGATCCAGGCGATGCAGAAGATCGTCAGCCAGATGATGAACCGCGGGGTGCCCAAAAACCGGGCGATGCTCTCCGAGATCTTGCCCGAGGCGTCCTCGTCGATCTGCGGTCGGCGGATCAGGACGCGCCGCGTCTCGCGTGGGGTGTCCAGGCGGTCAGCCACGGTGCACCCCCGTGCTCAGCTCGTCGTCCGTCTCGCGCCAGTCCTCGGGCAGCAGGTGGTCGAGGACGTCGTCGACCGAGACCACGCCGAGCAGGCGCCGCTCCTGGTCGACGACCGGCAGCGCGAGCAGGTTGTACGTCGCGAGCTGGCGCGTGACGGCGAGCAGCGGCGCATCCACGGGAAGCGCCTCGATGTCGGTGTCGATGATCGACCCGATCGACTCGTGAGGCGGTTCGCGCAGCAGACGCTGCAGGTGCACGACGCCGATGAACCGACCGGTCGGCGTCTCCAGCGGCGGCCGTGCGACGAACACCATGGACGCGAGCGCGGGGGTCAGGTCCTGGCGGCGCACGTGCGCGAGAGCCGCCGCGATGGGGGTCTCCGGCCCAAGGATCACCGGTTCGGTGGTCATGAGACCGCCGGCGGTGTTGTCCTCGTAGGCCAGCAGTCGCCGGACGTCGCGAGCCTCCTCGGGCTCCATCAGCTCGAGCAGCTCGGCCTGCTGGTCGTCGGGGAGCTCGCCGAGCAGGTCGGCCGCGTCGTCCGGCTGCATCGCCTCGAGGACGTCGGCGGCCCGGGTGCGCGCCAGGCCCTGCAGGATCCCGACCTGGTCGTCCTCGGGCAGCTCCTCGAGCACGTCGGCGAGCCGCTCGTTGTCCAGCGCGCTGGCCACCTCGAGCCGCCGCGTCAGTCCGAGGTCGTGCAGGACGTCCGCCAGGTCGGCGGGCTTGAGGTCCTCGTACTGCGCGAGCATGAGCTCGGCGCCCTGTGCGGCGGACGCCTGCCCGAGGCCCGTGACCTCGTCGACCGAGACCAGCAGGGTCTCGCCGCGGCGGCGCAGGATGCCCGGCCGGCCGGCGGGCCGACGACGGACGAACAGCTTGGAGATCACCCAGTCGCCGTTGCGCTGGAGCTCGATGGCGACGTCCTCGATGTCCGCGACTCCCGAGCCGTCCACGAGCTCGACGGTGCGGTCCAGCAGCTCGCCCACGGCCAGCGTCTCGAACGCACGCTGCTCGAACCGGCGCATGTTCACCAGGCCCGTCGAGATGACCTGGCCGGAGTCGATGGAGGTGACGCGCGTGAGCGGGAGGAACACGCGTCGGCGGCTGCCGACCTCGACCACCAGCCCGACGGCTCGGGGCGCGCCCTTGGGGCGCACCAGCACGACGACGTCGCGCACACGTCCCACCTGGTCTCCGAGGGGGTCGAACACGCTGGTCCCGGCTAGGCGCGCGACGAAAACCCTGGTCCCGACGCTGCTCACGCCGGTCAGCCTAGACCGGAGTCCCTGAACCGGCGTGACCGACGCCGGGCCTCCCGTCGACCGTGACCGGGTGGTCGCCCGAACGACCGCCGGGGGAGGATGACCGCATGTCGTTCTCCAGCTCGGCCCGGACGCCCCGGAACCCGACGCAGCCGCAGGGCGAGACGATCGCGGCCTACGCCACGTACCTCGAGGCCCAGCGCGCGGTCGCGCACCTTGCCGACAAGGACTTCCCGGTTCAGCTGGTCACGATCGTCGGCACCGACCTGCGGATGGTCGAGCGGGTCACGGGACGGCTCTCGTACCCCCGTGCGGCGCTCGGCGGCTTCCTCACCGGGGCGTGGCTCGGGCTGTTCGTCGGCCTTCTGCTCACGTTGTTCTCCACCGACGCGTCGAGCAGCCCCATGTTCTCCGCGATCCTCATCGGTGGTGCCTTCGGGATGCTCTTCTCGGTCGTCACGTACTCCCTGACGAGGCGACGCCGCGACTTCACCTCGACCAGCCAGATCGTCGCGTCGTCGTACGCGCTCCTGTGCCGCGCGGAGCAGGCGAACAAGGCGCGCAACCTGCTGCGGGAGATCGGGGGAGTCCAGTCCGGCTGGCCGGCGCGGCCGGTCACCACCACATCGTCGTCGGGTCCGCCGGCAGCGCAGCCGCCTGCCGCGGAGGCACCCTCCGTGCCGCCGGAGCGGACCGAGCCGCCGAGCGCACCACCTTCTCCGCCGAGCGAACAGCCCGCGCCTCCGCCCGCACCCTGACTCGAGCGGCTCGGCGCTCGCTGCGGCTGCGTCTCGGCTCCAGCCGCGGTGCGTCCGGGTATGCGCTGCGGCTCTCGCGCAGCACGGTGCGCCTCGAGAACAGCGGTGCCAGCTGACCTTCCATCGTGCGCCTCCTGGTGCGTGCGGGACGAGGATCGTCTCGATGCAGGGGTGACGTACGAGGCCGGGCGAGTTCGACTAACCGTTGCGGAGCTTCTTCATCCAGGCCTCGACCGCCGCAGGCTCCCGCGGCAACGCGGCCGAGAGGTTCTCGTTGCCGTGCGCCGTGACGAGCACGTCGTCCTCGATACGTACCCCGATGCCGCGGTACTCCTGCGGGACCAGCAGGTCGTCGGACTTGAAGTAGAGACCCGGCTCGATGGTGAACACCATGCCGGGCTCGAGCACGCCGTCGAGGTAGAGCTCGGCCCGGGCCTGCGCGCAGTCGTGCACGTCGAGCCCGAGGTGATGGCTGGTCCCGTGCACCATCCAGCGACGGTGGTGCTGGTTCTCCGGCAGGAGCGACTCCTGCGCGGACACCGGCAGCAGGCCCCACTCGGACAGGCGTTCGGCGATCACCTTCATGGCGGCAGCGTGCACGTCGCGGAACCTGGCGCCGGGCACTGCGGCAGCGAACGCGGCGTCGGCGGCGTCGAGCACCGCCTGGTAGACGCGCCGCTGCACCTCGGTGAACGTGCCGTCGACCGGCAGGGTCCGTGTGATGTCCGCGGTGTACAGCGAGTCGATCTCGACGCCGGCATCGACCAGCACCAGCTCGCCCTCACGGACATGGCCGTCGTTGTCGATCCAGTGCAGGGTCGTGGCGTGCTCGCCGGCGGCGGCGATGGTCTCGTAGCCGACCGCGTTGCCCTCCTGGCGCGCGTGACCCACGAACGTCCCCTCGATGACGCGCTCGCCGCGCTGATGCGCGATCGCGTCCGGCAGCGCACGGACGATCTTCTCGAAGCCCTCGATCGTCGTCGCGACCGCGCGCCGCATCTGCTCGACCTCGTGAGCGTCCTTGACCAGTCGCAGCTCGGAGAGCGCCTCGGCGAGCACCTCGTCGCGGGCGCCGGCCTGCTCGGCGGCACGGATGTCCTCGACGACCGCCTCGATCGCCTCGTCGACGTCGGGCACGATCCGCAGCTGCACACCGTCCTCGCCGACGTCCTTGGCCAGAGCGTCGCGCAGGTCGTCGATGTGAGCGGTCCGCACCCCGGTCAAGGTCTCGATCTCCTCGAGCGTCGGGCGCGCGCCCACCCAGAACTCGCCGTACCTGCTGTCGGAGAAGAACTCCTCGGTGTCCCGTCCCGCGAGCGGCCGGATGTACAGGACGGCCTCGTGCCCGCTGCCGTCGTCACCGGAGCCGTCCTCCACCGGATGCAGCACGAGCACAGCGTCCGGCTCCTGCTCGGCGCCCAGCCCTGTCAGGTGCGCGAAGGCGGAGTGCGGCCGGAACCGGTAGTCGGTGTCGTTGGAGCGCACCTTGAACGTGCCGGCCGGGACCACCAGACGCTCGCCGGGGAACCGGCCCGAGATCTCGGAGCGGCGGCGGGCGGTCGCGTCGGCAGCCGGGCCACGCGTCACGGTCGACTCGGGCCGCCCTCCCCACCCCGAGGTGATGAAGCGCAGGAACTCGGCGGACGACGGTCGCTGAGACCGGTTGGATCCGCGATCCGCCAGGGGCTGCTCGGCCGTGCTCTCCGCGTTCATGGGCCACATCTTCCCACCCTGGCCGCACCGATACCGTGGGGCCCGTGCGTATCGACCTCCACACCCACTCCACCGCGTCCGACGGCACCGAGGTGCCCGGTGACGTCGTCGCTGCCGCCGCCGCGGCGGGACTCGACGTGGTGGCCCTCACCGACCACGACACGACCGCGGGCTGGGTCGAGGCCACCGACTCGGCACGGCGGCACGGGATCGACCTCGTGCTCGGGACCGAGGTCTCGGCGCGCGCGCACGGCATCAGCATCCACCTGCTGTCCTACCTGCAGGACCCGACCGCCCTGGCACTCACCCACGAGCTCGACAGGACGGCCGAGGCACGCGTGGGCAGGGCCAGGTCGATCGTGGAGCTGCTCGCGCAGGACTACCCCATCACCTGGGACGACGTCGTCGCGCAGTCCCGCGACGCGGTCGTGCTCGGGCGCCCGCACATCGCGGACGCGCTGGTCGAGCGCGGAGTCGTCCCTGACCGCGACGCCGCCTTCGCGCGGCTGCTGCGAGCCGACGGCCCGTACCACGTGCCGCACTACGCCCCTGCGGGCGTCGACGCCGTGCGCGCGATCCGAGCAGCGGGCGGGGTGCCCGTCTTCGCGCACCCGGGCGCCGACGCCCGCGGCGAGATCGTGCCGGACGACGTCTTCGACGCCCTCGCAGAGGCAGGTCTCGCGGGGCTGGAGGTGGACCACCGCGACCACAGCCCCGCACAGCGCACCCGCCTGACCGCGATCGCGCAGCGGCTGGGGCTGTTCGTGACCGGGTCGAGCGACTACCACGGGTCCGGCAAGGCCAACCGCCTGGGCGAGAACCTGACCGGTCCGGAGGTGCTCGCAGAGATCGAGGACCAGGGCACCACGAAGGTCGTGCGCCCGTGAGCGCCGTGATCGACTGGCAGCTTTTCGGGTCCGTCTTCATCACGCTCTTCGTGATCATGGACCCGCCCGGAACCGTCCCGATCTTCCTCGGCCTGACGGCGGCGATGACCCGGCAGCAGCGCAACCGCGCCGCCCGGCAGGCCGTGCTCGTCGCGCTCGGCGTGATCGTCGCGTTCGCGCTGTTCGGGCAGAAGCTGCTCGACTACCTGCACATCACACTCCCTGCCCTGCAGGCGTCCGGCGGGCTGCTCCTCCTGGTCGTCGCCATGGAGCTGTTGACCGGCAAGATGGAGCAGCCGCAGCCCGCCGGCGACGGGAAGGTCAACGTCGCGCTCGTCCCGCTCGGGACCCCGCTGCTGGCCGGCCCGGGAGCGATCGTCGCGACCATGGTGTTCGTGCAGCAGTCCGACCAGACCGCGGCCGACTGGGTGGCGATCGCGCTCGGCGTCCTCGCCGTGCACGTGTGCCTGTACCTCGCGATGCGGTTCGCGAACGTCATCCACCGCGTGCTCGGAGACGGCGGCACCATCCTCGTCACCCGGATCGCCGGTCTGCTGCTCGCCGCGATCGCGGTCCAGCTGATCGCGAACGCCGTCGAGGCGTTCATCAAGGCCGCGTAGCTCCCGCACCTCCGGACGACGAACGGGCACGCACTCCGCGCAGGAGTGCGTGCCCGTTCGTGGTGCTGGTGTCAGGCGTCCGTCGAGGGGACCGGTGCGCTCTCGGTGCTCGCGCTCCCGCTGGCACCGCTGCGCGTGCGCCGGCGGTTCCGGCTGCGTCGCGTGCCGGTGCTCGGACCGGCCTCACCGGTGATGTTCTCCGTCGACGGGCCCGCGGCGCCGTCGGGTGCCGCACTGGACGTCGTCGTGCCCTCGTCGCCCTCGCCACGGCCCCGACCGCGACCACCGCGACGGCGGCTCCGACCCTCGTGGGCCTCGCCGTCGCCGCCTGCGGGACCCTCGGAGCGGGGTGCGCCGCTGCGCGGGGCCGAGCCGGCGCGCGAGCCGCCCGTGCGCTGCTGGTCGGGACGAGCCCCGCCGCCACGCTTCCCGGTCTCGCCGAGGTCCTCGAGCTTCTCGGCACCGAGGCCCTCGCGGGTCTGCTGCGCCTTGGGGAGGCGCCCCTTGGTGCCCTCGGGGATGTCGAGGTCGGTGAACAGGTGCGCCGAGCTCGAGTACGTCTCGATCGGCTCGGGGATGCCCAGGCCGAGCGCCTTGTCGATCAAGCCCCAGCGGGGGATGTCGTCCCAGTCGACGAACGTGACCGCGGTGCCCTTGGCGCCCGCGCGGCCGGTGCGGCCCGTGCGGTGCAGGTAGGTCTTCTCGTCCTCGGGGCACTGGTAGTTGATGACGTGCGTGACGGCCTCCACGTCGATGCCGCGGGCGGCCACGTCGGTGGCGACGAGCACGTCGACCTTGCCGTGGCGGAACGCGCGCAGCGCCTGCTCGCGGGCCCCCTGGCCGAGGTCGCCGTGCAGCGCACCGGCGGCGAAGCCACGCTCGGCGAGGTCGTCGGCAACCTTGGCGGCGGTGCGCTTGGTGCGGGCGAACACGATGGTCAGGCCCCGGTCACGCGACTGCAGGATGCGCGCGAGCAGCTCGACCTTGTCCAGCGCGTGCGCGCGGTAGACGACCTGCTTGATGTTCTTGACGGTCTGGCCGTCATCGTCCGGGTCGGCCGCACGGATGTGCGTCGGCTGCGTCATGTAGCGGCGGGCCATCGCGACGACGGCCCCCGGCATGGTCGCCGAGAAGAGCATGGTGTGGCGGGTGGCCGGCGTCGCGCTCAGCAGGGTCTCGACGTCGGGCAGGAAGCCCAGGTCCAGCATCTCGTCGGCCTCGTCGAGCACGACCGCCTTGACGCGGGACAGGTCCAGGTGGCGCTGCTTGAGCAGGTCGATCATGCGACCCGGCGTCCCGACGACCACGTCGACACCGCTGTTCAGCGCGGCGATCTGCGGCTCGTAGGCACGCCCGCCGTAGACCTGCAGCACGCGGACCGAGCGACGTGCGCTCATCGTGGCGAGGTCGCCGGCCACCTGGACCGCGAGCTCACGGGTGGGCACGACGACGAGCGCCTGCGGCTTGCCGGGCTCGGGCAGCTGGTCGTAGCCCTCCTCCCCGGGGGCGATCACGCGGTGCAGCATCGGGACACCGAAGCCGAGGGTCTTGCCGGTACCGGTCTTCGCCTGGCCGATGATGTCGTGGCCGGACAGTGCGACCGGCAGGGTCATCGCCTGGATCGGGAACGGGTGCGTGATCCCGGCGTCGGCGAGCGCCTGCACGATCTCGGGGCGCACGTCGAAGTCGGCGAACGAGGCCTCGACGGCCTGCACCGAGGACCAGGTGTTCTTGAGCGGGCGGGACATCGGCGCTGCAAGAGCGGAGATCTGGTCGGGCGTGTCGTCGGGCGCGGTCGGGTTGATGTCGGTCGTCGTCACCAAAGGCTCTTCACTGCGAAGGGTGGTGACCCGCGCGCAGTCCGGGTTCACGACGGGCCGACAGCTGGAGTCGGAGTCTCGTCGGATCGTTCCCGGGCGACAGCGGAGCGCACCACGCGATGTGGCCGGCAGCCGATCGTGAAAGGCGACTCGCGAGCGTCTTCCGGACGGGCCGGGGCTGAGCGAGGTGGGTCAGAACTCTTGTGAACGAGACGACCGGGCAACCGAATTACCGCACCAGTCTATCCGACACATGTGCTGTCACGTCCCGGACCCGCCGCACGCCCGCACCAGCCTGCGAGGACCGGACTACGATCCTCGGATGACCACGATCCCTTCGCGACCTGAGAGTGCCGGACGAGCCGTCGGTCACGGCGACAGGAACAGCGCCCTGGAGCTCGCCGACGCGGTCGAGCTCCTCGGGCTCGTCGCGCAGCTCGAGCACGTCGCGTTCGGGCGCCTCGCGGCGGACGCCGCCCTCGCTCCGACCATCGAGCAGCGCCTCGAGCTGAGCCGGTTCGCCGTGGGCGCGGTCGGCCGCCGCGACCGGATCCTTGCCCGGATCGCCGACATCGGCGGCGACCCCGTGGAGGCCGTGCGGCAGTACGACCATGTGCTCGACGACTTCGACGCCCGCACGCCACCCAGCACCTGGTGGGAGCGGCTGCTCAAGTCGTACGTCGGGTACGGCGTCGCGGACGACTTCTGCCGGCTCGCCGCCGAGGGTCTCGACGAGGAGTCGCGCGTGATCGTCCTGGAGGTCCTCGACGACGCCTCGCACGCCGAGCTGGCCGTCGCGGAGCTCGACGCCGCCGGGTCCGCAGACGGCGTCCTCACGGCGCGCCTCGCCCTGTGGGGTCGCCGGCTCGTGGGCGAGGCGCTCGGGGTGGTGCAGCGACTCCTCGTGCAGCGACCGGCTCTCGTGCGGCTCGTCGCGCTGGGGTCCAGCCGGGCATCGGCCGACGACGTCCCTGCGGACGGTTCGCCGACCAAGCTGTTCGGGGAGCTCACCGCTCAGCACACCCGACGCATGGCGCGGCTCGGGCTGACCGCCTGACCCGTCCTGCGCGACGACCCACGAACGCGCACGAGCCCCGGACGTCGCCGTCCGGGGCTCGTTGTTCGTGGCGTGCGTGCGGTGCCGAGAACCGGGACCGTCAGATGTTGCCGAAGCCGACGCGTCCCTTGGTCTCCGAGCCGATCTCGACGTAGCCGAGGCTCGCGACCGGCACGATGACCCGGCGACCGCGGACGTCGGTGAGCTCGAGCGTCGGCCGACCGCTGAGAGCGGCCGCGACGGCGGCACCGATCTCGTCGGGCGTCTGGTCCGACTCCAGGCTGATCTCGCGGGGCGAGTTCTGCACGCCGATGGTGATCTCCACCGTCATCTCTACCGTCCTTCTCGAACTGTCGGTACTCAAGCTTTGTCCACGCCAGACCGGCGGTCTGCCGGGGCACATCGTCCGATCCTAGGCGTCCTCGTAGAGGAAGTCGGGCCGGATGAGCGCCGAGACCCCTCCCCAGGCCAGCTGCGTGACCAGCTCGACGGTGCGTGCGGGCGCCACGTCGTCCGGCTTGCGCAGCCGGTGCGTCGCCGCACCCTGCGCCATCGAGATCAGCGAGACCGCGAGAAGGCCGGCGTCCTCGAGCGACAGGGCCGTGACCTCGGACAACACCGTCGTGATCCGCAGCGCCGCCTGCGAGGACGCGTGCTCGACGCGGGCGCGCACGTCGGCGTCGTGCGTGACGTCGGACTCGAAGAGCAGCACCGACGCCTCTCCTGCGCCGTCGACGAACATCACGTACGCCTTCACGATCGCCGCGATGACGTCGCGCCCGTCGCCCCGCCGGACAGGTCCCTGCTCGATGCCCGCCACCGCCGCGTCGACCGCGACGAGCAGGTCGGTACCGCGCAGGTCGACGACCGCGAGGTACAGGTCGAGCTTGGACGGGAAGTGCCGGTACAGAACCGGCTTGCTCACCTGTGCGCGCTCCGCGATGTCGTCCATGGAGACGTGGTGGAAGCCCTCGGTGGAGAACAGCTCCTGGGCGATGCGGAGCACCTGCGCGCGCCGCTCGTCGCGCGCCATCCGCGGGCTGCGCGGGCGAGGGGTGGAGTCGTCAGTCCCGGCCGTCATCCCGCGATGGTAGCGACGCCATGTGTCAACGATGCGACGATGTGTGACGTGACGAGGAGCGGCGCAAGCCGGAACGCCGATGAGACCGTGCACAGGAGTCGCCGTGCGCGGCGCCGTCGTGCAGCCCAGCGGCGGCGCGGACCGCTGGCCCTGGCCGTGACCCTCGGGCTCGTCGCCGGGATGGGCAGCGCGTTCGCGGCGGCCACGAACCCACGCACGGCGGGCCTGTTCGGGGGATCCGCCGGACAGGCGGTCAGCGCGTCCGACGTGGCGGGCGCGGGCGGCGCGGACGAGTCCGCCATCGACCGGACCTCCCGGCAGAGCCGGTCCTCCGCGAACCGACCGTTCGACGAGCCGGACGTGATCGTCGCCCCGCCCACGGCGGCCGATGTCGTGGAGCCGGCGCCGAGCGTCATGGCCCTGCCTGCGGGTCTGACCGCCGCAGACGTCGAGTCGGGCTTGTTGTCACCCGACGTGCCCGAGGTCGCCGGAGGCACGTTCGTCGTCGTCCCCGGAAGCGACCCCGGACCGGGAACGGGACCCGTGCGGACCGTCCGTGTCGAGGTCGAGCACGGGCTCGCGGTGGACGGAGCAGCGTTCGCCGCGACCGTGATGGCCACGCTCAACGATCCCCGCAGCTGGGGCGGGGACGGCTCGATGTCGTTCGCCCGCACCGACGGCGACGCGGAGCTCCGTGTGGTGCTCGCGTCGCCCCAGACGGTCGACGAGCTGTGCGCGCCGCTGGAGACCGGCGGTGAGGTCTCGTGCGGACGCGGGGGCCGTGCCGTGCTCAACCTGCGACGGTGGGTCCACGCGACGTCCGAGTACGCCAACGACAAGACCGCGTACCGGCAGTACCTCGTGAACCACGAGGTCGGGCACCTCCTCGGGCACGGGCACGAGAAGTGCGCCGGAGCGGGGCAGGTCGCCGCCGTCATGCAGCAGCAGTCGTACAAGGCCGCACCCTGCCAGCCGAATCCCTGGCCGTTCCCGTAGACGCGGGTCGTGCGACTGGCGCCGACCCGATCGAGCGCCGGTGGCGGGTCGTGCGCGACCCTGTCAGTGGGCCGTGATGGACTCGTCTGCGTGACCACCGCGACGCCCTCCCTGCGCCTCGTGCGCCCGGCGTTCGCAGACGTCCCGTCCTCCGGCCCCGGGTCGCTGGTCCAGCTGGACCCCGACCAGGCCGCTGCGGTCGCAGCCGTCGCGCGTGGCACGGATCCGGCTCTCCTCGTTCTCGGAGCCCCTGGGACGGGCAAGACGACGGTCGCGATCGAGTCGGTCGTCGCGGCCGTGGACGCCGGTCTGGACCCGCACGGGGTGCTGGTCATCGCCGCAAGCCGCCGCGCCGCGGCGGACCTCCGCGACCGGCTCTCGGCCCGCCTGCGGGCAACCTCGGGGCGGCCGCTCGTGCAGACGGCGGCGGCCGCGGCGTTCTCCGTCCTGCGCGCACGCGCGACGCTCCTCGGCGACCCGCCGCCCACGCTCGTCTCCGGGGCCGAGCAGGACCTGATGCTGGGCGAGCTGCTGGCGGGGCACGCGGCCGGTGAGGGCGTCCCGCTGGCCTGGCCCGCCGAGGTCCGGCCGGACGTCCTGAAGCTGCGCCCCTTCCGGGACGAGCTGCGCGACCTGCTCATGCGGGCGGCCGAGCGTGGTGTGCGTCCGGCGGACCTCGCGCAGCTCGGGCAGGTGTACGGCCGGCCGGCCTGGGTCAGCGCAGCGCGTCTGTACGAGGAGTACCTGGACGTCGTCGAGCTGCGCACGGGCACGCCGGACCTCGGGGCGCGCCTCGACCCCGCTGTGGTCGTGGACGAGGCGGCACAAGCGCTCCTGGCCTGGGAGGACGAGGTCCCCGGTGGCGTCCGCCCTCGCTGGAGCCTCGTCGTGGTGGACGACCACCAGGAGAGCACGTCAGCCACGGCACGGTTCGTGCGCGCGCTCGCCGACGACGACGCCCGAGTCGTCCTCCTGGGAGATCCCGACGCCGCGGTGCAGACCTTCCGGGGCGCCGCGCCGTCGCTCGTGGGCCGCGCCGTCGTCACGGGAACAGGTCCGGGCGAGCTCGGGGCGCGCACGACGACACTCTCGACGGTGTGGCGCCACGACGACGCCATACGGCAGGTGGTCGAGCGGGTCACCGAGCGCATCGGCACCGTCGGCGTCGTTCGCCACCGGCTTGCGACCGCTGCCGGACAGGGCGGCACGGGAGCGCGCGTGGCGCTCCTGCCGAGCACCGCGCAGGAGGCTGCGTACATCGCCCACACGCTGCGCACCGCACACATCGAGCAGGGCGTTCCGTGGGCCGACCTGGCGGTCATCGCGCCGACCGGTGCGCAGGTCACGGCCCTGCGGCGCGCGCTCGCGGGCGCCGCGGTGCCGGTCAGCGTGCTGGGCAGCGACGTGCCGTTGCGCGATGAGCCTGCTGTCGCACCTCTGCTCGACGCCATGCGGGTGTGCGTGGGCGCCGTGCCGCTCGATGCCAGCAGCGCCGCCCGGCTCGTGTGCTCGCCGCTCGGGGGCCTGGACGCCGTGGGGCTGAGGCGCGTGCGCCGTGCGCTGCGCGCCCACGAGCTCGCCGCCGGCGGCGGACGTGCGAGCGACGTGCTCCTCGTCGAGGCGCTGAGCGGCCAGGCCCCGGAGGAGCTGCCCCTCGCGGCGCGGCCGGTGGTCCGACTGGCACGTGTCCTGGCCGCCGGCCGGGCGGCCGTCGCGCGTCCCGACGCCGACGCGCAGACGGTGCTGTGGGCCCTGTGGGACGCCGCCGAGCAGGCAGAGACGTGGCGCAGGTCAGCGCTCGCCGGGGGCGCCGCCGGCGAGCGGGCCGACCGAGACCTCGACGCGGTGCTCGCACTCTTCCGTGCCGCAGAGACGTTCGTCGACCGGATGCCACGCTCGACGCCCGCCGCGTTCGTCGACTGGTTGCAGGCGCAGGACCTGCCGTCCGACTCGCTGGCCGCTCGGGCGCGACGAGCGGCCGTCCAGGTCCTCACTCCGGCCGGGGCGGCCGGACGCGAGTGGGAGGTCGTCGTCGTCGCCGGGGTGCAGGACGGCACCTGGCCCGACCTGCGCCTGCGCGACTCGCTGCTGGGTTCGCAGACGTTGGTGGACATCGTGTCCGGGCGTGCCGGTACCTTCTCGGACCCCGGGCGAGAGGCTGCCGAGGCCCGCCAGGCCGTGCTCGCCGACGAGCTGCGGACGTTCGCGGTCGCGTGCTCGCGCGCCAGGACGTCCCTCGTCGTCACGGCCGTCGAGGACGTCGACCACCAGCCGTCCTTGTTCATCGAGCTCGTGGAGCCCAACGAGGACGACGTCGACCCGCGTCGGACCAGTGCGCCCTCCCCGCTCGACCTGCGTGGGCTCGTCGCCCAGCTGCGCGCCCACCTCGAGCAGTCGACGCTGGACGGCGTCGAGCCCGACCCGGCCGCGGTGCGGACGCTGGCACGGCTCGCCGCGGCCGGCGTCGCCGGTGCCGACCCGGAGGCGTGGCTCGGCCTGGCAGCGCCGTCGAGCGACTCGCCCCTGTGGGCGGCCGACGAGCGGGTGCCGGTGTCGCCCTCGAAGGTGGAGACCGCACAGCGCTGCGCCCTGCGCTGGGCGCTCGAGTCTGCCGGCGGCACCGCCTCGGCGAGCGGCGGCCAGAACCTCGGCACCCTCCTGCACGCGATCGCGCAGGAGCACCCGCAGGGGACCGAGGCCGAGCTGTCGGAGGCGCTCGATCGCCGGTGGGGCGAGCTCGGGCTGGGGACGGGATGGCCCGCGATGGCGACGCGACGGCGAGCGGACGCGATGGTGCACCGGCTGGCCGGCTACCTGAGCTCCGCCGGGGCGCCGCTGCTGGTGGAGGGGGCGTTCTCGCTCGAGACGGACCGTGCGTCGCTACGTGGCAGCGTCGACCGCATCGAGCAGGCGCAGGACGGCACCGTGCGTGTGGTCGACCTCAAGACGGGTGCCAGCCCGCCGAGCGTGGCCAAGGCGGCCGAGAACCCGCAGCTCGGTGCCTACCAGCTCGCGGTCGACGCCGGCTCGTTCGCGGACCTGCCCGCTGGTGCGACGAGCGCCGGAGCGCAGCTCGTCTTCCTCGGGACAGGCGTGTCGGCCACCACGCGTGCGCAGCCGCCGCTCGGACCCGAGGACGACGAGCCCAGCTGGGCACGGGTGCTCGTCGACCAGGTAGCGGACAAGATGGCAGCGTCCACGTTCGAGGCGACCACGAACGACCTCTGCGACAGGTGCCCCGTCCGACGCTCCTGCCCGGTGCGCGGCGAAGGTGGACAGGTGGTCGCATGACCAGCTCGATCACGGACCGGATGGCTCCGGTCGGAGCGCCCCCGCTGCTGTCGGCCTCGCGGATCGCCGAGCTCGTCGGACAGCCCGCCCCGACCGACGAGCAGCGCCGCATCATCGAGGCTCCGCTGACCCCGTCCCTCGTGGTCGCCGGTGCGGGGTCCGGCAAGACCGAGACGATGGCGGCCCGAGTGGTCTGGCTTCTGGCCAACGGCGTCGTGCAGCCCGACCAGGTGCTCGGCCTGACGTTCACCCGCAAGGCGGCCGGCGAGCTCGCGGAGCGGGTGCGCAAGCGCCTGCGCACGCTCGCTCGCGCAGCCGCTGTCCAGGGCGTCGTGCTCGCGGACGGGGCCTCAGCCGGCGCGGCCGACGCTCTCGTGGGCCTCGCGCGGCCGACGATCTCGACCTACAACTCCTATGCGGCCTCACTCGTCGCCGACCACGCCCTGCGGCTGGGCCTCGACCCGTCCGCACGCCTTCTCGGTGAGGCCGCCCAGTGGCAGCTGGCCAGCGACGTGGTCGAGGCGTGGAGCGACGACCTCGACACGGACGCGGCGACGTCGACCGTGACCGAGGCCGTGCTGACTCTCTCCGGTGCGCTCGACGAGCACCTTCTCGACCCGTCCGCTGCGCGCGCCGCGATCGAGGACATCATCGACGCGCTGCTGGCGACTCCCGCGGGCACGCCACCGAGAGAGCCGTACGCCGAGGTCAAGAGGCTGGTCAGGTCGCTGGGCGAACGCGTCCGCGTGCTGGACCTCGTCGCCGAGTACCGGCGACGCAAGCGTGCCTCCGACGCGATCGACTTCGGGGACCAGGTCGCGCTCGCGGCACGGCTCGCGCTCGACGTGCCGGAGGTCGGCGCGGGGGAGCGGACGCGGTTCCGGGTCGTGCTTCTCGACGAGTACCAGGACACGTCCTACGCCCAGCTGACGCTGCTCGGTGCCCTCTTCGCCGACGGTCACCCGGTGACCGCCGTCGGCGACCCGCACCAGTCGATCTACGGCTGGCGCGGCGCCAGCGCCGGCGGGCTCGAGGGCTTCCCTGCGCAGTTCCCGCAGGTCCACCCGGACGGGAGCCGGACACGAGCGGACGTGCACCAGCTGTCGACCTCCTGGCGCAACGACTCACGCATCCTCGAGGCCGCCAACCTCGTCGCCGGCCCACTTCGCGCGGCTGCCACGAGGGTCGAGGTCCCGGTGCTCTCCGCACGCCCCGGTGCCGGCGAGGGGCGCGTGCACGGGTACGTGGCCGCGACCATCGAGGACGAGGCGACCGCGGTCGCGGCGTTCGTCGCGGAGCGGTGGAAGCCCTCCGTCGGCGGCTCGGGACGGGTCAGCGCGGCGGTGCTGTGCCGGAAGCGCTCGCAGTTCGAACCTCTGCGGCGTGCGCTGCGGTCCCGCGGTCTGCCGGTCGAGGTCGTCGGGCTCGGCGGCCTCCTGTCCGCGCCCGAGGTGGTGGACCTGGTCGCGGTGCTGCAGGCGGCGCACGACCCCTCTCGGGGTGACGCGCTCATGCGCCTGCTCACGGGAGCCAGGACCGCCCTTGGTGCGGCTGACCTGCACGCCCTGGCTGCGTGGGCCGGGGAGCTTGCCGCGCGGTACACAGGTTCGGCGCGGCAGCGGTCCGGGCGGTCCGACAGTGCGGCGGCGGCGCAGCCGGTCAGCGACGTCGAGTCGCCTCAGGGTGAGGCCGTGGTCGTCGAGGCGGACGCCGTGGACGAGCGCAGCATCGTGGACGCGCTCGACGCGATCGGCGAGCTGCCGGAGTCCGGCTGGACGAGCCGCAGCGGTCGGACCCTGAGCGCCACAGGGCGGGCGCGGCTCGTCGAGCTCGCCGGGCTGCTCAGGGTCGTGCGCTCGCACACGTACCTGTCGGTGCCCGAGCTGGTCGCGGAGGCGGAACGCCTGCTCGGGCTGGACATCGAGGTCGCCGCCCGCGCCGGCACCCCACCGGGCCGAGCGCGAGCCCAGCTCGACGCGTTCCGCGACGTCGCCGCAGAGTTCGCACGGTCCGCGGACCATCCCACCCTGGGCGGTTTCCTCGCCTGGCTGGAGGCGGCCGACGCCAAGGAGCACGGGCTCGACATGCCGGTCTCGGAGCCCGACCCCGATGCGGTCCAGCTCATCACGGTGCACGCGGCGAAGGGGCTGGAGTGGGATGTGGTCGCGGTCGCCGGTCTGGTGGACGGTGGTCTGCCCGCCACCGCGACGCAGGGCAAGGACGGGCCGAAGGACTCGGCCTGGCTGACCGGGCTCGGCTCACTGCCCTACCCGCTGCGCGGTGACCGGCACGACCTCCCCGACCTCGCCTACGCGGGCGCGGCGGACCCCAAGGAGCTCGAGGAGCGTCGGAAGGACTTCGTGCTCCGCGCCGGGGACCACCAGGTGGCCGAGGAGCGCCGGCTGGCCTACGTCGCCCTGACCCGCGCCAGGACGGACCTGTTCCTGACCGCGGCATGGTGGGGCGAAGGATCCCGCGCGCGAAAGGTCTCGACGTTCCTGAACGAGCTCGCGGAAGCAGGGATGGTCGAGCTCGATGCATGGGACCCCGCACCGGTCGACGGTGAGGAGAACCCCCGTGCCGCGCTCGTCCTGTCGGCGACCTGGCCGTCGGACCCTTTCGCGACCGACGGGGGGTCGACGCGACGCGCACACGTCGAGCAGGCCGCGCACTGGGTGCGGACGGCGATCCAGGCGCCCGCGCACACCGACGCGATACCGGGCACGCACCCGTGGGACCTGCTGGCGTCCCGGCTCCTGGCAGAGCAGGAGCGCGTCCGGACGCCCGCGGGCTCGGTCGAGCTGCCCTCGCACCTGTCCGCGTCGGCGCTCGTCCGACTGGAGAGCGATCCCGTGGAGTTCGCTCGACACCTGCGCCGCCCCGTCCCGGCCGAGCCGTCCCCGCAGGCGCGGCGCGGCACCCGGTTCCACGCCTGGGTGGAGAGCTGGTACGGCGCTGCGTCCCTGGTGGACGTCGACGCGCTGCCGGGCGCCGACGACGACACGGCGGCGACGGACCTGGACGTGCAGGCGCTGCAGGAGGCCTTCCAGACCTCCGAGTGGGCGCACCGGTCGCCGATCGCGATCGAGGTCGACGTCGAGACTCCGATCGACGGATACGTGGTGCGCTCGCGGATCGACGCAGTCTTCGTGGATCCGGAGGCAGACCGGTCTGACGGTGTGGTCGTCGTCGACTGGAAGACGGGGAGTCCACCCAAGGATGCGGCGAGCCGTGCCGCACGTGAGGTGCAGCTAGCCGTGTACCGGCTGGCGTGGTCGCGGTGGACGGGCATCCCGCTCGATCGCGTTCGCGCCGCCTTCTGCTACGTCGGCTCGGCGACGACCGTCTACCCGGAGCGCCTGCTCGACGAGTCCGAGATCACCGCGCTGCTGCGTGGAGCAACCACCCGCGACGTCTCCCTCCCCGGTCGAGCCGACCGCACCGCACGAGCGGGCACCAATCGCGCCGATCGTCGGGACAACAGCACCGCGCGGACGCAGTCCGGCTGGGCTGGACGCAAGCCCCGTCGCGACGTGCAGGAGCCGACGCTCGACCTGGGCGACCTCGTGGGCGAGTCCGCGGCTGACCGCTGACGGCAGCCGACCTCGGACGGACTGCTGCTGACAGCAGCCGTCCTCGGACGGACTGCGTCAGCCGTGCGTGCGTAACGGGTGCATGCGCACGACGGTCACGCCATCTGGCGTTCGGCCCCGACCTCGTCGAGAGCCCGCGTGCTGTCATCGAGGTCGACCAGCATCGCGACAGCGTCGTCGATGATCTCGACGTCGTTGGTCCGCACGCCGTAGAGCAGCCAGCGGGCCAGTGCGAGCTCACCCGCGAGCAGCGCCCGGTCCACCAGGTGCGGGTCGATGAGCTCGGTCCGACGGAGCTGGTACGCCTCCATGATGGAGTCGGCGGCGTCGCTCGGGGCTGCGACGAGCAGCCACGCGAGGTCGTCGGCGGGGTCTGCCACGCAGGCGTCCCCCCAGTGCAGGATCCCCGACACCGCATCACCGACGACGATGACGCGCTCGGCGCTGAGATCACCGTGCACGACCGTGGGCCGGAACCGCCACAGGGCGACGTCCTCGAGGCGGGCCTCCCATCGGCGCAGGAGCGCGGGCGGGACCTTTCCTGTGCGTGCAGCCTCGTCGACCTCGGCCTGCCGGCGCTGCCGGTACGCGGACGGGTCGTACACGGGAAGACCAGCGTTCTCGACGATGCTCGTCGGGAGCTCGTGCAGTGCGGCGAGCGCACGGCCGAGCGACGCAGCGAGGCCAGGACCGGGGTGCAGCTGCTCGAGCTCCAGCGGACGACCGGGGATCTCGAGGTGCACCGTGGCTCGTCCACCCTCGGTCAGGTGGGCGAATCCTGCGGGAACCGGAACCGCGAAGGGCAGGTGACCGGCATCTGCCGCGGGGCCCAGCTGCCCGAGCAGGACGGCCTCCGCCTCGAGTGCGGCGCCTGCGGCGGCGTGCTGCGGCGCGCGAACGACCCAGCGCTGCCGGGTGGAGTCGATGACGACCGCCGTGTCGTAGTCGGTGCCGGGTCGAAGAGGTCGGCGGACGTCGAACGCGTCAAGGCCCGGCACGGCAACGGTTGCCAGTGCGGCCAGGGCGAGGGGGGAGCGGACCACCCCGCAAGGATAGGAGCGTCGCTCCGTGCATCCCGCGGAGCCGCGCGGCGTGTCTGCGTCCGAATCGTCACCTTGCCGGTCGGAGCACGACTTGCGAGCGATGCACGCACGCCGAGCGTGACGTCGTGATCCTCTACGTCGGCCGCACGACCTCGGCCTGGTGCCGGACGCCGTAGCGTGGCGCGAGTGATCCCGTCCGACGGTTCGTGCACCACCTCGGCCTGGTGCCGGACGCCGTAGCGTGGCGCGAGTGATCCCGTCCGACGGTTCGTGCACCACCTCGGCCTGGTGCCGGACGCCGTAGCGTGGCGCGAGTGATCCCGTCCGACGACTTGCCCCTGTCCCGTGCCGATGTCGACCGTGCCGCCCACCGCCGTGCAGATCCTGACGTCGTCGAGAACGCGCTTCGTGCGTCGTCGACGCGCATCGTCCTGGTGAGAGGCGGGTCGGTCGGCGCGACGCCCGAGGGGTCGATCGCGTTCCGGTCGGCCGCCGAGGTGGCCGACCTGCCGCACGCGGACGAGTCGGAGCCGGAAGCGGACTGGCTGCTGCTCGGAGAGGACCCTCAGGGAGCCACCTACCTGGCGCGTCGGGTGCCTGAGCCGGAGCCGCTGCCGCTCGCGGGTGAGCCGTCGGACGTCCTCGTGCACGGTCGTGCGGCGGCGGAGCCGGTTGGGTGGGCCTCGTTGCGAGTGCTCGGTGCGACGCTCGACGGCGCCGAGGCAGGGCTTGCCACGACCGCGGTGGCGCTCGACGCGTGGCACGACCGGCACGTCCGCTGCCCCCGGTGCGGTGCCGCCACGCGTGTGCGGCAGGCCGGGTGGATCCGGGTGTGCGTCGTGGACGGCTCGGAGCACTATCCGCGCACCGACCCTGCGGTGATCATGGCGGTGGTCGACGACGCCGACCGGATCCTGTTGGGCCATGCCGCCCAGTGGGCGCCGGGCCGCTGGTCGACCCTGGCCGGCTTCGTCGAGTCGGGGGAGTCGCTGGAGCACGCCGTCCGGCGCGAGGTGCTCGAGGAGACGGGCGTCGTCGTCGGCGACGTGGCCTACCGCGGAAGCCAGCCGTGGCCGTTCCCGGCATCGCTCATGCTGGGCTTCCGCGCTGTGGCGCTGACCTCGGACATCGTGGTCGACGGGGTCGAGCTCGGCGACGCGCGCTGGTTCACGCGTGACGAGCTTGCCACGGCGGTCGCGAGCGGGGAGGTCATCCCACCGGGACGCGCGTCGATCGCCCGTGCCCTCATCGAGGACTGGTTCGGCGGGCCGTTGTAGGACGGTTCGCGCGCGAGCCGAGGCGAGCAGCCCGCGACGACGTCAGGTCAGGCGCGCCTTGACGTCCACGAGCGACGGGTTCGTCGCCGCCGACCCGTCAGGGAAGACCACCGTCGGGACGGTCTGGTTCCCGCCGTTCAGCGAGGCGACGAGCGCGGCCGCGTCCGGGTGGTTCTCGATGTCGACCTCCGTGTAGCCGATGCCCGCGGAGTCCAGCTGTGTCTTCAGCCGACGGCAGTAGCCGCACCAGGTCGTGGAGTACATCGTCACGGTGCCGGTCGCGGGCAGGGTCTGCGTGGTCATCGGTCCTCGAGATGGTCGGTGATGGGTGCTGCAGGCAGCAACGCGGGGGACCTCGCGCTGATTCCGCGCTCGGTGCTCGGTCTATCGGCACGGGACGAGCGTCGGTCAAGGTAGCCGACGCGTGCGGTGGTCGGTCCTGCTCGTCCACAGGCCGTCCGGTGCTGTGGGCGCGGGCTGCGAGACTGGGCGCGATGTCCTCCGAACCCCTCCTGGACGCGCTCGACCCTGAGCAGCGGACCGTCGCGACGACGCTGCGCGGGCCCGTCCGGGTGCTCGCGGGCGCGGGGACGGGCAAGACGCGGGCCATCACGCACAGGATCGCGTACGGCATCCAGGTGGGCGCCTACCGGCCGGGCAACATCCTCGCCGTGACGTTCACGGCCCGCGCCGCGGGCGAGATGCGGACGCGCCTGCGCGTTCTCGGCGCGTCCGGCGTCCAGGCGCGAACCTTCCACGCGGCCGCACTGCGTCAGCTCGGCTTCTTCTGGCCCAAGGTCGTCGGAGGTCCGCCTCCGAGGATCCTCGAGAAGAAGCTGCAGGTCGTGGCGCATGCTGCGCAGCTGGTCGGGGTCGAGACGGACCGGGAGAGCGTCCGGGACCTGGCATCGGAGATCGAGTGGGCCAAGGTCTCGCTCGTGACCGCGGACGACTACGAGAAGGCTGCGGCTGCCACGGACCGCCCCGCTCCTGGCGGGATCGACCCGCAGTCGGTGGCCCGGCTCATGACGGCGTACGAGACCGCGAAGGACCAGCAGGGCGTCATCGACTTCGAGGACGTGCTGCTCCTGCTCGCGGCGATGCTGGCGGAGAGGCGGGATGTCGCCGACTCGGTGCGGGAGCAGTACCGGTACTTCGTGGTCGACGAGTACCAGGACGTGAGCCCGCTGCAGCAGTACTTGCTCGATCAGTGGCTCGGCGGTCGCGACGAGCTGTGCGTGGTCGGTGACCCGAGCCAGACCATCTACTCGTTCGCGGGTGCCTCGGCCCACCACCTGACGGCGTTCACGGCGTCGTACCCGCGGGCCACCACCATCGAGCTCGTCCGGGACTACCGGTCGACGCCGCAGGTGGTGGGGCTGGCCAACCACCTCATGCGGCGGGCCGACGGTCCGGCCGCGCTCGCCCTGCGCGCGCAGCGTCCCGACGGCCCGGACGTCTCGTTCGTCACGTACGCGGACGACGAGGCGGAGGCGATCGGTGTCACCGCCCAGATCGCGGCGCTGGTCCGTGGCGGCCTGCCGGCGGCTGAGATCGCCGTCCTGTTTCGGACCAACGTGCAGTCGGAGGCGTTCGAGGCCGCCCTCGCGGACCGGGGGATCGGCTACCAGGTGCGCGGCAACGCCCGTTTCTTCGACCGCGCCGACGTGCGCAAGGCGCTGGTCCTCCTGCGCGGCGGCGCCCGGAGCGCGGACCCTGAGGTGCCGATGCCGGAGGCCGTGCGAGACATCCTGCGCTCGGCAGGGTGGACGGAGAAGGCGCCCGAGGGGCGTGGTGCGAGCCGCGAACGATGGGACGCGCTGCAGGCGCTCGTCTCGCTCGCCGACTCACTCACGGCCGCCCCGCCGACGGGCACGACGCCGACGGTCGCGGACCTCGTGGCCGAGCTCGACGAGCGTGCCGCCGCGCAGCACGCTCCGACAGTCGAGGGAGTCACGCTCGCGTCCTTGCACGCAGCGAAAGGCCTGGAGTGGGAGGCCGTGTTCCTGGTGGGGCTCTCCGAGGGCCTCCTGCCCACGGTGCAGGCACAGTCCGACGCCGCGATCGCCGAGGAGCGGCGGCTGCTCTACGTGGGCGTCACCCGCGCCCGCGAGCATCTTGAGCTGTCCTACTCGCGGGCCCGGCACCCCCGGGCACGTGCGTCGCGCAACGTCTCACGCTTCCTCACGGACCTCTGGCCGGGTGAGCGCCGGTCCGTCAAGGCGCCCACCGCGGAGCCGGACGCGCAGCTGGTCGAGTCGTTGACGCGGTGGCGGGACGCCCGAGCCGCCGACCTGCGCCGGCAGCCGGGCTCGGTGCTGACGACCGCGACCATCCGTGCGATCGCTGAGCGTCGCCCCGCGAACCTGGAGGAGCTCGGTCAGGTGCGCGGCGTCGGCCCGAAGGTCCTGGCCGACGTGGGGGAGCAGATCCTCGAGGCTCTGCGCTCGCCTGTGCGCTGAACGGAAGCCGTCAGCGCGGATGGCAGAAACTCGTCGAAGAATTCTCGTTAATTGTGTTGTCGAGCCTCGGAACGCCGCCCTAGGGTGACGATGTCCCTGTTGATGGGCCGCGCGGAAGACGCGAGGGTCCGAGTCGGAAGGAGGTGGGTGCCCTGATGAACATCACGAAGATCGATCTGTCGAACGCCGTCTGCGCGTTCATGCCGCGATCTCTCGCACCCACCACGTTCGGCTCCCAGGGGAGCGCTCTGCCCATCGGCGGTGCCGCCCTCACGCCGGTCGGCCACGTGTCGATTTCCACGTGGACCGATCGTCGTACGTATGAGCGGATTCTCATGCTCTAGGCCCTCGAAAGGGTCATAGGCCGTGGAATCCGAACTCGGATCCGCGGCCTTTCTGTTTCTCCCGATGAACCGGGTGAGCGAGAGGCAGTCGGTCCGGCACCGATGCAAGACGCTCACCAGCAAGGACATCAGGAGGACATCGTGCGGCTCACGACGCTGCTCGACACGGTGAACCAGGGCGGATCCGGTCCTTGGCCCGTCACCGAGAGCACGACCGACGACCGGCAGCAGTTCGACCAGCTGGTCGCCGACTTCATCCCATGCCGGTCCAACGACCCGGAGCTCTGGTTCGCCGAGCGGACCTCGCAGGTGGAGCAGGCCAAGGCCCTGTGCCGCGAGTGCCCGCTGATCGAGGGCTGCCTGGCCGGCGCTATCGAGCGTGCCGAGCCGTGGGGCGTCTGGGGCGGCGAGGTGTTCGTCGGCGGTGTGGTCGTCGCGACCAAGCGCGGTCGCGGACGGCCTCGCAAGGACGCGGCGCCTGCAGCCTGACGGCTACGCGAGGGCCGGTAGGGCGGTGCACCCGCAGTCAGGGTGCACCGCCCACGTGCGTTGGCGGGGGACCACGTCGGGTGCGGAGATCTCGAACGTCGTCCCGCGTGCGGTGCCGGCGGCGCCGTCGAGGTGGGCCAGCACAGCGGCCGTGGCGAGGCCGGAGGCGACGACCGCCGTGGTCGCGGGCTCGTCCGACGGGGCGCTGCTTCGTAGCTGACGGGCGAGGACCGGCCACAACGGGTCCGCGTCGGTGCGGTGCAGGTCCAGGCACCGCAGGCACGGCCCGTCCCCGGGCAGGACGAGAGGGCCGACGACCGTGTCCGCCTCCCGGACGACCACCGATAGGTGCACGGTGCCAACGGTGACGAGCGCGGGTGCTCGGTCGGGGTCGGCCACATCGCTCTCGACCAGCACCACGACGTCGGGTGTCCGCACCGAGTCCGTCGACACCCGCGGAGCGACGTCGCGCAGCATCCTGGCGGCGACGGAGCTGCGTACCGCTCCCACATCCGTCCATCGGTAGCCGGTGGGTCCGACGTCGACGGGGCGGACCGGGGTTCCGTCATCCAGCAGGATCGTGCCGACGCCGGCGGTCGCCAGACCGACGGCTACCCCCGCGCCGGTCGGTCCGAGCCCGAGAACCGCGACCACCCGCTGCTCGCGCCCACGGACGAGGTCCGCGCCGTCGGCGTGCGGCCGCAGGAGCGACCACACCTGCGCGTCCACGGCCCGGGGCCCGCTCGGGATCGACACCTCGTCGCCCTGCGTCAGGTGCGCCCGCGTCAGCAGGTCGGTGAGAGACGGGTCGACGGCCTCCAGGTCAGGCAGGAGGTCGGCCTCGGACGGCGTGAGGTCGGTGAGCCGCACAGCCCAGCGCGGATCGGTGCCCACCTGCACCTCTGTCGAGGTCCGGCGCAGCACACGTAGACCTCCGCGCAGTTGCATCCGTGGACTTTGGCACGTCGTCCGGACGCGAGGAGCGGGTCATCCACAGAGCCGCCCGTCGGTGCCGCAGGCCCAGGTGCAGTGCGCGCCCAGACACGCCGAAGGGCACCGTCCGCACGGACGATGCCCCGTGGGCGTAGCTGCTGCGATCAGGCCTTGCCGAGGATCCGGTTCAGCTTGGTGCCGCAAACCGGACAGACGGCCTTCGCCATGCGTCGACCCGACTCCGAGATGACGACGTCGCCCTCGGCCTCGCGCTTCTCCTTGCACTTGACGCAGTAGAACTCGCCCGAATACGTCTCCGCCATGGTGGCCTCCCTCGGTGTCGTGCACCGGACCGGGATTCCGCCGGCCGGCGGCCGGACGTGGTGGTGCACCGACGCCCGCGCGTCGTTCACAGTAGTGGCCGGACCTGCTCAGATCGCCGAGATCTCGCGGGACTCGCCGTGTCGGCACGGCGAATCCGCCGCTGTGGGACCGCCACGCTAGCGTTGACGGGTGGCGTCTACTCAGGACCTGTCCCAGGTCGAGATCCGTCGGTCGCGCAAGCGGGTGCGCACCGTCTCGGCGTGGCGCGAGGGCGACCGCACGATCGTCGCCGTTCCCGCCCGGTTCACGCGGGCGCAGGAGCGCGAGTGGGTCGAGCGGATGCTCACCCGGCTGGAGACGCAGGAGCGACGCCGCAAACCGTCCGACGTCGAGCTCTCGGCGCGCGCTCTGGACCTCTCGACCCGCTACCTGGGCGGCCGCGCGGTCCCCACGAGTGTGCGGTGGGCCACCAACCAGGGCCGTCGGTGGGGATCGTGCACGCCCACTGACGGCACGATCCGCATCTCCGACCGCGTCCGAGGGATGCCGCGCTGGGTGCTGGACTATGTGCTGCTGCACGAGCTCGCGCACCTGCTGCACGCGGGGCACGGGCCTGAGTTCTGGGCTGAGCTCGACACCTACCCACGCACGGCCCGGGCGCGGGGCTTCCTCGAGGGGTACGCCTACCGCGGGGACCGACCCGGTGACGACCTGGCAGACGAGGACCGGCCGGACGGTGACACGTCGGACGACGACGCGGTCCTGGATGCCGAGGACTCGCGCACCCTGGACGAGGAGTTCAGCGAGACGTTGTTCGGCGACGGCGCCTGACGGTCCGGTCGATCAACGGGACACGCCCGGCCGGTCGGCTGCGCTCGCGCCCAGTGCACAGTTCTCGCCCGGTTCACGCGAGGTGGTCGCCCGGCGACGCCTTCGTGCGCCGCCACGCCTGCTGGCCCGGCCCCTCGTCGACGATCTCCGCGAGCGGACGGGCGCCGCTCGCCCGGCCCTTCGCCGACGATCTCCGCGAGCGGACGGGCGCCGCTACGCCTGCTCGCCCGGCCCTTCGCCGATGATCTCGGCGAGAGTCCGCCGCCGCTACGCCTGCTCGCCCGGCTCCTCGCCGAGGATCTCGGCGAGCGCGCGGTCGACCTCCGCCGCGTCGTCGACCGCTGTCGCCCTGCGTGCGGCGTACCCGGACGGGTCGTCCAGGTCCTCGGTGCCGGGGAGCAGGTCGGGGTGGTCCCAGACGGCGTCGCGCGCTGCGGCCCCGTTGTCCCGGGCGATCTGAGCCCACAGCGCGGCCGCGTCCCGCAGCCGGCGAGGCCGCAGCTCGAGACCCACGAGGTTGGCGAACGTCTGCTCGGCCGGCCCGCCCGCGGCGCGGCGACGGCGGATCATCTCGCGCAGCGCCATCGTGTGCGGCAGGTGTGGAAGCGCCGCGTTGGACGCCACCTCGTCGACCCAGCCCTCGACGAGCGCCAACGCCGTCTCGAGCCGTTCGAGCGCGGCGACCTGCTCGGGGGTGGTGTGCGGGGCGAACACGCCGCCGGACAGCGCCTGCTGCAGCGCGGCGGCGTCGGTGGGGTCGATCGAGGAGACGGCCTCCTCGAGCTGGTCCACGTCGATCGTGATGCCGCGCGCGTAGGTCTCGACCGTCGAGAGCAGGTGCGAACGAAGCCACGGCACGTGCGTGAACAACCGTGTCGCGGCGGCCTCCCGCAGGGCCAGGAAGAGGCGGACCTCGTCGGCCGGTGCGTCGAGGCCTTCGGCGAACGCGTCGACGTTCGCAGCCACGAGGGCGGGTGTCGGCTGGTCGAGCAGAGGCAGACCGATGTCTGTGGTGCCGAACACGTCGTGCGCCAGAGTTCCGGCGGCCTGACCGACCTGCATGCCGAACACCGCCGACCCGAGCTGGCGAAGCAGGTTCCCGGCGTCGAGCCCCGGGACCTCCGAGTCATCGAGGCCGAGCGGCAGGGAGCCGCCGAGGGCCGAGACGAGCGCGGACGACAGCGAGGACGCGACCGGCTCGGTCAGCGTGCGCCAGGTGGGCAGGGTCGCCTCGACCCACTCGGCTCGGCTCCAGGCGTGCGGCGTGCCGGTCGACGGTGGTAGCTCGGTGGCGGCGTCGAGCCACAGCTCCGCTACCGCCAGGGCGTCGAGCACCTGCTTCGACTGCTGAGCCGTCAGCGACGGGTCCCCGCCTGCGGCGGCCTGCTGGCGGGCCAGGTCGTGGGCCATCTGCCAGTTGACGGGTTCGTCGCCGGAGGCCGACAGCAGCGCCTGGACCTGGGCGACGACCTGCTGGAGCGCCGCCGGGTCGTCGGGCAGGCCGGACGCCGCAGCCATGGCTGCGGGGTCGAAACCGCGCGACTGGAGCTCGCGGATCGCGTCGTCGGCGCCGTCGCCCAGCATGGCGCGCATCATCTGCTCCCACGCAGGGACGCCGTCGCCTGGCACGGCCGAGTTGTCGGGGCTCACAATGACCTCCCTGGAAGGACCTGCGACGATGGCGCCGGCTGCGATCCACGGTAACGAAGCAGCGGCGAGAACGGGGAACAGTGGGGGAGCAGGTTCGCTCAGGGCGCAGCACGCGGGTCGGCCCGCGCCGCAGCCCACGGCATGGCGAGACGGCGCTGCCCACGGACGCCGAGACGGTCGTGGTGGTCGTCGGGCGCGGCCCGGTCGCACGGGCAGTCGCGGCCGGGTGGCCGGGTACGGTGCGCGCGGTCGAGGAGCTTCCGTCGCAGGGCGCCCAGCACCTGCTCGACGGTGCGTCGGTGGTGGTCCTCGTCGGGCACACTGGTGATCTGGCCTCGACGGGCAGCCGAGGCGCGCACGATCGGCAGAAGGCGATCGTCGCCCACACGCAGCGCACGCTGGCCGCCGCGCGTGCGGCCAAGGTCACGCACCTCGTCGCCATCTCGTCGGCGACCGTGCACGGAGCGTGGCCCGACCGCCCGGAGATCCACGACGGCACCGCGGTCGCCACGTTCGACGAGGCCTCTCTGGGCGGCCTCGTCGGTGACCTGCTCGCCATGGAGGCCGTGCTCGAGCGAGGCGCCCGACGCGCGAGCCCACGGATCACCGTCCTGCGACCGGCTGCCCTGGCCGGCGTCGGCGTCGACACGTTCGTCACGCGGCACTTCGAGGCGCCACGACTGCTGACCGTGCGGGGCGCGGTGCGGACGTGGCAGTTCGTGCACGTCGAGGACGTCGTGGCGGCCGCCGGGTTCGCCGTGGAGCACGGGCTCGTCGGGCCGCTGACGGTCGGCGCGACGGACGTGCTCGAGCCCGAGCAGGTGGAGCGAGCCGCCGGGATGCGCAGGATCGAGCTGGCGGCGACCACCGCGTTCGGCACCGCGGAGCGACTGCACAAGGTGGGTGTGCTGCCCTCGCCCGCCGCGGAGCTGGCCTTCGTGGTCTATCCGTGGACCGTGGCGTCGGACCGGCTGCGTGCGGCGGGCTGGGCTCCGCGCTGGTCGAGCGCGCAGTGCCTGGACGTGCTGCTCGAGGGCGTCCAGGGTCGGGTGGCCGTGGCGGGCCGGCGTCTGGGCTCCCGGGACGCGGCGGCGATCGGTGCGGCCGGTGCGGCCGTCGCCTTCGTCGGCACCGCGGCCGTGTGGCGCCAGGCGCGAGCGCGCCGGGGACGCTGACGCGCCGGGGTAGGGGATGATCAGCGGGTGCTCGAGCAGCCCCCCCTGCCTTCTGAACCTGAGACCGGCTCGTCGTACGTCTACGACGAACAGGCACCTCGCACCAGCCCTCGCTCGATCATGCTCTCGGTCGGGATGCTCTCGTCGGCGGTGCTCCTGGCGGTACTGATCGTGCTGCCGACGCCGTACGCGGTGAACAGTCCCGGGCCCACGCGCAACGTCCTGGGCGAGCACGACGGCACCCCGCTCATCGAGATCAGCGGTGCCGAGACCTTTCCGACGACGGGTGAGCTGCGGCTGACCACCGTGTCCGGGACGGGCGGTCCGGGCTTCCCGTCCACCGTCCGGGACGTGGTGTCCGGCTGGGTGTCCCCGACGTCGGTCGTCGTTCCCGTCGAGCTGCTGTACCCCCCGGACACCTCACAGGACGAGCTCGACGAGACCAACAACGCCGAGATGGTCTCCTCGCAGGAGAACGCGACGGTCGCCGCCCTGACCGAGCTCGGCTACGAGGTCCCGGCGACGCTCGTCATCGCGGGCACCGTCGAAGGCTCCGACGCTCACGGCAAGGTCGAGAAGGGCGACGTGATCGTCGCCATCGACGGGATCACCGTGCCGGACTACACGACCCTGCTGGACCACCTGGCCGGCGTCGAGCCGGGCTCGACGATCACCTTGACGGTCAGGAGGCACGGGGAGAACCTCGACGTGCCGATCGTCACGGGCACCAAGGACGACGGAACGGCTCAGATCGGCATCTTCATCGACCCGTCGTTCGAGTTCCCGGTCGACGTGAAGATCAGCATCGACGACATCGGCGGCCCGAGCGCCGGCACGATGTTCGCGCTCGGGATCATCGACAAGATGACGCCCGAGGACGAGACGGGCGGCAAGGACATCGCCGGCACGGGCACGATCGACGTCAACGGCGACGTCGGCGCGATCGGCGGGATACGGCAGAAGCTGGCCGGCGCCAAGCGCGACGGTGCGACGTGGTTCCTGGCGCCGTCGTCCAACTGCGACGACGTGATCGGGCACGTGCCGGACGGGCTGCGCGTCGCGAAGATCTCCACGCTGCACGAGGCCCGGGAGGCAGTCACGGCGATCGGCGCGGGCGCGGGCGACACCTTGCCCACCTGCGCCTCGTAGCTCAGGCGAACGTCGAGCGCACCGCCGCGACGAGCCCGGGCACGAGGTCGGGTCCCTGGCCGACCTGCTGGGAGTCGTCGTTGGCGCGCATGCGCACCGCGCACCACGACGGTCCGCCCCGCAGGGCCCCGACCGCGAGCCGCACGTCCTGGCGCTCGGGGTGGGCGAGCAGGTACTCCAGTGCCGCGGCCGGCTCCTGCGGCATGGCCTCCTCGGCGGCGGGCGGGAGCACGACGCGTTCGACGGTGACGGCCATCCCGTCGACCGTCTCCGGCCACGACAGACCGGCGAGCAGCGTCTCCAGGTCCGGTGCGGCCGGCAGGTCCTCCTGCTCGATCGAGGTCAGGTGCCATGGCTGCGCGGTCGCGGCCGCGAGCACGGACGGGTCGAGCTGCGCGGCGAGCCCGGGCTCGGTCAGGAGCGCCTCCTGCGTCCGGACCAGCGCGAACACCCGGACTGGTCCGTCCCACCCGGCGTCGGCGACGTGCTGCTCGATCTCGAGAACGGATTGGGCCAGGGCGATCACGGCGGGGTCCAGGACTGGTTCGGTCACGCCTCATCGTCGCATCCGGGCCCGCCGGGACTCGAACCGGTAACGGCGGGAACCCGGACACCGAGCGGCGCGTTCAGGGTTCGAGCGGTTCACCCGGCGAGTCCGTCCGGATTGGTCCGGTCCGGTACCGTGCCAGACCTGCCTCACCTGCTGGAACGCCTGACCCGCACACCACGTTTCGCCGCCGAAGACGAGGATCGCAGCACCGTGACATCTGCCAGCCCGCCCCGCCCAGCCCCTCGTCAGCGTCGGCGTGGAGCGCTCGTCCCCACGCTGATCGTGCTCGGTGTGCTCGTGATCGTCGTTCTGATCCTGGCTCAGGTCTGGACGGAGGTGCTCTGGTACCGCCAGCTCGGCTTCGGACAGGTGCTGGCGACCGAGTGGGGCACGCGACTGATCCTGTTCGTCGTCGGGTTCGCCGTCATGGCGGGTGCGGTCGGGTGGAGCCTCAGCTACGGCTACCGCTCCCGGCCCGTCTATGCACCGTCCACGCAGGAGCAGGCGAACCTCGACCAGTACCGCGAGGCCATCGAGCCGCTGCGTCGGCTCGTGATGATCGTCGGGCCCGCGGTGCTCGGGCTGTTCGCCGGGGCGGCAGCGTCGCAGCAGTGGGCGACGATCCAGCTGTGGATCCACGGCGGAACCGTCGGCCAGGTCGACCCGCAGTACAACATCGACCTCGGCTTCTACATGTTCACGCTGCCGGGTCTGCGGTTCGTCGCGTCGTTCCTCATGGCCGTCGCAGTGCTCGCGGGCATCGGCGCCGTCGCCACCCAGTACCTCTACGGCGGTCTGCGGATCGGCGGCCAGCGTGGTGGGGCACCCCGGACCACCCGGGCGGCCCGCGTGCACCTGTCGGTCATCGCGGCGGTGATCATGCTGCTGATCGCAGCGAACTACTGGCTCGACAGGTACTCGATCCTCACCAAGAGCCAGAGCAACAAGTTCGCCGGCGCCTCGTTCACGGACGTGCACGCCGTCATCCCGTCCAAGCTGATCCTGGCGCTCATCGCGGTCTTCGTCGCGGTGCTGTTCGTCCTCACAGCGATCCGTGGGAACTGGCGCCTGCCGGCGATCGGCGTCGGCCTCATGATCGTCGCGGCCATCGCCGTCGGCGGGATCTACCCGGCCGTGGTCCAGAAGTTCCAGGTGCAGCCCAACCAGCAGGACGCCGAGTCGGAGTACATCTCCCGGAACATCGACGCGACGCTGACGGCGTACGGGCTCGAGGACGTCGAGAAGACCGACTACACCGCGAAGGTCACGGCCGAGCCCTTCGCTCTGCGCCAGGACGCCGAGACGACCGCGTCGATCCGTCTGCTCGACCCGCAGGTGGTCAGCCCGTCGTTCAAGCAGCTGCAGCAGATCCGCGGGTTCTACGACTTCCCTGACTCGCTCGCGGTCGACCGCTACGAGGTCAACGGCGAGAGCCGCGACACCGTGATCGCCGTCCGTGAGCTCGACCTGGCCGGCCTGGACACGCAGCAGCGCAACTGGACCAACGACGCGACCGTCTACACGCACGGCTTCGGTGTGGTCGCGGCGTTCGGCAACACGACGGCCGCCCGTGGCGCCCCCGACTTCTGGGAGGGAGGCATCCCGTCCACGGGTGACATGGGCCCGTACGAGCCGCGCATCTACTTCAGCCCGAAGTCGCCCGAGTACTCGATCGTCGGTGCCCCGGCAGGCTCGAAGGGCTGGGAGCTCGACTACCCGGACGACGAGGCATCGGGAGCCGTGAACACGGCCTTCCCGACGCAGACGGTCAGCGCAGGTCCGAGCATCGGCAACCCGCTGAACAAGCTGCTCTACACGCTGAAGTTCGGGCAGGGCAACATGCTGTTCTCCGACCGGGTGACGTCCGACTCGCAGATCCTCTACGACCGCGACCCACGCGAGCGCGTGCAGAAGGTCGCCCCGTACCTGACGCTCGACGGCCGCGTGTACCCCGCGGTGATCGACGGACGGGTCAAGTGGATCATCGACGGCTACACGACGACGGACCAGTACCCGTACTCGGCGTCACGCTCGCTCGACGCTGCGACGACCGACTCGCTCACGGAGACCTCCGACACGATCCAGGCGTTGCAGCCCAAGAGCGTCAACTACATCCGCAACTCCGTGAAGGCCACCGTCGACGCCTATGACGGCTCGGTCACGCTCTACGCCTGGGACGCCAAGGACCCGATCCTCAAGGCGTGGTCCAAGACCTTCCCGACGTCGCTCAAGCCCATCACGGAGATCGACGGTGCCACGATGGCGCACCTGCGCTACCCCGAGGACCTGTTCAAGGTGCAGCGCAACCTCCTCACGCAGTACCACGTCACCGACTCGGTCCAGTTCTTCTCGGGGAACGACTTCTGGAACAACCCGGACGACCCGACGAGCACCGTCACGGTTCCCCAGCCGCCGTACTACCTGACCCTGCAGATGCCCGACCAGCCCGAGGCGAAGTTCTCGCTGATGTCGACGTTCATCCCTCGCGGTGAGAACGCGCGCAACGTGATGACGGGCTACCTGGCGGTCGACGCAGACGCGGGGAGCGAGGCGGGCAAGCCGTCGGCCGACTACGGCAAGCTGCGGCTGCTCGAGCTGCCGCGAGACTCGACCGTGCCCGGGCCCGGGCAGATGAACAACAACTTCACGTCCGACCCCACGGTCTCCAACGAGCTCAACATCCTGGGGCGCGGAGACTCCAAGGTGCGTCGCGGAAACCTGCTGACGCTGCCCGTCGGCGGAGGGCTGCTGTACGTCCAGCCGGTGTACGTCCAAGCGGCCACGGGCACCACGTACCCGACCCTGCAGCGCGTGCTCGTCGGCTTCGGCGAGAACATCGGGTTCGCGGACACGCTCGACGGCGCCCTCGACCAGGTGTTCGGCGGCGACTCCGGGGCCGATGCCGGCGACGCAGGGACCGATCCGGGCGCCGGTGAACCGACGCCCACCCCGACCCCCGAGCCGCCGACGACCGGCGACGGCGGCGGAGCCGGGGACCAGGCGCAGGCCCGAGACGACCTCACCAAGGCGCTCCAGCAGGCGAACAAGGCGATCCAGGACGGTCAGGCCGCCCTGGCGATCGGCGACTTCGCGGCCTACGGAGACGCGCAGAAGAGCCTCGACTCGGCCATCGACGCGGCGCTCGCGGCCGAGGCTCGGCTGAACCCGACACCGTGACGACAGCCCGGACGAGGGTCGCGTGTGACGTACGCGACCCTCGTTCGGGGGCCGCCAATTTGGGTGCCCCAGTCGTGTGAGGTAGGTTGTAACTACCGACGCGGGGTGGAGCAGCTCGGTAGCTCGCTGGGCTCATAACCCAGAGGTCGCAGGTTCAAATCCTGCCCCCGCTACACAGAAGACGAAGGCCCGGACCTCACGGTCCGGGCCTTCGTCGTTCATGCAGTCAGCTGTCGCGCTCCTCCGACGCGAACCCGGTCCGCGTTGCCGCTGGAGGCCGAAACCGTCCGACGTGGTGTCCGCTCAGACCGGCAGCGGAGCGTGCGCGACCCGGTCGCGCCCTGCGGCCTTCGCCGCGTACATCGCGTCGTCGGCGGCGCGCAGCATGTCATCAGGTGACCAGCCGGGAGCGAGGGTCGCGACACCGGCGCTGACCGTGGCGCCGACGGTCCCGGTCGCGGTCGGCAGGGTGATCCGCGCACAGCGTGCCCGCAGGTCGTCTGCGCGGCGCGCCGCGTCGTCAGCTGCGTACCCGGGCAGGAGCAGGACGAACTCTTCGCCGCCCAGCCTCGCGGCCGTCTCGTCCGGGCCGGCCGACGCTTCCAGGACCCGACCGATCTGGGCGAGCAACCGGTCGCCGACGGAGTGGCCGTGCTCGTCGTTGACGGCCTTGAAGTGGTCGACGTCGACGAGCACCATGCTCAGCGGCTGCCCCGACGACGTAGCGTGCCCGACGGCGCTCGCGAGCCGGTGCTCGAGGACGCGGCGGTTGTTCAGGCCGGTCAGCCAGTCGTGCGTCGCCTGGTCCACGAGCTCGGCTCGCAGCCGCTCCATCTCGGTGACGTCCCGCAGGACCACGACCACCCCGGCGGAGCGGCCGAGGGCGTCCGACATCGGGATGACACGCACATCGAGCACGGTCCCCGTGGACGTGACCAGCGTGCCCCGGTCGTGCCGGTCCTGGTCGGCATCCAGGTAGCGACGCCACGGCACGCCGGCGTCGCCCTCGGCGAGCGAGGTGTCATCGAGCCCGCCGCCGAGGAGGCATCGAGCCGCCGGGTTCGCATCGATCACGCTGCCGCGCGCGTCGAGCACCACCACGGCGTCGTCGAGGATGTCGAGCACTCGTCGGGTGCTCACGGGCACGGTCGTGCTGTGCTGCCCGAACCTCTCGACCCACCACCACATCGCCGCGCTGAACAGGAAGCACACCGGTGTGAGGTCGGGGTCTCCTGGCCCGATCGTGAAGACGAGGCCCACCATGCAGCCCGCCAACGGCAGGGCCGCGCCCAGCGCGGCGACGGCGAACACGTGCCGATGCCGGGGGATCGCCCTGCCCATAGCGGCCGACGCGCGTCCGATGCCCGTGACGAGCAACCCGAAGCAGTAGGCCGTGTGCAGCCAGAACAGCGGCGTGTGCCCGACGACGACCGTGGTGCCGACCGTGTCCACGTGGAGGAACGCCTCGCGCCCGCTGTCCGAGAGGAGCAGGCAGAGCAGCACCGTCGGGTGCACCATGAGCATCGCGGCGCTCCGGCGGGTCAGTCGGTGCCCGGACAGCACGGCGAAGTACCAGAAGGACGCGCCCGCGACGAGCGCCACGCCCACGAAGACCAGGTAGCGCAGGGTGATCGTCGCCGGAACCGACGCCCCCGTGACGAGCAGCGACCCGCGGCACGCCGACCACAACGACGCGCCGGCCAGCATGACGCCGAGCGGGAGCGCCAGGTGCGAGATCCGTCGTCGGCGCAGCACCATGACGCCGGCCGCCCCAGCGACGACGGCGGCGAGCAGCGAGACGACATAGACGAGCGTGGGCACGCGAGACCTCCACCGTCTCTCATCGGTCGTCGGCGACGGACTGTGAGGTGGGCAGCGGGGGAGGAGGTCGGCACTGCGCGCACCGCGAGCAGATTCGGAGGTGGTGAGGTAGGACTGAACGGTGGCTGCGGTGCACGACGAGGTCGAGCTGACGTTCTCCGTGGGGCCCGACACGGTGGTGCCGGGTCTGGTCGAGCTTGTGGGTCAGACGAGGGATGGCGAACGACTGACGCAGGGCGAGCCTCAGCAGCACGTGCTGCGCGCCACGTACTACGACACCGCAGACCTGGACCTCGTCCGCCATCACCTGACGCTGCGTCGGCGCGTCGGCGGCAAGGATGCCGGCTGGCACCTGAAGGTCCCCGGAGACGGGCCCGAGCGCGCGGAGGTCCGTCTGCCTCCCGGCCGTGCCGGTGGCTCTGTGCCTGAGCGGATGCAGCGGCTCGTCCGTGCCCGGACGCACGGCAAGCCGCTCGTCGCAGTCGCCACGATCACGACCAGGCGCACTGTGCACGAGGTCGTCGACGCGACCGATCGCGCGTTGCTCGAGCTGGCGGACGACCGGGTCAGCGCCCGGCGTGTTCTGCCCCTCGGGGGATCCGGTGATGCGACCGGGCCGGAGATCGCCTGGCGCGAGATCGAGGTCGAGCTGCTCGACGGGGATCGCGACCTTCTGGCCGTGGTCGGCAGCACGCTGCGGTCGCAAGGGCTGACCACGGCACCGCACACGTCGAAGGTCGCTCGGGTCCTTCAGCTTGACGAGCGGGCGGCGGTCACCGACCGCAGCAAGGGCTCCGGTCTGTCGGTCAGGTCGACGACGAGTGACGTCGTGCTGGCGTACGTCGGTGAGCAGCTGGAGCAGCTGCGGACCCAAGATCTCCTGGTCCGGATGGGCGTGCCGGGCAGCGTGCACAAGATGCGCGTCGCGACCCGGCGCGTGCGGAGCGCCCTGGCGACGTTCCGGCGCTCGTTCGACTCCGAGGCTGTGGGGCCGCTGCGCGATGAGCTCAGGTGGCTCGCCAGCATCCTCGGCCGGGTCCGCGACGCCGAGGTGATGCGGGAGCGCGTTCTCGGCGTCCTGCAGGCGTCGGCGCACGCCGGGGCCTCCTCAGGTCCGTCCGAGGCCGAGGCGCAGCTGGGGTCCGCGTATGCCGCGGCGCGAGATGCGCTGCTCCTCGAGCTCGACGGTGAGCGATACGACCGGCTCCTCGACGTCCTCGAGACCTTCGTCCAGGACCCGCCCGTCACGGAGCGCGGCCGTCGACCGGCCAAGAAAGAGCTTCGGCGGGGTGTTGCGCGCGAGTACGCCGGTGTCCGACGACTCGTGGAGCGCGTCGCAGCAACCACCGGCTCGCAGCAGCGCGCGGAGCTGCTCCACGACGCGCGCAAGGCCGCTAAGCGGACTCGCTACTCGGCGGAGCTGGCCAGCGACGCGTTCGGTCCGGACGCACGGGCCTTCGCCGCCGCGATGGAGCGCACGCAGGAGCTCCTGGGTCAGCACCAGGACTCCGTCGTGCTCCGCGAGCGGCTGCGGGAGCTCGCCCAGACCACCTCCGACCTGGGCGCTGCGTTCACCTATGGTCGGCTGGACGCCCTCGAGGAGCTTCGTGGGCGCGAGGCCGAGGAACAGCTGCCGGCTGTGTGGTCCCGGGTCAGCAAGAAGCGCCTGCGGCGCTGGCTGCGGTGACCACCATCCGGCCGGAACGTTGAGCGGCGACCCCGTGCGAGGTGACGGTGTGCGCTCGCAGAATGGGTACAGGGTGGAGCAGTGCTCGTCGCCCGACGTCATCGCTACGGTCGTCAACGGCCGGGCGAGCCAGGAGGACACGATGGACTTCTCTCTCGATCTGAGCGCGATCGAACCCGACGCCGAGGACAACCTCCGTGAGTACATCGATCGGCTCGTCGCCGAGGGGTACACGGTGGCCGGCGGCGAAGGAGCGGATCCCGTCCTCATCGACCCCGGTGGCAAGGCCGTGGAGACCTGGCGCGAGGACTACCCCTACGACCAGCTGATGGACCGGGACGAGTACGAGCACGCCAAGTACCTGCTGCAGATCGAGCTGCTGAAGCTGCAGTACTGGGCGGAGGACCAGGGCGAGCGGCACATCATCGTGTTCGAGGGCCGCGACGCCGCCGGCAAGGGCGGCACCATCAAGCGGTTCATGGAACACCTGAACCCCCGCGCCGCACGAGTCGTCGCACTGGGCAGGCCGACGACCACCGAGCAGGGCCAGTGGTACTTCCAGCGGTACATCCAGCACTTCCCCACGGCAGGGGAGATCGTGCTGTTCGACCGGTCCTGGTACAACCGTGCAGGAGTAGAGCGGGTGATGGGGTTCTGTTCCGACGACGAGTACGCGGCGTTCATGCGGCAGGCCCCGGAGTTCGAGCGCCTGATCGTCGACGATGGCACCCACCTGACCAAGTTCTGGTTCTCCGTGACCCGACGCGAGCAGCGCACCCGCTTCGCGATCCGGCAGATCGACCCTGTGCGCCGCTGGAAGCTGTCCCCGATGGACCTGGAGTCCCTGGGCCGCTGGGAGGACTACTCCGCGGCGAAGGAGGCGATGTTCACAGGCACCGACACCGACCACGCGCCCTGGATCACCATGCGCAGCAACGACAAGAAGCGCGCACGGCTCAACGCCATGCGCCACTTCTTGAACCAGTTCTCCTACGAGGGCAAGAACCAGGACGTCATCGGCGAGGTCGATCCGCTCATCGTGCATCGCGGCGTCCACGCTGCGGGCGACTGAGCAGCCGCGGCCCCCAGGCCGTGAACGTCGGCCGCCGGCACATCTGGACGGGCTTTGGCGCACCGAGAAGGCGGAGGACCTCGACCGCTAGAGCGCGGGAACGGGCGAGGCGGGTCCCCCGGGCGAGGTGTTTCCTCGTTGTTCGCCCCGCCGTCTTTGTCCGTCTATGCGGCATCGTCAGACTCTGCACCGTGAAACCTGGCATCTCGCGCGCCGTCGCGCCCTTGGCCGTACTGACCACCATGAGCGCCCTGGCGACCGCGTTGCCGGCCGCAGCCCACGCCGACGCGGTGCCGGACGTCAGGATCACCGAGTGGATGTACAACCCGGTGCACTCCTCGGGTGAGTACCTCGAGATCACCAACCTCGGTGCGTCACCCGTCAACCTCGCCGGCTGGTCGTTCGACGACGACAGCACGGCGCCGACCACAGTGCCGCTGGACGGTCTGGGCACCCTCGCGGCCGGTGAGTCCGCGATCATCACCGAGTCCTCGGACGCCACGTTCCGCAGCGAGTGGGCCCTGGGCGCCACCGTCAAGATCCTCGCGGGCAACGCGACCAACCTGGGCCGCGCCGACGAGATCAACCTCTTCGACGGGCCCGACGGCGTCGCGAACCTGGTCGACCGGCTCACCTACAACGACCAGGGCAGCGGCACCGTCAAGGGTCCGCGCACGCAAGGCGTGGCCGGTGTCCCGGTCAGCGCAGCCGCGCTCGGCGCCAACGACGCATCGCAGTGGCAGCTCTCGACCGTGGGCGACGGCGAGGCGTCGTGGGCGTCGACCACCGGCGACGTCGGCTCGCCGGGCACGAGCCGTTTCGCGCCGGCCGCGCCGGACTGGACGCACATCCGCATCAACGAGGTGTCGTCCGACAACGGTGCCACGCCCGTCGGCGACGCGGTCGAGCTGTACAACAGCGGCAGCGCCGACGTCAGCATCGCCGGCTGGTTGCAGATCGACAGCGGCGCCGCGACCGCGGCCACGGCGTTCTCGGCGAAGCTGCCCGACGGCACGGCCACCACGATCGTGCCGTCGCACGGCTTCGTGTACCTCGGGTCGACCAAGGGGCTGGGCAGCGGGGGCGACGGTGTGAAGGTCTACCTGCCGGACGGCCCTCACGGGACGGCCGGAACCCTCGTCGACTCGGTGACCTACACCGCAGGGCAGGCGGGGACGGACGAGACGAACGCCATCGGCGCCGGCGCCTACGCGCGCTGCCCCGACGGGTCCGGCGACCTCGTCCCTGTGACGACCAAGAGCTTCGGCGCCTCGAACGCCACCGCGTGCCTGACGCCCGTGGGCGCTCCGGGCGGGGGCACGGGCGGCGGTCCGACGCTTGCCTGCCAGCCCGAGGGACCCTCCGGCACCGGAACGCTGCCGGCCACTGCGTTGACCCCGACCGCCTGGAAGGGGTCACCGGCCGTCACCGTCGCGGACGCCCAGTGCGCGTGGGGAACGACGACGGGCCCGGAGGGGCGTGACATCAGCGGGCTGGTGTTCGACCCCACCAACGCGAACGTCCTGTACTCGGTGAAGAACAAGAGCTGGGTGTTCCGCCTGGTCAAACAAGGCAACGTGTGGGTGTCCGACACCGCCGACGGCTGGGGCGCGGGCAAGGAGATCTTCTTCCCGGGCAGCACCGACCCGGTGACGAACCAGCCCGACTCCGAGGGCCTGACCGTCGGCGCGGACGGCGCTCTGTACGTCACCACCGAGCGCAACAACGCGTCGAACACCAACCCGCTGAACTCGATCCTGCGGTTCGACCCGACCCAGTCGGGCGCGCAGCTCGTCGCGACGGACCAGTGGGACCTGACCGCCGAGTTCCCGGAGCTGCGCGCGGGCAACAAGACCGAGGCGAACCTCGGGTTCGAGGGCGTCACCTACGTGCCGGACAGCTACCTGGTGGCGAACGGGTTCGTCGAGTCCACCGGCCTGACCTACAAGCCCAGCAGCTACCCGCTGCACGGGACGGGCCTGTACTTCGCGGCGCTCGAGAACGACGGCAAGCTCTACGCCTACGCGCTCAACGGCGACCACTCGTTCCACCGCGTCGCGGTCGTCGACACGGGCATGGGCCACGTCATGGACGTCCAGTACGACGCCTACGCGCAGCGGATCTGGGCGCTGTGCGACAACACGTGCGGCGTCACCTCGACCGTGCTCAAGGTGAGCTCGACCGGCACGATCATCCCGGAGGTCGTCTTCGCCAAGCCCGCCGACCTGCCCGTGGACAACGTGGAGGGCTTCGCGATCGCCCCGAGCTCGACCTGCGTCGACGGCACCAAGGAGGTCGTCTGGTCCGACGACGGCGTCTTCGGCGCCGGACCGGGCACACCCGGCGAGGGGCACGCTCTCTACAGCGGCCGGGTCAGCTGCGACCTCGGTCTGGGCGCGCAGGGCGTCCCCGGACCGCCAGTCTGGGAGTCCGGCAAGGTCTACAACACCGGTGACAAGGTCACCTACGCCGGCACGGTGTTCCTGGCGCAGTGGTGGACGTCCGGTGAGGTGCCCGGCTCCACTGCGTACGGCTCCTGGCAGGAGCTCGCGACCGCTGCAGACGGCACTGCCATCTGGACGCCGTCGCGCGTTTTCACCACCGGCGATGTCGTCACGTGCAACGGCACGACGTACCGGGCCCGGTGGTGGACCCGCAACCAGGTGCCTGGCGTCGTCGGAGGTGCCTGGACCGAGATCCCGGCAGTCGTCTCGCCCGGCTCGTCGCCGGCGTGGAGCGCGGCCACCGTCTACGTCGGCGGAGAGACCGTGACCTACCTCGGCCACACGTACCAGGCGCAGTGGTGGACCGCCGGCACGGCCCCGGGCACCCCGTGGTCCGCCTGGACGCTCATCGCCTGATCGGACCCGTTCCGGTACGGGACGCCCTGGACGCGGGGCACGACGGGCTGAGAGTCTTCTCCGCCCGTCTGCACCCTCGGGCGGAGACGGCGAACCGGAGGTGCGGCCGACCCGCCTACTCGTCGACGTCGGCGAGCGGCCAGCCGACTGCCGCGAGCCGAGCGCTGACCCGGGCGATGTCGCTCTCGTGCGGGTCTTCGCGCAGCAGCACGCCGATCTGCTCGCCCACGGCGGCCTGCGTCGCGCCGTCCGGGTGCAGCAGGATCACGCGGTCGGCGACCTCCTGCACCTCGTCCTCGGTCAGCTTGCGTCGCAGCAGAGCCAGGAGCGCGACGTAGTCGTTCTCGGGCACGCCGACGGGGTAGCCGGCCCGGAGCCAGTCGGTGACGCGGCGCACCGCGTTCGGCCGGGACATCACTTGGCCGTGGTGATGCTGTAGATGCCCAGGACCACGGCGGCGACGACGACGGCGAAGCAGAGGTACCCGACAAGAGTGCGGATCGCGGGTCGCGGTGCGGCTCCGGCGTCGGTGGCCAGGGCCCGGACCCCGAGGGCGAAGACTGCCGGGATGCTCGTGCCGAGCAGCAGGCTCACCACCACGACCCTCAGCAGTGCGCCGCCGTCGATGAGGTTGTCCATGTCTCCTCCTGTCAGACCGTGGCCGGGCGGCGGGCCGGGCGCGCCGGCTCCGACCACTCGTCGTTGACGTTCTCGTGGTTCACGGCGCTACGTCGTGCCGCGACGAAGATGGCAGTCGACGCCGCCACGAGCAGGATCAGCACGGCCACGTTGCCGAGGGTGCCTCCGACCCAGCTCTGCAGGGCCTCGGCACCTGCGCCGACCATGGCGGCGGCGGGCAGGGTCACCAGCCAGGCGACGGCCATCCGGCGGGCCGTGGACCAGCGCACCTGACTGCCGCGCCCCACGCCGGAGCCCATGATCGAGCCGCTCGCGACGTGGGTGGTCGACAGCGGGAACCCGAGGTTGCTCGAGACCAGGATGACCACTGCCGACGACGTCTCAGCGGCCAGACCCTGCGGCGACTCGATGTCCACGAGGCCCTTGCCCAGGGTGCGGATCACCCGCCAGCCACCGAGATACGTGCCGAGCCCGATCGCCAGCGCGCACGAGACGATGACCCAGGCGGGCACGGCGGAGCCGTCGGGGAGCGCTCCTCCCGCGATCAGCGCCAGCAGGATGATCCCCATCGTCTTCTGGGCATCGTTGGTGCCGTGTGCGAGGGAGACCATCGACGCCGAGCCGACCTGACCCCACCGGAACTCCTGCGTGCGTTCCCGGCCGGGTACGCCCCGCGTGATGCGGTAGACCAGCCAGGTCCCGATCAGGGCGACGACACCGGCGGCCACGGGGGCGACGACGGCCGGGATCACGACCTTGCCGATCAGTCCCGCCCAGATGACACCCGACGGTCCGGCCGCCGCGAGGACGGCACCGACGAGCCCGCCGATGATCGCGTGGGACGAGCTCGACGGCAGGCCGAGGTACCACGTGACGAGGTTCCACAGGATGCCGCCGGCCAGGCCGGCGAAGACGACGGACAGGGTCACGGCGTCCTGCTCGACGATGCCGGACGCGATGGTCGCGGCGACCGCCAGGGAGAGGAACGCGCCGACGACGTTCAGGACCGCCGACAGGAGCACAGCGACCTTCGGTTTGAGCGCGCCGGTCGCGATCGACGTCGCCATGGCGTTCGCCGTGTCGTGGAAGCCGTTGGTGAAGTCGAAGGCGAGCGCCGTCACGACCACCAGGACGAGGAGCGGGACATCGGTCACACGACGAAGGTCAGCCCGTCGGATGGCTCCGGCAACCCGAGCAAGGCGAGTTTGCCGAGTGTTCACGCGGACGTCACCGTGCGCGTCGCGACAAAGACAGTGCGCCGAGCACACGGCTGTCGCGCGTCGCAGTGAGAGGTTTCACAGCGCCGCCATCCGGACATTCCCGGGATGTCGGTCCGCCGTCGCCGGGCGCCGGTTGCCTGGCACGCATGAGACGCACCGCAGCACTCTCAGTCCTCGCGGCGACCGTGGCCGCCGCCCTCCTCGCCCCGACTCCCGCGCTCGCGGGTGACCACGGCGGCCCGCCGGACGCCCGGGGTCGTCACACGATCACACAGCCGACCCTGGTTGCTCGCGCCACGCTCTCGGCCGACTACCTCGCTCCAGGACCACCGTCCGGCGCGCAGTCCACGCCCGCCAACGGCAGGCAGGGCCCGTTCGCCGGGCAGGTGATCCCGGGATTCTCCGGCATGGTCGATGCCGGTGACGGCACCTTCTGGGCCCTGCCCGACAACGGGTTCGGCGCGAAGACCAACTCGGCCGACTTCCTCCTCAGGCTCTACCACGTGACGCCGCAGTGGCAGACGGCCTCGGGCGGTGACGGGCAGATCCAGGTGGGCGAGTTCGTGTCGCTGCGCGATCCCGACCACCGCATCGACTTCCCGATCGTCAACGACGCGACCCCTGACCGGCTCCTGACCGGTGCGGACTTCGACGTCGAGTCCGTCGTGCGCTCGAAGGACGGCAGCTTCTGGATCGGTGAGGAGTTCGGTCCGTTCCTCCTGCACGTCGACGCCACCGGCACGCTGCTCGCGGCGCCGGTGCCCTTCCCGGCCGCCAAGTCACCGCAGAACCCGTACCTGCAGCCGGGGGAGACGCCCCGGCTCAAGGGCAGCAACGGCTTCGAGGCCATGGCGGGCTCGCGTGACGGGCGGTTCCTCTACCCCGTCACGGAGGGCGCCTTCGTGGACGACGCGGTGGCCCGCCGCCGCACGATCTCCGAGTTCGACACGGGCGCCAACGGGTACACCGGCCGGACCTGGGCGTACCAGACCGACCAGGAGGCCAACCTCGTCGGCGATGCCTTCATGACCGGCAAGCACGAGATGCTCGTCGTCGAGCGGGACAACTTCCAGGGCGAGGCCGCGGTGATCAAGCGGGTCTACCGGCTCGACCTCGACACGGCAGACGCCGACGGGTTCGTCACCAAGACGCTCGTGCTCGACGCGCTGAAGATCGCCAACCCCGACCACCTCGGCAACGGCGACGGCTACGGCACCGACGAGCCGTTCTCGCTACCGGTTCAGTCGTTCGAGACCGTGGTCCAGCTGCGCGACGGCCGCCTGCTCATCGCGAACGACAACAACTACCCCGGAAACGCAGCACGCATCGCAGGCACGCCCGACGACACCGAGATGGACATCGTCGACCTGCGACAGGTGCGCGCGCCCTCAGCGGCCGCGGTGACCGTGATCGGCCACCGCGGCGGCAGCGGCTACCGACCCGAGCACACGCTCGCGTCCTACGAGACGGCGATCCGGATGTGTGCGGACTACATCGAGCCGGACCTCGTCTCGACCAAGGACGGAGTGCTGGTGGCGCGGCACGAGAACGAGATCGGCGGCACCACCGACGTCGCGAACCACGTCGAGTTCGCGGACCGCAAGGCCACGAAGACGGTGGACGGCCGCAGCATCACGGGCTGGTTCACGGAGGACTTCACGCTCGCGGAGCTCAGGACCCTGCGTGCCAAGGAGCGCCTGCCGCTGGTGCGGCCCGCGAACACCGCGTTCGACACCCTGTACGAGATCCCGACGTTCGACGAGGTGCTGGACCTGGCCCGACACTCGACGACATGCGACGGCCAGCCGGTCGGCGTCTACCCCGAGACCAAGCACCCGACGTACTTCGACTCGGTCGGGCTGTCGCTCGAGGAGCCGCTGCTCGCTCAGCTCGCGGCCAACGGCATGGACGGGCGACGGTCACCCGTCTTCATCCAGAGCTTCGAGACGGCGAACCTGCGCCAGCTCCACCAGCAGACGCGTCTGCCGCTGGTCCAGCTCGTCGACTGCTCGGGTGCGCCGTACGACCTCGTCGCATCCGGTGACCCCAGGACGTACAAGGACCTCGTCACCAGGAAGGGCCTGGCGCAGGTCGCGCGGTACGCCTCCGGGGTCGGTCTGTGCAAGGACGTGATGATCCCGCGGAACGCCGACGGTTCCCTCGCGGCGCCGACCGCGGTCATCGCCGATGCGCACCGGGTCGGTCTGGTCGTGCACGGCTGGACCTTCCGTCGGGAGAACCAGTTCCTGCCGCTCGAGTTCCGCAGCAGCACCGACCCGAACGCGGTGGGGGACCTGGCCGCAGAGATCCGGGTGTTCGTCGGTGCAGGCATGGACGGGGTGTTCAGCGACAACCCGGACGTGGCGTCTCAGACGGTCGGGTAGCCCACAGGAAGCGCCCGCGCTACCCGCTCGTGGCGTGTCCCGAGCGGGTAGCGCCTCGTCGTGCGGTCAGCACCACCGTTCGTGGCCTGCTCAGCCCTCGTCGTCCGGAGGTACCGGCGCCCCGTCGCGCTCGTCGCGCTCGGCCCACTGGAGCAGAGGCGCCAGGTCGAACACCGAGTCGTCGATGCCGGCATGGAGGTCGCCGAGCTCGGCGTAGCGTGCCGGCACCGTGCGCAGGGTGCAGTCGCGCGGATCGACGTCGTCGATCTCGTCCCAACGCAGCGGCGTCGACACGGTGGCGTCGGGGGTGCCGCGCACCGAGTAGGCCGAGGCGATGGTGTGGTCGCGCGCGTTCTGGTTGTAGTCCACGAAGACGAGCGACGGGTCCCTGTCGCGCCGCCACCACGCGGTGGTGACGTCGTCCTGTGCACGGCGCTCGACCTCGCGCGCGAAGGCGAGCGCCGCACGTCGCACGTCCGCGAACCCGTGCTCGGGCGCGATCCGGACATAGACGTGCAGGCCGGAGCCGCCGGAGGTCTTGGGCCAGCCGACCGCCCCCAGGTCCGCCAGCACCTCCTGTGCGACATGTGCCACGCGCCGCACCCGGTCGAAGGGGCAGTCCGGCATCGGGTCCAGGTCGATGCGCCACTCGTCGGGGCGCTCGGTGTCGGCCCGACGGCTGTTCCACGGGTGGAACTCGACGGTGGACATCTGCACCGCCCAGATGACGTGGGCCAGCTCGGTGACGCAGAGCTCGTCGGCGGTGCGGCCGAATCGCGGGAAGTAGACCTCGACCGTCTCCATCCAGGGCGGGGCCCCGCGCGGCAACCGCTTCTGGTGCACCTTCTCTCCGCCGACGCCGGTCGGGTATCGGTGCAGCATGCAGGGGCGGTCCTGCAGCGCACGGACGATCCCGTCACCGACGGCGAGGTAGTAGTGCGCGAGGTCGAGCTTCGTGGTGCCGCTGGCAGGGAAGTAGACGCGCTCCGGATTGGAGAGGCGCACGGTGCGGGACCCGACGTCGAGCTCGACGGCGGGCGAGTGTTCCGGGGCCATGCCTCATTCAACCGCTGCACAGCGACGACGGCCCGGACCTGCTGGTCCGGGCCGTCGTCGTTCGCGGGTCGGAGGCTTCCGGGGGGAGTGCGTCCCAGGCCCCGGCGGGATCAGTTCGGAGGCGCCACCGTCAGCGTCGCGAACGCGTTGAGCCCCCGGTAGACGGCGTGCACCTCGTGGGCGCCGGACGATGCCGGCACACAGTACGAGTCCGGGCACGGCTGGCCGTCCCACTCGACGGTCGAGGCGGCGGTGACGTCGTCGATGGGCGTCCCGAACCGGTCGTACGCCGTGACCTCGAAGTACTGACCCGACCCGAGGACCGTGCTGGCGTCGTGCGGTGACAGCAGGATGGACGAGACGAATGGCCGAGACGTCGCGTTGGTCCAGTACTCGTCGGAGGCGACGATGCCGCCGATGATCTGCTCGTCCCGCGAGCCCTGCTGGATCGCCGAGACCCAGGACGTGCGACCCACCGGGTCGAGGCCCCGCCCGAGCAGCCACCAGTAGTACCCGTCGACGACCGATGACAGGTACTCGGTCGAGAGCAGGAAGCCCATCGCGACCTGCGCCCGTGTGGCGCCCAGATCGAGCTGGCCCACCCAGGCCGCGACCTCGGCGTCGGCCGCGTCACGGCCCAGGACGTCCGAGTACAGGGCCCGCACCCAGCCGGCCTTCGTGCTGCCGGCATCCGCCCAGTACTCGTCCGACGCGATGAAGCCCGAGTCCAGCTGCTCGATCGTCAGCCCCGAGTTCATCTTCCGGAGCCAGAACTGCAGGCCCTCGGCGTCGGGTTCGCGCCCGAGCCACCCGTCGTAGGCGTCGGCGATCAATCCGGCACGGAACTCCGTCGACGACGTGATCGCGTTGGCTACCGCGATGCGGGGCGTACCTGTCGACAGCTGCCAGGTCCAGGTTCCGTGGCCCGTCGGGTCCGCCGCGCGGTCGAAGAGATCCCAGTACACCTCGTCGACATAGTGCCCGATGGTCAGGCTCAGGGCCGGGTCGGGCATGGGGATGGTCGCGGCGGCGGGCTGCGCCGCGAGCGGGAGCAGCAGGCCGGTCACGACCAGCGCGACTGCTGTTCGGAGGGGACGCACGTGGATCTCCAATCGATGCTGGGCGAGGGCTGTTCCAGCCCTCCGGGGCGGGACGGCGTGAACGGCGACGACGCCTGGCTCCCGAGCCATGCACCACGCGAACGCGACTGCCTGGATTCCCGGCGTGCGCGGAGCATATCCGCTCCCACGGCGGCCCAGGCCGACATCGGCACACCGATGCCCGGCCCGACGTGCGTGTGGTGCGCACCCTCAGCAGCGCCCGCTACATCTCTTCCGCGGCACCCGTGACGCGCACGCGGCCCTCGCGCGGGACCTCGACGACGATGAGCGAAGGGCGCCCCGCTTCGGCCCCCTGGTCGACCGTCAGCACCGCCGGCACGTCGATGTGCCCGCCGGCCCGCAGGTAGGCGCCGAGCCCCGCAGCCGCGGATCCCGTCGCGGGGTCCTCGCGGATCCCACCCCGGGGGAACGGGTTGCGCGACGCGAACCGCGTCGGCGAGATGCGGTGGACGACCGGGACCGTGCCGTCCCACCCGTGGGCGTCCTGCAGCGTGAGCACCGCGTCGCCGTCATGGTCGAGCCGCTCGAGGACGCCCTCTCGCACCATGACGAGAGGATGCAGGTTGCCTCCGTGCACGAGCGCCGGACGCATCACGGGGTCGAGGTCGCCGCGGTGGAGCCGCAGGGCGCTCAGCAGGTCGTCCAGGAGGCGACCGTCGAGGTCCTCGACGCCGGTCTCGACCGCCTCCAGGGTCGCCCGCTCCGCGGTCGCCCGCACGGGAACAAGGCCGGCGTTCGTCGTCAGGTGCACCACGGGTGCCGCGTTCCGCCAGCGCGCCAGTGCCACTCCCGACGCGACCGTCGCATGGCCGCAGAACGCGATCTCCGCACGAGGGGTGAAGTAGCGCACCCGCGCTGCGTCCGGCTCGATCGCTGTGAGGAACGCTGTCTCGCTGAAGCCGAGCTCCGCCGCTATCCGCAGCATGTCCCGGTCGCTGAGCTCCTCGGCGTCCAGCACGACACCGGCCGGGTTTCCTGACTGCGGGTTCGGCTCGGCGGTGGTGAACGCGCGGTACCGCAGAATCTCCATGCCGCCATGGTCCCCTCGGATCCCGTCGGACCGCGACGGCCAGTCGGACAGCGATGGCCGTTGGCGCTCGTCGTCCCGAGCTGCCAGACGAAGGGCAGAGCCGAGCACGGCTGGCGACGGGGAGCTGCAGGCCGGTGTAGGTCAGTGGCGCAGGACCCGGTAGGTACCCGCTCTCGACGACCGGCTGGTCCTCGCTGGTCAGCAGGTCGTCAGCGCGCGATCCCCGCGTCGGGTGCTCCCGTGTGAACTGTGCTTCGATCGACGCACGGCTCTGGAGCCTCCGGCAGGCGGGCGGGACATTCGGACCGGACGCCTCCGCCGCGGTACCGACGAGGTCCTCACGTCCGAAGGATGCATCGCGACATGACAGACACGCACCCTCTCCCGTTCGGCGCAGCCCCGGTGCCGTCGAGCGATACCGAACTCGAGAGCCGGATCAGGGCCTTGCTGGCGTCCCTCGCGCAGCCTGGTGTGCGTGGCCTCGACGGCGCCCACGTGGTGGCTGTGCTCGACGGCGCGGACATTGCTTCGCTTCGGGTGGATGCGACGGGTGTCACCGTCGACGACGACCGGCTGAGCAGGGTGCGGATCACGGCACCGTCGGTCGACGTCACCCGTCGCGACCCAGGGACCATCCGCACCCTCGAGGTCACTGCGCACCCGGCGTCGGTGATGGGTGTCCGCGCTGACGTGGACATCGCGGCGCGCGACCTGCACTTCGACTGGGCCTTCGGTTCGGACGACCAGCTCTACGTCGAGGTCCGACCCCCCTCGGACTCGACTCCCGCGGTCGGCACGGCCCGCATCGCAGCAGCGCACAAGGACATCGTCGCGGCGGCCAGGACTGCGCTTGCAGGGATTCTCCGGTCCAAGGGCTTCACGCTCACGGCGCTCGACCTCACCGTCCGGAACGACGGGCCACGGGCGCTCACTGTCCGCGCGGACGCGAAGGTGGCGAAGGCGTTCCTGCGAGCGGGTGTGACCGTGACCGCCTCGGCGTCGATCGACCGGTCGTTGGTGCTCGACGTCGCCGACGTGAAGATGTCGGGCAGCAATCCTGTCGTGGAGGGACTCATCGCGCCGTTCCGCTCGAAGATCTCGGCCGCCTCCGACCGCAGGATCGACCTCGCAGCTCAGCTCCCTGCCGGAGTCACGGTGTCCGACGTCAGTGTCGTGGCGGGGGAGGAGGTCGTGGTCACGGTGACTCTCGGGTGAGCGTCCCCAGGGCAGGACGCCACCGACCGCTGAGCCCGAACGGGTTCGACGGCGTCCGGCGTGCCGGACATGGGAAGGTCTGCACGCTCGACTCTGGCGACGAACGGTGAGGTCATGGCCCGCATGAGCGCGCCCTAGGATCTCCATGTGGCCATCGTCGCCGCTGAGCACCGGTGTCGCGACGACCAATCAGACGGTGGTGGTCCTGCGCGCGTTGTCGGGCCCGGACGGACGGGACCAGCCGAGAGCGGCCGACGGCGAACGTGCGTCACCCGCTACCGAGCTCTCCATCTGCCGCCGCTCGGTTCAGGCTCTTCCCGCGTCCTGTCGTTCCTCGGGAGGATCCCCATGCCAGCCTTGAAGATCCGATGCCGTGCCCGTGGTACCCGCGGAGAGATGGTCGCGCAGCGCGCGCACTTCCTCCGCGAGGGCGTCGACCTGGGCCCTGGTCGCTGCCTGTTCCTCGTCGTTGGCCTCCGCTACGCGCTGAACGAGCCATGAGGCGAGCGTCGCCGTGATCACGCCGAGCAGGGCGATCCCGCCGATCATGAGCGCCGCGGCGATGAACCGTCCGGTCGTCGTGACCGGATACCGGTCGCCGTAGCCGACGGTGGTCATGGTCGAGACGGCCCACCAGAGGCCGTCGCCGATGTGCTCGATGTTCGCGCCGGGTTGATTCCGTTCGGCATCGGTGATGGCGAGGGAACCGCAGACGACCAGCAGGAGAGTTCCACCGACGACGTAGACGATGACTCGGCCGCGCAAATTGTTGGCGCCGGCCCTGTTGAGGATGGCGAGCAGTGCAAGAAGCCGCAGCAGCCGCAGGGGACGCAGTGCGGGCAGTGCCAGAACCGCGAGGTCGAGAAGGTTGTGCCGGACGAAGGCCCGTCTGTCGGTGCTCAGCACGAGCCTGGCCACGTAATCGACCACAAAGACTGCCCAGGTCACCTTGAGCACGACCGAGCAGACCTCCAGCAGCGGCTCCGGGAGGTCCGGGTCGACGACCGGTATCGCGTAGGCGACGAGGAACAAGAGTGCGGCCGCCACGAGCGGCCACTCGACTCTGCGTTCCCAGAGCTCGACGTTCGTCACACGACCATGTTCGCAGTCGCCGGCGCCGGATCGCCGTGTGGCGCCTGCCGGACACACCCGACCACGTCGCGTCGTCCGCGCACGTCCAGGTGGTCAGCCGCGCAGCCCGGCCAGCAGTGCTCCCAGGACGAGGCCCACGCCGGCGAGCCAGAGGAGCGTGGGCAGTCGGCCCACGAAGGACCGCCTCATGTCCTGACCACCTCGCCGTCACGGACGACGACGTCGACGGCGTCCAAAGGTGCGGTGGCCGGGCCCTGCACGACCGCGCCGGTCGTGGCGTCGAACGCGCTGCCGTGGCACGGGCAGTGGATGGCGCCGCCGCGCACGTCCCGCACGAGGCAGCCCTGGTGCGTGCACACCGCCGTGAACGCGTGCACGTCCGAGCCGGTGCGCGTGATCACGACCTTCTGGTCGGTGACCACGAGGCCGCCCCCGTCCGGGACGTCGGACAGCGGGGCCAGCCGGGCCTGCGCGGAGCCGGGACCCGAGCTGTCGTCCCCGCCGCCGTTGTCGTCGCCCTGGTCGTCCGTCGTTCCGGGGTAGGCGGAGGGGCCGGTGCCTTCGGCCGGCGCGACGGCCTGGAACCCTGCGAACCCGACGACTCCCGCGACGACGAGGACACCGGCGCCCTCGAGCACCTCGCGGCGGCTCGCTGCCTCCACGTCCGTCTCCCTTCTCAGACCAGCGCGTACCCGGAGCGCGTGAAGAACCACAGCGCCGAGGTGAACCACACGACGAGGACGAGGACCACGAGCAGGCCGCCGAGCAGAGGGACGGTCCCGCGCGGGAGCGAGGGCAGCCGAAGCGCGAGAATCTTCGCGGCGAAGACGCCGTACAGCGCGCAGCCTGCGACCGAGTGGACGACCGTGCGGGCGTCGTCGTCAGCGAAGCCGAGGGACCACACGCAGTGGAACATCACCGGCAGGGTCAGCAGGAACGCCACGGTGCCGGTCCAGCGGTGCACCGGCGAGGGCCATGTCGCGGACTCCGGCACACCGGGCAGCCGTCCCCACATGGCCAGTGCACTGAGCACCTGCACCACGACGAGCAGCGCGGCCGCGGACGCCAACCACGCCTTCATCTGCAGCATGCCGCTGAAGCCGAGGGTGGTCAGAGCCGCGCCGTCGCCGGGATGCGCGCGGGCGTACGCCGCGAGCCCGGCCGCCACCGCGAGCCCCAGCGCCCCGATGCCCGCGAGCGCCCACTGCCGCGCCGGCGTCGCGCGCTCGCCCGCACCCGCCGCCTGGCTCATGCCGGCCTCCCGCCGATCGTCCCAGTCAGGTATGCACCTAACGCGAGTGGGCGCGCAAGGTGCAGGAGCGTCACACGTACTGCTGGCGGCGCAGCCAACGCATCGCTGCAGCACCCCAGATCGGCGGGAGGTAGAAGGTCACCAGCCGGTAGGTGATGGCCGTGGAGATCGCGATCGCGCTGGGCACGCCGATGGCCTGGAGACCGACGGTGAACCCCGCCTCGGCGACGCCCATCCCGCCGGGCACGGGCATGAGGCCCGCGAAGAGGCTCACGGCCGTGTTGATGAGGATCAGCTGCGAGAAGTGGGCGCTCTGCCCGAACGCGTGCAGGCACAGGCCCAGGACGGACGCCTGCAAGAGCTGCGCGCCCAGGTTCCCCCCGAACATCGCCGTGACCTTCGCAGGCTTGCGCAGCACGCCGACCGCGCCGCGCGCCGAGCGCACCTGGTCGGTCAGCGCAGCTCGCAGCGGGGGCACCATCGCGACGAGGCGGCGGCGCAGTCGAGGAACGGCCACGGCGACGATCGCGGCGACGGCGACGAGCGCCAGGAGGATCACCAGCAGCGACGGGTCGCCCGGGTCGCTGGCCTCGCTCCGGGAGCCCGTCCCCAGGCTCGAGGTGAAACCTGGCAGGTCGCTGACCAGGATCACCAGGATCAGGGCGACCTGGACCACGAACGAGCTGACGCTGTCGAGGAGGCTGAAGGACAGCGAAGCGGCAGCCGGGATCCCGAACTTCTGGAAGAAGCGCACCAGGAGCGCGAGCCGGGCGGCGGTGGCCGGGAGCACCAGGGCGAAGAACTGGACGGCGTACTGCAGCATGAGGACCGGGAAGTAGCGCAGCCGCGCAGAAGATGCTCCGAGCGTCGACACCGCGGTGGAGGTCTGGATGAACGGGGACAGCACGAGCGCCGCGACCAGCCAGGGAACCTCCGCGGACTTGAGCGCCGCGGCGACGCTGGCGAGGTCGGCTCCCGCGAGCAGCGTGATCACCACGTAGACGACGAACGCGACGAGCAGGAGCCAGCCGATCGACCTCGGGGTCACGCGCCGCAGACGCTCGAGCGGCGGCTCCTCCGCACCCGTGGCGTCGACCGCGGCCGCGCGCAGCTCGTCGAGCGACCAGGTGCCCGCACGCACCTCTGCTCGCATCCCGCGTTCGAGCGCTGCCGGCTGCAGGTAGGGCAGCACGGCGACGAGGCCGTGGGCTCCGAGGGCGGAGACGGCTGCGGCGACGGCCCGGTCGGGTCCGACGGTGAGTGCAGTCGCGACGAGGAGCCGGGCCCGGTCCGTGCGCAGGTCGCCCGGGGCAGCCGCAGGCTCGGCGGCGTCGAAGTCCGCGAGCGCGACCGTGCCGTCGGTGCGCACGACGACGCGGCGGCGGTCGATCCGTCCGTGCGCGATCCCTGCGCCGTTCAGGGTGATCACGGCACGCCACATGGACGCGAGCAGCTCGTCGTTCACGAGGTCGGGTTCGCGCTCGCTGAGGTCGGCGAGCGACGCGCGCGGTGCGCGGCAGACCAGGAGGGCGTCACCCTGCTCCGCCACCCCGACCGCGACGACGTCCAGCGTGCCGACCCCGGCGTGCTCGGCGAGCAGGGTCATCAGCGCCTCATGCTCGACCCGGGACCGTCGGCTGCCACCCACGTGGGCTCGTTCTCCGCGTCTCGTCAGCGCGGTCCACAGCGACCCGACCACCTGGCTGTCCCAGGCGTCCCGCCCGTAGACCCTGACCAGGATCTCCGCACCGGCGTCGGTACGGCCGATCAGGAGGTAGGTCCCGGCGTCGGTGCTCGCGACCGAGACCACCTCGGTCGCGTGGACGCCGAGGTCGGCGAGCGCGACCTGCACCTGGGCCGTGGTCAGACGTCCCTGAGGGGAGCCCAGCAGGAGGTGGGCGATCGCGGCGGACGCGATCCCGACGGCGATGGCGGCGCTGGCGCCGATGAGGTGGGTCGTCTGCAGGCCGACCGCGGCGACTGCGCCCAGACCGACGACGATGCGCCCCGCCCAGCGCCAGGGCCGCGCCAGATGCGGCGAGACGGTCACGAGCACGGCTGTGAGGACCGCGACGCGGGTGGCCACGTAGACCACGGGCGGCCCCGACGACACGAGGGCGTCGACGCTGTCGGAGGCGTTGGTGCCGGCCATGGCGCCGACGCCGACGGCGCCTGCGAACGCCACGACGGAGGCGGTGGCCTGGTCGACCAGGAGGCGTCGCCGGCCCTTGCTCAGCGCGGCGAGCAGCACGACGCCCACCGCCCAGATGGCCAGGAGCACGTAGGTGAGGTTCCAGAGCCAGCCGAACACCGGTTCCAGCCAGGCGAGGAACGTGTCGAACGCACGGTCGGCACCGGACGGTCCGGGCGCCGCGAGGGTGAGCAGCCCGAGGGCGACGATCGCTGCGGCAAGCAGGAGGACGTCCGTCGGCTGACGCATCCGTGGCGCGTCGGCGGAGGACGACCACACCCGTACGAGTCCGGGCCGGTCGGGTCTCACGGCCATCGAACCTCCTGGGAACCGGCGACGGAACGTCGCCGGTGCCGAGGCCAGGGAGCGCGCAGGCGCATCCCGGCACCCGTGTGAAACCGCGTGCGTTCTGCGACGAGGCTAGTGGTGAATGACCCTTTCACCACCACTTTCACGTCGGGCTGCGCGTGCGTGGGCCCGGAACGCGTGCCGCAAAGACGGTGGCCACGGCGTCCGTCCGGCCGGATGAGCAGCCCGGGCTCCACGATCGGCTGAACGGCGGGGTGAATGCACGCTGCCCGACTGCCGCTTCGTCGCGCGGTGGGCGATGCTCGTGGGATGGACCTGCGCATCGATGTCTCAGACGCAGACATCGCCGTGGCGCGGCGGCTGTGGAACGAGGCCGTGCACAGCGGCGCGGCGCCTGAGCGGGTCGAGCGGCTGCTCTCCGACTACGTCCAGCTCATCAGCGCCCAGGCGCAGCAGATCGCCGACGACTTCCGCCGCGCGCGGACGAACGGCGCGGGCGGGTCCTGATCGGGCTCAGTCGACGAACGGCGGGAGCAGGTCCTCGTCGGTCTCGTTGCTCTTCGACTTGGCCAGGGTGCTCTCTGGCGACTGCTGGTCGGTCTTGATCCTCCACCACGGTGCATTCATGACAACGATGGTTGCGCGCGGGGCCGGGTGCGGGACAGGGCCGAAAGGCCCTCGATCGCGTTCCGGGGCGTCATGGACGACGGGCCGCGAGCTGCTCGAGCATGCCGAGGGAGCTCCGCCGGTGCGACTCCACGACGAAACCCAGCGACTCCACCTGCCGCAGCGGGCGATGGCAGTAGCGCTCGGACTGAAGCGGCACCGAGAACAGGTCGACGAGTCTCTGGAGCACCCGGACCGGACCGCTCGACGACTCGACGTGGTCGGCGAGGAGCAGCAGCCCGCCGGGTCGCAGCACCCGTGCCATCTCGTCGATGGCTCTGCGCTCGCCGGGGATGCTGCACAGCGAGAAGGTCGAGACGACGCTGTCGAACGACGCGTCGTCGAACGGCAGCTCGCGCGCGTCTGCTTGCCGCAGGTCGGCCGTGATCCCGAGCGACGCAGCCCGTCGAACGGCAACGGCCAGCATCTGCGGGCTCCACTCGACCCCGGTGAGCTCCAGACCCTCGGGATAGTGGGGGAGGTTGAGCCCGGTGCCGAGCGCCACCTCGAGGGTGCGCCCCGTTGCTCGTCCGCACACCCACGGCCGGGCGGCGGAGAACCACCGCCGTTCGACGGCGCTCATGTCGCGGTCGTAGGTGCCCGCCCGGCGGTCCCAGGACCGCTGCAGGCGTTCCTCGCGGCTCGTCACACCAACGAGCCTAGGTTCTCCGGTGAGCCCCTGGACGGAAGGTCTCCTGAAGAGCCCGAGCTGCGGAGCGTCGTGGGGTCGGTCGGACGGCGGATGCTTGCGAGCACCCACGACGGGTGACGTCCAGGCCGTCCGTGAACTGCCTGCCCCGGTGTCCTTGAAAACCCCCGTGCGGTCGTCGATGGAAAGCGTGTCCCCTGCGGAGAGGCGCGCCACACATGTCGACGGTCGACCTGCCGTTCACCCGCGTCACCGTGGCGAGCCTGCGGCGCGTCAACGTTCCGACCTTCCTGGTCGTCGTGGCGATCGTGCTCGTCGTCCTGGCAACAGGTCTGGGCGTCCACTCGCGCGACCAGGCGGGTCGTCAGGCGGACCGGATCGAGCAGCGCGAGGTGGCGCAGCGGGTCGAGGCTGTCCGTGCTGACCGGCGAGCCGACGAGGCGTTCTTCGTCGCGTCCGGGCGTAGTGCGAGGAGTGCGCACCTGTCCGCGGTCGCAGCCGAGCGCGCGGCGCTCGCCGCGAACCGTGACGCCGCACTGACGAGCGCAGCCGCCGCGCTGGCAAGCTCTGCCGGACGGGTCGACGAGCTGCAGCGCGGCGAGCTCCAGGCTGCGGTCGACGTGCTGTCGGCGCCCGAGAGCGTGTACTCACGGGTGACCGCCGCGACGGCCGACGTGGTGCGGCTCGCGGACCAGGTCGGCACCGCCGAGGCTGCCTGGAGCGCGGAGCAGGCAGCACTCGTGCAGACGAGCGGCGCCGGCGGCGGGTCCTCGTCGGTGGGGGCCTCGGTGCGGGACGTCGGGGAGGCCGAGCTGCGGTCCCTGCCGGGCAGTGCCGGGGTCTCGATCCGGTGGGACGACCCGGGCCTCAGCGGTCACCTGGGCGGGGTGTGGTCCGGGAGCACCGACGCCATCATGATCAGCGCCTCCCAGCTCGCCGGGAACCCGGGCAAGACCCGGGACGTGGTGCGGCACGAGATCGCGCACATCTACGAAGGACGGATCGCCGCCACCCACGGCCTCACGTGGAACGAGCTGGGCGCCAGGATGTCGGGTGCCTTCGGCGCCAGCCCGCAGGAGAAGGCCGCCGACTGCGTCGCGCTCCGGTTCGGTGCCGCCTGGACCCACTACACGTCGGACTGCGCGGGCTCCGACAAGCAGACCTGGGTGGACGCGTTGATCGGCGGCTACCTGCCCTGAGGGTGTAGAGACGTCCACGTGAAGACCTTCAGGGACGGAGACCTGCTCTGGCGCGAGCGGATGTCGGCGAGCACGCTCCTGCTCGGCGGCCTCGGCGTCGTGCTGGGCGCGGTCGTGGCCGGGGTCGGGACGTCTCAGGGGTCGCCCGCGTACGTCGTGATCGGCGTGGCGCTCGCCTGGTTCAGCGTCGTCGGGTCATTGCTGCCCGTGCTGGAGGCCCGCTCGAGCGGCATCTACGTGCGCAACGTCCTGCACGAGACGTGGGTGCCGTGGGCGGACGTCGTGACGGTCACGCCCACCTCGCGCGTGAACGTGATCCTCGGCGAGGGGCGGTTCGTCGGCGTGTGGGCTGTGCAGCACGGAGCCGGCCGCGGGTTGGGACGGCGGTCCCGGATCGAGCTCGCCGCCGAGCGGCTCCTCGAGGTGTGGCCGTCGTCGCCGTCCGACGGCGGGACTGTCGTCCGCCGCGTCTCTCGCTCGGCACTGGCGGTATCGGCGCTCCTCGGCGTGCTCGCGCTGGTTCTCGTGGTCGCCTCGCTCGTCGGCTAGCGCGCTGCGGCACGATTCGGTGCCCTTCCCGGGGTGAACGGGCTCACGACGACTCACGGCGCAGAGGTGTCGGCCGATAGTCGTCAGCGTGCGAGGGGACACGGGCGGGGTCACGACGACGCCGCAGGTGCGTCCGACGAGCCTGCTGAGCGGTTCCGGACGCGCGACGACGGCGCCCCGGACCGACGCGCACGAGCCCGCGCCGGTCGTCGACCAGCTCGCGGACTCCGTCGACTGGTTCGAGGGCACGTTGCGGTCGTGGAGACGACGGAGCTGGTGCCGCGCTGTCGCGGTCCTGGCCGTGCTCGGCGCCGTCGGGGACGCCGTGACGACGTCGATGCTGCCCTTCGTCGACGGGATCCGTGAGGGCAATCCCGTGTCCGCCGCCGGTCAGGCGTTGCTCGGCTCCGTCCCGGTCTTCATGTTCGCTGTGACCATCCCGCTGGCGGTCGTCTTCCTCGTCCTGGCGAACCGTCCGAGAAGCACGTTCACCTGGTTCATCTGGTGCGCTGTCGCGGCGGTCGGCGCCGTGAAGGTCGCGGTGACGTGCTCGAACCTCGTCGTCCTGTGGACGGTGTCGGCCCGGTAGTGCCCAGCGTGGCTGCCTGGTGCGTCAGCCCGGTGGCAGGCGCAGCTGGATCCCGCGCACGTCCACGGCGACGGGCCACCGGTGCAGCACGGCCAGCGTCTCGGGGTCGAAGTAGTTGCCGCGGGTGCGGGCGAGCACCATCGCGTCGCCCGACGTCAGGTACGTCCGGGCGTCGAGCTGCCACGGCCGGTTGTCGATCCGGGCCACAGGCGCCCCGCTCCGGTCGGTGTGCCCCGCGTCGAAGGTCTGCCCCGACAGGTCCACGGCGACGTCGCACCCGTGGTCGAGGTCGCGGGAGAGGACGTCGAGGAGCGCGAGCGCGGCCGGAGCGTCCGCCTGCACGCAGCCGGCCGGCAGGCGGGCCGCCATCGCGTCGGCGGGGAAGTCGACGAGCGGCGACTCACGGAACGCGCCCATGACCAGACCGAGCGAGACGCAGCCCAGCACCGCCAGGGGGACGCGCGTCCGGTCCCGGAGGGACGCGACACCCGCTGCGACGACCAGCACGAGTGCGGGTGCGGTGTAGGCGGCGTAGTGCGGCAGGTACGACGGTGACAGCAGCAGCACCGTGGTCTGCGCCGCGAGCATCACCACCCACAGCCGGCCGCGCCGGGCGACGCACGCGAGGACCGCGGCCACGAGGACGATCGCGCAGACAGCGATCATCAGCAGGTGCCGGTGCGACTCGTCCAGCGTCAGGTTGGTGACGCTCACTCCGGTCATGCTGACGAGCCGTGGGGTCGTCGGCACACCGTCGCGGGGCCGTCCGAGCTGGTCGAGCACGACGTAGCGGAACATGCGAGAGCCGCCCGCGACGGCGAACGGCAGGACGGTGATGGTGACGGCGGCCCCTGCCGCGACGGTCGCCCGCAGTGCCGGTCGCCACCCGCGCACCACGAGCTGCCACACGAGGACGACGAGCACCGGCAGGACGTCCCAGATCTTCACGACGACGCCCATGCCGAGCACGGCACCGCCCACCCAGGTCCACCAGGTGCGGGCACCGACGTCCGCGGCGCGCAGCAGCAGCAGCACGCCACCGAGCAGGGTGACCGTGCCCAGGGGCTCGAGCAGGGTGAGCCGCTCGGCGTAGACGGCGGGCGCCGCGACGGCGTACAGCAACCCGCCCACGACGGCTGCCGCGACTCCCCACCGCAACGCGATCCGGGTGACCAGGGCGGCGCTCGCGGCGCCGATGACCATGAAGGCGACCCGCGCCGCCACGAGGGCGTCCGAGTCACTGATCACGTGCGTCAGGGCGCCGAACGGAGCGAGAGCGAGGGTGACCCCCGGAGGGTGCAGGAACAGGTAGTCGCGGTACGGCAGATGCCCGTGCGCGAGCGCGACCGCCGACGCGAAGTACACGCCGTCGTCGTAGCCGTGGTACCCGCGCACACCCGGAGCGCCACCGCACACGAGCCACCGCACCAGGAACGCGAGGGCCGCCGACCCGGCGGTGATGAGCCAACCGAGCGTGCGAGCCGTGAGCGTGGGCAGCGCGAAGCGTGCGGCGGGGGCCGCAGGTCGTGGGCTGAGGTCGACGGCCAAACGCATGCTCCAAGGACGGTCGACGGGGCGGGCCGTGCGGCCCGATTCTCGCACCCGACGCACGCGACGCACGCGATCGTGCAGCCGGGCTCGGTCCACGGGCGAGCGCCTAGGGTGGGTTTCCTCGACGACGACAGGGAATCCCCGATGGACAAGGCCTGGCTGGATGCTGCGCGCACACCCGCGGAGCGCGCCGAGCTGCTGCTCGCACACATGACGCTCGCGGAGAAGGTCGGACAGCTGCACCAGCCGGCCAACATCAGCGCGGTCGAGCACGCCGACGACCTTCGTGCGGGCCGGATCGGTACCTCGTTGTCGGCCAGCGGGGCGACCGCGGGCAACGTCCGCGACGAGGGCGTCGCCGTGCGCGCGGTCAACGCCGTGCAGCGGATCGCCGTCGAGGAGTCCCGCCTGGGGATCCCGCTGCTGATGGCGCGTGACGTCATCCACGGGCACCGCACGGTCCTTCCCATCCCGCTCGGGCAGGCGGCGACCTGGGACCCCGAGCTGGTCCGGCGCGGCGCCCGGGTCGCCGCCGTCGAGGCGAGCGCCGTCGGGATCGGCTGGACGTTCGCGCCGATGATGGACATCACGGGCGACCACCGCTGGGGCCGCGTCGCGGAGAGCCTGGGGGAGGACCCCGTCCTCGCCGGGCGGCTTGCGGCGGCGACCGTCCGTGGCCTGCAGACCGAGGACCTCTCGGCCCCCGACGCGATCGCGGCGTGCGCCAAGCACTACGTCGGCTACGGGCTGGCCGAGGGCGGTCGGGACTACAACTCGGTGACCGCGGGCGAGAACAGCCTGCGCAACCTGCAGCTGCGCCCCTTCCACGAGTGCGTGCGAGCCGGCGTCGCGACCGTCATGTCGAGCTTCAACGACATCGACGGCGTCCCGGTCCACGCGAACACGCGGTACCTGCGCGAGATCCTCAAGGACGAGTGGGGCTTCGGCGGCGCGATCGTCAGCGACTGGGACGGCGTCGGGGAGATCGTGCACCACCGCGTCGCGGTCGACGCCGCGGACGCGGCACGGCAGGGCATCGAGGCCGGGGTCGACATCGACATGGTGAGCGGGTCCTACCTCGCGCACCTCGAGCAGCTGGTGTCCAGCGGTGCGGTCGCCACCGAGCTGCTCGACGACGCCGTGCGGCGGGTGCTGACGCTGAAGTTCCGTTGCGGCCTGTTCGAGCACCCGTACACCGACGAGGGTCTCGAGGCGCGGGTGGCGGGCACCGGCGAGCACCGTTCCGCGGCACGGGAGGCGGCCGCGGCGTCGTTCGTGCTGCTGAAGAACGACGGCATCCTTCCGTTCGCTGCGCGCTCGGACGAGCGGATCCTGTTCACGGGCCCGCTGCTCGACGCGACCGACGCGCTCTTCGGTACGTGGACGCTCGACGGTCGCGCCGACGAGGTGGTCTCGATCGCGGACGCGCTCCCCGCGTTCACGGGGCCGGGGGCCCGCTCGGTGCCGTGGACGCACAGCGACCAGGTGCTGGCCGCGGCCCGCGAGGTCTCGACGGTGGTCGCGTTCGTCGGCGAGCACCCGGTGCGCTCGGGCGAGGCCAACTCGATCACGACCCTTGACCTGCCGGTGGGCCAGCTGGAGACCCTGCAGGCCATCAAGGCGGTCGGTGTCCGCCTCGTCGTGGTGGTCCTTGGCGGACGTGCGCTCGCGCTGACGTGGGTCGCGCAGAACGCCGACGCGGTGCTCTACGCCTGGCACCCCGGTTCTGAGGGTGGCAACGCGATCGCGGACGTGCTCTTCGGAACCGTCGGACCGCGCGGCAGGCTGCCGATCACGCTGCCGCGATCCGCCGGGCAGCAGCCGCTCGTGTACAACCACCGGTCGACCGGGCGCCCGATCGCACCCGCTCAGGACGACCACTGGGGCCGGTACCAGGACAGCCTCTCGACGCCCCTGTACCCGTTCGGGTTCGGGCTCACCTACGGCGCGGTGGCGTACTCGGACGTGACCGTGTCCGTGGGGTCGGAGGTCTCCGCGTCGGTCGTCGTGACGAACACCGGGAACCGCGCGTGCACCGAGGTGGTGCAGGTCTACGTGCGCGACGACGTCGCGGGCGTCACCCGACCCGTCAAGGAGCTCGTCGACTGGGCTGTGGTGGAGCTGGACCCGGGTGCGTCGCACACGGTGCGGTTCACGATCGGTCGAGACCAGCTCGGGTACGTCGGACGTGACGGCCGCTACCGCGTGGACCCCGGGACGTTCGCTCTGTGGGTCGCCCCGGACTCGGCGAGCGGGGACCCGGTCTCGTTCGAGCTCGACTGAGGCTCAGGTCGTCGTCAGGTGCCGTGCGCGTCGTGGTTCGGGTACTCCGGCCAGCCGCGGCGCCGGGATGCGGCGCTCGAGCTCGTCGACGACGGCCCGCCAGCACCGTTCCGCCGCCCTGAGCCGCGAGGAGACCTCGTCGGGGCCGACGTGGCCCACGCTGCCCAGCCCGTCGGCGGCGTCGAGTGCGTCGAGCCCGCGCTCGATCGCCTGCTTCGAGGCCCAGTAGTTCGTCGTGTCGTGCGCCGCGGCCGGCGTCACGACCTCGATGGCCGCTGCCGCGTCGTCGAACAGCGACCGCACGAGCGCGACGGCGTGCGGCCGCTCGCTCAGGGACATCTGTGCGGCATTGACCGCGACCGCGCTCACGATCGTGGAGTGCACGAGGTGCTGCACGGTCTCCCGCAGCGCATCGGGCCGGACCTGCATCTGCAGGAGCAGCACCACGGTGCGGCCCAGGAGGGTCTCGTTGCGGGCCTTGGTGATCCGCTGCCGCTCGGCGGCGTCCCGTGCCTCTCCCTCGGCGCGCAGCGCGTCCGCGAGGGCCTCGCGCTCACGTCGCTCGGCCTCGAGGCGGGTCGCGGTGGCGTGCCGCGACACGATCTCGGTGGCGGCTCGGACCTGTCGTGCGCTCTCGGCCTGCGCCTTGAGCACCAGGTCGGCGGCGCACTGGTTCACCGGCGACGCGAACCCGGAGTCGGTGTACCCGAACAGCGCCACCCGGTGCTCCTCGGCGTAGAGCACCGCAACCTTGGTGAACCCGGAGCGGGAGTAGAAGGTGGCGACGGTCGACCCGGCCGCAGCACGCAGGTTCTCGATCTCGGCTCGCTCGACCGGGTTGCGCTGGTGCTCCACGCGCCCCGAGAAGTCATGCCCGACGAGGTCGAGCGCACCGTCGGCTCCGGGCTGGGCGTCGACGGCGACCCGGACGTCGACGAACGCCAGGACGGTGCGGGCGTGGCGCTCGGCGAAGCGCTCGGCGTCCCTCCACTGCGGGTTCTTGGTCACCTGGTTCACGTCCACCTCCTCCGACCGTCGCGCGTGCAGTCCCTCCACGACGCTAGGTGCTCGACCCGTCCTGCCGCTCGGCCCGTTGGGGTGACGCACGGCAGGACAAATCGGCCCGTCGGGCGGACGTACCGGACAGATGCCGCGCACCCGCTCGACCCGGGTGTCCACCCGGAGCCGCCGGTGCCGCGTCGATCGACGGCGCCGAGACGCGTCTATCTCGCCTCGGGGTCGACGGGCGGGGCAGCCGGCGGCTCCGTCGGCCGGTTGGACCCCGCACCGACCGGGACGCGCCCCGCCATCGGGAACGTAGGCATCGGCGCTGCCGGCCGCTCCGGGCGGGGGTGGCTGCGACGGTACCGACGCTGCGCGACCAGCACGCCCCACGCGACCAGGCCGCCGACGACCAGCCACGGCAGCAGCACGCCCAGAAGGACCACGACGCCCGCGACCACGGTGGTCAGTGCGTGCCACCCGGTGGCGATGCCGTCGAAGAACGAGTCCGGCCCCTCGCTCTGGGCGGCCGGTGCGAGTGCCGGACCGTAGAGCGCGATCTTCAGCGTCGACAGCGACACCTGCTCCGCGAGGCGTGCGCGCTCGCTCTTGAGCTGCTCCAGGTTGGTCTGCCGCTCGGACAGGGCGCCCTCGGCGGCGATCACGTCGGCGCTCGTGGTGGCCTTGTTCAGCAGGTCCTCCATGCGGGCGACCGAGATCTCGAGGCCGTGGATCCGGGCGTCGAGGTCCTGTGCCGCACCGGTCACGTCCTGGGCCGACAGGTTGATCTCGTCGACCGTGCCGAGAGTCCGGAGCTCGTCCATCGCGCCGCTGACCGCGCTGGCCGGGAGCCGGATGGTCAGCTCGGCGGTGCCGACGTCCTGCGAGGTGGCGGCGTGCTCGGTGCGGTCGTCGATGCGGCCACCCGCCGTCTCGGTGAGCGTGACGATGGCTGTGGCGGTCTTCTGCGGGCTCTCGACGGTCATCCGCACGTCGCCGGTCTGGATGACCTGGCGCTGGTCGTCGGCTGCGGTAGCCGCCAGGGCGGCGTCCGCCGCGGGGGCCTCGGCGGCGCCCTCGTCGGCCGCGGCTCCACCGGCGGCGTCCTGCATGCCGCTGTCGCTGCTGCCCGAGTCCGCGCTGCACCCGGCGAGCAGGGCGCTCAGGGCGAGCACCGTGCATGTCGCGAGTGTGGTCGCGCGGCGGACCGAGGAACGGCTTCGCGTGCTCGTCATGGCGCGAACGTAGGGGATGCGTCACCGCTGTGCCGGCGGTTGTCCCGATCGTGACCGGGGGGACCCGGACGTGGCGCAATCGTGACCGGGTCGTTGTCGGAACACGTACCTGGCGTCCCCTCGTCGCAGCCCGTCGGCGACGGACTCGGAGCGGTGCGCGGCGGGCTGAGCGCACGTGTGACCAGCCCGCCGCGTCCCGTTTATCGCGCGTAGGGGTCGTGCACGGGCGGGGCCGACGGCTCACTGTGGCCCGCCGCGCCCACCCCCACCGGGATGCGCTGCTCGTAGGGCTGCGGCGGGGAGGCAGGCGTCTGCGGGTGCGTCCGTCGGTACCGCCGCACGACCGCGAAGACGCCCCACGTGACCAGACCGCCGACGACAAGGTAGGGGAGCAGCACCCCGAGCACGGTCGCGACCCCCGACAGGATGCCGACGAGGGAGCTCCACCCGGCAGAGAGGCCCTCCAGGAACGAGTCCGGCCCGGGCTCGGCCGGGGCCGGCTCCGGCGGGGCCGGCGGCGCTGCCACGGCGGGACCCTGCAGCGCGATCGTCAGCGTCGAGAGCGCAACCTGCTCGGCCAGACGTGCCTTCTCGCTCTTGAGCTGCTCGAGGTCCGACTGGCGTTCGGTGAGAGTCGCCTCCGCATCCGCGATCTCGGCGCTCGTGCCGGCCTTGCTCAGCACCTCCGCCATGCGAGCGACCGACAGCTCCATGCCGGCGATGCGTGCGTCGAGGTCCTCGGCCGCGCCGGTGACGTCCTGCGTGCCCAGCTCGATGGTGTCGACGGAACCGAGCGAGCGCAGCGCGAGCACGGTCGCGTTCACCGCGGAGGAGGGGATCCTGATCTTGAGCTCCGCCGTGGCGACGCTCGTCTCGGTGGCGGCGCGCTCGGTTCGGTTGTCGATGCGGCCGCCCGACTTCTCGGCGAGGGCGACGATCGCCTCGGCCGACTCTTGCGGGCTGTCGACGGTCATCGCGATCTCGCCGGTCTGGATGACCTGCCTGTGGTCGTCGACGGACGTCGCTGCGGCGTCGGTGCCGGAGTCGGCCGGGTCGGTGCTGGGGCCGGCGACGTCGCCCGTGGCGTCCGCGCCGACGTCTGCCGGGGCGTCCGCGCTGCCCAGGTCCGTGCCTTCCTGCACGGACTGGTCGGCGCTGCCGCTCGCGTCGCCGGCGCTGCAGCCGGCGAGCAGGGCGCTCAGGGTGAGGACGGCAGCCGCTGCGAGCGCGGCGCCGCGGTGGGCGGTGGATCGGCTTCGGTGACTCGTCGATGGCTTCATGGCGCGAACGTAGGGGAGCCCTGGTCGTCGCGGATCGGTGCGGTGTCAATCGTGACCCGTGGCCCTCGGAAGTGTCGCAATCGTGACCGCGCCGTGGCGGTTCGGATGCCGTACAGGCCTGCGACCTGCACGAACGGCGTAGTCCCGTGAGGGGTCACACAGCGTGCGCACGGGCGGTCCACAGGTGCACGGCAGCGAACGCCCGCCACGGACGCCATGCCTGCGAGGCCGTCGCCAGGGCCGCGGCGTCAGGAAGGCCGAGCGCCTTGCGCAGGACGAGGTCGCCGACCGGCAGAGCATCCCGGTCCCCGAGTACGCGCAGGGCCAGGTAGTCCACGGTCCACGGGCCGATCCCCGGCAGGGCGAGCAGCCGGGCGCGCTCGTCGGCCACCTGTGGACCCGGCTCCAGGGACAGCCCTGCCGCGCAGGCGACGGCCAGTGCATGGATCGTCCGGGCGCGCGCGTGGGTGATCCGGACGACGTGCTGCAGCTCGACAGGGTCCACGGCGGCGAGCGTGGCCGCCGACGGGTACGCCAGCAGACCGTCGGGTCCGGGGGTGCCGTAGGAGGCGGCGAGGCGACCCCCGAACGTGCGTGCTGCGGCGAGCGAGACCTGTTGGCCGAGCACCGTGGTGACCGCCGCCTCGAACCCGTCCGGGTGCCCCAGGATCCGCAGCGTCGGTCGCGCGGCCACGAGCGGCCCGAGCAGCGGGTCGTCGGCGAAGGCGGCCCGCACGGGGTCCAGGTCGTCGGCGAGCCCGAACCATCGCTCGGCGAGGCGTCGGAGGGTGTCGGGCGACCCTGCCGAGGCGCGCAGGGTCACGCAGTCGGGGGCCAGTCGGGCCTCGACGGTCGCCTGTACCCCGTCCAGGGTCACGAGTCGTCGCACCGCTCCGTCGTCGGCGACCTCCTCGACCCCGGGAACCGCGTGCAGGATGAGGGAGGTGACGGCGGGGGCGGGGTCGAACGGGCGTCGCAGGGTCAGGGTCGTACTCACGGAGTCACGCTACCGGCCGAAGATTTTACATGTTCGAGGTCTTCCCATGGCCCTTCGACGGCCGATCTGTGGGAGACTGCTGATCGATGCAGTCGACCTCCGGGGGCGTCCCGAAGACCCGGTGGGCCGGCTGGATAGTGGTCAGAACCGCACAGCAGAGGGCCGCGGCGAGAGCCCGGCCGCCCGCGAGGGTTCAGGGAGCGCGCCAAGCCTCGTGCCGGCGAGACGCCTCTCCGACGGGGCCCCGTCTCCGCTCCTGGAGACGGGGCCCCTCACGTGCGCGCCCGAGATGTGAGGTCTGCGGCCCATCTGCCTACGCTGAGTCGCGTGCCCCCGCTCACCACGCTCCCGTCCGCGCAGCAGGCCGCCTCCGACGTCGGTCATGACGTCCAAGGTGTCGTCGTGCCTGTGCTCTCGATCCTTGCTGCGATCGTCGTCGCGTACGTCGTGGCGACGCTCGGTGCGGCGCTCGTCGGGCGGATCGCCCAGAGGTCGGTGGTCGCCGCGGACCTGAGCCGTCGGTCGAGGCGGCCGCTGCGTGCCGTGCTCCTCGTGATCGCGATCTGGGTTGCGCTGCGGCTGAGCACGGACCCTGCCGACTGGACGGTGCGAGCCGAGCACGTGCTGCTGATCGCCCTGATCGTGACCGTGACCTGGCTGATCGGGAGCCTCGCGTTCGTGCTCGAGGACGCGGCCTTCCAGAAGTACCGCATCGACGTCGCCGACAACCAGCACGCGCGGCGCGTCCGCACGCAGGTCCAGGTGCTGCGGCGGATCACGGTGGCCGTCCTGGTGGTGTGCGCGATCGCGGGCATCCTGCTCACCTTCCCGTCGGCCCGCGCCCTCGGGGCGAGCGTGCTGGCGTCCGCCGGTGTCATCTCGATCGTCGCCGGGCTCGCGGCCCAGAGCTCGCTGGCCAACATGTTCGCCGGGCTGCAGCTGGCCTTCACGGACGCCATCCGGGTGGACGACGTGGTCGTCGTCGACGAGCAGTGGGGCCGGATCGAGGAGATCACGCTCACCTACGTCGTGGTGCACGTCTGGGACGACCGCCGGCTGATCCTGCCGTCCACGTACTTCACGACGACCCCCTTCGAGAACTGGACGCGACGCGACGCCGACCTCCTGGGCACGGTCGAGCTCGACCTGGACTGGGAGGTGCCCGTCGACGCGATGCGCGCCGAGCTGGTCCGGCTGCTCGAGCACACGGACCTCTGGGACCGCCGCGTCGGGATCCTGCAGGTGACCGACGCCGTCGGCGGCAACGTGCGAGTCCGCGCACTGGCCTCCGCCGCGGACGCGCCGACCCTGTTCGACCTGCGGTGCTACGTCCGCGAGGGGCTCGTCGTGTGGCTGCAGGACGTGGCCCCGCAGGCGATGCCACGGACGCGGTGGGAGGGCATGCCGCCGGTCGCGCCCGAGACTCGTCGGACGCGCCGGGAGGAGGCGACCTCCCGGCCGACGCCGGTGCTCCCGCGGCCCGGTGGCTGGTCCGGGAACGACGCCGACAACGGCACGGCCGACGACACGATGACGATCACCACAGGCAGCCACGACGCACGCCTGTTCACCGGGAGCATCCAGGGGCTCGAGCGGTCCAGGCACTTCTCCGGGCCCGGGCAGGACGTCATCGACGAGCGGGAGCAGACGGCGCAGGACCACGGCGAGGGCCGACCGCCCGCGTGAGCATCGAACCGGTCACCCGCGACGCGCTGGTCGAGCGGGTCGTCGCGACCGTGCGTGCCGTCGGACCGGGCCGGGTGCGGGTGGTCGTGGACGGTGCACCCTCGACTCGGCCGGCCGCGCTCGCGGATGCGCTCGTCGACCCGCTGCGAACCGCAGGCAGGGCGGTGGCGCGCGTGCACGCCGACGACTTCCTGCGGCCGGCGTCCGTGCGCTGGGAGCTCGGTCGGCACGACCCGGACGCGTACCTCGAGGACCGTCTCGACCTGGGCGCCCTGGGGCGTGAGGTCCTCGACAGGTTCGCCGAGGAGGGTCGGTACCTGCCGACGCTGTGGGACGCCGTTCGCGACCGCGCGACGCGTGCGCCGTACGTCCAGGCGCCGGAGGGTGCGGTGCTGGTGCTGGACGGGAGCCTGCTGCTGGGGCGGTGGCTGGAGCACGACGTCGCGGTGCATCTGACGGTGCGGCCGTCGTCGCTGGCCCGGCTCACGCCGGCCGATGACCGGTGGACCCTGCCCGCGTTCGCGCGCTACGAGGAGGAGATGCTCCCGACCGCCGTCGCGGACCTCGTCGTCCACGTGGACGACCTGCGCCACCCCGCCCTGGAGGTCACGCGACCGCGGCAGTGACCCGCGCGGCCAGGCGTCGCATCGCGTCGGCGAGCTCGGGCGGCCCGACCACCTGCAACGGTGCGCCGAACATCGCCATCTGCGCGGCGAGCCCGTCCCACGACCAGGACGACAGGACCACACGGCTGCGGCCGTCCGGCAGGGCCTCGACCAACCCGTCGCGTCCGGCCCACCGGACCATCTCCTCGGCGGGTCGGTCGATGAGCGCCTCGCCCCGGGCCGACGACTCCCACGGCGAGATCGACCGGAACCGCTCGGCGACGAACTCGGCGACGTCGGCGTTCGGCAGGTCACGCGGCGCGTAGCGCGGTCCCGAGGGTGTCTTGGGGGTCATCCGGTCCACACGGAACGTGCGCCAGTCGTCGCGCTCCAGGTCGTACCCGACGAGGTACCAGCGACCGCCCCAGGTGACGAGGTGGTGGGCCTCCGCGCGGCGGGGCAGACCCAGCGCGCTCGCTGTTCCGCCGGCGTAGTCGAACCGCAGCACCTCGCGGGCGCGCACCGCGCCGCCGACGGCCATGAGCGTCTCGGCGTCGACCGACGGGCGGTCCCTGGTGGACGCACGCGTCACGGCCGTGACCTGCAGGGCCTCCGCGGCCGACCGCAGGCGGGCGGGCATGACCTGGCGGAGCGTGCTGAGGGCACGGACGGCGGCCTCGTCGACCCCGTCGACTCCCGTCGACGCGGTCTGCAGCGCCACGACGAGGGCGACGGCCTGCTCGTCGTCGAGCAGCAGGGGCGGCATGTGGGTTCCGGGCTCGAGCCGGTACCCGCCGTCCGGGCCTTTCGCCGCGTGCACGGGGTAGCCGAGCTCGCGCAGCCGGTCGACGTCGCGCCGCACGGTGCGCGGGCTGACGCCGAGCCGGTCGGCGAGCACGTCGCCGGGCCAGTCGCGGCGTGTCTGGAGCAGCGAGAGGAGAGACAGGAGCCTCGATGACGGCGTGGACATGACGTCAGGATGGCACGGAGTAGCGGACAGGATCTGGCCGCTACCTCCGAGAGAGTCGAGCCGTACCCCTCCCGGAAGGAAGAGCCCATGATCACGACCAGAGGACTGACCAAGGACTTCGAGGTGAGCAAGAGCCAGACCGTGCACGCCGTGCGCGGGATCGACCTCGACATCGCACCCGGCGAGCTCGTCGCGGTGCTGGGCCCGAACGGTGCCGGCAAGACGACGACCATGCGGATGCTCACGACGCTCGTCCGGCCCACGGCCGGCACCGCGACCGTGGCGGGAGTCGACGTGGTCGCGGACCCCGCGACCGTGCGCCGGTACATCGGCTACGTGGGCCAGGGCAACGGCGCGGGCCACACCCAGCACGGAGTCGACGAGCTGTACTCCCAAGGCCTCATCTACGGCCTCGACCGATCGTCCGCGCGACGACGGGCCCATGAGCTCGTCGACGCTCTCGACCTGTCGGCGCACGCGACCCGCAAGGTCAGTGAGCTGTCCGGCGGTCAGCGCCGGCGTCTCGACGTGGCACTCGGCCTGGTCCACGCGCCGCAGCTGCTGTTCCTCGACGAGCCGAGCACGGGCCTCGACCCGCAGAACCGTGCGAACCTCTGGGACCACATCCTGCGGCTGCGCGCCGAGCACCAGATGACGATCGTGCTCACCACGCACTACCTCGATGAGGCCGACACCATGGCCGAGCGAGTCGTCGTGGTCGACCACGGCGAGATCATCGCCGACGACACCGCGGACGGGCTCAAGCGCACGCTCGCCGGCGACCGCGTCGTGCTCACCACCACGGGCTCCGCCGCCGTCGTCGCAGGCCTCGTCGCGAACGTGCCGGGGGCGCGGGACGTGGTCGTGGACGGGTCGCGGATCGAGGCACGGGTGGCCGATGCCGGTACCGCCGTGCCGTCTCTGGTCATCGCCGCGTCGCAGGCCGGCGCACCGCTCCTCGAGGCGCTCGCGGTACGGCCGACCCTCGACGACGTCTTCCTGGCCCTGACCGGCCGGTCGTTGCGCGACGAGCAGTCTTCTTCTTCCGATGAGACCGAAGGGCAGGACGCAGCATGAGCACCATCACCCTCGAGACCCCGACCGTGGCCGCCCCGACCCAGGTCCGCCGTTCCTGGCTCGCCGACGTCTGGCTCGTCACGACCCGTGAGCTGCGGCCTGTGGTCCGCGAGCCGTTCTCGGTCGTCTTCGGACTCGTCCAGCCGCTGGTGTTCCTCGCGCTGTTCGGTCCGCTGCTGGCCGGCTCCACCGACCTGCCGTCCGCCGACGTGTGGCAGTGGTTCGTGCCCGCGATCCTGGTCATGACCACGTTGTTCGGTACGTCGATCACCGGCTCCAACCTGCAGGCCGACATGCAGACCGGCGCGCACGAGCGGCTCCTGGTGACCCCGCTGTCGCGTTCGTCGCAGCTCGTCGGGCGCTCGCTCAAGGAGATCGTGCCGCTGGTCGCGCAGGCGCTCATCGTCATCGTGGTCATGCTCCCGTTCGGGTTCCGCGCCGACCCGGTCGGTGCCGTCGTCGGCCTGGCCATGCTCGCCGTGCTCGGCATCGGGCTCGGGTCGTTCAGCTACGCGCTGGCCATCGCCGTGCGCAAGCAGGAGTGGATGTTCTGGGCCGTCCAGCAGACCGTGCTGTTCCCCCTGCTCATCCTGTCCGGGATGCTCCTGCCCATCGAGAGCGGGCCGCAGTGGATGAAGGTGGCCTCCGCGTTCGACCCGTTGCGCTGGGTGGTCGAGGCCGAGCGTGCGCTGTTCGCGGGCGACCTCGCGGTGTCTGCCGTGGGCTGGGGGTGGCTCGCCGCGGTGCTCACCGCCGTCGTCGGGCTGGTCGTCGGGGTCAGGACCCTTCTGCGGTCGACCGACTGACCTCACGATCCGTGCCCGTCGCGCGTCTTCCTGGTGAGGACGCGCGACGGGCGTGTCGGTGGGAGGGGACAGGATGGGCACCATGCTTCTCGACGAGGACCGGTCGATGCCTCGTGCCGGCGCCGCCGCTGGGGACGGCGTGCGCATCACGCACACCGTGGTGTCGACGCCGCTGGGGCCGACCACGCTCGTCGCGCACGACGGCAGGCTCAGTGCGCTGCTCATGCCGGACTCGAAGTACGCACCTGCCCAGGGGCCGTTCGGCGAGCGCGACGACGACGGGTTCGACCAGGTCCGTACCCAGCTCGACGAGTACTTCGCCGGTGAGCGGACCGTCTTCGACCTGCCGCTCGCACTGGTCGGGACCACGTTCCAGGTGCGGGTGTGGGAAGGGCTGCTGAGGATCCCGTACGGGCAGACCTGGTCCTACGGCGAGGTCGCCGCGGCGGTCGGGCTGGACCCGCGGACGTCGTCGCGGGCGGTGGGTGCCGCCAACGGGCGCAACCGCATCGCGATCGTCGTCCCGTGCCACCGGGTGATCGGTGCGGACGGGGCGCTCACCGGCTTCGCCGCGGGGCTCGACCGCAAGCGGTTCCTGCTCGACTTGGAGCAGGGGACGCCCGATCTGCTCTTCTGAACTGCGCGCCCGGGAATGACCTGGAATCGTCGATCCCATGAGGGTCGTGGTCGTGGGAGCCAGTGGGAACGTCGGCACCGCCGTGCTGCGCAGGTTCGCCGCCGACGAGACGGTGACCTCCGTCGTGGGCGTCGCCCGGCGGGTGCCGTCTGCGGTCCCACCGCCGCCGTACGACGTGGCGCGGTGGGTGCAGTGCGACGTGAGCGGGCCGTACGCCACCGAGCAGCTGGCGTCCGCGTTCGCCGGCGCCGACTCGGTCGTGCACCTCGCGTGGGCGATCCAGCCGAGCCGCAACCGCGGCTACCTGCACGACGTGAACGTCACCGGGTCCAGGAACGTCGTGGACGCGTGCCGCCGAGCCGGCGTCCGGCACCTCGTCGTCGCCTCGTCGGTCGGCGCCTACTCACCAGCGCCCGACGACGTACCCCGCAGTGAGGCGTGGGCGACCGACGGCGTGCGGTCCTCCTCGTACAGCGTCGACAAGGCGGAGGTCGAGCGGCTGCTCGACGACGTGCCCGACCTCGCAGTGGCCCGGCTACGCACCGCGCTCGTGTTCCAGGGCTCCGCGGGTCAGGAGATCGCCCGGTACTTCCTCGGCCCCTGGGCGCCCAAGCGTGCTCTGCGTGGACACCTCGGCGCCCTGCCGTGGCCGGCGGGCCTGCGGCTGCAGGCCGTGCACGCCTCCGACGTCGCGGCCGCCTACCGCGAGGCCGTGGTCCGCCGCGCGCAGGGTGCGTTCAACATCGCCGGCCCCGGAGTGCTGCGCGGGCAGGACGTCGCGGACGTGGTCGCCCGTGGACGGTTCCACGAGGTGCCACCCACCGCGGTCCGGCCGCTCCTGACCGCCGGCTGGCACGCGCGCGTCGTCCCGGTCGGGCCCGGCTGGCTGGACATGGCCCTCGCAGCCCCGCTGCTGGACACCGCCCGCGCCACCCGCGAGCTCGACTTCCGTCCGCAGTGGTCCGCCCGCGACGCCCTGCGCGACCTGGTGGGGGGCATCGCGGCCGGCGCCGGAACGGCCAGCCCACCGCTTCGCCCCCGCCGCGGGCGGTGAGCGAATCTCCCCGTGGTCAGAGCGCCACTCGGTCGCGCGTGAGGCATCCTCGACCCATGACTGACGAGTTCCCGCCGGAGCGGCACGTGTACGGACGTACCGACGCCCCGGTGACGATCCTCGAGTTCGGCGACCTCGAGTGCCCGTACTGCCGGGCCGCAGCCGGCCCGCTGAGGGAGCTGGTCGACACCTCCGACGGGCGCGTGCGGCTCGTGTGGCGGCACTTCCCGCTGTTCGAGGTGCACCCGCACGCTCTCTCGGCGGCGCTCGCGGCAGAGGCCGCCGGTCGGCACGGACGGTTCTGGGAGATGCACGAGCTGCTGATGGGTGACCAGTCACGGCTCAGCGAGCCGGACCTGCGTCAGGCGGCTACCTCGTTGGGCATCGATCCGTCGGAGGTCGCGGGACCAGGAGCGCAGGCGCTCGCCCCCGCGGTGCAAGGTGACTACGCAGCCGGGTTCGAGCTCGGTGTGCAGGGAACGCCCACGCTGTTCGTGAACGGCGAGAGGTTCCACGGCAAGATCACCGCGGACAGGCTGCGTGAGGCGGTGGACCGGGCATGAGCGTGCTGCGCACGGCGATGGTGACGGGTGCAGGGCGCGGGATCGGTCGGGGCATCGCGCTCGGGCTCGCCCGTGCGGGGTACCGGGTCGCGCTCGTGGGCCGGACCCGGGCATCCCTGGACGAGGTCGCCGACGAGATCGGTGGCCTCGCGTGCGTCGCGGCCGCGGACCTGATCGACCCGACGGAGGTCGATGACGCCGTCGCACGGGTCGAGGACGAGCTCGGCGGCATCGGGCTCCTGGTCAACAACGCGGGCGTCATCGAGAGCGCCGCCACGGATTTCGTCGCCGACGACGTCGAGGACTCGTGGCGTGTCATCGAGGCCAACGTGCGCGGCCCGCTGCTGGTCACGCACGCGGTCCTTCCCGGGATGCTCGCACGGGGCGGCGGGCGCGTGGTCAACCTCAACTCGGGTGCCGGGCACCGCGCGATGACCGAGTACACGGGCTACGCGATCAGCAAGGGCGCCCTCGCGCGGTTCACCACCCAGCTCGACGCGCAGTACCGCGACCGAGGGCTCCGCGTGATCGACCTCGCGCCGGGGCACGTCGAGACTCAGATGACGACGGGCATGCCCATGCACGCCGGACGGACGCAGTGGACGCCCGTCGAGGCGGTTGCGGAGCTGGTCCGCGCGTTCGGCGACGGTGAGCTCGACGCGCTGTCGGGTCGGTTCGTCCGGGCCGGTACCGACACGGTCGAGTCGTTGCAGGCCGCGACCGCGCAGATCCTCGCGGCAGACGGGCGCACCCTGAGCCTGAGCAGCTACGGGGTCGACGACCCGATCGCCTGACCGGGTGCTACCGCGCACCGACGTTCGACGCCGCGGCGTCAGCTCGCCGGGGCCGTCCAGGGGAGCGGGGGCAGCGCCGGCGGCGGGCCGTCGCCCGCGGGGGAGCACAGCGGCAGCTTCTCACCGAGCCAGCGCAGCAGGACCGAGCCGATCACCGCGGCTGTGAGGGACCCGGCGAGGATGCCGATCTTGGCGTTGTCGAGCATGACCTGGTCATCGAAGGCGAGCTCGGCGATGAACAGGGAGATGGTGAACCCGATGCCCGCCAGCACGGCGCCGCCGAGCAGGTGACCCCAGCGCACCCGGCCGGGCAGCTCGCCCAGCCCGAACCGCAGAGCGATCGTCGCGGCCCCCGTGATCCCGATCGCGTTGCCGAGCACGAGCGCGACAGCGACGCCGATGGCGAGCCGGGAGTGAGCCGCGGCCGTCAGCGAGTCGGCGTCCAGCGTGATGCCCGCGTTGGCCAGGCCGAACAGGGGCACGACGACGAACGCGCTCCACGGGTGCAGGATCCGCTGCAGCCGGTCGTTGGTCGGGACCGCTGCCCGGGCGGCCAGCTCGGCCAGGTGCTCGCGGTCGGCCGTGGGAGTGTCGATCAGCTTGCGCCCGTACTTCGCGACGGCGTCGATGTCCTCCTGGTCCGCGGCCCTCGCCGGGACGAGCAGACCGACGACGACGCCGGCGAGCGTCGCGTGGACTCCCGACGCCTGCACCGCGAACCACAGCGCGATGCCGGCCACGACGTAGGGCGCCAGCTGCCAGACCTTGAGCCAGCGCATGACGACGATGCCCAGCACGATCGCTGCGGACAGCGCCAGAGCCATCGCGTCGATGTCCGAGGTGTAGAAGATCGACATCACGGTGATCGCGCCGATGTCGTCGACGATCGCCAGGGTGAGCAGGAACAGCCGCAGACGGTCGGGGCACTTGGGCCCGAACAGGGCGAGGATGCCGACGAGGAAGGCCGTGTCGGTGGACATCACGACGCCCCAGCCGTGGGCGGCGTCGGTGCCGCCGTTGAACGCCAGGTAGATCAGGACCGGGACCAGCAGCCCGCCCAGTGCGCCGAGGGCCGGGACCGCGACGGTCCGCTTGTCGCGCAGGTCGCCCGTGGTGGCCTCGCGGCTGATCTCGAGGCCGACGACCGCGAAGAAGATCGCCATCGCCGCGTCGTTGACCCAACCGTGCAGGTCGAGCTCCACCCCCCAGGTGCCGATGTGGAACCCGGCGGTCGTCGCCCAGAACGACTCGTACGCGTCGGCCCACGGCGAGTTCGCCCACACGAGCGCGACGATCGTGGCGGCCAGCAGGTAGACCGCGCTGCCCGCCTCGTTGGTGAGGAAGTCCTTGACGGTCGGCTGCAGGCCGGGCAGCGAGACCCGCAGCGACGGGCCCGGGCTGGTGGAGGTCGCCGACATGCGCACCAAACTCGCAGGTCGGCGCCCCCTACGCAACGCCGTTCACCGAGGGCGTCAGAGGTCCTTCTCGGGGTCGCCCCGCAGCGCCGCGACGTGGTCCGGGACGTACGTCGACATCTCCCGGGGCGGTCGTTCGTAGCCCGTCGAGGCGGGCGGCCGCTCGGGCAGGACGACCTTCTCGTGCGGCACGTCCGTGTAGGGGATCGTGGAGAGCAGGTGACTGATCATGTTCAGGCGAGCGTGCTTCTTGATGTCCGACTCGACGACGAACCACGGGCTCACGGGCACGTCGGTGTGCACGAGCATCTCGTCCTTGGCCCGCGAGTACTCCTCCCAGCGGGAGATGGACTCCAGGTCCATCGGGCTCAGCTTCCACTGCCGCACCGGGTCGTCCAGCCGCGACCGGAACCGCTTGAGCTGCTCGGTGTCGGACACGGAGAACCAGTACTTGCGCAGCAGGATCCCGTCCTCGATGAGCATCTGCTCGAAGATCGGCGTCTGCCGCATGAACCGGCTGTACTCCTGGGGGGTGCAGAACCCCATCACCTTCTCGACCCCCGCGCGGTTGTACCAGGAGCGGTCGAACAGCACGATCTCGCCCGCCGCGGGCAGGTTCGCCACGTAGCGCTGGTAGTACCACTGGGTCTTCTCGCGTTCGGTCGGGGACGGCAGCGCGGCGACGCGCGCGACGCGGGCACTGAGGTACTCCGTGATCCGCTTGATCGTGCCGCCCTTGCCGGCGGCGTCGCGTCCCTCGAAGATCACGACGACTCGCGCGCCGGTGGTCTTGGTCCACTCCTGCAGCTTCACCAGCTCGGCCTGGAGGCGGAAGAGCTCTGCCTCGTAGACCTTGTTGGGGATCTTGCCGGACTTGTCCTTCTTGTCAGACTTCTTTCCCATGGCCCGACGCTATCGGCTGCACGTGCCGAGCACGCGCCCAACGTGACGGCGCTCTGACATGCGGTGGCGTTCCCTGGTCCAGGTGCGCGCCGGTCCTAGAGTCGGCGTCCATGACCACGTTCCGCACGGACCAGGAAGACCGAGCCGGCAGGGGATCGCGACGCGCGGCTCGTCGCGCGATGCACGACCGCCGGCCCACGACGTCGAGGGTCCGTGCGTTCGTCGTCGGCACCGCGGTGCTGATGGCCCTCGCTGCGTGCGCCGACCCGAGCACGCCGGCCGAGACGAGCGCGCCCCGGACCACCCCGACCCCGACCCTGACCCCCGAGGTCTCCGAGTCCCCGGGCCTCACCGGCGAGCTGACCGTCTCAGCCGCTGTCACGCTCCAGGGAGCCTTCGACCAGATCCTGGCGGACTTCGGCGACGAGTTCCCCGGCGTCACGGTCGAACCGCCCGTCTACGGCGCCTCCCCGGCGCTGGCGACCCAGCTGGTCGCAGGCGGGGCGTCCGACGTGTTCGCGGCTGCCGACGAGGCCAGCATGGCGACGGTAGCGGGCGCCGGGCTCGTGGACGGCAGCGCGACGATCTTCGCGACGGACGCCCTCGTGATCGTCGTTCCGGCCGGCAACCCGAAGAACCTCCAGAGCCTGCACGACCTCGGCGTGCTGTCCGACTCCGGCGGCAAGGTCGTCTTCTGCGCTGCCACCGAGCCCTGCGGCTCCGCGGCCCACAAGGTCCTCGACACGTCCGGGGTGGGCGTCAGGGCGTCGAGCAACGAGCCCGACGTCCAGGCGGTCCTGGCCAAGGTGCAGTCCGGCGAGGCGGACGCGGGCCTGGTCTACCGGGGCGCCCTGCAGGGAGCCGGGGACGCCGTGGCAGGCGTCGAGTTCGCGGAGTCGACGGCCGCGGTCGTCAGGTACCCGATCGCCGTGCTGACAGAGCCGACTCCCCGGACGCACAGTTCCGAGGTTGCGCAGGCGTTCGTCGACTACGTGCTGGGGCCCCAGGGCCAGGCGATCCTGGCGGCAAACGGGTTCGGCGCGCCCTGACCCGTCGCAGACGGCCCCTCCGGAGGCGCCGGCCGGGCGTCGGTGCGTCTGCGAACGTCTCCGCATCGCGAAACTACAGTTCGGCTATGTCGCGCTCCGATGTGACGGCCGCGGTGACCGTGAGTGAAGCGCTCAGCCGAGAGCTCGATGACGACTACGTCGGGCTCTGGGTGGTCCCGTGGCACCTTCGTCGGGAGCTGTCCAGCGTGAGCGACACCGAGATCCGTGAACTCGCGGAAGCGATCGTGCGCGCACTCGTTGCACGAGACGTGGTCCTGGGCGACATCGACGGTGAGACGGGGGAGTTCTCGCCGTGGGACTCGGTCGACCCTGTTGGTGTCGCGATGACGCGGTGGGCAGGTCTTGGCCGCGACCCCAACATCGGTGAGGTCGCGTGGCTGGCGCGCACGGACTGACCGCGGTCGGGTAGCGCCGCCAACCTCACAGACGCTCTCCGGGACCCGTGCGCGAAAGGTTCCGTCGGCGCAACCGTGAGCACAGCCAGGCCGAAACACAGCCTCCCTAGCGTTCGGGACGTACCCCACCCCGTCCTTCCCGGAGGTTCTCATGGCGACACCGCTCGTGACCGCCGACGCCCCAGACACCACCACGGCGTCCGCAACGCTCGACACCGGCGCCCTCACGGGTGCGCCGATCACCACTCGTCCCGGCCGGTGGATCGACGGCTGGAACCCTGAAGACGCAGGTCAGTGGGCGTCGGTCGGCAGGTCGATCGCGCGTCGGAACCTGGTCCTGTCGATCTTCGCGGAGTTCCTCGGGTTCGCGGTCTGGGCCGTGTGGAGCATCGTGGTTCCGCAGCTGGCCGGCGTCGGGTTCGTGCTCAGCGTCGACCAGACGTTCTGGCTCATCGCGGTCCCGAGCCTGGTGGGTGCCACGCTGCGCATCCCGTACACGTTCGCGGTCCCGCTCTTCGGTGGCCGCAACTGGACGATCATCTCGGCGCTCCTGCTGCTCGTCCCGACGATCGGGCTGGGCGTCGTGGTGCAGAACCCGTCGTGGGGATTCCCGGCGCTGCTTGCGGTGGCGTGCATGGCGGGTGTCGGCGGCGGCAACTTCGCCTCGTCGATGGCGAACATCTCGTTCTTCTACCCGGAGCGGGAGAAGGGTCGGGCGCTCGGCCTGAACGCGGCAGGCGGCAACCTCGGCACCGCGGCCGTCCAGTTCGCCGTGCCGTTGGTGATCGTCATCGGCGCGGGTGTCTCGCTGGAGCGCGCCGGCTTCATGTTCGTGCCGTTGGTGGTCCTCGCGGCGATCCTGGCGTGGCGCTACATGGACAACCTGTCCAACGCCAAGTCGGACCCCCGGGCCTACGGTGTCGCCGCCCGGATGCGGAACACCTGGATCCTGTCGTTCATCTACATCGGCACGTTCGGTTCGTTCATCGGGTTCGCGGGCGCCTTCCCGACGCTGCTCAAGGGGCAGTTCCCCGACGTGACGATCTCGATCGCGTTCGCCGGTGCTCTCGTCGGCTCCCTGGCCCGCCCGCTCGGCGGGATCCTGGCCGACAAGCTCGGCGGTGCACGAGTGACCATCGCGGCGTTCGCGATCATGGGCACCGGTGTCGTCTGCGCGATCTTCGCGCTGCGCGCCCACTCCTTCGGTGCGTTCCTCGCCTCGTTCCTCGTCCTGTTCACGGCGACGGGCGCAGGCAACGGCTCCGTCTACCGGATGATCCCTGCGGTGTTCAGCTTCGGAGTCACCGACGCCGCCGACCGCGCCCGCCGCATCAAGGCCGCGGCCGGTGCGATCGGCATCGCGGGTGCGATCGGCGCTTTCGGCGGGTTCCTGGTGCCGCGGGGCTTCGCAGCCTCCACCTCGCTGACCGGCAACATCCAGGCCGCGCTCTGGGTGATCGTCGGCTTCTACGTGGTCATGGGACTGACCACGTGGGCCGTCTACCAGCGGCGCTCCGGCAGGTTCGGCTCCACGGTCATCTGATCCCGCTCGTCTGCACGGCACCGGTCGCGGGCAGTCCGCGGCCGGTGTCGGCGCGTCGAGGCTGAGAGGCACGCGGGGGGCTAGGTTCACGGGCGTGGACGTCTTCCGTTGCCCCCGGTGCGCAACCATCGCCTTCATCGAGTCGACCGAGTGCTCGGCGTGCGGGCTGGAGATCGGGCTGCACCCGCCGACTCTGACGATGCGCGCGGCGCCGGAGCAGGGCAGCGACGTCGGCGGGTCGTGGTGGTTCCCGTGCGGCAACCGGCCCTGGGGCTGCAACTGGCTCGTCGCGGGCGACTCCGGGTCGGGTCGGTGTCTGGCCTGCAGGCTCACGCGAACCCGACCCAGCAGCGACGACACGTTGGCGCTGGAGAAGCTTGCGAGCGCGTCCGCGGACAAGCGGCGGCTGCTGGTCCAGCTGGCGGACCTGGGGCTGCCGGTCGTGCCCTGGTACGAGAAGAAGGGCGGCCTCGGCTTCGACCTGCTCTCGTCGCGTTCCGACGGCGCGCGCGTGCTCATCGGGCACGCCAACGGGATCATCACGATCGACCTGGCCGAGTCGCTCGACGCCCACCGCGAGGCGCTGCGGATCAGCCTGGGGGAGCCGTACCGCACGATGCTCGGGCACTTCCGGCACGAGGTCGGGCACTACTACCAGTGGATCCTCGTGGAGCAGACCGGCTGGATCGACGAGTGCCGCTCGATCTTCGGCGACGAGCGGGCCTCCTACAAGGACGCGATCGCCCGCCACTACCTCGAAGGTGCGCCGCGGGACTGGCAGGAGGGCTACATCTCCCAGTACGCCACGATGCACCCGTGGGAGGACTTCGCGGAGTGCTTCGCGCACTACCTGCACGTCACCAGCACGCTGATCACGGCCGGTGCAGGGAACCTGAGCGTGAAGATGGAAGGGGTGCCGACGATCCCCGACCGTGGCATCACCCCGCGCACCAGCTACGCGGACGCCACGATGGACGACATCCTCGGCGACTGGCTCCCGCTGGCCACGTTCTTCAACCGGGTCAACCGCGCGATGGGCAAGCACGACCTGTACCCGTTCGAGATCCCTGAGCCGGTGGCCCGCAAGCTCGACTTCGTGCACCGCGTGGTGACGTCCTCGCGCGTCGAGGTGCCGCTCGGCGTCAGCTGACCTTCACGCGGACCGTGTCGTAGCCGGTCGCACCGTCGGGGACCTCGCCCTGGACGGCCCCGGTCTGCGGGCCTGCCGGGTCGAACGCACGCACGTAGAGCTCGTGGTCGCCCGGCTCGGCGTCCCAGGTCCAGGTCCACTGGCGCCACGAGTCGATGCCACCGTCGTCGGCGAGCGTCGCGTCGTTCCAGGCGCCGTCGTCCACGCGCACCTGCACCCCCCTGACTCCCCGGTGCTGCGCCCACGACGTGCCCGCCACCACGACGGGACCGGCGGTGACGGTCGTGTCGCGGCGGGGGACCTCGATGCGCGACTGGGTCTTGACCGGACCCTCGGCCGACCAGCCCCGCTGCGTCCAGTACGCCTGGGCATCCGCGAACCGCGTGACCGTGAGGTCCTCGACCCACTTGGTCGCCGACACGTACCCGTACAGCCCCGGGACCACCATCCGCACCGGGAAGCCGTGCTCGAACGGCAGCGGTTCGCCGTCCATCGCGATGGCCAGCAGGGCGTCGCGCCCATCCATCAGCGCGGCCAGCGGGGTACCCGCGGTGAAGCCGTCGACGCTCCGGGACAGCACCATGTCCGCGTCACCGGTCGGTCCCGCCTTCTCCAGCAGCCCCTTGATCGGCAGCCCCAGCCACTTCTGGTTGCTGATCAGGTCACCGCCGACCGGGTTGGACACACATGCCAGCGTCACGTACGCCTCGACCAGGTCCGAGGCGATCAGCTCGTCCCAGGTGAGCGTGACTTCGTTCTCCACCATCCCGTGGATGCGCAGCCTCCAGGTGGACGGGTCGACGCTAGGAACGGTCAACGCGGTGTCGATCCGGTAGAACTCGTCGGCGGGCGTCAGCCAGGGGTCCACGCCATCGACCCCGACGTCCACGCCGGCCGGCACCGGCGCGGCGGGCGTGCTCGCCTTCGGGATGACCAGGCCACCGCGCGCCTGCTCAGCCTTGCGGGCAGTGGCGCCGAAAGTCCGCCCGATGACCAGAGCCAACGCACCGGCCGCTCCGGCGACGAGCGACGCCTGCAGGAACCCGCGACGCCCCTGCGCTGCCTCGCGCTGCGACGCGGACGCATCGGGGATGCGACGGATCAGGAACCGCAGCGTCCACAGCCCAGCTATCGTCCCGACGACGCTGGGCACCCCGGCCAGCGTGCCTGCGTCGGGCCGCGCGGTCGCGGCGAGCGCGGAGACCGCACCGAGCAGGACGACCAGAACCGCACCCCACGCCCACCTGCGGGCGGCCAGCACACCCGCCAGGGCAGCCAGGGCGAGCAGCACCACCACCTCGCCGAGCGCGAGCACGAGCTTGTCGTTGGTGCCGAAGTTCGTCGTCGCGAACTCCTTGAGCCACGCCGGGGTCGCGTCGACGAACGCCGAGCCGACCGCGACCAGCGGGTCCGACGACGGCCCGGTCAGCAGCGAGACGGCCGCACCGACGCCGATGGTCACCACCCCGGCGACGAGCCCCGCGACCGCCGCGAGACCGGTCTCCCGACGTCCTGCCATCGTCGCCTCGCCTCCTCGTCCGCTCACGTGGAGCAGACTCTGCCCCCTGCGCGGCGGCTTGTCGTCCCCGCGCAGGGATTCGTCAGGCAACCGTCAGGGGCTCAGAGGTCGGGTGACGTGAGCGAGTCGGGCACGTGCGCGCCGTGACCCAGCTCGACCAGGGCGGAACGGACGCGCTCGGCGGCGGCGTCGAGCTCGGCGGCCGGGAGGTCCGGTCTGGCGTTGGCGAACGTGAGGCTCGCTTCGTCCCACGCGGGCAGGACGTGCAGATGCAGGTGGGGGACCTCGAACCCGGCGACGAGCAGCGCGGCGCGCGGTGCGTCCCAGGCGCGCTGCTGAGCCTGGCCGATGGTGCGCGCGACGACCGTCAGGTGGGCGAGCACGTCGTCCGGGGCGTCGGTGAGCTGCACGATCTCGGCGCGGGGGACCACGAGCACGTGGCCGTCGGTGATCGGTGCGATGGTGCCGAACGCGACCGCGACGTCGTCGGCCCACACGAACCGGCCGGCGATGTCGCCGTCGATGATCTTGGTGAACAGGGTGGCCATGGGCCCACGCTAGACGCGTTCGCGGGCCAGCTTCTGCAGGGCCAGGACGGTGTTCCAGTTGCGTGCCGTGCCGACGCGTCCGGATGCCTTGGACAGCACGTCGATGGTGAGCTTCGAGCGACCCTGGCCGTCCGGGTAGTAGGCGTACGTCTCACGTCCCGCCCAGGCGAGCATCTCCCGGCCGTAGCGCGTGGGGTCGAAGTCGGCTGACGTCGTCGCCACCGGTCCGTCCCAGAACACGGCCACCAGGTGCGTCGGGTCCTGCGACACCTCCTGCGTGAACGGCACAGCGGAGACGACGGCGTCCCACTCCGGGAGTGTGCGCGCCATCACCGGGATGTCGAAGCCGAACTCGTCGGCGAAGGCTGCGGACAGCCCGGCGGCGACGTCGGCACCGGACGCGGGCACGAGCACCAGGTTCCCGCTGTTCACGTAGGTGGTCACCGACGTGTGCCCGAGGCCTTCCGCCACCGAGCGGAGCTGTGCGGAGGTGACCTTGCGACCGCCGACGTTCACGGCACGCAGCAGGGCGATGACGGGACTCATGGCCTCACTCTCACATCTGGCACCGACGCCGTGTGCGGGAAAGGTTCCGCCGAGGTAACGGCGACGCACCCACGGCGCAACACCGGCTTCCTAGCGTCGGAGATGCCCCAGCCCCCCGTTCGACGGAGCATCCACATGACCCAGCACCTCGTCGTCGTCGGCGGCGGAATGGTCGCGCAGCGTCTCGTCGAGGCCCTGCGCGACCGGGACGTCTCCGGGGCGTGGCGGATCACGGTCCTGGCCGAGGAGCCGCGCAGGCCCTACGACCGCGTCGCGCTCACCAGCTACTTCTCGGGTCGGGACGCAGAGGACCTGGCCCTCGGCGACCCGGCCCTGTGGGACGACCCGCTGGTCACGCTCGTCCGCGACGACGCCGTGGTCACCCTGGACCGCACCGCGAAGACCGTCACCACGGCGCACGGGCGTACCGAGCACTACGACCACCTGGTGCTCGCCACCGGGTCGTCGGCGTGGGTGCCGCCGCTCGAGGGCGCTGACCTGCCCGGGGTGTTCGTCTACCGGACCGTCGACGACGTCGCCGAGCTGCGCGGCTACGTCGAGCGGCTCTCGAAGGACCGCGTGGTCAAGGGCGCGGTCCTCGGCGGCGGCCTGCTCGGGCTCGAGGCGGCGGGTGCCCTGCAGGCGCTGGGCGCCAGGACGACAGTGCTGCAGGTGGGGACGCACCTCATGTCCGCGCAGGTCGACCTCGGTGGTGGCGAGGCGCTCCGTCGCCTGATCAACACCCTCGGCGTCGGCGTCCGGCTCAACGCGATGACCACGAGGATCCGCCCGCACCGCCGCGGTGGGGTCGGTCGACTGGACCTGGCAGACGGGGGCCGCGTCGACGCGGACGTCGTCGTGATCGCCGCCGGTGTCCGTCCGCGCGACGAGCTGGCGCGTGCGTCGGACCTGCTCATCGGCGAGCGCGGTGGGGTCGTCGTCGACGACACGTGCCTGACCAGCGACCCGGACATCTCGGCCGTGGGGGAGGTCGCCTGCATCCAGGGCGCCTGCATCGGCCTCGTCGCCCCCGGGTACGCGATGGCCGAGATCACCGTGGACCGCCTGCTCGGTGGTCTGTCCACCTTCCCCGGCGCCGACACGGCCACCAAGCTCAAGCTCTCGGGCGTCGACGTCGCGTCCTTCGGTGACGCGTTCGCGACCACGCCCGGTGCGCTCGAGATCGTCTGGGCGGACCCGGTCGGCGGCGTCTACAAGAAGCTCGTGATGTCCGACGACGCCCGCACCCTGCTCGGGGGGGTCCTCGTCGGCGATGCGTCGGCCTATGCGAGCCTGCGCCCGATGCTGGGCCGTGAGCTGCCCGGCGACCCGGCCGCGTTCCTGCTCCCCGAGGGTGGCGGTGGTGCCCCGGAGCTCGAGCTTCCCGACGACGCCGGCGTGTGCTCGTGCAACAACGTCTCCGCCGGGACCATCCGCGAAGCGGTCACCGAGCACGGGTGCACGGACCTCGGGGCCGTGAAGGCGTGCACACGCGCGGGAACCTCCTGCGGGTCGTGCCTGCCCCTGGTGAAGAAGCTCATGACGACCGAGCTGACCAAGCAGGGTGTTGCCGTGAGCTCGGCGCTCTGCGAGCACTTCGGGCTGTCGCGCGCGCAGCTGTACGACGCCGTCCGGGTCTCGGGGCTCTCGTCGTTCACGGCGGTGATCGAGCGGTTCGGCACCGGCCGCGGCTGCGACATCTGCCGTCCGACCGTCGCGTCGATCCTGTCGACGACCTCCCCGGCTCACGTCCTCGAGGGGGAGCGGGCCGCGCTGCAGGACACCAACGACCACGTGATGGCCAACCTGCAGAAGGACGGCTCCTACTCGGTGGTCCCGCGCATCCCGGGCGGCGAGGTGACTCCCGAGGGCCTCATCGCGATCGGGTCGGTGGCGCAGGAGTTCGGGCTGTACACCAAGATCACGGGCGGTCAGCGGATCGACCTGTTCGGTGCCCGCATCGACCAGCTCCCCGTGATCTGGCGGCGGCTGGTGGATGCCGGGTTCGAGTCCGGGCACGCGTACGGCAAGTCGCTGCGCACCGTGAAGTCCTGCGTGGGGTCCACCTGGTGCAGGTTCGGGGTCCAGGACTCGGTGGCGCTCGCGGTGATGCTCGAGCTGCGGTACCGCGGCCTGCGATCCCCCCACAAGATCAAGCTGGGCGTCTCCGGGTGCGCCCGTGAGTGCGCCGAGGCCCGCGGCAAGGATGTGGGCGTCATCGCGACCGACAAGGGCTGGAACGTCTACGTCGGGGGGAACGGTGGCTTCACGCCCCGTCACGCGCAGCTCCTCGCGGAGGATCTCGACACCGACACCCTGGTCCGGACGATCGACCGCTTCCTGCTCTACTACGTGCGCACCGCGGACCGGCTGCAGCGCACGGCGCCCTGGATCGACGACGTCGAGGGCGGGCTCGCGGGCGTCCGGTCGGTCGTGATGGACGACTCGCTCGGGATCTGCGCCGACCTCGACGCCCAGATGGACGCGCACGTCGAGGAGTACGAGGACGAGTGGCGCGCGACGCTCGAGGACCCCGAGAAGCTGCGCCGGTTCGCGTCGTTCGTCAACGCACCCGAGACCCCTGACCCGTCGCTGGCGTACGTGCCGGAGCGTGGCCAGTCCCGTCCGGCGACGGCCGACGAACGCGCTGCCGCGCTCCGCGGTGAACCTGTCCTGGTCGCCGGAACCACCTTGGAGGTCCGCTCATGACCGCGTTGGACGTCGCCCCGGCCGTCTCGGGCACCGGGAGCTGGACCGTCCTGTGCCGCCTCTCGGACCTGGCCCCGGAGCGTGGGGCAGCCGCCCTCTTGTCGGACGGCACGCAGGTCGCGGTGTTCCGGCTGAGGGACGAGCGGGTGTTCGCCGTCCAGCAGCACGACCCGTTCAGCGACGCGTACGTGATCTCGCGGGGAATCGTCGGGTCGCGACGGATCGACGACGTCGATGTACCGACAGTTGCCTCCCCCATGTACAAGCAGGTCTTCGCTCTCGCCACGGGCGAGTGCCTGGACGTCGCAGGCAAGACCCCGACGCGCGGCCTGCCACCGGACCTGCGGCCCTGGCCGGTCCGCGTCCGCGACGGGTTCGTCGAGGTCGTGTCATGACCACGATGCTCGGTCTCGACCTGGTGGGTCGGCGTGTTCTGGTGGTCGGCGGCGGGCCGGTCGCCGCGCGTCGCGTCCAGTCCTTGCTCGCCGACGCTGCTCGGGTGGTCGTCGTCGCACCGCAGCTGTGCGAGGCGCTCGTCGACATGCACACGTGGGGGCTCGTCGAGTGGCACGCCCGCGAGGTGGCGTCGCACGATCTCGACGGCGTGTGGCTCGTGCACACCGCGACAGGTGACCGTGCGACGGACGCCGCGGTCGTCCGCTGGGCGCACGAGCGACAGACGTTCTGCGTCGACGCCGGAGCCTCGCAGGGGTCCGCCCGGACGCCCGCGACGACGCAGCACGGTGACGTCCTGGTGGGAGTCGTCTCGACCGGCACGCCGGACCCCGGTCGCACGCAGTCGGTCCGCGATGCGCTCTCGGCACATCTTCGGGAGGGCAGCGTCGACCTGCGGAGGCACCGGCCAGGACCGGGCCGCGTCGTGCTCGTCGGGGGTGGCCCTGGGGACGTCGGGCTGCTCACGATCGCCGGTCGCCGGGCGCTCGCCGAGGCTGACGTCGTCGTCACCGACCGTCTGGGGCCTGTGAGCGTTCTGGACGACCTGCAGGCCGGCGTCGAGATCATCGACGTCGGGAAGTCTCCCGGCAACCACCCCGTACCCCAGCACGAGATCGGCCGGATCCTCGTCGAGCAGGCGCAGCGGGGGCGGGTCGTGGTGCGCCTCAAGGGCGGCGACCCGTTCGTCTACGGCCGTGGCGGCGAGGAGGTCGTCGCGTGCCGGGAAGCGGGCGTCGACGTCTCCGTCGTCCCGGGCGTCAGCAGTGCGTTCGGTGCGCCGGCTGCGGCTGGGATCCCCTTGACGCACCGCGGCACGGTCGGCGCCGTGCACGTGATGAACGGGCACGACGGCTGGTCACCGGCCGCGCTCCTGGGCCTGCGCGAGCGGTCGTGCACCGTGGTCGTCCTGATGGGCGTCAGCGCCCTGCCCGCGCTGGCCCGGACCGCGCTCGACGAGGGCATCGACCCCCGCACGCCCGTCGCGCTGGTCGAGGACGGGACGCTGCCTGCTCAGCGGGTCACGCGCGCGGTCCTGGCCGACGTCGTCGACGTCGCCGCTGCGGCCGGCGTGCGCGCCCCGGCGGTCATCGTGCTCGGCGCTGTTGCGGACGCGCACCTGCTCGAACCCGAAACATCGACGGAACGTGGTGCCGTCACAATGTCGACGTGAGCGAACCCATCGACCAGACGCTTGCCGGGTGCGTCGTCCTGGTGACGGCCGACCGTCGATCCGCTGAGCTCTCTGCGGCCCTCGGGCGCCGTGGTGCGGCGATCCGGCACGCCCCTGCGCTGAGCATGGTTCCGCACACCGACGACGCCGCCCTGCTGGAAGGCACCCGGTCGCTGCTGGCCGACCCGCCGGACACCGTGGTCGTGACCACGGGCATCGGCTTCCGCGGCTGGATCGAGGCTGCCGACGCGTACGGCCTGGCGGAGCCGCTCGTCGACATGCTCCGTGGCACCCGGCTCGTCGCGCGCGGCCCCAAGGCCCGTGGCGCGATCCAGGCCGCAGGGCTGACCGCCGACTGGGTGGCCGAGTCAGAGACGAGTGCCGAGATCGCCGAGGTTCTCCTCGACGAGGGTGTCGACGGCCGGGACATCGCGGTGCAGCACCACGGGGCCGGCGCCGACGGTCTCGACGAGGCCTTCGCCGCCGCAGGCGCCCGCGTGCGGAGCCTCATCGTCTACCGGTGGGGTCCGCCACCGGATGCTGCCGTGGTCGAGGCGTCGGTCCGCGCGGTCGCCGCGGGCGAGATCGACGCGGTCGTCTTCACCTCCGCCCCGGGGGCCGCTGCGTGGCTCGCGGCTGCCGACGACGCCGGCGTCGCCCACCAGATCGAGCGGCTGGCACGGCGGGGGAGCGTCGTGATGGCGGCCGTCGGACCGATCACCGCCAAGCCGCTCCAGGACCGCGGGATCGAGCCGCTCGTGCCCGACCGGGGCCGGTTGGGATCTCTGGTCCGCGCGGTGGTCGGCCACTACGGCGGGCTCGAGGCGCTGCAGACGATCGCAGGTCCGCTGCAGGTGCACCGCGGCGCCGCCGTGCTGGACGGGCATGTGCTCGCCCTGACGCCGACCGGGCTGGAGGTGCTCCGGCTACTCGTCAAGGCCCGCGGCTCCGTCGTTCCGCGCGAGCACGTGCTCGCGGTCCTCCCGGGCGACTCGACCGACCCGCACGCCGCCGAGGTCGCCATCGCCCGGCTCCGCGACGCGACAGGCAGCCGCGCTCTCATCAAGACTGTCGTCAAGAGGGGATACCGTCTCGAGCTGGAGGAGGTTCGATGACCAACGCACTGCACGCCCGCGGGCCCGTGCCGGACCGCTCGTCGCCCGCACACCCTGTTCTGGTCGGGTGCTCCCACGGGACGGACGACGTGCAGGGGCGCGCAGCCGTCCGCTCGATCCTGACGGGTGCCGCCGCCGCGCGGCCCGAGCTCGATGTCCGTGAGGCGTTCGTCGACGTCCAGCAGCCCGAGGTGGCCAACGTCGTCGCCGACGCGCTCGACGGGGACTCGTCGGGCGCGGTCGTGGTGCCGCTGCTCCTGTCGACCGGGTTCCACGTCCGCGTGGACATCGCTGCGGCGGTGGACCAGCCCGGCGCCACGGCTGCGTCACCGCTCGGCCCCGACCCTCGGCTCGTCGACATCCTGGTGGACCGGCTCCACGAGGCCGAGGTCGGACCCGACGACCTGGTCGTGCTCGCCGCGGCGGGGTCGACCGACCCGGCGGCCGCGCTGGCCGTCGAGGCTGTTGCGGCGGGCCTGGCCGACCGGATCACGCAGCCCGTGACCATCGGCTACGGCGCAGGCGCCGAGCCGCGGGTGCCGGCCGCCGTCGCCGCGGCCCGCACGGACCTGCCTGCGGGGGGCCGCGTGGTCGTGGCGTCCTACCTGCTGGCGCCGGGCTACTTCCACGACCGCGTGCTCGAGGCAGGGGCCGACGTGGTCACCGCGCCGCTCGCACCCGACGACAGGCTCGTCCAGATCGTCCTCGACCGGTACGACGAAGCAACCTGAGCAGCGACGCATCGCCCAGAGGGGCGCGCAGAACAGAGCAGGGCCCGTCGCGCTCGGCGCGACGGGCCCTGCTCTTGCTTCCGTACTGCGTCAGGCGATGCGGCGCCCGACCAGTGCCGCGATGCCGATGCCGGCTGCGAACAGGGCGATCGCGGCGATCAGGCGGCCGAGGGCGTGCACCCCTGAACCGTTCGCACCGGCGATGTCGATCGAGTACGCGGTTGCACCCTTGGCGCCCTCGGGTGCCCCGTAGGCCATCGACTCGTCTGCTGCCCGCTGCGCACCCGCGGTGAGCACCGCGTACTTCACGCCGAAGTCCGCCGCGGTCTCCTTGCCGCTCTCCACGACCTGCGACGTGCCCTCGTCGGAGAGCTGCTGCGTGCCGTCGACGAGCTTGGGCGCACCCGTTGCGGCCTCACCGAGACCGTCCGCGAGCTGCGTCGAACCGTCGGCCGCATCCTGGAGGCCGTCGGAGAGCTGACCCGCACCCGTGCTGAGCTGGTGCGCACCCGTACCGAGCTGTCCGAGCCCGCTGGCGAGGGCTCCGCCACCGGCGCTGAGCTGGTCCGTGCCCGCCTGCAGGGAGTGGACCCCGCCGCGCAGCGTGCCGTCGGCCTTGGTGTCGTCGCCGTCGCCGACGCCCTTCTGCACGGCCGCCACCACACCGGTGACCAGCGCGGTCACACCGCCGTCGACCTGGTTGATGCCCTCGAGCAGACCGTCCTGCGTGCAGACGCCCGGGAGCGACGCCTTGCTCAGACCGCACTCGACGGTCGCCAGGCCGGGACCGGCCAGGTGCGACAGGCGTCCCTGGAGGTAGGTCAGACCCTGCTGCAGGTTCGCCGACGCCGACGGTGCAGCCGAGTAGAAGGCAGCCGCGTCGGCGTTGCCGAGCGCAGCCGGGTCGGCGAACTTCGGCAGAGCCGCGTTGAGCTGGTCGATGAGGCCCTGCAGGACCACCTGGCTCGTCGCGTCCGCCTTGACGATCACCGGGCGCCCTGCCGGGTAGCACGGGTGCGTCTTGGGCGGCAGCGGGTCAGCGCCCGCCTTGACGTCCTTGAGGACCTCGATCGCGCAGCTGAGCTGCTGGTAGGCGCCCGGCGCAGTGGCGCTGACGTTGTAGATCCCGGCGGCCATCGCGGCGAGCGCGGCCGGGGCGTCCGTGCCGACCTGCTTGCGCAGTGCGTCGACGCCTCCGAGCAGCGTGGCCGGGTTGGACGTCGAGCCGATGCCGGCACGCATCTTCGCGATCCCGTCATGCAGCGGCTGCGCCTGGGCGGGCAGCGCGCCGACGTCGCCGTACATCTTGGCCAGCCCGCCGTCGACGAGGGCCAGGCCGCCGTCCACCTGGGTCAGCCCGTCGATGAGCTGCGGCGCCTTCGACCGTGCTTCGGCCAGACCGGCGTCGAGCTTGCGCGCACCCGCGGCGAGCGCGGCGGCCCCCGGTGCGGCGTCGTCGTTGAGACCCGACGACAGCTGGGTCGCACCCTCGTGGAGCTGGAGCAGGCCGGCGAGGAGCTCGGCTGCGCCGTCGTGCAGCTGAAGCACGCTGTCGTCGATCTGGAGCGCGCCGCCGGTCAGGTCCACGCCCTTCTGGGCGCCCGCCTGGTAGCTGGCCGAGCCGCCCTTGAACGACGGGTAGTCGAGCGGGGAGACGGCCATGGAGGTGAGGTTGGCCGGCGGGATCACGCCGCGCGAGATGTGCGCGGTGTAGCCGAACTCGGCGGTGTCGGAGCCGATGGGCGGGAACAGCGTCATCTGGAACGTCAGGCGGTTGCCGCTGTGGCCGTCCCCTGCGATGCCGGCCTCGTCGGACCGGACGTCGGTGAAGTTCGACGGCAGGGTGGTGACCAGCTGGCCGATCATCGGGACGACGGTCTGCGCGGACGCGGTCTTGCGGGCGCCCGTTCCGTCGTCGTACGTGACGTCCTCGCTGCGGCCCGTGGTGTTCTTGACCGTGTAGTGCACCGCCAGCGTGCCCGTGCGGCCCACGACGTTGCCGGGCTCGACCGGCTGACCGTCCAGGGTGTAGGTGACCTTGACCGTGAGCGGGAGGTCCTTGTCGTAGTCGCTGACCGACCGCTGGCGCTTCTCGCCGTCGACGGTGACGTGGCTGACCAGCGACCCGTCGACCACGTCGTAGCCGCCGAACCCGTCGAGGTTGCGCAGCCCCTTGGTCGAGACGGGGTTGCTGATCGTGGCGGATCCGTGGCCAGACAGCGCGAGCTGCTCGTAGACGCGGGCCTCGACCAGCTTGCCGGTCGCACTGAGCTTCGCCTGGACCGTCTCGGTGTTCGTCACGGCGACGTCGCCGCTGTCGTCGGCAGCGAGCGCCGAGACGCTGGCGGTGCCCAGCATGAGGGGGAGCAGGACGACGGCGACTCCGGCCGTCGCGAGGGAGCGGCGCACGTCAGGCCTCCGGCTGGGGGTCGTAGGACATGGTGGGGACGGAGCGGCGGGTCTGGGCCGGCGCCGACTCCTCGAAGGTCAGCGGTTCGGACGCCGTCTCGAGCTCGGCCTCCCGCGCTCGTTCCAGCGCGCGCTCCTGGACGATCTGCGGTCCGAGGAGCGCGGTGGCGAGGAAGCCCGCCCCCGCGGCCAGCAGGATCGATGTGGCCGTGGTGGCGGACGAGCCGACGAACGCCGTGGGGTCGGAGCTGTACGTCGCCTCGTACGCGCCGCTCATCGCGGCGGCGCCGAGCAGGGTGGACCACAGGGGCAGGCGGCCACGGGTGCCCGCAGCGACCGCGAGGCAGATCAGCAGGACGAGCAGTACCGCCACGGCGCGGCCGGAGGTCGCGTCAGGCAGCACGGCGGCGCGCAGCGCGTAGCCGAACCAGGCGGCGGCGAACCCGGCGGCGAACCCGCCGACACGCTGGGCCGGCGACCGGTCGGGCACGAGCCCGAGCGTGCCACCGATGGCCGCCCCGAGCAGCGCCACGGCCTGCAGCTCGGGCGATGCGACCACGACGACCAACGTCGTGACGACGGCGAGGACGAGCCCCGCCAAGATGTACCGCTTCATGACCACCCCGTCGTGATGTGTGCTGTCGGGTAGGGCAGTGCCTGCCCGACCAGGTGCTGGGAGTGGGTCCGCCGTGGTGCCCGTGAGCAGCGCGATCGCCATTGACCCCGCGTCCACCGGACACTTCGGGCGGTACCCGGGGCACTGTCTAGCACCCGGGGGAACATCTGAGCCATGCGGTACTAGGTAAATGGCCGCGGTACTAGGTACATCGTTACCGGCCCGTAACCTGGGCCCCGGCTGAGAGCCTCAGAGGTAGCGCAGCGGGTCGAACTCCTCGAGCGGGATGATGCGCAGGCGCGGAAGCTGGACGTTGAACGCGGCGACGTCACCTTCGAGGTCGAAGGTGGACAGCCCCTTGGCGGTCAGCGCCGCGAGCTGTGTGCTGGTGAACTCGCGGAACGCGAGGAGGCCGACGCGACGGTCGTCGTCGTCCACCAGGACCTCGAGCTCCGGCGCGAAGTCGCCGTCGTGGCTGGCCAGCAGCACGTCGCCACCGCGTCCGGCGATCGCCTCGAGCGTGCGCTTGATGCCGATGTCGACGACCTTCTCGTACGACTCGCCCGACAGCGGGATCGGCTGGAACCCGATCGCGAGCAGCGCCTGGACGAACGACATCGGCAGCGAGCCGCTGGAGGCGTTGAGGAAGAAGAGCGCCTTGACCGGCTGGTCCCAGGTCTGCTGCGCGAACGTGAGCACGCGTTCCCAGCGTGGGCGCTGCTCCGGGGTCGGGCGGCCGCCGAGGATGGAGGAGCCGAGCGTGGCGTCGATGTTCTCGCCGTCCACCAGCAGGTACGTGGTGCGGGGGGCCGCCTCGGTGCTCATCGCCCGAGCGTATCCGCAGGTGGAGCGTGAGCGCGGGTGGGACGAGGCCGAGGAGCGCGCGGAAGCGCACGGGCCGGGACTGGAACAGGACCGCGGGATGTGCAGTTGAAAAACATACGTACGCATGGACGTCAGAGCGACAGAAGGAGCATGCGGTGAATGTGCCGGAACCAGGCGAGCTGCCCGGGACGCGTGAGGCGGCTGAGGCGTGGGAGTCGTTGTTCCGAGCGCAGGTGGCGCTCATGCGCCGCTTCCAGCGCGACGACGTCTGGGGCGACCTCACCATCCGCGAGTACGACGTGCTCTTCACGCTCGCGGGCTGCCCGGACGGGGCCGCGCGACTCAAGGACCTGGGCGAGAACAGCCTGCTGACCCAGCCGAGCCTGTCCCGGCTCGTCGAGCGGCTCGAGGGCCACGGGCTCGTCACGCGAGGCCCGGTCCCCGGCGACGCCCGCGGGGTCACGGTGCGCCTGACCGACGAGGGCGTCCGCGTGCAGCGCGAGATCGGCCGCCGCCACGTGCGGTCCATCCGTCAGCTCGTGGGAGGCGCACTCGATGCCCGCGAGCTCGCGACGTTGCGCACCCTGACCGACAAGCTGCGCGCGGCGCAGGCCGCGATCCCCGACCCAGGCTGAGAGTCAGGCGCGCAGCGCCCGCAGCTCGGCGGTGACGGCGGCGGTCGCCGGACGCGCCGCCGGCTCGTGCGCCGTCATGGCCCGCAGGAGCCGCGTCCAGTCGCGCCCGAGGTGCGGGGGGATCTCGACCGGGTCCAGCAGGCGGGCCAGGCTGCTGGTGAGCGGGTCGCCCGGGTAGGCGCGCTCGCCCGTGAGGCACTCGAGCAGGACCAGGCCGAGGGAGTAGACGTCGCTCGCAGGTCCGGCGGGCGCACCGAGCGCCTGCTCGGGGCTCTGGTAGCCGGCCGTCCCCGTCGAGCCGCGCGAGGTCCGGTTGCCGGTGGTGGTGGTCACGGCGATGCCGAAGTCCGCGAGGACCACCGGCAGCACCGGCGCGTCGACGCCACCGGTCGGTGCGCGGTCGGGGGCGACCAAGACGTTCGAGGGCTTCACGTCGCGGTGCAGCACCCCGGCGTTGTGCGCGTGGCCGAGCGCCAGGGCGAGCTGCCGTCCGACGTCGGCGGTCACCCTGGGGGTGAGCGGCCCGGCGGCGATCGTCTCCCGCAGCGTCCGCCCGTTGACGAGCTCCATGACGAGGAACGCGACGGGTCCCACGTCGGGCATGGTGTCGGCGCCGACGTCGAGGAGGGCGACCAGTCCAGGGTGGGCCAACGAGGACAGCACGCGAGCCTCGTGCGCGTAGCGACGAATCTCCTCGGGCGTCGCGTCGCCGATCTCGAACAGCTTGAGCGCGACCCTGCGGTGGAGCCTCTCGTCCGTCGCCCGGAACACCTCACCCGATCCGCCTCGGCCCAGCCGTTGCTCGAGGCGGTAGCGCCGGCCGAGCGCGCGGCTCGGCGACGGGCGCTCGTCGATCGTGGGCACGGGGCAACCTCGGGGTCAGGCTTCAGGGGAGTGGCGGGGCGGCATCGACGCTAGAAGGTGGCCCACCGAGGCGCACGTCGAGGACGTCCCCCGGCCGGGTGATTCCGCTGCGTGCATTCGGTTTGCAGCGGAATGCAAGCGGCTTGCGTTCCGTGACAGTAGTGTGACGGTCATGTCACGGCGACTCGCAGAGGTAGCGCGCAAGGTCGGTGTCTCCGAAGCAACCGTGAGCAGGGTGCTCAACGGCAAGCCCGGGGTGTCCGAGTCGACACGCGAGGCGGTCCTGACCGCGCTCGACGTCCTCGGCTACGAGCGCCCCACCAAGCTGCGTGGTGAGCGCGCCCGACTGGTCGGTCTCGTGCTGCCGGAGCTGCAGAACCCGATCTTCCCGGCGTTCGCCGAGGTGGTCGGCGGGGCCCTCGCGCAGCAGGGGTTCACCCCGGTCCTGTGCACGCAGACCGCCGGCGGGGTGTCGGAGGCGGACTACGTCGAGCTCCTGCTCGGGCAGCAGGTGTCGGGCATCGTCTTCGCGGGCGGCCACTACGCGCAGCGCGACGCCACGCACGACCACTACGAGCGGCTGACGGGTCGCAACCTGCCCGTCGTGCTCATCAACGCGTCGATCGAGGAGCTGCCGTTCCCGCGCGTCTCGTGCGATGACGAGGTCGCGATCGAGCAGGCGATCGGGCACCTGGCATCGCTCGGGCACACGACGATCGGCCTGGTCCTGGGCCCCGTGGACCACGTGCCGTCCGAGCGCAAGCTGCGAGCGGCGCAGGTGATCATGCGCCGCCTGGGCCTTGAGCTCAGCGAGAAGCACGTGGTCCGCAGCGCCTACTCCCTCGAGAGCGGGCAGGCCGCCGGCAACCGGCTGCTACGCGAGGGCGTCACGGGGATCGTCTGTGCCAGCGACCCCCTGGCGCTCGGGGTCATCCGGGCCGCGCGCCGGGCCGGCATGAACGTCCCGGACGACGTGTCTGTCGTCGGCTACGACGACTCGGCGTTCATGAGCTGCACCGAGCCGCCGCTGACCACCGTCCGCCAGCCGATCGAGCCGATGGGCCGCGCGGCGATCGACCTGCTCGTCAGCCAGATCCACGGTGCGGCGGTGCCGCACGACGAGCTGCTGTTCGAGCCCGAGCTCGTGGTGCGCGGGTCGACCGGCCCCGCCCGCGTGCGCGAGGTCGCCGGCGCGTAGCCGCACTGCCTGAGGGTTGCACCGGCCCCTCGTCCGCTTTCTGCGGACGAGGGGCCGTTCGCGTTGGCGAACCAGGCTGCTGCAAGGGAGCGCTGATCGGATATCGGCATCCCTTTGGTCACACTTCGATAACTAGTCTGTCAGGTTCTTGCGTTGTTTCAGTCGAGTCCTTTAGTGTCCATCTCGCGACGATGACGTGGCGACGGCAGATGAGAGACGAGACCGCAGTGACGCAGCCTCAACCCGAGACCGACCCCCAGTGGTGGCGCGGAGCCGTGATCTACCAGGTCTACCCCCGCAGCTTCTCCGACGGGAACGGTGACGGCACGGGTGACCTCGAAGGTCTGCGCCAGCGCCTGCCGTACCTGCGCGACCTCGGCGTCGACGCCATCTGGGTGACCCCGTGGTACGTCTCCCCGCTCGCCGACGGCGGCTACGACGTCGCCGACTACCGGGCCATCGACCCGGCGTTCGGCACGCTCGAGCAGGCCGAGCGGCTGATCGACGACGCTCTCGCCTTGGGGATCCGCACGATCATCGACGTCGTTCCCAACCACGTCTCCGACCAGCACGCGTGGTTCCAGGCGGCCCTCGCCGCGGGCCCCGGCTCGCCCGAGCGTGCACGGTTCTGGTTCCATCCCGGCAAGGGCGAGAACGGCGACGAGATGCCCACCCAGTGGGTCTCGGACTTCCAGGGCAGCACGTGGACACGCACCACGAACCCCGACGGAACCCCCGGCGAGTGGTACCTGCACCTGTTCGCGCCGGCGCAGCCGGACGTCAACTGGTCGCACCCGGACGTCGTCGAGGAGTTCGACTCCGTCCTGCGCTTCTGGTTCGACAGAGGCGTGGCGGGGATACGGATCGACTCGGCCGCGCTGCTCATCAAGGACCCGGCACTGCCGGAGGTTCCCGAGCACCCCGGCCCGGGCGAGCACCCCCACGTGGACCGCGACGAGCTGCACGACGTCTACCGAGGCTGGCGGGCAGTCGCAAACTCCTACCCGGGCAACCGCGTCCTCGTCGGCGAGGTGTGGCTACGAGACACCGAGCGGTTCGCGCAGTACCTGCGTCCGGACGAGATGCACACCGCCTTCAACTTCGACTTCATGGCGCGCCCGTGGGACGCCAAGAAGTTCCGGGAGTCGATCGAGCTGACACTGGCCGCGCACGGCCCGGTCGGTGCGCCCGCGACGTGGGTCCTGTCCAACCACGACGTGACCAGACCCGTCACCCGGTACGGGCGCGAGGACAGCTCGTTCGCGTTCACGGCGAAGCGTTTCGGTACCAGGACGGACCTCACCGTGGGTCTACGACGGGCGCGCGCCGCGGCACTGCTCACCGCCGCGCTGCCGGGCTCTCTCTACATCTACCAGGGCGACGAGCTCGGTCTGCCCGAGGTCGAGGACCTGCCGCTCGACCTGCTGCAGGACCCCATGCACTTCCGGTCCGGGGGCGTCGACCCCGGCCGGGACGGCTGCCGCGTGCCGCTGCCGTGGTCCGGGACGTCGGCCCCGTTCGGGTTCAGCCCCGACGGCGCGACGAGGGAGCCCTGGCTCCCTCAGCCCGCCGCCTGGAGCGAACGGACGGTCGAGGTCCAGTCCTCGGACCCGACGTCGACGCTGCACCTGTACCGCGACCTTCTCGCGCTGCGTCGCTCGGAGCCCGCTCTGGGCGACGGTCCGCTGACCTGGCTCGACCACCTCGACGGCTCCGACGACGTGCTCGCGTTCGCCCGCGGCGACCTCGTGTGCGTCGTCAACCTGGGCGACCGGCCGGCACCCCTGCCGGCCCACACCGACATCCTGCTCACGAGCGCGCCGCTCGAGGCAGGGCTGCTCCCGCGCGACACCGCCGCGTGGCTGCGAACGGCTCGACCCTGAACACCGCCCCCGTACCGACACGACCGCCCGCACGACCCGGACCTGGCATCCTGCCCGGTACGGACTATCTCCCGAAGGAGTGACGATGAGGTCCTCACGCACCACCGCGCTCGCCATGGCCGGTGTGCTGTCCCTCGGCCTGCTGGCCGCGTGCAGCTCGAACGACGACTCCGGCGACAGCTCGTCCGCGTCCAGCGACGGCAAGATCACCATCACCGTCGCCGGGCTCCAGCCCGGTGCCGAGCAGACCGCGATCGACGCGCTCAACGAGCGCGTGACACAGTTCGAGGCCAAGTACCCGGACATCACGATCGAGACGCAGGAGTACAACTGGCTCGCGTCGACCTTCGCGGCCGACCTCGCGGGTGGCACCCTGCCGACCGTGTTCGAGGTCCCCGCCACGGACACCAAGACGCTGATCCAGAACGGTCAGATCGCCGACATCGACGCCCAGGTCCAGCAGCTCCCGTACGCGGGCGACTTCAACGAGCAGGTCCTCGCAGCCGGCCTGAGCAACGACGGCAAGATCTACGCCGTCCCGGCCAAGTCGATCTACGCCGTGGCGCTGCACTACAACCGCAAGCTCTTCACGGACGCCGGCCTGGACCCCGACAAGCCGCCGACGAGCTGGGACGAGGTCCGTGAGTACTCCAAGACCATCCATGACAAGACCGGCGTGCCGGGCTACGCGATGATGGCGCTCGACAACGCGGGCGGCTGGCAGCTCACCGCAGCGGCGTACTCCCGCGGCGGCCGCACGCAGGTCCAGGACGGCGACGAGTACAAGGCCACGCTGACGGACCCCGCGGTCAAGGAGTCGCTCCAGTTCCTCGGTGACCTCAAGACGGACGGCTCGCTGTTCGAGAACACCCAGCTCGGCTGGGGCGACGTGAACAGCGGCTTCGCGGCCGGGCAGTTCGCGATGTACACCTCCGGCTCGGACATCTACACCGCCCTGGTGCAGAACAACGGCGTCACCGCGGACAACCTGGACTACGGCCTGACGGCTCTCCCGAACGAGGGCGACGACTCGGGCACCCTCGGTGGCGGCACGTACGCGGCCGTCGACCCGAAGGCGACCGACGCCGAGAAGGACGCCGCCGTCAAGTGGATCGACTTCTGGTACCTCGCCAAGCTCGTCGACCAGGACCAGGCCGTGGCCGACGCCAAGATCCTCGCGGAGCAGGACCCGCCGCAGGCCGTCGGAACCCCGACGCTCCCGATCTTCAGCAAGGAGCAGTACACGACCTCGCTGGAGTGGATCAAGGACTACGTCAACGTCCCGCTGGACAACATGAAGGGCTACACGGACGTCATGTTCACGCAGCCCGTCATCCCCGAGGCGGCACGTGCCACGCAGGACACCTACGGGCTGCTCTTCCCGATCGTGCAGGCGGTCATGACCGACCCGAGCGTCGACCTGGACCAGCTGCTGGCTGACGCGAACGAGCAGTCGCAGGCCCTGATCGACCAGGCGAGCTGATCCGCGCAGGACGGTGCCCGACCGGGGTTCGCTCCCGGCCGGGCACCGTCCGGCCGCCCGCCGACATCGAACGACCACGCGCCGACGTCGAACGACCACGCGCCGAGAGAAGGACCCGATGGCCATTCCGGAGACCGTCGCCGAGCCGCGACGTGCCGGTCAGAGACGCTCGCCTGTCACCTGGGTGCGGGGCGGCGGCCTGACCACCCTGCTGTTCGCGCTGCCGATGCTCGTCATCTTCGGGGTGTTCTCCTGGGCGCCGATCGTCAAGGCCGTCGTGATGAGCTTCCAGAAGACGAACCTCATCGTCACGTCGTGGGTCGGCCTGGAGAACTTCCAGCGCGTGTTCGCGGATCCCGTGCTGCCCGTCGCGATCCGCAACACCGCGTACTTCGCGCTGCTGGCACTCATCTTCGGGTACCCGGTCCCGTTGATCGCGGCCGTCCTGATGAGCGAGGCGCGCCGCGCGAAGGGTCTCTTCTCGGCCCTGGCGTACCTGCCCGTCGTCGTGCCGCCGGTCGTCGCCGTCCTGCTGTGGAAGTTCTTCTACGACCCGCGGCCCGAGGGCGTGTTCAACACGATCATCGGCTACGTCGGGATACCGCCGCAGCCCTGGTTGCAGAGCGCGACGTCGGCCATGCCGTCCCTCGTGCTCGAGGCGACGTGGGCCGCGGCGGGCGGCACCGTGATCATCTACCTCGCCGCACTGACGAGCGTGCCCCCCGAGCTGTACGACGCCGCCGAGGTCGACGGGGCGTCCATCTGGGGCAAGATCTGGCACGTCACGATGCCGCAGCTGCGCGGCGTCCTGCTCATCACCTTCATCCTGCAGATCATCGGGACCGCCCAGGTGTTCCTGGAGCCCTACCTGTTCACGGGCGGTGGTCCGGCGAACGCGACCGTGACGGTCCTGCTCCTCGTGTACAGGTACGCGTTCCAGAACAGCCTGGGCGGGAACTACGGCATGGCCACGGCACTCAGCCTCATGCTCGCCGCGTTCCTGGCCGTGATGTCCCTGATCTACTTCCGGATCACCCGCAGCTGGAGCACCTCGTGACGACGACCACCCCCACCCCCGGCAACGTCCCGCTTCCCGACGCGTCCGAGGTGCCGCTCGACGAGGGCTCGATGTCGCCCCCCGAGGCCCAGGTCCTGCGCACGGACGCGGTCCGCGAGGACGTCGACCGCAGCGTCCTGTCGGTCGCCGACTGGCGCCGGGCGCGGGTCAAGCACACGTGGAACGGCATCCACCTGCTGCTGCTCGTCGGGCTGGTCGTCGTGTGCGTCGGCCCGCTGCTCCTGCTCGCGAAGTTCGCGGTCACCCCGACGCAGGACATCCTCAAGACGCCGCTCGCGATCTTCCCCAACGGCATCAAGTGGTCGAACCTGCACGATGCCTGGTACGGCATCGACATCAGCAAGTACTTCGTCAACACCGTCATCCTGGCGATCGGGGCATGGGCGTCGCAGCTGATCGTCGCGACGACCGGCGGGTTCGTCCTGTCGGTCCTGCGACCCCGCTGGGCCCGGTACGTGCAGGGGCTCGTGCTCGCCACGCTGTTCGTGCCGGCGGTCGTGCTCCTCGTGCCGCTCTACCTGATCATCCTGCACCCGCCGGTGATCGATCACTCGCTGGTCAACTCGTACTGGGCCGTCTGGCTGCCGGCCGGCGCGAGCGCGTTCAACGTCGTCCTCGTCGCCCGGTTCTTCGACAACCTCCCGCGTGAGGTGTTCGAGGCCGCGAGGATGGACGGCGCGGGCCCGTTCCGGCTCTTCTGGTCGATCGTGCTGCCCATGAGCAAGCCGATCCTCGGCGTGGTGTCGGTGTTCGCGGTCATCGCGTCGTGGAAGGACTTCCTCTGGCCGTTGCTCGTGCTGCGCAACCCCGACCTGCAGCCGCTCTCCGTCCGGCTGCCGTCCATCGAGGCGACGACCGACAAGGGGACGCTGATGGCGGCCTACGCGATCGCCACCGTCATCCCGATCCTGATGTTCCTCATCTTCCAGCGGATGTTCCTGCGCGGAGCAGGCCTCGGGGGAGCCGTGAAGGGGTGACTCCCGACCTGGTGCGATAGGTGTCGAGCGCTGTGCTCAGCAGGAGGAAGCCGGCGAGGACTCCCAACGTCAACCGCACCGCCATGACGGCGAGGTCCTCGGGCCACTGCGCCTCGGCGTCGGGTGTCATCGCCAGGTAGGCGGAGAACGGCAGCTTCCACGCGCTCCAGGCGAAGAGCATCCCCGACCCGATCCACATCGCGAGGTACGGGACAGCGACCGGGAGCCGGCCAGGTCGGGCCCGACCGAACGCCCAGACCGACCACGCAGCGGCGGCGGACCACAGCGCGGTCGTGGCGGTCATGAGCCGCCAGTCCGTGGCTCGTGCACCTGGGTCGGCCAGTCCAAGCGTGCCGCCGACCGCCCAGTACGCGTCCACGGCGGCCACGGCTGCGGCCGTGGCGAAGGCCGCTCGGTGGCGCACGCGGACGACCGGAGCGGGCCGGTCTGCGAGCCGGCCGACAAGAGCCGCGCCCCAGCGCCCGCGCAGGTACAGCGGCAGCGCGACTGCCAGTGCGAGCGCGAGCCCCCCGAAGCTGACCTGGATGAGCGCACCTTCCCACCCGGGCATGCGGGGTCCGTCCCCGCTCGATGCGGCGGGTGCTCCCGAGTCGCCGAGCAGGCTGCTGACCAGCAGGTACGGGATCATCGGCACGAGGAAGCCGGCGCCGACCCACGCGAACGTCAGCACGGGCAGAGCCGGCACGCGGGCGCCCCACGGCTGCGCCAGCGCCAGTGCCAGGGCGATCCCGCCGACCGCGAGCACGATCGTCACGACGTTGAGCGTCACCCACTCGGCGACGCTGAAACCGCTGTCGACCGGCAGCACCCCCACGAGGGCGCCGACGACCCAGCACACCTTGATGACCAGGTACGGCGTGATCGCCAGCGCGCCGCCGTACGCGAATGCCCTCTGCACGGTCGAGATCTCCATGTGGCCATGGTGCTCGCGAGGCCCTGTGCACCCGCTGAGAAGGATCTGACAAAGCGTGCCTTCGATCTCACGCCTGCTCCGTTCGGGCCCTGATCGCACCCGGTGGGATGATCGGACGTGTGGCCCCTGACACCGTCGTGAGCACCCCCGCGCCCTCCGCCGTCAGCTCCGTCGCTCCGTACGACGCGCTCCTGCTCTTCTCGTTCGGCGGCCCGGACGGCCCCGAGGACGTCATGCCGTTCCTCCGCAACGTCACCGCCGGCAAGAACATCCCCGACGAGCGGCTTGCCGTCGTCGCGGAGCACTACCACCACTTCGGCGGCGCCAGTCCGATCAACGGTCAGAACATCGCCCTGCAGCGCGCGCTCGCGGACGAGCTCGCACGCCGCGGCATCGACCTGCCGGTGCTCTGGGGCAACCGCAACTGGACCCCGTACACGAAGGACGCGCTTGCGGCCGCTCATGCGGACGGTGCGCAGCGTGTGGTCGCCCTCGTGACCAGCGCGTACTCGTCGTACTCCGGCTGCCGCCAGTACCGCGAGAACCTCTGGGCGTCGCTGGACGAGCTGGCCGCGGACCTCGGCCTGCCCGAGCACCCCCTCGTCGTCGACAAGGTGCACTCGTACTTCAACCACCCGGGATTCGTCGAAGCCAACATCGACGCCGTCGTCGAGGCGTACGCCACGGTGCCGTCCGACGCGAGGCTCGTGTTCGTCACCCACTCCATCCCGGACACGATGGAGGAGGCCTCCACGGTCTCGGGCGCAACCTACAGCCAGCAGCACCTCGACGTCGCCGCTGTCGTCGCCACGGCCGCTGAGTCCCGGCTCGGTCACCCGGTCACCTGGGACCTGGCCTACTGCTCGCGCTCCGGACCGCCCAGCCAGCCGTGGCTCGAGCCCGACATCAACGACCACCTCGCCGCACTCGCGTCCGACGGCGTGGCCGCCGTCGTCCTGTCCCCGATCGGGTTCGTCTCCGACCACATGGAGGTCGCGTTCGACCTCGACACCGAAGCGCTCGAGACTGCCGCCGAGCTCGGCCTGGTCGCCGTGCGCGCGGACTCCGTCGGGACCCGCGAACCGTTCGTCCGCGGACTCGTGGACCTCGTCGTGGAGCGTGCCGCCACGGCCCGGGCGCTCGAGGCGGGCGACGAGCCCGCACCCCGCGCCGCAGTGGGGACGTTCGGCGCGTTCCGCGACATCTGCGCGCCGGGCTGCTGCCAGATGCGTGCTGGCCAGCCGACCGGCATCCCCGCCGCCTGCTCGACCGACCCGCTGTCCTGAACCGTTGGAGACCGCTGCGATGACGCACGATGCCGAAGCCCTGAACGCGACCGTCCGCTACACCATGTGGACCGTCTTCGCGCTCGAGGAGGTGCTGCCCGAGAGCGACCGCGATCGTGCGCAGCTCGTCGCCGAGGCGCTGGCTGCCGTGGCCGACGACGGTCTGGTGATCCGCGGCTGGTACGACGTGGCGGGTCTGCGGGCGGACGCCGACCTCATGGTCTGGTGGCACGCCGAGACCGTCGAGGAGGTCCAGGGGGCCTACCAGCGGTTCCGCGCGAGCGACCTGGGCCGGCACCTGCTGCCTGTGTGGTCCGTGGTGGGTCTGCACCGCCCGGCCGAGTTCAACCGGTCGCACGTCCCCGCGTTCCTCGCGGGCGAGCCGGCCGGCGACTACGTCTGCGTCTACCCGTTCGTGCGGTCCTACGACTGGTACGTGCTGCCCGAGGACGACCGCCGCCGGATGCTCGTCGAGCACGGTCAGGCCGCGCGCGGGTACGCCGACGTCCGCGCGAACACCGTGTCCGCGTTCGCGCTGGGCGACTACGAGTGGATCCTGGCGTTCGAGGCGTCGGAGCTGTACCGCATCGTCGACCTCATGCGTGACCTGCGGGCCACCGACGCCCGCCGGCACGTCCGCGAGGAGATCCCGTTCTACACGGGCCCGCGCGTGACGTTGGAGGCCTGGGCGGATCGTCAGCCGCGCGGCTGATCCTTTTGGGTCGGGCGGTGGCAGGATCGCCCCATGGTCGACCTCGCGGGAACATGGCGGTTCACGGCGGTCCAGGGCGCAGACGTCACGGCCGGGTTGCGCTCGGCACCCTTCCTCACGTTCGACGGTGACGGGCAGGTGTACGGCGACGCAGGTGTGAACCGCGTCCGCGGCACCTGGGAGCTCGCCGGAACGCGTCTGGTGTTCGGTCCGATGGTCTCGACGATGATGGCCGGCCCGCCCGAGGCGATGACCTGCGAGCAGCGGATCCTGCGACTGCTGGGCGACCCGGTCGAGCTGGTCGCCCCGGACGGCGACACGATCGAGCTGGACGGCTCGGGCGGTGCGGCGACCCTGGTCCGGGACGAGCACGCCGGCGACCGGGCCGTCTAGGGCCGCCACCGCGAGGTTCGCCCCCGGTGGCGTCGCCGCGACGGTCGCGCGCGAGCTCGTTCAGGCCGTGACGGTCGCCGGCCAGCGCGCGGCGACCGCCTCGATGGTGCGCTGGCGGGTGGCGATGTCGAACGCGGTGCCGGTGATCATCAGCTCGTCGGCCCCGGTGCGACCCACCAGCGCGGTCAGCTCGTCGACGGCGCGGTCGGCGGTGGTCGCGATCTGCGTGCCGGGGAACTTCGCGAAGAACTCGGCGGCCTGGACGGGGTCGATCTCTGCCAGGGCCGCGGCGGCGTCGGACGGCGAGACGATCGGTCCGAGCGGTCGGCCGGACCGCAGCGAGAGGGCCATCACCCGGCTCGGTCCAGCGAGGTACGACGCCTCCTCGTCGGAGTCGGCGACGAGCACGGACGCCGAGACCATCAGGTGCGGCTCGTCGAGCACCTGCGACGCCCGGAACGAGGACCGGTAGGCCGCAGCGGCTTCCAACGTCAGGCCCGTGTTGAAGTGGTTGGCATAGCTGAACGGCAGGCCGAGCTGGCCCGCGAGCTGCGCGCTGAACAGGGACGACCCGAGCAGCCAGACCTCGGGCGCGGAGGTCGCGGCGGGGGTCGCGGACAGCCGCGAGGCGCGCAGGGAGCCGGCGTGACCGGTCACCGGGACGCCGAGCAGGACCAGCACGTCGATCAGCTCCGCGGGGAAGTCGTCGGCACCCAGGCCGTCGACCGTTCGACGCAGTGCTGCGGCGGTCATCGGGTCGGCACCGGGCGCCCGGCCGATGCCGAGGTCGACGCGTCCGGGGTGGAGTGCCTCGAGCATCGCGAACTGTTCCGCGACCACGAGCGACGGGTGGTTCGGCAGCATCACTCCGCCAGACCCGACCCGGATCGTGGACGTCGACGCCGCGAGGTGCGCGAGCAGCACCCCTGGCGAGGTCGACGCGACGGCGGCCATCGAGTGGTGCTCGGCCACCCAGAAGCGCGCGTATCCCGCCGCCTCGGCGGTGCGGGCCAGCTCCGTCGAGGCGGCGAGGGCGTCGCCGGAGGACTGGCCGACGGAGACGGGGGCGGTGTCGAGGACTGACAGAGGTACGTGGCTCACGAGGTACGCAACGTCGCGCACCGCGTCGGTACTCCCGCCTACGGGTAGAGGCCGCGGATCTGGTGGGCCTCGGCGACGCGTCGGACGCCGATGGTCAGCGCTGCGTCACGCAGTGAGATCCCCTCGGCCTGAGCGAGCGCGGCCACGGCGCGGTGTGCGGTGACCATGCGGTGCTCGAGGCGGTCCTCGATCTCGCGCTCGGTCCACCAGTACGCCTGGTTGGCCTGCACCCACTCGAAGTAGGAGACGACGACACCGCCGGCGTTGGCCAGGATGTCGGGCACGACCACGACGCCGCGGTCCGCGAGGATCCGGTCGCCCTCGGCGGTGGTCGGACCGTTGGCGCCCTCCACCACCCAGCGCGCCTTGACGTTGACCGCGGTCTCCGAGTCGATCACGCCCTCGACGGCGGCCGGCACCAGCACGTCGACGTCGAGAGCCAGCAGCTCGGTGTTGTCGATGGGGTCGCCGCCGTCGAAGCCGGCCACGCTGCCGGTCACCTCCACGTGCCGCAGCAGCGCCGCGACGTCCAGCCCGTCGCTGCGGAAGACCCCGCCGGTCTCGTCGGACACCGCGACCACACGCGTCCCGGCGTCGTGCAGGAACCGGGCTGCGTGCGATCCCACCTTGCCGAAGCCCTGGACGGCGGCACTCACCTCGTTGAGCTGCACCCCCGCGTCCCCGAGCGCCGCCGAGGCTGCGTGCACCACACCCCGGGAGGTGGCGGTCGCGCGGCCGAGCGAGCCACCGACGGTCACCGGCTTGCCCGTGGTCACGGCCGGGATCGTGTACCCCTGGCTGACGGAGTAGGTGTCCATGACCCAGGCCATGGTCTGCTCGTTCGTTCCGATGTCGGGCGCCATGATGTCCCGCTCAGGGCCGATGATCGGCATGATCTCGCTGGTGTAGCGGCGGGTCACCCGCTCGAGCTCGCTCACGGAGTGCTCGCGCGGGTTGATCGTGACACCGCCCTTGGCGCCGCCGTACGGCACGTCGACGACGGCGCACTTCCACGTCATCCACATCGCGAGCGCGCGCACCTCGTCGATGTCGACCGACGACGCGTACCGCAGACCGCCCTTGCCGGGTCCGCGCGAGATGTTGTGCTGGACGCGGTAGCCCATGAACAGCTCGATCTCGCCGTCGTCGCGACGCAGCGGAACCGCGACGTTCATCTCGCGGCGCGGGGTGGCGAGCATGCGGTGCAGGCCCTCGTCGTAGCCGAGGAGGTCGACGGCAGAGGCCAGCTGCGCCCTGGCGGTGTCGAGCGGGCTCGCGGATTCCGGGGTGTCTGTGATGTCGGTCACGCTGGACACCTTGTCACCCCGGGCGCGGGGGACCGGGGATGCCCGAGGGGCGAGCCGTGAGAGTCCACGCTGCGGAAACGATCGTGTCTCGGAACGGCCGCGGTACGGGTACGCGATCTGGCCGTCGGACGGCTCAAGGAAGAGACTGGATCGGATTCCCGACGAAGGAGCGGCATGTCGCAGGACGTCACGAACGATGCGGTCCACCTGGCGCGTGAGTGGCTCACAGCCACCGCCGAAGAACAGACGGCTCGGGAACGGCGGACGACAGGTCGGCTTGCGGCGCTGGTCGCCGACCCCGCCGGCCTCGAGCTCGCCGTGCGGTTCGTCGACCGGGTGGCCCGCCCGCAGGACGTCCGGGTGGCCGCCCGCGAGCTGGCCGAGCTGTCCGCGTCGTCGGCAGGGTTCCTCGGACCAGCCGACAAGGCGATGCTCGGGCTGGGGTCGCGCGTGGGACCGATCCTCCCGGCGGTCGTCGTGCCTGCCGCCCGGGAGCGCCTGCGGTCACTGGTCGGGCATCTTGTCGCCGACGACGGGCCGGGGCTGGCGAAGCACCTGGCCCGCACGCGGACCGACGGCTTTCGCCTCAACCTCAACCTGCTGGGCGAGGCTGTGCTGGGGGAGCGCGAGGCGGCCGCGCGGTTGGCTCGCGTCACGGCGCTCGTCGAGCGGCCGGACGTCGACTACGTGTCGGTCAAGGTCTCCGCGGTGGCCAGCCAGCTGTCCACCTGGGACACCGAGGGTTCGGTCGCACGGGTGGTCGACCGGCTGCGGCCGCTGTACCTGACCGCCGCGAAGCACGGCACGTTCCTCAACCTCGACATGGAGGAGTACCGCGATCTCGCGCTGACGATCCGGGTGTTCGAGCGGCTGGCGTCGGACCCCGCGCTGAGCGAGGCGCCGATGGGGATCGTGCTCCAGGCGTATTTGCCGGACGCGTCCGACGCGCTCGACGAGCTGACCTCCGTCGCCGGAGGACGTACGGGCGCGGCCCGGCTCAAGGTCCGACTGGTCAAGGGCGCCAACCTCGCGATGGAGCAGGTGGAGTCCGAGCTGCACGGCTGGCCCCAGGCGCCCTACGGGTCCAAGCAGGACGTCGACGCGGCCTACCTGCGGCTCGTCGACCGTTCGTTGGCGCCCGAGCGCACCCGGCACCTGCGCGTCGGCGTCGCGAGTCACAACCTGTTCCATGTCGCGGCCGCACACCTGCTCGCGCAGGAACGCGGAGTCGGCGAGGCGCTCGACGTCGAGATGCTCCAGGGCATGGCACCGGCGCAGGCACGTGCGGTCCGTGACACCGTCGGCTCCGTCCTGCTCTACACACCGGTGGTCGCGCGGCACGACTTCGACGTCGCCATCGCCTACCTGGTGCGGCGGCTCGAGGAGAACTCCGCGAGCCAGAACTTCCTGCACGCGCTGTTCGCCGACGAGGCCGCGATGGACGCCCAGGAGTCGGCGTTCCGCACGGCCTACCGCGACCGGCTGCTTCCGCCCACGGCACCTCGTCGCGTCGCGCGGCCCGCGCTCGACCTGTCCGACGAGTTCGCCAACACCCCGGACACCGATCCGGCAGCGGCGCTCGCGCGAGCGTGGGCACGCGGGATCGTCGAGCGGGAGATCGACGTCCCGCCGGGGGCGGTGCTCGTGTCGTCGATCGCCGAGGTCGACGAGGTGGTGGCACGCGCCGTCGCGGCGGCGCCGGGCTGGGGCGCGACGTCCCCTGCGGACCGGGCCAAGGCGCTGCACCGGGTCGCCGAGTCGTTGGAGGAGGCGCGCTCCGACCTGGTCGCCGCGATGGTCCACGAGGCGGGAAAGACGGTGGCGGAGGCCGATCCCGAGGTGAGTGAGGCGGTGGACTTCGCGCGCTACTACGCGGACCGCGCCGTCGACCTCGCATCCGTCGAGGGTGCCGTGCACACACCGTCGGGCGTCTCCGTCGTGACACCACCGTGGAACTTCCCGGTCGCCATCCCGGTGGGCTCGGTGCTCGCGTCGCTGGCGGCCGGGAGCCCGGTTCTGGTGAAGCCCGCTCCCCAGACGCCCCTGTGCGGCCAGGTCGCGATGGCCGCGATCCAGCGTGGCCTCGACGCTCCCGGTGCGCTCACCGTGGTGCTCAGCCCCGAGGGGCCGGTCGGCCGGCATCTCGTGACGCACCCGTCGGTCTCGCGCGTCCTGCTCACGGGCTCGATCGAGACCGCCCGCCTGTTCGCCGGTTGGCGGCCGTCCCTCGACGTGCTGGCCGAGACCTCGGGCAAGAACGCGCTCGTCATCACGCCGTCCGCGGACGTCGACCTCGCCGTTGCCGACCTGGTGCGCTCGGCGTTCGGGCACGCCGGCCAGAAGTGCTCGGCCGCGTCGCTCGCGATCCTCGTCGGCTCGGCCGGCCGCTCGGACCGGCTGCGCCGGCAGCTGGCCGACGCCGTGTCGTCGCTCCGGGTCGGCCCGTCGACGGACCTCGGCAACGCCGTCGGCCCTCTGACGGAACCCGCGAGCGGGAAACTCTTGCGAGCGCTCACCACGCTCGACGCGGGCGAGTCGTGGCTGATCAAGCCACGTCGGCTCGACGAGGAGGGACGACTCTGGTCGCCGGGCGTGAAGTTCGGCGTCCAACCAGGCTCGTGGTTCCACCTGACCGAGTGCTTCGGGCCGGTCCTCGGGATCGTGTTCGTGGAGACCCTCGACGCGGCGATCGAGGTGCAGAACGCGGTGCCGTTCGGCCTGACGGGCGGGCTGCACTCGCTGGAGGAGACGGAGATCGCGCACTGGCTGGACCGCGTGGAGGTCGGGAACGCCTACGTCAACCGGCACATCACCGGTGCGATCGTGCGGCGGCAGCCGTTCGGCGGGTGGAAGGCCTCGACCGTCGGCCCCGGCGCGAAGGCGGGCGGTCCGCACTACGTCGCACAGATCGGCTCGTGGTCGGACTCGCCCGAGGTGCCCTCCGACGACGAGTCGTGGCTGGCTTGGGCCTCGGCGGACGACGACCGGGTGTGGGCTGACGAGCTCTCCGTCGAGCACGACCCGTCGAAGCTCCGGGTCGAGGCGAACGTGCTGCGGTACCGGCCGGTCCCGCTGCTGACGATCCGCATCGGGGACGGTGCGCCGCCGGCCCATGTGGCACGGGTCCGGCACGCAGCCGAGACCGCGGGCGTGCGCGTGACCGTCAGCTCCGTCGAGTCCGAGACGCACGAGACGTTCGCCGCTCGCGTCCGTGACGGTTGGGTCACCGGGCGGATCCGGGTGATCGGTGACGCCCCTCACCTGCGGGAGGCCGCGGTCACCCGGCTGGGGGAGGTGACGGTCCTGGACGCGGCTGTCGTCGCGAGTGCCCACCGCGAGCTGCTCACGGTGGTGCGCGAGCAGGCTGTCAGCCGGACGCTGCATCGCTTCGGCCACGTTCCGCCGTCCGACCGGTAGACGCAGCAGGACACGCGCCTGGCGCCAGCAGACCGGCGCGGCACGGAGCTCGCTGGTGCCTGCTGTCGGGCCGCTAGGTTGGCCCCATGTCCTCGCCTGTCGAACCGTTTACGAGTGCGGCTTCGCCCGTCGAGTCCGTCGACAGGGCGCTCCTCGTGCTCGAGGCGCTCGCGCGGGGCGGTTCGGCTGGACTCGGTCTCGCCGACCTCGCCACGGCCGTCGGCATCAACAAGACGACCGTCCACCGCACGCTCGCAGCACTGCGCCACCGCGGGTTCGCGACGCAGGCACCGTCCGGGAACTACGTGCTCGGCCCTGCGGCCACCCGGCTCGCCGACGACTACTTCAGTGACGAGAACCTTCCGGTCCTGCTGCACCCGGCGCTCGTGGCGCTGAGCGGCGCCACGGACGAGCTCGTGCACCTCGGTGTGCTGAGCGGGACGCACGTGGTCTACCTCGACAAGGTCGAGCCGGAGCGCTCGGTGCGGGTCTGGTCGGCGGTGGGACGCCGGAGCCCTGCGGTCACGACGGCCCTGGGCCGGGCCCTGCTGGCGTTCCGGGGAACTGACCGCGCGATGCTCGGCGCCTACGTAGGGACCGCGGGCGGGCAGGGTGTCGACCAGGACCACGTCTGGTCCGAGCTGGTGCGCGCGCGGACCCGGGGCTGGGCGACCGAGGAGCAGGAGAACGAGGTCGGCATCAGCTGCGTCGCGGTGCCCCTGATGCGTTCGGGCTCGGCAGTCGCAGCGGTGAGCGTGACGGCGCCCGCGGACCGGATGACCGCGGACCGGATCGGGTGGCTGAACGACCGGATGCGGTCGGTTCTCCCGCCCCTGCTGCCTGACGGCATGTCGCTGGGTGCGCCGGAGGGCAGCTGACTGTGCGATGCTGTTCCGGCAAGCGGTATGACTATTCCGCCTAACGGAACGCCTCGAAGGGAATCGCGTGGACGCACTCGCAGCGCTGCGGGCCGCTCGACTGGTCCCGGTCGTGGTCATCGACGACGCAGCCGACGCCGACGGACTCGGCAGCGCACTCGTCTCGGGAGGGCTGCCCGTCGCCGAGGTCACGTTCCGCACGGCGGCAGCCGAAGAGTCGATCCGGGTGCTGGCGGCGCGCGGCGACGTGCTCGTCGGAGCGGGAACCGTCCTGACCGTGGCGCAGGTGGACCAGGCCGTCGCCGCCGGCGCGGTCTACGTGGTCTCGCCCGGCCTGTCGCGGGCCGTCGTCGAGCGGTGCGCCGAGCACGGCGTCCTCGCCCTGCCGGGGGCGGTGACCGCCACCGAGGTCCAGGCCGCGCTCGAGCTCGGGCTGACGACCGTGAAGTTCTTCCCTGCCGGCACGTCGGGGGGCGCACCCGCCATCGCTGCCCTGGCTGCTCCGTTCGGGGGCGTGAGCTTCGTACCGACCGGCGGCATCGGGCCCGCGAACCTGCACGAGTACCTCGCGATCCCGGCTGTGGCCGCCGTGGGTGGCTCGTGGATGGTCCCCCGAGACCGGATCCGTGCCCGAGACGTCGACGGGATCGCGCGGCTCGTGGCCGACGCCGTCGCGCTAGCACACCCCTGACCCCCGACCCGAGGACCACACCATGGCTGCCCTGAACATCCGCCCGGCGGCCGAGTGCCGCTACGACGTCGTCGCGCTCGGCGAGGTGATGCTGCGTCTCGACCCCGGTGAGGGACGCATCCGGACCGCGCGCACGTTCCGCGCCTGGGAGGGCGGCGGCGAGTACAACGTCGCCCGCGGGCTGCGTCGTGCCTTCGACCTGCGTGGGGCTGTCGTGACGGCGCTCGCGGACAACGAGGTGGGCCGGCTCGTCGAGGACCTCATCCTGACGGGCGGCCTCGACACAGCGTTCCTGCGGTGGGTCCCGTACGACGGCATCGGGCGCGAGGTCCGCAACGGGCTCAACTTCACCGAGCGCGGCTTCGGCGTCCGCGGTGCCGTCGGCGTCTCCGACCGTGGGCACACCGCCGCCTCCCAGCTGAAGCCTGGTGACGTCGACTGGGAGCACCTCTTCGGCGAGCTCGGCGTGCGGTGGCTGCACACCGGAGGCATCTTCGCCGCGCTGAGCGAGTCCAGCGCGGAGACGGTCCTCGAGGCCGTGACCGTCGGCAAGAAGTACGGCACGGTCGTCTCCTACGACCTGAACTACCGCCCGAGCCTCTGGAGGTCGATCGGCGGCAAGGCCAGGGCGCAGGAGGTCAACCGCGAGATCGCGAGCTCGATCGACGTCATGATCGGGAACGAGGAGGACTTCACGGCGAGCCTCGGGTTCGAGGTCGAGGGGGTCGACGAGTCCCTGTCGGAGCTCGAGGTGGCCACGTTCGCCGCGATGATCGAGCGGGCGGCTCAGGCGTACCCGAACTTCGCGGTGATCGGCACGACGATGCGCACCGTCCGCTCCGCCAGCATCAACGACTGGGGTGCCCTCGCCTGGTCCCGCGAGACGGGCGTCGTGCAGGCCACCCAGCGCGACAACCTGGAGATCATGGACCGCGTGGGCGGCGGTGACTCGTTCGCCTCGGGTCTGATCTACGGCCTGCTCGACGGGCAACCGCTCCAGACGGCTGTCGAGTACGGCGCCGCGCACGGGGCTCTCGCCATGACGACGCCGGGGGACACCACCATGGTGACCAAGGCGGACGTGCTCAAGCTCGCGGCGGGCGGCGGGGCTCGCGTCGACCGCTGAGCCGTCAGCCGCGTACCAGCTCGCCGGCCTGGGTCGCCACCGCGTCGACAAGCGGGCCGTCCGCGGCGATCTCCGGGTCGAGGACCTCCACGACCCGTCGGACGGCGTCGGGGAGCGGCCCTGACGCCAGTGGCAGCAGCTCGGCCGAGCGGACGTCGGTCACCGTCGCCCCGGCACCGCGCAGGTGGCAGACCCAGGCGGCGAGCGTGCGGGTCGCCGCGCCCGGGAGCTGGCCCACCGCCCGCTCACGGCGCAGGACGGGGAGCACCCGGATGGGCAGCTTCTGCGAGCCGTCCCAGGCGATCTGGTCGAGACGGTGACGCATCCGCGAGTTCGCGAACCGCTCGGTCAGGGCGGCGACGTAGGCGGCGTTCTGGTCGGCGGGCAGGCTCAGGTGTCGCAGAGCGACGTCCCACCACTCGCGCAACCAGCCGCGGCACGTCTCGTCGCGCATCGCGTCGGCGACGGTCACGTGACCTCGCAAGGAGCCGGCGTACGCGAGCAGCGAGTGCCCGCCGTTGAGCAGCCAGAGCTTGCGCTCCTCGAACGGCGCGACGTCGGTGGTGAAGGTGGCACCGGCGTCCTGCCAGTCCGGCTGTCCGGCGGCGAAGTCCCCGCTGATCACCCACTCGGTGAACGGCTCGGTGACGACGGTCGCCCGGTCCCGCACACCCGTCGACGCCTCGACGTCCGCGCGGTCGGCGTCCGTCGCCTCGGGGGTGATCCGGTCGACCATCGTCGTCGCGAAGGCGACGTGCGACGCGATCCAGGCGGCCAGAGCGGGGTCCACCCGCTCCGCCAGGTCGCCGACGACGCGCGCGACCGCAGCGCCGTTGGCGGGCAGGTTGTCGCACGGCACCACGGTCAGAGGTCCGGCCCCGGCCCGACGGCGAGCGGCGAGGCCGGCGACGAGCAGCCCTGGCGCCGTCGAGACCGACGCCGAGGGTTCGCGACGCAGCGCGGCGAGGTCCGCGACGACCTCCGGCCGGGACACGTCGAGCCCGCCGTCGGCTGCGCGCAGGTAGCCCGCCTCCGTGACCGTCGTGGTGACGACCTGCACCTGCGGGTCGCTCAGGTAGCCGAGCCAGGCCGGGCCGTCGTCGGCGGTGTGGGCTCGGGCGATGCTTCCGACGACCTCGAACCGGTCTCCGTCGCTCCCGCGCGTCACCAGCGTGTAGAGACCGTCCTGCGAGCGGAGCGTGTCGACGATCGCGCGCGAGCGGTCCGAGGCGCGGCCCGTGAAGGCGGCGATGCCCCACCCGGTGGCGGAGTGCGCGCTGTACCAGGCCTGGTGCGCCCGGAAGAAGTTGCCGAGCCCGAGGTGGACGTGCCGCACGGGCGGGGCAGCGGCCGACCGGTGCAGCTCCGTCACAGAGCGAACACCTCTCGGGGACGGCCGACGACGAGGTCGGTCACGGTGTCGAGTGCCTCGTCCTCGTCCAGCCGGTGCTCGGCGACGAGCTGCGCGAGGAACCCGCTGTCGAGTCGGCGTGACATGTCGTGCCGCACCGGGATGGTGCAGAACGCCCGCGTGTCGTCGATGAACCCCGAGGTCCGGGAGAACCCGGCGGTGTCGGTGACGGCACCGCGCCAGCGCCGCACCGCCTCCGGGGCGTCCAGGAACCACCACGGCGCTCCCACGTAGACCGAGGGGTAGAAGCCGGCCAGCGGTGCGAGCTCGCGGGAGAACGACGTCTCGTCGAGCGTGAAGAGCACGAGCCGGAGGTTCGGGTGCGTGCCGAACCTCTCGAGCAGCGGGCGCAGCGGGTCCGTGAAGTCCGTGCGCAACGGGATGTCGTGGCCGGTGTCGGGGCCGAAACGCGCCGCCGACGGTCCGTGGTGCCCTCGGCGCACCCCGATGTGCAGGGTCATGGTCAGCCCGTCCTCGGTGGACATCCGGGCCATCTCGAGCAGCATGTGCCGGCGGAGCGCGACGGCCTCGGCGGTGGTCGCCGTGCCGGCGGTCGCGGCGCGGTAGACCCGCTCGGCCTCGGCTGCCTCCAACGGCGCCGTGCCCGCATCCGTGTGGGCGTGGTCCGCGGAACGGGCGCCGTGCTCGACGAAGTGCCGGCGACGGGCCTCCATGGCGCCGACCCAGCCCGCGTAGGTGTCCGTGGCGATCCCCGAGACCTCACCGAGCCGCTCGACGGCCTGCGCCCAGCCCGGCGCCGACGCCTCCAGGTACTTGTCGGGGCGGAAGGTCGGGATGACCCGGCCGGACCAGGTCGGGTCGGCGTCGAGGGCTGCGTGCACCGACAGGTCGTCGCAGGGGTCGTCCGTCGTGGCGAGGACCGAGATGTTGAAGCGGGTGAACAGGGCGCGCGGGCTGTACGCGGGCTGGCTCAGCAAGCCGGCGAGGTGGTCGTAGATCGCATCGGCCGTCTCGGGCGAGGGGCGCTGCGTCACGCCGAAGATCTCGGCCAGCTCGGACTCGAGCCAGTACCGCACAGGAGTCCCACGGAAGACGTGCCAGTGCGCGCACAGCAGCCGCCAGGCCTCCCGCGCCCGGGCCTCGCTCAGCGGCCCTTGCCCCACGCCGAGTGCCTCGAGCGGCACGCCCGAGGCGTGCAGCAGCCGGGTGACGTAGTGGTCCGGGGAGACGAAGAGCTCCGCGGGATCGCGGAAGGGTGCGTCCTCGAACAGCAGGCGCGGGTCGACGTGACCGTGCGGGGAGATGATCGGCAGGTCCCGCACCTGCTCGTAGAGCCGGCGGGCGATCGCACGCACGACGGGGTCGGCGGGCAGCAGCCGGTCCGGGTGGACGGTGAGCCGAGGCGTGTCGTGCAGGGTGGCGGTCATGGTTCGCTCTCAGAGGTCGTGGGACGTTCGGGGACGACGGACGCGGCGGCGGAGGTCGAGCATCAGGTCACGGTGCCGAGCTGCCACGGGATGAACTCCTCCTGGCCGAGATCCAGCTCCTCGCTCACGGTCCGGCGTCCGGAGGCGACCGCCAGGATCGTCTCGAAGATCTCGTCGGCCACCTCGTCCAGGGTCGCCGTCCCGTCGACGATGCGGCCGCAGTTGAGGTCCATGTCGTCGCTCATGCGCTCGAACATCTCGGTGTTGGTCGCCAGCTTGATCGACGGCGTCGGCCGGCAACCCAGGACGGATCCGCGACCCGTGGTGAAGCACACGACGGTCGCCCCACCGGCGACGATCCCGGTCACGGAGACGGGGTCGTAGCCGGGCGTGTCCATGAAGACGAAGCCGTGCTCGGTCACGGGCTCGGCGTACTCGTACACCGCGCTCAGGTCCGCCTGGCCGCCCTTGGCCACGGCACCGAGCGACTTCTCCAGGATCGTGGTGAGGCCGCCGGCCTTGTTGCCGGGCGAGGGGTTGTTGTCCAGGGTGCCGCCGCCCGCGCGGGCGTAGGCCTGCCACCAGTCGATCCGGTCCAGCAGCCGCCGGCCGACCGCCTCGGAGACGGCGCGGCGGGTCAGCAGGTGCTCCGCGCCGAAGACCTCGGGCGTCTCGGCCAGGATCGACGTGCCGCCGGCGGCGACGAGCCGGTCGGATGCGCGACCGAGCGCGGGGTTGGCCGTGATCCCCGAGTAGCCGTCCGAGCCACCGCAGTTCAACCCGAGCACCAGCTCGCTGATCGGTGCCGGAGCCCGCCGTCGCGCGTCGAGGACGGGAAGCATCGCCCGGATGGCCTCGACACCCGCGCGCACCGTGGCGCGCACCCCGCCGGTGTCCTGGATGGTCAGCGTCTGCACGAGGGTGTCCGCCGGCAGGTCGAGGCCGTCGACGAGCGACTGCACCGGGACCATCTCGCACCCCAGGCCCAGCACCAGCAGACCGCCGAAGTTCGGGTGCTGGGCGTACCCGCGCAGCGTGCGCAGGAGGATGTTGGCGCCCTCGCTGCCCGGGACGAGGCCGCAGCCGCTCTGGTGGGTGAGCGCGACGACGCCGTCGACGTTCGGGAAGGCGTCCAGGGCCATCCCGCGGAACTGGTCGGCGATCATCTTCGCGGACGACGCCGAGCAGTTGACCGACGTGAGCACACCCACGAAGTTGCGGGTGCCGACCCGGCCGTTCACCCGGTGGTATCCCTCGAACGTGCGGACCGGGCCGACGGCGGGCTCCAGCGTCGCGTGGACGGTGCCGAACTCGTACGACCGCTGTGTGTCGTCCATCCCGAGGTTGTGCGTGTGGACGTGGGTGCCGGCGCGGATGTCGACGAGGGCGAGCCCGATCGACTGGCCGTACTTGTGCACGGCGCTCCCGGCGGCCACGTCGCGGACCGCCAGCTTGTGGCTGCGGGGGACCTCGCCCGTCAGGAGGATCTCGCCGGTCGCGGTGCGCACGCGCGTGCCGGCCTGCAGGGTGGTCGTCGTCACCGCGACGTCGTCGTCGGGACGCAGCAGCAGCGCGCACTGTCCGAGCGGCACCGCGCCGGTCGGTGTCGTGCCGGTCTCCCGCAGGTCAGCCATCGTCGCTCTCCTGACTCACCAGTCGTGGATCGTGCCGTCGAGAAGCCGGTTCACCGGCAGGTAGGCGGGCGTGTACTCGTACGCAGCCGCCGCCTCGTCGTCGAGCTCGACGCCCAGCCCCGGGTTCTCCCCGGGGTCGAGCAGTCCGTCGACGAACGTATAGCTGGTGCGGAACACCTCGAGCGTGCGCTCGTTGTGGAGCATCAGCTCCTGGATGCCGAAGTTGTGCAGCGCGATGTCGAGGTGCAGGGCCGCCGCCATGCCGACCGGCGAGATGTCGGTGGCTCCGTGGATCCCGGACCGGACTCCGTAGACCGCCGCGAAGTCGAGGATCTTGCGCAGGCCGGTGATGCCACCGGCATGGGTGGCCGACGACCGGACGTAGTCGATCAGCCGCTCGCTGATCAGCGTGCGGTAGTCGTGGACGCTGTTGAGCACCTCGCCGGTCGCCAGCGGTGTGGTCGTCTGTGACCGCACCCGACGCAGCGCTTCCTGGTCCTCGGCGGGGGTGCAGTCCTCGAGCCAGAACAGCCGGTGCGGCTCGAGTGCTCGGCCGAGCTGGGCGCCCTCGTTGGGGGTGAGCCGGTGGTGGGCGTCGTGCAGCAGCGGCAGCGCCTCACCGAACTCCGCCCGGACCGCCTCGACCACCGTGGGCAGGTGCCGGAGGTAGGCCTCGGTGTCCCACGCCTCCTCCACCGGGACGACCGAGCGTGCGGCCGGCTCGTAGTCGTAGCGCTCGCCGGCGCGCTGGTCGGTGCCGACGCCGTAGACCTTGCCCAGGCCGGGCACGCCGACCTGGATCCGGACGGCTCGAAAACCGTGGTCCAGCTGGTTGCGGATGGCGGTGAAGAGGGCCTCGACGGTGGTGCCCGAGGCGTGCCCGTAGGCCAGCGCACCGCGCCGGCTGCGGCCGCCGAGCAGCTGGTAGACCGGCACGCCGGTGCGTTTGCCGAGGATGTCCCACAGCGCCATGTCGACCGCCGCGATCGCGGCCATCGTGACCGGACCCCGGCGCCAGTACGGGCCGCGGTAGAGGTACTGCCACGTGTCCTCGATGGTGTCGGCCTCGCGGCCCACGAGCAGGGGGACGACGTGGTCGCGCAGGTAGGAGACGACGGCGAGCTCGCGTCCGTTCAGCGTCCCGTCCCCGAGGCCGACCACGCCGTCGGACGTCGTCAGCCGGAGCGTGACGAAGTTGCGGCCCGGGCTCGTGACGATGACCTCGGCGCGTTCGATCTTCATCGCGGGCCTCGGACCCGCACACAGGTCGTGGCGCCGGCGGCAGCGAGCATGTGCGTCTCCTCCTTGAAACGGCCTGAGTGTCGTCGGAACGACCTGCACAGCGTAGGCCCGGGACGGCGAAAATGGGCAAAATGCGATCTGACCTGGTAGTACGCGGGATCCTGGAGGGCGCAGCAGTGCCCTGAAGCCATTGCCGATGAATGACGCTTGACGAGTCGCTGCAATGGTTTGCATACTTGCCGCCAGCCACACTGCCGTGGCTGATGACACCGATGGAGGTGGGTCGTGCCGGTGACCGCGCGAGATGTTGCCCGCGTTGCGGGTGTCTCGATCTCCACGGTGTCGCGTGCGCTCGCCAAGCCGGACGAGGTGTCGCCGGAGACCCGGGACAAGGTGCTGAGCACGGCACGGGGGATGGGTTACCGCCCCAACCTCGCGGCCAGGGGCTTGATCACCGGCCGCACGGGGAACATCGGGCTGATGGTGCCCGACCTGGAGAATCCCTTCTTCGCCGCGGTGGCGAAGGGCGTCCAGGGCAAGGCGCGGACCGCCGGCTACGCGGTCGTCCTCGCCGACTCGGACGAGGACCCCAGCCGCGAGCGCGACCTCGTGCTCGGGATGGCCAGCCAGGTCGACGGTCTGATCATGTGCTCTCCGCGTGCCCCGGACTCCGTGATCCAGCAGCTGGCGGACGAGTGCACGATCGTGCTGGTCAACCGCGAGTGCGGCGGCCTTCCCACGGTGTCGATGGACAACCTCGACGGCATCCGGCAGGCGGTCAACCACCTGCGGGCCCTCGGGCACCGGACCATCGCCTGGGTCGGCGGACCGGTCACCTCCTGGTCCACGCAGCGCCGGCTCGAGGCACTGAAGTCGGTGACGGCGCAGGATCCCGAGCTCGAGGTGATCGACCTGGGCTCGTTCCAGCCCTATGTCTCGGGCGGGATCAGCGCGGGCGACCTGGTGATCGCGAGCGGGGCGACCGCCGTCCTGGCCTACAACGACCTCGTCGCCTTCGGCCTCCTCAAGCGGTTCCGCCAGCGCGGCGTCCGGGTGCCCGAGGACATCAGCGTCGTCGGCGTCGACGACATCCCGATGTCCACCCTCACCACGCCCGAGCTCACCAGCGTCGGCATCCCGCTGGTCAACTGCGGTCGCGCCGGCGTCGACATGCTGCTCAGCCTCGTCCGCGACCCGTCCACCCCTCCAGAGCACCACCACGACCTGACCTTCCGGTTGGTCGTGCGCGAGTCCACCGGTCCCGCCCCAGACGCCCACCCCGGGGTCTGAACGTCGCACCTCCCGTGTCGCCCGGGCCACCCACCGGGCGCAGACCAGAGAGAAGAACGCCGATGCGCGCACAACGTCCGCTCTACCTCCTCGCCAGCATCATGGCCGCCGGACTCATCGTGGCCGGCTGTTCCGCGCCTGGTTCGGAGGAGCCTCCGGCGAACGCGGCACCGAGCTCGTCGGCCGACGACGGAGGTATCCCCGAGACGCCGTCCAAGCCCGTCACCCTGAACATCCTCGACGTCGCGGGCAACCAGAAGCTCACCGGCGCGATGATCGACCAGTTCGTCGCCGACCACCCCGACATCATCTCCGGGGTCACCTGGGAGACCGCCGGCGCACCCGACCTCGTCGGGACCGTCAAGCCGCAGGTCGACAGCGGGAACCTGACCACCGACCTCGTCATGACGGGCACCGACGGCATGTCGGCCGGCGTGGAGCAGGACCTGTGGATCCCGGTGGCCGCGGACTACGCGGACCGGCTGTCCAACATGGACAACTACATCGAGCCCGCCGCGAACATGCAGAAGCTCGCGGGCGACTACGGCGTCGTCACCGTGTACTACCCCTCCGGCCCCCTCATGCAGTACGACCCGGCGGTCGTGAAGGACGTCCCGACGAACCCTCAGGAGCTGCTCGCCTGGGCCAAGGCGAACCCCGGCAAGTTCGGCTACGCGCGTCCCGCGAACTCGGGCCCCGGGCGCACCTTCCTGCAGGGCCTGCCCTACATGCTGGGCGACAAGGACCCGATGGACCCCGAGAACGGCTGGGAGAAGACCTGGGCCTACCTCGCCGAGCTGGGCCAGACGATCGACAGCTACCCGACCGGCACCGGCCAGGTCATCACCAACATGTCCGACGGCACCTGGTCCCTGATCCCCACGACGACCGGCTGGGACATCAACCCTCGGGCGCTCGGCACCGAGCCGGCCTCGATCGAGGCCGCACCGTTCGACGACTTCACGTGGGTCACCGACTCCCAGTACGCGGTGGTGCCGAAGGGGCAGAGCCCGGACAAGCTGTCCGCGATCCTCAACCTGCTGCAGTACATGCTCACGCCGGACGTCAACGCCATGGCCTACGACACCGGCTACTTCTACCCAGGCCCGGCGATCGAGGGGGCGACGCTCGACAAGGCTCCCCAGGCCAGCCAGGACGCCATCGCCGAGTTCGGGCGCGACTGGTACGACGACCTGATCGAGGAGCACCCGAAGGCCGCACCGCTCCCGCCGGCTCAGCTGGTCAAGGCGTTCGACATCTGGGACCGCGAGATCGGCTCCGGCAAGTTCGAGGCCAAGTAGCCATGGCCATCGCTGCCGGCACGTTCGAGTCGCTAGAGCTCCGCGGAGTAGGACGGAGCTTCGGTGGGGTCGACGCGCTGGTGGACCTCAACCTGATGGTCCGGGCGGGCGAGTTCATCGCGCTGCTCGGGCCGTCAGGGTGCGGCAAGTCCACCGCGCTCAACTGCCTCGCCGGGCTGCTCCCGCTCACGCACGGACAGATCCTCATCGACGGCGCACGGGTCGACACCCTGGCGGCCGAGGACCGCGGGTTCGGCATGGTGTTCCAGAACTACGCGCTCTTCCCGCACATGTCGATCGAGAAGAACATCGCGTTCGGCCTGGAGATGCGCCGCCTCCCCAAGCAGGAGATCAGGCGTCGCGTCGACGAGGCGGTCGCGCTGGTCAAGCTCGAGCAGCACGTGCACAAGCTCCCGGGCCAGCTCTCGGGCGGGCAGCAGCAGCGCGTCGCGATCGCGCGCGCCGTCGTGCTCGAGCCGCGGCTGGTGCTCATGGACGAGCCGTTGTCCAACCTCGACGCGAAGCTGCGCCTGGAGATGCGCACCGAGATCCGGCGGCTTCACCAGTCGCTCGGCCTGACGACGATCTACGTGACCCACGACCAGGAGGAAGCCCTGTCCATGGCGGACCGGCTCGTGGTCCTGCGGGACGGCCGGGTGCAGCAGATCGGCACACCCGCCGAGCTGCACGACGCGCCTCGGAACGCCCACGTGGCGGACTTCATGGGATACCGCAACCTGCTCGACCTGGTGATCACCTCGGTCGAGGGAACGTCCGTCACGGCGACCGACCAAGGCTTCACGTTGCGCGGCACGGCCGTCGATCCGGTCGCCGTCGGGGACAGGGTCCGAGCGGCCATCCGCCCCGAGGACCTCGTCGTCGTCCCGGCTTCGGAGGGAGCCTCCGACAACACCAACGTCGCCACCGTCTCGATCGTCGAGTACCACGGTCGCGAGTTCGCCGTCGGTGTCACGACGCCGAGCGGGCGGCTCCTGCACGTGCGGTCCGACCACGCCCCGGCCATCGGCAGCCCGGTCGAGCTCCGGGCAGACCCCGCGCGGGTGCTGGTCTTCCCCAGCGACCCGTCCGACGCGGCGGCACTGTCGGTCGAGGAACGAGAGCTGGAAGAGGTCCGGACGTGAGCGCCGTGACCGCCGGAGGCACAAGGACGCGCTCGACGGCCAGCCTGCGACACCGGTTGGCGGAGCGTGGCGTCGACTCGTCGCTGTTCATGCTGCTGCCGGCGATCGTCTTCGCGATCGCGCTGTTCATCTACCCGTTCTCCTACGGCATCGGCCTGACGTTCCAGCCCACGCTTGCCATGCAGGCGCAGTGGGGAGGAGGCATCTTCGCCAACTACGTGGCCTTCTTCCGTGACCCCTTCGTCTTCGAGTCGGTCTACCTCACGATGCGGCTCGCGCTGCCGGTCGCGCTGTTCAACGTCGCCGTCTCGGTCCCGCTGTCCTTCAAGCTGCGACAGCGGTTCCGGGGCAAGGAGACGCTGACGATGCTGCTGGTGCTGCCGATCACCCTCGGCACCGTGCTGACCGCGCAAGGTCTGCTGATCTTCGCGGGCCGGCAGGGCTGGCTCAACCGGTTCCTGCTGCAGATCGGCGTCATCGACCAGCCGCTGACCCTGGTGAACAACTACTGGGGTGTGTTCTTCTCGCTCGTCATCTCCGGTCTGCCGTTCGCCTTCCTGCTCATCTCGTCCTACCTGTCGGGCATCGACCCGTCCATCGAGGCGGCGGCCAAGACGTTGGGGGCGAACTGGGTGCAGCGCTTCCGCCGGGTGACCCTGCCCCTGCTGGCGCCCGGACTGGCGACGACGTTCATCCTGACGTTCGTGCTCGCCTTCAGCGTCTTCCCGTCGGCGCGCCTCGTGGGTGACGCGATGGGGGAGACGCGCGTGATGGCGCTGATGGGCTACCGGGCGTTCGCCGAGCAGCTCGACTACCCCATGGCCTCGACGATCGCGGTCATGATGGGCGTCGTCGAGCTCGTGATCGTGGCCATCGTGCTGGTGTGGCGGTCGTTCATGTACAAGGGCTCGACGGGAGGCAAGGGCTGATGGCCAACCAGACCCTCGACAGCACGGCCGTCGGTGCGGGCAACCCCGCACCGACGGCACCGAAGAAGAAGCGGTCGTCGCCGCACGTCGCACCGGGGGAGAAGTCGCTCGTCGCGCGGCCCTCGACCTGGTTCGTGTGGGCGGGCGCTGCGGCCTTCTTCATCTTCCTCATCGGGATCCTGCTCAGCGTCGTGGTCGACTCCTTCGGCGAGCAGTGGTTCACCACGTGGTTGCCCGCCGGGTTCTCGCCCGACTGGTACACCCAGGCCTGGGACCGCTTCGGCATGGCGTCGGTCATCGGCGTGACGCTCGTGGTCGCCCTGTCGGTCATCGTCATCTCGACGCTCGTCGGGGTCCCCGCGGCGTACATGCTGGCCCGCCGCAACTTCCCGTTCAAGAAGCTCGTGGCGGCGCTCTTCCTGCTGCCCGTGCTCATGCCGCCGATCACCTACGGCATCCCCCTGGCCACGGTGATGTACAACGTCGGCCTCGGACGCACCTTGACCGCCGTGATCCTGGTGAACCTGGTGCCGTCGATCCCGTTCGTGATCCTCACGATGACGCCGTTCATCGAGCAGATCAACCCGTCGATCGAGAACGCGGCGCGGATGTGCGGGGCGGACATGCGCCACATCCTCACCCGCATCCTGGCGCCCCTGCTGGTACCCGGGATCCTCGCCGCATCGATCCTGGTCCTGGTGCGGACCGTCGGCATGTTCGAGCTGACGTTCCTCGTCTCGGGTCCGAAGTCGGACACGCTGGTCGTCGCGATCTACCGTGCGATGACCGCCGCGGGTGGCGGCGAGGCGCGACAGCTCATCTCGTCGATGGCCGTCGTCTACACGGTGTCGATGATGGCGATCCTCATCGTCGCCCTGCGGTTCGTGAGCCCGACCCAGCTCGTCGCACGGGTCAAGGACTCGCGCGAGGACTGAGCCCCAGGCGGACCGGCCCGTCGGCAGGATCTGCGGATCCGGTCGACGGGCGTCGTCGTCGCTACGCCGGAAGCGTTGCTACGCGGACGCCCGGATGACCAGCTCGGGGGCGAAGATCAGCGGCTCTCCTGGAGGGGCACCGTTGAGCTGTGCGAGCAGGCGGGCTCCGGCGGCACGGGCCATCGCGACCACGGGCTGGATCACGGAGGTCAGCGGCGGAACGGTGGACGCGGCGACGCCCAGGTTGTCGTACCCCACCACGGCGACGTCCCCAGGCACGTCCTTGTTCAGCTCGGCAAGCACCCCGAGCGCGCCGGCTGCCATGAGGTCCGAAGCGATGAAGAGCGCGTCCAGGTCGGGGAACCGGGCCAGGATCTCGCGGGCGGCCGCCGCGCCGGAGGACAGCGTGAAGTCGCCGTAGACGATGGCGTCGTCGTCCATCCCGGCCTCGCCCATCGCGCTGCGCCACCCCGCGAGGCGGTCGATGCCACCGGACATGTCCTGCGGACCGGCGATGGTCCCGATGCGTTTGTACCCGCGTCCGATGAGGTGCCGGGTGGCGATGCGGCCACCCTCGACGTTGTCGGTGTCCACGTACTGCACGTGGCGGTCCTGCGCGGACAGCGGACGGCCGACGAACACGTTGGGCACCCGTGACGACTGCAGGGCCTGGTCGAGCTCGTCGTTGCGGTGGTGGGAGACCACGATCGCACCGTCGACGTGGCCGTTGCGCAGGTACCGGATGGTGCGCTCGCTCTCGCCGGGGCGGGCGATCACGAGGACGACCTGCACGTCCGAGTCGGCCAGCGAGGTGCTCAGCCCGTTGAGCGTCCCCGCGAAGAACGGGTCTGACAGGACCCGCTCGTCGGGCTCGGGCACCACCAGGGCGATCGAGTCGGTGCGCCGGGTGACCAGCGACCGCGCGGCGCGGTTGGGGGTGTACCCGAGGTCGGCGACGGCCAGCTCGACCGAGGCGAGCGCCTCGGGGGAGACCCGCAGACCGCCGTTGATGGCGCGGGACGCCGTCGACCGGGACACCCCTGCGCGCTCCGCCACCTGCTCGAGGGTCGGTGCCGCAGGTGCGTCCTGCGGGTGGTACGTGCTCACCGGACTTCCCTTCCGTGTGCGGTTGGCCCGTGTCGTGCCACGGCGGGCCGCCCAGCCATCGTCGGCGGGCTTGGGGTCCCGGCACCCCAACCTTAGGGGGGCGCCGGGACCAGGTACGGGCTCAGCCCTTGACGGCTCCGGCCATGATCCCGGCGACCAGGTGGCGGCCGGTGAACAGGAACAGGACCAGCAGCGGGATGGTCATCAGGAAGACGCCCGCCAAGACCAGCGAGTAGTCGACGAAGTAGTTCGCCTGCAGCAGCCTGATCGTCAGCGGGAGTGTGGGATTCTCGCTGCTCAGGACGATCGAGGGCCAGAAGAAGTTCACCCACTGCGCCACGAACGTGAACAGGGCGAGCATCGCGGCCGCCGGCCGGGCCGCCGGGAGCGCGATCGACCAGAAGGTGCGGATCATGCTGGCACCGTCCATGCGGGCCGCCTCGATCAGCTCGTACGGCAGCGCCTCCTCGAGGTACTGCGTCATCCAGAAGACGCCGAACGCGGTGACCAGACCCGGCACGATGACGGCCTGCAGCTTGCCGATCCAGTGCAGGTCGGTCATCAGGATGTACATCGGCACGACGCCGAGCTGCGTCGGGACCGCCATCGTGGCGATCACGAACACCAGGAGCGCGCCGCGTCCGCGGAACCGCAGCTTGGCGAACGAGAACCCGGCGAGCGTCGAGAAGAGCACCACCGACGTCGACGTGACGACCGAGATGATCACCGAGTTGGCGAAGGCCTTCCAGAAGCTGAACGCCTCCGAGTGGATGACCAGGCTGAAGTTGTGGAACAGCGTGGAGTCCGGCAGGAACTGCGGCAGGGCGTCCTGCGCGATCGAGATCGGGTCGGAGGACCCGATCACGATCGTGTAGTACAGCGGGGCGAGGCCGATGAACACGGCGAAGCCGAGCACCGTGTAGGTCAGCCAGCGGGGACGGCGGTCGTAGCCGCCTACCTTGGCGCGGCGCGAGGACTTGCGGGCCGCGGAGCGGGCGGCTCGGGGTCCGGCGGTCTGGGCGACTGTGGGGACGGAGCTCATGACGCCCTCCGGTTGGCTGCGGCGCGCTCGGCGGCACGACGGGCGCGCCGGCTGGGCACGCCGGAGCCTCCGGTCGCGATGCGTCGGGTGGCGGCAAAGTTGAGGAATCCGATGACGACGATGATGAGGAAGAGCAGCCACGCGACTGCGGCGGCACGTCCGAGGTTCTTCTGGTTGCCCCATCCGACGTCGTACAGGTACAGCGTCGTGGTCAGCCACTGCTTGGACGCTCCGCCGAGGCCGGTCGCGTCGTACACGCGCGGCTCGTCGAAGATCTGCAGGCCACCGATGGTCGCGGTGATCACGACGAAGATGATCGTCGCGCGGATCTGCGGGATGGTGACCGAGAAGAACTGACGCATCCGGTTGGCGCCGTCGATGATCGCGGCCTCGTACAGCTCACGAGGCACCGCCTGCATGGCGGCGAGGAAGATCAGGGTGTTGTAGCCGGTCCAGCGGAAGTTCACCATCGACGCGATCGCGATGTGGCTGGCAAGGACGTCGACGTGCCACTGCACGGCGGGCAGACCGATCGCCTCCAGCCCGGCGTTGATGAGGCCGGACTTGTCGGCGAACAGCCGACCGAAGATCATGCCGACCGCGACCGGCGCGACGACGTAGGGCAGCAGCACGCCCATCCGCCAGAACGTCTTCGAGCGCAGGTTCTGGTCGAGGAACGCCGCGAGCACGATGGCGGTGATGACCTGCGGGACGGACGAGAGGACGAAGATCGAGAACGTGTTGCGCAGCGACGTCCAGAAGTGCGGCTGGGCGAAGACGTCCGTGTAGTTCTTGAGGCCGACAAACTCGCCCTGGCCGAACAGCAAATTCCAGGAGTGCATCGACACGTACGCCGTGAAGACGATCGGGAACAGGCCGGTGATGAGGAACAGGATGAAGAACGGCGAGATGTAGAGGTAGGGCGAGAACTTCACATCCCAGCGTCCGAGCCGCTGGTTGAAGCCGACCCGGCGGGACTGCCGGGGGGGTGCGGTCGCCGCGTCCTGCGCGGCGTCGCGAGTCGGTGTGAGCATTAGACGACCTCGAGACGGAGTGGAGACGGACGAAGCCCGGTGCGGTCCGGTCGGCGGATCGCACCGGGCTTCGGTCGGGGTCCGGGGCGGCCCGTCAGACCGGCCCCGGGTCGCCGGCCGGGACACTCAGGTCCCGGCCGGCGGGTGGGTCACAGGCCCAGTGCAGAGAAGTCCGAGAGGACGGTCTGCCACGAGGTGGCCGGGTCCACGTTCTCGTACTCGACGCGCTTGATGCCGTCCTGAACCGTCTGGTGCACCGAGAAGTAGTTCGGGCCCTTGAACGGGATGACGTCGATCGCGGCGATGCGGTCGGTGAAGATGGCGCCCTTGGGGGCGTCGTTGAAGAACGGAGCAGTCGCAGACTGCACCTCGTCGGACTTCTGTGCCTCGAGCTGGCTCGGGAAGTTGCCCGTCTTGATGAACGCCTTGGTCTGGATCTCCGGCGAGGTCAGCCACGCCGCGAGCTCCTTGGCCTCAGCCGTGTGCTTGCCGGAAGCCGGCACCGTCAGGTACGAGCCGCCCCAGTTGCCGCCGCCGCCGGGGAAGGCGTTGGCGATGTTCCAGCCGGTGACGCCGCCGGCGCGCTCCTCGATCGGGCCGGTCATCCACGACGGGCAGAGCATCGTCGCGAAGCCGTTCGACTGGAACGCGGCGTCCCAGTCACCCGTCCACTGGTCGAGCTTGGCGGACAGCGCCTGGACCTCGGGCGACGTGACCTTGTCGTACAGCTTCTGGATCTCGGCGTTGTCCGCGAGGTCGGTCGCGGTGCCGTCGTCCGGGTTCTCGTACGCGGCCTTGACCTGGTTGATCATGCCCTGGTAGGTCGCGACGCCGGAGTCGAACCACGCGGAGTCAGACGCGTTGACGAACTTCGTGCCGAGCGCGAAGTAGTCGTCCCACGTGCCCACCTCGGCCGCGACGGCGTCGGGGTCGCTCGGCAGACCGGCGGCCTCGAACAGGTCCTGCCGGTAGCAGATCGCCTCGGGGCCGGTGTCGGTGCCGTAGCCGAGCAGCTTGCCGTCGTCGAGCGTCGCGTTACCCACCACGGCGTCGGACCAGCGGCCCTCGACCGCCGGGTCGGCCAGGTCGACGAACTCGTCCGGTGCCTGGCGCAGCTCAGGCAGCCAGTCGATCTCGATGGCCTCGATGTCGGCCAGTCCCTCGCCACCTGCGGCGAGCTTCGTCGTGAGGTTCGTGCGGGCGTCCTCGGACTTGGCGGCCTTGGTCTGCTTGACCGTGACGTTCGGGTGGTCCTTGGTGTACTCCGCGAAAAGCTCGTCGCTGTAGCCGAAGTCGTTGAACGTCGCGACGGTGAGGGTGATCTTCTCGTCGGAGGAGGCGGACGACTCGTCGTCGCTGCTGCCCCCGTCTCCCGAGGAACATGCCGTGGCGAGCAGGGCGATGCTCGCGGCACCCGCAGCTGCCGCCCACATCTTGCTTGAGGTCTTGCGCACAATGACTCCCTTGTCAGTCGGACGGCGTCTTCGCCGTAACCCGAGGGCTCCCGTGGTCCGTACGCCGCTGGCGTGTCCGGACGTCAGGTGGGCCTGGTGGACCCGGCGTGGTCGCGCTCCCATCCGCAGTCTGCGGGAGCGTTCCCACGCGTTGCGAGAACTGTCGTCGGCGGCCCCTCGGGTGTCAAGCATCACGTCGGGGACAGGTGGTGTGGTAGCGATCCCACGGTAGGGAAACTGCAGGTCAGAAGGCCTTTACCGGTACGGACGTGTTACCGAATCGTTACGGCTGGTGCATTGTTCGTAACCAACGGACGATCGGGCCGAGGAACGGCGCTCACGCGTGGTCGGCGATCCAGCGTCGTGCCACGTCCTGCTCCACCTCGAGCGCCGCCTTGACGGCGCCCGCCGCGGCGTTCTCGATCGCCGAACCGAACAGGGGCAGCGTCGAGCGCAGATCGCCGTCGTAGCTGACGGTGCTCGCGCCCGGCCCCGTGGGCACGAGCCGGGTGCGTCCGCTGAGCCGAACTGGCGCTCCGGCGATGTCCAGGACCACCGTGCCGACCCGTGAGCCGTCTGCCGCGGCCGCCTCCCACGCCTCCACCTGCCTGACGTCGATGCTGTTCCCGACGAAGCCGCGCAGGTGCGAGGGGATCTGGTCGGTCGGCAGCGAGCGCCGGGTGGTGACCGTGAACTCCGCGTCGGGGGACCCCGTGATGTCCACGTGCTGCTCGAGGGCACCGCTCGCCCGGACCTTCGCGTGGACGTAGTCCGGATCGCTCAGCAGGAGGGCCGCGTCATGGGCTCCGGTCGGCAGTTCCAGGGTCACGTTCAGTCGCACGATGAAGATCCTTAGCACGCGTGTGATGGTCGTCCGAGGGTAGCCGAGCGCCACCCTGAGCACCGTGCCCGGTGCCGGCCGCCGCCACCTACCCTTGTCCCGTGTCCACACTGAGCACTCTCGTCGCTCGTCATGCGGCTCTCGACGGTCCCGACCTCGAGTGGCTCCACCTCCTGGTGGGGGACTGGCAGGTGCTCTCCGACCTCGCGTTCGCTGATCTGGTGCTCTGGCTGCCGACCGCGGACGGCGACTTCGTCGCGGTCGCCCAGTGCCGGCCCTCGACGGGCGCCACGGTGCACTACGACGACGTGGTCGGTGCGACCGCGCCGGACGGTCAGCGTCCCCAGCTGCAGCGATCCCTCGACGAGAGGGCGGCGCAGCGGTCGCGCGAGCCTCGCTGGTTCGGCTCCTACGCCGTGCGGGAGGAGGCCGTGCCGGTCGTCCGCAACGGCCGACCGATCGCCGTCCTCGCACGCCAGACCAATCTCGGCGGCGCCCGCACTCCGAGCCGCCTGGAGCTCAACTACGTCGAGGCTGCCGACGACATCTTCGCGATGGTCGGCCGGGGAGAGTTCCCTGCCCTGGACGCGCCCACCGGCCCACGTCGCGGTGCCCCTCGGGTGGGCGACGGGCTCGTCCGGCTCAACTCCGAGGGCGAGGTGCTCTACGCCAGCCCCAACGCCCTGTCCTGCTTCCACAGGCTCGGGGTCGTCGGGGACCTGGTCGGCCGGTCTCTGGTGGAGGTCACAGCGGACCTGGTCTCGCAGGAGGAGGTCACGGTCGACGAGTCGATGCCGTTGGTCCTCATGGGTCGTGCGCCGTGGCGGGTCGACGTCGAGTCGCGCGGGGTGGCGCTGTCGCTGCGGTCCGTCCCGCTCACCGAGCACGGGCAGCGCGTCGGTGCGGTGCTCCTGTGCCGCGACGTCTCCGAGCTGCGCCGGCGCGAGCGTGAGCTGATCACCAAGGACGCGACGATCCGCGAGATCCACCACCGCGTGAAGAACAACCTTCAGACGGTGGCGGCCCTGCTACGGCTCCAGTCGCGCCGGATGAGCAGCCCGGAGGCGCGCGAGGCGCTGGGTGAGGCCATGCGGCGCGTGGCGACGATCGCCCTGGTGCACGAGACCCTCTCGCAGACGCTGGACGAGTCCGTGCCGTTCGACGACCTGGTCGGTCGCAGCCTGCGCCTCGCCGCCGACGTCGCGACGGAGGGTGCGCACGTCCGCACGACCGTGCGCGGGTCGTTCGGGTCGATCCCGGCGGGGGACGCCACCGCGCTCGCGCTGATCCTCACCGAGCTCGTCACCAACGCCGTCGAGCACGGGTTCGAGGGCCGTGAGACCGGCACGGTCGAGGTCATCGTCGAGCGGCAGGACGACACGATCCGTGTCGAGGTGGCCGACGACGGTTCAGGCCTGCCCGCCGACCGGTCGAGCGGCGCCGGCTCGGGGCTGGGTACGCAGATCGTCTCGACCCTCGTGACGAACGAGATGCGCGGCACGATCGCCTGGTCCAACCGCGAGAGCGGTGGCACGTCGGTCGTCATCGAGGCCCGGTTGCGAGCACCCCGAGAGGCGGGGACGCTCATCTGACCGGCGACCGGTGAGTGACCCCGGTCGCAGCGGAACGCACGAACGCCGCGCTCCCTCGAGGAGAGCGCGGCGTTCGGAGTGGTGCGGAGTCAGCCCGCGCGACGCTGGCGCGCGGTGCGGCGCTTGAGGGCGCGGCGCTCGTCCTCGGACAGGCCGCCCCAGACGCCTGCGTCCTGGCCGGTCTCGATGGCCCACTTCAGGCAGGTGTCGACGACGGGGCAACGGCGGCAGACGCCCTTGGCCTCCTCGATCTGCAGCAGGGCGGGTCCGGTGTTCCCGATGGGGAAGAAGAGCTCCGGGTCCTCGTCGAGACACGCCGCGCGGTGGCGCCAATCCATGAGTTCTCTCCTAGGCACACGTCGGTCCGGCGCACGGGGTGGAGGCGCGCGGAACACGGCATGAAATCGGGGGGTTTTGTGCGGGGACGTTGTTGCTCCTTCAAGAGTCACACCGGTCCGTCGTCCGCACAAGGGGTTACGGGGAGGTTTCATGTCGGTAACGACTGAGGCGTTCGTCACACCGGCTTTCCCGGCCCGGGTGAGCCACGTCACGGTGTCGCCGCAGGTCGGAGGCCATATAGGACATACGTCCAGGTCAGCGCGTCGCGCTGACCTCGTCTTTCGCAACATGTGGTGTACGAGAACGCCTCTGTGACGTGGTATCGCGGGGCCACGCGCAGGGCCTGTGATACGTGCCGGGGGCACTCTCTAGGCTTCTCGCGTGAACGACACCCGCCCGCCCCTCCTTGTCGCCGTCTGCTCGTTCGTGGTCGTGGAGGCCGCGGCGTTCGCAGGGCTCGGACTGGCCGTGGCCGCTGAGCTGGTGCGTGGCCGAGCGACGATGCCGGGCGCCACCGCCTTCCTCGCCCTGTGCGCGCTCGGTGTCGCCGCACTGCTCGGGCTCTGCGCCCGGGGACTGTGGCGCGGGCGGCGCTGGGCGCGGTCGCCCGTGATGATGTGGCAGATCCTCCTGGTCGTCCTGGCGGTGGGCTGGTACAGCGCGGAACCCTCCGCCTGGGCGCTCGTGGTGATCGGGTTGTCGGTCGCGATCGGTGTCGGGCTCCTGCTCCCCGCCGTCGTCCGCGCCACCACCCCGGCCCGTGAGGATCACGCCGGGTCGTAGACCTGCACGGGCGTCACCGCGCGCCCGACCACCAGCGCACCGCGGCCGGCGGTGCGTCTCCCGGGGTCCGCCAGCCACCTCGACCGGATCCCGACCAGCTCGGCAGACGCGGCGTCGTGGAGGTCCAGGACCAGGACGCGGCGGCGGCGCAGCAGCTCGGGGAGCGCGCCGCGGTAGGCACCGGCGGCGGCGTGTGCCGTGCTGGTCGCCACCACCCGCCGGACCAGGGTGTCGCCGAGGTCCGGGTGCTCGCGCTCGAGCTCGTCGAGATCGTCGACCAGCAGCGTCACCGTGTCGTCGAGGCCGGACACCTCGCCGGGCGTCGTCGTCGGGATGCCCGCCAGCACGGGAGACGATGGGCCGGTCCTGAGCAGGCGCACGGTCCGGCCGGCCCGCACCAGACCGCGCGCGACCACCGCGAGCGCGGAGCTGCGTCCTGACCCGGGCGGTCCGGCGATCAGCAGCCCCTGCGAGACGTCGACACCGATGGGCTCGGCATCGTCGCTCCCGGGTCCCAGCAGGACGTGCCACGCATCGGGTCGCACCGTGCGCGGACGCACCGTGCGCGGACCGGCGTCGGGCAACGGACACGCCCGAGGCAGACGCCGCACGCGGACGACGGCTGGGTCAGGGGTGGCCTGCGTATGCACGGCTTCCGACGGGAGGGCCACCTGGACCAGCTGCGCGCCGCCGGGACCGAGGTGGATGGCGCGACCAGCCGTGTCGCGGGGCCCAGCGAACACGGACGGCACCCCGGCGAGCGAGTCGAGCAGCTGGTCCGCGAGAGGGAGCACCACGCGGTCCCGGAACGCCCCGGCGTGCTGCGCCGCGACGGCACCGACGTCCGCGCTCGCCGCCACGGCCGCACCGCCGAGGGCTCGCCCGCCGCGCCAGAAGGCCGTCAGGCGATCGGCACCGGCGCCCCGAGCCAGCTCCCCGAGGGCGCCGAGCACCAGGTCGACCCGGTCGACCAGCAGCACGCTCGGCCGACCTTGCGACCGGTCGAGCAGCTCGAGCAGTCGGGCGGTCTCGACCGCGTCGTCGACCCCGAGCAGGGTGCCCAGGATCCCGTGCTCGTCCCCGGCGCGCAGTCGGGCGGCCGAGTCCTCCGGGAGCCCGAGGGCGTGCACGGCCCAGCCCTGCGCGAGCGCCCCCAGGCCTACGGTGACCAGAGTCGTCGATCGCCCGGACCGTGGCCCGCCCAGGACCAGCAGGTGGCCGGTCGACGGATCCCAGCGGACGGCTCCGCGGCGCTGCTCGTCGGGCAGGTCCGCCACGGCGAGCGCCACCCCGGGACCCAGGTCGACGTCTTCTGCGGCGACGACGCTCGGCAGAGCGGGCAACCACGGTGGCCTGCTCGTCGGCCGTGGTGTTGCGGCCTCGACGGCGGCGGCCACCCACGCGGGCGCGGCGTCGGTGTCGCGGCCCTGGGACCCTGGCGTCCAGCGGGTCACGGAGGAGCCCCACGGCGCCGCGAGCCGCGCTGGTGCCACCTGCGGTGCGGTCGTCGCACGTGCCACCTGCACCACCTCGGCTGCACGCGAGCCCCGGCGGACCAGTGCGCGACCGGGCGTACCGGGGTCGATCGCCGCTGCGTCCGGGACGTCGAGCACGTCCACGGAGTCCGCTGGGTCGGCGACGCGCAGGGCGATGCGCAGGCTGACGTTCGCGCGCAGGTCCGCACCGACGGCTCCCGCGGGCCGCTGCGTGGCCAGCACCAGGTGCACGCCCAGCGCACGGCCCTGTGCTGCCAGCCGGGCCAACGCGGCGGACGCCTCAGGCACGTCCTCCGTGAGTGCCCGCAGCTCGTCGACGACCACGAGCAGGCGTGACGGGGTCGCAGGCGCCTGCGGGTCCAGCTCCGCGATGTCACGCGCACCGGCGGCCACGAGCAGACGCTCGCGTCGGCGCAGCTCTGCGCGCAGCCCGCTGAGCACGCGGTGCGCCTGCGGTGCATCGAGGTCGGTGACGTGCTCGAGGACGTGCGGCAGCCCGGCGACTGCGCCCAGTCCTGTGCCGCCCTTGAAGTCGACCAGCAGGATCGAGAGCCGCTCCGGGGGATGGGTCAGCGCTACGGCCAGGACGAGCGTGGTGAGCAGCTCGGACTTTCCCGCCCCGGTGGTCCCGGCCACCAAGGCATGCGGTCCGTCGGCCACGAGGTCGACCGTGAACGGCCGACCGGCGGCACCGTCACCCAGCGCGACCACCAGCCCCGGCCGCGGTTCGTCCCACGCCGACGAGACCGCACAGGCTTCGGCCGCCGGTATGCCGGGCTGCGCGCCGAGCGTGGCCTGCGCGGCGAGCTCGCTGCCGGACGTGCGGACGGCGCCCAGCCCCGCGGCTCTGCGGAGCTGTGCCTCCGCGGTCCGCTCCGTCACGGCGTGCCGGCGTATCAGGGACGTCGCGCCCTGCGGACCGTGCACCCGCACCGATCCGCGAGACACCTCGATCCGGGACCGGCACCACGCAGGGACGTCCGCCGCACGTGCTGCGAGCACCACGGCACGCTGCGCGGGCGGCGCCGCGGACCGCCAGAGCGCGAGGGCAGCGGGGTCGGGCGGGCCGTCGACGACCACGACCGCCGACCCCTCGTCGAGCCCTGGGAGCCCTGCGGTGCCTGCCCCGGCCCAGACGCACCACGACCAGTCGTGCAGGTGGAGGCTGTGAACGGAGAGCGGTCGGTGCGCGTGCGTGCCCAGCGCCGCGAGGACGGTGGCCCGTGCGACGGGCAGGGCGAGCGCCCGTGGGCCGACGATCGCGACCGTGCCACCGTCGTCCCACGGGACCGCTGCCTCGATGGGCTCGTCGTCGGGCCGTGCTCGTACCGTCGCCGCTTCCAGGGCGGCCGGGTCAGCGGGTGCCGACGCGCCATCGGAGTCCTGCCGTCGCCTCCGGAGCCGAAGCGCGCCGAGCGGTCCCACCAGGCCGACCAGTGCGAGCAGCGGCTGGTGCAGCGCGACGGCGAGCGCCGCGGACCCGATCAGCGGCGTCAGCCACGTCGCGACGGGCGGTCGCGCAGGGGCAGGGGCGACCCGGCTGGGTTCCGCGGGTGTGCGCGGCCGGACGGCATACGTCGTGTCGCCGCGGATGTGCTCTGCGTCCGGTCGCCAGCGGGGCGACGGCCGACCTCTGCGAATTCGGACCCGGTCGCCGCGGCGACGCACGGCAAAGCCGGGTGCCACCTCCAGGGTCTCGTTGTCGCGCAGCCCCAGGCGCACCCCGCAGTCCGGCCCCGCGACGACCGCGACGTGCCAGTCCGCCCGCAGCGCCTCCTCGGCCGACGGGCGTGCGTCGGGTCCGAGGCTCAGCACGCAGCCGTGCACCAGAGGTACGTGACCGGCCACGTGGGAGTCGTCGAGGACCTGCTGCGCGACGAAGACCCGGTGGGCGCTGCTCGCCCAGGCCGGGTCACCGCTCAGCCTCGCGAGCGCGGGCCGCAGGAGGGCCAGAGCGGTCCCGGGCAGGACCTCGACGTCCGTCGTGACCGTGCCCGCTCCGCGATCGGGGTCTGGGTGGAGCAGGGTGAGGCGCACCCGGAGACGATGCCCCGTGGGAGTACGCCGCGGAACGGCCCTGTGGACGGCCTGAGCCGTCCACAGGGCCGGGGTCGGCTCAGTCCACCGAGAGTGCTGCGACCGGCGAGGTGCGGGCTGCGGCCCGACCGGGGAGCACCGACGCGAGCAGCCCAGCCACGAGCGCGACGAGGAAGACGAGCACGAGATCGCGCCACGGCACATTCAGGAGCACGTCCCCGACGTTGCCGAAGACCACCACCGCTCCAGCCCAGCCGTAGAGCAGACCGAGGCCCGCGCCGAGCAGTGCCCCGACCCCCGCGATGAGCATCCCCTCGAGCGCGAGCATCCAGCGCAGCTGACGGCGCGACAGGCCGATCGCCCGGAGCGTCGCAGACTCGCGGCGCCGTTCCAGCACGGACAGCGACAGGGTGTTCGCGACGCCGATGAGCGCGATGACGACGGCCACGGCGAGCAGGCCGACGACGATCCCGAGCATCGCGTCCACGAACCTCTCGTTGCTGACCCGCTCGGCGGCGGCGCTGGAGACCTCCAGAGCCCCGTCGGGAAGCGCAGCGCGGACGTCCTGCAGGACGGTTGCCGGGTCGGCGCCCGGGTCGAGCGACACCCAGACCGTGGACACCGGTGCGTTCGGCGCGATCTGGTCGAGCATCGAGGTCGTCACGATCGCCCGGTACCCGCCGAGGTCGGACGTCACGGCACGCAGCTGGACGGGAGGCCCGTCGGGGCCCCTGTTCCAGTCCGCGTCAAAGGTCACCGACCTCACGGTGGCGTCGCCGGCCAGCTTGTCGTCGTACGACGCCGGCAGGAGCAGCGTCCCGTCGTCGAGGCTGTCGACGAGCGAGGCGTCGCGGACCACCGATGCTGCCGCGTCCCCGTCGACGGCCGCGACCGTCACGGTGTCGCCCTCGCTTCCGTCGAACTCGACCATGGCGGTCCGGACCAGCACGGACTCCCGGATACCGTCGACGCCGTCGAGCGCACGCTGCACACCTGCCTCGTCCAACCGTTCCGTGCCGTCCGCCTGGTGCCCCTCCACGACCAGGTCGACCGGATAGTGGGCGTCGAGCTCGTGGTTCATCGTGGTGCGCGCGCTCGCGGCACCCGTGCTCATCATCACGACGAGCGTGACGCCGATCAGCAGCGCAGTGCTGGTGGCCGCCGTCCTGCGCGGGTTGCGCACCGTGTTCGCGGCGGCGATGCGGGCGCTGGTCCCGGTCGAGGCGAGCCCCCGACCGAGCAGCGCGACGATGCGCGGGACCCAGAACACGGCTCCGAGCAGCACCCCGACGAACGAGAGGGCCCCGGCCAGGGTCCCGATCCCGAGCAGGAGGGTGGCGTCACCGGTGCCTCGGCCGGCCGCCGCGGAGGCGAGCAGGAGCACACCCCCACCGCCGAGGACGAGCAGCAGCGAGACGCCCAGCCGGACGCGTCCTGCGCGGGCGCCCACCGCGGGAGCGTCCGCGGGTCGAAGAGCCGCGATCGGCGCAACCCGGGTGGCCTCGCGTGCAGGCACGAGCGACGCGAGAAGGGTGACCAGCGTCCCGACCAGCAGGGGGACGAGGACGACGGCCGGCGTGATGCTGACCGTCGACGGGAGCGGGACGTCCAGGTCGGCGCGGTTCAGCACGGTGAGCGCACCCTGGGCGAGCGCCGTTCCGGCCACCAGACCCACGAGGGCGGCCCCCGCCCCCAGGATGGTCGCCTCGAGCAGCACAGACCCGCGGAGCTGACGCTTGGTCGCTCCGACGCAGCGGAGCAGCGCGAGGGTGCGGGTGCGCTGCGCGACAAGCACCTGGAACGTGTTGGCGATGACCAGGGCCGCGACCAGCATGGCGACGGCTGCGAAGCCCAGCACCACCGTGACCAGGACGTTGCCGCCGTCGGACAGTTCTGAGACGGCCGCTGCGGCGGCCTCGTCCTTGGTGAGCACCCGGGCGTCGCCGACCAGCGGGCTCAGCGACTCGCGAAGCTCTGTGGGTGTCACGCCATCCGACGCGGCGACGAGCGTCGTGCCGGAGTCGTCGAGGCGCTCGCCCGACCAGGCGCTGATGTCCGACGAGGTCACGAGACCCGCTCCGCCCTCCTGCGACCACGCGTTCCGCGGGTCGTCGGTGATCCCGGTGACGTCGAAGTCCTGGGACGAGCCGGCAGCCTCGGGGGACAGGACGGTGACCTTGTCACCGACGCCGACGCCGAGCGAGGACGCGGTCGCCGGCGGCAGGGCGATCTCGTGCTCGGACGTCGGAGCGGCGCCCTCGGACACGGTGAGCGAGCCCAGCCGGGGGTCCGACGGGACGGGCAGCATGATCTGGAGATGCGCCTGACCGTGGGCTCGGAGCTGGAACATCACCGCCGTGAGCGGGTCGGCCGCAGCGACGTCGGGCTGGCGCAGGAGCTCGCTGCGTTCCGCCGTCGACAGGTCGCCCTCCACGACGACGTCAGCGTCGCCGTAGGCCGCCGCGATCGCGTCGTACCCCGCGCGTGTGATGACGCCACCGGCGATGAGGGTTGCTGCGAGGAAGGCGGCGCCGATCGCGATGGCGATGGCCGCGGCGGAGAGTCGGCCCAGGCTGCGGCGCATCTGGGAGAGCGTGAGGCGCAGCATCAGCGGACCGCCGGCTGCTCGAGCGTGCGCAGAGCCTCGAGGCCCATGAGCACGGACTCAGGGGTCGGGTTCTCGATGTCCCCGGCGATCCGTCCGTCGGCCAGGAGGACCACCCGGTCCGCGTACGCGGCGGCGGTCGGGTCGTGCGTGACCATGATGATCGTGCGGCCCAGCTCGCGGACGGAGCGCCGCAGGAAGCTCAGCACCTCCGCGCCCGACCGGGAGTCGAGGTTGCCGGTGGGCTCGTCGGCGAACACGACCTCGGGCTTGGCGATGAGGGCACGCGCGATGGCGACGCGCTGCTGCTGGCCGCCGGACAGCTCGCTCGGTCGGTGCGTGAGCCGCTGCCCGAGCCCGAGGGTCTCGACGAGCGTGTCGAACCACGGTCGGTCCACGGGCGAACCCGCAAGCTCGAGCGGGAGCAGGATGTTCTGCTCGGCCGTGAACATGGGCAGGAGGTTGAACGACTGGAACACGAAGCCGACGCGGTCGCGCCGGAGCCGGGTCAGCGCGTCGTCGCCGAGCGAGGTGATCTCGGTGTCGCCCAGCCGCACGGTGCCGGAGGTCGCCTGGTCCAGGCCGGCGAGCACGTGCATGAGCGTCGACTTGCCCGAGCCTGAGGGGCCCATGATCGCGGTGAACGCACCGGCGGCGAAGTCGATGTCGACCCCGTCGAGTGCATGCACCGCCGCGGCGCCGCGGCCGTAGACCTTCGTCAGGGACCGGGCGCAGGAGGCGCTCGAAGCGGGTGTCTGCTCGGTCGGGCGGTACACGGTCGTGTCCACGGGTGCGGCTCCTTCGGGAGGTGACGGGCTTGACGTCCTCGACGCTACGGAGCGGTGCGAGACCGGCACATCAGGCCACGGTGTCGCCTCGCGTCATCCCGTGGTCGCACGCACCTCACGAACCGGGTCGTACCAGGCCGGTCTCGTACGCGACCACGACGGCCTGTACGCGGTCGCGTGCGTGCAGCTTGGCCAGGATGCGTCCGACGTGCGTCTTCACGGTCGCCTCGGCGACGAACAGGTCCTGACCGATCTCGGTGTTGGACCGGCCACGGGCCATGAGGACGAGCACCTCGCGCTCGCGGTCGGTGAGGTCGGCGACCGCCCTGTGCGCCGGGTCGGTCGGCCGCCCGGGCTCGTCGGGCGGCAGCGCGGTGACCAGGTGCTCCAGGAGGCGGCGCGTGCTGGACGGGGCGATGACGGCGTCTCCGCGGTGCACCGTGCGGATCGCCCCGAGCATCTCCTCGGGGGGAGCGTCCTTCAGCAGGAACCCGCTGGCGCCCGCACGGATCGCGGACAGGACGTACTCGTCGAGGTCGAACGTGGTGAGCACGATGACCTTGGGCGCCGGGGACTCGTCGGTGCCTCGCGCGACGATCTCGGCGGTCGCGGCCAGGCCGTCCATGGTCGGCATCCGGACGTCCATGAGCACGACGTCGACGACTCCGGGATGGGTTGCGGGATCCAGGGCGCGCACCGCGTGCGACCCGTCACCGGCCTCGACGACCACCTCGAGGTCGGGCTGGCTGTCGATGACCATGCGGAATCCCGCGCGAACGAGCTGCTGGTCGTCGACGAGGCCGACACGGATCATGTGGTCGGTCATCTGTTCTCCTGGGTGCTGCCGGGCGGGGTCGGGAGCTGCGCCCGGACGCGGAAGCCTCCGCCGGGGCGCGGGCCCGCGCTCACGGTGCCCGCGAACATCGTCGCGCGTTCGCGCATCCCGAGCAGACCCTGTCCGAGACCGTCGGAGTCAGCCGACGCACCGCGGCCGTCGTCACTCACCTCGAGCACGATCCCGTCGGGAAGCCACTGCACGAGGACGGACACGAGCGGGTCCGGTCCCGCGTGCTTGAGCACGTTGGTGAGCGCTTCCTGCGCGATCCGGTAGACGGTCAGACCTGCCCCCGGGGGGAGGGTCCGGGGGGTTCCCATGCGCACGATCGAGACCCGCATGCCGTTCGACCGCATCTGGTCGACGAGCGTGCCGACGTCGGACTCGGCCGGCTGCGGCTCGAACTCGAGCGACGGGGCGTGCGAGCCACGAAGGACGCCGAGCAGGCGTCGCATGTCCGTGAGGGCGGCCCGACCGGTCTCCCCGATGGTGCCGAGCGCGCGCGTTGCCGCCGAGGGATCAGCCGACGCCGCGTACCTTCCGCCGTCGGCCTGAGCGATCATCACGGTCAACGAGTGGGCGACGATGTCGTGCATCTCCCGGGCGATGCGCGCACGCTCCGCTGCGGTCGCGATCTGCGTCTGCTGGTCCCGCTCCACCTCGAGGCGTCGTGCACGGTCCTCGAGCGCCTCGATACGTTCTCTGCGGGAGCGCCGGACCAGGCCGAACGCCCACACAGCGAGCGCGGTGACGCTCGTGAACACCGCAGCCGTCACGGCCGCGGGGTCGTTCCAGCCGCGCAGCAACAACCCGAGGAGCACCGAGCCGAGCAGCGCCCCCACCATCGCGACCCGGTGCGCCCAGCGCGGCCCGTGCACGGTGACCGAGTAGAGGGCGATGAGCACCATCGCGTCCGCGGGGAACAGCAGGGGTGTTCCGAACAGCATCTGCGCGAGTGCGACCGAGTAGATCGTCGCTGCCGAGGCCGTGGGTCGCACGCGCCGCCATGCGACGGGGACCACCAGCGCGAGGGTGAACACGGCCGACACCTGGACGTTCGCGTACGAGCCTGCGGTGCCGAGCACGATCGACAGGGGAACCGTGACGAGCAGCAGCATTCCCGCGATGGTCGCGTCGACGACGAACCGGTGCGCCTCGTCCCAGCGCAGCAGCCGCTCCCAACTCGTCACCCCCCGAGGGTAGGGGCGTGCCCGTCGGTCGTCGTGCCCCCGCGGGCGGACCGTGGGTCGGCCACCGTCCACCCTCAGATGCAGACGAGGGTCACAGCGATCCACTGGCGGACGACACCGTCCCGTGACCTAGCATGGGCGAATGACCCACGTGTTGCTGGCCGAGGACGATCCCGCGATTGCCGAGCCTTTGGCTCGGGCGCTCGGGCGTGAAGGTTATGACGTGCGCGTGCAAGGAACGGGTCAAGGCGCGATCGATGGCGCCGCAGCCGCGGACCTGATCGTGCTCGACCTCGGGCTCCCCGACATGGACGGCCTGGACGTCGCCCGCGCGATCCGCAACCTCGGGCTCACCACGCCGCTGCTCGTCCTCACGGCGCGTGCCGACGAGGTCGACCTGGTGGTCGGGCTCGACGCCGGCGCCGACGACTACGTGACCAAGCCGTTCCGCCTCGCCGAGCTGCTGGCACGCGTCCGGGCGCTGCTGCGCCGGAGCGTCGGGGAACCGGGTGACGAGGACGAGGTCCACGCCCAGAACGTCCGCGTCGACGTCGCCGCGCACCGCGCGTTCCAGGGTGAGCGCGAGCTGCACCTGACCGCCAAGGAGTTCGACCTGCTGCGCGTCCTCGTCGGTGCCGCAGGCACGGTCGTCGCCCGCGAGACCCTCATGCGCGAGGTGTGGGGCTCCGACCCGACAGGCTCCACCAAGACGCTGGACATGCACGTGTCCTGGCTGCGTCGCAAGCTCGGCGACGACGCCAACGCGCCGCGGTACGTCACGACGGTCCGCGGCATGGGCTTCCGCTTCGAGACCGGCAGCGCGAGCAGCAGCACGAGCGGCTGAGGCGTTGCGTCGTCGCGTCCTGCAGGCGACGATCGCGGCGGTCACCGTCGCGGTCGTCCTGCTGGGCTTCCCCCTGGCGTTCCTCGGTGCACAGCTGGTGCGCGAGAACGAGATGCAGGCACTCAAGGCGCGCGCCGACTCGGTGGCGCGCTCGGTCGACTTCCGCATGCAGCAGAACATCGTCCTGACCGACCGCATGCTCGAGAACGCGACCGGCGGCCCCGGCGACATCCCCGCGTCGGTGACCGTCCAGGCGCCCGACGGTGAGATCTACCAGGCCGGCGACCACGTGCAGGGTCGCAGCCTGTCCGTCACGGTGACCTCCCAGGCGGGCGCGGTCGTCAACCTCTACGTCTCGTGGTGGGACGTGTTCTGGCTGAGCGCCCGGGTGATCGCGCTCGTCGTCGCGGCCGCCGTGGTCGCCTTCGCTGCCGGCATCGCGATGGCGATCTGGCAGGCCAACCGCCTCACGGCTCCGCTCGTCTACCTCGCCGCCTCGGCCGAACAGCTCGGCGCCGGCCAGGTGCGCCCTCGCCTCGAGCCCTCGGGGGTCGAGGAGATCGACCTCGTGGCGGCGGAGCTGGCCCGCAGCGCCGACCGGATGGCGGCACGCCTGGCGGCCGAGCGGCAGTTCGCGTCCGACGCGTCGCACCAGCTGCGTACGCCGCTGACCGCGCTGACGATGCGGCTCGAGGAGATCATGCTCGCCACGGACGACGCCGCGGTCAGCGAGGAGGCGCGCATCTCGCTCGAGCAGGTCGAGCGTCTGGTCCGCGTGGTCGACGACCTGCTGGCCAGCTCGCGACGCGCACAGGGTGGGACGACCGAGGCGATCATGCTCGTCGACGTGGTGCGCCAGCAGGAGGAGGAGTGGCAGCCGACGTTCGACGTCGTCGGCCGACACATCCGCGTCGAGGTGGACCCCGCCACCCAGGTGCTCGCGACGCCGGGCGCACTCGCGCAGGTGCTCGCGACCCTCATCGAGAACTCCCTCAAGCACGGCGCCGGCACCACGACCGTCCGCGCGCGCACAGGTGGCCCGTCCGGTGCGGTCGTGGTGGAGGTCGCCGACGAGGGCGCCGGTGTTCCCGACGACCTCGCACCGCGCATCTTCGAGCGCGAGGTCACCTCAGGACGGGGGACCGGCCTCGGCCTGGCGCTGGCCCGCGACCTGGCCTCGGCGGACGGCGGACGGCTCGAGCTCGCACAACGGCGTCCCGCGGTCTTCGCCCTGTTCCTGTCGGGTGTGCCGTCCTCCATGCGCCCGGACGTCGTCGTCCCCATGGGCACCGTGGTGACCCGCCCGGACCGCCGCCGCCGTTAGCTCGTCCCTGTGCCGTCGGCGACGCAGGGCGGTGCGAGCCGCGCTAGCCGCCTGTGGCACGAGGTCCAGGTCACCTTCCGTCGCGCTCTTCTCCAGGGGTGTGAGAGCGGCTGGTCATCGAACGGCGTGATCGCCCGGCTGTGGTGCAACGACCTTGGGGTATCCCGGTCGGGCGCTGAGTCGGAGGCCATCCGACGCTAGTTGGACCAGTTCCTCGAGTGACCTCAGCCGCATGCCAGCCTCCCTGGCGAAGCCTCGCATTGCGGTGCTGTCTCCGGTGTAGTCGTCTTCGGCGAGGCTGGCGTCGAACTCGCGGACGATCGCATCGGGCGTCCGCGCATTCACGCGAGCGACCACGTGAGCGAGCTCGCCCAGTTCGGTCGGCTCGCCGGACGTGTCGAAGGTCGTCGTGCCAGGGCGCCCGGTTGCGGCCCACAGTGCGAGGGCAATCACCTCGTCCACGCCGCAGAATGCTCGGCGGACCGGTCCGCGCGCGCGGATGTCGATCGGACTGCCGGCCTGAGCCATCGTGATCATGTTCCCGAGTGCGTAGGTGTCAGGGTGGGGTGTGCTGGCTGCGGCGACGCTGAAGATTCGTGGAACGGCGAGCGATCCGCCTGTGTCTGCGACCGCGGACCGGAACGCGAGCTCGTCGAGATACTTCAAGGTTCCATACGGTTCGGCGGCGAGATCGGTCTGCAGGAACCGGTCAGGGGCATACACGGCGCCCGAGCTGGCGACTACGGTCGCTCGCGGCCGGTGCCGGGCGATCGCCTCGAGCACCGTGGCCGTGACGGACAAGTTCTGCCTGATGAACTCGGGGTGGCCCAGCTGCGCCAGCCGTGAGCGCGTCACAAAGGCGAAGTGCAGGACGACCTCGGGCCGAGCCTCCGCGGTCGGCAGGGACGCGAGTGGCAGGACGTCGACCGTTCTGCCGTCGTCTACCGTGATCTGCGTTGCGCGGCTTGCGAACGGCAGGACGCGGTGGGACGCGTCGTCACCGAGTGCGCGGTAGAGGAGGCTTGTCGCAACCCCGCCAAGCCATCCTGTAGCGCCCGTGACGGCCACTGGCCCGGAGACGCTCCGAAGAACTCTCGTGACGAGCTCGAGTGGTGCTCCGTTCATGGCCGGGCTCAGGTGCCTTCCATCTCGGTCGGTGCTACGTCGGGTTCCATCGATCCGAACGGTCGGCCGAACGCCATCTTCGGATAGGCGTTGAGCTCTCCGCTGATGTCGACGTGGAGGAGCGAGGGAATGTCGCCCGCCGCGTCGATCGCCTTGAGCGCTACGAGGAGCTCGTCATGGGTGCCGACGTGCCACGCGGCGATCCCGTACGCCGTGGCGAGCGCGGTGAAGTCGGGAGCGCTGTAGCCCCACTTCGTCGAGTAAAACCGCGAGCCGAAGTACGACTCCTGGAACTGCCGGACCATGCCGTGCGACTGGTTGTCGAAGATGACGACGCGCAGGGGAAGCTGGAGGCGCTTGAGCGTCTGCAGTTCCTGGATGTTGCACTGAAAGCCTCCGTCGCCGGCAATCAGCGCGACCGGCCTGCCCTTGGCGGCGAGCGCCGAGCCGATGGCTGCCGGCAGTCCGAACCCCATGGAGCCCATGCCACCGGACGTCAGGAACCGACGGTCACCCTCGATCACGATGCTCTGGGCGGCCCACATTTGGTGCTGGCCGACGTCAGTGACGACCGCCGCGAGTTCGGGCCATGCCTCTGACATCTGCTGCACGGCCAGGTTCGGGTTGATGCCTGCGACCGGCACGTTCTCGTCCGAGTGTGGCCACTCTGCCCGCTTCTCGGCGATCTCCGCGAGCCACGTGGAGGTGTCGACGGGCGCAACTGCGCGAGTGGCAGGCGGGAGGAAGTCTGCGACGTCGTCGCAGAGGACGTCGGACCCGAGGACTCGGTTGTTCAGCTCGCTGCAGTCGATGTCGACGTGGAAGACCTGCCGACCCGACCGGAAGCCGTCGACGTCCGAGCCGGTCTGGCGCACGTCGAGTCGGCTCCCCAGAACCAGGAGCAGGTCCGCCTGCGAGATGGCCCAGTTGGTCCAGCGATTGCCGTAGCTGCCGTAGAAGCCGGCGTCGTAAGGGGAAGACGACTCGATCGCGTCCACGCCCATGAGGGACGTCGCGACGGGAACCTGCCACTTCTCGACCGCAGCGCGGAAGTCGTCGATCGCGTGCGAGGAACGCAGCCCACCGCCCGCAAGCACCAGGGGGCGCTGCGACTCGGCGAGAGCCGTGCCGAGTCGCTCGATGAACGCGTCGCGCTCGGCCGCCTGCGCCCGTCCGACGAGGTCGGGGGCGAGATGCGCAGAGGAGGCTGACTCTGGGACGAGCGAGCGCTGGACGTCCATGGGAATATCCAGCAGCACAGGGCCGGGTCGTCCGGACGTTGCGATCTGGAAGGCCATGGCCAGGTCATCCGCGAACGTGTCCGGATCGGTCGTCATCTTGGCCCACTTGGTGACGGGCTTGACCATGGAGACGATGTCGGTCTCCTGGAAGCCGCCCTGCCGCCCGCGGCCGTACTCGCGCAGCTCGTGCCGGTTCACCTGTCCGGTGATGAACACGACCGGTGTCGAGTCGAAGTAGCAGCTGCCGACGGCGGTCAGAAGGTTGGTAGCGCCCGGGCCGCTCGTCGCGAGAGCGACGGACGGTCGGCCCGAGGTGCGCGCGAAGCCCTCCGCCGCGAAGCCACCGCCCTGCTCGTGGTGGACGCTCACGACGGTGAGCGCTGGGTTCTCATGCATCGAGTCGATGAGAACGGTCACCATCCCGCCGACGAGCTCGAAGACGTGGCTCACTCCGTAGTCCGGGAGTGCCGATGCCAGGAAGCTGGCGACGGTCCGGGGCGTACTCATGATGGTGGACCTTCCACAGTGCGTGAACTCGGGACTGGATGGCCGCAGCATCGCGTCGGCGAAAACCCGGCCGAAGTCTACCTTCGGGCCAACGGATCAGCGCGGAACGACGCCCGGGGGCTCAGGTCCGACGGAAGCTGAAAGCGCGGTGCGCCACGTAGGTGCCGACGGCGGTTGCCACCATGATGACCGCCTGCGCGGCCAGCACCGGGACGTTGAACACTTCGACGAGCAGAGGCAGCGTGCCCAGGTTGACGACGAACGCCACGGCGTAGACCGAACTGAAGCGGGCGAGGTCGGCCCACCAGTGACCGGTCGCGCGGAACGTGATCCAACGCTGCAGGAGGTAGGCCTCGAGGATCCCGATCACCGTTGAGACGACGAGGACCACGAGATAGTGGACGTGGTCCTTAAGGGTTGCCTGAAGCCCGGCGAAGACGAGGTAGGCGAACACCGAGTTGAACCCGCCGACCAGGACGAATCGGACGGGCTCGAGCGCGTAGAGGCGCTGGACCGTACCGACGAGACCGGACCGCGGGGCCGGGAAGGGCTCGCCTCCGGAGGTCACGGGCATCTGCTCGCCTTCAGCGGACACTCTCGTCACAGACCAACCTTGCGACGCACGATGTAGTTCGGGCGCTGCTTCACCTCTTCGTAGATGAGGCCGACGTACTCACTCACCACGCCGATCATCGAAAAGAGAATGCCGAAGAGCAGGAGCATGAGGCCGACGAGTGTGCCGAAGCCAGCGAACGGAACGCCCGACACCACCCAGCGGACCGAGTAGATGAAGAGCAGCACGATCGAGATGAAAGACACGAAGAGACCAAGAATGGTGATCAGGCGCAGCGGCACGTAGGAGTGCGCGAAGATCCCCTTGAACGCCAGGTCGAGGACCTTGAGCGAGTACGCCTTCGACTCGCCACCGAACCGCGGGGGACGCTCGTGGGGGATGCCGATCGACTTGTAGCCGGCCCACGCGAACAGCCCGCGCAGGAAGCGGTTCCGCTCCTGCATGCCGTTGATCGACTCGTAGACGCCCCGGTCGACGAGGCGGAAGTCGCTCACATTGCGGGGGATGGCGCCGTCGGTCAGCTTGTTGGCCAACCAGTAGAAGGCCTTGCTGTTGAACGTACGGAGCGGGCCGGTCCCCTGGCGTTCGCTCACCACCATGTAGATGTTCTCGTAGCCTTCCTCCCACTTGCGGAGGAATTCCGAGATCAGCTCAGGTGGGTCCTGGAGGTCGGCCGTCATGACCACGGCCGCGTCGCCGGTCGCATAGGCCAGGCCGGCGGTGAGGCCGCCGTCCATCCGGAAGTTGCGGGCGAGCTGGAGAATCTTGAACCGCTCGTCGCCGTCGTGGATCACGTTGAGCTTGGCCCACGTGTCGTCCACCGACCCGTTCTCCACGATGATGATCTCGAAGTCGTAGCTCGACTCGACTGCCATCACCGCCTGAAGCCGGACGGCGAGCTCGTCGACGCAGTCCGACTCGTTGTACGCCGGGATGACCACCGAGATCAGCTTGCGCGACTCGGAGTCCGACGCGTTGACCTCCGTGGTCGCTGACTCCTGTGTCGTGTCTGTCATTCCCAGATCTTCCAAGGGGCGACGCCCGACTCCCACATCTCGTTGAGGAGCTGCGACTCGCGATAGGTGTCCATCGGCTGCCAGAAGCCCTCGTGCCGGTACGCGCCGAGCTCGCGTTCGGCGGCGAGCTGGGCGAGGGGCTCGTGCTCGAGCATGACCTGGTCCGAGTTGCGAAGGTAGTTGAAGATCTCGGGCTCGAAGACGAAGAACCCGGCGCTCACCGAGTCGTCCATCTGCGGCTTCTCTCGGAACCGCGTGACCAGGGAGTCCTCGACGTCGACCAGACCGAATCGGGAGAGCGGGCGCACTGTCGTGATGGTCGCCTTACGACCGTGGCCCTCGTGAAACGCGAGCAGCTTCGACACGTCGATGTCCGCCAGGCCGTCGCCGTAGGTGACCATGAACCGCTCGCCCTTGACGTACTTCTCGATGCGCTCCACACGGCCGCCGGTCAGCGTGAGCGGCCCTGTGTCGGCAACGGTCACCGTCCAGTCGCTCTCGAGGTGCTCGTCGTGGAACTCGAGGTGCCCGTGCTTGCCGAGGGTGATGGTGAAATCGTTGTTGTGCGCCGCGTAGTTGAGGAAGTACTCGCGGATCTGGTCGCCCTTGTAGCCGGCACAGATCACGAATTCCGTGATGTCGTGCGTCGAGAAGAACTTCATCAGGTGCCACAGGACCGGTTTCCCGCCGACCTCGACCATCGGCTTGGGGCGGAACTCGGTCTCTTCCCGCATGCGGGTGCCGAGACCCCCGGCCAAAAGCACGGCTTTCATGTCCCGTCCATCCCTGTTCCGAGCTCGACACTTGCGACGCGGGCCTACGGCGCCGCTATCCGGGCAGAGTGTAGCCGGGATGGACGGTCGGCCGACCGGACCGATGCGTGGGGCGACAGCCGGCGAAGCCTGGCGACGACGACTGACCGAAACCGCAGCGATGCGCGTCCACAGCCGGCGTGCGGGACCGATGCGGGTGCTGCGTGCTCGCCTCGTGGTGGGCTGGGATACGGCGGGTCTGCGGTCGGCGGTCATTCCGCCCAGGCAGCGACCAGGGGAGTGTCTGCGTCCACCTTGCCCAGTCCCGCGGCACCGCCAGGATCGCCCAGCGGGCCGGCGAGACCGGGCAGGGGAAGCGTGAAGAACGCGGCGTTGTCGGCCGTGAACGTCTCCCACTCCGCCTTGCCCTTGGCCTTGCGAGCCGGGAAGATCGCGACCTCGGGGCACGCGAGCTCGCAGGCGCCGCAGTCGATGCACTCTGCGGGGTTGATGTAGGTCTTTCGCGCACCCTCGTAGATGCAGTCCACGGGGCAGACGTCGATGCAGGACATGTCCTGGGCGTCGATGCACTCCTTGCCGATGACGTACGTCATGGCTCAAGCATCCCTTCCGGCGGGAACGGCCTCGGACGAGGGCACGCTCTCAGGAGGCTCGAGGTCCTCGTCCGTCGAGTGGCCGGGGAACAGCGACAAGTCGGGGTCGATCAGGACTGCGGCGTTGTTGACCGCCGTGGCGGCTTCCCCGAAGCCTGTCACCATCAGTGCGACCTTGCCCGGATAGGTCGACGCGTCGCCCGCCGCGAAAACACCGCGCACGTTGGTCTGCATCGCAGAGTCGACGAGCAGCTTGCGGTCCTGGAGCTCGAGACCCCAAGCACTGAACGGGGACGGCGCGGTGATCAGGCCCAGAGCACCGATGACGGTGTCCGCCGGAATCTCGCGCTCCGAACCGGATCCGTCTCGCACCACGACCGCACGTACGAAGTCGTCGCCGTGGATGGCTTGGATCTCGCTCTCGGTCAGTAGCGTCACGCCGAGTGCTTCAGCGCGGGAGATCTGCGATGCGTGCGCGCGGAAGAGGCGCCGGCGGTGTACCACGGTCACCGAGCGCGCGATGGGGGTCAGCTGGATGGCCCAGTCGAGTGCGGTGTCACCACCGCCAACCACCACGATGTCTTCGCCGACGTGCGACTCCGGCTCCGACACCACGTAGGTGACCCCTCGCCCGTGCCAGCCGTGGCCGAGCGGCAGGATTCGAGGGCGGATGCCGCCGACACCGGTCGCCAGAACGATCGCACGCGTGTCGATCGACGACCCGTCTTCCAGGGACACGGACAGCCCGGCCTCGCGCTCGTCGCGCACGATGTCGACGACGTTCTGACCGAAGACCATCCGGGGCTCGTACACGGCGGCCTGCGCCGACAGGCCCCTGATGAGATCGGCGCCCGTCACGCCCTGGAACCCGGCGACGTCGTGGATCGTCTTGGCCGGGTACAGCGCGGCCACCTGGCCACCTGCGTCCGGCTGCGCGTCCACGACGGTCACGGTCAGCCCTCGGAAGCCCGCGTAGTACGCCGCGAACAGGCCGGTCGGGCCAGCTCCGACGATCGTCAGGTCACAGGCGGTGCGGTGTGCGAAGGCGTCGTGCTCCTTCATGCGTGGCGTCCTGCCAGCTCGAGGTATTCGCGGATCTGGCCCACCGTCTGGGTCCGCGGATCGGTCCCCGCATCGGTTTTCTGGGCCCACTCGACCGTCCACCCGAGTGCGTCGGACAGGATCAGGCGGTCGTGCCAGTCGAGCGCGAGCTCGGCCTTGCGGGAGTCGAGCGCGAGAAGTCCTGCCTCGTGCACCTTGGGCCCCTCGTCGACCTCGACGCGCGCGTCCGTGCCCCAGAGGGCGGCGACACTCGTTGCGATGTCGCCGACCTTGACGAAGGACCTCGTGCCCGGCCCGAAGTTGAATGCCTCACCCGCCAGACGGCCCGCCAGGAGTGCGTCCGCGAGCAGCAGGTAGCCGTTGAGGCAGTCCAGGACGTGCTGCCAGGGCCGCACGGCGTCCGGATAGCGAAGGCGGACCGGCGCGCCGGCAGTGAAGGCGGCGACCAGGTCGACCATGAGCCGCTCCGCACACACGTCGCCACCGCCGATCACGTTGCCTGCACGGGCGATCGCCGTCGGCACGGTCGACCCCGAGGAAGCGATCCAGGACTGCGTGAGCAGGTCCGCTGCAGCCTTCGATGCGGAGTAGGGGTCGAATCCGCCGAGCGGGTCGGACTCGCGGTACCCCCAGATCTGGTCGACGTTCCGGTAGACCTTGTCCGTCGTGATGATGACCTGAGCCCGCACGCTCGGCGTCTGCTCCACAGCACGCAGGACGTTGAGCGTGCCGATCGTGTTGGTCTCCCAGGTGCCCACCGGGTCACGGTACGACTCGCGCACGAGGGGCTGGGCGGCAAGGTGCAGCACAACGTCCGGCGCGACGGTGCTGATGGCGTGGGCGGTCGCGGCGGCATCCCGAATGTCGATCCGCAGGTCTTCGCACAGGAGCTCGCCGACACGCGCACGCTCGAACAACGAGCCCGGCGCTGGATCGAGGGCGAGCCCGCTGACCGTGTGGCCCTGCTCGAGGAGCATGAGCGTGAGCCACGCCCCCTTGAAGCCGGTGTGCCCCGTGACCAGGTAGTGCATCAGAAACTGCCGTCCTTGCCCGTGACGTAGTGGATCAGGGCGTCCGCCATGTAGTCGATCATCGGGTCCGTGAGGCCTGGGTAGACGCCGAGCCAGAACGAGCGGTTCATGACCGTGTCGGAGTTGCGCAGGTCGCCCACGACGCGGCGGTCGATGTTGCGGTACGCGGGCTGCCGCAGCAGGTTGCCGGCGAAGATCAGCCGGACGCCGACCTTGTTCTTGTCGAGGAAGCGCATCAGGTCCTCGCGGTCGACTTTGAGGTCGTCCGCGAGCGTGATCGGGAACCCGAACCATGCAGGGTCCGAGTTTGGCGTCGCCACGGGCAGGATCAGGCCCTCGACGTCGCGCAGACGCTCGTAGAGGTAGTTGAAGTTCTCCTTGCGGCGCGCAACGAAGTGGTCCAGCTTGGCCAGCTGGCTCAGGCCGAGGGCGGCCTGCATGTCGGTGCCCTTGAGGTTGTACCCGATGTGGCTGTACGTGTACTTGTGGTCATACCCGAGGGGGAGGTCGCCCAGCTGCCACTCGAACCGTTTACCGCAGGTGTCGTCCTGGCCGGTCTCGCAGTAGCAGTCGCGGCCCCAGTCGCGGAACGACTCGACCTGGCGCGTGACGAGCGGCGACTTGGAGAAGACGGCTCCGCCCTCGCCCGTGGTGATGTGGTGGGCCGGGTAGAACGAGACGGTGGCGGTGTCGCCGAAGCTACCGGTTCGCTGGCCGCGGTAGGTCGAGCCGAGCGCGTCGCATGAGTCCTCGACGAGCCAGAGCTTGTGCTCCTTGCACAGGGCACGGACCAGGTCGAGGTCGAACGGGTTGCCCAAGGTGTGGGCCATCATGATGGCCCGGGTCTTGGGTCCGACGGCTTCACGCAACTGGTCGCCGATGGCGTCGTACGTGCCAATCTCGACGTCCACGAATACCGGCGTGAGGCCGTTCTGGATAATCGGGTTCAGCGTCGTCGGGAACCCAGCGGCGACCGTGATGACCTCGTCGCCGGCCTTGAGGTGTTTGGGACCGAGCTTCGGGCTGGTCAGCGCCGACAGGGCAACCAAGTTCGCGGACGAGCCACTGTTCACGAACGAGGACGCACGTGCGCCCACGTAGTTCGCCAGCGTGTCCTGGAACTCGGTGGTGAAACGGCCGGCCGTCAACCACCCGTCGAGGGAGGAGTCGATCAGGGCCACCATGTCATCGGCGTCAAGCACCTTGCCAGAGACTGGCACGGTCGACTCTCCGGCGACGAACTCTCGCGCGGCCAGGGAGATCTCGGCGTACTCACGGACGGAGGCCAGGATGCTCTCGCGGCGTGCGGGCAGGGCGTCGTTCACAAAACTCCTCGAGTCGGTCGGCGGCGGCGACCAGCATAACGCCGGGGTTGTCCAGGCCGATCGGGTGACCGATACGTGGTTCCGGGCGGGAGTCGGGACAAGAGCTCCTCGGGCAGTCTGCCGACCAGGCAGCCGACCCAGGGCTGATTCCCCGGCGGCACCTGGGAACCGTCCATTCACAGACGATCGCTCGCTGCAAGGGAGGTCTTCGCCGCTGGACCAGCAGGGCTGCGAGCAGCCAGCGCCGCATTGTCGAACGACGGACTTTTACAATGTACCTATGCACGTGCGAGACGACGCGGGCCCGTCGACCTGAGCAGACCGACCTGACGCAGCAAGTGCCGGATCGCGCGGGAACGGACACGAGGCGGTTCAGCTCACCTCCGGAGCGCCGGCTGAACGCTGTGCCCGGTGAATACCCAGCGCTTGTAGCCGGCGTAGCGCAGGACCGTCCCGATCCCGATTCCGATGACAGTCGCGACATTGTCGGCGAGCGCGTTGGCCAGACCCAAGATGTAGTGCGACAGGGCGAGGGTGACGATCGGGATTCCCGCGCAGACGATGTTGACGGTTGCGAAGACGATCAGCTCGCGCCCCTGGCGGTCGGTCCGCTGCCGGGAGAACGTCCAGTGCCGGTTTCCGACCCACGACACCAGGGTCGCGGCCACGAGCGAGACGACCTTCGCAGTCACAGGCTTGTGCTCCAGGAGGTGCCCCGGTCCGAACCGCAGCAAGTTGAACAGCCCAAGATCGACGATGAATGCGAGCCCGCCGACCGACAGGAACCGCAGGATCTCGTATGCGCGTTCCCTCGCGGACGAGACTGCGACGGCGGCCCCGGGGGCGAGCACCCGGCCGGGCGTCGTCGAGCCGCGCGGTACCGAAGGCCCGTCGGCCAGCTCGTCGCCCATGCCTGCAGCTCGCCACCCGTCCGCGTTCGTGCTCCCGCCCGCCATGACCGGAGAGACCGCGAGGATATCCCGGCCGTCCACGTGGCGGGGTCGACGGACGCGGCCCCGAGGTGCTCCGCTAGTGTCGTCGCCCGTGACGGCACCTGTGGTGGCAGTGGTGGGCGGAGGCCAGCTGGCCCGGATGATGGCGCCGCCGGCGACCGCGCTGGGGCTGCACCTTCGCGTCCTCGTCGAGGACCCGACGTCGTCGGCGGCTCAGGTGGTCGTGGACGCACCGGTCGGTGCCGCGTCCGACGAGGTCGCGATCGAACGACTCGTCGTCGGTGCGGACGCCCTGACGTTCGAGCACGAGCACGTCCCGAACGCGCTCCTCGACCGGCTCGAGGCTGCCGGGACGTCGGTCCAGCCGCGCGCCGCGGCGCTGGTGCACGCCCAGGACAAGATCGTGATGCGCACCCGGCTGACGGAGCTCGGGATCCCGTGCCCACGGTGGGTCCCGCTGACCGCCCCTGCTGATCTCGACGCGTTCCTCGCGGGCGGGTCCGCTGTCGTCAAGACCTCCCGCGGCGGCTACGACGGCAAGGGCGTTCGCGTCGTGCGGTCGTCCGACGAGGTCTCGGACTGGTTCTCGGCGGTCGCCGACAGTACCGGTGTGCCGCTGCTCGCCGAGGAGAAGGTGCCGTTCACGAGGGAGCTCGCAGTCCTCGTCGCACGAAGCCCGAGCGGTGAGGTCCGCACGTGGCCCGTCGTCGAGTCGGTCCAGCGGGACGGTGTCTGCGCGGAGGTCATTGCTCCGGCGCCCGACCTCGACGCGGTAACCAGGGAGCAGGCGGTCGACGTGGCGACGCGGATCGCTAAGGGGCTCGGCGTCACCGGTGTGCTCGCCGTCGAGCTGTTCGAGGTCCCCGGCCTGGACGGGAGCCCGACCGTCCTGGTGAACGAGCTCGCGATGCGCCCGCACAACTCGGGGCACTGGACGATCGACGGTGCCGTCACCAGCCAGTTCGAGCAGCACCTGCGCGCGGTCCTCGACCTCCCGCTGGGCGACACCACACCGACCGCGACATGGACCGTGATGGCCAACGTTCTGGGCAGCGCGCTCGCCGATCCCGCGGAGGCGCTGGCCAGCCTCGACCCGACCGTGAAGGTCCACCTGTACGGCAAGGAGGTCCGCGCGGGCCGCAAGCTCGGGCACGTCAACGTCAGCGGGGACGACCTCGCCGACGTCCGGGCCCGGGCGGTCGCCGCCGCGGCGATCCTGCGCGGCGAACCCGTCTGAGTCCTGTCTGCCGGCCGCGAACACGGCGGGTCGGACGGTTGTGCTGGTCCATGATGGGTGCGGCGGCGTCGTCGCAGGTCGGAGCAGCGTGAGCAGACGGAGATCGTGATGGCAGTGCAGGCGCTCGTCGGGATCGTCATGGGATCGGACTCGGACTGGCCGGTCATGCAGGCCGCGTCCGACGTGCTCTCCGAGTTCGGTGTGCCGGTCGAGGTCGACGTGGTCTCCGCCCACCGGCAGCCCGAGAAGATGATCGACTACGGGCGCACCGCGGCGGACCGTGGCCTGAAGGTGATCATCGCCGGCGCCGGCGGCGCAGCGCACCTGCCCGGGATGCTCGCGTCCGTGACCACGCTGCCGGTGATCGGTGTCCCCGTCCCGCTCGCCCTGCTCGACGGGCTGGACTCCCTGCTGTCGATCGTCCAGATGCCCGCCGGCGTCCCGGTGGCCACGGTGTCGATCGGCGGCGCAAAGAACGCGGGACTGCTCGCTGCCCGCATCCTGGCGTCGGGCGAGGGCGCCCAGGCGACGCGGATCCGGACCGCGATGGTCGCGTTCCAGGTGGAGCTGCAGGGCCAGGCCGAGTCCAAGGGTGCGCGGCTCCGCTCGCACACGGCAGACGCCCGGCCGAGCATCGGCTTTAGCCTCTGAGCCTCAGAGGCGTCAGGAGCCGGGCATCCCACCGACGGGGCCGGGAGGCAGCGAGCCGTCACGGACGGCAACCCAGAACGCCGGGGTCAGGTCCGGGTCGAGCTGGACCGTCGAACCGACGCCGCCCGGGCGGTAGTCGAGGCTCTTGATCGGCGGCGTGCCGGTGATGCCGTCGGGACCGTTGGCCGCGCGGAACGCGAGCGCCAGCTTGCCCATGTCGACGATCCCGGTCCCGTCACTCACCGTCAGCGCGGCTGTACCGGCGTCGACGAGCGCAACCTGCTTGCCCGGGTGGAACACGAGCGAGGTCGGCTTGACCTTGCCCATCACGGCGCTGATCAGCTGCCGCTGACGGTCCGCGCGACCCACGTCACCGGTCGGGTCGGCCTTGCGCATCCGCGCGAAGGACAGTGCCTGCGCACCGTCGACGTCATGGCAGCCCGGCGTCCACACCATCCCGGAGTCGGGGTCGTTGACCGCGACGTCGTGGCAGAGGTTGACACCGCCGACCGCGTTGACGATCTGCTCGACGCCGGCCATGCCGATCTCGGCATAGTGGTCGACCGTCAGACCCGTCATGCCCTCGACCGTCTGGACCAGCAGCGGTGCCTGGCCCCAGGAGAACGCGGCGTTGAGCTTGGCGGCGTCGTGGCCGGGGATGTCCACGTAGGTGTCGCGCGGCAGGGAGATCAGGGCGACGGGTCCGCTCTCGGGGACCTGGAGCACGAGGATCGTGTCGGTCCGCGCGCCCTCCGTCCCGTCCTCGCCCACGGCGCCGTCCGCGCGGGAGTCCGAGCCGGTCAGCAGGTACGTGGTTCCGGGTGTGTCCGCCGCACCGCTGAGCGCTGACGTGTGCTGGACCTTCCCGTTCGCCCACATCGTCAGACCGATCGGCCACGCGAGCAGGAGGGCGACGACGATCACCGCAACCAGGGCGATGAGCGGCCACCGGCGTCTACGCGGCTCGGGTGCCTCCGTCGTGGTCGTCGCAGGTCGGCTCGGCCGGGGAGGGACAGGCGCGCCGGGCGGGCGTTGACCCGCCGGCCGCGACGACGTGGTGCGCGGACCCGAGCTCGAAGCGTCCGAACCGGGTGAGATCGACGTAGGCGGCGCGGTGCGCACCGAACCCCCAGGGAGCGGCGCAGGCGGAGGAGTGCGTGCGGAACCGGGAGGGACGGCCGCCGGGGCCGACGGGCGCGACGCCGACGAGGTGGATGGCCGAACCGGAGCTGCGGCCCGGGCCGGCGGTCGCTTGCCGGACACCGTGATCGGGTCGGCGTCCGGACGCGCAGCTGACTCGGCTGAGGAAGGCGCGATCGAGGCGGGCATCGCCGGGGTCGGGGGACGCGTCGACGACCGAGCCGACCCGGCAGGTCGCCCGGTCGCTGGCGCCGGCGGTCGGGCCGGCCGGCCGACGACGATCGGCTGAGCCTCCGCCGGGTCGGCGGGCCTCGCGCTGCCCGCCGGCGTGAAGCTCGGCGGCGGGGTCCGGACGGTTCGGTCGTCCGAGGTCATGCGCAGACGGCGGTGGTGTCGGCGACCGAGAACTCTTCGCGACCGGCCTTCTTGGTCTCGACGGGCGCGGGGGCGACGGGCGCCGGGGGCGCTGCCTCGACAGGCGGAGTCGTGGCTGCGGGCGGTGTCGTCGCGGCAGGTGCCGGGGGCGTCGTCGCGGCGGCTGTCGGCGCGGGCGGAACGTAGCTGGCCGGCGGGACGTCGTTCGCCATGTCGGCCCAGACCTGGGTCGCCTCCGAGGTCCACTCGACCCGGTTCTTGTCCGACTTGGCCGCTGCCCACGGGATCGTCATGAACGTGATGTTGCCACGGTCGATGCCCCGGAGGTTGTAGGCGAGGCCGGTCATGTCCGCGATCGACATGGTGTTGTCGGTGGTCAAGGAGCTGGTCGCCGCGCTCAGGAACGGCACCAGCTTCGTCGGGTTGGTCAGCACGTCACGCGACAGCACCTCGCGGACCATCGCGGCGACCAGCTGCTGCTGGTTGCCGATCCTGTTGATGTCGGAACCGTCGCCCACGTTGTGCCGGGCCCGTGCGAACGCGAGAGCGGTGGGGCCGTCGAGCACCTGGTTGCCCGCAGCCAGGTACAGCCCGGCGTCCTTGTCCCGGGTGTCGCTCTGGATGCACATCGGCACCCCGCCGATCGACTCCACCATCTTCTGGAAGCCCGCGAAGTCGACGACGACGAAGTGGTTGATCGTCACGCCGGTGTTCTGCTGGACCGTGTTGATGGTGCACGCAGCAGCCGACGCCATGTCGCCGCCCGTGTCCCAGCCCGTCGCGAACGCCTCGTTGAACATCGCGTGCTTGGCGCGCGTGGTCTTGCCGTTGGTCATGGTGCACGACGGGATGTCCACCAGGGAGTCACGGGGGATCGACACCACCGAGATCCGCGTCCGGTCCGCCGAGATGTGCATGACCATCGCCGTGTCCGAGCGCATACCGGCGACCTCGCCGCCGATCTCGCCGTTCTCGCCGTCGCGCTGGTCGGACCCGAGAACCAGGATGTTCACCGGGCTGCCCTTGTTCGGGTCGTCCGGGTCCGGCACCGGCGTGGGCACGGGCTTGACCAGTGCCGAGACGTCGACCTGGTCGATGTTCCCCTGCAGCCTGGCCGCGACGGCCGCACCGCCGGCCACGCTGAACGTCAGGACGGCGACCGCCACGAGGGCGACGCTACGGACCACGCCGTGCGTCCGGACACGTCGGGCGTGCCTGGCGGCACGGGGGCGCGAGGGGGCTGCATGGCGAACGGTCACGGGACGATCGTAGGAGGTGGAGGTTCCGTGGTCGGGGAGCAGACGGGCCGGCGTCGTGGAGGATCTGTGCAGATCACAGGCCCGCAGGCGTTTCGTCCCCGGTTGCGTGCGGGCGTTCGTCGTCGAGGACCAACCGGCCCTCGTGCTCCGTGTACCGCTCGCCCGTCTCGGGGCACGTCCACCGCCCGGGTCCCGCGCCGTCCAGCGGCACGCCTGCGCGACCGACCCAGCGGATTCGTCGGGCGGGCACGCCGGCCACGAGCGCGAAGTCGGGCACATCCGTGGTGACGACCGAGCCTGCCGCGACGAGCGCCCATCGGCCGATCGTGACCGGGGCGACGCACACGGAGCGAGCACCGATGGACGCGCCCTCCCGAACGGTGACGCCGACCGGTGTCCAGTGCTCCGCGGACTTGAGCGTGCCGTCGGGCGCGACCGAACGTGGGTAGTGGTCGTTCGTGAACACCACGGCAGGACCGACGAAGCAGCCGGCCTCCAGCACCGCCGGCTCGTACACGAGCGCATGGTTCTGCACCTTGCACCGGTCGCCCATCTGCACGCCGGTGCCGATGTAGGCGCCACGGCCGATGATGCAGTCGTCGCCGATGACCGCGTGCTCTCGCACCTGTGCGAGGTGCCAGACGCGCGTTCGGGCACCGAGGCGCGCGCGGGGGTCGACGTCAGCCGACGGTGCGACTACTGCGTCCACTGCCTGGGAATTCATGTGGGGTGTGCTCCTCCGTCGTCCGCCAGCATCATCGCTCGTCCTGCCGGGTGGGTCGTACTCGGAAGCTCGCGCCGGAGCGTGTCCGATCTGGGCCTCAGGTACCCTTTCGAGCGGCCCGCAACCCGGTGGGCGAAACAGCCGCGGCCTCCGCCACGGACCGCCCGGAAGTGTCGCGCACGGCGTGCGCTCGAGTGAAGTGAAGTCGTATGACGTCAGCACAGCGGACCTTGTCCATCATCATTCCGGCCTACAACGAGCACGAGGGTGCGGCCGAGATCGTCTCGTTCTACCGGGAGATCCGAGCGTCCGTCCCGGACCTCGAGTTCGAGCTCGTCGTGGTGGACGACGGTTCCACGGACGGCACCTCCGACGCCCTTCTCGAGCTCCTTGGTCCTGAGGACCGGGCCAAGGTCATTGTCTTCTCCCGCAACTTCGGCTCGCACGCGGCAATCTCGGCCGGCTTCGCACACTGCACAGGGGATGCCGCTCTCACGTTGAGCGCCGACCGTCAGGAGCCGCTCAGCGCGGTGTTCAGCTTCGTGGAGCAGTGGCGCGACGGTGCGGACCTCGTGTGGGGTCTGCGTTCGGTCCGTTCATCGAAGGGAGGTTCGAACGAGTTCTTCGCGCGGACCTTCTCGAGCACGTTCCACGCGATCTCGACGGTTCCCACCTACCCGAGGGAGGGGCCCTCGCACATCCTGGTCTCGCGACGGGTGATCGACGTGCTGAACGCGATGCCTGAGCAGAACCGGAACGTGCTCGCCATGGCCGCGTGGACCGGCTTCGACCAGCGGCGCGTGTACTTCGAGCAGCTGCCGCGCCCGTACGGCAAGAGCAAGTGGACGTCCGCGAAGAAGGTCAAGCTCGTGACGGACTCCATCGTGGAGTTTTCCGCGGTCCCGCTCACGTGGATCGTGCTGGCGGGCGTCGTGATGGCCGGTCTCGGCCTGGGAGCCCTCGTGGTCGCGCTCGTGATGGCGCTGACCGGAGCTCAGGGCACGGGGCTCATGCTCGTCGGCGTCGTCCTCGGAGCGGTCGGGGTCCAGGTGACGGCGCTGGGGGTGCTGGGGCAGTACGTCTCGCGGGCCGGTGACGACGCACGGCGTCGACCCCTCTACGTCGTGCAGGACATCCACTAGCAGGACCTTCGGCGCACGATCGCGCGCGAAGGTGCTCGAGGAACCGCTGATAACCTGTCGCCGACTTTGGGAGTGGATCGCATGGATGTCGCGTTGGGGCAACCCACCGTGGGAGAGCCCGAGCTTCGCGCCATCGCCGAGGTGTTCGCATCGGGATGGCTGTCGGGAGCAGGGCCGGCGTGCAAGACCTTCGAGAACCAGTTCGGCGCGGTGGCGGGCACGCAGCACGTCCTGGCGACGTCCAACTGCGGGTCGGCGCTCCACCTGGGCCTCACCGTCCTCGGCGCCGGACCCGGGGACGAGGTGATCGTCGGGGACTACACGTTCCCGGCCACCGGGCACGCCGTGATGTGGACCGGTGCGCGACCCGTCTTCGTCGACGTGCGCCCCGACATCTGGAGCATCGACCCTGCTGCGGTCGAGGCCGCGATCACCCCGCGAACCGTCGGCATCCTCGCGGTTGACGTCTTCGGGCAGCCCGCGGACTACGACGAGCTCCGGCGAATCGCGGACAAGCACGGCTTGTGGCTGATGGAAGACGCAGCGTGCTCGGCGGGTGCCACGTACCACGGGCGCCCTGCCGGTTCCCTGGCGGACGTCGCGACGTTCAGCTTCCACGGCCGCAAGGGCATCACGGCCGGTGAGGGCGGAGCCCTGACGACGGACCGCGGCGACCTCGCCGACCGTGCTCGAAAGCTGCACACCTACGGGATCGAGCCGGCGCTCGCGCGTGCGGGCTCGCAAGACCTGCCGATCCCGTCGTTCGACGAGGCCGGCTGGAACTACCGGCTCTCGGACGTCGCGGCCGCGATCATGTCGGTCCAGGTGACCCGCCTGCCTGAGCTGCTCGCAGCGCGGCGACGGGTCGCGGGCGCCTACCACCAGCTTCTCGGCGACGTCGACGAGCTCACGTTGCCCGTCGCGCTCGAGGACCGTGAGCACCCTTGGCAGTCGTACGTGCTCACGCTCGGGGCCGAAGTCAACCGCGGCTCGGTCGCGAGCGCACTACGGGCCGAGGGTATCCAGTGCAACTTCGGCACCTATGCGTCGCACGTCCAGCCGGTGTACCGCGCGGACGTGCACCTGCCGGTGTCTCGCGATCTGTTCGCCCGTCATCTCGCCATCCCGATGCACGCCAACCTCACCGATGACGAGGTGGAGCGCGTCGCCGCTGGTGTCCGCCGCATCGTCACCTCGGCCGACCACCGCCGCTGAGCGGCGCACCAACGAGAGCAGGAGAACCGCACGTATGTCCAAGAAGACCGTCTTCTTCACCGGTGGAGCAGGCTTCATCGGCCTCCACGTCGTCCCGATGCTGCTGGAGCGCGGCTACGGGGTGCGCATCTTCGACAACATGTTCCGGGGGGACCGCGACGCGATCGCGAAGCTCGCCGCCGCCGGTGACGTCGAGCTCATCGACCAGGACGTGCGCTACGGCGGTGCCGTGCACCAGGCGATGAAGGGGTGCAGCCACGTCATCCACTTCGCGGCGGTGTCGATCAACAAGAGCCAGTCGGACCCGTACGAGTCCATGGACATCAACATGATCGGCAACCACAACGTGTTCGCGGCGGCCGCCGACCACGGGGTGGAGCGCCTCGTCTTCGCCTCCAGCGCGTCCGTGTACGGCGACCCGGAGCACCTGCCGATGAACGAGGACGACAAGCTGTCCCCGCTGACCCCGTACTGCATCTCCAAGCGTGCCGGCGAGGACCTGCTCGGCTTCTACCAGCGACGCGCAAACCTCTCGTGGATCGCGCTGCGGTTCTTCAACGTGTACGGGCCGGGCCAGAAGACGACCGCCTACTACACCTCGGTCATCAACCACTTCGTCAACCGGCTCCGCAACGGCGAGGCTCCCGTCATCGACGGCTCGGGCGAGCAGTCGATGGACTTCATCCACGTCCACGACATCGCGCGCTCGGCCGTGCTCGCGCTGGAGTCGGAGCAGGCGAACCTGCCGATCAACATCGGGACGGGCATCGACACGTCGATCGCCGATCTCGCGCGGATCCTGATCGACGCGGTCGGTGCGGACGTCGAGCCGATCTTCAACCCTCGCGACGTGCTGGTGAGCCGCAGGGCTGCGGACGTCCGCCGTGCACAGGAGATCCTGGGCTTCGAGCCGACGATCGACGTTCGCACGGGGATGACGGACCTCATCCGGACCGGCGGATGACCGAGCCCTTGCCGGTGGCGTCGGTCAGGTCGGCCGGGTCGCTTCCGGCCAACCCGTACAACGAGCTCGCCTGGGTCGTCGGCACCCCGCAGATCGGCGCCGGCACGTGGATCGGGGCGTTCACGGTCGTCGACGGTTCTGGGGGCTTGACGATCGGCGAGGGCTGCGACATCAGCTCGGGCGTCCACATCTACACGCACTCGAGCGTTCGCCGCTGCGTCTCCGGCCGCCGGTTCACCGAGGTCGAGCGCAAACCTGTCTCCATCGGCGACCGCGTGTTCATCGGTGCCAATGCAGTCGTGAACATGGGTGTCACGATCGGCGACGAGGCGGTCGTGGGCGCCGGGGCCGTGGTCACCACCGACGTCGCTCCTCGGACCGTGGTCGCGGGCGTGCCCGCGCGGGCGGTCGCCGACGTCGTGTTCGACGAGGACGGCCGAGCCAGCTTTCCGCCGGTCCAGCCCTGAACGGACTGAACGTCGTCGGCAGCGCGTCAGATCGCGGCTGCGCTAGAGGCTGCCAGCGCCCGCTCGACGATCCGGTGCGCAGGTAGCGCCGAAGCGCGCTCCTCGTCCGCGTCGATCCTGCCCTCGATGAGGTCGACGAACCGGTCGAACTGTGAAACCAGCGGCTCCTTGCCGATCACCTCGGGGATCTCGATCTCCGTCGCCTGGCGGTAGGTCGAGCCTTCGTCGTTCGCCTTGACCACGGCGTGCCGGTACGAGGTCACCCCGCGGCGCAGCATGTCGACCTCGATCGTGCGGTCGAGCTCGTGGATGACGAGCTTGCGCACCTTCTGCTGGCTGATCCGAGACGCGGAGGCCGAGGCGATGCCGCCGTCGGCGAACCGCAGGCTCGTTTCGATGACGTCTTCCGCGCCAGGGCTCGAGAGCGGGTGGTACTGCCCCACCTCGACGGCGAGGCTGTCCGGGTCTGCCCCGCCGAACAGTTGTGCGATCAGGTCGACGTCGTGGACGAGGAGGTCCCACGCGACGCCGGTCCGGATGCGCGGGGCGTACGGGGAGTGTCGCTCCGCGCGGACGTAGCGAGGCTCGGACAGCATGCCGCGTGCGACCAGGAACGCCGGGTTGTACCGCTCGAGGAAGCCGCACATCAGGGGCGCACCGACGCTCTGGCTGAGCCGGATGATCTCCTCGGTGTCCTCGAGCGACGGGCACATGGGCTTCTCGACCAAGAGCGGAAGGCCCTCCTGGAGCGTCTCGGTCGCGAGGTGGTGGTGCCACTCCGTCGCTGCCGCGATCACGACCGCGGTGGTACCGACGGTGCCGGCCAGGTCGGGAGCCCAGCGAGCGCCGAACCGCTCGGCGAGGGGCTCGCCCACCTCACGTCGGGGGTCGACGACCCAGGTGAGCTCGGCACGGTCGGAACCCGCGATCACCCGGGCGTGATTCGTGCCCATCGACCCCGCGCCGATGAGTGCGACGTTCGGGCGCGTCATCGGGCGAGGACGGCGCGCAGAGCCGTCGCGACCGTGGTGACGTCTTCCTCGGACAGTCCGGGGTGCACCGGCAACGACAAGCAGCGGGCCGCGACGTCCTCGGCCACGGGCGAGCTCGGCAGGACGACCAGCGGGTGCTCGCGGTAGCAGGCGTAGTCGTACACCGGCCGCGGGTAGTACATACCCGAGCCCACGCCACGCTGGGCGAGCTCCTCGACGATCGCTTCCCGGTCCGCGGCGCGATCAGCCGGAAGGAGCACCGTGTACTGGTGCCACACGTGCTCACGTCCCGGCAACGCCGACGGGAGCACGAGCCCTGGAATGTCGCTGAGGAGGTGGGAGAGCAGTGCCGCGTTGACGGCTCGCGCCTTGACCTGCTCCGGGTACGTCACCAGCTGCGGGACAGCGACGGCAGCCTGAAGGTCGGTCATCCGGTAGTTGTGACCGGGGATCTCGTACTGGTAGCGCTGGCGCATCCCCTGGTTGCGCAGCACACGCAGCTTGTCTGCCGTGGCGGCGTCGTTCGTGGTGATGATGCCGCCCTCACCGCTGGTCAGGTTCTTCGTCGCGTACAGCGAGAAGCAACCGGTTCCGAACGAGCCGGCGCCCTTGCCCTCGAACGACGCGCCGAGGGCCTGCGCGGCGTCCTCCACGAGGGCGAGCCCGTGGCTCGTCGTCAGGTCGCTGAAAGCGGCCATGTCTGCTGTCTGGCCGTAGAGGTGGACGGGGAGCACTGCTCGGGTCCGTGGACCGACGAGCTGCGCCACCGAGGCTGCGTCGAGGTTGTAGTCCGCGGTCGAGATGTCGCCGAAGCGAACGACAGCACCGGCCTCGATGATCGCGTTCAGTGTCGCGACGAAGGTGAACGGGCTCGTGATGACCTCGTCGCCCGGCTGCAGGTCGAGCACCTCGAGCGCCGCGACGAGAGCAGTCGTCCCGTTGTTGACCGCGATCGCGTGCTCGGTACCGACGATGTCCGCGAACCCGCGCTCGAGCTCGGCGACGACTGGTCCCTGGGCGATGATGCCGGAGCGGATGACCTGCAGCACCTTGTCCTCGACCGCCGTGCCAAGACGGAGCTGGGAGATCGGGATCATGCGGGCCTCGGTTCTCTCGGGCGCATCGGCGGCGCGCCAGCCACGCGCTCGTGGGCCGGGGGACGCGTCGCGTCTACTACGATGTTGGGCGGCGTCAATCATATCGGGCTCCGCCGACGTCCCTGTCACCCTCCGTTCTGGGGCAGGTCGAGTGATGGCGGGCGCCGATGAAAGGGCACATGGACGACAGCACGCTGCAGCCAGACCTTGGCAACGACCCCGCTCGTTCGGGTAAGGACGCCCTCGTGGTCGACCCACCGCCCGTCGCGGCGAAACCCCGGCTCAGTCCGAGGGTGATCGCGATCGCCAGGGTCGTGCTGCTGGCTCTGGTCATCGCCGCCGCGAGCTGGACCCTGTTCCACAACTGGGCCGAGGTCCAGCGCGCGATCTCGCACATGTCGTGGACCACAGTGGTCGGTGCCACGGCGCTGGTCGCCGTCGGCATCGGGTGCGGGACATTGAGCTGGCAGGTGTTCGTCGACGATCTGGGCACGCCGATCGGGATCCGCCGAGGAGGGCAGATCTTCCTGGTCGGGCAGCTCGGCAAGTACCTGCCCGGATCGGTGTGGGCGTATGTCCTGCAGCTCGAGCTGGGTCGCCGGGCCGGACTCGCGCGGACGCGGGTGTTCACAGCGACGGTGTTCTCGCTGATGGTCGCTGTCGTCGGAGCACTGATCGTGGGCGCGCTCGCCCTGCCGCAGCTCGTCAGCGAGGATCCCAGCCTCGCCTGGGTCCGGTGGCTGTATGTCCTCTTGCCGTTCGGCCTCGTCTGCCTGCACCCCAAGGTCCTGACGGCCGTCGCGAACTTCGGCTTCAAGCTCCTGCGTCGCCCTCGGCCGACCCACCCGGTGCGTCGGCGCACGGTGCTCCACTCGCTCGCCTGGGCGCTCGGTTCGTACTGCTGCTACGGCGTCCAGCTCTGGCTGCTCGTCGGCAGCGACGCCGACCTCGGTCGCCGTCAGCTGCTCCTCTTCATCGGCAGCATGGGCATCGCCATGGTCGCCGGGTTGTTCGCGATCCTCCTCCCGTCGGGTGCAGGAGTGCGTGAGCTGGTGATCGTCACGGTCCTCACCCCGCTGGTGGGGGTCGGTGCTGCGATCGCCTACGCGGCCGTCTCCCGTGTCTTGTTCACGCTCGCCGACCTTCTGATGGCCGGCGGTGCTGCGGCGCTGGCCGCGGTCGCACGGCGACGCGAGGGCCCCTACGTCGGAGATCCCGGCATCGAGGTGTAGTCGGGGAACGTGCGGAGCGCAGGGCGTGGGCGCGTGCTCACGGATCCAAGGACGGAAGGCGGCAGGGAGCGAATGGCTCGGATCGTTGTGGTGGGCTCTGGGATCGTCGGCCTCGCCGTGGCGCGGCAGCTCGCCGGGCGCGGCGACGACGTCATCGTGCTCGAGAAGGAGCCGCGGATCGCCCAGCACCAGACGGGCCGCAACTCTGGGGTGATCCATTCGGGCCTGTACTACCCACCCGGCAGCGCCAAGGCGCGGATGAGCGTCGCGGGTGCACGGTCCATGACGCGGTACGCCCAGGAGCGCGGGGTCGCGGTCGAGACCTGCGGCAAGCTCGTCGTCGCCACCGACGAGTCAGAGATCGCGAGGCTGCACGTCCTGGCGGAACGCGCGACCGCGAACGGCGTTCCCGCGCGGCTGATCTCCGCGACCGAGGCGCGCGAGTCCGAGCCCGAGGTCAGCTGTGTCGCGGCGCTCCGTGTCGAGAGCACCGGGATCGTGGACTATCCCGGAGTGTGCGAGGCCATGGTCGCGGACCTGCTGGCTGCCGGCGCCGAGCTGCGGCTGGGGGAGTCCTTCGACTCCGCACGGACCGAGCACGGGTCGATCGTCGTGGAGACGTCGTCAGGGCGACTGACGGTCGACGCGCTGGTGAACTGCGCCGGGCTCCACGCCGATCGCATCGCGGCGGCGTGCAGCGTGGACCCGGGCGCCCGCATCGTGCCCTTCCGTGGCGAGTATTTCGAGCTGGTGCCGGAGCGTCGGTCGCTCGTGAGGGGCCTCATCTATCCCGTTCCAGACCCACGGTTCCCGTTCCTGGGCGTGCACCTGACCAGGTCGGTCACCGGCGAGGTCCACGCCGGCCCCAACGCGGTTCTCGCGCTGGCCCGTGAGGGGTATACCTGGACGGATTTCCGGGCAGCGGACGTCGCCGACGCACTGTCGTGGCCGGGAACGTGGCGGCTCGGCGTCCGGAACATCGTGCCGGGCGCTCGCGAGGTCGTCCGGTCGCTGTCCCGCGCGGCCTTCGCGCGCAGCCTGGCACGCCTCGTCCCGGGAATCACCGCAAAGGACTTGGTGCCGGCGCCCGCAGGGGTTCGAGCTCAGGCACTTCGGGCTGATGGTCAGCTCGTCGACGACTTCCTGGTGCGTTCCGCACCGCACCAGGTGCACGTCATCAACGCGCCGTCGCCCGCGGCGACATCGGCGCTCGAGATCGCCGATCACGTCGTGCGGCAGCTCGACGAGGTCGTTGCTGCGTGATGGCGTAGCGCTGTCCGGCGGCGCTACGGAGCCGCCGCAGCCGAGCGCGCCGCGAGGCAGGTCTGGGCGGCGGCGCCCAGACCCGGCTCGGCCGAGAAGCCGTACATCTTGAACGGGGTCGCGCTGCCGTCGAGACGCTCGATGCCGACGACCGACTCGGTCTCGGTGAGCGCGCCGGACCAGCGGACCTCCTGGACCCCGGGTGCAAGCTCCACCTGGGCGCCGTCCGGCCATGTCACCCGTAGTCCTGACGTCGGAACCTCGATGGTGAACGTGGTGTCGGCGTGGGCCCATCCACCCGGGCGAAGCGTCAGGATGCGCAGGGTTCCGGGACCAGGCTGGTCATTGATCAGCACGTTGCCGGTCGGGTGTGTCCCGACCCCGGGGTAGAGGATCGGCGGTGCCAGAGCGACGTCCGAGAGGTCGTCGGTCCCGGCGATGCAGGTCGGATCCGTGCTGTCGAGGCGGTAGAACTCCCATCGGCCGCTGCCGCTGGTCACGTCCGGCCTACCCAGCACCGTACGGGCGGTGGCGAGAGCCACCGGATTGTTCGTGAGCGCCGTGGTGTCGATCACGAGGCCCGTGAATCCGGCGGCCTGCACAAGCGGGACCTGCTGTGCGAAGGGCCGTTGCCCGAGGCTTGTCTGCCAGTCCGACTTGGGATCGCCCTGCAGGCCACCGTAGGACCAGCGCAGACCGTCGGAGTACAGGTACGGCAGGAAGCCGTCGTACGCCGACGCTGGCGCCGTGTCGGTCAACGACAAGGGGAACGAGACGTCGGGGTACTGGTAGATCAGCGACTGGGACGGCATGTCGTCCTGGATCTGCGACGTGAAGTCGGTGACGTCCTTCTCGGTCGCCACGGCCACACCCGGGTCAGGTCGGTACCACGGACTCGTCTGGTCGACGACGGCGACCAGCGTGAGCGCGGCGACCGTCGACCACAGAACCCAGCGCCGGCGGATCTTGTCCAGCGTGACACCCGCCGCGAGCAGTGCGAGAAGGGCGATGTAGATGTGCATCCGGCTCCACGCCCGAAGGCCGCCCCCGTTCAGGACGAACGCCCACAGCTCGCCGATGCTACCGACGGTGTAGCAGATGATCGCCACCCAGGTCAGCGCCGCGAGGGTTGCGACGACCGGGGAGGTCTCGGCGGCGCGCGGGCGCCAGTACACGAGCACCGCCCAGACCATGAGCGCAAGGAATGCCACGGTAGCGACGGCGCCCAGAGCCGGCTGCTCGGCAGGGTTCGGGAACGTCGAGTCGTAGCTGTTGCGGATGCTGCGGAAGAGCCCACTGCGGTGCTGCGCCGCAGGCAGCAGGAACGCCAGGAGCTTGCCGGAGTAGACGTCGGCGTCGGCGGCCGACCGCGACAGTGCGATCGACGGGTAGCCGAGGGGCGACGGCAGGTAGAGCTTGTCCAGCCACATGGCGACGACGAGCGGGGTGCCCAGTGCCGCAGCACGCAGCGCCGCCGGCGCGATGGCGCGACGCAGACCGAACTTTCGCCACGCCCCCAGGGCGGCGCCGACCACGAGCAGGCCCGCGAACACCGCGTAGTAGGCGTTGACGAGCGAGATGGACGCACAGCCGAGCAGGACGGCGCCCTCGATGACATAGCGCCGACGACGCATCCCTTGGAACGGGTGCACGAGCGACGTGGCCGCGATCACGCCGAGCGGCACGACCCAGGACTGTGCCAGCGAGAAGTGCCCGGTGCCCCGCAGGAAGTGGTCAGGGAGCAGGGCGAACGCGACTCCGACGAGGACGCTCGCCGCCCTGCTCACGCTCAGAGTGCGGGCGGCGACGACGGCGAGCGCCGCTGCGGCGGGGAAGGACAGGATCAGCAACCAGGTCACTGCCGCACCGGCACTGCCGGTCAGCGGGACGAGCACCTTGCCCACGAGGCCGAACAGGAGCTCGTCCGTGACGCTGTACGAGTGGCTGTTCTGAGCGAACGGCGCCGCGAGGCGCGTGCCGTGCTCGTACCAGCCTGACTCGATGATGTTCTGCACCCAGGCGTGGAATGCCAGGGAGTCGCCCGAGGGGGTCGCGATCGCCGAGCCGAAGGCCCACGGGCGATAGGTCCAGAGCGCGGCCGCGAAGGCGATCGCCGCGGCGAGCGCGTAGGGCCATGCCGCTGCCGCACCAGCGGCCGTCCGCTGTCCGAGCCGGCCGGCGCGGGTGGACGTTGGTGCCGCCGACGCCTCCGGGTCGACCTCCGGCGCAGCCGACTGACTCTGTTCGTGCTGCCCGGCCTCGGCTGCGGGGGAACGGGGGAGGGACTCGTCCTCGGTCTCCGTCGACGAGCCTCCCTGTGACGCCGCCTCGTTGGTCAAGTCAGCGCCCGAGACCGCTGTAGCGGGCCTCGGTCTCGTCCTTCTGCGGCCGCCACCAGGCCTCGTTCTCGCGGTACCAGGCCACCGTCGCTGCGAGTCCATCCGTGAAGCTGCCGAACCGAGGCTCCCAGCCGAGCTCCTCCTTGAGCTTGGAGGCGTCGATCGCGTACCGCAGGTCGTGTCCCGGGCGATCGCTGACGAGGTCGTAGTCGTCCCGGGACCGGCCCATGAGCTCGAGGATCGCCTCGACGACCTGCTGGTTGGTCTCCTCGCCATCGGCACCGATGAGATAGGTCTCGCCCGGGCGGCCGCCGTCGATGATGGCCCAGACGGCAGAGTTGTGGTCCTCCACGTGGATCCAGTCGCGCACGTTCTGGCCGCTGCCGTACAGCTTGGGGCGCACACCGTCGATCAGGTTGGTGATCTGCCGCGGGATGAACTTCTCGACGTGCTGGTACGGCCCGTAGTTGTTCGAGCAGTTCGAGATCGTCGCCTGCACGCCGAAGCTGCGCGCCCAGGCCCGGACGAGGAGGTCGGAGGACGCCTTCGTCGACGAGTACGGGCTCGACGGGTTGTACGGGGTCTCGGGCGTGAACTTGGCCGGGTCGTCCAGCTCGAGGTCGCCGTAGACCTCGTCGGTCGAGATGTGGTGGTACCGCACCCCGTGCCGGCGCACGGCCTCGAGGAGGGTGTACGTGCCGATGACGTTGGTCTGCACGAACGGCCACGGGTCGTGCAGCGAGTTGTCGTTGTGCGACTCCGCCGCGAAGTGCACGACGACGTCTGCCTGAGCGACCAGCTCGTCGACGAGCTCGGCGTCGGTGATGTCACCCTTGCGGAACTCCACGGACCCGCGCACCGGCGCAAGGCTCGCCTCGCTGCCGGCGTAGGTGAGCGCGTCGAGGACGACGATCTGCACATCCGGGCGGTCGCGGACCGTCTGGTGGACGAAGTTCGAGCCGATGAAGCCGGCGCCGCCGGTGACGAGCAGTCGCACGAGAGCGAACCTCCAGGGACGGGGTGAGAAGCCGCCACAGCCTACCCGCCCAGCACGACGGTCTATGATCGACGTCTTCGGGGCCGATCCAGCAGAGAACCTTCACATCGGTTGGGCGTGGCGGTGCTTGATCCATGAGCGGCATCGACAAACACTCGAGTACCGCAGCGCCGTCGATGTCAGGACACCCCTATGCTTCCGCAGCTCGTGATCGCCGTTGTCCTCGCCGTGGGCCTGCCCGCCGCGCTGCCGTCTGCCGAGGGGCCACCGCGAGCGACCGCCGTCGCTACCGACGAACCCTCGGGCGCACCGGATGGTGAGGACGCCTTCGACGAGATCCCGCTGGTGGTCCCGACGGTGACCGACGAGGGTGTCGTGGAGGCACCGAGCTCGGTGCCCGAGGATGCCCTCACTGCGGACCAGGTCGACGGCGACCGCGTGGTCACCGAGACGATCGAGGCCGAGGGCTATCAGACCGTCGGCATCACCTGGGCGCCTGACGCGGGCACGGCGGTCGACCAGCTCGACGCGGAGGTCCGTTGGCGGGACGACGATGGCTCGTGGGGTGCGTGGCAGGCCCTGGAGACCGAGGAGTCGGCTCCCGATCCCGGAACGTCCGATGCGCAGCGATCGACCCGGGGCGGGACCCACCCCCTGTGGTTCGGCGACGCGGACGCACTGCAGCTGTCGTTCGGTGCCGACTCCCCGACGTCGCCGTCGTCGGACCTGAACGTAGTCCTGGTCGGGTCCGGCGAGGACGCTGGCTCTGCCGGGCCGAAGCCGTCGGCCTCGATCGACTCGGCTCGGCTGAACGGGGCGGCTCGGGCGTCCGTGCAGTCCGCCGTCTTCTCGACTCCGGCGTCGGCACGGGCGTCGGTGGACGAGCAGCCGGTGATCTCGTCGGCTGCGCTCGTGACGGCCGGGGCGCCGCCGGCCGTGATCACGCGTGACCAATGGGGTGCTGCCGCTCCGGTGTGCACGCCCGACGTCGCCTCCAGCCTCGTCGGCGCTGCGGTCCACCACACAGCCGGATCCAACAGCTACAACACCGTCGCGGAGGCGGCCCAGCAGATCCGCAACGACCAGCGCTACCACATCGATGGGCGCGGGTGGTGCGACATCGGCTACAACTTCATCGTCGACAAGTGGGGAAACCTCTACGAGGGGCGCGCGCACAGCCTCGACTCACCTGTCATCGGGGTGCACGCGGGCGGCTTCAACACCGGAACGGTCGGCGTCGCGATGCTCGGGACGTACGACGCGGCTCCGCCGCCCGCCACGGTGGACACCGTCGCGCGGATCATCGGCTGGCGGCTCTCGGCATACAACGTGAACCCGAGCGGGACGATGCAGTACGCGACCGGGGTGGGGGAGAACTCCCGCTTCCAGAACCAGACGGTGACCCTTCCCCGGGTCTTCGGGCACCGGGACGTCGCCTACACCGCGTGCCCCGGGAACGGGGGATACGCGGTCCTTCCGCAGATCCGGTCCATGGCCACCAACAACTACGACAGCCGGCAGTACGCGGAGGCTCAGTCGGTGGTGCGGGCGATGTACATGGATCTGTTGGGCCGTGGTCCGGATCCGACGGGTCTGCAGGGTTGGTCTGCGGCGTTGTTGTCGGGGACGGGTCAGCCTGCGTTGGTGGCTGCGTTGACGCGTAGCGATGAGTACATCGCGTTGCGGGTGTCGAAGGCGTACAACGAGGTGCTGGGTCGTGCACCGGAGCCTGCGGGTGCGAAGGCGTGGTTGGAGCAGATCCGTGCGGGGTACGGCACGGTCGATGACGTGCAGCGGCGGTTCTACGACTCGGACGAGTACTTCACGGCGTCCGGTGGGACGTGGCAGGGGTATGTCCAGCGGCTGTACACGACGATGCTGCACCGGGGGGCCTCTGATGCTGAGGTCGCGTCGTGGGTGGCGCAGGTCTCGTCGAAGGGCCGGGCCTGGGTGGTGGACTCGATCTGGTGGTCTTTCGAGGCTGCGGCGATCCGCGCTGGTGGCTACTACCAGACGTTCCTGGGTCGGGGTCCGGACCCGTCGGGTCTGGAGGGTTGGACGAACGTGCTGCTCGCC
>NZ_JIAN01000004.1 GCF_000688475.1 Cellulomonas sp. URHE0023 | reverse complement strand
CCCCGTAACTTCGGGAGAAGGGGGGCCTGAAGCGTGATCCGACTTGCTCGGTTAGCGTGAAGGGCCGCAGAGACCAGGGAGAAGCGACTGTTTACTAAAAACACAGGTCCGTGCGAAGTCGCAAGACGATGTATACGGACTGACGCCTGCCCGGTGCTGGAAGGTTAAGAGGACGGGTCAGCCGCAAGGCGAAGCTCAGAATTTAAGCCCCAGTAAACGGCGGTGGTAACTATAACCATCCTAAGGTAGCGAAATTCCTTGTCGGGTAAGTTCCGACCTGCACGAATGGCGTAACGACTTCTCCGCTGTCTCAACCGCGAACTCGGCGAAATTGCACTACGAGTAAAGATGCTCGTTACGCGCAGCAGGACGGAAAGACCCCGGGACCTTTACTATAGCTTGGTATTGGTGTTCGGTGCGGCTTGTGTAGGATAGGTGGGAGACTGTGAAGCCGGCACGCCAGTGTCGGTGGAGTCAACGTTGAAATACCACTCTGGTCGCTCTGGATATCTAACCTCGGTCCGTGATCCGGACTAGGGACAGTGCCTGGTGGGTAGTTTAACTGGGGCGGTTGCCTCCTAAAATGTAACGGAGGCGCTCAAAGGTTCCCTCAGCCTGGTTGGCAATCAGGTGGCGAGTGCAAGTGCACAAGGGAGCTTGACTGTGAGACTGACAGGTCGAGCAGGGACGAAAGTCGGAACTAGTGATCCGGCGGTGGCTTGTGGAAGCGCCGTCGCTCAACGGATAAAAGGTACCCCGGGGATAACAGGCTGATCTTGCCCAAGAGTCCATATCGACGGCATGGTTTGGCACCTCGATGTCGGCTCGTCGCATCCTGGGGCTGGAGTAGGTCCCAAGGGTTGGGCTGTTCGCCCATTAAAGCGGTACGCGAGCTGGGTTTAGAACGTCGTGAGACAGTTCGGTCCCTATCCGCTGCGCGCGCAGGAAACTTGAGAAGGGCTGTCCCTAGTACGAGAGGACCGGGACGGACGAACCTCTGGTGTGCCAGTTGTTCCGCCAGGAGCACGGCTGGTTGGCTACGTTCGGAAGGGATAACCGCTGAAAGCATCTAAGCGGGAAGCCTGCTTCAAGATGAGGTTTCCATGGGGACTTGATCCCCGAGAGGCTCCCAGCTAGACCACTGGGTAGATAGGCCGGATGTGGAAGAGGGGACTAACGACCCTCGCAGCTGACCGGTACTAATAAGCCGACAACTTCATCACATTCATTCAAGTCAATGTGCTACGCGTCCACTGTGC
>NZ_JIAN01000003.1 GCF_000688475.1 Cellulomonas sp. URHE0023 | reverse complement strand
GCCAGGAAGAGATATTCCGTGAGTAGTGGCGAGCGAAAGCGGATCAGGCCAAACCGTGTACGTGTTCAAGCCGGCAGGCGTTGCGTATACGGGGTTGTGGGACCTTTCAGCTGGTTCTGCCGAATCAGCAGGGAGTCAGAAAGTCGCGTCATAGTCGAAGGGCATTGAAAGGCCCGGCACAGAGGGTGTGACCCCCGTAGACGAAATGGCGTGGCCTCCCGAAGGGGATCCCAAGTAGCTCCGGGCCCGAGAAACCTGGAGTGAATCTGCACAGACCACTGTGTAAGCCTAAATACTACCTAGTGACCGATAGCGGACAAGTACCGTGAGGGAAAGGTGAAAAGTACCCCGGGAGGGGAGTGAAATAGTACCTGAAACCGTGTGCCTACAATCCGTTGGAGCCTCCCTAGCAGGGGTGACAGCGTGCCTTTTGAAGAATGAGCCTGCGAGTTAGTGGTACGTGGCGAGGTTAACCCGTGTGGGGAAGCCGTAGCGAAAGCGAGTCCGAATAGGGCGTCTCAGTCGCGTGCTCTAGACCCGAAGCGGAGTGATCTAGCCATGGGCAGGTTGAAGCGCGGGTAAGACCGCGTGGAGGACCGAACCCACCAGGGTTGAAAACCTGGGGGATGACCTGTGGTTAGGGGTGAAAGGCCAATCAAACTCCGTGATAGCTGGTTCTCCCCGAAATGCATTTAGGTGCAGCGTCACGTGTTTCTTGCCGGAGGTAGAGCTACTGGATAGCCGATGGGCCCCACCAGGTTACTGACGTTAGCCAAACTCCGAATGCCGGTAAGCCAGAGCGTGGCAGTGAGACTGCGGGGGATAAGCTCCGTAGTCGAGAGGGAAACAGCCCAGACCACCAGCTAAGGCCCCTAAGCGTATGCTAAGTGGGAAAGGATGTGGAGTTGCACAGACAACCAGGAGGTTGGCTTAGAAGCAGCCACCCTTGAAAGAGTGCGTAATAGCTCACTGGTCAAGTGATTCCGCGCCGACAATGTAGCGGGGCTCAAGTATACCGCCGAAGCTGTGGCATTCACACAAGCGCTAAGCCTTCGTGGTTCAGGCGTGTGGATGGGTAGGGGAGCGTCGTGTGGCGAGTGAAGTCGCGGGGTAACCCAGCGGTGGACGCTACACGAGTGAGAATGCAGGCATGAGTAGCGAATGACGGGTGAGAAACCCGTCCGCCGAATGACCAAGGGTTCCAGGGCCAGGCTAATCCGCCCTGGGTAAGTCGGGACCTAAGGCGAGGCCGACAGGCGTAGTCGATGGACAACGGGTTGATATTCCCGTACCGGCGAAGAACCGCCCATACCGAGCCCGGTGATGCTAAACGCCCGAGACACCACATCGTCCCTTCGGGGACACCGTGGTGTGGAGCGCGAGACCCGAACCGGTAGTAGGTAAGCGTATTAACAGGGGTGACGCAGGAAGGTAGCCGAGCGTGGCGATGGTAGTCCACGTCTAAGGTCGTAGGGCGAGGTGTAGGCAAATCCGCACCTCATATAGCCTGAGAGCTGACAGTGACCGCGAATGCGGGAATTCGGTGATCCTATGCTGCCAAGAAAAGCCTCGACGCGAGGTTCTAGCCGCCCGTACCCCAAACCGACTCAGGTGGTCAGGTAGAGAATACCAAGGCGATCGAGAGAATCGTGGTTAAGGAACTCGGCAAAATGCCCCCGTAACTTCGGGAGAAGGGGGGCCTGAAGCGTGATCCGACTTGCTCGGTTAGCGTGAAGGGCCGCAGAGACCAGGGAGAAGCGACTGTTTACTAAAAACACAGGTCCGTGCGAAGTCGCAAGACGATGTATACGGACTGACGCCTGCCCGGTGCTGGAAGGTTAAGAGGACGGGTCAGCCGCAAGGCGAAGCTCAGAATTTAAGCCCCAGTAAACGGCGGTG
>NZ_JIAN01000002.1 GCF_000688475.1 Cellulomonas sp. URHE0023 | reverse complement strand
CCAGCTTGCTGGTCTGATCAGTGGCGAACGGGTGAGTAACACGTGAGCAACCTGCCCTTCACTCTGGGATAACCACGGGAAACGGTGGCTAATACCGGATATGAGACGTACACGCATGTGTCGCGTCTGGAAAGATTTATCGGTGAAGGATGGGCTCGCGGCCTATCAGCTTGTTGGTGGGGTAGTGGCCCACCAAGGCGACGACGGGTAGCCGGCCTGAGAGGGCGACCGGCCACACTGGGACTGAGACACGGCCCAGACTCCTACGGGAGGCAGCAGTGGGGAATATTGCACAATGGGCGCAAGCCTGATGCAGCGACGCCGCGTGAGGGATGACGGCCTTCGGGTTGTAAACCTCTTTCAGCAGGGAAGAAGCGCAAGTGACGGTACCTGCAGAAGAAGCGCCGGCTAACTACGTGCCAGCAGCCGCGGTAATACGTAGGGCGCAAGCGTTGTCCGGAATTATTGGGCGTAAAGAGCTCGTAGGCGGTTTGTCGCGTCTGCTGTGAAAACCTAAGGCTCAACCTTGGGCTTGCAGTGGGTACGGGCAGACTAGAGTGCGGTAGGGGTGACTGGAATTCCTGGTGTAGCGGTGGAATGCGCAGATATCAGGAGGAACACCGATGGCGAAGGCAGGTCACTGGGCCGCAACTGACGCTGAGGAGCGAAAGCATGGGGAGCGAACAGGATTAGATACCCTGGTAGTCCATGCCGTAAACGTTGGGCACTAGGTGTGGGGCTCATTCCACGAGTTCCGTGCCGCAGCAAACGCATTAAGTGCCCCGCCTGGGGAGTACGGCCGCAAGGCTAAAACTCAAAGAAATTGACGGGGGCCCGCACAAGCGGCGGAGCATGCGGATTAATTCGATGCAACGCGAAGAACCTTACCAAGGCTTGACATACACCGGAAAAGTGCAGAGATGTGCTCCCCGCAAGGTCGGTGTACAGGTGGTGCATGGTTGTCGTCAGCTCGTGTCGTGAGATGTTGGGTTAAGTCCCGCAACGAGCGCAACCCTCGTCCCATGTTGCCAGCGGGTTATGCCGGGGACTCATGGGAGACTGCCGGGGTCAACTCGGAGGAAGGTGGGGATGACGTCAAATCATCATGCCCCTTATGTCTTGGGCTTCACGCATGCTACAATGGCCGGTACAAAGGGCTGCGATACCGCGAGGTGGAGCGAATCCCAAAAAGCCGGTCTCAGTTCGGATTGGGGTCTGCAACTCGACCCCATGAAGTCGGAGTCGCTAGTAATCGCAGATCAGCAACGCTGCGGTGAATACGTTCCCGGGCCTTGTACACACCGCCCGTCAAGTCACGAAAGTCGGTAACACCCGAAGCCAGTGGCCCAACTCGTAAGAGAGGGAGCTGTCGAAGGTGGGACTGGCGATTGGGACTAAGTCGTAACAAGGTAGCCGTACCGGAAGGTGCGGCTGGATCACCTCCTTTCTAAGGAGCATCTGGCATCAGGTTGTCCTGTCATGGGGTGGCTGTGGTGTCCAGGCCCGTTGTCCCTGCCGAACGAGTGGGGGACGGTGCTCGAGGGTGGAACATCGACTATGGCCGGCTTTCGAGCTGGTGGCGCCTAGTACGCCGCAACCTTTCGGGGTTCGGGTGGGAACGGTGGCTGCTGGGGTTGGGGGTCGGCTGGGCACGCTGTTGGGTCCTGAGGGAACAGCCGGAAGGTTGTGGTCCTCGGGGTCGCTACGGATCTGCGTCATGCCTTCGGGTGTGGGGTGGGTGCGAGGGACTGCGGGCTGGTACCGCTCGGTCGAACCGCTTGCGCGATCGGCACCTTGTTGGGTGTTGGTGGTGGGGGTAGGCGCTGGGGTGAGGGTGTCAGAGCCGGTCGTAGCTTGAGAACTGCACAGTGGACGCGAGCATCTTTTTGAATGATCTTTGTGGTCAAGTTTATAAGGGCACAGGGTGGATGCCTTGGCACTAGGAGCCGAAGAAGGACGTTGTAGCCTGCGATAAGCCTCGGGGAGTTGGCAAACGAACCGTGATCCGAGGATGTCCGAATGGGGAAACCCCGCACGAGTCATGTCGTGTGACCCGCACCTGAATATATAGGGTGTGTGGAGGGAACGGCGGGAAGTGAAACATCTCAGTACCGCCAGGAAGAGATATTCCGTGAGTAGTGGCGAGCGAAAGCGGATCAGGCCAAACCGTGTACGTGTTCAAGCCGGCAGGCGTTGCGTATACGGGGTTGTGGGACCTTTCAGCTGGTTCTGCCGAATCAGCAGGGAGTCAGAAAGTCGCGTCATAGTCGAAGGGCATTGAAAGGCCCGGCACAGAGGGTGTGACCCCCGTAGACGAAATGGCGTGGCCTCCCGAAGGG
>NZ_JIAN01000001.1 GCF_000688475.1 Cellulomonas sp. URHE0023 | reverse complement strand
TGGGTGAGGGTGCTGTGCGGGTGGGTATCGCGGGCAGCCTGGAATACCGCGCGCGCGCGATCGCCCTGTACCCCTGATCGACCAGCCCACCCGGCGTCGTCAAACGAAAAGGATCGGCCCACTCCGTACTTCCAGGAGTAGGCCGATCCCTTTCGTTGCGAGCGGTCGGTAGAACGAGGGGGCTCAGTGGGTGGCGAAGCTGGCGGCCGCGGACAGATAGCCGACCGTCCGACCGTCGCCCTTCACCTCGATGTGCGCACCTTGGCTGAGGCGATGCAGCTCGGTCCCCGAGGCCGACGCGACGGCGCCGTGCAGCGTGTACGAGCCCTCGCCGAGCGCGAGGTCGCTGAACTGGAACCGGTACTTCGCGGTGCCATGCACGGTCGGCACGCGAACTCCCAATAGCTTCGTGTTGGTGCCGAACACCGAGACGCCGAGGCTCGACTCGATCCCCACACCCAGCACGCCCTCGTCGAACGGCTCACTGGCACGGATCGTCATCTCCACGGTGAGCGGGTCGCCGGGCGAGACGCTCTCGACCGGAAGACCGCTCGGCCCGAGGGCGACCACGGACTCCACGACGACAAGCTCCGGTCGAGCGTCCTCCGCCTGCACCTTCACGCGGAGCCGCTCCAGGTCCTCCTGGCGCGTCTGCTCGAACTCGGAGCGAAGCGTGCGCAGAGAGTCGCGGGGCTCACCGTCGGCGATCACGCGACCGCTCTCCAGGACGATCGCACGGTCACACAGATCGGCGACGGTATCCAGCGAGTGGGTCACTAGGACGATCGTCCGCCCGTCGTGCTGGAACCCGCGAATGCGGTCCATGCACTTGCGCTGGAACGGCTCGTCTCCGACGGCGAGGACCTCGTCGACCAAGAGGATGTCCGGGTCGACGTGCACGGCGACCGCGAACGCCAGCCGGACGTACATGCCCGACGAGTAGAACTTGACCTGCGTGTCGATGAACCTCTCGATGCCCGAGAAGTCGACGATCGCATCGAAGTGCTGATCGGTCTGCACTCGGGACAGCCCGAGGATCGAGGCGTTGAGGTAGACGTTCTCACGGCCGGTGAGGTCGGGATGGAACCCCGCACCGAGCTCAAGGAGCGCTGCGAGCCGGCCGCGAAGCCGCACCTCGCCGGTGGTCGGCTGCAAGATGCCGCCGATCATCTTGAGCAGCGTGCTCTTGCCTGATCCGTTCGGCCCGATGAGACCGACGGTACTGCCGGAGCTGATCGACAGGTCGATGTCGCGCAGTGCCCAGAAGTCGTCCTTGTGCTGGTTCGAGCGGCCGAAGTTGACCAGGCGCTCCTTGAGCGACTTCTCCTTGCGGATGACGAATCGCTTCGAGAGGTCGGTGACCTCGATGACTGGTGTGGACATCACAGCTCCTGAGCAAAGTTGCTCTGCAGGCGCGAGAAGACGCGCTGGCTAAACCAGAGCAGGACGAACGAGACACCGAGCGTAATCGCCAGGCGAGCGATGAGGTCGTCCGGATATGCCTGCCCGTCACCCGCGACCCAGAAGGTTCGTTGAAAGCCAAGGACGACCAGCGTCATCGGGTTCGCAAGGTACAACTGCTCCCAGAACGTACCGTCCAAGGCTCGCTGGACCAGTTCCCACGAGTAGACGATCGGCGACAGCCAGAACAGGATCATGATCAGGATTTCGGTCAAGTACTGCACGTCGCGCAGGTAGACGTTGATCGCGGCGAGAAGGAGACCTAATGCGGTCCCGAAGACCACCAGCACGGCCAAGGAGAGCGGAAAGTAGACCCAGCGGTCACCGGTCGGGAACTGCTTCGCGGCGGCCGTGGCAGCGAGGAGGATCAGTATCTGGATCCAGAAGTTGAAGAGTGCTGCACCAACACTGCTGAGGGGAAACACCTCGCGCGGGACGTAGACCTTCTTGATGAGGCCGGAGTTGTTCACGATCGACGAGGTTGAGTTGATCACGATGTCCGAGAACAGCTGCCAGGCCGTCAGGCCGGTGAAGACGAAGATGGCGAATGACGGGATGCTGCGTTCGGCCTCGAGGAACTTTCCCAGCGCTACGTAGTACGTGAGCAGCAGGGCGAGGGGACGGGCGAGGCTCCAGAAGAATCCAAGGACGCTGTCCTTGTACCGGGCCTTGAGCTCGCGACGAACCAGCAGGTTGAGCAGCTCGGAGTGACTAAACACGTCGCGGACGGAGTGCCACGTTCCGGTGACGAAGCCGGCGCGAGGGCCTGCCGAGCGTAGTGGCTCCGCACTTAGGCGCGATTCGCGCTCGGCGAGGCCTGCTTCGCGCACAGCGTTGTCGTTCGTCATCTGCTCCCTTGTCCCGGCGGCGCCGTCGCGGGCGCCGACCGGCCTCGAATCTTACCGGCTGGGTGAACGGCGGTGGTTCGCGCCCGACGACTGCTGAGCCGTTCCGGCGCGCTCAAAGGGGTGATCGTGCGGGTGGCTTCGGTCGACGCGCGGACTGACGGGCCCTGTCCGTGGTGGAATGTCGCGGGATCATCAGTGCCGAGCAGGGGGAACAGTCATGGCTAGTCGCCGATCGAGTCGGGCGGGCGCGTGGTCCTGTGCGCTCACACTCCTCTTCGTCATCGGGCTCGCTTCCCCCTCGGACGCGACGACGCTGCCGACGGTGGGTCCGGTCGCCGCTGCGGCGGGAGACTCCGTCACGTTCTCCGGCCACGGGTACGGCCACGGCCGTGGCATGGGCCAGTACGGCGCGTACGGGTACGCCGTGGACCAGGGCTGGTCCTACCAGGCGATCCTGGGCCACTACTACTCGAACACGACCCTGCAGGGCGTCGGCAACCCCATGATCTCGGTCGAGCTCACCCGGGACACGGGCGCGGACACCATCGCGATGGGTGACGGTCTGGCGGTCAATGGTTCCGCGATCGGCGCGGGAGCCGTCCTGGTCCGCAAGGCGGGGTCAGGCGTGTTCACGGTGTTCACTGCGCCCGGCTGTGCCGGTCCGTGGTCGGTGCTGAACCCGAGCGTCGGCTCGGGGCTGACCATCACCGACACCGACGGCATGCCGACCGTGTGCGAGTCGACCAAGACGACGACCTACCGCGGATCGCTCCGCGTGGTCGACGCGGGTGGCACCCACTACACGTTCAACGACGTGAGCACCGAGGACTACCTTCGCGGCGTGCTCCCGCGCGAGTCGCCCGCGTCGTGGGGAGACGCAGGCGGTGGCCGCGGCATGCAGGCGCTCATGGCTCAGGCCGTGGCCGCGCGCAGCTACGCCCTCGCGTACGGCGGCCGCACGAGCGGCGCGAGCATCTGCGACTCCGAGTCCTGCCAGGTGTACGGCGGCGCGATCGAGAGGCCGTACAGCACCGGGGTGGTCAAGACCCTCGAGGACGCGCGCACCAACGCCGCAGTGCAGGGAACGGCAGGCGTGGCGCTCGCGATGCCGGGCGGTGCGATCGCTCGCGCCGAGTTCAGCTCGTCCACGGGCGGCTACACAGCCGGCGGCACGTTCCCGGCGGTCGTGGACGACGGCGACGCCACCGGGCAGAACCCGAACCGAAACTGGATCAGCACCATCCCCGTGGGCACCGTCGCCTCTGGCCTGGGTGTCAGCTCCATCCGGTCGATCTCGGTGACGCAGCGGAACGGGCTCGGTGCTGAGGGCGGGCGAGTGCTCTCCGTCAGAGTCGTCGACAACGCCGGTGTGACCAAGACGCTCACCGGTAACCAGGTGCGGGTCGCACTCGGGCTGCGCAGCGACTGGTTCAGCATCAGCTGGGACTCTCCGGCGGAGGCTCAGTCGGTGGTGCGGGCGATGTACATGGATCTGTTGGGTCGTGGTCCGGATCCGACGGGTCTGCAGGGTTGGTCGGCGGCGTTGTTGTCGGGGACGGGTCAGCCTGCGCTGGTGGCTGCGTTGACGCGTAGCGATGAGTACATCGCGTTGCGGGTGTCGAAGGCGTACAACGAGGTGCTGGGTCGTGCACCGGAGCCTGCGGGT